>NZ_JBHSTP010000002.1:520480-780798 GCF_042660285.1 Luethyella okanaganae
CTTGCGGGTTGCGGAGGGAGCACATTGCCGTCGTTTGATGAGGTTCGTGATGAGACGCATGTGGAGATGCAGAAGATCGTCGATCGTCTCCCGGAGGGGGCGGTCGTGAGGGTCGAAGACCCGCGCCCGGCCTCTAGATTCTGGTGTGACGGCGGGGTAGGGGTGTTCTATACCGGCGATTGGGAGGTGTATGTCGCGGACGGCTTCGAGATCCAGCCGTGGATGGATGAGGTGAAGGCGGACTTGCTCGCGGACGGGTATAAGGAGGTGAAGACCCCCACGAACTCCGAACGCCGTATCGGTTTTCGCACCCCGGAAGCGGATCTCCTCATCGGGGTGGACAATGACGAGGGCGCCGTCGAGGGGGCGAGGATTCTGGTGAGCGGGTACTCGCGTTGCGCACAGGACCCTTACCCGCGGAAGTGAGCCGGCTGATTGTCGCCCCGCCGGTCGGCAGCACGGTGGGGGCAGCCGCGCCCTGTCATCGCGCCCGTCATCACTCCTAGGGGAAGCGACTCAGCCCGCTGGCATAGCCGGCGTCGCCACGAGTTCGACCGCGCGCGCCAGCGCCTCGCGGCAGGCGGAGACGCCCGGGCGCTCGGCGCTCGAGCGGCGGGCGGCGGTGAAGACATCGCGGTGCGGTTGACCGGGGAGGTCGAGCAGGGTCACGCTCGGCGCCTCGCCTGCCCACACGAGATCGGGGAGCAGCCCCACGGCGTTGCCCGAGCGGATGAGCCGGATATGCGCCATGAGGTCCGCGGTCTCGAAGCGCACATCGGGTTCGAAGCCCGCGGAGCGGCACAGCTGGGTGGCCCACTGCCGGGAGGCCGTGCCCACGGGCTCCATGACCCAGGGCAGCGAGCGCACGTCGGCGAGGGAGCGCAGCGGCGTGGCCGGGCCACGGGACGCCATGCCAAGCGCGGCCCCGCGGTCCACCGTGCTGCGGGCGGCCACCCCGCCGGACGCCGAGCCGTCGAGCGGTCCCGTCGCCAGGCGGATCACGTCGGCGCAGAGATGCACCCTGTCGAGGTCTGGCCGGTGCTCCCGGGTGCGACCCGGGTACTGCTCCGCGATCACGAGGTCGAAGTCGCGTGCGGACACCTCGAAGAGGCCGGTGTCGGGTTCGCGTTCCGTCACCTCGACGCGCAGCTCCGGATACTCCTTCGCCAGGATCGAGAGCGCCTGCGGGATCACAGCGTGGGCGGCCGACTGGAACACCGCCATCCGCACCGTGCCGCGCACCGTGGTGAGTGAGGCGGTGAGCTCGGCTTCGGCACGCTCCAGCGCGTCGAGCACCTTGTTCGCGTGCTCGACGAGCACCTCGGCCTGCGGCGTCAGGAGCACCCGCCGCCCCGACTTCTCGAGCAGCGGCACCCCCACCTCCTTCTCGAGCAGGGTGAGCTGTTGCGACACGGATGACGGACTGTAGGCGAGCGCCTCGGCCACTGCTGCGAGCGTGCCGCGCAGTTTGACCTCCCGCAGCAGCCGCAATCTGCGCACGTCCAGCATGCCGCACCTCCCCGTGGTCGAGAATTCATCAATTCTACTAATCAATATCGTTTATTGACATTCGCTTTACCGCATCGATTGCGAGCCGCACACTTATCTCGGACGCACTTCGCCGTGTGCCGCCCTGCCCGAACCCAAAGCTGCTTTCCGCCGAGAGAAAGAACTAGTCTCGTGACCATGCCGAACCCCACGAACCTGCAGCCTCAGGCCGAGGAACTCGCACCACGCGCCATCGCCCTCGTGCGGAAGTGGCTCGCCGAAAGCGCCACCATCCCTGCCGACCCGTCGGCCGAACGCCTCGCCGGAGTTCTCAAAGACCCCAACGGCCTCGACTTCACAGTCGGCTTCGTCGACGGCGTGATGCGCCCAGAGAACCTCATGGTCGCCGGCTACAACCTGCAGCGAGTCGCCAAGAAGACCCCGGCGTTCCTGCCCTGGTACATGCGCGGAGCCATCTGGCTCGGCGGCGTGCTCGGCCCGGTGCTGCCCTGGGTGGTCATCCCCGTCGCGCGGCGGGTGCTGCGCGACATGGTCGGTCACCTCGTCGTCGACGCGACCGCCGAGAAGCTCGGACCGGCGATCGCGCACCTGCGCGAGTCCGGCAACCGGCTCAACTTCAACCTGCTCGGCGAGGCCGTGCTCGGTGAGAAAGAGGCCAACCGCCGTCTCGAGGGCACTCGCGAACTGCTCGCCCGCCCCGACGTCGACTACGTCTCGATCAAAGTGTCCTCGGTCGCGAGCCAGCTCTCGATGTGGTCGTTCGACGAGGCCGTCGAGCGTGTCGTGCGGCGCCTGACCCCGCTCTATGAGTTGGCTGCGGCGGCCGTGACCGGCTCAACCGGCGGGGGAGGAAAGTTCATCAACCTCGACATGGAGGAGTATCGCGACCTCCACCTCACGATCGCCGTCTTCGAGCGCATCCTGGACCAGCCGCAGCTGAAGAACCTCGAGGCCGGCATCGTGCTGCAGGCCTACCTGCCCGACGCGCTCTCCGCACTGCAAGGTCTCACCGAATGGTCGAAGCGTCGCCGCGCGGCCGGGGGAGCCCCCATCAAGGTGCGCGTCGTCAAAGGCGCGAACCTCGCGATGGAGCACGTCGACGCGGCCGTGCACGACTGGCCGCTCGCCACCTATTCCACCAAGCAGGATAGCGACACCAACTACAAGCGCGTGCTGAACTGGGCGCTCACCCCTGAGAACGCCGCCGCCGTGAAGATCGGCGTCGCCGGACACAACCTGTTCGACGTCGCCTACGCCTGGTTGCTCGCCCGTGAGCGTGGGGTCGCCGATCGCATCGAGTTCGAGATGCTCCTCGGCATGGCCACCGGCCAGGCCGAGGCCGTGCGGAAGGACGTCGGCCGCCTGCTGCTCTACACGCCGGTCGTCAACCCGGCGGAGTTCGACGTCGCCATCGCCTACCTGATCCGCCGTCTCGAGGAGAACGCGAGCCAGGAGAACTTCATGTCGGCCGTGTTCGAGCTCACGAGTCAGCCGGTCCTGCTCCAACGTGAGACGCAGCGCTTCCTCGCCTCGCTCGATGGGCTCGACGACGTCGTTCCCGGTCCGAATCGCACGCAGAACCGAGAGGCCATCACCGAGCTCGACACGGTGAGCGCCTCGACCTCAGACGCCGCGACCCCGCACCGCCCGACCACGGCCGATCCGGGCCTCACCGCCGCCGTGCTCGGTCTCGCCCGCGGCTCCGCGGGGGAAGGCGCTCCGACCGGCCCTGGCTCGCCCGGCTCCGGCTCGACCGGCCCTGGCTCGCCCGGCTCCGGTTTTCGCAACGAACCCGACACCGATCCCGCACTCCCGGCCAACCGTGCCTGGGGGCGCCGCATCCTCTCCCGCGTTCCCGGCTCCCAGCTCGGCCTCGACACGATCGCCGCCTCGCACATCGACGATCCCGGAATTCTCGACCGCGTCGTCGACACCGTCGTGCGGGCGGGAACCGCGTGGGGACAGCTCCCCGGCGCCGAACGCGCCGCGGTCCTGCACCGCGCAGGCCTCGCCCTCGCCGCCAACCGCGACCGGCTCATCGAGGTCATGGCTGCCGAGACCGGCAAGACCATCGCCGAGGCAGACCCCGAGATCAGCGAGGCCATCGACTTCGCGCACTACTACGCCGAACGGGCCAAGGACCTCGACACGGTGCAGGGCGCGATCTTCGTGCCGTCGAAGCTCACCGTGGTCACCCCGCCGTGGAACTTTCCGGTGGCCATCCCTGCCGGCTCCGTGTTGTCGGCGCTCGCCGCCGGGTCCGGGGTCATCATCAAGCCGGCCAAGCTCGCTCAGCGCTCCGGCGCGATCATGGTCGAGGCGTTGTGGGAGGCCGGCATCCCGCGTGAGCTGCTCGCACTCGTCGACCTCGCCGACCACGAGCTGGGCAAGCAGCTCGTGTCGCACCCGGCCGTCGACCGGGTGATCCTCACCGGCGGCTACGAGACGGCGCAGTTGTTCCGCTCGTTCCGCTCGGATCTGCCGCTGTTGGCCGAGACGAGCGGCAAGAACGCCATCATCGTCACTCCGAGCGCCGACCTCGACCTCGCCGCCGCCGACGTGATCAAGAGCGCTTTCGGCCACGCCGGCCAGAAATGCTCGGCGGCCAGCCTCGTCATCCTCGTGGGATCCGTCGCCAAGTCGGCGAGGTTCCACAGTCAGCTCGTCGACGCGGCGACCTCGCTCGCGGTCGGCTACCCGGCCGAGCCTGCCAGCCAGATGGGCCCGATCATCGAGCCGGCGAACGGCAAGCTGCTGCATGCCCTCACCGAGCTCGGCGCAGGCGAGGAGTGGCTTGTGCAGCCGAGGAAGCTCGACGACAGCGGCAAGCTGTGGTCGCCAGGCATCCGCACCGGCATCGCCCCCGCCTCCTACTTCCACCTCACCGAGTTCTTCGGCCCGGTGCTCGGAATCATGCACGCCAAGAACCTCGACGAGGCGATCCGCTTCCAGAACGCCGTCGACTACGGACTCACCGCCGGCCTGCATTCCCTCGACTCGGAGGAGCTCGCGCTCTGGCTCGACACCGTCGAAGCCGGCAACCTCTACGTCAATCGCGGCATCACCGGCGCCATCGTGCAGCGCCAGCCCTTCGGTGGCTGGAAGCGCTCCTCTGTCGGGGCCGGCACCAAGGCCGGAGGCCCGAACTACCTGTTCGGTCTCGGAAACTGGGTCACCGACCCCGGCAAGAACAGCTCGACACTGCACCTGCGCGGGCTCCAGCAGCGCGTCACGGAGCTCATCGAGGCGTCGCAGTCGTCGCTCGGTTACGAGGAGTTCGACGTGCTGCGCCGTTCGGCGCTCAGCGACGCTCTCGCCTGGCGTGAGGAGTTCGATGCGGTGAAGGATGTGTCGGGGCTCGGCCTCGAGCGCAATCTCTTTCGCTACCTGCCGCTCCCCGTCACGGTGCGCATCAACGAGGCGGCTTCGCTGAGCGACGGTCTGCGCGTGATCGCGGCAGGACTGCTGTCGAAGTCGCGCTTCACGGTGTCGAGCGCCGTCACGCTGCCGACTGCGGTGCTCTCGGTGCTCGCCGGCCGCGAGGTGAGAGTGAAGGTCGAGAAGGACTCCGCATGGCTCAAGCGCGCGGCATTCGGCGGCGTCAACACGTCACGGGTGCGGCTCGCCGGCGGCGGAGGAAGCGAGCTCGCCAGGGCACTCGGCGGCTCGCCGGATGTCGCGATCTATGACCACGCCGTCACGCAGGCCGGCCGCGTGGAACTGCTGCCGTTCCTGCGCGAGCAGGCCATCTCGATCACGGCCCACCGCTTCGGAAACCCGAGCACCCTCTCCGACGGCGTGATCTAGTCGCTCGGGCAAGCCGTCCGACACCTGCGGGAGGGATCATCTCGGCGAGGCGTCGCGGTGAAAGGCAGGATCACCTCTGCGACCAGGCCACCCTCGGGGCGGTTCTCGAGGCGTACTGTGCCGCCGGCACTGTGGACGAGCGCGGCAACGATCGACAGGCCGAGGCCGGCGCCGCCGTGTCCCGCCGTCTGCGACGGCCTGCTGAAGCGGTCGAACGCGATCGGCATGAACTCCTCGGGCATACCGGGGCCGTCGTCGAAGACGGAGAGGGTGATCGCCTGGGCGCTGGCGTCCAGACGGGCGCACACGACACCCACGTCTCCGACGGCGGTCACGGCGTTGCTCAGCAGATTGTCGGCGATGCGCCCGAAGTCGTGAGCGTCGATGGGCACCCAGTCGCCGGTGTCCAGTGGCCCTCCATAGTCGAAGTCGATGGTCGCGTCGGAGGCTGCGGTCACCCGCGCGCGATCGACGGCCTCGGCGAGTTCGGCCGAGAGCCCCGCCCAGTCGGAGGATCCTCCGAGACCGCCCGACTCGATCCGAGACAGCTCCAGCAGGTTTCCGGCGAGGAGGGCGAGCCTGCGCACGGTGAGCTGTGCCGACTCGATCTCGCCGAGGAGCGCGTCGGCGTCGCCGGTGCTCAGGTGTGCGAGCTCGAGCTGACCCTGCAGCACGGCGACCGGGGTGCGCAACTCGTGGCTGGCGTCGGAGACGAGCTGCCGCTCGCGATCGGCCGCGGCGCGTTGCTCGGTCAGCATTGTGTTGAGCGTTGTCGCAAGAGCGGACAGTTCGTCGTGCGCCGGGCCGACCGGCAGCAGCTCGCGAGAGGGCCCGGCGGCGATTGTCGCGGCCGTGCGCCGCATCCGGTTCACGGGGCGGAGCGCCGCGGTGGCGAGCAGCCATGAGGCGATGCCGAAGCCGCCGACGAGCACGAGCGCGGCGATCATCAGTCCGTTGGTGAGGCTCTGCAGCACGAGCGCAGACGACTCCTCGTTGCGGGCAGTCACGACGTGCCAGGTGCCGTCAGCGGTGGTGACCGGCTGTGAGAGCACGAGCCAATCCTCGCCGCCCGCCGTCACGGCCTTGGGGGAGAGCGCGTCGTCGACCAGATGGTAGAGCTCGGACCGGAGCGGCCTCGGAAGGGTCGACTGACGGATGGCGCCGTCCGGGCGGACGACGGCTACGAGCTGTCCGTGTCCCGGAACCTCGATGGCGTCCATGGTCGGGTTCTCGAGCGCGGCGATCGCCGGTGCGGCGTCGTCCTTGAGAAGGGTGACGGTCGCGCGATCCAGAATCGAAGCGACCTGATCGCGCATGACCATGGCCGCCGCCGCGAAGAACAATGTCGCGACGATGAGGCTCCCGATCGTGATGCGTGCACGGATCGAGAGGCGACGGATGACCCTCATCCGCCCGTCGACTCTCCGCCGAGCACCTCGAGCGCGTAACCGGTCCCGCGTTCGGTCGCGATCTGCAGACCAGAGCTGACGGCGTCGAGTTTGCGTCGCAGATAGCTCACATACTGCTCGACGATGTTCGGCGCGATGTTCTCGGGCCCGCCCCAGATCTCGTCGAGGATCGTCGCGCGGCTCACGGTCGTTCCCGCGTGCGTAGCCAACAGACGCAACAGGGCGAACTCCTTCGGGCTGAGCGGAAGCTCCCGACCGTCGAGGTCGGCGCGGTGCAGGTGCGAGTCGAGCGTGATCCTGCCGACGGTGTTGCGGGTCGGTATCGCCTTGTCGCGCCGCAGCAGGGCGCGGATGCGTGCGGTGAGCTCGGCGAACTCGAACGGTTTGGTGAGGTAGTCGTCGGCGCCGGCGTCGAGGCCGTAGACGCGGTCGGAGACGGCATCGCGCGCGGTGAGCAGCAGGATCGGCAGAGCTCCGCCGGATTCGCGGATGTGACGGCAGACCTCGAAGCCGCTCATGCCCGGCATCATGACGTCGACGGCCGCGAGCGCATACTCCGGCTTCCCCACCCTGCCGAGCGCGATGAGCGCGTCCATCCCGCTGGTGGTGAGCGTCACCTCGAAGCCCTCGGCTGCGAGGCCGCGTTCGAGCAGGCGGCCCATGTCTGGATCGTCCTCCACGACCAAGAGTCTCATGGTTCCATGCTGGCACGGGTCGAGACCCTCGTGTCGCATCGGATCGCCACCGATGCTGTGAGACCTCTCATGAGGCACCGAGTCATGAGGCACCGAGCGCGGCGAGCACCGCCGAGACGGCGTCCTCGGTAGAGACCCCGAGCTGTCGGACGCGTTCTGCGTAGGCAGCGGCCGCGAGCTGAGTCTGCCGGGTGGCGGCATCACCGGTCGCCGAGACGAAGGTTCCGTTGCGACCCCTCGTCTCGATGACCTCGTCCCGCTCCAGTTCCCGGTAACTACGCGCGACGGTGTTCGGGGCTAGTCCCAGCTCGGCGGCGAGCGTGCGAACGGTCGGCAGACGTGTTCCTGGAACGAGCGCCCCCATGCGCAGCGCCTCGATCACCTGCATCCGCAGCTGTTCGAACGGAGGGGTCGAGTCAGCGTGGTCGATCGTGAAGAGGGCGCCGGACTCGGTCATCTCCTCAATGTAGCAATACAAACGTGGTCGCACAACAGGTACAGCGGTGCCGCTGGTCGCGGTGGCATTGTCGCTACGCTCTGAGCATGACCTGGCTGATCGAGCTCGTGCCGACGATCGTCGGCATAGCGCTCCTGCTCGCAATCACCACGGCCGTCGCCCTGGGGTTCCGAGTGCGGCATCCGTATGCGATGACGTTCGCCGTTCTGCGCGGAGCCGCTCAACTCGCCGCGATCAGTCTTGTGCTCTCCGGCATCATCGCCGACCCGCTCTGGGTCGCAGCCGGACTGGCCGTGATGTTCGCGGCCGCCGTCGCCACGAGCACGCGGCGCATCGGCTTCTCGTCACGCCATCTCGGCGAGGTGGCCGCCGCCATGGCGGCCGGAACAGCCGCAACCCTCGTCGTCGTCTTCGGCTCGGGGGCGATCGAGTTCTCTCCTCGTTATGTGCTCGCGATCAGCGGGATCGTGATCGGCAATGCGATGTCGATCGCCACGCTCACCGGCAAGCGATTCAGCGAGGCGGTGTTCGAGAACTGGGGCGAGGTCGAGGGCTGGCTCGCGCTGGGCGCGACTCCGCGCCGGTCGACGCGGGAGTTCACGCGTCGCGCCGTACGGTTCGCGCTCATCCCCTCGATCGACCAGACCAAGACGACGGGACTGGTGACCCTGCCCGGTGCGTTCGTCGGGGCGATCTTCGGCGGGGCCTCGCCACTCGAGGCGGGTCGTTTTCAGATCGTGGTGCTGGCGGGCATCCTCTGCGCCGGGATGATCGTCGCCGCGACGCTCGCCTGGTTTCTTGCGCCGGTCGAGCGCAAGCCGGAGCTCACGCGATAGTGATCCGATCGCGTGTGCCACCTCTCATCGAGACGGTCCTATTCCGTCGAGAGTGTCCCGTATACCTGACCTTCTCGTCGGGAACGGCCACGGTCGCCGAGGTCGGCCGGGGCGGGGGCCGGGGCCGGGGGCGGGGGTGGGGACCGTGGTGTGGCCCCCGACCTCAGTCGTGCGCGCGCTGGATGAGCCGCGAGAGCACGATCGCGCTGCGGGTGTGGTCGACGTTGGGAGCGAGACGCACCTTCTCGAGGGCGACCTCGAGGCTTGCGATGTCGCGCGAGCGTATGTGCACGATCGCGTCGGCGCTCCCGGTTACCGTTCCGGCGTCCACGACCTCCGGTACCCCCGAGAGGATCCGCAACAGCTCGTCGGGAGCGACGGTGCCACGACAGAACAGCTCGACGTAGGCCTCGGTGCTCATGCCATCGACGGCCGGGTCGACCTGGATCGTGAAGCCGCGAATGATCCCATCGGCGACCAGTCGGTCGACACGGCGCTTCACCGCCGATGCCGACAGGCCCACGACCGACCCGATGTCGCCGTACCCTGCCCGTGCATTCTGGCGAAGCAGGTCGAGGATACTGCGGTCGAGATTGTCCATCTCGCCAGCGTACGCGGAATCATTGCGCATGCACAAAGGGATGCGCAGGAATTGCGCGCATGGCAGCGAGAACTTACGGATAGCTGCGCGGAGACTCGGGGACCGCCTCTGTTCTCCTCGGATATGTCGCTCCTCGGATGTGTCGCTGGCGTGCGCGAGAGCGGCCCTCGAGTCTGAACCGCTTTGCGACCGGGCGTCGACTCGATGTCTGGCAAGGATGTCTGGCACAGCAGAACGCCGTCATCGGTGGCGTGTTCCCCGGCGCCGTCCTCAGGCCGGCGCCGTCCTCAGGCCGACGCTGTCCTCAGGCAGAACGTTCGGCCTCGTCGGCATTCGTTCCTGCGGCGCTGCGGCGAGGGCCGGGACGATCCGGTTGCAGACGGTTCGGATCCAGAATGAACATCGCTATGAGCGTGAGCGCGAAGGCGATCGAGAGGGCCATGCCGGTCTTCGTCTGGAGGATCGCGGCGATGTAGCCGAGGCCGACCGCATGCCAGACGTACCGGCCGACCTGTTCGGCCTGGTAGGGTTCCGGGTCGTTGTTCTCATTGGCGTCGCCCTTCAGCGTCAGAGCGAAGACCCCGCCTCCCAATGCCTCCTTCGAGACCAGTCGGTGGGTCAGCAGACCCAGATCGCGCGGACGCTGCACGGTGACGATCTGTCCCGGCTCGACATCGGCCGCCGCCACCTGTTGCGAGAAGGCGAGCGAGCCGGTCGGGATTCCGGGTTCCATCGAGCCGGACTCGACGACGAGCGGTCGCATCCCCAGCAGGAGAGTCGCCGCGAAGGCGAGGATGCAGACGGTGCCGACGACGGCCGCGAGCGACAGCAGTCCAGAACGGACGACGGCGTACGCCGCGACAAGGCGTGTTCTCTTTTCTGGTCGTTCCTTCTCTTCACGAATCTCATCACCGGCGTCGGACATGTTCGTGTTCTGCACCTCGACTGTCATGGCTAGTGCACCGACGACGCGTTGAAGCGCAGCCGCAACGCCGACCGGCCGCCGTTGTAGGCCTCGACCCCCGGCACGTCGAGATAGCTGATCTTCAGAATGAGCGGTGTCGAGCTCCCCGCGGCCCCGTTCGTGTAGACGGCGCCCTCGGCGAGCGCGGTGGAGCCCCGTGCGGCGAGGGTGCCCAGTGTTCCGCTCGCGGCATTCCACGTCACATCGCTGAACAGTGCGGTTCCGTTGCGTGAGGCGGTGAACCGGAGGAACCGTGTGATGTTGGGAACTCCAGGCCCGACGGAGCCGTCGGTATTGCGCAGCAGCACCTTGAAGTCGACGGCCGCCCTCAGATCCGGTGTGTTGTTGAAGACGGGGATCGTCGTGGTGATGCTTGAGCCGGGAACGAGCTGGTCGGAGCCCGCGATCGTCCAGTCGAAGCCGCTCGCCGTATCGGCTTGTTCGACCGTGTTGTCTGGCAGCACGATGCCGATGTCGAACCTGTTCGGGTAGCCGATCCCCGACGACGAGGTGCCGCTTCCGAGGTTGAGGTTCGCGGTGTCGTTGTAGGCGGCCGCAGTGAACAGTGCTCCGATGCCGAGCAGGGCGCCCGACGCGAGGAGGATCCGTTTCGTGCCCGTCCGCTTCACCGTGACGTCCTCTCCATGTCGTGCTTTTCGCGTGCGATGCCGCCGGTCGTTGTTCATCGGGCCACCATCCCGAGATCCCATGAGACCTGGCGGTTCGTCGAGGTGTTGTCGGAGGGAAGTCCGATCGATCCCTGGGGGTTATAGCCGCGACCCCAGAACGTGTTGTCGCTCTTCTGCCAGAGGTAGTAGCCCTGACCGGAACCGTATTGCACGACGTTCGTATCGATCACGGTCGGAGTCTGCGGGAACTTGCCGTAGTCATCCGAGGCTCCGTAACCCCAGAGTCTGTTCGTGTTGTCGAGCAGTGCCACACCTGTGAAGCCGAACTGGAGCGACACGATGTTGGAGAGCGCCGGCACGATGCCGGGTGTGATGGTGTATGGCCACGGGCCGGTTCCGCGCGCACCGATTCTCGAGCTGTCGACTCCCCAACTCAGGACTTGCCCGTTCGAGAGCAGCGCGCCGCCCATTGCGATGCCACCGTCGACGGCGACGACATAGGGTTCTCCGGCCGCCACGTTCTTGCGCATCCAAGACGAGAGTGGAGACACGAGGGCGGGATTGGAGTCCACGTTGGGCAGAGCGGAGGGAAGGCTGCTGCTGGTGCCCGCCGCGCCGCCCCAGTAGTAGACATCGCCGTTCTCGAGGATCACGAAGAAGTTGGTGTAGGCGCCCTTGAGATAGACGGGCCGGTTGCCCGCGACCGCTGGATCGGGTAGCCCCATCAGCCGGCTCGCGCCCGCGCCGGCGTTTCCGCCGTAGCTGGTCGGGGATCCCCAGTGCCAGACCGTGCCGTCGGCGCGGATGCCTGCACCCGCGTATTCGGTCGATGAGATCGCGACGATCTCGTTCAGGATGGCGCCGCCGCCGTTCCACGCGGATCCGATCCGCACGCGCTGTGGGTTGTCGGCCGGCTTCGCCGCGTCGGTGCCGTCGCGGACGTTGTAGTATCCCCAGCCCCACACCTCGCCCTGGCGGTCCAAGGCGTTGATGTTGTAGATACCGCCGGTCACGGCGGTGAGGCCGCCGTCGGGCATGCCGGGAACCTTGGTCGGAGGCTTGTCGGTTCCCGTGCCGGCAGCCCCACCGGCCATGGCCATGTCGGTTCGGCCCCAGACGTAGACGTTCCCGTCGTTGGAGAGGCCGAGGCCGGTGTCGACCATGCGCACGTTCTTGGAGATTCCGGGGGTGAACGGGGTGGTGACCGCTGCCGCGATCGCATTGGTCCTGGCGTGCGCCTGGTCTTGGTAGGCGGCCAGAGTTGAGCCCGAGAACACGGCCCCGGCGACGACGGCGACGACACCGAGCACGGTTGCGCCATAGGCAAGGGTCCTGGCCCTGCGCGCTCGTGTTCTAATCATTGGACGCTCTCCTCTTGTTCCTGCTGACGACGATGAGCGCTCCTCCAAGCGCGAGAATGCCGACGGCCAGCGCGACGAGCGGAAGAGCCTCCGCGCCCGTGGAGGCGAGCGGAGTACTCGGACCGTTCGCTTCGGTGCTGAACCGCAGGGTGATGGTCCCGCCGGCGTTCTGATATTCGTTGCCCGCGGCCAGCGGGAGCGAGACCGTTCCGGTCAGGACATAGCTCTCGCCCATGTTGAGACCATTCAACTCGGTCGCCGTGCCGAGGAGCTCCCCGACCGGGACGGCGTCGTAGACATGCCTTCCGCCTCCGTCGACGGCGCTGAGCAGAAGTGGGTTGGCGCCGGCGAACAGGGCGTTCGACGAGCCGGACACCGCGAGGCGCAGGGGCAAGGCGCGGCCACTCGTGTTGTCGACCGTCATCGACCAGGAGGCCGATTCACCAGGTGCCGGCACCGCGAGCGTCACCGCGTCCGGAGTGGCGTCGATGAGGTTCGCTGAAGTCGTGGCATCGGCTGGAGCCGTGCCGGTCAAAAAAATCAGGGGGAGCGCCACGAGTATCGTGAGTCGTGATCGTGCAAGCCTCATGGGGTGCTTTCTCCATCCATCCGGACGCCCAGTTGCGTCGTCTTGCCCGAGTAGGCGAAGCCGGTGCCGGTCGCGAGAACGACCGAGAGGCGCACCGTGTGCTCCTTTCCCGCCGCGACATCAACGAACGCCGTTCCCAGCGCGTTGAGCTCGTCTGCCGTCGCGCCTGTCGCGACCGGGCTCGTGGAGCCGTCGAGATACAGAGAGAAGCGCAGCTTCGCGAAGAGATCGTCGGTGACGGGATCCGGGTCGTAGAGGACGGGCACGATGGAGCCCTTGAGGCTTGTCGTGCGGTTCGTCACCGTGACGTCGAAGATCACCGGGGTGTCAACGGTGAAGGCGGATGACCCGCTCGTGGTGAGTACCACCGCCGAGGCCGGGGTTTTCGCGTCCTGCAGTGCATTGCCCTGGTCGTGGACGGCGATGTCGAAGGTGTTCGGGTTTCCGATCCCTGTGCCGCCGAGGTTCAGGGTCGCCTCGTCGAAGTAGGCTGCGGCCGTGATCCCGGCCGTGAGGAGGAGCACGAGCCCTCCGGCGAGCGCGAGTCTGATGGTTCCGGATGCGGGCGTGGTCCTCACGAGTTCACCGCCTCGAACTGGAACTGCACATCGGTGGATGCGCCCTGCCAGCGATTGTCGACGGAGTCAGGCAGCTCGATCCGCACATCCAGCAGACGGTGATCGCCCGCCGCGAGCGGGGCGCTCCAGGCAAAGCTCAGCGGTTGTGTGGCCGGGACGCGATCGAGAAGCACCGTCCCTCCCTCCGAGACCGTGAACAGCAACTGGTCGAAGAGCTCGAGGTAGTTTCCGGTCGCGGGGTCGGACTGCTGCCCGCGCGGCTGAGGGTCGACGATGTCGAGGTCGATCAGTCCGGCGAGCGAAGGACTGTCGTTCTTCACGGCGATCCGCAGGTCGAGGATCCCTCCTGGGGAGAGGACGTGGCTGCTGCCGCTACCGAGTGCGATCCGGTACGCTTCGGGATTGCCCTGGACCCAGCTGTTGCTCGTCGGCTCCCACTGGGTTCCCGCAGCCCCTGCGACGACGATGCCGAAGCGATTGTGGCTGCCGTCGAGTGCAACCGTCACGTCGTCGTAGTCGGTGAATGCGGCAGCGGTCAGTAGTGCACCCGACGCGAGCAGCACGCCGGAGGCGAGAAGCGCCCTGGCCCTCTCGCTTCGCATTGTCCTCATGGTTCTCCTCTGCGGTCTCCCGCTGTTGCTCATAGGTCTCTCAGGTGTGCGGCGGGGAGGCCTCCCCTGCCCGGGTTCCCCGCCGCACGGGCTCTTCGAGGTGGCTGGTGTCTCAGTCCTCGTCGAGCCGTCAGTGTGCTACGGCTGAACCGAGATTGCCGCGAAGTGGGCCTGCACATAGGAGATCTTGCCCTGCAGAGCGTTGTTCGCGGCCGCGCTTCCCTGGTCGGGCAGCGTCACCGTGACGGTGAGCACGCCCGAGCCGCCGTTCGCGGCATAGGTGCCGAGATCGAGATTGCTCACGGCATCCTGGGTGACGTTGCTCGCGCCGGTGATAGCCGTGCCGTTGAGCGCGATGGTGTAGCGCAGCGCGGCGCGGATCGCCGGGTCCGAGGTGAATCCGGCACGCTCCTGGAGCGAGAAGCTTACCTTGGCCAGCAGGGCCGGGCTCTCGTTCTTGAACGGGATGGCGGTGGTCACGGTGTCACCGGGAGTGATCGTGTTCGCGCCGGGAACCTTGATGTTCACGCCGGCGGCGGTGTTCGCCTCCTGCCAGGTCCCCGGGACGGGGACGCCGTTCGTATCGGTTCCGACGACCTGGATGTTGAAGCGGTTCTCGCCGCCGATGCCGGAGTCGCTGGTGCCGTTGCCCAGGTTGAGGTTGGCGAAGTCGGTGAACGCGGCCGCAGTCGTGAGCGCGGCGATACCGAGCAGCGTTCCAACGGCCAAGAAGAGACGTTTGCGCCCGCTCCGCGGTGTGGTCGAAGTCATGTTCTGTGATCCTTTCGCTGGTTTCCCCACAACGGGACCGGGGCCGAGGAACCCGAATGACCTCGGCCCCGATCCGTTCGGGGTGGGATGGCTCGACGAAACGTCTGCCGTAGAGTCTGTGCGGGCACGGTTTGTTTGGTCACAGGTATTTTCAAAGAATTTTCATTTTTTTCGTAATCGCCGTAGTCTCCCTTGAAACCACCCCGTATCTGGGGTTCAAATGTGGGGCCGGACTTTTCGCACCGGACTCCCGGTTCCATGGTCGAGAGGCGATCGGTGTTTCCTTCCGGACCCGAGCTGCTCGGTCACCCGGCACCTGAGACAGCGGACGCGAGAGGAATCTGATGGGGGACGTTCACGGTTTCGACGAAGTCGGAACTCACGAGGTCTACGTGCGCGTCGCGCCCGAACTGCGACGTTTTCTGTTCAGGGGCGGAACCAATCCGCAGGACGTCGACGATGTCGTCGCCGAGACGTTCTCGGTCTATCTCGACGCGCTGGGGCAAGGCAGTCGTCGCATCGAGAATCCCCGTGCCTACCTGTTCGCCGTCGCGCGCAATCTGTCTGCCAGAGGGCGTTTCGAGCAGGGGAGGGTGGTCGTCACCGACGACGACTTCATGCTGGACCTGGAGGTGCAGTTTCCCGATGTCGTCTCGGCCGACCTGGAGCGGACGCTCGTGGACAGGGCCTTGGCTGAGCTGACGGCGGACCAGCGGCGCGTGCTGCAGCTCACGATGATCGAGGATCGCTCCACCGCCGATGCCGCACGGGAGATGGCCATCACCAGGAGCAGCGTCACGACCATCGCGTTCCGTGCCAGGGCAGCGTTCAGGGAGGCTTACATCCGGGCGTTCCTCGAGGAGGGTGTGCTCGACTGCGGGTTCAGCACCAAGGTCATCGCCAAGGTCGTGCTCGGCACGGCCTCTGCCCGACAAAGGGCGAAGTTCGAGCAGCATCGGATCGCGTGCCCCGACTGCGACCGGATCGCGCAGGAGGCGCTCGCCGAGGCGAGGAGCCTGTCGTTCCCCGCCACCCTGGCCGCGCTGCTTCTCGGCAGCGTCACGCTGGCGCGCACCGCACTGGATCCCATGACGGAGTCCTCCGCTCTCATCGAGACTGGGAGCGGAACGGGCAGAGGAAGGAGGGCGCTCGGCTATGCGGTTCTGCTCGTAGCCTTCATCGTCGCCCTGGTCGCCCTCTTCGGCGGACCGAGCGTACGCGAGGGGGTGGGGAACGGCTTGGGACGCTTCGGAGATTCTGTCGGGTTGTTCTCCGCTCCTACGGCCCCGGACATCTCGGCCACGCCCGAGAGGGCGCGCATGCGGATGCCAGCGCCGGGGCACTCGGAGAGCTGGGAGATGAGCGTGCAGAACGTCTCCGAGGTGGACGCGCCCGTCGCGCTCGATGTCATCGCCGCGATCGAGGCGGGACCGGAGCACGTCGACATCTCGGTCTACGTCGGCCAGACCCTGATCGCCGACGGGCTCCGTCTCGCAGATTTCTCCGGCCGGTACCTCTACCTCGGCACGCTGGCTCCTGGGCGCTCGATGGTCGTCACCGGGGTGGCGTCGCGCGACGCCCGCGACACCGATCAGGGGCTCTCGGCCGACGCGGTCTTCCGGTTTCTGACCGGAGCGGAGGCGCCGGACGCCCGACCGGGCGAGTTCGTCGGGGCTGACGGCATGGCGGATGGAGGGCTCCCGCAGACGGGCTGGGGAGTCTCGTGGCTGATCGCCGCGGGTGCCGTGCTCGCGGCGACGGGCGCGTTGCTCGTGGTCGCCTCGAGACGTCGTCGCGACGCCGACTAGCTTTCGTGGTGCCGCCATCCGCTTCGCCGCCGCCCGCCGCCGCGCGCGATCGCCTTCAGACACAGAGCGGGGCCGGCGGGCTTGTCGGGCGAGGCCGGATCGATACTCAAGAAAACTGCTTTGTCTCTGACAAAAACGCACGAAGACTGCGTCGAATACCGGGTATCATCATGATTCTTTGTGTGAGACTGAGATCGGCGTCTGAACTGCGACCGACTCGAACGGTCGCGGTCAAGGCTCGTCGGAGTGACTTGGTCCGCCACCACCTATCGGAATCGAGTCGGCCGGATCGGGCGACTCGCGTGTGAAGGAGACCGTTATGGCTGTAACCGTTGACCCAATCACCGCAGCTCGGACCGCTCCCGGGCGGGTGCCGATCGCACGCTCGGTGCTCATGTGCCGCCCCGAGCACTTCACGGTCGTGTACCGCATCAACCCGTGGATGGATCCTGCCCTGCCCACCGACACCGACCTCGCCGTCCGCCAGTGGGAGATGCTCTACGACACCTATGTCGGACTCGGGTTCGATGTGCAGCTCATCGACCCGGTCGATGGCCTTCCCGACATGGTCTACGCCGCCAACGGCGGCATGGTCGTGGATGGAATCGCCTATGGCGCAAGTTTCACGCATCCGGAGCGCCAGCCGGAGGGGTCCGCCTACATGGAGTGGTTCGCCCAGAACGGATTCGACGTGGCCGAGCCCGAGAATGTCAACGAGGGCGAAGGCGACTTTCTGCTCGTCGGCGACACGATCCTCGCCGGCACCGGGTTTCGCAGCGACTCGAAGAGCCACGAGGAGATCGCGCGTATCTACGGCCGCGAGGTCGTGACGCTCACCCTCGTGAACCCGAGCTTCTACCACCTCGACACCGCTGTCGCCGTGCTCGACAGTGCCACAGGGCAGGAGCACATAGCCTACCTGCCGAGCGCCTTCGACGAGCCGAGCCTCGAGATCCTGCGGGCGCGGCACCCCGACGCCATCATCGTGAACGAAGAGGACGCCGCCGTTCTCGGCCTCAATTCCTTCTCGGATGGCTACAACGTCGTGATCGCGGCGCGTGCCAAGGACTTCGAGCGCCAGCTACGCGAGCGCGGCTACAATCCCATCGGCGTTGACCTCTCAGAGCTGCTGCGTGGCGGCGGAGGAGTCAAGTGCTGCACCCTAGAACTGCGGCGGTAGGTTCTTGGAGGAGGCCCTGACCGTCGTCTGTGGGCGTCGTCGCCGTTCTACGGCTCTCCACCGACGCCCACGACACCGGGCCGTCGACGGTGTCGCTGCCTCGCGATGCGGCAGCCTCCAGGTGTAGAACGGATAGGGATAGGAGAGGGTGGTCGATCATGAGCGCTGGGCACGAGAAGACTGCGGCGACTCCCGCGCAGGCTCGAGCGATCGCCCTCGAAGAGGAGCATGCGGCGCATAACTACCACCCGTTGCCGGTCGTCGTGGCATCCGGTGACGGCGCATGGGTCACCGACATCGACGGACGCCGCTACCTCGACTGTCTTGCCGCCTACTCTGCGGTGAACTTCGGGCACTCCAACCCCGTTCTCCTCGACGCCGCGCGCGCCCAGCTCGACCGCATCACACTCACGAGCCGGGCCTTCCACAACGACCGGCTCGGCCCTTTCGTGACCGAGCTCGCCGCCCTTGCGGGCAAAGACATGGTGCTGCCCATGAACACGGGTGCCGAGGCGGTCGAATCGGGCATCAAGGTCGCGCGCGCGTGGGGCTACCGGGTCAAGGGCGTCGCCGCCGAACGGGCCAACATCATCGTCATGGCCGGAAACTTCCACGGCCGCACCACGACGATCATCAGCTTCAGCGACGATCAGGATGCCCGTGCCGACTTCGGCCCGTATACACCTGGCTTTCGCATGGTCCCTTACGGCGACGCCGCGGCACTCGAGGCGGCGATCGATGGCGACACCGTGGCCGTGCTCGTCGAGCCGATCCAGGGCGAAGCGGGTATCCTC
Organism: Luethyella okanaganae; assembly: GCF_042660285.1. Classification (NCBI taxonomy): domain Bacteria; kingdom Bacillati; phylum Actinomycetota; class Actinomycetes; order Micrococcales; family Microbacteriaceae; genus Luethyella; species Luethyella okanaganae. The sequence continues at coordinate 539,080 of NZ_JBHSTP010000002.1, forward strand.
GTGCCGCCTCCCGGTTACCTTCCCGCCGTACGCGAGATCACCGCGCGACATGACGTGCTCCTCATCGCCGACGAGATCCAGTCGGGACTCGGACGCACCGGCACCACCTTCGCGTGCGACCTCGTCGGCGTGGTTCCCGACTTGTACCTGCTCGGCAAGGCGCTCGGCGGCGGAATCGTCCCGGTCTCGGCGGTCGTCGGCGACCGCGACGTGCTCGGTGTCATCCAGCCGGGCCAGCACGGCAGCACCTTCGGCGGCAACCCGCTGGCCGCGGCCGTCGGCCTCGCCGTCGTTCGGATGCTCGCCACCGGCGAATACCAGGGGCGTGCGCGAAGGCTCGGCGAAGCCATGCACGCCGGCCTCGGGCAACTCGTCGGGCATGGCGTCGTGGGGGTGCGCGGAGCGGGGCTCTGGGCCGGGATCGACATCGACCCGTCGCTCGCGACCGGCCGTGAGGTGTGCGAACTGCTCGTGCGGCGCGGGCTGCTCGCGAAGGACACGCACGGCTCCACCATCCGCCTCGCACCGCCGCTCGTCGTCTCAGAGCGCGACCTCGACTGGGCCGTCGAGCAGGTGCGGGACGTGCTCGGAGAACTCGGAGAACTCGGCGGGCGGGCGCGGCATCGCGGCCCGTCGCTCCGCACGTAGCTCAAGCGGTCCCGAGCCGGCACAGGAACGCGACCCGCGACGCCGGAAGGGAGGCCTTCGTCAGCTTCGGAGGCCGAATGGTGCGGGAGGCGCCTCCGCTCATGGCGAAGGCCTCCGCCTATGCGAGTTCCGGCTCACGTCGGGTGTGCGGTGACGCGAGGACGCCGATCGCGAAGAATACACCCACACATCCGCATAACTGAGTGGATTCCCAGCTTCGCGTCGCCGACAGTTCGGATTCCGTTCAGGTCGATACGCTGTCATGGTCATCGGCGGTTCGTCGACCGTTCCGGAACGATCCAATCACAGCGCAAGGGGACTCCGTGTTCGACACCATGCCGACGCCTGCGTCGGTGCAGCAGGCGTCGTCTGCGTTCGTCGAGCCCTCGCGCGGGAATCGGGTCTTCGCGGCGTTGCTGGGGCGATCTCCTGCGCTGCCCGCCGTCGCGCTCGGCCTGCTCGCGGCGGTGCTCTCCGCCCTCGGATCCTGGATTCCGTCGTTCTGGGGCGACGAGGCCGCGAGCGTCATGTCCGCCACACGTTCATGGGACTCGTTGTGGCCGATGCTGGCACGCGTCGATGCCGTCCACGGCGCCTATTACGTCGTCATGCACCTCTGGATCGATGCCTTCGGCGCCTCGCCGTTCTCGGTGCGCCTGCCGAGCGCCATTGCCGTCGGGTTCACCGTCGCCGGTCTCGTGGTGCTCGCAGCGCGCCTCGCGAACCCGCGCGTCGCGCTCTTCGCCGGCCTCGTCTGCGCCGTGCTGCCGCGCGTGACCTTCATGGGCTCAGAGACCCGAGGCTACGCGCTCTCGGCGGCGTGCGCGGTCTGGCTGACCGTGCTCCTCGTGGGGCTCATGCGCACTCGCGAGACCAGGGTCCTGCCATGGGCAGGCTACGCCGTCGGTCTCGCGGCATCCGTCTACGTCTTCCTCTACCTCGCTCTCATCGTCGTCGTGCACGCGGTGATCCTGTTGTCGGTCACGCCGCGTGGCCGGGTGTTCGTGGATCGGATGCTGCGGGCCTGGGCCTTCGCGGCCGCCTCGGGGATCGCACTCGCGGCCCCCGTCATCGTGCTCGCGATCACCGAGCGGCAGCAGATCGCGTTCCTGCGCGATCGGCGGCAGATGGACGCCGAGTTGCTGCTCGTCGACCAATGGTTCAGCACTGCGTGGCTCGCCGCGCTGTGCTGGAGCGTCATCGCTGCCGGAGTCGGTGTGGCGGCGTTCGCACTGTGGCGACGCTCGCTGCACGGCGGATCGAAGGCCGTGCGGTTCCGTGCGCTCGAGCGGGCGGATGCCGTGGCACCGCACCCTCTCGTGGTCGGCCTCGCCTGGCTCGTGCTGCCGTGCGCCCTCCTTCTCCTCCTCAACGCGCTCACCCCGAGCTATACGATCCGCTACCTCTCCTTCGCCGCCCCGGCCGCGGCCTTGATCATCGGGTGGACGCTCGACTTGCCGAGGCGCCGCTGGGTGCCCTGGCTGGTGATCGCCGGGATCGCTGCCGGCGCAGCCCCGAGCTATCTGGATCAGCGCGCTCCCTTCGCGAAGGACGCGGGGAGCGACTGGGCGGCGCTCGCTTCGACGATCGAGGCGAAGGCACAGCCGGGCGACGGCGTGATCTTCGACGAGTCGACGAAGCCGTCTCGGCGGCCACGTCTGGCCATGCACCTCTACCCCGAGTCGTTCGGCGGCCTCGTCGACGTCGCGCTGCAGACACCGTACGACTCGACCGATCGGCTCTGGGATCGCGTGTATCCCGAGGCCGATTGGCCCGCTCTGCCCTCGATGACGGATCGCGTCTGGCTCGTCGAGTCGGGTGCATCGGACTTCGGGATGTCGGCGCTCGTTCAGCTCGGCTATACAGTGCACGGCTCTATCTGGTTGAATCGCAGTACCGTTTATGAACTGACTAGGGGTGGGTTATGAGTGGAACGGTCGTCGTTATTCCGACGTACAACGAACGGGAGAATCTGGCTGGCATCGTGGGGAGGGTGCGAGCGGCTGTGCCGGATGCCGATGTGCTCGTCGTTGACGACAACTCTCCAGACGGCACAGGAGTCATCGCCGATGAGCTCGCTCTCGCGGATCCGCGGGTGCAGGTGATGCATCGCGCGGGCAAGGAGGGGCTCGGGGCCGCTTACCTTGCCGCCTTCAACCGGGTGCTCAAGGCGGGCTACGACAGGATCGCGCAGATGGATGCCGACGGTTCGCACCGCCCCGAGCATCTGCCCGAGTTGCTGGCGGGCCTTTCCGACAGTGAGATGGTCATCGGCTCGCGCTGGGTGCGTGGTGGGCAGGTCTTGAACTGGCCCAAGCGCCGCGAATGGCTCTCGCGCGGGGGAAGCCGCTACGCTCGCATGTGGCTCGGACTGGAGCAACGCGACGTGACCGGCGGGTTTCGGGCCTTCCGCTCCGACGCGCTCCGACGCATCCGCCTCGAAGAGGTCGAGAGCGCAGGGTACTGCTTCCAGATCGACGTGCTGTGGCACGCGCATCAGGCCGGGCTGAGCATCGTCGAAGTGCCGATCAGCTTCGAGGATCGTCGCTATGGCGAGTCGAAGATGAGCGGTCGCATCGTTGTCGAGGCGATGTTGCGGGTGACGACGTGGGGGCTCGTGCCTTCGCAGGCCCGCACGGCGATCGCCGCCGACGGTGTGCGCTCGGGGGGACGCTCCTCCGTCTCGCGGTAGCGCGGTCGTCGACGGTCGTTACTCGGTCGACGACGGGCGCAGTCTTTTTCGCCCGTGGCGCCCTGCTCAGCCGGCCGGATGCGGCGGCAGCAGGTACCCGCGCAGGAACTCTTCGAATGTCGCGCTCATGTCCACGCCGTCATCGAGCAGCCACTGCTGCTGCAGACCGTCCATAACCGCAGAGATGAGGCGGGCGGCATGCTCGGGATCGATGTCGGGGCGGATCTCGCCGTCGGCCTGTGCCGCACGCAGGACTGCGGCCGTGATCAGCGCCGAGCGCGAGTAGCGCTCGGTGAAGTACATGTGCGCGGGATGCTCGGGGTCGGTGGCCTCCGCCGAGACGAGCACATAGAGCGAGGTGAGTCCTCGGGTGGTCTGGTTGTAGGCGACCACTTTGCGAGCCTGGTCGATGAGCGTATGCTCCGATGGATCGCCGGCGGCATCCCGCACGCGCTCGTCGCGCTGCCGGAGCACCTCGGTGAAGAGCTCCTCTTTGGTCGCGAAATGGTGCAGAAGGCCTGCCGGGGTCAGTCCGACGCGTTTCGCGACCTCGCGGAGCGATCCGCTGTGGTACCCGCTCCGACCGAACACGACGAGCGCGGCATCCACGATCTGCTGGCGACGTGCCTGGCCTTTGGCGTAGCTTCCCCGGCTCCCCGTTCCGCTCATGCGACGACACTACCCCAGTGGGGCGCCAAGACCTGACAGGTGTCAGGTCTTGGCGCCCCGGCGTCCGTCCGCCTCGGCCTCAGCGAGGTGGGCGGACGGATCCCCAGTTCGAGCCGAACACCTGGGCCTCGATGAGCGGCCGCAGCCGCTGCTCCATCTCCGCGTCGACGAAATAGTGCTTGAGGGAGTCGTCGCTGAGCTCGTTGCCGATCGCGGCCATGATCATCGACTGGTCGAGGGAGAGGTAGCGCTCTGCGACCGTGCCGCTTCGCGTGGCGATCGCGTCGTAGAACCCACCGGGACCGTAACCGCCGAGCTTCTTCTCGATGCGGGACAGATTCTTCAGCGCGCCTTTCCTGTCGTAGGGCAGGGCGAGGAAGCTCGCGTGTGGCGTCACCACGCCGTCGCCGTAGGACGGCGTCGGGTTGGTGCCGGTGCTGCAGCCCGGCCGGTCGATATCTGCGTTGCTTGCCTCGCGGTCCGAGGGGTAGCCGTCCGAGCGGATGCCGGCGAGATCGACGCCGTATTCCGCGTAGCCGCCGAACGGGTTGCTCGCGGGGGAGAAGCCCCAGTAGCCGTAGCCGGCCTCGTCGAGCCCGTGCGCCTTCTGCACCGCTACGGTGATGGCATGGTTGAGACCCCAGGAGCGCGGACCCCACTCCGCTTCGGGCACGAGTAGATCGGGCATGAGAGACTCGAACATGCTGCCGCCCCAGCTCGGGACGAAAGACATGCCGCGATAGGAATACACGCCCTCGTATACGGGGATGCCGTCGTACTCGCGCACGACGCCGCTCGGACGCTGCTCCTGCCAGGCCCAGTCGCAGCTCTCAGGCATGGTGCGGAAGGTGCCGTAGAGCGCGCTCGGTGGAAGGCTGCCGTTCGAGATCCCCAGGTAGGTGGCGATGCGGCTTTCGCTCACGGTCGTGTCGTAGTGATGGCAGGTGTAGAAGACCTCGGGGCCGACGCCGTTGTAGTTCGGGTGCCGTACGCTGCATCCGCCGGGTTCGGCCTCCCAGAAGCCACCGCGGTTGGTGCCGGCCGGGAGGTTCGCGGGCGGCACGGGATCGAAGAACGCACCGAAGTCCATCGAATCGTAGAGCGCGTCCGCTTCCGCGACGAGGCTCGGTTCGGCCGCGCGCACGATGCGGAGCGCGGCGGCGAGCCAGCCGTTGTCGACGGTGCTGAGGAACGGCTTGACCTCGTCGCCGGAGTCGGGCCACGTCGTGAGCTTCGCGCCCGTCGCAGGGTCGTACCAGTTGTAGAACATGCCGCTCGCCGGGTTCCTCTCGATGGCCGACAGCGCAGCGAGCGTCTTGGTCAGGCGGGAGCGCGCGTCGTCTTCGGCGATGATGCCGAGGTCGCGCGCGGTCACGGTCGACCAGAGGTAGCCGCCGATGTTGGTGGGCGAGGTGTAGGCGGCGCGGCTCGCCGGGCCGAGCGCTCCGCCGATGTTGTCGGCCGTGAGTCCGGTCGCCGGGTCGGTCATGGCGTCGAGAGAGGCCCAGGTGTCGCGCGCATAGCGCTCGAGCGTATTGCCGTGTGACGGCGAAGCCTGCGCCGGGGCGGCGGCGCCGAGCACGAGGCTCGCGACCGCGAGTGTGGCCAGAACGTGTTTCATGCTGCTCTCCTCATCGAAAGCGGCTCCCCGGTGGAACCGTGTGGGTTAAAAACCGTACACTCGTTTAGTATTCAGGGGAACCCCTTCCAGTGTTCGGAATTGCCGGGATGTTCTCTGAATACCTTTCATACGTAAGGTTTTTAGGCTATGGTGTCTGGACATGACCAATGGAGGCCTGCACATGAATCGATGGAGATCACTCGGCATCATCGCCGTGGCCGGCGCACTCGTGCTCACCGGCTGCGGACGCGGAGACGGAGGGGGTGGCGGCGAAGCGGCCGCGGGAGCCACCATCGACGACAAGCCCGCGAGCGGCGACATCACCGTCTGGGCGATGGGCAACGAAGGAGAAGTCCTCGACGCCCTCGCCGCGGATTTCGAGAAGGAGAACCCTGGCGCGAAGGTCACGGTCACCGCGGTGCCGTGGGAAAGCGCGCACGACCGTATCGCCACCGCCATCGCAGGCGGCCAGACCCCAGACGTCTCGATGCTCGGGACCACCTGGGTCGGCGAGTTCGCCTCGACCGGCGCGCTCGAGCCGACGCCGAAAGGACTCGTAGACGAGAAGAGCTTCTTCGATGGCAGTTGGGACACGGCCGTCGTCGGCGGAACCGCCTACGGCGTTCCCTGGTACGTGGACACCCGGGTGCTCTACTACCGCTCCGACTTTGCCGCGGCCGCGGGACTCGAGGCACCGACGACCTGGGAGGAGCTCAAGACCTTCGCTGCCGCGATGAAGCAGCAGGGCGCGACATCAGGCCTCTCGCTCATGCCAGGAGGCTTCGACTCCTGGCAGTATGTCACCCCGTTCGCCTGGCAGGCCGGCGGCGACATCCTGAGCGACGACGGCAAGACCTTCGTGCTCGACTCGCCCGAGTGGAGGAGAGCGTTCGAGTACTACAACAGCTTCTTCGCCGAGGGCCTTTCAGAGCCTGTGCGTCTCGAAGGCGGTGAGATCGAGCAGAAGTTCATCTCTGGTGAGGTCGGCGCGTTCTTCTCCGGCCCGTTCCACGTGAGTCTGCTGCGCGAACAGGGCGGCGAGGACTTCGCCGACAAGTTCGCCGTCGCCGAGGTGCCGGGTGACGCGACGCGTACCTCGTTCACGGGTGGTGGAAACCTCGCCGTCTTCGAGGACTCGGAGAACCGTGACGCCGCGTGGAAGTTCGTGCGCTGGCTGAGCGAACCCGACACCCAGGTGAAGTGGTACGACATCTCGACCGACCTGCCGAGCGTGCAGAAGGCCTGGCAGGATCCGACCTTTGCCGACGACCCCTATCTCAGCGTGTTCGGGGAGCAGCTGAAGGACTCCAAGGCGCCGCCGGCCATCCCGACCTGGGCGCAGGTCTCGAGCGTGATCGACAGCGAGCTCGAGAAGGTGACTCGCGGATCCCAGCCCGTCGGCGATGCGCTCTCGGGGATCCAGTCTCAGGCTAAGACCATCGGGACGGGCAAGTAGGGCATGAGCGTATCCGCGCCGGTGCGGCGTTCCGGCGGGGCCTACAGCCCCGCCGCGCGCCACCGTCGGCAGACGCTGATCGCATGGGGCTTCGCCGCACCCTTCGTCGTGTTGTTCCTCGTGTTCCTGGCGGGACCCATCGTGTCGTCGCTCCTGATGAGCTTCACCGACATGACGACCCGGGACCTGCGGAATCCTCTCGCGGTGGACTTCGTTGGCTTCGAGAACTACGTGACGCTGTTTACCGATCAGAAGTTCCTGCGTGCGCTGCAGAACACCGTGGTGTTCGTGGTGTTCGGCGTTCCGCTGACCATGGGCCTGGCTCTTCTGCTGGCGCTCGCCCTCAACACGGGGATCACGCGCTTTCGCACGGTCTTCCGGGTCGGCTACTACGCTCCCGTCGTCACGAGCATCGTCGCGATCGCCATCGTCTGGCGCTTCATCCTGCAGCCGGACGGCCTGCTCAACGTCTTCCTCGGCTGGTTCGGAGTCCAGGGTCCCGACTGGTTGCAGAGCACGGGCTGGGCGATGCCGTCGCTCATCCTCATGGCGGTGTGGCGCAACATTGGAACGCTCATGGTGATCTTCCTCGCCGCGCTGCAGGGCGTCCCCCGCGAACAGCACGAGGCGGCGATGGTCGACGGCGCCGGCGTGCTGGCGCGTTTCCGCTACGTGACGCTGCCGGAGTTGCGGCCCGCGATGCTCTTTGCTGCCGTCATCACCGGCATCGGATTCCTGCAGTTCTTCGAAGAGCCTTTCGTGATGACTCGCGGCGGACCCCTCGACAGCACCCTGTCGAGCGCGTTCTTCACGTTCAACCAATTCGGCTTCGGCAACTACGCCTACGCGGCGGCCTCGAGCTACGTGCTCTTCCTCGTGATCGTGCTGCTGACCCTCCTGCAGTTCCGGCTGCTGCGCAGAAAGGACTGAGCCCGATGCGCAAACCCTGGCTCTACATCGTGCTCGCGGTCGGGATGATCGCCATGGTCTTCCCCTTCGTGTGGATGATCCTCGGCTCGTTCAAGACCAATGCCGAGATCCGGCAGCGGCCCATCACCTTCCTGCCCGAGAACCCCACGCTCGACAACTACACGCAGCTTTTCGGGCGCCTCGACTTCACGACCTTCTTCACGAACAGCGTGGTCGTCGCCGTGCTCGTCACGGTCGGCAACATCGTGTTCTCGTCGATGGTGGGCTATGCGCTCGCCAAACTGCAGTTCGGCGGCAAAAGGCTGTTGTTCGGGGTGGTGATCGGCACGCTCATGGTGCCAGGGGTGGTCACCTTCGTGCCGTTGTTCGTGCTCGTGAGCAACCTCGGACTCGTCAACTCCTATCCGGGACTCGTGCTGCCGTTCCTCATCGCGCCCCTCGGGGTGTTCCTCATGCGGCAGTTCATCATGAGCCTGCCCGACGAGCTCATCGAAGCGGCACGACTCGACGGCGCGAGCGAGTGGCGTATCTTCACCCGCGTCATCATGCCGCTCTGCGGACCGGCCGTCGCGACGCTCACGATCCTCACCTTCCTCGGCTCATGGAACAACTTCCTGTGGCCGATGGTGGTGGCCACCTCCGAGAACATGTACACCCTGCCGGTCGCGCTCGCCCTCTATTCGGTCGGGCAGAACGCCACCCAGTACGGCCTCATGATGGCCGGCGCCGTGATCGTCGTCGTGCCGGTACTGCTCGTCTTCGTCGTGCTGCAACGGTACTTCGTGCAGGGCATCGCCGTGACCGGCATCAAATAGAACCACAGAGAAAGCAGGCACATGACCAAGCGATTCCCCACCGGCTTCCTCTGGGGCGCCGCGACCGCGGCACACCAGATCGAGGGCAACAATGTGAACAGCGACTGGTGGCTGCGCGAGCATGACATCGATCGCGTCGATCGCATCGAGGAACCGAGCGGAGACGCCGCCGACAGCTATCACCGCTATCGCGAAGACATGCGCTTGCTCGCGGATGCCGGGCTCACGAGCTATCGATTCAGCATCGAGTGGGCGCGCATCGAGCCGGAGCAGGGTTTCGTGTCGAGAGCCGAACTCGATCATTACCGGCGCATGGTCGACACCGCCCGTGAGCTCGGTCTCGAGCCGATGGTGACACTGCACCACTTCACCGTGCCGCGCTGGTTCGATGCCGGCATCGGGTGGCGCGATGCCGCGTCCGTCGACGCTTTCGCCCGCTACGTGGAGGCGACGCTGCCCGTGCTCGACGAAGTGGAACTCGTGTGCACCATCAACGAGCCCAACATGGTGGCGGTGCTCGCCCATGCGAGCGCGCACGACGAGTTCCTCGCGGGACGGATGCCCCCGGCGGATCCCGTCGTCGCGGATAACCTCGTGCGGGCGCACGAACATGCGGTTGACATCGTGCGCGGCGCTGGCAAAAGCGCCGGCTGGTCCGTTGCCACGCAGGCATTCCAGCCGGAGCCGGGAAGCGAAGGGTTCGCGCGCGAGTTCTCGTGGTCCCGCGAGGACCTGTTTCTGCAGGCGGCTGCGAACGACGACTGGGTGGGCGTTCAGGCGTATACGCGAACGAAGGTCGGGCCGCGCGGGCCGTTGCCGATCGCAGAGGGGACCGAGCTCACGCTGACGGGCTGGGAGTACTATCCGTCGGCGATCGAGTACGGCATCCGCAACTCCTGGGTGCATGCGCCGGGCGTACCGGTGTATGTCACCGAGAACGGGATCGCGACCGCGGACGATGCGCGCCGAATCGACTACACCTTGGGTGCGCTCGAGGCCGTGGCTCGAACCATGGCCGACGGGATCGACGTGCGTGGCTACCTGCATTGGAGCGCCCTCGACAACTACGAGTGGGGGAGCTTTCGCCCGACCTTCGGGCTCATCGCCTGGGATCGGGAGACGTTCGAGCGCCATCCCAAGCCGAGTCTCGCTTGGCTGGGCGGGGTGGCTCGGGCAAACCGGTTGCCCGGCAGCTGACTGCGAAGCTCCCCAGGTTCCGCGAGACTGCGTGAATCGTCGAAAAGAGCCCTTTATCCTACGATTCACGCAGTCTCGCGGGGACTCGCTTGGCGACGTCTCTGATGCGGCAGTCGGCTCCGCTTGAAAACCTAGCGACGTTTGGTTTTGAGTGTTATGGTGGCAGCGGACCGCCAACGATGGCGGCCATCCCTGTTTCGCGGAGGACATGTTGAGCGACATCGATCGACTGAAGGCGCTACTTGCGCAGTTGAGCCTGGAGGAGAAGGTGCACCTGCTCACCGGTCGCGATTTCTGGACCACTTGGCCGATGGACAAGATCGGCTTGCGCCGCATCCTCGTCTCCGATGGCCCGAGCGGCGTGCGCGGCGAGACCTGGGACGAACGCGACCCTTCGCTCAACCTGCCGTCGGCCACGGCGCTCTCCTCGGCCTGGGACCCGGCGATCGCCTACCGCTATGGGGCAGCATCAGCCGTTGAGGCCCGTCGCAAGGGCGTCGACGTGGTGCTCGGCCCGACCATCAACCTGCATCGATCGCCCTATGGCGGACGCCACTTCGAGGCATTCAGTGAAGACCCCCTCCTCACCGCCGATCTTGCTGCCGCCTATGTGCGGGGAGTGCAGGACAACGGCGTCGGCGCGACGCCTAAGCACTACATCGCCAACGACTTCGAGACCGACCGTTTCACGGTCGACGTGCGGGTGAGCGAACGCGCGCTGCGCGAGCTCTACCTGGCCGCCTTCGAGAAGGCGATCACGGATGCCCATGCCTGGCTCGTCATGAGCGCCTACAACACGATCAACGGTGCGACCGCGACCGAGAACGAGCTGCTCGAGGCCCCGCTCAACAGCGAGTGGGGCTTCGACGGCGTCGTCATCAGCGACTGGACCGCCGTCCGTTCCGTGGAGAGCGCGAACTTCTCGCAAGATCTCGTCATGCCCGGCCCGGTGGGGCCGTGGGGCGACGCCCTCGTCGCATCCGTGCGCGCCGGCGAGGTCGCCGAGGCGTCGGTCGACCGCAAGGTGCTGCGACTCCTCGAACTGGCTGCCCGTGTCGGGGCACTCGAGGGCTTCGAGCCCGTCCGGGCCGAGCCCGTGAACGTGGAGGACGGCGTGGCGTTCGCGCGCGAGGCCGCTGCGGCCGGCACCGTGCTCGTGCGCAACGAGGGCGAGCTGCCCTGGTCCTCTGGCGAGCTCGTATCCGTGGCCGTTATCGGCCACAATGCGAAGTTCGCTCGCAGCCAGGGGGGCGGAAGCGCGACCGTGCTGCCGGAGAAGGTCGTCTCGCCGCTCGATGGGATCCGCGAAGCACTCCCGGGCATCCCCGTGTCGTACTCCGTCGGCGCCGTCGTGCAGGAGGGCGTCGCCGAGTTGCCGCTCGACCGCACGGTGAATCCGGTCACGGGCGAGCCTGGAGTGCGCGCCCGTTTCCTCGACGCGAACGGCGGCGAGTTGTTCGGCGAGAACCGTCGCTCGACCGCGCTCGTCTGGTTCGGCGGCGACGCCCCGATCTCCGAGGCGAACGTGCTCGAACTCTCGACGAGATACACACCGGAGGTCACGGGTGAGATCCTCCTCGGCTTCGCTTCCGTCGGCCACGCCAGGATCTTCGTCGACGACGAGCTCGTCCTCGACCAGACGCTCCTGCCGGAGGGTGACGACCTGGGGGCCGCGTTCCTGGCGCCTCCATCGGCCTCGGCCGCCATCGCCGTGACCACCGGGAAGCCGATCGCCGTGCGCGTCGAGGTCAGCCTCGAGGAGCGCGTCGGCCCGCTCGCCAGCGCGATGGCCTTCACCTTCGGCCTCGAACCGGACGACTCCGACCCCGAAGCGCTCATCGCCGAGGCCGTCGCAGCCGCACGAACCGCGGATGTCGCGCTCGTCGTCGTCGGCACCAACTCGCGCGTCGAGTCCGAAGGATACGACCGCTCCTCGCTCGCGTTGCCCGGGCGTCAAGACGAGCTCGTGCGATCGGTGGCCGCGGCGAACCCGCGCACGGTCGTCGTGGTCAACTCGGGCTCGCCCGTGCTGCTGCCCTGGCGCGGAAAGGTGTCGGCCGTTCTGTTCAGCTACTTCGGCGGCCAGGAGTTCGGCAACGCGCTCGCCGACGTGCTGCTGGGCATCCGCGAACCCGGCGGTCGACTGCCCACGACCTGGGCGGACCGAGAGCAAGACGTGCCCGTCGCCAACGTGACCCCTGTCGACGGCGTCGTGCCCTACGAGGAGGGCATCCACATCGGCTACCGCGCTTGGCTCAAGGCCGGAACCGAACCGGCGTATCCCTTCGGTCACGGTCTCGGCTATACAACGTGGCGGATCGCGGATGTCACCGCCGACGGCACCGTCGCACCCGACGGATCGGTCGAGGTGACGGCATCCGTCACCAACACGGGCGATCGTGCGGGCAAGCAGGTCGTGCAGGTGTATGCCGAGCGCGCCGACTCAACGGTCGACCGCCCGGTGCGCTGGCTCGTCGGATTCGCGCCGGTCACGGTCGAGGCCGGGGCGGCGTCCGTGGTCACGATCCCTGTTGCGGCGCGTGCCTTCGCCTACTGGCAGGACGGCTGGCAGTACGAATCGGGCGTCTTCATCCTGCGCGTCGGAACGAGCGTCGCCGAGCTCGGGCACGGGCTGAGCGTCGAGCTCGTCGCGAACGCCGAGAAGTCGACTGCTTGAGCCGATCCGTTCACCTGACCGGGATCGTCGGCACGGGGTGCCGACCATCCCGGTCATCTGAATGCCACGAGCGCATTGTGTCGCCGGCCGCCCAACTGGGCTGCAACCGGGTTCGTAGATCGCGATCGACACGCTGCCACGGGGCGGCCGGACGTTCGTCCGGCTCACCTCAGTCTTGCGCCGTGCACCAGGGGATGCCGGACCAGCTGACGTGGATGACGGTGCCCGTTCCGTCCTCAGCGCAGTACCTCAGCATGTTCGATCCCAGGGCGAGAACGCCGCCGACGAGGGCGGCGTAGGATCCGCCGAATCCTAACAATGTTCCGAGGATCGCCAGCAACTCTGCGGCGCTCGCGCCGGTTGCGAGCGCGTCGATGACCTCGTGCGTGGTGCAGGAGTCGATCATGAAGTCGTAGCCGAACCATCGCAGGACCTCGTCGTTGGAGCCGGAGCAGCTCCTGATTTTCGTGAGAGTGTTCTGCGCCGCCGCGACGGCCGCAGCATCGGTTGTCACATCGCTCACGGTTCCGCCCGCCGCGACGATCCCGGTGGCGAACTGCCGAACGGTGTCTGGATTCGTGCCGAGCTCGAGTGCGAGTGCGCCGTCGAGGTGAGGTTCGCCCGTGCTGTCGTAAGAGATCGCCGGCCGCACGAGATCCCACTGCCCTTTGGCTTGCCTGAGTTCCGAGAGCTGTGTCCCTGTCAGGGGTGTAGCCGTCGCATCGGTCGGACCGGGAATGCTCGCATTCGCCGACGCGGGGGAGACCACTCCGGCGACTCCGGCCACGAGCACCACTGCGGTCACGAGCGCAGTCCACATCGTTGTCGTCGTCTTCATCGTCAACCTTTCTCATCATCCGGGGGAGCCTGGGCAGGCCGAGCACTGACTCGGTCGCCGATCTGGTGTTCCGGATGCGGGGGGTTATGGTTGCGCTCCCACCCCCTCACGGGGGATTCACGTCACTGATCGTCTCCCCGCGAAAGAGAGGGAGCCAGCAACCTTGGAGAACGCACAGCTTGAGCACACATTCTTCCCACCTGTCCACCTGTCCACCTGTCCTCCCTCCCCCTTCCCCGAGACTGCGTGAATCGTCGAAAAGAGGGCTCTTTTCGACGATTCACGCAGTCTCGGGGAGGGGAGGGAGGGGAGGGTGGAGAGGGGGGAGGTGGGGGATGCTACGACTTCTGCGCTGGCTTCTTGCGCGCCGAGGGTCCTGCGGTGGCGCGCTTCGTGGTCTGCGTTGATTCAGCACCAGCCCCGGCACCAGCACCAGCCCCGGCACCCCTCGCCAGTGTCGTGCGCGGCGGCCTGACGACCTTCGGTGCAGGAGGTTTCTCGGCCGCCGCCACGAGCGGTCGAGCGATCGGGGTGAGCCGGGCGAGCTGAGTGACGTGACGAGGTTCCAGTTCGTCGAGCGAGCGCACGCCGAGGAGCTTCATGGTGCGCACGACCTGGTCGCCGAGGATCTCGATCGTGCGGTCGACCCCCTCGCGTCCGCCGGCCATGAGCCCATAGAGGTAGGCGCGTCCGATCATGGTGAACTTCGCGCCGAGCGCGAGGGAGGCGACGACATCCGCGCCGGACATGATTCCCGTGTCGAGATGCACCTCGGTGTGCGCTCCGACCTCGCGCACGACCTCCGGCAGCAGGTGGAACGGGATCGGAGCGCGGTCGAGCTGGCGGCCGCCGTGGTTGGAGAGGGTGATGCCGTCGACGCCGAGGTCGACGAGGCGCTTGGCGTCGGCGACATTCTGCACGCCCTTGACCACGATCGTGCCCGGCCACTGCTCTTTGATCCACTTCAGGTCGTCGAAGTCGACCGTCGGGTCGAACATCGTGTCGAGCAGTTCGGCGACGGTTCCGCTCCACCGGTCGAGTGACGCGAAGGCGAGCGGTTCGGTGGTGAGGAAGTCGATCCACCACCAGGGGCGGGGGATGGCGTTGATCACGGTCTTCGGGGTCAGCGCGGGAGGAATCGACATGCCGTTTCGCTTGTCGCGCAGACGGGCGCCCGCGACGGGAACGTCGACCGTGACGAGCAACGTGTCGAACCCGGCTTTCGCCGCACGATCGACGAGCGTCATCGAGCGGTCCCGATCCTTCCACATGTAGAGCTGGAACCAGTTGCGACCATCCGGGTTCGCTGCCTTCACGTCTTCGATCGAGGTCGTTCCCATGGTGGAGAGGGAGAACGGGATGCCGGCTGCGCCCGCCGCGCTCGCACCCGCGATCTCGCCCTCTGTCTGCATCATGCGCGTGAAGCCGGTCGGCGCGATACCGAACGGCAGGGAGACCGGGGCGCCGAGCACCTGGCTCGAGGTGTCGACCTCTGAGACGTCCCGCAGGATCGACGGATGGAACTCGATGTCCTCGAATGCCTGCCGGGCACGGGCGAGCGAGATCTCAGCCTCCGCGGCGCCCTCCGTGTAGTCGAAGGCGGCCTTCGGGGTGCGTTTCTTGGCGATCTCGCGCAGGTCGTAGACGGTGAGCGCCGCGTCGAGTCGGCGCTTCTTGGCGTTGAGCTCCGGTGCCTTGAAGCGCATGAGCGGTGCGAGGTCGCGGGGTTTGGGGAATCGTCTCTGAACCATGGGTCTCATGCTTTCTTATCTGTTGAACGGGCTCATCTGTTGAACGGACGTGGACGCCGAGTCGCCGCAATTCACCGATCACGCACTGACGCGCTCGTGAGACGTGGCGACTCGGTAGCCGGTGGGGCGTGCGGGGTCGGCGGAGTCTGCCGGGCAGACGGGGTGAGCGGAGTAGTCGGGGTGGCTAGGGCAGACGAGAGGGGCGGGATGGCCGGGGCGGGTGACGGCGATATCCGCGCTGCCTGGCCACCTGGCGCAGCGATCGCCGACCGAGGCTCGGTCTCGAAACGGGTCTCGGCGTAGTAGCGGGAGATGTGGTCGTGGATACGGCTGCGAGAGAGCGCAGCGTCCCGTGCTGCGATCGCTGAGACGATGTCGCGATGCTCCTCGCGCAGGCGTTGAGCCACGGCGGCCCAGTCTGCGAGGCTGCTCACGCCGGCGAGCACATAGCTCTCGATGGCCTCGCGGAGGCCCGCCATCGTCGCGGTCACCACCTGATTTCCGGATGCCTCGGCGAGCGCCAGGTGGAAGCGAGCGTCGAGGGCGAGGAAGTCGGCTGGGGCGAGGGCGGGATCATCCATCGCGTCGAGAAGGCCGACGGCGTCGTCGAGACTCCGCGGGTTCTCGGCGAGCTCGGCGGCGACCGCGGCCTCCAGAACGAGACGGGTCTTGACGACATCGGCGACAGGAAAGCCCCGGGCGGCCACCTGTAGCCGCATGAGGGCTGACATCCCGCCGCGAGGAGTCGCCGTGATGATCGCGCCGGCCGTCGGCCCCGAGCCGGTCTGGGTGCGCACGAGCCCGAGTACCTCGAGCACGCGGATGGCCTCGCGCACACTCGAACGGCCGACATCGAGTTCGGTGGCGAGAGCGCGTTCGGGCGGCAGGTGGTCGCCCGGGCGCAGGGTGCCGTCGAGCAGGGCGCTCTCGATGTGTGCGAGCACATGCTGCCACGCGCGACGCTCGATCATGGGGCCTCCTCGCATCCAGAATGTGGTCAGACCACATGGTACACCCGATCCGACCGCGCGCGCCCCCCCTTGCAAGCCCCCTTGCAGGCACCCCAGCAGGCACCCCAGCAGGCCTCCGCTCGCCGCCGAGATGACCTCGACCGCTCGCCTGGAACGTCGGCGGCAGCGGTCGCAGTCACCTCGCGGCTCAGTATCGCGGCCCAGTATCGTGGTTCAGGATGTCGGGGCGGGAATACCTTCGTGTGATGTTCGTTGGCTATCGATAGTGCTCACTGACCGATGGAGAGAGGGGTTGGCCGCGTGACCGATGCTGAGAAGAGAGGGTCGACCGCATGACCGGCGCTGAGAGTGTGATCGATGTGCGCAGTCGTATCGGCGATTCGGAGCTGGAGGTCTTTCCGCTCGCCCTCGGCGGCAATGTCTTCGGTTGGACCGCCGACGAGGACCATTCCTTCGACGTGCTCGACGCCTTCAGCGCGGCAGGCGGAAATCTCATCGACACCGCCGACGGATACTCGCACTGGGTGTCGGGCAATGGCGGAGGGGAGAGCGAGACCATCATCGGCCGGTGGACGGCCGCCCGGGGCAACCGCGACGACATCGTGATCGCCACCAAGGTCAGCACCCATCCCGAGTTCCCGGGTCTGTCGGCCGACAACGTCCGCGCCGCAGCGGATGCCTCGCTGCGACGCCTGCAGACCGATCGCATCGACCTCTACTACGCGCACTTCGACGACGCCTCGGTGCCGCTAGCCGAGACGATCGGTGCTCTGTCCGAACTGGTCGATACGGGCAAGGTGCGTTACATCGCGCTCTCGAACTATGCGCCGGAACGCGTCGACGAGTGGTTCCGGGTGACCGCCGAGAACGGCCTTCGTCGGGCGGTGGCCTTGCAGCCGCACTACAACCTCGTCGAGCGTGGTTTCGAGGGCGGGTTGCTGGAGCGTGCCGAGCGAGAGAACCTCGCGGTCTTTCCCTATTTCTCGCTCGCGAAGGGTTTTCTCGCGGGCAAGTACCGCGATGATGCCGTCGCAGCCGATGAGAGCCCGCGTGCCGGCGCCGCTCGTGAATACCTCGATGAGCGCGGACGCCGCGTGCTCGCAGCCCTCGATGCGGTTGCCGTGGCGCACGACGCCTCGGTCGCGAGCGTGTCGCTCGCCTGGTTGCGTCAGCAGCGGACGGTCGTGGCTCCGATCGCGAGCGCGCGCACGGTCGAGCAGCTGCCAGACCTCGTCGCCTCGGCCGCGCTCGAGCTGAGCGC
This sequence comes from Luethyella okanaganae, assembly GCF_042660285.1. Classification (NCBI taxonomy): domain Bacteria; kingdom Bacillati; phylum Actinomycetota; class Actinomycetes; order Micrococcales; family Microbacteriaceae; genus Luethyella; species Luethyella okanaganae. The sequence goes on from NZ_JBHSTP010000002.1 coordinate 556,606, forward strand.
AGACGAACTTGCTGCCCTCTCGACGGCCTCGACAGCCTGATCCTCTATGCCTTGTCTGGAATATAAGACTCCGCTCCCGGTCGGAACGTACGGCCGTGCTCGCGGAGAGGACTGACACTGCCGCGGTCGGGGCCGTCGCGAAGGTCGAGGGGTCGGCGGGGTGACGCGGCAGTCTCCGAGCAGCACAACGGCTCAGCCGTCGCGGTGCCGGCGACGAGGCGCTCCTCAGTGCATGTCGACGGACCTGGCCGAACGCAGCTTGTCTCGGATGAAGCGATTGGCGTGGGCGGCGAGGTCGTCGGAGTCCTGCCAAAGGTTGCGCCAGATGCCGAGCGCGTTGCTGAGCTCTGCGCTGACGACGGAGGAGGAGAACGACTCGAAGACCACCGGGCCGTCGTAGCCGATCCTCGTGAGTCCGCGGAAGAAGCCGTCGAAGTCGACCGTGCCGGAGCCGAGATAGCCGCGATGGCTTTCACCGATGTGCACATAGCCGAGCGCGGTGCCTGCGTCGAGCACGGGGGAGGTTTGGTCGGACTCCTCGATGTTCATGTGGTACGTGTCGAGGTGCAGGCTGACGTTGTCGTGGCCGACTCGGTCGAGGAAGGCGAGACCCTGGCGCGCGGTGTTCATGACGTTCGTCTCGTAGCGGTTGACGACCTCGAGCGAGAGGTGGATGCCGAGATCGGCAGCGCGGCCCGCGAGCCGCCGGATCGCGGCGGCGCTCGACGCGAGGCCGGCTTCGTCGACAGGGGACATGTACTTGCGCATCGCGCTGTAGATCACGCCGCAGAGACGATGCCCGCCCATGGTGTGCACGATGTCGAGACACTCGTTCAGCAGCGCCTCGCCAGCCGCGGCGATCGCGCTGTCGTGACTCGTGAGGTCTGTTGTTTCGGAGAGTCCGAGCGACGCCGTCGCCTCGATGCCGTTCTCGCGCAACAAGCGCGCAGCGAGCTCCCGGTCGAAGTCGTAGGGGTTCATGAGGGGGATCTCGATGATGTCGAATCCTGCTTCACGGGTTTTCTCGATGGCCAGGCGGATGCCCGATTCATCGAACTTTCCCGTGAAAACAAGGGCATGGGCGCCGATCTGCATGGTGTCTCCCTTTTTCGGTCCTCGTTGACGTGTCTTCGCACCTCACCTCGATGTTATGAGGTTGTTATTACAGCGCTTCCCTGTTTGCGAACAATTAGATACATTAGGATACAACTTGCGGAATGGGCGACATCTGACGCACAATTGGTCGGACCTTTCATGCGAATCGCTCGTGACCGAAAGAGCCCACCGAATCCTCCGATGAAGAAGGTGACCACGTGACCGCACCACTCCTCAAGGTCGAGGGGATCAGCAAGAGCTTCCCCGGTGTGCAGGCACTGCACGACGTGCAGTTCGAGCTTCACGTGGGTGAGGTGCTCGTGCTCGTCGGCGAGAACGGCGCCGGCAAGTCCAGCCTCATGAAGATCCTGTCTGGGATCTACGCGAAAGACGCCGGTCGCATCGTCTTCGAGGGCGAAGAGGTCGACATCACCAGCCCCTTGCAGGCCCAGCACCTCGGGGTCAGCATCATCCACCAGGAGATGAACCTGATGCCCGACCTCACGGTCGCGCAGAACATCTACATCGGCCGCGAGCCGCGAACCGGCCTTCTCCTCTCGGAGAGCTCGTTGAATCGGAAGACGGCGGAACTGCTCGACCGCCTGGGAATCCTGCTCGATCCACGGCAGCTCGTGCGGGAACTCACCGTGGCGAAGCAGCAGATGGTCGAGATCGCCAAGGCGCTTTCTTTCAATGCCAAAGTGCTCATCATGGATGAGCCGACCTCGGCGTTGACCGAGTCCGAGACCGAGACCCTCTTCCGTCTCATCGAGGGGCTGAAGGCCACGGGCACCGGCATCATCTACATCTCGCATCGCATGGAAGAGCTCAAACGTCTCGCCGACCGCGTCACGGTGCTGCGCGACGGCCAGTACATAGGCACCCTCGAGCGCGAGCGGATCGACGTGCCCACGATCATCGAGATGATGGTCGGACGGCCCATCGACGAGGGCACGCGACCGCGCGCAATCGAGCATGTTCGCGAGGAGGTCGTGCTGAAGGTCGAGGGACTCAGCACCCGGCAGCTGCTGCGGGATGTCAGCTTCGAGCTGCACCGCGGCGAGATCCTCGGCTTCGCCGGGCTCATGGGGGCAGGGCGCACCGAGGTCGCACGTGCTCTCATCGGCGCCGATCCGTCAGAGGCCGGAACCGTGCACGTCAACGGGGTGCACGTCAAGATCAAGCAGCCGGCCGATGCCGTCAAGTTCGGTCTCGGCTACCTGTCCGAAGACCGCAAGCAGTTCGGCCTCATGCTCGATCAGGATGTCAACTTCAACGTGCAGCTCGCATCCTTGAAGGACTACATGAACGCCCTTGGCGTCATGCTCGACGGCAAGGGACGCCGAGTCTCGCGTGACTACGTGAAGTCCCTCAGAATCAAGACCCCTTCGATCATGCAGACCGCGAAGCTCCTCTCCGGCGGCAACCAGCAGAAGGTCGTCATCGCGAAATGGCTCGCCCGCGACCGCGACATCCTCATCTTCGACGAGCCCACCCGCGGCATCGACGTCGGGGCCAAGGAAGAGATCTACAGGCTCCTCCAGGACCTCGCGGCTCAAGGCAAGTCGATCATCGTCATCTCGTCGGAGTTGCCGGAGGTTCTTCGACTCGCTCACCGCATCGTCGTCATGGCGAATGGGCGGATCACCGGTGTTCTGAACAACGAGGACGCCAGTCAAGCCAAGATCATGCACTACGCCACCCATGCCAGTGGCGGGAAAGAGTGACCACACCGATGAACGCAACCCCAGCAACGCAGCAGGTGGAAAAAGCGGATGAGCAGAAGCTTGGCGCCGGCGCCTTCTGGCGCAAGCAACTGCAACAATCGCTCGCCTTCGGCACGCTCGTCGTGCTGATCCTGTTCTTCTCGCTCGCAAGTGGCAACTTCTTCACCTGGAGCAACATTTCGGGCATCCTGCTCGCCACGGCGGTGATCGGCATCCTGGCTCTCGGCACGACCTTCGTCATCATCACGGGTGGCATAGACCTGTCGCTCGGCACGGGCATGACGCTCGCGGCGGTGATGACCGGCATCTTCGTCGTGAACATGGGACTGCCGGTGTGGATCGGCGTGATCGGAGGGGTCTCGACCGGCGCACTCATGGGTCTTGTCAACGGCTTGAACATCACCTTCCTGCGTCTACCGCCGTTTATCGCCACTCTCGCGATGATGATGATCGCGCAGGGTCTGGCCCTCGTCATCTCCGGCGTGCGTCCGATCTATTTCTCCACGGCCGCACCCGACTTCAAGAACATCGCGCTCGGCACGCTCGTCCCAGGCCTGCCCAACGCGGTGCTGATCATGTTCGTGCTTGCGATCGTGGCCTACTTCCTGCTCAGCAAGACCATCGTCGGGAGGTTCACCTTCGCGATCGGCTCCAACGAGGAGGCCACGCGCCTTTCAGGCGTCAACACGCGACGATGGAAGATCATCGTCTACACCCTTTCAGGAGTCTTCACCGGCATTGCCGGCGTCGTGATCGCCGCCCGGCTCGACTCGGCTCAGCCCCAGCTCGGGGTCGGCTACGAGCTCCAGGCGATCGCGGCGGTGATCATCGGCGGCACCTCGCTACTCGGAGGCCGTGGTTCGATCCTCGGCACCGTGATCGGTGCGCTCATCATGAGCGTGCTCATCAACGGACTGCGGATCATGTCGATCCAGACGGAATGGCAGAACGTGGTCGTCGGCGTCGTGATCCTCATCGCGGTCTTCGCCGACTCGCTGCGCAGCAGGAAGGGGATCTGACCCCTCACACACAGACCGGGTCGTCGGTGCAACGAGTGCCGGCCGACGGCTCGCGATCGATTCCCGAATCGACCGCATAGCGGCAATGGCGAGGTCGCAAGAAGAACCACCTTCGAAACGATCCGCTCCGCACGATGGCAACTCAACCAACCAATTCGAATCAGCTCGAGGCGCTGGTTCCTCAAACAACGGAGTTTTCAATGAAACGTGCCAAGAAGGTCGCCCTCGTGGCGGCAGCCGCAGCCGCTGCGCTGATGTTCGCCGGCTGCTCGAACGGTGGGGGTGGGACAACGGGTGGCGATAGCAAGCCCTATATCGCGCTCGTCTCGAAAGGCTTCCAGCATCAGTTCTGGCAGGCCGTCAAGCAGGGTGCCCAGGAGAAAGCGGAAGAGCTCGGCGTCGAGATCACCTTTGAGGGGCCGGCTTCGGAGACGGAGGTCGACGCCCAGTTGCAGATGCTGCAGGCGGCGATCGACAAGAAACCGGCTGCCATCGGCTATGCGGCACTCGATCCGCAGGCCTGCATTCCGCTCTACGACGCCGCGAAGGCTGCTGGCATCCCGATCGTCGAGTTCGACGCTCCGTGTGACAGCGACTACTCGCAGAACCTGGCTGCCACCGACAGCCTGGTCGCAGGCGCCTTGGCTGCGGAGCATATGGCAAAGCTCATCGGAGGCTCGGGCGAGGTGGCGATCGTCGGTCACAGCCAGATCAACTCGACCGGTGTCCAACGTCGCGACGGCTTCGTAGACAAGATCAAGGCCGACTTCCCCGGCATCACGATCGTCGACATCCAGTACGGTGACGGAGACCACCTCAAGTCGGCCGACATCGCGAAGGCCATGATCGCGGCCCACCCGAACCTCAAGGGCATCTACGGAACCAATGAGGGATCGGCCGTCGGCGTCGTGAACGCCGTCACCGAGCTCGGGCTTCAGCCAGGAAAGCTGGCGATCGTCGGATTCGACTCGGGAAGCGCCCAGATCAATGCGATCAAGAGCGGCCTCATGGCCGGCGCGATCACCCAGGATCCGATCGGCATCGGCAAGGCCGTCGTCCAGGCAGCCTACGATGCGATGAACGGTAAGAAGCTCGAGAAGTTCACCGACACGGGTTCTTACTGGTACGACAAGAGCAACGTCGACGACCCGAAGATCGCGGCCGTCCTCTACCAGTGAGCCGGCTCTTCTGAGCGGTTGAACGCGAGGCTCCTCCCCGGGCATCCTGGGGAGGGGCCTCGTCTGCGTTGGGGCATGGCGACGCCGGGCACAAGCCGGAAGCAGGCTCAGCGGATCGCGAGAACGGAGATGCGTCGCCGGCGTGCAGGCCGGCGGGCTCGTGACGCAACGGGCGAGTTGCGGGGGTGAGTTGCGGGGGCGGAGTCCTCGCGTCGGCTCATCCCGCCCGCTGCGGCTGGAGTCAGTGCAGGGACAGGCAGGTGCGCGGGTTCGCGAGGAGCATGGCGTCGGTCGCCTCGTCGCCGATCCGCTTCCGTAGGCGTGGCAGGTAGCGTTCGCCGAGATAGGCGAGGCCGGGCATGCCGCCGTATGCGATGTAGCGGGAGGCTCGGGCCACATCACCGCCGAGCAGGATGCGCGTGCCGCCGCCGCGCGCGACGACGCGCTCGGCGAGATCCAGCAGTTCGGCTTCGCTGCGCGTGCGGGGTCTGGCCATGCCGTCGTACCCGAGCCAGGCGCCGCGAGCCGCGAGGTCGAGATGAAGGTCGGGGTCGGGGTCGCGGTCGGCATGGGCGAGCACGACGCGGCGTGGCGCCACCCCCTCGGCTTCGAGGAGATCGAGCACTTCGTGGGCGGCGGTGCAGAACTCGAGATGCACCATCACCGGCACCCCGGTCTCGCCGTGGGCGACCGCGGCGGCATCGAGCGTCGTCCGCTCGAACGGGGTGATCGACCAGTAGCCGACGCCCGCCTTGACGAGCCCTGCACGCACGGCGTCGCCCGCGGGCGTATGAGCCGGGGCGCCCTTGTCGGGGATCGCGTCGGCGTCGGGCATGCCATCGACGATGTCCCGCACGAAGAGTTTCGCCCGGCGCGCGACGTCGAGTGTGCGTAGCCAGTGCCCTGCGTGATAGTGCGCTTCGCGGTGCGTGCCAGTGGTCGCCACGACGGAGAGCCCCGTCCTGGCGCTGATTCGTGCCATACCCGTGGCGTCGCGCCCCAGCCCGATGGGCGTCGCGTCGACCATGGCTGCGAACCCGCTGGCCGCGAGCAGGCGCGCCTCGCGCAGCGACGCATCCGGATCGTCGAGTTCGTCACCTGGCAGCAGCGGGCTCGTCTGGAAGAGATGTTCGTGGTAGTTCGTGGGCCCGAGCTCGTCCGGCGCGATATCACCGAGTACCGTACGGATCACGGCATCTCCTTTCAGCGGTTCGACGGGGCGACGGGGCGAGAGGGTCGACGATCGCGGTGATCGGATGAGCGGCGGTGACGTCGCATCATCGTCGCGCGAACTCGGCGGCCTCGGCCAGCTCGCCGATGAGCTCCTCGGTCATGACGACATCGAACACCTCGCCGATGACCTGACTCCAACCGTGGATGAAGTACCGCCAGCCGTCGAAGACTCTGAGTCCGGCGGTGTCCTGCTGTGCGAGCGCTTGATGCAGGAACTCGAGCGTGCCGCGATAGTTGAACTCCCAGACGTAGGCGCCCTCGGGAAAGGCGACATCGTCGGGAACGGGTGACCCCGGGCGGTCCTTGCCGAGTCCGCTGGCGTTCACCACCAGGCTGTCGCGCGGAGCGCCCGTGAGAACAGCGCGTGTCACGTCGGGGTGGGACGCGATCACGTAGTCGATCAGCCCCCCGGGCGTTCCATGGCGCTCGTGCACAGTCCGCAAGTGGTCGAGTCGCTCGGCGCTGGTGTCGGTGACGACGATCGACTCGGGACGGTCCTCTCGCTCACTCAGATACCAGCTGAGCGCTGTGCCCGCTCCGCCTGCTCCCAGGATGATGGCATGCGCTCCGGTTGCGGAGAAGTGGGTGTCAGGCAAGAACTCCTCGATCGCGAGACCCGCTGTGAGGGGATCCTTGGCATGCCCGATGAGCCTGCCTTCGTGTTTGGAGATGCTCGACAGCTCACCGCAGAGGCTGGCGAACTCGTCGAGTTCGTCGAAAAGCGAACGAGTGGCCCGATAGAGCGCTATCTTGTGCGTGGTGACGAGGGCGCCGAGATGATCTGGATCGTCGCGGATCCGTCGCACGAGGGCGAGATACTGCTCGGCCGTCGCATCGACGGGGAGGTCGTGCCCGATGAGTCGATCGGTCGGGAGGCCGAGGATGCGCGCCCACACGGGGAAGATCTGCATGATCGACGACGATGCGGTGCTCACGCCGACGAATCCCATATATCCGCTCATGACTCGGCTCCCCGCACCGCGGCGAAGGCCGCGGCGAACGACCGAGCCTTGCGCTCGACCTCGTCGTAGCGCCCCGTGGCGAGGTCCGCACTTGAGACGAGGTCGCCTCCCGCTCCCGTCGCGATCGCGCCTGCCGAGAACCACTCGCCGAGGTTCGCCGGTGTCACACCACCTGTCGGCATGAGCGGTGCATCCGGGAACGGAGCGCGCAAGGCCTTGAGAAAGCCGGGCCCGCCGAGCGAGGCCGGGAAGATCTTGACGACGTCGACGCCGGATTCGACGGCGAGCATGATCTCGCTGGGTGTGAGCGCCCCCGTCATCACGGTGAGTCCCGTCTGCTTCATGGCGGCCGCGAGCTCGGGGCGCGTACCGGGGCACACGAGGAACCGTGCACCGGCATCCGCTGCCTGCCTAGCCTGTTCGGGCGTCGTGACCGTGCCGGCGCCCGTGTAGGCGCCCTCACCGTAGCGGGAGATGAGCTCGGCGATCACGGCTGGGGCGTCGGGCGTCGAGAACGTGATCTCGATGCCCGTGACGCCGCCGCGCACGAGGGCGTCGGAGGCGAGCAGGGCGCTCGCGGCACTCGGGGCTCGCACGACGGCGAGGACGCCGGTGCGACGCAGCTGGTCGAGGGGATCGGTCACAATGCCTCCGGGGGAGTCGCGGGGTGTGCGATGGTCAGGGTGTTGACGGGGTTCGGCGGTGTGCGGCCCTCGAGCACGGCGAGCAGATTGTCGACCGCGAAGGCGCCCATGTTGTCGACCGCCTCGATGGTCTGCGCTCCGAGGTGCGGGGTGACGATCACGCGTTCGGCGAAGGAGGCGTCGAGCAGCGGGGAGGTGTCACCACGGGTGTCGCCGGCGAGAGTATCGGCCGCGAAGCCGCCGATGCGACCTTCGCGCAGCGCGGCGGACAGTGCGATTTCGTCGACCAGCTCGGGTCGTGCCGTGTTGACGACGACGAGCGACGGATGCCCCGTGGCAAGCCATTCGGCATCGACGATGGTCTGCCCGCCCGGCGCGTGCAACGACACCACGTCGCACGCGCCAGCCATGGCGGCCAGAGCGATCGGCTCGGCGCCGAGGGCGTGAATCGCCTCGTCGCTCAGAAAGGGGTCGGAGGCCACGACGCGTGTGCCGAACCCGGAGAGGCGTCGCGCGACTCCTTGGCCGATGCGGCCGAATCCCACGATGCCCACGACGAGTCGGCCGAGCTCACGCCCGCGCAGCACCGTCCAGTCGCCGCGACGAACACGCCGGTCGCCCTCGGTCGTGCCGCGCAGCACCGCCAGCATGAGGCCGACGGCATGGTCGGCGACGGCGTCGCTATTGGCGCCCGGCGTGTTCGTCACGACGATGCCACGAGCGGTCGCCTCATCGACATCGACGGCCTCGTACCCCACGCCGTAGCGGGCAACGACGCGCAGCCGCGGCGCCAGGTCCAGATGGTTGGCGGTCACCGCGCCCGTGCCTGCGACCCACCCCACGGCTTCCGCCAGCAGAGGAGCGAGCGTCTCGAGATCGTGATCGGCTGGGCCGCGCACCACGTCGTGGCCGGCCGCTGCGAGGCGGGCGTAGAGGTCGACCGACCCGCCGGAGAAGGAGCGGCTCGTCGCCAGTACGAGGCCCATCAGCGTGCCGTCCGTGTGGCGAACCATGGCCGCAGACGATCGTAGGCGTCGGAGAAGGCCACGTGACGTTTGCCGTAGGCGGCGTGGCGCGAGGCGTCTGGGGTGAACTCGGCGGTCACCGTCGAGAGGTCGCGTGCGGCAGAGAAGCCGTCGACGAAGCCAAGGCCGACGGCGCCCGTGACGGCTGCGCCGAGGCTGTTCGCCTCTTCGACCACCGAGCGTCGGCGCACGGGCACGCCCCAGACATCCGCCATGATCTGCAGCCATACTGCGCTTGCTGCACCTCCGCCGATGGCGTCGACACGGTCGATGGATGCGCCGGCATCGCGGAACGCCTGGATGCAGGTCAATAGGTTGAACGCGACACCCTCGAGCACCGCTCGGGTCATGTGGGCACGTCCGTGGTGTCGCTCGATGCCGACGAACGCGCCGGCGGCGTGGGGATCCCAGTGCGGCGAGCGTTCCCCGAGCAGATAGGGAAGGAAGAACAGGCCGCCGGTGGCCGCGTCGGCCGTGTCGGCGTCGGCGACGAGCGCGCCGAGCGTGGCGTTCGACGGATCGGGCGACAGCAGCTCGTTCGCCCACTGCAGCGAAGCGCCGCCAGCCTGCATGGTGGCGGTCGGCACGAAGCTGCCTGGCACCACGTTGTCGAAGGTGAACGTGCGTAGAGCCGGGTCGTAGATGGGCTCCTCGCTCGCGAACGAGATCCATGAGGACGTGCCGAGGCACACATAGGCGCCGTCCTCCGGTGCCACTATGCCTGCTCCGACCGCGGCGACCGGACCGTCGCCGCCGCCCATGACGAGGCGGGTTTCACGGGGGAGACCGATGGCGCTCGCAGCTTCGGCGGTGAGGGTCCCGATCACGGTGGCCGAGTCGACGATCTCGGGGAAGATCTTCGCATCGAGGCCGGCTGCGGCGAGCACGTCGGCCGCCCACGTGCCGCGTCGCTGGTCGAAGGCGTTCGTGCCAGAGGCATCCGACCGGTCGGTCACGAGACGAGCTGTGAGGCGATGACCCACGAAGTCCTTGGCCAGGCAGAAATGGCTCACACGTGCCCAGTTCTCGGGCTCGTTGTCGCGCACCCACATGACCTTCTCTATCGAGTACGTGGGGTTCACCCGGTGCCCGAGCATCCGATAGGCCTCGCGCTCGCCGAGGGCGTCGACGAGCTGGTCCGCCTGCCGAGTGCTACGGGTGTCGGCCCAGATGATGGCGGGGCGCACGGGCTCGTATGAGGCATCGAGCAGCACGGCGCCCATCATCTGACCGCTCACGACGAGGCCCGTCACCGAGGCAGGATCGACTTCGGTACGTGCGATGAGCGTGCGTGTGGCCTCGACGACGGCGTTCCACCAATCCGTCGGGTCTTGCTCGGCGACGCCCCCATCGGCGAAGTGAGCGGGGTAGCCGACGGTCACGGCGGCGAGGAGGCGGCCGTTGTCTTCATGGAGCGAGGCTTTGTCGCCCGTGGTGCCGAGGTCGTGTGCGATGATCATCGTCGATCCCTGGATGGTTGTCAGGAGGGGTGAATCGGTGCGGAGCGGCGCTTCAGCCGCTGAAGTACTCGGTGAAGGTCACGTCGTCGGATCCGTCCGTTGGGGCATAGGCGCGCTTCCCCATGCCGTTCTCGAGTACCCAGCCGTAGTCGTGGCCGGCACCACCGGGGTAGACGGCGAGGAAGGCGTAGGGCTCGTCCCCTGTGTTGATGCTCCGGTGCGCCCAGCCCGGCGGAATGTAACCGATCACGCCCGGAGTCATGTCGATCCATTCGGTCTTCTCTCCGTCGAACATGAGCAGGCCGCCGCGGCCTTTCAGGGCGAGATAGATCTCCCCTTGGTGGTTCGGGTGCTGATGGCCTTTCGTCATCCAGAGCTCGCCGCCGGTGGTGCCGGGCTGGATGGTCGTGATCGACTGCGGTAGTTCGCGGTCCGCCTCGGGCACGGGCGAGGAGACGACCGAGTAGACGACGGGGTCGCCGTCGGCCACGGTCTTGCGCCAGGCCTGGTGATCTGCGAAAAGCCCTTCGAGGTCGGACATGCGACGGGTGAGGGTCGGTCCCTCAGGGTCGAGGGTGAGTTCTTCCTGGTCGAAGCGGATGCTCAGGGGTGACAGCGGAAGGCTGGCGAAAGTGTTCACGCGGAATCCTCGATATGTCGTCGTTCTCACAGGCAAGTGTCTGCGTCTCATTTCACGATGAGGACGCGCCTGTTCAGAGTACATGTAATTACAAGTTGAGGAAAGAGAAATCTGCGGTGGATCTAGAGACCGTCGTGTTCTGTGCCGGACGGTGCCGAGCCGAGGCTCTCCAGGCCGGTATGAAGGAGCTCGGCGGTAGCCGCATCGGCGCGCAGCTGAAACTCGAAGCGACTGCGATCACCACGGTGATACGCGGTGAAGCACTCGATCGGACGCTCGTTCTCGTCGAAGCTCACGCTGCGAAGGATGAGCAGCGCCCGCCCGGCTCCCACCTGCAGCAAGCGACCCTGCTCGTCGTCGGAGGTCGTGGCTTCGGCGGAGCGCACGCCTCGCACCGCGCGGATGCCGTGGGTTGCGAGCAGCGCATAGAGCGACTGTTCGCCGAGGTCGGCATCCAAGACGTACCGGCCTACTTCGAGCGGAAGCCAAGTGGTGCTGAGCGACCACGGCTCGCCATCGACGAAACGCAGCCGCTCGATCGCGACAACCGGTGTTCCCGATTCGAGCCGCAGTGCATCGGCTACCTCTTCTGTCGCCGGTTCCACCTGTTGACGCAGGACATCGCTGTGGACATGACCACCACGTGCGGCCACCTCCTCGAACAAGCCCGCGAGAGTGTGCACAAGGCTCTCAGGGGTCTTCTGGCGTGCCACGAAGGTGCCTTTCCCCTTCACCCGATCAACGAGGCCGTCGTGTTCGAGTTGGGCGAGGGCCTGTCGTACGACGGTGCGCGATACGCCGTACTGCTCGCACATACGATGTTCGCCCGGAAGGATGTCTCCCGGCCTCAGTCCCTGGCGTGCGATGGTGTCGACGATCCGGTGCTTCAGCTGGAGGTACATCGGCGCGGGAGACAGGCGGTCGATTCCGAGCGCGGTGGTCGTCGCGGCACCCGTCATGCGCATCCGTTCGGTGGCGCTCATGTTCCGTACGCCTTCGCCAGAGGGATCGCATTCACGGAGGGCGTGAACTCACCGGATCGTGCCAGCGCGCACTCCGGACGGGTCCATCGCCCGAATGCGAAATGCGGTGCCATTCCGATTTCCCTGCCCGGTAGCGCGGATCGTTCGCGCATAGTCGTGCTCGGACTGCTCATGCCCCGCTCTCCCCGTGCTCGCGGCCAACATGGAACGCGAGCAGCGCGTCGACGTCATCCCTGCCGGGGAGACTCGGCGAGGCTCCACGCCTGGTCACGGTGATGGCCCCCGCTGCAATGGCTCGGCGGATGGCGGATGGCAGGTCGTGGCCCTGCACGATGGAGGCACCCAAGTAGCCGGCGAACGCGTCACCCGCCGCCGTGGTATCGACGGCCGTGACCGGGATCGTGTCGAAGAACAGGGTTTCGTCGGCGGAGACGAGCACGGCGCCTGCGGCAGCCATGGTGATGATCGCAGAGCGCACACCCCGTTCCACGAACCACCGTCCTGCGGCGACGGCGCTGTCGGCATCGGTCACTGGGATGTTCGTGAGGATCGTGGCTTCCGTCTCGTTGGGAGTCACGATGTCCACGAGCGGCCAGATCGACAGGTCGAGCACCTGTGCTGGCGCAGGGTCGAGCACCACCGTGAGACCGGCCTCGTGCGCCTTGCGCATGGCATGGACGGTGAGGGAGAGGGGAACCTCGAGCTGCGTGAGGAGAAGGGCCGAGCATGCGGAGCGGTCGGCGAAGGCCTCGTCGACCTGTCGTTCGTCGAGTGAGTCGTTCGCGAGCGGCACCATCACGATGTCGTTCTCGCCCGAGTCGTCGACGCGGATGTGGGCAATGCCGGTCGGCCCGTCGACGGCGCGGACATGGTCGACGTTCACTCCGGCTTCACGCAGACCGTTGGTCACGAGATCCTGGAACAGGTCTGTGCCGACGCATGCGACCAGGTGCGCCTCTGCGCCCGCGCGACTGGCGGCGATGGCTTGGTTCGCCCCTTTCCCGCCAAGCACGAGTGTGAAGTCGGCGCCGAGAACGGTCTCGCCCCGAAGGGGAAGCCGGTGAGAAAAGGTGGTGAGATCGGCCGTGACGCTTCCGACGATCAGTACGCCGCGATCTGCGCCCTGTGGGTGGAACATCGTCTCACTCATCCGTCGCCTTTCGAAGCGGGGCTGGCTCTTCTTCGACAACCGCCTTCACGTGTAATTACATTAGCGGACAGGCGGAGGCAGGAGTGGTAGGCGGTGACGATCGGTGGGATCCCGGCAGCACCACGACCCCCTCCGGCGAAAGCGAGCCACGACGCCTGGACCGCACCGGCACGAACTCAGAAAATGGCGCGAAACCAGAGCCGGCGCGCCTCGTCGTACCGCTAGTGGCGCAGCACCACGTTCTCGGGCTCCTCGCCCGCGAGCAGGTGGTCGATCTGGCGTCGGAGCAGGCGGCCCATCCTCGGCATCATCGCGGTGGAGGCTCCTCCGACGTGGGGCGACACGAGCACGTTGGGCAGTGAGAACAGCGGATGCCCGTGCGGCAGCGGCTCCGGATCCGTCACGTCGAGCGCCAGCCTCAGCCGCCCGCTCGTCGCGTGTGCGACCAGCGCCTCCGTGTCGGCGACGGGTCCGCGGGCGATATTCACAAGCAGCGCGCCGTCGCGCATCGCGGTGAGGAAGGCGTCGTCGACGAGGTGGCGTGTCGCATCCGTCAGCGGCACTCCGACGACCACGATGTCCGCCTTCGGCAGCAGCGCCGGCAGCTCGTCGGCGCCGTGGACGTGACCGGTCTCGTCGTCGCGGGCGCGGGAGGCCACCCGCACGATGTCGACCTCGAACGGCCGCAGCCGTGCGGCGATCGCCGCGCCGACTCCGCCATAGCCGACGAGCAGCACCGTGCGGTCTGCGAGGCTGGCGTGCCGGGCCGGCGCCCACTGCCCGCGTTCCGCAGCTCGGACGAAGTCGGGGATGCCCCGCTGCGCGGCCAGGATCAGTGCCAGTGCCAGTTCCGCCGTCGAGGTCTCGTGCACGGTCGCGGCGTTGGCGAAGACGTGGCCGGCAGGCAGGTGATCGGCGACGCCGTCGTAACCGATCGACTGGCTCTGCACGAGTCGTGTCTCGACGCCGGCGAGTCGCGCGAGCGGCGACGGCCCGCCCATGTACGGCGGAACGACGATGTCGATCCGGTCACGCGGCGCGGCATCCGAGAGGTTCCAGACGATGAGCTCGACCCCCGTCGGCACGTCGCCGACCGCGTGGCGCATGGTGTCTCCGGGAACGCTGACGACGAGCATGGAGGAGGTGATCATAGCTAAGACCGTACCTGGCTTCTTCGTCTCAGAGCCCCCGATGGTCTCCCGTCGCGAGGCGACGGATGCCCCTGGTGTGGCGACCGGGAATGTGAGTACCGTCCATTCGAGGACTCAGTGTCTGACGACTCGTGCGTTGGGGCGTGCCGGGATAAGGAATCTGCTCAGCCAGCGGACGTTGCGGCGCCCGATCGAACCCCCCACTGTCTACACGCCTACCGCGCGTCCTGGCGCGGGATCGTGATGCGCTCGGACAAGACCGCCCGAAACCACCACGCCGGACTCTGCCCCCCTCGTCCTCCGCTGGCTTGGCACCAGTTCCACAGGATGACCGGGAGGGTCGTGCCACCTAGACTGCGGTCATGACCGAGGATCGCGCGTTGCCCAATCTGCCGTCGCGTGACCTGCTTGTCACGCGCAGCTTCTACGAGAGGCTCGGATTCGGAGAGCACTACCGCGATGACCGCTGGATGACCCTGCATCGCGGGACGTTGCGCCTCGAGTTCTTCTTGCATCCCGAGCTCGACCCATCAACAAGTGCGTTCCAGTGCACGGTACGGGTAAGCGATCTCGACGAGCTATGGGAGGCCATTCACGCAGCTGGCGTGCCGGTGCGGGACACGGGCTTCCCGCGGCTGCACGAGCCGCAACCTCAAAGCTGGGGACTTCGCGCGGGCTTTCTGATAGACCCTGACGGCACCCAACTCACCCTCATCGGGGAACCCCGCTGAGCCGGACGAGAAGGGTCTCGCCGAACCCCCTCGCGGCAGGGTGCGCGACGCTGCCCGACGACGGACAGTGCCTGGCAACACGCCCGAGGGAGTTCCAGCGGGAATGGCCGGAGCGGCGATCGGCGGGAAGCATGATCAGCGAGAAGCCGGGGAACGTCGGACCGGGGGTTGAAGCCGGGGAGCGACCGCAAGCAGGGATCACCCTCGCTGCGGGATCGATCCGGTGCGTGGTGGGTGCAGCGTCGGCAGGGGGATCGGCGAGGTGAGGGCGAGCTGCTCCGAGAAGTCCTCGGGAACGATGACGGTCATGCCTGCGCTCGGCAGCGGCCGGCCGGCGTGCGTCACCACGAGACGCCAGCGCAGCCGGGGGTGCGGCTGTACGCGCAGGCCGCGAGCGACGACCATCCAGCCGAGCCCGATCGCACAGGCCGCGACGGCGGCGACCGATGCAACGCCCAGCGCCCAGCGTGGGCCCATGGTGTTCGTGACCCAGCCGACGATCGGAGCGCCGACAGGGGTTCCGCCCATGAGGATCGCCATGTACAGCGCCATGACCCGGCCGCGGACGGCCGGTTCCGTGGTGGTCTGCACGAAGCCGTTCGCCGTCGTGAGGAGGGTCACCGCGCCGAAGCCGATGAAGATGAGAGAGAAGGCGAAACTCCAGAACGTCGGCATGAGCGACGCGAGAAGAGCCGCGATCCCGAACAGCCCGGCGGCGAGGATGATCGTGCGCATGCGCGCTCGGTCGCGGCGGGCTGCGAGCAGGGCGCCGGTGAGCGACCCGATCGCGAGGATCGACGAGAGCAGGCCGTATTCGCCGGCGCCGCGGTCGAACTCCACAGCCATCGTCGAGGCGAAGATCGGGAAGTTCATGCCGAAGGCGCCGACGAGGAAGACGATCACGAAGACGACGATGAGGTCTGGTCGACCGGCGACATAGCGGAAACCCCCCGCGAACTGGCCGCGGGCGCGCGGCATCCGCGGCAGCCGGCGCAGTGTTGCGGTGTCGAGCATCGCGAGTGAGACGAGCACGCCGATGAAGGTGAAGGCATTGACGACGAAGACCCAACCCGAGCCGATCAGCACGATCAGGAAGCCGGCGACGGCCGGTCCGATGAGGCGCGCGGCGTTGAACGACGCCGAGTTGAGCGCGACGGCGTTGGACATGTTGTGTTCGCTCACGAGGTCGGAGACGAAGGTCTGCCGTGCCGGGCCGTCGACGGCGTTGACGATGCCGAGGAGCAGTGCGAAGACGTAGAGGTGCCAGAGCTCCGCGTGTCCGAGCAGCAGCAGGAGCCCGAGCCCGACGCCGAGCAGCAGCAGCGCGGTCTGGGTGCCCATGAGGATCTTGCGGCGGTCGAAGCGGTCGGCGATGATGCCGGTGAATGGGACGAGCACGAGCTGCGGCCCGAACTGCAGGGCCATCGTCGTGCCGACCGCGACGGCGTCGTTGTTCGTGAGGTCGGTGAGCACGACCCAGTTCTGCGTTGTGGCCTGCATCCAGCTGCCGATGTTCGATACCAGCGCGCCGATGAACCAGATGCGATAGTTGTCGTTCGAAAGGGAGCGGAACATGGCACTCACTGGGTGGCAAGCCTCCTGAGGATCTCGGTTGCAGATGAAAGGACGGTGCGCTCGTCGGCGCTGAGTTCGCGCATGCGGCGGGTGAGCCACGCGTCGCGCTTCTTCACGGTCTCGCTCACGACCGCTGTGCCCGATCCGGTGAGGGCGATGTTCACCTTGCGCCGGTCGGCGGTGTCGGTCTTCCGCGTGAGGTATCCCGACTCCTCGAGGCAGTTCACTGTGCGGTTCATGGAGGGAGCGGAGATACGCTCACGGTCGGCGAGTGCTCCCAGGGTGTGCGGGCCGTGCACGTAGAGCGCGGCGAGCACGGAGAACTGTCCGTCGCTCAGCTCGCTGTCCGCCTTCTCCCCGCGCAGCCGCCGGGCGAGCCGCAGTGTGGCCATGCGAAGATCCGAGCTCTGCTCCGCGATCGTCTTGGCCATGAACACTTAGCATAGCTCATTAGCTTTGCTAAGTAAATAGCGTGCGACGCTCCGGGTCGCGTCGAAACATCGCCGAAACGCAGGGATGGCTATGCTCTGGTCATGGGAAGCCTGTTCGAGGGTTACAGTTCCACCCGCACCCAGCGGAGGGGTGCGGAACCCTGGGATGAGATGTTCCCGGGCTCGACGGTCGAAGCGGAGTCCGTTCGCACCCCGTACCGGGAGATCTACACGGCGCTCGCCCGGATGACGCAAGACGAGTTGCGCGGTCGCACCGAGGCGCTCGCCAGCTCCTATCTCGCCCAGGGCGTGACCTTCGACTTCGCAGGCGAGGAGCGGCCCTTCCCCCTGGACGCGGTGCCGCGCGTCATCCCCCAAGCGGAGTGGCTCGCCGTCGAGGCGGGGGTGAAGCAGCGTGTGCGCGCGCTCGAGGCCTTTCTCGCCGATGTCTACGGACCGCAGCACGCCGTGCGCGACGGTGTGATCCCGGCATCGCTCATCACCAGTTCCAGCCACTTCCACCGTCAGGCTGCGGGAATCGTGAGCGCCAACGGCGTTCGGATCCAGGTCTCGGGCATCGACCTCATCCGTGATGAGAAGGGCGCCTGGCGGGTGCTCGAAGACAATGTGCGTGTCCCCAGCGGCGTGAGCTACGTGATCTCGAACCGGCAGGTCATGGCCCAGACCTTGCCGGAGCTCTTCACCTCGATGAGCGTTCGACCGGTCGGCGACTACGCCCATCGCCTCGTCGACGCCCTGCGGGCGAGCGCGCCGGAAGGGGTCGAAGATCCGACGGTGGTGGTGCTCACCCCCGGTGTGCACAACTCCGCCTACTTCGAGCACACTCTGCTCGCCAGGCTCATGGGCGTCGAGCTCGTCGAGGGTCGCGACCTGTTCTGTTCCGGCGGCCGGGTATGGATGCGCACCACGAGCGGGCCGACCCGTGTCGACGTGATCTACCGCCGCGTCGACGACGAGTTCCTCGACCCGCAGCAGTTTCGCCCCGACTCGGTTCTCGGCTCGCCGGGGATGCTGCTCGCGGCCCGTCTCGGCCACGTCACGATCGCCAATGCGGTGGGCAACGGCGTCGCCGACGACAAGCTCGTCTACACCTATGTCCCCGATCTCACCCGCTACTACCTCGGCGAGGACCCGCTCCTGCCCAACGTCGACACATGGCGGCTCGAAGAACCCGAGGCGCTCGCCGAAGTGCTCGACCGTCTTGACGAGCTCGTGGTCAAGCCCGTCGACGGCTCGGGCGGCAAGGGGCTCGTCATCGGCCCGGATGCCTCGCCGGCCGAACTCGATCAGCTCAGGTCGCGTCTGCTCGCCGATCCGCGCGGCTGGATCGCGCAACCCGTCGTGCAGCTCTCGACGATCCCCACCCTCGTCGAAGATGGCGTCCGCCCCCGGCACGCAGATCTGCGCCCCTTCGCCGTCAACGGTGGCGGCGACATCTGGGTGCTGCCCGGCGGCCTCACCCGGGTGGCACTGCCGCAGGGGCAGCTCGTCGTCAACTCCAGTCAGGGCGGCGGCTCCAAGGACACCTGGGTGCTCGGCGGGCGCGGCACTCCCGTCGACGCGGCCAACGACCTCGAGTCGCTCGTCGTAGAACAGGCCGCGATCACGCAGAGCATGCCCGTGATCTACGACACCCAGCACCTGCCCGACTCCTCGCCGCAGGACAGCCGGAATGTGCGCCAGCAGCAGCAGGAACAGCAACAGCAGCAACTGCTCGGAACGGAGGCACGATGCTGAGCCGCATCGCTGAATCCCTGTTCTGGATCGGCCGATACGTGGAACGCAGCGACGGCACGGCACGCATCCTCGACGTGCATCTGCAATTGCTGCTCGAGGATCCATGGATCGACGAAGACACCGCCTGCCGATCCCTCGTCTCGGTGATGGGCGGCGAGGTGCCAGACGGACAGCATCTGGGCCGACAGGACGTGATCACCCTGCTCGCCGTCGACCGCACCCACCCGGCCTCCATCGCCTACGCGATCGGCGCCGCCAGGGAGAACGCCCGGCGCGCCCGAGAGATCGTCTCGACCGAGTTGTGGGAGTGCCTCAATGCCACCTATACGGGCATGCCGAAGCGGGTCGCCGGCGACAAGTCCCACTCCTTCTTCCGGTGGGTGCGTGATCGCGCGGCGCTCGCGATCGGGGTCGTCGAGTCGGCAACGAGCCGCGACGACGCCTGGCTGTTCTTCTCGCTCGGCCGTGCAATCGAGCGGGCGGACATGACCGCGCGGCTGCTCGCGACCCGCTCCCTCACCGAGGCGAGTGGACCGTCCTGGACCACGATCCTGCGCAGCTGCGGGGCCTACGAGGCCTATCTGCGCAGCTATCGCGGTGTGCCGTCGACGCGCAACGCCGCCGAGTTCCTGCTGCTCGACCGCTTGTTCCCCCGCTCGATCATGTTCGCCGTCAGTCGGGCGGAGGAGCACTTGCGCTCACTCGATCCGAACAGCGGCCGCGTCGGCGTGAGCGACCGGGCGCAGCGGGTGCTCGGCCAGATTCGCAGCGAGCTCGAGTTTCGGCCGATCGCCGAGATCCTCGAGGACCTGCCGAAACACATGGCTGAGGTTCAGACGGCGACCTCCGAGGCGAGCGAGGCCATCCGCCGGCGCTACTTTCCGACGAGCGCCGTCCCCGTGTGGATCGGAGAGAACGCATGAGCCGCCTGCGCATCGTGCACCGGACCGGTTTCGACTACGACGACCCGGCCACGGCCTCGTACAACGAGGCGCGCATGATGCCCTTCGGCGGCGAGGGGCAATTCGTTCTGCAGTCGAGCCTGGACATCTCGCCGGCCGCGACTCAGCACACCTACATCGACTACTGGGGAACACGCGTGAGCACGTTCGAGGTGCTCACGCCGCACACCGAGCTTTCGGTCACCGCGACGAGCCTCGTCGAGGTGGGTGCCGCCGCGCGGGTCGAACACCCACTGGACTGGGCCGAGCTCGCGGTCGCACGTGAGCGGGCCAGCCAGTTCGTCGAACAGACCTGGCAGACACCGTTCACGACGGTGCCGGAGGATGCGGCAGGCCTTGCCCGCGAACTGGCCGCCGAACAGGATGATCCGGCCGTCGCCGCGTTCGAGATCTGTCGCGTCGTCGGTGGAGCCATGGAGTACATGCCCGGGGTCACCGGTGTGCACTCCACCGCCGCCGAGGCCTGGAGCGAACGTCGCGGGGTCTGCCAGGACATCGCGCACGTGACGATCGGGGCGTTGCGCTCGGTCGGCATCCCGGCCCGATACGTCTCCGGTTACCTGCATCCCGATCCGTCCGCCGCCGTCGGCGTCACTGTCACCGGCGAGTCGCACGCCTGGGTCGAGTGGTTCACCGGGGACTGGCACGGCTACGACCCCACCAACCTCATCGGCATCGCAGACCGGCATGTGCTCGTCGGCCGTGGTCGCGACTATGCCGACGTCCCGCCGCTCCGCGGCGTCTATGCCGGCCCGAGCGCCTCGAACCTGTTCGTCTCCGTCGAGATCACGCGGGAGTCGTGAGGCGTCCGAGGCGCAGGGTCCTCCGGATGCGGTGGCGATAGGGTGAGCGCATGACCGACGCCGCAACCCCGGGATCCGGGATCGGGAGCCGCAGTTTCGTCGACGCCGATGGCGTGCGCATCCACTACTACGTGTGGGCAGTGCCGAACCCGCGAGCGATCGTTCAACTCGTGCACGGAGTCGGCGAGCACGCCCTGCGATACCTCGAGCTCGTCGGCGAGCTCAACGCGGCCGGCTACACGATCTACGCCGACGACCACCGCGGCCACGGTCGCACGGGCTTCGAGCAGCACGGCGGCGACCTCTCGCGCATGGGCCGGCTCGGGCCTGGAGGGCTGCGTGCGGCGATTGCGGCGGTGCGCCGGCTCACGGGCATCGTCAAGGCCGAGAACGGCGGCGTGCCGCTCGTGCTCCTTGGCCACTCCTGGGGTTCGCTCATGGCTCAGATCATCGTGAACGAGCACGCGCGCGACTACGACGCCGTCATCCTGACCGGAACCGCCCTGCGTCGACTTGGATACATGGACGGCGGGGATCTCAACCGCAAGCACAAGCATCTCGGCTCCACCGGCGCCGAGTGGCTCAGCCGCGATCCCGCCGTGCATGCCGCGTTCGCCGCCGATCCGCTCACGACCATGGTGCCGCTGCGCAAACTCTTCGGCATCGTCGACGCGATGAGGCTCCTGGGGCGGCCGGCGCGTGGCCTGCCACCGGCGTTGCCGCTGCTCGTCCAGGTCGGCGGCGACGACACCCTCGGCGGAGAGCGCAGCGCCCTCAAGCTCGTCGACGCCTACCGTCGACGCTCGGGACTGCGCGACATCCGCCTCATCGTCTATCCGGGGGCCCGTCACGAGGTCTTCAATGAGACGAACCGGGCCGAGGTCATGGCCGACGTGATCGCCTGGCTCGACGAGCACCTGCCGCAGCGCCACGGCGGCTGACCGAAATGCGGCCCTAGGCTGAGGGCATGCACGGTGAATACAAGGTTCCTGGCGGAAAGCTCGTCGTCGTCGACCTCGACGTCGTCGACGGGCTGATCTCGGGTTTCCGACTCGCGGGCGACTTCTTCCTCGAGCCAGACGACGCCGTCGAGGCGATCAACGCTGCGGTCGACGGCCTGCCGGCCGGCTCCGACGCCGCGACGTTCGCGCGGGCGGTGAGTGACGCCCTCCCGAGGGGCGCCGTGCTGCTCGGTTTCTCGCCCGAGGCCGTCGCCGTCGCCGTTCGCCGTTCGCTCGCCCAGGCGGCCGGCTGGCGGGACTACGAGTGGGAGCTCGTGCACGCCAAGGCCGTTCCGCCGGCGATGCATCTCGCACTCGACGAGGTTCTCGCCACCGAGGTGGGAGAGGGGCGTCGTAAGCCGACCCTGCGCATCTGGGAGTGGGACGAGTCGGCCGTCGTGATCGGCAGCTTCCAGTCCGTCAAGAACGAGGTCGATCTCGAGAACGCCGTGAAGTACGGCTTCGACGTCGTGCGGCGCATCTCGGGCGGCGGTGCGATGATGATGGAGAAGGGTTCCATCATCACCTACTCGCTCTACGTTCCGGCGGCGCTCGTGCAGGGGATGAGCTTCGAAGACAGCTACGCCTTTCTCGACGATTGGGCCATCCGCGCGCTGAGGTCGCTCGGCATCGAGGCGAGCTATCAGCCGCTCAACGACATCACGAGCCCCACGGGCAAGATCGGCGGCGCAGCGCAGAAACGCCTCGGCTCCGGCGGTGTGCTGCACCATGTGACGATGAGCTACGACATGGACGGCGAGCTCATGACCCGAGTGCTGCGCGTCGGACGCGAGAAGCTCAGCGACAAGGGCATCGCGAGTGCGGCCAAGCGGGTCGACCCCCTGCGCAGTCAGACGGGACTCAGCCGCGACGAGATCATCGATCGGATGAAGCAGACCTTCGTATCGCTCTACGGCGCCACCCCTGGGGACATCACCGACGCCGAATACGCGGCGGCGCAGCGGCTCGTCGACACGAAGTTCTCGACCGAGGAGTGGCTGCAGCGGGTTCCCTGAGCCCTCGGCCGGATCGGTCAAGCGGTCTCGTCCGGTCACAGCCGCCGCAAGAAGTTGCGGCAGGCGACGACTCAGCCGCTCTGCGTACAATGGCCGGGTGAACTGGTGGATCCTGCTCGGCATAGCGTTGGCCGTCGCGCTCGGCTATACGGCGAATCGCCTCGGCTGGATCGATCTCTCCAACAAGAACCGCCGCGGCGGCTCGTCCGGCGCTCTCGTGCACATCGGCGACGAGGTCTTCGCGCCGTCGCGCCATGAGGCCGCTATCGAGCTCGATCGTCAGACCGTGCTCCCCGCCCCCGCGCCTCTCGCAGGCGACAAAGGCATCGCGGGCCCTGCGGAGCCCGGCTCGAAGTACGACGGCCGTATCCGCATCGACGTCTGACCTGTTACGGCCCTGTTGCGGCGGGTCGAGGCGCGACTGGCAGAATGAGGGGATGCCCGACGCCACCGCCCAGACGACTCGCGGCGAGGGGGCGCCCGTCGAGGGCGAGCGCGCGAGCTTGCCGGTCGGCCGGGTCATCCACGCCGACAACCTGATGGTGCTGCCGACGCTCGCCGACGGCGAGTTCACCCTCATCTACCTTGACCCGCCGTTCAACACGGGGCGGAGGCAGACGCGGCAGTCGACGACAGGTGTGCGCTCCGAGACGGGAACGGTGAGCGGATTCAAAGGCCAGCGCTACGAACGCATCCGCGGCGACCTGTTGCAGTACGACGACCGCTTCGAGGACTACTGGGGCTTTCTCGAGCCGCGGCTCATCGAGGCCTGGCGCCTGCTCGCCGACGACGGCACGCTCTACCTGCACCTCGACTATCGTGAGGCGCACTACGCCAAGGTGCTGCTCGACGCCCTGTTCGGGCGGGAGTGCTTTCTGAACGAGATCATCTGGGCTTACGACTACGGGGCGAAGTCCAAGAACCGCTGGCCGACCAAGCACGACACGATCCTCGTCTACGTCAAGGATCCGGCGAACTACTACTTCGACTCGGCGACCGTCGACCGCGAGCCCTATATGGCGCCGGGACTCGTCACGCCCGAGAAGGCCGAGCTCGGCAAGTTGCCCACGGACGTCTGGTGGCACACGATCGTGTCTCCGACGGGCAAGGAGAAGACCGGATATCCCACTCAGAAGCCCGAGGGCATTCTGCGTCGCATGGTGCAGGCCTCGTCGCGCGAGGGCGACGCGATTCTTGACTTCTTCGCCGGCAGCGGCACGACCGGAGCGGTCGCCGCATCCCTCGGCCGTCGCTTCGTGCTCGTCGATCGGAATCCCGCCGCGATCGAGATCATGCGGGAGCGCTTCGCGTGCACTCCGGGGGTCGTGTTCGTCTGAGCCGCAGCAGGCCGAGAACCGGGCCAGGGGCTCTTCAGGCTGAAGCGCGCAGCACGAGCCTCGTCGGCATGATGGTGCGATGCGGCACGGTTTCGTCGCCGGAGAGCAACCGCAGCAGCATGTCGGCCATGGCGAAGCCCATGCCCGTCGATGGCTGGCTCACGGTCGTGAGCGGTACATCGGCGCTCGCCGCGAGGGGGCTGTCGTCGAATCCGACGACAGCGATGTCGCCGGGAATGCTCAGGCCGCGTTCGCGCAGCACGGTGAGCGCGCCCGTCGCCATGAGGTCGCTCGCGACGAAGAGCGCGTCGGCGTCCGGAATCCGGTCGAGCAGGCGCCGCGTGGCGGTCGCAGCGCCAGAGGCTGTGAAATCGGCGTTCTCGATGGCATCCGTCGCCACGCCGGCCGCTTCGAGGGTGCGCAGAAAGCCGTTCAGCCGGTCGATTCCGGCCGGCATGTCGACGGGGCCCGTGATCGTTCCGATCCGCGTGCGGCCGATGTCGATCAGATGGCGGGCGGCGAGCTGCGCCCCCGCGATGTTGTCGATGTCGACGTAGTGCGACCCGGGGTCCGCATCGTTCGGCGGCCGTCCGCCGAACACCGACGGCATCACCGTGGCGATGTCGGTCACGTACTCGTCGTCGTCGTGATGCGACACGATGAGCGCGCCGTCGACGTTGCCCGATCGCAGATAGCGCATGGCCTTGTGCGCCGGGTCGTCCGAAGCGACGAGCAGGTTGAGGATGTATTCGCTCTCGTCCAGCCGGCGCGTGATGCCCTGCACGATCGCGGCGAAGTACGGGTCGCCGAAGAATCTCGTCGGATCCTCGGGGACGACGAGGGCGATGGCCTGTGTCTGCCGGCTCGCGAGTGAGCGCGCGGCTCGGTTGGGAACGTAGTTGAGCTTTCCGATGGCGGCGTTGACGATGTCAACGACCTCGGGTCGCACCGTGGGAGACGCGTTGACGACGCGACTGACCGTCGCCCGGGAGACGCCGGCCGCCTCGGCCACCGCTTCGAGGGTCGGTGGCGTCGGACGTTCCTGTCGCGCGCCGTGGGTCATGGCGTCAGTATATTTGCGGGCCTCAGTGTCTGCCCGGTGGGCCGCGTCGCGCTCGCGGACTCAGCTCAGCGCGCGATTGCGGACTCAGCTCAACGCGCGATTGCGGATGATCTCGGCGTAGGCGAGCCCGCTGTCTTTCACCGTGCGCTTCAGCGTGCCGTAGTCGACACGCACGATGCCGAAGCGCTTCTCGTAGCCCCAGGCCCATTCGAAGTTGTCCATGAGCGACCAGTAGAAGTAGCCCTTGACGTCGACCCCCTCCGCGATGGCGTCGAGGACGGCGCCGAGGTGCAGTCTCAGGAACTCGGCGCGTTCGGCATCTGGCACCCGTCCGTCGGCCATGACCACGTCGTCGTAGGCGGCGCCGTTCTCGGTGATGTAGAGCGCCACGCCCGCCGGTCCGGTGTACTCGCCCTCGACGCGCCGCAGCAGTTCGCGCAGTCCGTCGGGCTGCACCTCCCACCCCATCGCCGTGAGCGGGAGGCCTTGAGGGTGGTTGTAGACGCCGTCCGCCGCCGGGAACGGCGAACTCGTCGCGCGGTCGGTAGGCGCCTGGGCGAGCAGCGGATGCTCGGCCGGCCGGTCGCTCACGAACTCGCCGTGGTAGTAGTTGACGCCGAGTACGTCGATCGGCTGCCTGATCAGCCCGAGGTCGCCGTCGTGCACCGCCTCGTCCAGACCGAGTCCGACGACGTCCTCGAGCAGGTCCTGTGGATAGGAACCGTGGAAGACGGGGTCGAGGAAGAAACGGTTGAACTGGCCGTCGATACGCCGGGCTGCGTCGAGATCGCCGGCGCTCGCCGGGTCGACCGGCTTCGCGACGGTGAGGTTGAGCGTGATGCCGAGCTCGAGTGCCGGATCACGTTCCCGCAGTGCCTCGATTGCGAGACCATGGCCGAGCAAAAGGTGGTGCCCCGCGACGAGGCCGTCGCGCTTGCTCATCCGTCCGGGCGCGTGGGCTCCGGCAGTGTAGCTGAGGAACGAGGAGCACCAGGGCTCGTTGAGGGTCGTCCATACCCCGACGCGATCACCGAGCGCGTCGTGGACGCTCAGCGCGTAATCGCGGAACAGGAGGCTCGTGTCGCGGTTCGTCCATCCGCCCTTCTCTTCGAGTGCTTGGGGCAGATCCCAGTGGTAGAGGGTCAGCCAGGGCTTGATGCCGGCCTCGAGCAGTTCGTCGACGAGTCGCGAGTAGAAGTCGACGCCACGAGGATTGATCGGCCCTCCGTCGGGGCGCACGCGCGACCAGGACGTCGAGAAACGATAGCTCTGCAGACCGAGGTCCTTCATGAGGGCGACGTCGTCGCGGTAGCGATGGTAGTGGTCGCACGCGACGTCGCCGTTGTCGGCGTTGACCACCGCCCCGGGAACCCGGCTGAACGCGTCCCAGATCGAGTCGGTGCGCCCGTCTTCGTGTGCGGCCCCTTCGATCTGGTAGGCGGCAGTTGCCGCGCCGAACAGGAAACCGGGGGGAAAGAGGCGCGTCGTGCTCATGTTCTCATTCTTCGCCAGAGTTGGCTGATTCGTATACCGTTGCGTGCGCTTCAACCTCCGCGAGAGTGGCCGTTTCCGACGAGACGGTCCAGTAAACGGGGAACTCTCGTCGGAAACGGCCACTCTCGCAAAGGGAGCTACAGCGAGCCGCGGCTCGGAGGCGCTTCGCCCTCGGCGGCGTCGGTGCCGGCCTCCGACCGACGCGTGGGAATGCCGCCGGTCGCCGCCCCCGGCTCTATGAGCGCCCCCGTGAGATCGGCCGCGTTCTGCGCGAGCAGCGACGTCTCGATGTCCTCGGCCGCGCGGGCGTCGTTCGCGGCCTCCTGCAGACCCGAGGTCGTGCGCAGGGCGGGCGCCTTGAGGAAGAAGCTCAGCACGAAGGCGACGAGAACGACGGCGAGGCTCACCCAGAACACGCTCAGAGCGGCATTGTTGAAGCCGACGAGGAACGGCTCGGCGAGACGCGGGTCCGAGTTCGTGAGGAACGAGGTGTCGCCGTCAAGCGCGCCGCCGATGGCCGAGGGGTCCTTGGCGCCCTCCGAGAGCAGGCCGAGGATCTGCTTGTTCGCTGGATCGGCCTGGACGGCCGGATCGGCCGCAGCGGTCTGCAGGCTCTTCAGCAGGTGGGAGTCGCCGAAGGCCGCCGCGAGCGTCTCGGGGATGCGCGTGAACAGCACCGAGAACAGCACCGCCGTTCCGAGAGTTCCGCCGATCTGGCGGAAGAACGTCGACGAGGAGGTCGCGACCCCCATGTCGCGCGCTGCCACCGCGTTCTGCGACGCGATCGTGAGCGTCTGCATGAGCTGGCCGAGGCCGAGGCCGACGAGCAGCATGCCGACCATCATGAACCAGGCGGGCCTGTCGGCGGTCGCGAAGGTGAACCAGAAGAATCCCGCGGCCATGAACGCCGTGCCGATGGTCGGGAAGATCTTGTATCGGCCGGTGCGCGCGATGAGCTGGCCGCTCACGATGGACGAGATCATGAGCCCGAGGATCATCGGCAGCATGAGGAAGCCGCTCTGGGTGGGTGTCGCCCCGTCGACGAGCTGCAGGTAGAGCGGCACGGTCATCATCGCACCGAACATGCCGAAACCGACGAGGACGCCGAGTACGGTCGCCATCGAGAAGGTCGGGCTCGTGAACAGCTTGAGTGGGATGAGCGCGTCGTCCCCCATGAGCTTCTGCGCGACGACGAATCCGACGACGCCGAGAGCGCCGATCACGTAGCAGGTGATGGACTCGGGGGAGCCCCACCCCCAGATCCGGCCCTGCTCGGCGACGAGGAGGAGCGGAACGGCGGCGACGACGACGAGCGCCGCTCCCCACCAGTCGATGCGCACCGAGTGCCTGGCGAAGCGGGGGATGTGCAGGAACCTGAGCACGATCGCGAGCGCGATGATGCCGATCGGGAGGTTGATCAGGAAGACCCAGCGCCATCCGGTGATGCCGACGATGGACTGGGTGCCGGCGAGCACGCCGCCGATCAGTGGGCCGATCACGCTCGAGACTCCGAAGACGGCGAGGAAGTAGCCCTGGTACTTCGCGCGTTCGCGCGGGGCGAGGATATCGCCCATGATCGCGAGTGGCAGAGCCATCAGGCCACCGGCTCCCAGGCCCTGTAATGCGCGGAAGACGGCGAGCTCGTACATCGAGTTGGCCATGCCGGCGAGCAGGGAGCCGACGAGAAAGATCGCGATGGCGATGATGAAGAGCGGACGACGGCCGAAGATGTCGCTGAGCTTGCCGTAGATCGGCGTCGCGATCGTCGAGCAGATCAGGTAGGCGGTGGTCACCCAGGCCTGCAACGCCATGCCGTCGAGGTCGTCGGCGATCGTGCGCATCGAGGTGCCGACGATCGTCTGGTCGAGGGCGGAGAGGAACATGCCGGCCATCAGGCCGAATATCACGAAGAGGATCTGCCTGTGGCTCATGAGGGGAGCGGGAGCCGAGTTGTGGTCGTCAGGACCGGAAGAAGTTTGCATCGTGCGCAAATTTACACCCTGCGCCGGACACGCTGCAATCCAGTCGGAGCGCGTCTCGGCTCGTTCGCGACGGGCGAACGGCTGCAGGGTTACGCTGGAGTCCGTGTCCGAATCCCGTCGTTCCCGCGGCCCATCGCGTCAGGTGCGCCGCCGTCGCGCCGTTGTCGCGGCGGGTGCCGTGGTCGCGCTCGTCGTCGTCGGGGTCGTGCTCGCCGGCATCCTTTCCGTAGGAGACCGGTCGCAGGAAGCCACGTCGACACCGATCCCGTCGATCTCCCCGGCCGCCGCCGCTCCGCGGCCGACGCCAAGCCAGTCGCCCGATCCGTCGATCGTGCCCACCTTCGACAAGAACGCGCATTCCATCGACGACCCGGCGAGCATCTGGGTCGTGGTGAACAAGTTGCGCCCGCTGAATCCCGTCGACTACGCTCCCGACGACCTCGTCGAGGTGCCTGTGCCCTACGTGTGGCAACCTCAACTGCGGCAGGAGGCATCCGCGGCCGTGGTCACGATGTTCGACACCTTCACTCAGGAGACCGGGCTCGAGCTGCAGTCGCAGAGCGCGTATCGCAGCTACAGCACACAGGTCGAGGTGTACGACCAGGATGTCGCGACGAATGGCCAGGAGTTCGCCGACACGAGCACGGCGCGCCCCGGCAGCAGCGAGCATCAGACCGGGCTCGTGATCGACATCAGTGCGAAGCCGAGCAGTTGTTCGCTCGCCGCATGCTTCGGGGAGACCCCGCATGGTCAGTGGCTGGCCGCGAACGCCTGGCGGTTCGGCTTCATCTTGCGCTACCCCGCCGACAAGACCGAGATCACCGGGTTCGCCTACGAACCCTGGCACTTCCGTTACATCGGCGTCGACCTTTCGACCGAGATGCACGAGACCGGCGTGGCCACGCTCGAGGAGTTCTTCGGGCTTCCTGCGGCTCCGAACTATGGCTGAGCGATGACGCGGCGGAGCGGATGGGTGCCGATCGTCATCCTCATCGTCAACCAGTTGCTCGCGGGGGTCGGCGTCGCATCGGGCATCGCCGTCGGCGGGGTGCTCGCCGAAGAGCTCACGGGGCAGGTCACGCTCGCGGGGCTCGCGCAGACCTCGAGTGTGCTCGGTGCCGGACTCGTCGCGATCCCGCTCGCGCGGCTCGCGACGCGCATCGGCCGGCACTGGGCGCTTGCGAGCGGATACCTGCTCGCCCTCGTCGGCGCGCTCCTCGTGCTCGCCGCCGCTGGAACCGGTGCGCTCCCGCTCCTGTTCCTCGGCCTCGGCGCGTTCGGCGCGGCGAGCGCGGCCGGCCTGCAGGCACGGTTTGCCGCGACAGAGGTCGCCTCCGTCGGCTACGAGGCGCGGTCGATGTCGCTCGTGCTCTGGGCGACGACGCTCGGCGCCGTCGCCGGCCCGAATCTCTCGCAAGTGGGAAGCGACCTCGGCAGCGCGATCGGCATGGAGCCGCTCGCCGGTCCCTTCCTCTTCTCGGCGTCCGCCTTCGCGGCGTCGAGCCTGCTCGCGGCGTTCCTGCTGCGCACTCCGCCGGCCGGAGTGCTTGCGGCTGACGCGCTGGGGACGGTTCCGCCCATCGGCGACGGTAGCGTGGACGGCGGCGACGGGGAGGCCTTCGCCGCACCGACTCTGGCGAGCCCCTCCTCGGGCGTTGGGCGACCTGCCCGGGTCGGGACCTTGGCCGCGCTGCGCATCGCCCTGCGTAGCCCGCGCGCCGTCTTCGCGATGGTGGCGATCGTCTGTTCGCAGACCGTGATGGTGGGTGTCATGGTGATGACCCCCGTGACGATGCACGATCATGGGCTCTCCTTGGGTCTCGTCGGCCTCGTCATCAGCATCCACATCGTGGGCATGTACGGGGCGAGTCCGGTGATGGGCTGGCTCGCCGACCGCGTCGGCGCTTCGCGGGTGATCCTCATCGGCGTCGGCACCCTGCTCGTGGCCGCGGCGATGGGTATGATCTTCTCGTCGAGCGACATGCTCGCTGTTCCGGTGGCCTTGGGGCTGCTCGGGCTCGGCTGGTCGGCCGGCATGATCGGCGGTTCGACGTTGCTCACCCAGACCGTCGGTTCGCACATCCGCGTGCCGTTGCAGGGTGCGACGGATGCCGTCATGAACATCGCCGCTGCGGGATCGGCCGCCGTCTCCGGCGTCGTGCTCGGCTGGGGCGGATTCCCCGCTGTCAACGCCGTCGCCGCGGTCGTGCTCGTGCCGGTGGTGCTCGCGGGTGTGCGTGTCATGATGCTCGGCCGGCGGGTTCCCGTCGATTCGGTTGATTCGGCCGGCGAGCGGGTATAACGATTCGATAATGCCCCATTTCGGGGGGCAAAACCCCTGATTTCACATGGGTTTCGGAGGTGTCGCTCAGGGCTCTGCCATGCGCTCTTGTTCTTCTAACGGGTCCCCCGAAGCGAAAAGAAACGAACTCTTGCGTCACCGTCCCCCGCAGAAGCCCCCCGTTCCCGCTGTTCTCGAAAGCCCGGCAACCTCGCCGAGCCGCCGACCGTTCCGTCCGTCTCGACGGGGCAGACACCTCAGACGGAGCGTTTTCGAAGCGTGCACTCTGCTCGCCTGTGGAGCCGTCGCGCTCAGCTGCGCCGTTGCGACCGTCGGCGTCGGCTTCGGCTCGGACGAGGGTGCACTGTCCACGGGCGACTCGACCGTCGCCGAGCCCGCGAGGCCACCGAACACGGTCACGCCCGCGCCGTCTATCGCGCCGTCCGAGAAGCCCGTCGTCGAGACCGCGCCGTCCGTTGCATCCGGCCCGGTCACCGGCGGAACGGCGATGACCGTCGCCGGTGAGAACCTCACAGGGGTGTCTCGCGTGGATGTCGGGGGCCGGCCGGCCGAGCTCGTCGAGGTCTCCGACACCAGGCTGACCGTCACGGTGCCGGCCGCGAACGAGTATGCGGAGGGCGCGGTCGGCGTCGCGCTCTTCGATGAGAAGGGGGAGGAGGTTCCCGTCGACCTCAACCCGTCGACCACGCTGGCGGAGCTCCACGCATCCGCGCCCCTCGCCTCGGCGCTCACGTTCCGCTACCTGCCCGACGAGCGCATCACCTCGCAGACCGACTACGTGCTGAGCCACTGGTCGGACTACAACTCGGATGAGTACAGCGTGATCGACGACAACGACTGCGTCAACTTCATGAGTCAGGCCCTCGCAGCGCGCGGCTGGGTCATGGACGGCGAGTGGTGGTACGACCCCTCGACCGGGCAGTCGAGCTCGGCCTGGGTCAGTTCTACCGCTTTCCGAGACTACGTGGCGGCGCACCCCGAGCGCGGGACCGCCCTCAGTGGCGGCGAGCGCGCGCTTCTCAAGGTGGGCGACATCGTGCAGTTCGACTGGGACGACTCGGGAGACCGTGACCACACCGCGACCGTGACCAGGATCGACAGGACGGATGCTGGAATCAAGGTCTACGTCGGTGGCCACACCAAGGACTCCGACTTTTGGGACGTCGACGAGGCCCTCGCGAACGGCGGCGGATCGGTCTACTACTGGAGCCTCAGCTAGGGTGTGTCTCCAACTTGACACCGGCTGTGCTGGGTGGACTCCGGTGGTCTGCGGCGTTGTCATCTGGGTCGATTAGCTTCGCTATCGCCCCCTTTTCCGTCTTGCATCCCACCGGAGTCCGCTCCGCTCGCTTTCGGCACCGAGTTGGGAGACGACAGGAGCCCTCCCCTCGCAGCGCTCGGCGGCTCCGGCCTATGGAAGGGACTCAGCCGAGCGCCTCGTCCACGATGCGGCGGGCCTCTGCCTGCACATGACGCAGATGGTCCTCACCGAGGAAGGACTCGGCGTAGATCTTGTACACGTCCTCCGTGCCGCTCGGCCGTGCCGCGAACCAGGCGTGCTCGGTCACGACCTTCACACCGCCGATCGGGGCGTCGTTGCCCGGCGCCCGGGAGAGTGTGGCCGTTATGGGCTCGCCCGCGAGCTCGGCGGCGGCGATGGCCTCGCCATCGAGTCTGCCGAGCGCGGCCTTCTGCGCAGGCGTCGCTACGGCATCCACCCGTTCGTAGACGGGATCGCCGTACTTCTCGACGAGGGCCGCGTAGAGCCGCGACGGCGATTTGCCCGTCACAGCGCGGATCTCCGAGGCGAGTAGGCAGAGCAGGATGCCGTCTTTGTCGGTCGTCCAGACCGTGCCGTCGAAGCGCAAGAAGCTCGCGCCGGCACTCTCCTCGCCGCCGAAGCCGACCGAGCCGTCGATCAGGCCGGGCACGAACCACTTGAAGCCGACCGGCACCTCCCAGAGCCGGCGCCCCAGTGCCTCGGCCACCCGGTCGATCATGCTCGAGGAGACGAGGGTCTTGCCGATCGCGGCATCCACTCGCCAGCCGGGGCGGTGCCTGAAGAGGTAGTCGATCGCGACGACGAGAAAGTGGTTGGGGTTCATGAGGCCGGCGTCGGGCGTGACGATGCCGTGCCGGTCGGCGTCGGCGTCGTTGCCGGTGAGGATGTCGAAGTCGTCGCGGTGTGCGAGCACCGACGCCATGGCCGATGGACTCGACGGGTCCATGCGAATCTTGCCGTCCCAGTCGAGCGTCATGAAGGCCCAGCGCGGATCGACCTCCTGATTCACCACGGTGAGGTCGAGACCGTAGTGGTCGCGGATCGCACCCCAATAGCCGACGGACGCGCCGCCGAGCGGATCGGCTCCGATGCGGATGCTGCTGCGCCGAATCGCCTCGATGTCGACGATGTTCTCGAGATCGGCGACGTAGGCGCCCCGGAAGTCGTAGGTCTCGACAGCGCTCGCCTCATTGAGGCGCACCTCGCGCAGCCCGCCCGCGATGAGCTCGTTCGCGCGTGCGGCGATCCAGCTCGTCGCGTCGGAGTCGGCTGGGCCGCCGTGCGGCGGGTTGTATTTGAAGCCGCCATCGGACGGTGGATTGTGGCTCGGCGTGACGACGATGCCGTCGGCCTCGCCCTCTGCACGACGCTCGGGGGAGTTGTTCCAGCGCAGGATCGCGTGCGAGAGGGCCGGCGTCGGCACGAAGTCGCTGAACTCGTCGACGAGCACGCGCACCTCATTGCCGACGAGCACCTCGAGCGCGGTCGTCATCGCAGGCGCGCTCAGCGCGTGGGTGTCGGCACCGATGAAGAGCGGCCCCGTGATGCCCTGGCTCGCGCGATACTCGACGATGGCCTGCGTCGTCGCGGCGATGTGGTGCTCGTTGAACGAGGTCTTGAGGGAGCTGCCGCGGTGTCCCGAGGTGCCGAACACGACGCGCTGCTCGGGGATCGCGACGTCTGGTCTCAGCTCGTGATACGCGCGGATGAGCGCTTCGACGTCGATCAGGTCGGACTGCTGGGCCGGGGTTCCCGCTCGCTCGTTCATGCCACCAGTCTGACACTCGTCGCCCTTGCGGGACGAGGGGGTTTTCGCCGTGCCACCGTGCGCCGCGGTTGGCTTAGGCTAAAGGCCATGCCTGACACGGATGCCTCGAGCAGTACCCCGAAGAGCTACAGCTTCCTCGGGCCGTCCGGCACCTTCACCGAGTCCGCCCTCGCGCAGGTGCCCGAGGCGGCCGGCAAGCCATGGCGGGCCGTCAACAACGTAGGCGAGGCGCTCGCCGACGTCGTCGCCGGTCGCAGCATCGCCGCCATGATCGCGATCGAGAACTCGATCGAGGGTGGCGTGTCCGCCACGCAGGATGCACTCGCGAGCGTGCCCGGTCTGCGCATCGTCGGCGAGTATCTGGTGCCGGTGAGCTTCGTTCTCGTCGCGCGACCGGGAACGACGCTCGCCGACGTCAAGGTCGTGAACGCGCATCCCGTCGCCTACGCGCAGTGCCACGCTTGGCTGGAGCGGACGTTGCCGGAGCACGGGCACATCCCCGCGACGAGCAACGTGGCCGCAGCCGCGAGCCTGCTCGACGGCAGTCAGGCGGACGCGGCGATCGCCCCGCCAGGCATCGTCGAACACCACGATCTCGAGCTTCTCGCCGAGAACATCGGTGACAACCCGAACGCCGTCACACGGTTCGTGCTCGTGAGCCGCACGCGCGAGCTGCCCGCTCGCACGGGAGCAGACAAGACGAGCCTCATCGTCGAGCTGCCCGAGGACCGCTCCGGCGCCCTGCTCGAGATGCTCGAGCAGTTCTCGACCCGCGGGGTCAACCTCAGCCTGCTCGAGTCGCGGCCGATCGGCGATGCCCTCGGTCGCTACCGTTTCGTCATCGATGCCGACGGTCACATCCACGACGAGCGGGTCGCCGACGCGCTCCTCGGCCTGCGCCGCTTCAGCCCGCAGGTGGTCTTCCTCGGTTCCTATCCGCGAGCCGACAAGCAGCCGATCGAGTTCACCTCCCGCTATGACGACGAGATCTTCATCGAGGCGCGGGACTGGCTGCGCGGCCTGCTGAGCGCCGAGCCCTCCGAATAGCGCCGAACGCTCCGAGTAGCGCCGAGCCCTCCGAGTAGCGCCGAATGCTCCGAATAGCGCCGAACGCTCCGAGTAGAGAGTAGAGCCGAGGGTTCGCCGCGTGAGTTCCTCGCTCCGCGCTCTCCTCACTCCGCGCGGGCGAGAAGGCGTGAGGTGTAAAGGCGTGAGGCGAGGCGTGAGGTGTGAGGCCTGAGGCGTGGGAGGGCGTGCGGGCGAAAGGCGTGCGGTGCGCCGCTCTAGCCGTCCTGGGGCGGCACGCGCACGAGCAGGCTCGCGGCATCCGTCGTGAACTCCACGGCCGTCACCACGCCGAACTCGTCGCCGTCGAGTTCGAACTCCTCAGGGTCTCCCTCGATCCTGATCGACACGGATGTCCCGCGCAGGTAGGTGATCGCACTCCGCTTGTCGCCTCCCGTGAGGTCGATCCACTGCTGACCGATCGCGGACTTGCGCAGCACCCGGTTCTCCCAGGTGACCCGTCGCCAGATCGTGAGCCACCCCCACACCCCCTTGGGCTGCAGTACCACGACATCGAGCTTGCCGTCATCGACCTCGGCATCGGGGATGAGCTCGATGTTGCCGGGAAGGTAGCCGAGGTTTGCCACCAGGATCGAGCTCACATGCGCGCCGTGGGTGCCGTGGTCGTCCATGCGATAGTGGATGCGGAACGGTTTCGAGGTGGGCAGGGAGCGCAGGCCGGCATCGACGTAGGCGAGCCAGCCGACGCGTTTCTTCAGCTCCGGATTCGTGTTCGAGATCATCGCCGCGTCGATGCCGACGCCTGACATCACGAGTGAAACGTGATCCTCGATCGAACCGTCCGGGCGGGTCAGCTCGACCGTCGACAGGTCGACGGCGCGATCGATGCCGCCGAGAGCGACCGCCGCGGCCGAGTCGGCATCGTTGACCGGGATTCCGAGGTTGCGGGCGAAGAGGTTTCCGGTTCCGGCCGGAACGATGCCCAACGGCACCCCGCTCCCGCGCAGCGCCGCCGCCACGGAACGCACGGTGCCGTCGCCGCCCGCAGCGAGCACCAGGTCGAAGCCGTCGGTGACGGCCTGCCTCGCCATGCCCTTGCCGGGGTCGTCGACGGTGGTCTCGAACCATTCGGATGCCGCCCAGCCGAGCTTTCGCTCCGCGGCTCTCATCGCTGCCCGCAGTTCCGCGATCCCGCTCTTGGTCGGATTGAACACGACGGCGGCACGGGGAGCGGTGTTCGCCTTCTCACGACCGATGCTCGCTGCCACGACTCCAAACTACGGCATGCAGAGACGCTCACCCGCTTCGAGGCCGACGGGCGATTGTTAGACTGGTCAGCGTGATCGATCCCCTCCTCCTGCGCGAAAACCCCAAGCTCGTCAAGGCATCGCAGGCGGCGCGCGGCGACTCCGTCGAGGTGGTGGACGCCGCTCTCGCGGCCGACGCGGAGCGGCGTACGACGATCTCCGCCTTCGAGCAGCTCCGGGCCGAGCAGAACGTTTTCGGCAAGCGGGTGGCGACGGCGACCTCCGATGAGAAGAAGGCGCTCGTCGCGCAGGTGCAAGAGCTTGCGGCCAGGGTGAAAGCGGCGAGCCAGGCGGCCGGCGACGCGGAAGCGCGCTTCGGCGACCTCATCCGCTCGATCGGCAACCCGGTGATCGACGGGGTTCCGGCTGGCGGCGAGGAGAACTTCGTCACGCTGCGCGAGGTCGGTGGCAAGCCAGAGTTCGACTTCGAGCCCCGCGACCACCTCGAACTGGGCGAACTGCTCGCGGCGATCGACACGGGGCGTGGGGCCAAGGTCAGCGGGGCCCGCTTCTACTATCTGCGCGGCATAGGGGCGCGTCTGGAACTCGCCCTCATGAACATGGCGCTCGATCGCGCGCTCGCAGCCGGGTTCATCCCGCTCATCACCCCGACGCTCGTGAAGCCGGAGATCATGCAGGGCACCGGCTTTCTCGGAGCCCACTCCGACGAGGTCTACTACCTCCCGGCCGACAACCTCTACCTCACGGGAACGAGTGAGGTCGCACTCGCCGGTTACCACGCCGACGAGATCCTCGATCTCTCGAACGGGCCGATCCGGTACGCGGGCTGGTCGACGTGCTACCGGCGCGAGGCAGGCAGTCACGGCAAGGACACCCGCGGCATCATCCGCGTGCACCAGTTCAACAAGCTCGAGATGTTCGTCTACACCCTGCCGGAGGATGCCGAAGAGGAGCACGAGCGCTTGCTCGGCTGGCAGGAGGCGATGCTGCAATCCCTCGGGCTGAGCTACCGTGTGATCGATGTCGCCGCGGGCGATCTCGGTTCGAGCGCCGCGCGCAAGTACGATGTCGAGGCATGGGTGCCGACCCAGGGTGCCTATCGGGAGCTCACCAGCACGAGCAACTGCACGACCTTCCAGGCGCGGCGTCTTGACACACGCTACCGCACGGAGTCCGGCAAGACGACTCCGGTCGCGACGCTCAACGGAACGCTCGCCACAACGCGCTGGCTCGTCGCCCTGCTCGAGACCCATCAGCAGGCCGACGGCTCGGTGCGTGTGCCGGAGCCGTTGCGCCCATACCTCGGTGGCCTCGATGTGATCGAGCCGGTCGCCTAGTGGCTGAGCCGACTCCGCTGATCGAGCCTGTCGAAATCACGCCTCCGTCCAGCCCTGTCTCCTCGATCGGGCCGACCCCGCTGATCGAGCCCGTCGAAGTCATGCGGCGAGCCGATGCCGAGCGCTGGCTCGTCGCCCTCGACGTCGACGGCACGATCCTGCACGAGGACGAGACCGTCACCGAAGCCGTGCGCGAGGAGGTTGCGCGAGTGCAGGCGCTCGGCCACGAGGTGACCCTTGCGACGGGCCGCAGCTGGTCGACATCGCTTCCCGTGCTCGAAAGGCTGGGGCTCACACCGGAGTTCGTCGTGTGCGCGAACGGCGCGCTCATCATGCGACGCGATGTGACATCGCCAGACGGGTATCGACGCGAGTTCACCGAGACCTTCGATCCGCGCCCGGTGCTGGAGCGCATCCGCTCGCACCTCCCGGAAGGCCGGTTCATGGTGGAGGCCCCCGACGGGTTCCGGCTGTACACCGACGGCATGCTCGATTGGAACCTCGAGAACGCGCGCAAGGTGGAGTTCGACGAGCTCGGCGCGACCCAGGCGACACGCGTCGTCGTGGTGTCGCCCGATCATGATCTCGAGGAGTTCCTCACGATCGTCGAACGGATGGGCCTGCACCAGGTGACCTATTCGATCGGCTGGACGGCTTGGCTCGACATCGCGCCAGACGGGGTCAACAAGGCGACCGCGCTCGAGCGGGTGCGCGCCTGGCACGGCATCCCGTTGTCGCGGGTCATCGCCATCGGCGACGGACGCAACGACATCGACATGTTCCGCTGGGCGGGAGCGCGGGGCCGCGCCGTCGCAATGGGGCAGGCTCCCACCGAGGTCAAGGATGCGGCGACCGAGGTCACCGAGACCGTCGGCGATGACGGGCTCGCCCGCGTGCTCGCCGGATTCGGGGAGACAGGCCGCTGATCCCCGCCGCGCGCCACGGGCGTCAGAAGAGGTCCAGGCCTGTTCTGACCGTCGTCAGGGCGGTTGTGGCGAGCATGGCGGTTCTCGCGGTGAGCGCAACGGCGGTGGTCGGCATCGCGTTGTGGGACGTCGCCAATAGCATCAAGCCCGGCATCGATCTGGGCGGCCGGTCCGGCCAGTCCGTTCCCGTCATCGGCGCGATCGACGGCGGAGTGAACCTGCTCGTCGTCGGCAGCGACAGCGGAGAGGGCGATCCGAGGTTCGGGGATCGCGGCGAGCACCTGGGCGATGTGACGATGCTTCTCCATATCGCGCAGGATCACTCGAGCGCCACCGTTGTGAGCTTTCCACGCGACCTGCTCGTCGAGGTTCCCGCCTGTGCGGCTTCGGCTGCCGAGGAGTGGGCCGTCGGCACCGACGGAGGTTTCACCGACAAGCTCAACAGCGCATACTCCTATGGCGGTCTGGCGTGCACGACTGCTGCGGTGAGCCAGCTCACCGGGCTCGAGATCCCGTTCGCGGCCTCGATCGAGTTCAACGGCGTGATCCAGATGTCGAACGCGGTCGGCGGCGTCCCGGTGTGCATCACCGAGACCATCGAGGACGAGCGCACCGGCTTCTTCCGTGAACCGGGGGAGTACACCCTGCAAGGATGGGACGCGCTCCAGTTCCTGCGAACCCGTTACGGCCTGAAAGACGGCAGCGATCTCGCACGCATCGGTAACCAGCAGTCATTTCTCGCGTCGCTCGCGCGCACCATCAAGAGTTCCGCGACCTTGAGCGACCCGACGAAGGTCTACGGTCTCGCCAAGGCGGCCGCGCGCAACATGCGCCTCTCCGAGACGCTCAGCAATGTCGACGTCTTGGTATCCATCGCCGGCGCGCTCAAGGGCATCGATCTCGACAAGGTGGTCTTCGTGCGGTATCCGACCGTCTCCAGCGGGACCGACCTCATGGCGGACACGAATGTCTCCGGCGTGCTCATGGCGGCGCTCGCCGACGACGAGGAGATCGTCGTGGCCGGTCGTGCTGCCGCGACTGTCGGCGACGAACCGGTTCCGCCGACGGAGCCGCCGACGGCGGAACCGGTCGACCCGAGTGCGGGTGTTCCTGCGAGCCCCGGGCCGGTCGTTCTGCCCGACGATGTCACCGGTCAGCGCGCCGATCAGGTCACCTGCACGGCGGGCCGACCGCTCGACGAGCAGCAGTAGGCGGCAGGGGCGTCCAGCGCCTTCGCAGAAACCCGTGTCACGCTAGAGGCCTTTACATAGGCTAGAATCGGGCGATGTTCGATGCCTGTCGACGGTGTCCGCACGTGCGGAGATATGGCCGGAACGAACGGGGAGGGCTGTCCGAGTGGCCGATGGAGCCAGTCTTGAAAACTGGTGGACAGAAATGTCTCGTGGGTTCGAATCCCACGCCCTCCGCACTGAGCGCCAGGCAGGGCACGGAATGAAGGGATCACAGTGAGCGAAGAGTTGCGTCCCCGCTCCCGGCGGTCGATGAAGAATCCGACGATTGCCCGGCACGGCCGGCTCAAGAAGTCGAATGCGTTCACGACCGTTGCGAAGGTGCTGGCTGCCGCGCTTGCCGTCGTCCTTGCGAGCGGCGCATCCGTCGCCGCCATCGCCGCCTACGACCTCGCCTCCAGCGTGAAGCCCGGCGTAACCCTGGTCGGTGAAAAGACCGACGGCCCGATGCCGCAGATCGGCGCGATCGACGGCGGTGTGAACCTGCTGCTCGTAGGCAGCGACAGCCGCAAGGGGCAGGATCCCGCGTTCGGCGCGGAAGACGAAACCGGCGACCTCAACGACGTCACGATGCTTCTGCACATCTCGAAGGATCACACGAGTGCGACCGTCGTCAGCTTTCCGCGCGATATGTTCGTGTCCATCCCCGAGTGTCCCGACCCCGCTGGCGGCACATTCAACGCGATGAGCAGACAGAAGATCAACACCACG
Organism: Luethyella okanaganae; assembly: GCF_042660285.1. Taxonomy (NCBI): domain Bacteria; kingdom Bacillati; phylum Actinomycetota; class Actinomycetes; order Micrococcales; family Microbacteriaceae; genus Luethyella; species Luethyella okanaganae. The sequence goes on from NZ_JBHSTP010000002.1 coordinate 596,896, forward strand.
CTGACCTACGGCGGCCTCGCCTGCACTGTGCTCACGGTCGAGAAGCTGACCGGGATCGACATCCCCTATGCGGCCGAGGTCCAGTTCAGTGGCGTCATCGCGATGTCGAACGCCGTCGGCGGAGTTCCCGTCTGCGTCGCCGAGCCTATCGAGGACGAATACACGAACACCTTCCTCTCGGCCGGAGAGCACACGCTCCAGGGCGTCGATGCTCTGCAGTTCCTTCGTACCAGGCACGGCGTCGGCGACGGCAGCGACCTCACCCGTATCAGCAACCAACAGGTGTTCCTTTCATCCCTCGTGCGCACGATCAAGAGCGCCGACACGCTCTCGAACCCGGGCAAGCTCTACTCCCTGGCCAAGGCGGCGCTCAGCAACATGACGCTCTCCAACAGCCTGCAGAACATCGACAACATGGTCTCGATCGCCATGGCGCTCAAGGGCATCCCGCTTGAGCAGGTCGTCTTCGTGCAGTATCCGACAGGGTCGACCGAGGGTGGCGTCCTGCCGCGCGAGGCCGACGCCAGGGCGCTCTTCACGGCGCTCTCCGCCGACCAGCCGATCCGGCTGAGCGGAGACACCGGGGGCGGTTCCACCGCGGATCCGAACGCCGTTGTGTCCCCCGTCGACGCGGTTGTGGACCCCAATGCGACGCCTGACCCGAATGCGACCGCCGTGCCGCCCACAACGACGGTGCTCCCCGAGACGGTGAAGGGACAGACCGCCGGCCAGTACACCTGCTCGAACGGTCGGACCCTCCAGAACCAATAGGGGGGTCGTGGTCGTCGACCGCTTCTCGAAACGGTTATGATGGCTGTCGTGTGTTTGCTCTGCAGGCACAGGGAGACGTCGCATAGTTCGGCCTAGTGCACCACCCTGCTAAGGTGGAGTTCCCTCACGGGAACCGAGGGTTCAAATCCCTCCGTCTCCGCATATTTTTTCCCGGTCAGCGACCATATTCTCCGCGCGTCGTCCGAGCTCGAGCTCATTCGAACGTTGTCGTTGAGTGTCCCCAGTGTGTCCCTGGGGGACACTTATGGGACACGGGAACCGGGGAGCCGGGCACCCAAACCAGAAAAGGCCTGGTCAGAGGAGCAGCGTCGCAAGAATTGCTCCACCTTGGAAGAGTGGAGGACTTTTCTGGTGGAGCGGTGGCATCGAGGTTCGTTGAAGCAACCGAGCCATGTGTCTGAAGCTCTGCGCGCGAAGTACCAGGGCGCGCGCCGGCGTACCTGCAGCGCGCTTCGATCAGAGCGCTCGTCCATGGATGTCGCTAGTCGGGAGTGAGATCCACGGCGTTCACCACCCAGCATTGACCAACTTGCTGAGCGGATCGAATGCGGACAGCAGCGACGAGCCTCAGCACCCGCGTCAGTGCCGGGCGCTACGCTGGTAAACATGGCAGCCACAAGGACACCGATTTACCAGGGCGACGATGGTCTCGAAAGAGCCGTCATCGACCTGGTCCGTGTGGGCGCCGAAGGCCATGCCGCAGGAGTCCGTCAGCTCGCAAGCCGGCTGATGCGGGCCGTGCCTGCAAGCGTCAAAGACGCTGACGAATTCCGCCACGCTGTCCACCACGCGCTCAGCGTTGCCCGCCCGGACACCGGCCTTCGGTTTGATGGTGGAGCCATACCCGCTGATGCAGAAGGGAGCCATCCCCTCGCGTTCGTGGATCCGCTGCCGCAGGCTGACGAGCTGGTGCTTGACGGTCGGATCGCGAGCGAGCTCGAGGAGATCGTGATCGAGCGGGAACGGGCGAACGAGCTCACGATCGCGGGCGTCCCCCTGACGCGGACCGTCTTGTTTTCGGGCGCGCCGGGCGTGGGCAAGACTCTGACTGGCCGGTGGTTGGCTTGGCGACTTGGTTTGCCGCTGGTCGTTCTTGACCTGGCCGCGGTTGTGTCGAGCTACCTCGGCAGCTCAGGTCGCAACATCAAGTCGGTCTTGGATTACGCCAAGAGCGGTCCATGCGTGCTTCTGCTGGATGAGTTCGACGCAGTGGCAAAGAGGCGGGACGACGAATCTGACATCGGCGAGTTAAAGCGCATCGTCAACGTCATTTTGGTCGAGCTAGATCGGTGGCCAGATACGAGCCTGCTAGTCGCCGCTACAAATCATCCCCAGCTCTTGGACTCGGCGATCGATCGGCGTTTCGACCGGGTAATAGAGTTCCCAATGCCGGGTCAAGCTGAGCGCGAGTCGGTGCTGCGGAAGATCAGCAATGACAGCATTGATACCGATCTTCTGGCGATGACAGCTGCCTTTTGGGACGGCGGCAGCTTTTCTGACGTAGTGCGATTTTGGGAGACGTGCCGGCGGCGAGCAATCGTTCGCGAGTTGCCACTGGAGGATGTTGTCTTGCACGCACTGTTGGAACGACCGGGCTCTGACGAGCTTCGTCACGACCTCTGGCGTCTTGCGAATGAAGAATACGGCTTCTCAAATCGGAAGATCGCTTCGGCAGCGGGATTGAGCCACCCAACTGTCTCAACTGGGATTCGTAGGGCGAAAGGAGCGGCATGACCGACGTTTCGGCAACTCAGAGCGCTGTGGCCCGGCGCCTGTTTCTCAACGGAGAGGCTCTGAGGCTAGACGTCGAGTTCGCTCCGACTGGGGGCGGCCCCAAGTATGAGCCGTTCTCTCCGGAGGAAGCCAGGGAGTGGTTGCTTCCTCAAGTGCGATCAGCCCGCCAGGCGCTCGATGCCTTGCCTGATGAGTTGCGGGCAGCTGATCGAGTGTATGTCGAGGCCAAGTTGCTACCGAACTACATCGCGCCGAGCTACTTTCCCGACGCCCTACTTTCAATCGTGGGTGCAGTCCCTGTTGGCTCGCGAGCGGATGTGGGCACTCTCAGGACCGCTTCCCGGCAACAGGTCAGTGGCACCCGGCGTCTGATCTTGGCTGTGGACGACGCATCTCTGGGAGCGCTCGAGGACCTGATCGAAGGCAGAGGGCAAGGTCGAACTGGGCAGCAAGCGTTCGCGCAGATCCGCCGCATCGAAGAGATTGCCTCGCCGTCCCAGTCGAGCGTGCTCAAAGCGGATCTGCAGGACGCGACCCTGGCGGGAAGAACGGACACCCTATGGGAAGCCGTCTTGCATCCTCGTGCGATGCGGACAGGCGAAGCTGTGCCTATCGATGACGACGCGTTCGAGCGATGGGTCACCTGGGTTGAAGCCAACGGAGGAGATGTTCGGCGGGATTATGTCCGGCAGATCGGGGGCCTCACTTTCATGCCCGTGCGCATTGCCACGGCGGCGGCTACTGAACTCGTGCGTTTCAACCCTCTTCGTGTCTTGCGTCCGATGCCTGCCATCCGTCCGCGACCACGATTCGGTCTGCGGTCGGGCACTCGAGTAACGCCCCCGTCGGTGGCCGGGACGGTGGGCAACGCCACGACCGTGGCCGTCTTCGACGGGGGTGTCAATGATCCGACAAACGCCGGTCTGTTCCCCATCCCGCTGATCGACTTGACCACCGAGCCGCCCGAGCCCGATGAAACGGAGCACGGCACTGGCGTAACGGGCGCAGTGATGTACGGTCTGCTGGGGCCGGGAGAGCAGGCGTCCCAGCCTCCGCTACCAGTCGAGAGCTACCGAGTCTTGCCGGCACCCCACGATCCCAACGACCTCGACGGCTATTGGATCCTCGATCAGATCAAGAGCACCCTGATCGACGGGCAACACAAGATCGTCAACCTTAGTCTTGGCCCAACTCTCGCAGTTGAGGACGACATGGAACCCAACCGGTGGACCGCTGAGCTTGACCAACTCGCGTGGGAGAGCGACATCGTCTTCGTGGTCGCGGCGGGCAACGACGGTGACGCTGACAGGGCGCTGGGGCTGCATCGTGTGCAGGTACCGGCAGACATGGCAAACGGCATCTCAATCGGAGCGTGCGACTCTCCAGCACCCGGCAGGCCATGGGCCCGGGCTCCGTACTCTTCGATGGGTCCCGGGCGTCCCGGCAATCGAGTTCAGCCCCTCGGTGTTCAATTTGGAGGCGTCGACGACCGGCTGTTCGACGTGCTGCAGGCCGACGGCACCTTCCTCGAAGCCAGCGGCACGAGCTTTTCCGCACCCGTCGTGACTCACGCTCTCGCCGATCTGACGACCCGCCTACCGCGAGTAAACAGCAGCGTGTTGCGGGCGTTCTCGGTGCACTTTGCTGAACGGCATCGCTCGTTCCGGGCTCTACAGGAGGAACTTGGACACGGTCGCCTGCCGCTCACCTTCGCCAGTTCGTTTGACTCAACCGCGGATGACGTTCACGTGCTCTACGTTGATCAAATCGCTCGCGGCGACATCCTCGGCTACCAGGTTCCGTTGCCCGCGGCCTTCCGGGGTGCAGTCCGGGTTTCCGTAACGCTCGCGTACGCGTCGCCTGTTGAGTCCACTCAGCCGACGGAGTACACGACAGCCTCGCTCGAACTGACAATGCGGCCGAACCGCAACATGTTCCGATTCACCTCACCCCCTGGTTCAGACGATCCCGCGCAGGTCTTGGATCTCCGCTCGGTTGCTGCCCGGGATCTCATTGCTGCAGGCTGGGCTACCAGCCAGGAGCCTGTCACCAAGACACTGAGTTCGACTTCAAGTCAGAACGAGGCCGACCTTCGCGACCCGGGAAAATGGGAAACTCTCCGTCACTACCGCGTTAACCTAGCGGCCGGCGAAGCCGATGACCCACGGCTTGAGTTGAGATATGTCGCCCGCAGGGCCGGAGGGCTCGACGGCAGCCCCACCGAGGTGCCGTTCGCGATACTCCTGAGCCTCGTAGATCCCCATTCGGCGGGCACACTTCATGACGCCGCTCGCGCACAGTTCGCAGCCCTTCGACCGGCGCAGCGAGTTGCAGGCCGTGTTCGCCTCCGGGGCGGAAGCGGCACGAGCTGGTATTGAGCAGATAACCGATGACGACAAGCATCCGCGACGAGGCCTCAGCGCGTGGAACTATTGGGCCCGCCGCCTACAGGATGATGCTCGCCGTGTTCGGTTGGGAGGTGAAGCGATTCCCCCGTCTCGCCGCTCAGACACCAGCGGAAGATTTCCTCAATAGCTTTTTCGAGCAGAAGGGCGCAGGGTACGTCGTCGCCCTCGTTGCCGAATCGGATGACGCCGCAGCAACCCGGCTGACCCATGCGTGGGTCAAGAACTGGCTGGTGGATCAGGACCGCAAGCTCCCGATGGGTGCCCTGAGGAACCGTCTGGAAAAGCGACTCCAACGCTCCGAGCTATTCCGGGTCTCCGAGGTAGCGCACTACTGGTACCTGACCGAGGACGCCGACTTGGATAAGACGGTGTCTACCGATGACCTGAGGAGTGCGGCAGCCGCGGTCGAGGTTGAACTCCAGGTCTCAGCCTCCGGTCAGGTTCAACTCGGCCGCTCCGGACAGCTTGAATCGCTACTCAGAGAACTGCTGCTTCTCGCGGGCCGATTGCACATCGGTCAGATGGCCTCGATCTGCGCCGAGCGGTTCCCATCCCTCGTGGCAGTAGGCGATGCGATGAACCATCTCAAAGAAGCCAAGTGGGAAGAGAACGAGGACACAGCTGATGACCTAGTCGCAAACACGGCTGCGAAGCTGGACAGCGAAACGGTCGCAATGGAGATCTACACTGCCCTCTCCGAGGAAGAGCACACCATTTTGCGAAACGCCGGGGACGCCGAAAGCCTGTCGACCACATTGGGAGTGGGACGGTCAACTGCCTACGGTCTGATCAAGAAGACACGTGCGCGAGTCATCGAGTTAGCGGGGAGCGCTTCTCGAAGTGATGAAGTGCGCGGCGCATTAATCGATCTACTGATGGGAGAAACGTCCAATGTCCCGTCTTAAGAGAGCATGGAGGAAAACCAGTGTCTGCTGACGCTTCCGAGCGCTGGCTAGAACTCGCAGCCCAGTTCCCGGTCACTCCCAAACGGTCGGTGGCTGCACTTCGAAGCAGCCACTCAGATGAGCAGGTCTCCGAGGGCCAACTACGGCGCGCATATTGGGGCGATCGAACTGCGATCGTCTTGGTCGTAGCCGTCGACGACACCGACGCCACGGCTGATGTTTGGCCCGCAACTCTCGAACCCGGGGTTGAGAACGAGGCCGCGATCGTTGTCGAAGAGAGCGCGAGTCCTCTTCATGCCGGCGTCAGTCTCTGGCCCACAAAGCCAGCAACGATCCCTTTCGCAGCACTCGATCAAACGGTGGCGGTGTTTCCGAAGACCGTATTCCGGGCCATCTCATCCGGAGTTAGAACCCGAGACATCGAGGGCATCCGGCTGGGCGAGTCGGAGCCGGAGTTTGGGTCGGGCGTCGAAGCTGCGATCGACGAGCTGTTTGACACGATGGACGTGCTCGAGGCGGTACCGCAGTACCGACCCTCGCCAGCAACGGGGACAGCGCAGAAACTGCCGGTGGCGCTATCCGACCTGATTGTCTGGCTAGACATTCCGCAGGCGCATGGCATGTCTATCCTGCTCGGCAAGCAACCTCTGAGCGCTGAACAGGCTCAGACGATAGCGCGCCGCGCGACCCTTTCCGTCGATGAGGTTTGGGGGTCGGTGAGTCCTCTGCCGTCGGACCTCGACCGCGAGCTTCAAGAACCACGTTGGCGCCGAGCGATCCGCAACCGGGCCGTCGGGGGAGACGAGGTTGCAGCTCGGTCTCAACTTGGCTACGACGCTTTTCAACTGGCCGCCCGCCAAGGAGCCGGCGACGGCCGTGAGAAATGGCGTCAAAGGATCGAGGCCGCGCTCACTGTCAAGGGGAGCTAGGTTGCGGATTCCATTTGACGCTGCGCCCGACCACGTCGAGCGAATACGTCTCGCCTGGGAGCAACGCGGTGGTTCCCTCGAGGAGCTCACCTCGAACGCGTTCCGAGCTCTTGAGGACCGGACGGATGTCGCGGTACTCCGGGTCCCGGAGTTCGTGCCCGCCGACTCGCAACTTGGGTGCTCGGTCGCCGGTGGGTACCGACCGAGCCCTCCAACCTTGGTTGTCACCGAGTCGATGTCGTGGCGCCGGCAGCAGTTCACCTTGCTTCACGAACTCGGCCACCATCTCCAGCGGACCGACATCGACCTCGGAACCGCCATCGTTGGCCATCGAGATCCGGAGGCGTTCGAGGAAGCCTGTTGTGACGAGTTCGCCGCTCAAGTACTGCTCCCCGACGACCTCATCGAGTCGCGGCTCCGATGGGAGGGAGTCACAGCGCGGAACGCCGTCGAACTCTTCAAAGAATCGAACGCATCCCGCGCCGCCATCTGCGTTCGCCTCGCCGGCCAGCTCAAGTCCGCCGGCGTGGTCGCAGTGCTCGACCCGGACGCGAATGTTACCTTCGCAGCACGCCACGGCTCGACGTTCCCACCCGCGCGCGGATCCAATCAGTACGCCAACCCACTCGTGCGGGCCGTATTCGAGGAGACCGACATCGCTCGGGTGATCGCACGCGACAACGCAGTGATCTGGTACCGATCCGGTGTCCCGTCGGACCAGCTCTACGGTCAAGCTGCATGGGCGGGTGATCGGCTCTTCATCGTCATGGTCGAATACAGCGCTCCATGGAAATCGATCTCCCTCCCCCAGGGCAAGACCATCGAAAGGCCCCCCGCGCTTCTTCAACGATGCGAGCACTGCGGGGCAGAGTTTGAGGTCACCACGGTGTGCCGCGTGTGCCGCCACCCTCATTGCCCGAAAGGTCACTGCTCCTGCCCGGCGGCTTCCTAACCCTCTGGACGATCCGGCAAGTGTCCCGTCTCTAACCCTTGGATGAGGAAATCCCTCACCGCCAAGACAGACGGGAGCTCCCAGTGAGCCCAACGCAGGAAAACGAGGAGATCGAAGTCGAGTTCGTCGACATCGAGATCCCTGAGGAACAAATCGAGATCGAGTCGAAGAAGGAGAAGCCGCGCGCCCTCGTTGTCGTCGACAACCTCGATGACGGAGAGACGATCCGCTTCTGGGCGGCGTTCGACCTGAAGATCGAGCGTGTCATCAATCGGGTCTACAAGCGTTTCGACCTCGAACGCCAGCCGGGTGACCGCCTGGTTCGCCGAGACGACCAGAAGGACGTCTTCGCCGAAGCGCACCTCACCGTCCGCAAGTACATCCTGGAGCACGGCGGCAAGGCCCGCATCCACTGGGAGTTCTCGGGCGACACCGGCGGCGCCGCACGATGAGTTCCGCGCCGGTACCCTCGGATCCCGAGATCGCCGCCGCGACATTCACGGCCCATCTCAACCAAGCCATCACGAGCGAGCTTGGACAGAGGCGGGGGTGGGCCGTGACCCGCGTCGACTCTCTCGAGTCGATTGTGCACATGCACGCCACGCGCGAAGACGGCACAGTCGACGAGTACCACCTACGTGTCCGTGCCCACTTCTACGACGAGTGGCCCCCACAGGCGATCTTCGTCGCCCCGCCCAAGACCCCGAACGGGGCTTGGCGAGAACCCGAGCTCACCAGCAAATGGTTGCCGCACATCGAGAACATCTGGGCCGATTCCCGCTTCGCGTACCACACCCGCTACCCGTACCCGGACGGCCACCCAGCCCAACTGATCTGCTGCTCGAAAAGCCTCGATTACTACCTCAGCAACCACACGCCGACCGAGGGGCAACGCTGGCGTCAAGGCAAGCAGACCATCGTCGCCCTGCTGACTCGCGTGCAGGAAGCCCTTCAACCACCCGCCTACAAAGGACCACTCGGTGATCTCGATACCTGAAAAGCTCTGGCAGCACCTGCTCCATCAGTTCGGGCAACACCCCCGAGAGGTGGAGCGCGTCGCCTACCTCGACGGGATGCGATGGAGTGACGCGGCCGGGAAGGAACACGGTGTCGTCACCACCGTCACGATCCCCAACGCCACTCTCACCGAAGGGAACTACCGAGTCAGCGCGGAGAGAATCGCACAGGCCGGCCGACACCTGCCGGACTTCGGCCTCGTCCGGCTCGTTCAGATCCACACCCACGGCAACGGGTGGGTGGATCACTCCAGGACGGACGATCAGAAGGCGTACACCCGTCGACCAGGTGCCATCAGCATCGTGCTGCCGGATCACGCGCGAAACCAACCTGGGCCACTCGATGGTGGCGTGCATATCCGCGACTCGCACGGGTGGCGTCGGCTGCCTGCCGGGGACGCCGCAGAGATCCTTCGCATCGTGCCGAGCGATATTGATTTTCGCACCGGTCGCCGACGCTGGAACTGGGGGAACCTGCCGTGGAAGAAGTAAGCGATCGCCACCAGGGCAACCTCGGAGGAACCCTTCGAAAGTTCGACCCGAACGAAGCAGTCGTGGTCCGCGTCACGGTGACTGCCGCGACCGGTCCTTGCCCGGCCACCCAACACGCAGTGTGGATGACTTTGTCTCTGCTATGCCGGGCCGAGGGCGTCGTGTCGCGGATCCAACTCAACTGCCCCGAGGGAATCGCCATCCTGCCCAACGTTGTCCCGTTCGGCCACGCCACCGACCTGCGCACACGGCTCGTCGACGCCATCCGTGAGATCGACATCGTCCCGATCGAGTTAGCCGATGACAATGCGGTTCCGGACTGCGAGATCTTCATCAACACGATCCCTGAATCGATGCCCCGAAGCTCCATAATGATCATCGGCGCTGGATGGTGGGGTGGTGCAGCCTTCGCCACTCAGCCGCCAGCCGCCTGGACGCAAGTCGACCTTCACAACCCCCTGCCCATCGGGCCCTACATCGCTGCAACGCTGGCCGTTGCGGATGTCTATCTGCAGATTCGCGATCCCAGGGCAGTGACGGGCAGCCGAGCCTACGGTTGGAACGCCTGGACCTGCACGTCCGAAGTCGGATCCGACACGTCCGGCACGGTCCCACTCGGGCTCGACCTCAGTGGCATCGCCCTCGCCGGCGTCGGAGCTGTCGGAACTGCCTGGATGGCTACCCTCTGGGCGACATCGGGACTGTCCGGGAGTATCGCGATCGTTGACTCGGACGCGAAGGGCGTCTCCTCCAGCAACCTCAACAGGGGGCTGCTGTTTCGCCGCAGGGACATCGGTCTGCAAAAGGCCGAGGTGGCGGCGACGGCCGCGAAAGGAACCATCGACTGGCGTCCGATCAACGGGCGATTCGAGAGCAGCGATATCCGCCCGTCACTACTGGTCAGTGCCGTGGACACCAACACGGCGCGCGACGCCATCCAGTCGAGGTACCCGGCCAGAACCCTGTCCGGCAGCACCCGCGATCTGCGTGCCGAAACCATGGTCGGGGGTCGACCCGGTGACGGCGCCTGCTTGCGCTGTTACAACCCGCTCGAGGCGGAAGTGTCCGATGCGCAACTCCGTGCCCGCGTCGAGCAAGAGGGCGCAGGGGTCCTCGACGAACTCGCTCGAGGGCTCGGCATATCCAACGAAGAGTTGGCGAATCGACTCGAGGCGCCCGGGTGCGACGCAATCAGCGATCGCCTCCTCGCCCAGCTACGCGCCGAATACGGCGATGATACCGTCCCCGCCAGATTCGCCGTCGGATTCACCAGCGCGATGGCGGGAGTCCTTCTCGCTGGGGAGACGCTTCGTTTGATGATCCACGATGAACCGGACGGGATCCCCGATAGCAAGCGGGTGACCTTTCAGTTTCGTCGCCCGGAGTCCTCGATCAACGGTCGTCGTGTGTACCCACGGGATGCCGTGTGTCCGAAATGCGATCCTGCCGCGCCGTCTCATGAGATCTGGGCGAGTCGCTACGACAGATGGACGTCGAAAGCATCCGGGAAGTCGTGAAAGAGTCAAAGCGCTAGACCTCGTGTGTCCCCGGCGTGTACCCGTGAACCAGATGAGGCCGTGTATGACGTGTTTTCTGGAGCTCCAAGGCTTGCAATGTTGGCCCTGATTGGGAATCGGCGACCCTGCTAAGGTGGAGTTCCCTCACGGGAACCGAGGGTTCAAACCCCTCCTCCGCCAATTTTCTGCTGGTCAGCAACAGTTTTTCTTCGCGGCTCGTTGCGTTCTGGGCCGCCGCTCGCGTTCTCAGGAATGTCCCGAGGGTCCCGTGGGGGTCCCGACGCCAGTTCGTAGAGGCGGCGGCTTCCCGTCATGACGGGCTCGACGGGGGAGCGGCCCTTCTTCGCCAGTCGCCCGAGTGTGGAGGGATGGACGCGCAACGCGGCGGCAGCTTCCGCCTCCGTGTAGAACAGCCGCGCTTGCTCGACGGACTCCGTCGTGTGATCGCTCATGATCGCCTCCACACCCTACGCATGATTGTGCCACTACACGCGATTAGATCATAGATCGCGTGTTTGTGCAAGAGCACATGTTTCTCGCGTTTCTCGATACACTCGGAGGCGTGAGTGAATCCTCGTCGCCGCATGCGCTCCAGGACGCGGACGGGCTGATCCAGCAGGATGACCTGCCCGATGGGTGGCACCTGCCCACCCGGTTCCCCGGCGAGCGGAGCGACGACGCCAGCGAACAGATCGACGCGATCCTCGGGTACGACGACGCGGCTCCTGCTCACGACGGTGAGCACGACGACGCCGAGCAGAACGAGACGGTGGACGGCCGGTGGCGCTACATCGAGCACGCCAAGACGCACACGCGCGTGTTCATCCGCTTGCAACGCCAGATCTTCGCGGTGCCGGAGGAGGTGCGTATCACCGGCGTCGTCTACCTCCCGTGGCGCCCCGGCGACCCGATAACGAGCCGCCTCTTGCGGGAACTGTCGACCGCGCAGATTGAGGCCGCGATCAACAAGCGTCTGTTCGCGATGAAGCGCGAGCAGAGGATCACTGGCGGCAAAATCGTGTTGCCTAGCGGGCGCAAGATCGCCGAGCGTGACCTCCTCAAGCCGCTCGGCGGCACCGCAAAGCAGGACCCAGACTTCTACCAGCGCGTCGCCCTCCAGCACGGCCGCCTCACTCAGCAGGGCGACAAGAACCCGAGCGCGACGATGGCCGACATCAACGGTGTCGCACTCACCACTACCCAGGGCTGGGTTGCCAAGGCTCGTGCTCGCGGCCTGCTACCTCCTGGACGACGCGGGCGAGCAGGGTAATCGTCCGCATCGCCGGTATGGAAGGGGAGTTGAACTGACCTCGACCCCCTCGCGCGCAGGCTCACGGATCGGCGTTGAGGCCCGGAAAATCAACGATCTGGAGCGCGTCGCCTGTGGATAACTACATCGACGTGCACGCGACTACGCCTTGCTTAGCACCTGAGTTAGCACTTCTCCGCGCGCATGCGGAACTGCGCTGGAGCCGCCTCAGTCACGGCGCTTGCGACGCACAGACAACCTCCGGATGGCGTATGTCACGCCCCCAACGACCGCACCCCCGACCAGGGCGAAGAGCACCAAGGCGATGATCGCCTCGGCGGGTGAGGTGTCGTTCACCGCATCGCCCAGGCTGGGGAGAGAGATCGCGACCAACGCGATCGCTGCTGCGAGGGCGGGCAGAAGGAACCAGAGTGCGCTCTTGTCACGTTCCGACATTGTCACTTTCCTTTCACCTCACGGAGGATTCCGAGCAACGTCAGTCCGGCCGCCCAGAGTGCGACACCTGCGGCCGCCGCCCATGCGTCGCTTGTGTTGGAGATGGCAGCGGATGCGAGCAGCCCCAGTGTCTTGTCTGAGACAGCGCTGGCCCAGGCCTGGCCAGTGAACCCGGCGACCATCAACGTGACGGGCAGGAGCAGATAAAGCGCCAGCACGACGAATGTCGTCGCCGCGGACGAGCGACAGACCGCACCGATGCCTGCCCCTGCGAAGGCGAGCAGCGCCGTCGTCAGAAGGAGGCGACTGAGACCGTCAGCGGGGAATCCGTTCTCATATGCGCTCGGCTCCACCACGAGGATGGTCACCGTACCGATGATCGTCACGATGAGGACAACCACGATCGCGAGAGTCGCGTGAGCGGCGGCGAGGGCGAGGAGGTGCTTCGCTCTCGCTGGGATGAGAACCCGTACGAGCTCGATTGCGCCGGACTGGTGATCGCGAGCGACCGCCAGCGCGGTGCTGAACATCACGACGAACCCGACGACATCCGAACTCAGGGCGATCACGTCGCTGGTCAACGGCTCCTCGGACCTACCTGAGATGAACACACGCACGGCGAAGATAGCCAGGGTGACGGTTGCGGCAACCGAAAGGAACACGATCGTTGATCGCGTGCGCACCGCACGTCCGAACTCTGCGCGGATCAGCGTCAGCGCAGACGTCCTGTGAACGGTCTGCTCCTCCACTGCCGGGTCGTCGAGAGTCGTCGCGGTCCTATTCATTCGTCCTCCTGGAGGGGCATCTCACCGATCGCGTCACGGTAGATGTCGTCAAGGGATCGTTGTCTCGTTGTCAGCTCATCGAGAGCGATCCCCTGGTGCGCCGCGACCTGGAACACTTCGCGTGCCGTCAGCCCCGAGATGACGACCCGACCATCGGCGCCCTGCGCGGCTGTTGCCCCGCGAGCGTGAGTGGCTGCCGCGAGATCGTCGGGTCGGTCTGTGCGCACGAGCACATGCGGTCGACCTTGAGCGGCGAGGGCCTCGAGCGTGCCGTCGAGCACGATGCGCCCCTTGCTGATGACCACGATGTTGTCCGCGATCAGAGCCAGCTCGCTCACGATGTGCGACGAGAGCAGGATGCCGACACCCTCTCCGCGGAGCTGCCGAAGGAGATCGCGAAGCCACGCGATGCCGGTAGGATCGAGCCCGTTCAACGGCTCATCCAGGATGAGGTGACGGGGTGAGCCGATCAGCGCGACGGCAATCCCCAGGCGCTGCCTCATACCCAACGAAAGCTGCCCGACACGACGTTCCGCTGCATCGGCAAGCCCAACAAGGGCGAGGAGAGACGTGCTTCGCGGGGAGACGCCCTGGGTGCGCGCGCAGTAGTCGAGAACGTCCCGGGCCCGCAGATTCGGCATCAGCCACCGGGCATCCAGCAAGCTCCCGACCTCGCGGAGCGGAGCACGCAGGTCACGGTAATGGCGACCGTCGAAGCGTGCCTGTCCACGCTGGGCGGCTGTCAGCCCAAGCGCGACTCGCATCGAAGTGGACTTCCCCGCACCGTTGGGGCCGACGAACCCGGTGATGCTCCCGTCGGGAACAACGAAAGAAACGTCCTCGATGATCGCACGGCCACCGATTGCCTTTGAGACGTTCTCGAACGTGATCATGACGTCAACTCCATCGGGACAGATGCCGGAGCGGACGCGTTCACGGCGTCGCCCCGTTCGACTTGATCAGCAACCTCTGTCGCCGCGCCGCGGGCTCGTCGACCGTGATGATCACCTCGCGCAACCGTGCCAGGCTCTCCGCGGAACAGTGGGTACCGACGAAATTTCGGGCACCACCCGCATACAGATGAGCCGAGAAGAACAGCGGTCGATCGGCCCCTCTCAGATGAACGCTCCCAACCCAATGGCAGGAACGCGCCCGGACGTAGGTTTCCACCTCGGTCACGAGATGACGCTCGATCTTCAGGATGTCGTGTGAGTCGACGTTCATCCCCAAGACGAGCAACCGGCCAATCGACGTGGAGATTGCCAGCGCGATCAGTCCGATCGCAACTGCACCCGCGATGCTCATCCCGGTGTCCAGCAAGCTGGCCACCAGCGCGGCCGGGATCGAGAAGACCAAAGCCGCACGGAAGAACTGGCGGAACACCGCAGCAGGGCGGTCGGATAGAATCGCGGAATCCTGCACGAACTCGTGGAAGTGCGATCGCGTGATCTGCCGCACAATCGTGTCGGGGAGCGACGGAAGCACAAGGCTCGCGCCCACCTCATCGGCACCCTTGAACGTCAGGACCGCGAGACGCGAGCGCCGAAGCAACTGTTCGACGAGTGAGCGGCGCACCGTGATGCCCTCGATGGATTTCAGATCGATGTGCCGTTCCCGCTTTTCGACGAGGCCGTAGCTAAGGACCAGCGTGCGTGCGGCCGTCATACGCGCCGAGAAGCCCTGGTATCGCGAGATCGTGGCCAGCGTCCCGATCAGGATGAACCCGACTATCGAGATGGCAATCAGGAGAGCCGGCGGGAGGGTCCTGAACAGTTCGAATGCCCACGTGCTCACGCCGATGTCTTCCAGGAGGCCCCAGGACGCGAACAAGACGGGAGGCGCAAGAAGCGCAAACCGCCCGTTGACGAGACTCATCAGGGCAAGTTCGCGCCACGTGGCTCGATAGATCTCGCCGATCTGCAGGGTGGCGTTGGAGTCGGTGGCCGCGCCGTTGTGCTTGCGCACGAGCGTTCGTATGTCTGCCGCGGCCACCGGATCGAGTGCACGGAAGACGACCGCGCCCCCGGCGGAGTCTGATTGGGTGAGCTGCAGTCGACGGATTCCGAGAACACGGAAGAAGAGACCGGCCTGTTCATCGACGGCGACGACAGAAGCCCACCCGAGGTGACGTTCCTGCCGGTGAAAGACCCCGGTGCGAACGGCAAGCATTTCGGGGGCGATCCGGTACGTCTCGACGCTCCATCTGACGATGATCCAGGCCACGCGGAGCGGCCCGTAGAGAAACGACGCTAGCGGGAGCAGAACCGAGGCGATCTCACTCCCGTGGCTGGCCCAGAAGGTGAGCGCGATGACCAGGAACGCGAAGGAGGCGAGGAACTGCGCCGCCTCGACGATGAGGAGACGTCCGGACGCTCGTTTCCAGGTTGTCTTCGTCAAGGCGCAACTTCCAGAGTGCGCATCACCCGGGTGCGAACGCCTTCTGCCGCCGTAGGCGTGACAGGCCCGAGCTTGATCGTGCCGCCAACCGTGCGGAAGACGATCGAGGCAAGCCCGCAGCTTCTGAGCAGAGGGCCCCGCACGATGTCGACGCTCAGGATCTGAACGGTGGAGATCGTGGTCCTGGATCTCATGAGGAGCCCGTGCCAGATCTCGACTGTTGAGCGATCGACCGTGTACCGATAGGCCCGGTACTGAAGTCGATTCACGACGGCGATGTCGATGAGCGTGCCCAAGACGCACAGCGGAAGCAGAATCCACAGCGCGACGAACTCGACCCAGTCGATCTTCACGAACAGAGCCGCCGCGATGAGCAGCACAGCGAAAGTTACGGCTGCCGAGAGGGTCCGGAGATTCTCGTACCTCAGGGCCGCGCGCGGGAGCGCCTCGCCGCTCGCCATCGTCGATCGATCGCGCTGTGCATCCATCAAACCATCTTCCGTCATGCCTCCACTGTCTCATCCGCTTGTGCTGCCGCGCCGCCGATGCATGTCGTGACCCCACCGCGCCGGTTCGCGCCGCAGGGTCACGACACGCCTCTCAGGCTCTCAGAGCCCGAGGATGTTGAGGATCCGCTCGATGATCTGCTCGATGGTGAGGGTGCGCAGCCACCTCTCCACCGTCACCCAGTTGCGCTGCACCCAGGCAACAACGGCGTTGACCGCGTTGACGCCGTACTTCCACGCCAGGTCGAGGATCCTCCTAATGACAGCCCACATAGTGTGTTCCTTTGCTGTGAGACGGGCTTGTTCCGGACCATCCGGGTCGTCCGACCACAGCCTCATGGACGCTGGATGCGCCTGCCAGATACCAACGTATCGACCTTCGACACCTTCGTAGCGACGACGTCGAGTCGCCTGACGAAACTCATCAGAGCGAGCCGATGTCGAGCGATTCGAGGTCAATGACGTTCTTCGTGATCGCGTAGATGAGCACCTGCACCCGGTCTCGGACACCCCACTTAGACATGACACGGCCGAGGTTCGCCTTGATCGTCGGCTCAGCAAGGTGAAGCTCGCGCGCGATCTCCGCGTTGGACCGCCCCTGAGCGATGGCTTGGACGATGGACAGCTCGCGCGGTGTCAGAGCTTCGGGCGCCGGCATAGCGCCTCGAGTGACGCCTGGGTCGGCCTGCAACGAGAGAATCAGATCGCGGGTCACGCGCGGAGAGATGACGGAGCGCCCGGCGCGAACCTCCCGGATGGCTTCGAGGATGTCGTCGGGGTCAGTGTCCTTGACGAGATAGCCGGATGCTCCGGCACGCAGCGCAGGCACCACGTGACGCTCTGTCGAGAAGGTCGTTACGGCGAGCACTCGAACGTCCGGGAGAGCGGTCGCGATGCGACGAGTGGCCTCGATGCCGGATACGTGCGGCATTTGCAGATCCATGAGAACGACGTCCGGTAGCAAGCGCTCGGCAGCACTGACCGCCTCTTCGCCGTCCACGGCTTCTCCCACCACGGTCATGTCGCCGCCCGTGTTCACGAAGACCCGCAGCGCGTGGCGAACCAGCGCCTCGTCGTCGGCGATCAGCACTCGTATCGGTTCCACTCCGGCCATTTTACCGAGGTGGAGCTTCGATCCAGTCGATACGAAAGTCCCTGATTCTGGATACTTTTGGACGCAGTGCAGCACCCCCTTGCATCGCGAGTCTTCCTTGCGGAAGTCGTCGCAAGGAGGATGTATGTTCGGGGTTTTCGCACTGTTCGGTCCACGGATCGTCCCTGCTGGGCCGATCATGTTGGAGTTGTGTCGCATGCTGCGCATCTGCAAGTGACCTGAGTCGCTGACCGGCCATCATAGGAGGGTGAAGAACACACAGAACCTCGCGCGAGGCAACCGACTGCCCGTGCTCGGCGGCGTGGGGGCTCCCGGCTTCAACGGGCTCCCACGCCGAGGCCGGGTCGCGCTCCTTGTCTTGCTTGGCGTGATCTTGCTGGTCGACGTCGGCCTGTATCTCAGCGACCCAGAGACCACATGGCGGAGCATGCTGCTCGGCCTCTCCGCGACGTTCGCGACAGCGTTGTTCGCCTGGTGGCCTGCCGCCGCAGCGATGAGCCTGCTGCTCACCGGGCTGGTGCAGACGACAGCAGGCCAAGACGGGAGCCAGTTCCTTTATCTCACGGCGGTCGCCGGCCTGGTCGTCTACACCAGCCCGGCCTGGTTCATCGCAATCTATGTCGTCGTGGCGGCCGGTCTCGCGATCCTGGCAACGGCCACTCCTGGCGTCTTCGTAAGCACCGCTCTCCCTGCCCTCGCACTCGTACTCGCGGTCTCTGCCTCTATCGGCTGGGCATTGCGCACGGCACATGGGCGGGAGCGCCGCTTCGCCCTGGACATCGCGCAACTGGAGTACGCGCGCACAGCCGCGATCGACGCCGAGAGGGAACGGATCGCGGACGAACTGCACGACATCATCGCGCACGACGTGACGCTCGTCTCCATGCACGCCCGCGTCCTCGAACGTGTGGACGATCCCGCCTTGCGCAATCAGTCGATCCAGGCCATCCGCACCAGCGCGGATCAGGCGTTGGCAGACATCCGGCGGGTACTGCGAATCGTGCGCGACGATCACGTAACGGGCGTAACTGCTCCCGATGAACAACAGGCCAGCGCGACCAGCGCGCTGGAAGAAGCCCGCGACTCCCTCGCAAGACTCGGTGCCGAGGTCACCGTTCACGCCAGCTCTGACATCTCCGTGTCGACTGCCATCGAGCAAGCGCTGGTCCACCTGATGAGAGAGGGCGCGACGAACATCGCCAAACACGCGCCCGAACACCCGTCCGTGACGATCGTGCTCGAATCCGTCGATGACGAGATCCACTTGGAGCTGACGAACTCGACCACGGAGACACCGCACACCCCGCACGTCCCCTCGTCCGGCTACGGACTCGATCGGCTCCGCGAGCGCGTATCCCTGCTTGGCGGGCACCTGAGCACCCACACCACGGGCACAACCTGGACACTGACAGCACGCCTGCCCGCCCGCTGATCAACAGTACCCATTCGTATCAGCAGGCAATACAAATGCGACCCCAAAGGAGCAAGACAGATGATGCCGTCGATCTTCCGGCGTGAAAGCGTCCCCGAACTCGAAGCGAAGCTCGAAGAAATCGACGCGGACATCGCAAGACATCCGATCGCATCCGAGAAGGTCAAGAAAGCACACCGGATCGTCGAGAACCGCGGCGACAAGTCAGATGCCGACCTCACCCATGCACTCGCCGCCTCTGGTCTGCCGGCACTCGAAGAACTCGGCAGGATCCAGCTCGAGCACACGGGAAGCTGGTGGCGACTGCACCGTGCTCGGAACAAGATCATCACAAAGATCCAGAAGCTCAAGCGCTGACATCGAGAACCGCGAAGCGGCCCCGCGACATGACATGGAACGTTGCTCTGCTGTTCGTCGCTTAAAATCTCTCCGTCTCCGCCAAAATCCCTGGTTAGAGCGAAATATGCCGACGCCTGCCGCAGAATCTCGATCTCCGCAGCCTGGATCCGGTTCTCGCGCCGCAACCGAACCAGCCCGGCCCGCTCATCAGACGTGACGCCCTCCCGGACGCCTTCATCAACATTGGCGACCTTCATCCACCTCCGGAGGCGGGACTCGCTGATCCCGAGATCCGACGCGAGCTGCGCGATCGGCTTCTCCTTCGAACGCGCGAGCGCGACGGCCCTACGACGGAACTCCCGAGGGTGAGCTGCAGGCATGATGACTCCTATCAGAACGACTCTCGCCGCTCAGATCAGGTGTCCACAAGACCGGGTTCATCGCACCTTTATCAACACGCCCTGGTTTGCGTAGCTGTGCCGAGTCTGCGTCCCACCTGCCGGAGATCCGTACCGCTGTTCGGCAGGATCCGGTGAGCGCCCGCCGCGGTGGCTCATCTGGAGGTCATGCTGTGCTGGTGCGCGCTTTCGGGAGTAGCCAGCCGCGGTCGGTCGCGATGCTCACGCGTACGCAATCCATCGGTCGTAGGATCTCGTCGACGGCGGGGTCGGAGACGGAGGCGACGATGCTTCCGGACTCGGTTTCGATCTCGTACTCGACACTGTCGCCGTGGAAGATCGTGTTGAGCACGCGTCCGATGTCTCCGTGCACCTCGTCGGTGTCGGTCCTCGCCGACAGTCGCACCGACTCGGGACGGATCATTAGGAGCACGTCGCTGTCGAGTGTGACATCGGAGTGGCAGGCGGTGTCGAGCTCCTGACCGATCGCCGCGACACGGGCGCGGCCATCTGCGGGTGCGCTCAGGATGGTCGCGTCGAGGAAGGTCGCGCGACCGATGAAGTCGGCGACGAACACCGAGGCCGGCCGGCGGTAGACGACGTCGGGCACATCGACCTGTTCGATGCGGCCGCGGTTCATTACGACAATCCGGTCGGAGAGCGTCATGGCTTCGTCTTGGTCGTGGGTCACGAAGATGCTCGTGATCCCCAGACGCCGTTGGAGGCGGCGGATTTCGTTGCGCATCAGGACACGAAGCTTCGCATCGAGATTCGACAGCGGTTCGTCGAACAGCAGAACCTTGGGCCGCATGACCAGTGCGCGGGCGAGCGCGACCCGCTGCTGCTGGCCACCCGACAGCTGATGCGGTGCGCGATCGGCGTAGTTCATCAGGTTCATGATCGTGAGGACGGTGTCGACTTCCTCTCGGAGTCGAGCGGAGGGAATGCATTTCAGCTTCAGGCCGTACGCCACGTTCTCGCGCACGGTGAGGTGCGGAAACAGGGCGTACGACTGGAAGACCATCGACATCGGACGGTGGTTCGGCGCCACGCGGATCATGTCGGCGCCGTCGAGCTCGAGCGAACCCGAGGTGGGTTCTTCGAAGCCGGCGATCATGCGGAGCGTCGATGTCTTTCCGCATCCGGACGGTCCCAGAAGCGTGATGAGTTCGCCGCGCTCGATCTCGAGACTGACGGCGTCGACCGCCGGTGGCTCGTCGGTCTTTGCGCCGTAGCGTTTGGTGAGGTCGGTCAAGACGATCCGACCGGATGCTGTCTGATCGAGCCCGACGGCTTCGGCAAGGGCGTCGGTGTCGTCAACGACTGTGTGTGCGACCACGGAAGATCACCTTTCGGACGAGGAAGTTGATGAGGAGGATCAGGGCGAGCACGATCACGATCAGCACCGTGCAGTAGGCGAAGGCGTTGCCGAATCGGCCGGAGTCGACTTCTGCGAGGATCTGCGAGGTCATGATCTTGATGCCCGGTGTCGTGAGGAACACGATCGGTGAGAGCGTGGTCATCGAGCGGGCGAAGGCGAAGGTCAGCCCCGCGAGCAGGGCAGACTGGATCAGCGGCAGCGTCACCTTGCGGAACGTGGTCCCGGAACCTGCGCCGAGTGACGTGGACGCCTCTTCGATCGCTGGATCGATCTGGCTCAGCGCAGAGACTCCCGCGCGCTGACCGGACGGCAGAGAACGAACGATGTAGACCATCACGATCGCGACTCCACCGGCGAACGCCGCGCTGCCGCCGGCGAGGGCCGGAAGAATCTGCACACCGAACACCGATGTCGGTGTCAGATAGCAGAGCGCGTATCCGATGCCGAGGACGGTGCCGGGCACGGCTAGTCCGAGCATCCCGACGAAGTCGAGTAGACCCGCTGTGCGCTTCAGCTTCCGCACCACGAGCCACGCGATGAGCATGCCCAGCACGCCCGCAATCGGGGCCGCGATGAGCGCGAGCGTGGCTGTGTCGGTCATGGCCTTGGACCCGAGCCCCGTGAGCACGAAACGGAAGTGGTCGAGCGTGAACTCGTTGTTCACTCCGGGCACCTTGAGGAAGCCGCCGACGAGCACGGTCAGGTAGATCGTCACGATCAGCGCGCTGATCGCGCACACCACCGCGAGAACGGGAAGCCGCACGCTCGCCGAGGTGATCAACTCGGTGTGCCCGGTCGGCTTTCCGGTGACGGTGACCACGCTCCGCTTAGACGTCCAGTACCTCTGGACGAGGAACACCAGGAGGGCGGGTACCAGGATCGTCAGCGCGTAGGCCGCTCCTGCGCCGGTGTCGTAGTCGCCCGTGACGGCCAGGTAGGCGCGGGTCGAGAGTACGGTGTAGTCGCCCCCGAGGACGAGGGGGTTGGCGAGATCGGCGATCCCCTCGACGAACAGGAGCAAGAACGAGCCGGCGAACCCGGGGGCGAGCATCGGGATCGTCACCGAGAAGAAGACCCGCAGTTTGCTCGCGCCAAGACCTGCCGCGGCCTCATCGAGGCTCGGGTCGAGACTCTCCAACATGCCGCGGAAGTTCATGTACGCCACGGGGAAGAAGGAGAGCGACAGCACCAGGACCAGCCCAGGCAGACCATAGATGTCGCCCTTGATTCCGAACAGTCCGCTGCTGATTGCCCCGTTGCGCCCGAAGAGCGTGATGACGGCGGTCGCCACAGCGAACGGCGGAGCGACGATCGGCACCATGGCGAGAATGTGCAGGAGGCGCTTGCCTCGGAACGAGAGGCGCACCTGCGCGTACGCGAACAGGAATCCGATTGCGGTGCCGACCACCCCGACAATGAGACCGAGCACGACCGTGTTGCCTACGATGCGCTGGTTCACCGGGTCGGTGGCGAGCCGGCCCAAAACGGCGAGTCCTTTGTCGCCGAACGCGGCGGAGACGAGGGTGCCCACCGGATAGCAGATAAGCAGAGCCAGGATCGCAGCGACCGCGCTAGCGAGTATGACCACCGTGCGGTCGACACGCCCTCGGACAGGGCGGCGGGAGAGGGGAGGCGCCGCGGTGGGCGGGGTCTGCCCACTCACCGCGGCTTTGAGTGTGATCGTCATAGCAGTGTCGGGCGTCTACTCCTTCGGAGCAGGAGCCACCTCCGTGTCGAAACGCTGGGTCAGTGTGTTCCGGGCCTTGCCGGCGGCGGCGATATCGGCAGGGATGAGCGTGAGCTTGTCGAAATCGACCATGTCATCGGTGATTGTGGCATCGGGATTGGTTGGGACGCTGTAGCTTCCCACCTCGGCGGCGAGATCCTGCGCCTCGGCAGTCAACGACCAGTCGATGAACGCCTTCGCTCCTTCGGGGTTCTTCGCATTCTTGATCAGCGACACCGCGCCCACCTCGTGTCCCACGCCTTCCTTGGGGAACGTGGTGGTGAGGTTGGTGAAGCCCTCGTTGATGAGCTTCTGGCAGTCCTGAGCGAAGATGATGCCGGTCGCGACCTCGCCCCGCCCGGCCATCTGGCCCGGCGCACTGCCGCTCTTGGAGTACTGCAGGATGTTCGAGTGCAGCTCGTGGAAGTAATCGAGCGCGGCATCCTGGTCACCGTCGTTCAGAACGACCTGCGTCCACAGCGCGGCGTACGCGGTTCCCGAGGTTCCGGGGTGCGCCATCGCGACGTTGCTCTTGAACTTCGGGTCGAGCAGATCGGACCACGACTCCGGCGCCTCCGCGCCGATCTCCGAAAGGATGTCGGTGTTCGAGCAGAAGCTCAGGGCGCCGATGTAGACGCCGGTCCACAGGCCGTCCGCGTCCTTGTACTCGTCAGGAATAACATCGGCGTTGGGCGATGAGTACGGCTCGATATAGCCCTGGCTTTCCGCGGCGAGATGGCCTTCGGCCCCGCCACCAAACCAGGCGTCGAACTCGGGAGTGTCGCCGGTGGCGCTGAGCCGAGCGACAGCCTCGCCACCGCTCAGGCGGACGTAGTTGGCGGGGTATCCGCTCGCTGCGGTGAACTCGGCGGCGATCACCTGGCACCAATCTTCTTGCGGGCTGCAGATGAAGGTGACAGGGTCCTTCGCGTCGCTCGTTGTTTCACCCGCGCCAGCGGAACAGCCGGTGAAGATCAATACGCTGGCCGCGGCAGCCGCGATTATGACGATTCTCTTGCCCATCCTGGAGACTCCTTTGTGTCGGGACGGATTCACTCTAGGCGGGGGCAATGCCCGGTGCCGTGACGGTGTGGTGACGATCGGTGACGGATTCGTCACCGATGACCGTTGCTGCCAGGTTCAGGTGGTGCGGAGCAAGTATCCGGTGCCGCGCACGCTTTCGATCACGGCGGAGCTGCCTGGCATTGGTGCGTCGAGTTTGTGGCGCAGCCGGTAGATGGCGGCCTTGATCATTTCGCGCGCTCCGAGCCGATCCGACTCGCCCCAGCCGAGTAGCAGCAGCTGACCGAAGTTCAGCACGACATCCGGTCGCGACATTAACGCGTATAGCAGCTTGAATTCGTTGATTGTTAGGGCGATGCTGTGCCCCGCGATCGAGGCGCCGTGGTTGATCGCGTCGAGGGTTAATGTTCCGGCCACCGTTTGGGCGGTGAGTACGGTTGGCGTGCGGCGTACGAGGCGTTGCGCGCGTAGCGCCAGCTCGCGCGGGTGGTAGGGCTTCGCAATGTAGTCGTCAGCGTCGGCCTCGAGGCCGGCGATGCGGTCGGCGGCTTCACCCTTGGCCGTGACCAGAATCACGGGGATGCTCCAGAGCGCTTTGATGCGCCGGCATAGCGCGATTCCCGAGGCCCCGGGGAGCATGATGTCGAGGAGCACGAGGTCTGGGCGTACCTTCGCGAGAGCGGGCCACGCCGCCTCCGCGGAAAGGAACGCGTCGGTACGAAATCCCTGTGTCTCAAGTGCAAATGTCGCGATGTCGAGCATCGCCGGCTCGTCGTCGATCACATAGGCCAGCGGAGGTTCGATCATCGCACGTTCCCTCTTGCCTTGAGTCGTCGGGAGCGACGATCATCCTTTCGGGCATGGTCGTTCGGGAGGGGCGGTGGGTTCGGCTGTGTTGTGCGCAGCGGAAGAGTGAACATCATCGTCGTCCCGTTTCCCGTGATTGTGTCGACGTAAATGCGTCCGCCGTGCACTCCTACGAACTGTTGAGAGAGAAACAGGCCTATGCCAGTGCCGTTGCCCAGTGGGCGTCCGCTTGTGAAGCGGTGGAAGAGCTGTTCGCGCTGCGACTCGGTCATTCCGGAGCCGGCATCGCTTACCGAGATCATCACCTCGTCCTCCCCGGGCGCGATCCGCACCTCGACGAGTCCGCTCGCTGCGACGCTGCTCGCCGCGTTATTGATCAGGTTGATCAAAACCTGACGGATAAGCTGCCCGTCAACTGAGACGCTCACGGGTGCCCCCGGAGCCACGAGCATGATCGTAGCGTCGGAGATTTGCGAAAGTTCCTCGACGACGTTGCGGAATAACACGCGCAGGTCGACATCAGTGCGATCGATTGTGAAGAGTCCGGCCTCAAGACGTGCCCTGATCAGCATCTGTTCGGCGAAGGTGTAAACCCGAACCGCGTTGTCGGAAATGCGTTTGATGAACTTCGCCTGGGTGGGTGTGAGGGGCCCGGCACTTTCCTCGGCGAGCAGTTCCGCGGCTCCCTGGATGATCGCGAGCGGCGTGCGAATTTCGTGACTCAGCAACGCTGCCTGGTCGGCTCGGCGCTCGTCAAGCTCGACAAGACGACGGTGATCCAGCCGGCGCGCGCGGAGGACGAGCCCGCAGGCGCTCCACGCGAGCGTGAGAGATAACGAAGCGCATCCGAAGCCCCAGTTCGGGCGACCCAGAAGCAGAAATATCGCGGCGGTGGTCGCCCCTGCCGCGGAACCGGCGAGGAGGGCAGCCTCTGCGGCGCCATTATTCGCGAAATCAAGTATGCGCGCAGGGGGCTTTCGTCTTCGCCGACCTCGCCTGGTCACAGTAATACCTCCATCGGAAGAAGCTCGACGGCTCAAGTCCCGATTGGCGCGTCTTCGGAGCGATCGCCGGAGCGGTGCTCTGCCCGCGGGTAGCTCGACCAATCTCATCACGACTCCCGCAGGACTTCCACCCACTCATCGGAAACGTCATCGCCATGGCGATCGTCACGTCAATCATCGTGCCGATCGCGACTCTGCCGCCACATTGACCGTCAACGACATCCACACGCCCAACCCGGCGGCATCCGAGCCCTCATCCGAGATCACCACGCGCATCAGCATCCACCCGCCAACAGTGCCGTCGCGTCGTGTGCCCTGGGTGTCTCTGGGCGAGCGTTGGCGGTGAGCCCCGGGCAGAACGAGGGTGGGCCAGCGGGCACGGGTTGCGGGAGGCTTATCGGTGGGTGCGTTGCCGAACAGCAGGTAGAAGTCATCAACGGTGACGCCGGGGTGGATGTGTGGTCTCCTCCGGTTGCTCCAAGGATGGTCGTCAGCTCGCCCGCGACGTCGTCGATGGGGCGAGCGATGTCGGTGACGTAGAAGGCTTCGATCTCTCCGATTACAGCGCCCGAGGCCGTGGCGTCCGGTGTGACCGAGATTGCCAGGACACTCCCTTGTCCGCGGCGTATTCTCAGGCCCGTCGAACCTGATCGAGGGTAGGTGCGTAGCCTTCGGCCGGTTCCTAGATGTTCCGACACCATGGGCACCTGTTAGAATTATGGCGTACAAACCATTCTTTCTCGTATCGTTGTGGAGGTGATCGGCGTGACAAACGCATCGACGCTGGTTCGCGCCGCCCGTAGGAGTCGCCAACTTACCCAGGAACAACTCGCTGATCGTGCTCAGATCGACCAGGGAAGCGTCTCCCGCTCTGAACGAGGCCGCGACGCGGGTTTCAACACCATCGACCGGTTGCTGGCTGGCGCGGGCCACCGGCTCTACTCGGCCCCCACCCGCCGAGACGATGCCGCGACGGCGGCTGCGGAGATCCGTGAGCGGCTTCGGGGGAGGGATAAGGATCGCGCTTTGCGCGCGCTGCTGCAGCTCAATGACAACCTCCTCGCCGAGCATGGCCTTGTTCGCGGAATCCTTGGGCTCGCTGAGCCCGAGTCGACCAAGGACCCGGTGTGGGATGCTGCGATCGCAGCGCTTGTGGCGTGGCGGTTGAGCGAAGAGGGAGTCCCGCTGCCGGCCTGGGTCGACCGGCAGGGGCGCTTCCTCGCCGAGCCACGCACGCTCGAGGTGGATCCCGCCGACCCGGTGCCACCGCCTTCTGAGGTGCCCGCCGAGTTCGCCAAGCGGGGCGTTCTCGCCTGGCGTGACACCTTCGCGAGCGTCTGAGAATGCCCACCGCTTTGGACCGCGACGACATCATCACCGGCCTGCGCGAGCTCATCGCCGAGCTTCGCGCGGCCGAGCGGAGTTCGCGACGCTTGCCGCCGCGACCGCAGCGCTGACCTATCTCTCGCAGGGAGGGATTCTTGCACTCGGTTCCTTCGAGACGACGGCATCGGTGATGGTCTACTTCTTTGCGGCAGCGACGATACGCGCTTTGCCGCGGGGGTTCGTCCTGCCCCCAGGTGGCGGCTCTCGTCCTTGCTGCGTGGGTGATCACGTCTCTCGCCTGGGAGGATCTTGCGCTTCCGATCTCGTGGCTCGCTCTCCCATACTGCGTTATAGCCGTGGGGACTGCGAGCACGCCGGTGGTGCGCGCTGCGGCACGGTGGGGAGATCTCTCCTATGGCACCTACCTTTGGGGTTATGTCCTTCAGCAAATCGTGATCGACGCCGCCGGGCGGCTACCAATGTGGAGCAACTTGGTCATTGTTGTCGGTGTGTCCTTGAGTATCGCGGCCGCATCGTGGTGGTTTGTCGAGAGCCGCGCGCTGAGATTGCGCGATCGGACTCCATTCAGACCTTGGATCGCTTCGAAGTGACGATCAACCGGGAACGCGCCGTGAGAGGAACCAGATGACGGACACACCGAGCGCAATCCACAAGGTCGGTATGTTGCGGGCGGGGTCCCACTCCCCTAAAACGAATGCCCAACCAAAAGGCACGACAGCCGAGTAGCCGAATCCCGCGGTTGAACAGACCAGAAGGTATAGGACGGTCGGCACGAACGCGAAGTATCGCCGCGTAAAGCCTAGAGCGGCAAGGCCCATGCAAACGTAGAAAACGAGGTTTCTCCCAGCGGCGATTGTGATCGGCTCAAGGGCGTTGAGCATCCAGATCGAGACGATCAGCGGAGGAAACACTATGGCGCTCAGATCTAAGAATGCCACGTTCCACCGTCGAAGAGTCACCCTCTCGATGTCGTACTGTGATCTCTCGGATAGCACGCACCAGACAAGAATCGGTAGGACCGGTAAAGCGTAAGCGATAGCGAAGTGGTTCAGACCGCCGGTCACAAGGTTGGGAATGAAGAGCTCGGTCGTTCCGACGAGCGCCACCGTGATTGCTATGGAGAAACACGCGAGGGCATACCAGAGAACACCCCTTGATTTGGACCAGAGCCTCAACTTGGCTCGGAACTGCGGCTTCGTTCAAGAATCTGCCGATACGCCGCCTCGGCTCGGCCCGCTGGAGCGACGGACTCCGGAACGCCCTCATAGAACTTCGCCGTCGAGCCCGAGAAGATAACTCGGCCACCTTCAATTACCAGTACGTGTGCGTACACGTCCTCGAGATCCTCAGTTTGATGTGTCGAAACCACCAAGGAAGTCTTGGCCGACACGGCCAGCAGTGTGTCACGCACGGACGAACGCTGCTCGGGATCGAGGCCCGCGTACGGCTCGTCCAGGATGAGGAAAGAAGGGTCGTGGACTAGAGCCTGAGCAACGCCGAGCCGCCTTCGCTGGCCACCAGATAGCTTCGATGCCGATTGGGCCGCATGGTCACTCAGGCTCACACTTTCGAGCGCTTCTGCGGCGCTGGTCCATGCGGCGGAGTACTTGAGGCCCTTGAGCCATCCGGCGTATGCCACTTGCTGCCGTGCTGTGAAGCCCGACAGTGGTTTCACATCCTGCGGTAGCCACCCAGTAGTCCGCCGCGATCGTCGTGGGTCTTTGCCGCGGGCGTGCCCGCCGACACTGATCGACCCCAATTTTGGCTTTAGGTGCCCGACGATCAATCCGAGCAAAGTGGACTTCCCGGCGCCATTGGGACCAAGGACGACAGCAGGAAAAGATTCGAGGTCAATGCTTAACCGCTCGAATACCGGATGCTTGAGTGAGTAGCCAAACGTAACGTCTCGTATCTGAATCGCCATGCTGGCCCCTAACAGTTCTCTTGTTGCTCGTACCAAGCTGTCACAACAGCTTCAGCGTCGCTCATCGACCGAACGTTCAAGGCGTCGATCACCTCGTCTGCCGTGAGCGGCGTCTCTCCCGAGTTGCTGCCTTCTTCGCCCAAGCCGATGGAGACTGACGGAAGTACTCCAGTCTCATCTCCACCCATTACCCGAGCCAGCGCATAAGAGACGACAAGCTCAGGAGGCGCGTCCGAAGAAACTTCAGGGGTCCGGCACGTCAGTGTGCGGAAAACCGCGGTGGCGTACACGGACAAGATCTGATCGCGATCCATTTCGACAGAAAAGTCAGCCACGGTTGTAGCAGAGGAATCGACGGCCTCTGAACTGGTGGCGCTCACTCGCTCTGGTAGGGAGACCCCATGATCTTGAGCGCTACGGTACCCGTCCGTCAGCGTGGCAATGATCGGCCCTCCGCCGGCGGCGATCGTTTCGGGGAAGAGACATACAGTGGGCTCCTGTTCCTGTGTGCACCGCAAGTCCGCGGCAGGGCGCAGCTCGCCCCCCGTCGGACCGGTGCCGACCACAATCGCGTTGGCAGCGATCACGGCCAGAGCGATAAGAGGAACGGCGGGAATCGCCCAGTAGAGGAGGCGGCGGCGTATGGACAAGATGACGAGTATTGCAATTGCGGCAGCGATTACGAGTGGCGCGAGAACGGCCCTTAGATCCGGCTCGAAGTTCACCAGATCGCAGCAGGCAAAGACGGCGTAACCTGCGATATTGCGCCAGGAAAGGTTTACGGCGTCGATCAACGGATAGGTAACCCACTGGAGAAGGCCGAATATGGCCACTGGAATGGCGATCGGCACAGGTAGCAGGTTTCCGAGCAACCACCCCGCGCCCACCGCGACCGTGGTCATCGCGCCGAACGTAAGTACCAGCAGCAAATTTGGCCAACCTGGTGTAGGAATGCCATTCACAACTAGGTCGCAAAGAAATGTTAAAATAACACCAATTCCAACAGCCACGTATAAGGGCCAGAGGTGCGCCCAAAGTATTCTCAACGATGTTCTCGACCCGTGGCGCCAGTCCTCTCGCAGTGATCTCGCTCGGCGAGACGTCCAGGCGGCGGCCGCTGCTGCGAGGGGAAGCCCGTACTGGAGCCCATCACTCGCGCGAGCAAGATATGCGTTCCAGTAGGGCGGAGGGGTGACGGGCCACAAAATGGACCACCACGCGAAGATCATTGCGACAACGACAATCGGGGCGAACCAGAATGCCGGCGAAGCGCGCGGCGGAACGATCGGCCTAAAGATGATGACCCCCTCGTCTATTCATTGGCTTTAAACTCACAAGCCGGGCAGTCCGGCCTGCCCGGCTATGAGTTCGACCGTACCTAGTAGTTAATGTACACAGGGTCGGCCGAGAACGGCCCGGTCTGCCACGGGCCGCCTTGCACGTAGCCGTTGAGCTGATAGCGGTACTGCACACTGGATGGGCGAGTGCCCCAGTTCAGCGTCGTGCCGCAGGCTTGCTGGATGTTTCCCTCAGAAATGGGGGCGAGCAAGCCGTTGTATCGCTGCAACTGCATCTGCACATCGGTCACGGCTGGCGAGCCAGCAACTCCGCCCGCGCACCCGTAGAGCTGGATCGTTTGCGACACTCCGGTACTCGTGCGGTAACTGCCCACGGTCCCGGACCACCATTGATCCATGTAGGTCGTGACTTGCGTCGCGTTGGCGCTGATAGCACCACCAGCAAGCACGAACAGGGCGATGAGCGCCGCGGTCAGGCCAGTCTTCTTCTTGATCCCGAACATTATCTTGCTTTCCGGATCGACCCCGGCGTGACCGTCGTGGTCGCGATTAATCGATTCACTCGAGCACAGCTAACGCCGATGTTAAGCATTTGTCGGTAGTTTTTTGACGACACGCCGAAGAAGAATCGTTTGTTTACCTTCTTATATGGTAATGGCTCGGTCTAGAGTGTCCCGCCGGGGCGTGCCGGGACCGGGATCTAGTGGCATAACGTTCACATCGCGCCCGACTCCCCTGGATGGACGTTGCGATGCTCATGTCATGCCACCTTCACTGGCTGTGGAGCACGGAACATGGCGGAGTCACTGAACTCGAGATGAATTCAGCAGGCCGGCTCCGAGGGTCAGGAGTCCGGCCGCGAGGGTTCCGGCCCCGACGAAGACGAGGCCAGCTCGTTGGGACGGCGAAGGCTCTCGATCGTCTGCTGCTCGCCTAGACGGACTCGCATGGTGAGTCAGATCACAGCGGTCGAAGGGGGAGTAGAGATCGACACGCGATTCGGGCTCGCGCGACTTAGCAGGCTCCGCCCCGACTGCTACGAGGGCGACGACGGAACACTCATTCAGGTAAACGACGCAAAGGGCGAGATCGCAGTGAGCAACGATCCCACTCGACGCCCGCACCAGTGGTGGAGAATCTCGCAATCGTTTCCCCAGACCTGGCTAGCAGAGGGAGAGTACTGGTGCGAGGAGCTGCGAGAGCTCATCAGCATCGCACCCACGTCCGATGGACTGACGCTGGCGCATCTCAGGGGGCCGGCGATCGTCTTCACGCAAAGAGGCCCGAATCTGTTCACCGGCTACAACGCGAACAGCAACGAATCTCCCCGAATCACCTCGCGTTCTCAGAATCCAACACTCGTATCACCTATTCAACGTTCGGCGCGAACGGACTGGAATTTCTTCGGAGAGCAACTCCAGATCGGTCGTGACTGCCTCGACCACCCGCCGTGTCGATGATCGGAGTCGATGCCACCTGGCCGGGCGGTCGGCACTGGGGCACGCCGACACGAGAAGATAGACACGTGATGAGCAGATCCAATGCGCCGACCTTGCGACGGACGGTTCTGCTTGTCGCTGCTCTCAATCTCGGGTATTTCGGTGTGGAGTTCACCGTCGCGACCTTCATCGGGTCGGTCTCACTTTTTGCCGACAGCGTCGACTTCCTCGAGGACTCCAGTATCAATCTATTGATCTTCTTCGCCGCCGCTTGGTCTCTTCGCCGGCAGGCGTGGGTCGGCAGCATTCTGGCCTTCGTCATCCTCGTCCCGGCATTGGCAACCATCTGGATCGCGATCCTCAAGATCCTCGACCCTGTCGCCCCTGAACCGCTTCCGCTCACCGCCGCCGCGGTCGGGGCGCTAGTCGTCAACGTGCTCTGCGCGTTCCTCCTCGTTCGTCATCGCAGTACTCACGGCAGCATGGCCAAGGCCGCATGGCTTTCCGCACGTAACGACGCCTTCGCCAACCTCGCCATCATCGCCGTGGGCATAGTCACGATCTGGATTCAGAGCGGATGGTTCGACATCGTCATCGGCTTGGCGATCGGGCTCCTCAACGCTGATGCAGCGCGCGCGGTGTGGCGTACCGCCCGGTCCGAGCACCTCACCGCACGATCCGCGACCCCTTAGGCAGGCCGGTGGTCGACTGCCAACGGGCGGGTG
The DNA here is from genome assembly GCF_042660285.1 of Luethyella okanaganae. NCBI lineage: Bacteria > Bacillati > Actinomycetota > Actinomycetes > Micrococcales > Microbacteriaceae > Luethyella > Luethyella okanaganae. The sequence continues at coordinate 628,991 of NZ_JBHSTP010000002.1, forward strand.
GGCCGTGGTGTCTCTTTCGTGGTCATGCTGCGGTGAGGCGTTGGGCGAGGTCGCCGACGCGCTGGGCGAGGTTCTCGAACGCGGCGTCGAACGCCTGATCGGTGGCGATACGGACGGGATCGGGGATCGACCAGTGCAGGCCGCCGAGGTTGCCGAGCTCCTCGTGGGCCTTGTCGCAGACGGTGACCACGAAATCGTCACTGATGAGCACGTCGGACAGCAGCCGGGGTTTGGCGATTCGCAGGGGCATGTCGTGGCGGTGGGCGGCGGCGATCGCGCCGGGTTCGATCCGGTCGGCCGGGTGGGTGCCGGCTGAGGCGACGGGAATCGGGCTGTGGCGTCTCCAGAGTGCGGCGGCGAGCTGGGAGCGGGCGGAGTTGGCGGTGCAGACGAACACCACCCGGCGGGCGCTGCCGATCGCGCCCGGTGTGAGCCCGTCGAAGGCGGCCGGAAGGAGGCGGACGTAGCTGCGACGCCGATCGGCCTCCGACCGGGACCGGGCGACTATCCCCTCGCCCTCGAGCACGTTCAAGTGATGCGCCAACAGATTCGACGGCATTCCGAGGCTCTGCTGCAACTCGGTCGGCGTCAGGTCGCCGAGGCTGAGCAGATCCACTACCCGCAACCGGGCAGGGTCCGCCAGCGCGGCGTGCCGCGCGGCCCGCCGCTCCAACTGACGAGTTCCATCAACTTTCATTGCCTCAATCTTGACTGAGCAATCTCTTTGAGTCAAGATGACACCGACATGAACATGACAATCGCTACTGCCGCCCGCCCGCACCTCTGGCGTCGCCTGGCCGCCGAGTTTCTCGGCACCGGGCTGTTGGTGGCGATCGTGATCGGCTCCGGTATCGCCGCATCCTGCCTTTCCCCGTACGACATTGGGCTGCAGCTGCTGGAGAACAGCGTCGCCACCGCCCTCGGGCTGACCGTGCTGATCCTGGTGCTCGCACCCGTCTCGGGGGCGCACTTCAACCCGGTCGTGACCCTGGCGGACTGGTGGCTCGGCCGCCGCACCGGACACCTCCCCCTGGTCGACGTGGCCGGCTACGTCGTGGCGCAGATCCTCGGCGGCCTCGGCGGTGCGGCCCTGGCGAACACGATGTTCGAGACCGCGACCTCGTTCTCGACGACCGAGCGGGTCGCCGGTGGGCACCTGGTCGGCGAGGTCGTCGCCACCGCCGGGCTGGTGCTGGTGATCTTCGCCCTGGCCCGCACCCGCCGCGGCCACATTGTCGCACCCGCGGTCGGAGCCTACATCGGGGCCGCATACTGGTTCACAAGCTCCACCTCGTTCGCTAACCCCGCCGTCACGATCGGCCGGATCTTCTCCGACACCTTTGCCGGCATCGCCCCAGCCTCCGTGCTGCCGTTCATCGGAATGCAACTGGCCGGCGGCCTGGTCGGCATCCTTCTCGTCGTCCTGTTCTTTCCCACCACCCGTCCTCCAGCCGCACCGCGGCTGGCCTGAGACACCACCAAAGGGCACGCACCCTCATGCGTCTCTTTGCGATCGCGAAGGCGACGCCGGCATCTCCGCCGCCCTCCGCGCCCGCGAACTCAACCCTGCAACCGACGTCACCGTCGTGGTTGCCGACGCCTACCCGAATTTTTCCTTAGCTAAGGATTACCTAAAGGTAACCATGGCAACCGGCGAATCGCTTTTCACCTGGCAGAGTGCCTGATATAAGCGGATCGGCAGCTGCCGACCAGGGCCGTTGATCGCTCCGACAGTCGAGCATCGTCTGCATGCGATACGACAGACAGGAGAAGAAGACAGACAGGAGAAGAATATGAAAGCCAACCCCGCGCTGAACAGATCAACGTCGATGATCTTTGCCGTGGCGCTGCTGATCGTCGGCGTATCCGTGATCGGGCTGCAGGCGGGCACGGCCGCGTTGGCGGATGCTCCACGCTTGAGGTGCTCAGCGATGGGACCGGGCTTCTCACTGTTCCCATCGTGAACGAGTCATTCGGAGTGCTCTCCATCGCGAGCGCATCCACCGACAGCGCCGTCTCCGTTACGGACAAGAGCTTCGTGCCATGGTCGACGACGTGGGGCGGGACGAAGCAGCGCATCTCCTCCGTGACCTTTGATGTGACCGACTTCAGCGGGGGCACAAGCGTTGCTACGTTCAGCCCCAGCTCGGAATACGCCAACTTCCTGCTCTACGCGGGCGACAAGGGCCGGGACCGCATCTCGTTGTCGACTACGACAGCGCCACCTGACTCCGACGCGACTCCATCCGAATGAACTGACACGCCCTCCGCGCTCCACTCAGGTGAGCAGAAACGCCTCCGTGCGGATGTCGTGCTCGATGAAATAGATCCCTTGAGCACCTGACCGCTCCGGCGTGTGGGCCGGACAAGCCGGATCCCGCACGCGCAGGAGCGGTCAGAATCGACAGCGCCCACAGCACGAGCCAACAGAGAACCCGGTAATGCCCAGAACCCGACGCACGCTTTCTTCCTCGCTCACCGCCGCCGCGCTCATCACCGGGCTGACGATCGGGATGCCCACCGGCGCATACGCTGCGAACGCAGGCCCGGCGCTCCTTGCGCCAAGCGTCACGACTCAGCCGGCGTCGGCAACTGCGGTTGAAGCAGAGGATGCGGGTTTCACGATCGCCTTCATCGGTGGTCCGGAGCCAACAGTCCAGTGGGAGCGATCGGACGACGAAGGCGCGACATGGGAGGCCATCCAAGGCGCGAACAACGACACCGCAACGACGGACACCCTCGCGTTGACCGGGGTGACCACCGACGACTCGGGCGCTCAGTTCCGCGCGTCGGTCGTCAACGACGGGGGAGCCGTTACGAGTGAGGCAGCGACACTGACTGTTACGCCTGTGACCGCCGAGGTGCCGGACGGCTCTAATACTGATGCGCCGGATGCGTCAGCTACCGCCCCAGCATCCATGGACGTGGACGCGTCGGCTCCTACGGGAGTCGGGAATTCCCCCCAAGAAGTGGAGACATCGGACTCGGATGGCGCCGCGCTCACGGACGGCGCTCGGGGTGTCTCCGCCACCGCGCCCGACGTCGTCAACGGAAAGCGCATCACCTCCCCAAGCGCGCTGGCGTCGTCGGCGACGCCGGCTCCAGGCACTTACACGATCACCGCTAACCCCTATGTCCCCCCAGGTGTCTCAGCCACGGTCTCTGCAGAAGTGGGCGCATTGCTGGGCGTCTCGCTGATCGCCTCGCTGATCGTCTCGCTGATCGTCTCGCTGATCGCCTCGCTCCAGAGGGCTAGGCTTGACGCCTCGCGGTCGACGACCGGCGATGAATACGAGCTCGCCACAGCGGCGTTCGTGCCTTCGTTCGTGACGATACAGGTCTTCGAAGTATGGAGCATCAACCAGATCCCCGGTTTCCAGACAGTCGATCTTGCCGGGCAGGCGCTCGCCTCGGTGTCGCCTCCCACCGACCACGCAAACCCGCTGGCGTACCTTCTCTCAGACGGAACCCGCGAACAACTGCGGGTCACCACGGTCGAGCAGGGCGAAGTTGCTTTCGAGACCCGAAAACTAGGCACGATCGTCGTCATCGACGGCGATTCCGGAACGGCATGGCAGCACACGAAGACGTTCGCCAGCGATGTCGGGACCACGATGAGCTACTGGACTACCGGCAAGCTCGAAGCGTCGAGCCTCAGAATGGGCTACGACACCCTCGACGCCCTCGGTCTGTTCTCCTCGTTCCTCGGTGAGGAGTCATCGACCCAGCGGGAGGCGGAGACGATCGCGGCCTTGAGGGACGACGGCGATTACACGGATCCGGAAGTCCACCTGTACACCTTCGGGCTCGACATGAGCCTCGAGAACCTGCCGCACGCGACCACCGCGAAACGCCGCTCGTTTATGCTCCCTCTCGGGAACGGGAAGAACAGCTTGTCCGGCACGGTGCCGGTGGGGAGCTCGGATGATTCCGTGTACCTCGTGAGCGGGACGGTGGGCGAAGGGATCACGGTCGCGGTGAAGCTCGACGAGGCGAACAACGGCACTACGGCCGCCTTCGACTTGGTCAACAGAGACGAGAACACCCTGGCCACAGGGTCCATGCCCCAGCGCGCGTTGTGGAACGCGGCGACGGGCAAGAGCAACGACATCGACACCGAGCAGACCGAAGACACCGAGATCGCCTACGTCGTGGTGGTTCACGAGGCCCCGACGTTGATCGAGAAGCCAAACGCCGCAGAGGGTCTCGTGTATGACGGCACCACACAGATCGGCCTGACCGAGCGCGAAGGTCACGTTCTGAGCATCGCCCCCTCCGCGACCGACGCGGGGGACTATGTCGCACAGTCCACACTGAAGGACGGCCACGTGTGATCAGACGGAACGACAGCTTGACAGGCGCCGTCTCGCTGTCATCGATCATGAGGCGATCTCCCGTGTTCGCAGGCATCCCCTCAGACGCGCACGATACGCTCCTGGAGGCCGTGCGCGCGTTCGTCCAGAACTATCGTCGAGGCGACATCCTGCTTCGGGTCGGGGACACCTCCAACTTCTTTCCGATCGTGCTCTCGGGCACCATCCAGGCGGCGGCTCCCCGCGGCGTGCACAATCAGATCGTCGCACGCTTCGGCTGTGGGGAGTCCTTCGCCGAGGCCATTGTGGTCGCAGGGAGTCGATCACCGGTCGATGTCAGCGCGTTGACCGACAGCACCATCCTCCAGCTCCCCGCGCAGCGGATCGCGTCAAGCAAGCACCCCTGGGCAGCACAGCTGAACGCGAATCTGATGCATGAGATGTCGAAGAAGCTCGTCCACTTGAGTTTCAGGCTGAACCTCCTGAGCGAGCCGCGGATGCGCACCCGTATCCTCCTGCACCTGGGCATATTGCCACCCCAACAGGACGGCGCGATCCACCTGCCCTTCAACCGTCAGGAGTGGGCCGATTATCTCTGCGTGAACTCGAAGGCCTTGTTGCGAGAGCTTCGGCGCATGCAGGATGATCGGCTGCTCGCCATCGAGAAGCGCCGTATACGATTGCTGAACATAGACTAGGCTCCCGTGGCCCGTGGCCCGTGGCCCGTGGCCCGTGGCCCGTGGCCCGTGGCCCGTGGCCCGTGGCCCGTGGCCCGTGGCCCGTGGCCCGTGGCCCGTGGGTCTCCCGTGATCGTGGGGGGCGTGGCTCGGCCGTGTACACCGCGGGCGTCGCCCAGAACTCGAATCCCAAGAGATGCCTGCAACTCACGGTAACGTTCACCATAATCACCTCACCGATACCGTGGTTCGATACCTATTCCGGTGGTTACTGCCGGTGAGAACCGAGGAGTCTATGACTGCGTTAACAAGGGTTCGCTATCTCTTCTCTCCTTGGTGGAGAATCGCATGGCTGATCGGCGGAATCCTGTGGTTGATCGGCCTCAACGCGGTCTTCATCGGCACTGGAGCCCACAATGAGTGGCTCGGTATCGCCTCTGTAGTACCGGTCTTGGCGTTGCTCGTTGACGTTGTCGTTCGTGATCGTCGATGGCACAGGGATCATCGCCAGGGCAAGTAGAGAAGTCACAAGAAACGCCCCGGGTCTTGGAGGCTCCGAACCCGGGGCGCTTCGCCCACAACGCAGAGTTCGCTGCCCGTCTTCTCCTTACCGACACACCACCGTCCCGGCACGCCTCCACTGCCTCCACTGCCTCCACCGCAACCGACCCCGTGGACCTCGTCGGCCGCGGGAATCAAGCAGGACCTGTCCCACGCGCTTGAGGTACACGGCCAACGATCCGCAAACACCGCTCATGGGGCAAGCGAGGGGGCACCGAGTACGTCTTCGCACGTATCGGGATGTAGGCGAGCGCGGACGCTACCCCCGAAGATCATTGATTTCATGCGGATCGCCATCCGCGAACGCCGAGTGGACGAAGAACATACGGATCAGCGTTGAGCAGGTCGACCCCTGGCCCTCATGACAACCCCAGCCTGGATGAGTTGGCGTCGGATGCTCTCGCGGGGGAGTGACAGTTCCTTCGCCGCGGCCGCGATAGACAAGCCCGACCTATATAGGTTGGCTGCCTTCTCGACGTCTCGTTCAGTCAGTGGTTCACGCCCGACCCGGCCACCAGCCCCGCGGACGGCTCGGCTAACCGTCAATCGATGGATGCCGAACTTGTCAGCTACCTCCTTGGCTGTACGGCCGGCTTGGTAGAGAGCAACAACCTCAGCCGTTTCTTTAGGGCCAAGTAGGCGTTGCCGGGGCGGGCTCGCTGGTGCTGTCAGTAGCAAATCTACTGGGTTCACCCCGGACGACAGCCTCTCGAGTTCATCCAGCAGGACCTGCGTACTTTTTAAGTCAGACCCTGATAGGGCAGGGTGGCGGGACTTGGACCATCTGATCACTACCGGGCTGTTGTAACGCGGTCAGAGGCCGAGTCTAGAGCCATGCCCTTACCGTCTGACGGAAATTTGCCGTGGCTGTTTCCAGGGAGGTCACGGAAATGTGCTCGTTGAGTGAATGCATTTGGGATGGCGATCCGGGGCCCCAGACCACGATCGGTATTCCCGGGAGCATTTGGGAGAGGACGGAGCCGTCGGTGAAGTATGTGGCTGGTGTGTCCGCGACCGGCGCAGGTAGTGATCGGACCCATTCGCCTGAGCGGTCCGTGCGAAGGGCTGGCAGGCGCAAAACAACGTCAACGGACTCCAGTTCTGGCTGGCTTTGCCACCATGCTAGGAGCTGGCCGCCGGCATCAATCGTCCGCATGTCTATGATTGCGGACGCTGCGTCGGGGACGATGTTCGGAGCTGTTCCTGCTTGAATGATTCCGAGGTTCCAGGTTTCGGCGCCGAGGAATCCATCGATTTGGATCGGCAGTCCAGTCGTGGCCCGACCGAGGGTGGCCATTAGCTTGAGTGCGGCGTTTTCACCGAGGCCGGGGGCGCTCCCGTGGGCGGCGCGTCCGGCGGCAGTGGCTTCGATCCAAAGGGCCCCTCGATGCCCGGTGATCACCTGGTTTTCTGTCGCCTCCGGGATGATCACTGCGCCGACATCCAGATCTTGAAGGGATCTAGAGGCGTCGGAGGCGCCCAGAGATCCGATTTCCTCGTCGCTGGTCAGCAGCAGGGCAACGGCGCGACCGAGGGCGGCGGCTTCAAGGAGGGCGATGGCGGCGGCGACGAGTCCCCCTTTCATATCGACGGCGCCGCGGCCATGGACGTTTCCGTCCACGGCGATGGGAGAGAACGGCGGGTTTGTCCACTGACTTTCGTCCCCTACCGGGACGGTGTCGACGTGGCAGGCGAAGACCAGATTTGGTCCGTTGGAACGGGTCGTGATCAGCGTCCAGGGGTACTCGTTCGGAGGCGCCGTCGTCACGTTCAGTCGGCGCTCTCGTTGGGTGAGTTCGGCCGCGACATGGCCTTGCAGGTGCCTTTGGGCTTCGGTGCGGCCGGAGGTTGTGTCGACGGCGATCAGCTCGAGGAGAAGGGCAATGCGGTCGGCCTGATTCATGAAGCGGACTCGTGGGTTCGTGCGCTGCTGCTTTCTCGGATCACGAGCGTCGGAGCTAGGGCCAGACGTACGGCGGCATGGTCATCCTCGGCGTGCACTGACCGGAGGATGTCGACGGCGTGGTTGGCTATGGCCTTGAGTGGCTGCCGGACGGTGGTGAGCCGGGGTGTACAGAGGTTGGCGAATTCGATGTCGTCAAATCCGGTGATCAGAAGGTCGTCCGGAACGGTGATCTTTTGGGCATGGCAGGTCTGGAGTGCTCCGATAGCGATGATGTCCGCGGCGCAGACCAAGGCGTTAGGAAGGGAGCCGGAGCGGATCAGTCGCTCCATGGATTCGCGGCCGCAGTCAACGCTGTACCTGTCCAGAAAGATGTTGTCCTTGGCGACGGAGATTCCCAGCGCGCCGGCATGGCGGAGAAAGGCGTCCAGGCGGGCCTTGGAAGATGAATCGTTCTCCTTGGACCCGGCAAAGGCGGCAGAGGTGACACCCTGAGAGGAGAGATGCTCGACGATGAGGCGCATCGCCGTTTCGTCGTCGACGCCCACCCAGTCGGCGTTCAGCCCTTCGATTCGTTGGTCGACCTGGACCACGGGCAGGGATTGGACAGCGGCTTCGACGCCGGCGAAACTGGACGTAGCGTCAACCGGGCAGATGATCAGCCCGTCGACTCTGCGCCCGATGAGGGACGTGAGTGCGGCGCGTTCCCGCGACGGATCCTGGCGGGAATTGCACAGCAACAGCTGGATGCCGTGAAGGTGGAGGCTTTGTTCAACTTCCTGGACCAGGTCCGTCATGAACGGGTTGGCGATTTCGGGAACGACCATGCCGACGGCGTTGGTGCGCGAACTGCGCAGAGCCCTGGCCACTGTGTTCCCCGAGTAGCCCAGCTTCTCAGCGGCCTTCGTTACTGCCAGACGCAGTTCCGGTGAAACCAGGCCCGTGCCGCTGAGGGCACGGGAAACTGTTGCAGTGGAGACTCCGGCATGCTCTGCCACGGTCTTGATTGTCACCTTCGACATACGTTCCCCTCGTCCAGGACCAATCCACGCCTCCAGCCCTCAATGTAATCGTATTCATCATTTCACGATGACTTCGGGAATGAAAGCCATCATTTCCCTTGTCGCCCAAAGAACTCGGAGAACCCTTATTCTGCAACGAACTTTGGACCAGATGCCGGCCTCTGTCCGTTTGTTACTCCGCAACTCTTGACAGTTAGGGGTGACGGAAGTAACGTCTCTTCCACAGTTATAAGTAATCGATTACATCACGGTTCAGCTAACCCCGGAGGCCCGGTTCCGAGCCCCCTGCACACATTTGAAGGCACATCCGACACTGGCCCCGAGCTGGCCGGCGGACTGTGCGCCTTACTCTTCCAGCCCGCCCGCCGGCGTCCGGTGGTCTGGGCCCTACCCAACTGGAGAAGTTCATGTACAAAAGAATCGGTGCTGTCCTTGCCGCCGCGGTCGTCCTGACCGGAGTTACCGCCTGCGAAGCGCGGCCCACGGCCTCGACGCCGTCGGGGTCCGCCGTCTCCGCGGAAATTCCCGGGCCCGAGAACGTTCCCTCGGCCTGCCCGGCCGCCGGCGGAGGCAAGCTGCAGATCGGGCTGGTCACACCGAACCTGCAGGCGCTGTTCTTCAACCAGATCAACACCGGCGCCAAGACGGTGGCCGATAAGGCGGGCGTGGACCTGCAGATCGTCAGCGCCAACGACGACGCGATCCAGCAGAGCAGCGCCGTGGACAACCTGGTAGCCAAGAAGGTCCAGGCAATCATCGTCGCTGCCATCGACACCGAGGGCATCAAGCCGGCCATTCAGCGGGCAGCGCAGGCCGGCGTGAAGATCGTGGCCGTAGACGGAATTGTCCATGATCCGGCCATCTCCGTACAGGTAGGCACATCCAACGCCGAATCCGGAAAGCAGATGGGTGATTTCCTGGCCAAGCTGGCCTCCAACACCGGCAAGGTCGGCGTGGTGGGCGCCCTGAACTCCACAATCCAGCTGGAGCGCCAGAAGGGATTCATTGACGAGATCAAGTCCAAGGGCATGACTGAAGGCACGGTCGCGGATGGCAAGAACGTCCAGGAATCGGCCCAGTCCGCCGCTGAAAACCTGCTGACCGGAAGCCCGGACCTGAAATACGTCTACGCCACCGGAGAGCCGGCCCTGATCGGCCTGGTCGCCGGTGTCACGAACCAGAAAGCCCAGTCACGGGTCACCGTCGTCGGGTGGGACCTGTCCGAGTCCGCCGTGAATGGCCTGAAGTCCGGCTTCGTGAAAGGCGTCGTGCAGCAGAACACCTTCAAGTTCGGCTACGAAGCGATGGGTGCGGCCATCAAGCTAAGCTGCGGCCAAAGCGTCGAGAAGACGATCCCGGTCCCGACGCAGATCGTCACCCCGGAGAACGTCGACAGTTTCGCCTACTACCTGAAGAAGTAGCATCATGACCACCAACGAAATGCTCGTAGAGCTTCGCGGAATCAAGAAGTCATACGGGCCGGTGGAATCCCTCCGAGGAGTGGACTTCACACTGCGCCGCGGCGAAGTCGTAGGACTTGTCGGCGACAACGGTGCCGGGAAGTCAACCCTGATGAAGGTCCTTGCCGGCGCCGAACAGCACGATGAAGGAGAAATCCTGATCCGCGGCAACTCTGTCTGCTTCGCCAACCCCAGCGATGCACGCAAAGAGAACATCGGCATCGTCTACCAGGACCTCGCCCTGTGCAACACCCTGGACGTGGCCGGCAACCTCTTCCTGGGCAGGGAACCCCTCCAGGGCAGGTTCCTGGACCGCAAGGCCATGCATTCCCGTGCCGCAGAAGTCCTGAACGAGTTGCATGTCCGCGTCAAGTCCACGTACCAGGAAATCGGGACCCTTTCCGGCGGCCAGCGGCAGTCGGTCGCCATCGCCCGCGCCGTGTCCTTCAAACCCGATGTGCTGATTCTGGACGAACCGACCGCTGCCCTGGCCGTGGCCGAGGTCGAATCGGTGCTGCGGCTGATCAAAAAGGTCGCAGCCGAAGGCGTCGGCGTCATCCTCATCACCCACAGGCTCCAGGACATCTTCCGTGTCTGCGACCGCGTGACAGCCATGTATGAAGGCGAGAGCGTGGACGACAAACCTATTTCAGAACTCAACATTGAACGCCTGGTGGCCATGATCACCCGTTCAGACCATCAGTATCCGGAGGCATCGTGATTCTGCAGACCAGTCCCACCGGTGCCGCACCGGTGAAAGTCAAACCACCCTCGCTCTTCGAACGGGCCAACAAGTCAACACTGCTCATGGTCGGCGTAACCCTGGCCATGATCGTGGTCTTCGCCGCGGCCAGCCCGGCGTTCCTGTCCTTCGTCAATGTCGCGAACATGGCCACCCAGATCGCCCCCGTGCTGATCATCGGTGTCGCCATGACCTTCGTCATCACGGCAGGGCAGATCGACTTGTCAGTTGGTGCGATAGCCGCGTTCGTGGCCGCGACCTGCGCTCAGCTCGTGCAGACCGGGCTTAACTCTGCGGCCGTCATGGTGGTCGGAGCCCTCATGGGGCTCGGCTGGGGGTTCGTCAACGGCATCCTGACCTCGTACCAGAAAATCCCCTCGTTCATCGTCACCCTTGCGACGCTGTCCGTGATCAGGGGGCTGGCATTGCTGGGCACCGGGGGTTTCTCCATTCCGATTCCGGACTACACCATTTTCCGGACGGTCGGAAACGGTGAATTCCTCGGTATTACCTTCATGGCCTGGATAGCGATCATCGTGTTCTTCGCCGGTCTGGTCCTGATGCACTCCATGAAATTCGGCCAGTACACCACCGGCATCGGTTCCTCCGAAGAGTCCGTGCGCCGTGCTGGTGTGAATACGAAGGCCGTCAAGATGTGGACCATGGCTTTCTCCGGCGTGGCCGCCGGCATCGCAGGTGTCCTGATCGCCGCGCGTCTCGGCTCCGGGTCTGCGAACTCCGCCACCGGTCTAGAACTGACCGTGATCGCGGCCGTCGTCATCGGCGGAACCGATCTCTTCGGAGGCCGTGGCACTATCACCGGGACCCTGATTGGGGCGATCTTGACCGGTGTCATCGCCAATGGACTCACGCTAGTGGGCATGAGCCCGTTCCTGACTCCGATCATCACCGGTCTGGTGCTGCTGGTGGCAATCTGGATCAATCTGCGCGGCAAGCAGTTCTCGGACCTGATCGCGAAGCTGCTCGGAAAATGACCACCGTCCAGACCGTCACCGGACCGGTCAGCACCAGCGAGCTCGGGATAGTGCTCCCGCACGAACACCTGGTCAACGACCTCAGCGCCGCGTACAGCCCGGCCTCGGACCAGCGGGTCCGCGACCTGCTGGACGCCCCGGTCTCGGCGGATCTGGCCTGGTTATTGAAGGAACACCCCTATAACAGCGTCGACAATTGCCGGCTCGATGACCTTCAGGGCATGGCCGAGGATCTCACGGCGTTCCGGAGACTGGGGGGCGGGACCGTCATCGATCTCACGCCTCCCGGGCTCGGGCGTCACCCGGAAGCCCTGGAGCAGCTTTCTCGGCAATCCGGCGTCAACATCATCATGGGCTCGGGCTGGTACCTGGAGCACTTCCAGGACGAGGCAACGCGCGCAGCGACGGTCGACGCCCTGGCCGATTCCTTGTTGGCTGACTTCGACCGGCCGGGGGCCCGCCCAGGGGTCATCGGCGAGATAGGGGTTTCGCCGGTCTTCTCCGCGGCTGAGCAGCGGGCACTCCGGGCGGCGGCCATGGTGCAGAAGGAACTCGGCGTGCCGCTGTTCATCCACACCCCGGCGTGGAAGAGGATGGGTGCCAGGATCCTGGACCTTGTCATCGACGAAGGCGGCGTCGATCCCGGTGCGGTGGTCCTCTGCCACATGGACCCCTCACATGATGACGCTAAGTATCAGATGGACATGGCCGAACGGGGTGTCATGCTCGGCTTCGACATGATCGGCATGCCGTTTACTTTCCCGTCCGAGGGCGAAAGCCCTGGCCCTGGCGAAAGCGCCGATGCCATCGCCCGGCTGGTCCGTGCGGGATTCGGGAAGCAGATTCTGCTCAGCCACGACCTGTTCCTCAAATCCATGCTGACAAAACATGGCGGCAACGGATTCAACTACGTCCCGTTCGCGTTCCCGTTCCGGCTGCACGAACGCGGCATCAGCCCGAAAGAGGTCACAGCCATGCTGACATCGAACCCGGCCGGCCTCTTCACAAACTCCACCACCGAATAAGAAACAGGTAACACCAATGGCAAAGGTCCTGATCGCCGGCGAGAGCTGGATGACCACATCCACCCACATCAAGGGCGTCGACGAATTCTCCGTCCACTCCTACGTCGAAGGGGTCGGACCCCTGAAGAATGCCCTCGAAGCCCAGGGCCACCTTGTCGTGCACATGCCCGCCCACGTCGTCCCCACGGCTTTCCCCGGCACGGAAGAACAGCTGGACGAATACGACGCCATCGTTCTGTCCGACATCGGTGCAAACTCCATCCAGCTCGCACCTGACGTTTTCGAACGCTTCATCCCCGGCCAGGACCGTCTCGCGGCCCTGGCGAAGTGGACCAAGGACGGAGGGGCCTTGGCGATGATCGGCGGATATCTGTCATTCTCCGGGTTCCAGGCCCGCGCAGCCTTCCGGAACACCGCAATCGCCGAAGTCCTTCCAGTGGAAATGCTCCCAGAAGACGACAGGTGGGAACTGCCCGCCGGGCTCACCGCCCAGGTGGAACAGCCCCAGCACAAAGCCATCGGCACCGCAGGAACCGAATGGCCGCCGCTCCTCGGATACAACAGGACGATCCTCAAGCCTGGTGCCGAACTCGTCGCCTCCATCAACGGCGACCCGCTCATTGCCCTGGCGGAGACCGGCAACGGCCGCAGTGCAGTGTTCACCTCTGACTGCTCCCCCCACTGGGCCCCCAGAGAATTCTGCGAGGACTGGTCCGGCTACCAGCAGATCTTCAGCGGCATTATCGACTGGGTGACCAAAAAGATCTAGCCCCGATGGCATGGCCCGCGCATCGCTGCGGGCCCTGCCGGACTACCACACTCATCCATTCCACACGGAAGGACAAACCATGAGCCCACGCGTGGGAATAATCGGGTCCATCAATGCCGACCCCTCAGTCGGCGTCGAGCGCCACCCCCACCCAGGAGAAACCATCCTAGGCACCGGCGGGCAGTTATCACCCGGTGGCAAGGGCGGCAACCAGGCACTCGCCGCAGCACGCCAAGGGGCAGAAACCATCGTGATCGGAGCCACCGGTGCAGACGCCAACTCCGATGTGGCCACCCGGTTGCTCCGGCAGGCCGGCGTCGACCTCAGCCACGTAGCCATAGTCCCCGGTCCGACAGGGCTGGCCATCATGGCCGTCGCCATTTATTGACGTCCCCACAGGCCATGGCCTGAAACTCGCGGCCGCACTCGTAAAACAGGTGTCAAGTCAGCGATTGTCACCGTGGAGGCCGCCGGGGCCGCCGCCGCCACCATCAACGGTGTGATCCTGGTGAAGTCGCCGACGGTGCAGCCCCTCGACACCACCGGAGCCGGCGACGCCTTCGTAGGTGCACTGGCGTTCTCGCTCGCCCAGGGCATTGAACTGCCTGACGCTTGCCGTCACGCAGTCCGTGTTGCAGCATTTTCTGTGTGCGGACATGGGTCGCAGACTTCCTACCCCACAACCACCGAAAGGCTTCCAGCCTGAGAAGATGCCGGATACACGCCCGCACCCGAAGCATCATGCCGAAATCGTTCGTTTCTGCTACAGACCACCAGGCTCGTTCAGTAGATTCGGTGCACCTCGTGAAGCGTCCGCCATCGCCTTCTCCTGGCCGATGACGCGGGATTGGGGCGGCGCAGCGCCCTCGTTCAGGACGCCCGATCGCCGCGCCGAAACCGTGAGAGCACCAAGCGTTGCCTGGCGCTCCGTCGACGGCGCCAAGCCGCCTCGGGGGCCGGAGATCGTGGAGTGGGGTGAGCGCGAACTCTCTCATCGTGGTCTCACGATGCGCTGGATACGGTCGCCTCTATGACGAACTCGGCAATCAAAACCGACGGACTCTCGAAGTCCTACGGTTCCACGCGTGCGCTCGATGCACTGACGCTGGACGTTCCCTCTGGCGAGGTCTTCGGCTTGCTCGGTCACAACGGTGCAGGCAAGACCACGACCGTCAACATGCTCACGACTCTGCTCGGGCCGACGAGCGGCACCGCGGAGGTCGGCGGTCGCAGCATCATCGCCGACGCCAAGGGCGTGCGTCAGGCGATCGGATACCTTCCGGAGAACGTGCAGTTCTACGACAACCTCACCCTCTTCGAGAACTTGCGATTCTTCGCCCGGCTTTCGGGCCTTCGGCGACCCGATCAGCGCATTCGGGACGTGCTCGGGATCCTCGACTTCGAAGGTCACGACCGCCAGCGACTCGGCACGTTCAGCAAGGGGATGCGCCAACGCGTGGGAATCGCTCAGGCCATCCTCCACTCGCCGACCGTTCTCTTTCTCGACGAGCCCACCTCGGGTCTCGACCCTGAGGGGGTCCGCACTCTCCGCGAGACGATCGTGCGCCTGAACTCCGAGTTCGGGATGACGATCTTCATGAACACTCACCTGCTCTCGGAGGTCACGAAGACCTGTACGAGCATCGGAATCCTGCGGGGCGGCCGACTGGTTCATCACGACACCCTCGATCGCACCCTGTCCGCCTTCCCGGGCGAGGACTCGCTCGAAGAGATCTACTTCCACCTCGAGTCGAAGCCGGTCTCATGAACACCTTCATCGTGAGCGCGCGGAACGAGTTGCTCAACGCCAGGCGCGCCCGAACAGCACACCTGCTGCTGTTCGTCTTCAGCGGGATGGTGGTCGTGTCATCCGTCATCGGATGGATCACCAATCAGACCGTCACGAGCGTCTACGAGAAGATCCGTGCCGACGGCTTCACGTCGGCGCCCAATCCATTCCTCGGCGTCTCACCCCTGTACTACGCGCGCAACTCGGTGATCTACGTGCTGCTGATCGGCTCGCTCATGGCGATCGTCCTGGGCGTCCAGGCCACCCTGCGCGACAGGAAGGCCGCCACCGTCGACCTGGTGCTGAGCCGTCCCGTCGGATCGACGAGCCGCCTGCTCGGGCAACTCGCCGGGCTCGGGGTGGTGCTCGCCGCCGTCATCGGGGTCAGCTTCTCCATCAGCTGGGTGATCATCAGCGTGATCAGCGGGGCACCGCTCGGGTGGGACGACACAGCGCGGATGATCGCCTTCGCACTCGTGTCATGGGTGCTCCTGGCAAGCTTCGCGTTGTTGGGGATGCTCACGGGCATCCGCAGCAGACGCGAGACCACGGCCCTGCTTGTGCCCTTCGTCGTCTGGAGTGCGGTTGCCTTCGTGCTTCCTCAGATCGGCACGGCAGCACGACCCGTGTCGTTGCTCAATCCGGTGCCAGTGGCGAACCCCGGCGGCGGCTATTTCGACGTCGTCGCGGCCGTCACCGGTCCGCTGTCGGTCACCGAGCAGTTCAAACGGGCGTCGGGTGCCATCCTTCACGACACGACGGTCACGGGAGACGCGACCACGAGCGTCCTCATCCTGGTGGCCTTCCTGATCGTGATGACCGCCATCGTGGTCGCAACGCCGCGCGCGCGGTTGAGGGAGGGCCTCAATGAATAGTTCATGGGTCGTCGCACGAAAAGAACTGCTCGACCTTCGCCGGGACCGGCTCTTCACGGTGCTCGTCGCGTTCCTCGCCATCGCCACGCTGATATCGGTTGCCGTTGCCGCCGCGAACTTCCGAACCCAGCTCGACGCATACAACCTGTACGTCCAACAACTGGCAGCAAGCGGGAGCCGAACCGTTCCCGCGGCACCACGGCTCTTTCCCCTCCAACTGCTGCGAGGTGGCGTCGAATACCTGGAGATTCTGGGGGCACTGTTCGCGATCGTTCTCGGTTACGGTGCGGTGGCGAAGGAGAAGCACCGGGGCACGCTGCAACTTCTCCTGAGCCGCCCGCTCGGTCGCTTCTCGATCCCCGGGGGCAAGATCCTCGGACTTGCCGTCGTATGGTTCGTCGTCGTCGCATTCCTGACGATCACGACCGCGACCGCGATCGCTGTCATCGGGAACGCGCCGTTGCCCGCCATCGAGATCGCCCGCATCGTGATCGCCGCACTGGCTGCCTGGCTCTACCTGGTCTTCTGGAGTGCGCTGTCGATCGGGATCACCTCATTATCACCGCGGCTCAGCACCGGGTTGATCGTCGCAATCACGATCTGGCTGGCATTCGTGCTGGTCATTCCCCAGATCGGCGACACGATGGATCCGGACAACCAGGTTCCCGGCGGGCTGTTCGCCACCCTCCAGATCCAGAAGACCGACGAGCTCGCGGTGCTCGCCAACTTCGCCGGCTTCGACGGGATCCGCAACGGTCTCGAAGTCTCCTCCATCACCAAGAACTTCGAGAGACTCTCGTTCGCCTTCCTCGGTATCAAGGACACCTACAACCAGCAGCCCCTTGCGCTGGTCTGGGCAGCCATGTGGCCTTATGCCGTCACACTCGCGGCGGCGGTCGCCGCCTCCGTGACCTTCGCCGTCGGGGTCACCACCCGACGCACTCTGCAAAGGAAGATCTCATGAAATCGCGATTTATCGTCCCTCTCGCCCTGGTGGCGTCGCTCTCCCTGCTCGGGCTCGTCGGCTGCCAAGCCGCGGCGCCTGCCTCCGTCAGCTCGCAGACCTCGGTAGGATCCGGCAGCACCGCGAGTGGCGTGCTGCCCGTCGACTCGAACCCGATCAACAACACGAGCACGGCTCCCGGGCTCTCGATCGTGGCCGCCGCTGTCGAGGACAACGTCGATCCCGTCACGAAGGCGGCGCTCGGCGACCGGCTTCAGGTGACCCTCAAGAACAGCACGACGAAGGATCTCTCCGCCGTAGAGATCTACTACCTGATGACCGATGTCACGACGGGACAGACAGAGGGCTATTACCAGTCGCTCTCAGGACTCACCCTTCCTGCAGGGGCGGAGACTACGATCTTCTTCGACAACGAAACAGGCCCTGGGCATTTCCCCGAGAACGTTTTCAGTCTCTATCGCAGCTCGGTCAACCAGGTCGACTTCGCGATCGAGGTCAGTGCGGATGGCGTGCAGCTCGCCCGGGCCACCGCGAGCAAGGGAGCAGGCACCGGTGAGAAAGTCGACTAGGGTCCGTCTCGACACCCGCGGCCGATCATGAAGCTGCTGGTCGTCGAGGACGATGTGCGTATCGCGGACATCGTCCGGCGTACGCTCACCGAGGCCGGATACGCCGTGGATGTGGCCTACACGGCGCCCGACGGCGTCGAGGCATTCGAGATCGAGAGCTACGACCTCGTGGTTCTCGACCTGATGCTTCCCGGACTGCCAAAAGGCGGGATGGATGTCTGTGCCCGTATTCGCGAGCTGAACCGTGACATCCCCGTGCTCATGCTCACCGCGCTGGACTCGGCACGCAAGCGTGTCGAGGGTCTCGATGCCGGTGCCGACGACTATCTCGTCAAGCCCTTCCATCTTGCGGAGCTTCTCGCCCGCGTGCGAGCACTTCTTCGCCGCGCACCGCGCGCCCTCGCCCCCATACTCCGCGCGCAGGGTGTGGCCCTCGATCCCGCGACCCGCACCGCGACCAGGGCGGGGCGGACGATCGTCCTGACCGCCAAGGAGTTCGCCGTGCTGGAGTACCTCATGCGCAATGCCGGGCACATCATCAGCACGACCGAGCTCATCGATCACGCATGGGATAGCAATTACGAGGGGTTCAGCAACGTCGTGCAAAGCTACATCCGCTACCTGCGACAGAAGCTGACCCTCGCCGGGGAGCGGGAGATCATCGAGACCAGACGTGGGGCCGGGTATGTGATCGCGGCAGACGAATGATGTTCAGACGTGCGCTCTTTCGTCTCACGCTGACCTACACGCTCATGCAGCTGATCCTGTTCGGGATCTTCGCGATCGGCGTCTACGCCTTCGTCACAGGCACCTTCGACTTCGACGCCGCGCAACACGACGGCGAGGCGTCAGTCAACGCTGCGGAGCAGGGATTTGCGAATCTGCGCACGGGACTCGTCGTGGGCTACGCCATCCTGCTCGTGCTCCTGCCCCTCTCAAGCTATCTGATGGCGAGGGCGGCCCTCGCGCCGATTCGCCGAAGCTACGAGTTGCAACAACGATTCGTCGACGGCGCCTCCCACGAGCTCCGCAGCCCGCTCAGCGTGGTCCAGGGCGAGCTCGAGCTGGCTCTCACGAGATCCCGCACGCCTGCGCAGTATCGAGCGGCCATGAGCCGCGCGTTAGAGGCGGCGGGTGGTCTCATTCGGCTGACCGACGATCTTCTCCTGCTCACCCGCGAGAGTCCGGGGGAGCTGGAGGCGAGCTTCGAGCCGGTATCGCTCGACGAGCTGGTGCGGCGTGTGGTCGGGCTTCAGGATACGGGGACGGCGAGGATCGCCGTCGTAACGTCTCAGTCTGTCATGGTCTTCGGATCGCGCGAACTGCTCGCACGGGCCGTGGCCAACATCGTCGACAACGCCGTCAAGTTCACCTCGCCAGCCGACCGCATCGAAGTCTCCGTCTTGTCGTCGGGGAAGTCCGCCCAGGTCATCGTTCGAGACAACGGGGGCGGGATGACGGAGGCGGAGGTGGGTCACGCATTCGACCGCTTCTGGCGCGCGCAGGAGTCGAGGAACACCCCCGGATTCGGCCTCGGCCTGCCGCTGGTGCGGCAGGTCTGTGCGGCTCACCACGGCAAGGTGACCATCTCGTCGGCCGTCGGCGTCGGCACGACCGTCGTCCTGAGCCTTCCTGCGTACCAACCGTGAGACTGAGACGGCAATCCTCGCTCTCACGCTCGTCTCACGGTCGGGTTCCTAGCCTGTAACCACCGTCATGCGCCGCATGGCGTAGCCACACGGAAGGACACATGACCATGCAGAAGAAGATGAAGGTCGCGGCAGGTTCCGCAGCTGTGCTCGCGATCCTGATCGCCGGCGGTGCCGCACTTGCGATCCCCGCACAGGCATCGACGATGGCACCTGTGACGTCGACCACGGAGCCGACCGACACCGACAACGTGCAGAACGAGGTCGAGGACGGGACCGCCGACGGTGAAGTCGCCGAGAGCGGCACCGCGTCCGAGGGCGAGAGAGACGGCGAGACCGCCGACCACGGCACCACGGAGAGCCCGGGTGACGATGTCGACGGAGTCGTGGTCGAAGACGGCACTCGGGACTAGCCCCTCCCGTGGGGCGTCTGCGACCTCACCTCCCGACTCGTCCTTAGCCAACCGGCAGTAAATGCCCGAATCCATCGCGGAATCGGGCATCTACTGCCGGTTCACCGGTTGTTCCCTGTTTCTGGAACTCGGCTCATGTCGAATGTCGAACGGCAGAGCCGTGGTGACAGGCGGTGGGTGAGGGTGTCGCGATTCGCCGTCGGCGGACCGCATGACCGTCGTGGCGCACAACAGGGTAATCCGGCATTCCCCCCGCCGGAGCCTACTACCGGAGCGGCACCCCCCGGGGCCGCTCCGGTAGCCCCCCACCACGAACAGACTAACCGAAATCACTCCAAAAAGAAACCGGTCAAGCGGTTTGTTGCTTTTGCGAGTCCACGAGTCGGCGTTTTCGGGTTCTTCCCGGCCGTGCGCGCGGGTACGATCTTCGCTGGTTAGGCCGGCGATGTCCCGGTGCTTCGAGGCCGCGCACGCGGGTACGATGGCTTGAGCGCGAGCGAGGAGGGCGATGATCCAGCAAGATCGAGCCCGTGCAACGCGCGAACGCGTCGTTGTCGGGGCCGCAGAAGTGTTCTGCCGCCTCGGCTACGCGAGCGCGTCGCTCGCCGACATCACCGCAGCGGCCGGGGTGACGAAGGGTGCGCTCTACTTCCACTTCCAGTCGAAGGAAGAGGTCGCCAGGGCGATCATCGAAGCCGAGCACCGCATCGCCACCGCGGCTGCGATCGAGATCATTGCCAGCACGGGCAGTGCGCTCGAATCGATGGTGAGTCTCTGCGCCGACCTCGCGAAGAGGCTCGTCACCGATCCGATCGTGCGTGCGTGCATCCGTCTCACGACTGAGGCGTCGATCTTCGAGAAGCCTCCTATCGAGCCCTATCGCGACTGGCTCCTCACTTTCGAGCGTCTCGCCGCCGAGGCGATCGTGCAGGGAGATATCCGTCTCGAGCTCGATCCCGCGACTCTCGCGCGGTTCGTCGTCCCAGCCTTCACCGGCGTTCAACTGGTCTCCGACGTCTTCGCGCACCGGGAGGATCTGTCGCAACGCGTGCAGGAGATGTGGATGATTCTCAACCCCGCCGTCGTGCCCCCCGACCGGCAGGAACGGGCGGCTGCGCTCATCGACGAGGTCTTCGCCCGCGAGTGACACGTCTCGAGGTGGCGGGCGGATGGTGTGTCAAAAAGGATGTGCTCGTTATAGCATCGCGAGATGACCGGCGGACCCCGAGTGATTGCGCTCGCTCTCATCGTGCACCCGAAACGCGGCGATCTCTTCGTGAGCGATCTTTACGATCGCATCAAGTGTGAGCGCTTTCATCGACCGCCTGGCGGGGGCGTCGAGTTCGGAGAGACGGCGGCCGAGGCCCTCGAACGAGAGTTCCTCGAGGAGTTCGGGGCGTGCGTCACGGTCTGCGAGAGGATCCATGTCGTAGAGAATCTCTTCGAGTACGATGGACGCGCCGGCCACGAGATCATGCTCGTCCACCGCGCGCACTTCGACGATCCGGGGGTCTACGCGCTCGATCTCGTTCCCGATATCGAGCGTGGGCGCGGACACGGGGTGTGGCGTCCGCGATCTTTGACCGCGACCGAGTGTCCGCTTTTTCCCGAGGTGCTGCTCGACGCTTTCTAGCCGCGGGTTCGGTCGCCCCGACTCCTTCAGGAGTAGCCAGGGCCCACGGGGTTCCGGGCGAGGCCGTTCATGGTCCGAGAATGCGCCGAAGCACGAGCCGTTCGCAGAGCGTCCACGTGACGGTGACGAGGAGGTAGAGACCAGCCGCGAGCGGAACGAACGCGGCGACGAAGACGGTCGCGAACGGAGCGTAGCCGAGCACACGGGCGATTCTTCTCGAGGACTCGGACTCGACGGTGGATGCCGGAGCCACGGGGTTCGTGGCGGGCCTCAGCACTATGCGGGAAAGCTGTGCGACGAGCGCGATGACGACGACGAGTCCGGCGAACACGGCGGCGGACGACAAGGCGATGCCCCCGCTCGCGAGCAACTGCGAGAGACTCGAACCGAGCGAGACCCCCAAGAGTTCGTCGCTCAGCAAGGCGTTGGCGTGCCCGTTGATCGCGGGGAGGATGAAAAGCGCGTAGATGAGTGAGACGATCGGGGCCTGCGCGAGCAGTGGAAGGCATCCAGCGAACGGCGAGACATTTTCGGAGGTGTACAGCTCCATCGTCTTGCGTTGGAGCAGTTCACGACTCTTGCCGTAGCGACGCCGGAGTTCGGCTAGCCGTGGTGCGAGCCTGCGACGGGCGCGTTCACTGCGTGCCTGCGATAGCCCGACCGGAATCAGGAGCGCGCGCACGGCGAGCGTGACGAGCACGATCGCGGTGGCAGAGGCTGCCACGCCGAACACGGGGACGAGTCCCTCGGAGAGTCCGGTGATGACGGTGTACGCCGCATCGAGAGCGGCGGCGATCGGGGCGAAGCTGTAGATATCCATGATGGTGTCCTTGGGGTCATGCGGATGGGAACCGTATGGCCGTGCAGGGCACAGCGTGCAGAGGCGTCGGGCGACGCGGGGAACGAGCTGGGCTACGCGGCCGAGAGGTCGCGCCCGGGGGCTCGAGGGCGGGGCCGGCCCGCGGCATTGGGATCGCTCTGAGAGAGCAGAGCACCTACATCGGCCGCGTGTCGGCATCGTGCCGGAGCCGATGCCGCTCCGATCCTCGCGAGGGCGACGGCAAGCAGCCCGGCGCAGAGACCGATCGCGACCGTGGCGAGTCCGATGGCGCCGATGATCGCGATGGCGGCGACGGGACCGTGTCCGACCCACAGGATCTCGAGCGCAGAAATGAGGAGCCGCAGAACGCCGACGATCATGTCGATCATGATGCTCCTCCCGTCAACCATGACGCTAACATGGCGGGCGTCGTCACGACGAGCGTTCGGGCGGGCGGGCATTCGCTCGGCGACGGGGCACGGGTCGATTCACGGCGATGATTCAGCCGAAGTGGTGGGGAGCCGCGTCCGAAGAGCGTAGCCTCAGCACTACAGGGCCACCGCGGCTCTCGACGGAGGCACGACAATGGCAGACAAATCCCCGAAGAAATCCAGCACCGCTAAGAAGGCGGTCCGCTCGTTGAAGGAGAAGCGCGCCGACAAGAAGAGCAAGAGCGATGCGGCATCGCACGAGAGCGACGCCGTCTCCAACGTCAAGAAGCGCTCCTAGACCCCATCCGGCGACGGCGGCCTGCGTGCTCGTCGCTGTCGGCGGAGGTCGCTAGTCTCGGGGAATGGAGCATCCGAAGCTGTTCGTGCCGGGCGACCCGCTCGTGCAGCGCTTGCGTGAGGTGTGCCTGGCACTGCCCGAGGCGGTCGAGGTCGAGGCCTGGGGGCGGCCGACCTTCCGTGCGGGCAAGCCGATCTTCGTGCACACCGGGTCGTCGATGAATCGGCCGTACTCGATCGTGTTCAAGACGGATACCGAGGAGCATCGGGCTCTCGAGCAGGACCCGCGATTCTTCCATCCGCCCTACTACGACCGCGCGCACTGGCTCGCGATCGATTTCGACGGGCCGGATGTCGACTGGCAGGAGCTCGCCGAGCTCATCGAGACCTCGTATCGGCAGGTGGCCTTGAAGCGCCAGCTCGCGCTGCTCGAATTGGCACGACCACGGTAGCTGGGATATAGTCACTAGGTTGGTTCTGAGCGGTCAGCTCGAAAGAAATTGCCTTATGCGCCCGTAGCTCAACGGATAGAGCATCTGACTACGGATCAGAAGGTTGGGGGTTCGAATCCCTCCGGGCGCACACTGGTTGAGACAGTAAGAGAACGGCTCGCTTCGGCGGGCCGTTTTCGTATTCTGGCGGTTCATCAGGGTTTCTTCCTTTCGTCAATTGTCCAGCAGCTTGTTGGGCGATGTGGTGCAATGGGTAGTTGCACGATTGCCGTAGAGCGGTGATAGCAACCGTGACAGCAACCGTGGGCTACCAGGGATGATCGTCTGGATTCGGACCGCGCCGCTGTCTAGGGCTTGCACGGCAACATCAACGGCGGATTCGCTCGTTCCGTCGTACACGACGGTGCCATCGGGTGCGACCGCGGCATCTCCGACGGTTGCTTCGGTCGGTAGGCGAACGGCGAGGCTTGACCCGTTCTCTCCTGGTACTGAGATCGGGTCGGACGGGCTCACCGGCGCGGCTGCGACAGTCTCACTTCGGATGACGTTGCCTTGATCGGGCGCGACTCGCGCAATCAGGCTCGAGGTGCTTTTGTCACCACCACTGTCACCTGGACTAGCCGCAGCGGGTTGACACGTCGCAACGATGAGAGCCGCGGCGACGCCAGCCACACCGATAGTCTTGCCGAGATTTGTTGCCAAACGCATGCACACTCCTCTGTTCTTTGTCGAAAGGAACGGCTTGAACTGACGCCGACGTCGTTCGGTCGCTCCTTCGAATGAGCCTGCTGCAGTGGTGAGTTTCCGAACGTCCCAACATAAGGACAGCCAGATGAGCTCCAGCTTCTGGTGGAACTCATCTGGCCGGGTGAATTCGGGCAGCCGGACTCAGCGAGATCCGTTGCGCCGGCGCGATCGCTCGATATCGATGAGCAGCAGTGCACTGAGAACGACAAAGAGGATCATCAGCGGCACGAAGAGCATCGCCGATGGGCTACTCGGGTTCACAATGACCAGCACCGCGAACACGAGCCCGACGACGGCGAGCGTCACCCCTGCGAGGCGCTTGCCACGTACCCCGGCGGTCACTGGCTCGCGCACCAAGGGATACCGGTCCATGCCAGGTTGAGGATCATGCCCTTCCCGGGCGCAGCACACACAGCAAGGAAGCCAGCGCCCGCGGCAAGCACGGCGGCGATTGCGCCAGCACTGATGCCGCCAATACCCGTCCACGAAGTCAGAAGTCCCGCCACCGTGGCGACACCTGCACCCGCGGAGACCGAGGCGACCAATTGAGCGGCCTTGCAGGAATCGATCTTGAGTTGCCAGCCGTACCATTGCGTCGTGCCGTTGTTCTGGCCCTGGCATCCGGCACGCGCTTGGACCAATGCGGATGTCACCTCGTCGACTGCTGCTTGGTCGACGTCGAGCCCGATAACGGTGCCACCTCCTGCCTCGATGCCGACAGCGAAGTCAGCGACAATATCGGGGGCGTTCCCGAGCGCGAGCGCCTGGGCGCCATCGAAGGTGACGTCGCCTGCAGAGCCGGTGATGGCCCCAGCAAGACTCTCGAAATCGCTCGTGGCGTCTTGTGTGGATGTGCTCGTCACAGCATGAGCGGGTGTGGCCGCGGCGAGAAGGCCTGCCGTAAGGAGGGCGGCAAACACCACCGAGAGGTTGCGGCCTTGAGCCTTGGGTCGTGTGGGCATGGTCTGTTGATGCATCATTGCCTTTCGTCCATGCGCCGAGTTCGGTCGCACTCTTGAAGTCGCCACGAACAGTCGGCTTCAATAGGTCTATTTCCGGCAGTGCCGGTTTCCTTACAGATTGGGCTCAGTTTTGTTCGGTGTGACCAACGACCAGTTCTCTGGCTGGCCGCTCGATACAGCTAGCGGATGTCCGCTAAGAACTCTCGCGCAGCCCGGAGGACCGCGGGCCGGATGCTCGCAGGTTTCCCGCGTCGGATCACGAACGCTGCTGATTCTTGGCCAACCGATTGGCCTTGGAACCAGGAGGCGATCTCTTCTTTTTTGATGTGACGGGCGAGCATCTCGATCACCTCCACAGCGAGTCGCAGCCTGGTTGCAGCAAATTCGGGAATCGGGACCTCTTCTTCGATCCACTGCCCAAGCTCCGAGGTCCAATAGATGCCCGCTACATGAGCCGCCAGTTTCGCGCCGAGCCACAAGCGAACCAGTTCGGCGTCCTCTCTGGGCGAGTAGCTCATATCCCGCTCCCGTCGGACAAGTGCGCAGAGACGCTCCAGAACGGCAGCTCTTCGAGCGCGGCCGTCTCGTCACGGAGCGCTTCCAGAGGTGGAGGGGACAAAGCTGCGGACCAGAACTCCTTTGAGCCGTTGCCGTATCGGTGCACGTCTATCGGCATCGTCCGATGGCTCTCTGTCAGCTCGAGGGCTGCTGCCTCCAGGATCTCAGCGCTGAACCGGTTGGCCATCTCGACGGGTGTCGACGAGCCCGCCTCGACCGCATGCCGTCAGGTTCTTGACGCGTCGCGTGTCGAACCTCGTCACTCCGACCTTGTAGAGCTCTTCGTCGTGGATGCGAATTATGTAGACCTGCGTCGGCTCCCACAGTCACTTTTCGACCTCCCCGATCAGAGGACCGCGTTGCAGGGCTGCCCGCGCGCGATTGGCGCGGCTGCGACGCAAGCGAATGTAGTGCCACTTCGGCATTCTCATCTGGACCACCGCCGATGTGTGACAGCAACCGCGACAGCAACGCGGAGCCGTCCAGAGTCGTTCGGGCGAGGGTACACGTGAGTTGGCCACGGGCGGTTGGCACACTGCGGACGGCCATGGACACCCCGCATCTGACTACGGACCAGAAGGTTGGGGGTTCGAATCCCTCCGGGCGCACACCGTGATGTCTCAGGACGTTGTGAACGGTTGAACCCCCGGTTTCGCGGGGTCAACCGTCTTTGTTTGGCTTGGTGTCCCCTGTTGGGGTTGGGGTTGTCCCAGGGGCCTTCGCATGCCACGTCAAGCCACCGCCCGGAGCAGAAATCGCCCGACACCGTTCGTGAAGCCATCCGCACCGGTCCCTATGGTGCCTGCGTGTTCAACGGCGACAATGACGTCGCCGACCATCAGGTGGTCAACCTCGAATACGTCGACGGCGCCACTGCCGCCGTCACCGTTACGGCGTTCACAGAGCTCGATTTCCGAAAGACAAGGTATTCGGCACACAGGGGAGCATCGAGGGCGACGGACGCAGCATCATCGTTCACGACTTCTCGACCGACTCGAAGTCGGTTCTCGAGAGCGACGTCGCAGGCGGCGCCAGCGCGGCGGATGGGCACGGTGGAGCGGATGGCGAACTCGTCGCGGCGTTCCTGACCGCTATCCGCACGAACGATCCGACGTCGATCGAGTCGGATGCGCGCGTGAGTCTCCGTTCGCATGAGGTGGTCTGGGCCGCCGAGCAGGCGCGGACAAGTGGGACGGTTGTCGGGTTCCGCTGACTGCGAGCGTCCTCGCTCGCTCGCGAGCAGGAAGGCCGAGCCGCGGCCGAAGAACGAGTCGGCTACTCGCCGGAGGCACGCAGGGCGCCGCCCTCATTCTCCCAGGAGGCCAGTTCTGTCGATGCGAGGAGACGGCGCCTGTTCAGCCGTCGGTTCGTGAGACGGATGGTCGCGCGCCGCCGGGTCGGCGAGTAGCTGAACTCCTGCCAGAACGGCGAGGTGCTCGCCATCAGGCGCGCGAGTGTCTGCCTGGTCCGCTCATCGCGGATGCCCTGCCGAACGGTCTCGGTGCTCGGTGGTCTGATCGTGTGCGTCATCCCCGGACGCTACGCCTTGAAGATGTGTACGGGCTCACAGCCTCTGGCTCCGCGATCAGATGTTCGGCCACACAGCGGGATGTCTACGGGCGGTGGTGGTTTTCGGCATCGCCGGCTGTCGAGCGGCGATCCGGACGAGCCCCGGTGTCGGACCCCGAAACGCCCCGTGGAACGGGGTTGTCTCTCAATCTCTGAAGAGAGTGATGACCCGGTCGCACGTCGTCTCGAGATGAACGCGCATGCAGGCGGCGGCGGCTGGGCCATCGCCGTTTTCGATCGCGGCGAGAATGTCATCGTGGTCGTGTGCGACCTCCAACAGCGATTGGGACTTCCCTGTGGTCGTCTGGTTGCGAGACATCAGCAAATCCCGTAGCTCGCGGACGACGGACACGAGCCGAGGATTGTCCGTGACATTGAGGATGAGCGAGTGGAATTGCGTATCGGCGTGTTCCAGCCGAGACTGATCGCCGATCTCGGCGGCGCTGAGCATCTGAGAATAGGCCTTTCGGATCTGTTCCTTTTGCGCAGGTGATGCCGTCGACGCCGCGATCTCGACCGCGGGGACTTCGAGCCAGAGCCGCAACTGATAGATGCGTGCGACGTCTTCCTCCGTCCGGGCCAACACAACGACACCCTGGTTACGGCGGACTTCCACCATTCCAATCCGGGCAAGCTGAAGAACCGCTTCCCGCACGGGGGTTCGCGATACTCCGAGCTGTAGCGCCAACTCGGCGACCGAGTGCATTTCGCCAGGACGCATCTGACCGGAGGCGATCGCGTTTCGGAGAGCACTGTGCGCCTGCTCGGTCAGTGATTGCTGGGCGCGAACTCGCTGGAGCTTCGGAGGCACAGATCATCTCCTTCATCAGATCGGCGTGTTGGGCGTCGAGGCGGCTGAGGACCTGCAGTTCGCACTGCGTTTCAAGTATGTAGCATGTAACTCCTGTCGTCTATCTAAGGAGCGTGAATCTCGATGTCGGGTGTGCTCATCGGATTTGGCGTCGTGGGATTCATCATCGTGCTCGGCTACGTCGCGGGGCGGTTTGCCATTCTGGGAGCCGGAGCGCAGCCGGTGCTCTCGAAGCTCGCCTTCAATTTCGGCACCCCCGCCCTGATGTTCTCTCTTCTCGCGAAGTCGGACATTCTCGATGTCTTCACACCGGGCCTGCTGGTCGTCGTGATCAGTTCCTTGTCCTGCGCTTTCTTCTTCGGAACCTGTGCTGTCATTTGGCGCTGGGGCCTTCCGCGTGGTGTGATCGGCGCATTAGGGAGCAGCTACGTCAACGCTGGCAATCTGGGCATCCCGATCGCTGCGTATGTCTTGGGAACCATCACTCCGATCGCGCCGGTGATGTTGTTTCAATTGATCGTTCTTGCACCCGTCGCGCTGTCGATCTTGGACGTCGCGACCGGGTCGACCACCTCGTTTTGGAGGCGTCTCAGCAAGCCGCTCACAAATCCCATCACCCTGGCGAGCATGGCAGGGCTGGGCGTAGGTCTCTCCGGAACCGCCCTTCCCGAGGTCGTCATCCAGCCTTTCACGTTGCTCGGGCAGGCGACGGTGCCGGTCATGCTCCTGGCATTCGGTATGAGCCTGCACGGGTCGATCCGCGGAGGAGAGCGAGCCGACACTGCTCCGGTCGCCCTGGCGGTCGTTCTGAAGTCTCTCGTTCAACCGGCTATCGCACTGGCGATCTCGTTGACACTCGGTCTCAGCGGTCTTACCTTGATGGCGGCGGTATTGTGCTCGTCTTTTCCCACTGCCCAGAACGTCTTCATCTATGCGAGTCGCTACGAGGGTGCGAGCGGACTTGCGCATCGTGTCGTCCTGCTGACGACTGTCGCGTCGATCCCCATGCTTCTTTTGCTCACCTGGGTCATTCCCGCCGTATGGCCATAGGTCGACGAGGGATTCCCTGCTTTCTTACGTGGCATGTTACATGTTTGTTTCTTCGTTGTAAACGTTGGCTGAATCCGTTGCCGACCCCCACCGGGTGATGGGTAACATGCTACGTATCCGGCTTGGCCGAGAAGTGGCCGAAACGACGCCACGTCACCAGATAGGTCCGAAGCACATGAGCGATATCGCAGTTAGCGCATCCCCTCCCTTGATGCGTCCCGGTAGCTTGGTCGGTCGGGTCGCCATCGTGACCGGAGCCGCTCGGGGAATCGGATATGCGATTGCGGAGGCGTTCTCCGATGAGGGAGCGCGGGTCCTCATCGCCGATCGCGACCTCCAGGCCGCGATCGCTGCGAGTGCGCAAGTCGCCGGGTCGGTCGCCGTCGGCGTTGACGTCGGCAGCCACACGTCGGTGGACTCGATGGTTGCTGCGGCACTCGAAGAATTCGGCCGGATCGACATCCTCGTCAACAATGCCGGTATCGACGACACCGGAGCGATCACCGCGATCACCGATGAACAGTGGGACCGAATGGTCAACGTCAACCTGACCGGTGTCTTCTACTGCACGCGTGCCGTCACCCCGACAATGATCGGACAACGCTACGGCAGGATCATCAGTATCGGCTCGAATCTCGGCATCATCGGCTCGATCGGCATGCCTCACTACTGCGCGGTGAAGGCCGGTGTCCACGGACTCATGCGCGCTGTTGCGCGCGAGCTCGCACCCCACGGAATAACCGCGAACACCATCGCGCCGGGGCCGGTGGACACCGATCTGCTGCGCTCGCTTCCAGACGAGATTCTGGACCGAAAGCTGGCCGACATTCCGCTTGGCCGCTTCGGCCAGGTCGGCGAGATCGCGCCGACGGCCGTCCTGCTTGCTTCAGCCGCAGGCGGCTATTACACCGGATCGACTCTCAACGTCACCGGCGGGGACGTCATGTACTGACTCCCACCGCACCGTCACTTTCAACCACGCACAGAATAGGAACGACGAATCGTGAAGAAATCAGGACTGACCACACTTGCCGCATTGAGTATGGCCGCCGCACTCATACTCTCCGGCTGCAGCTCGACCTCCGGAAGCGCGAAGGTGTCTGCGAAAGACCCGATCATCGTCGGACTCAGCAACTCCAACGTCGACTCCGTCTGGCGTCCGCAGATGCTCAAGGACTTCGAAGCGGAGGCTCAGAAACTCGAGGCCGCAGGCAAAATCGACAAGTACATCATCCAGAACGCCGATGGCACGGCGCCAACGCAATCTCAGCAGATCCAAACCATGGTGAACCAAGGAGCGAACCTCATCCTCATCGATGCGGCCTCTGCGACGGCGCTGAACGGAGTAGTCGACCGAGCCATCGACCAAGGCGTGACGGTCGTCTCCTTCGACAACGCCATCACCAGCAAGAAATCCATCAACATGTACCAGGACGAGCAGAAGATCTCCGCGGACACCGCGAAGAAACTCGCCGAGCTCATCGGCGGAAAAGGCACCGTCGTCATGATGAACGGTACTGCTGGGGCCCCACTGAGCGACGCCCGCGAGAAGCTGGCCGAAGGGATCTTCTCGCAGTTCCCCGACATCAAGGTCATCAAGGAGTACGCGGACTGGAATGGAGCGACCGCAAAGCAGAAGATGGCGACAGTGCTCGCCAATACTCCTGACGTCGCCGCGGTGTGGACGCAAGGGAGCATGGCGCCGAGCATCGCGAGTGCGTTCACAGACGAAGGCGTCCCCATTCCCCCGATCGTCGGTGACGGACTCGGCGGCTTCCTCAAGACCTGGGCTGCCGAACGAGATGCCCGCGGTTACGAAACGGTTGGAATCGTCGTCTCACCCGCGATCGTGTTGGACGCGCTCTGGGCAGGGGTGAAGATCCGCGAAGGCTGGAAGATGATCGATCGTGAGCCGATTCTGAGCCATGACCTCATCACGAACGACACTCTCGGCAGCTATCTCGAACTCAACACACCGGATGGATCTCATGTGGACGTTCCGATCGTCGCTGAGGACAAGCTCTACACCGAATACATGACCGAGAAGTAGCGACACAATGACAGCGCACAATACGGCCGCGCTGCAGCGTCCTGCCGGAAGCTCACACTTCCGGCAGGACACCGCCCCGGTCACCTTCGTCGTCGACGGCGTCACCAAGAGCTACGGCCCGGTAGCCGCCCTCAAGGCGGTCACTCTCTCGCTGCGGCCGGGCGAGGTTCACGCTCTGCTCGGCCAGAACGGCTCGGGCAAGAGCAGCATGGTCAAGATCATTTCGGGCACAACCCCTCCGACGGCCGGACGCGTCTCGGCCAACGGCGAAGCGATCAAACGTGGCGACGTGCGCGCGTCACGCGGCGCAGGCATCGTGACCGTGTTCCAAGAACTGTCCATACTCCCTTCTCTGACCGTTGCCGAGAACATCCTGCTGGGAAACTATCCGACGTCGATGTTAGGAACGATTCGTCGCGGCGAACTCCACAAGCGCGCCGCTGCCGTTCTCGAGCGGTTCAACATCGTCCTTCCACTTTCAGCGCCGTGTCGCACCCTCAGCCTGAGCGAACTGCAACTCGTGGAGATCGCTCGGGCACTCTCCACGAGTCCGAAGTTGCTCATCCTCGATGAAGCGACGTCCTCCCTCGACAAGCCGGACGCCGACAATCTTCTCCGGATCAGCCGGGAGATCGCGGGCGCCGGCCGGTCCGTGCTATTCGTCTCACATCGAATGGACGAGGTTTTCGCCGTCGCGGACACCATCAGCGTGCTCACGGACGGCACGCTCGTCGCTAGTGGGGCTGCATCCGAGACGACGCGGAGCATCCTGCTCGAGCAGCTTGCCGGCAAGTCTCTTCAACCGCTCCAACGCCTGGCCGCGGCGGTGACCACAGCCACGAGGGAAGTGGTGCTGGATGCCACCGTCCCCGGCCTCGGCGCGGGGGCGAAAGCGCTGGGCGTCTCCGTCCGTGCTGGCGAGATCGTCGGGTTCGCAGGGCTCCAGGGCCACGGACAGAAGGAGGCGATGCGCATCCTCGCCGGGATCGGCCACACCCGCGGTGTGCGTATCTCGGTTCAAGGAAGACGCGTGTCTCATCCGTCGACGCACAACCTCGTGCGTCGTGGGGTCAGCTATGTGCCAGAGGACCGCGGAACCGAAGGGCTGCTGCTCGGCCACAGCGTCCGTACGAACGCCACCTTGAGCTCCCTCCACCGCCTGAAGCGCTGGGGCTTTCTCAGCGCTGCCAGTGAGCGGTCATCGACGGCCGAGATCATCAACATGCTCTCTGTACGGGCTCGCTCCCAGAACGTGGCTGTCGACACGCTCTCCGGTGGTAACCAGCAGAAGGTGCTCATCGGTCGTGCCCTCATGGTGCGGCCCATCGTCATCCTTCTCGACGATCCGACGCGCGGGATCGACCCGGGAGCCAAAGCAGACATCTATGAGACTCTTCGGGCGCTCGCGGCTCAAGGCATCGGCGTGATCTTCAACTCAACCGAGCTTCCCGAAGTGGTCGGCCTGTGCGATCGGGTTCTCGTCTTTCACGACAACCACGTGGCCCGTGAGCTGATCGGAGACCAGATCACCGAAGCCGCCATTCTGACCTCGATGCTCGGAGCGTGACCATGACCATCGTCTCGGCACCCGTGGCGGCCCGGCCTTCAGCTCGGCATATCGAACTGAGCGACCTGCTCATCTGGCTGATTCTCGCCGGGCTCGTTGCCATCAACTTCGCACTGCAGCCGTCGTTCTTCGAGCTGGCAAACCTGCAGTTCATCTTCGGAACGTCGCTCGTGCTCCTTTTCGCTGCAGCCGCAGCCGGCTATCTCATGTTGATCGCCGAGATCGATCTGAGCATCGGGGCGGTGCTCACGCTCGTCAACGTCACTATCGCGACGGTGGCGCCAGGAGACGCTCTCCTGGCGATCGTCGTCGCGGCAGCCGTGGGCGTAGGGTGCGGACTCGTCTCAGGATCTCTTGTCGCGGTGGTTCGTCTGCCGTCGATTATCGTCACCCTTGCGCTGTCGACGGTTTGGGGCGGCATCGCTTTGTTCATCCTTCCGCGCCCTGGGGGCGCCGTTCCCGCCGAGTTCGGGGAATGGATGAACAGCTCTCTTCCTATGATCGCGACCCTACTGCTCGGAGCGGGCGCCGCATGGTTCTCTCGATCCCCTGCTGGGCGACGGGTGTACGGCCTCGGCTCTGACGAACTCGGCGCGTTCTTGTCTGGCATCCCCCTCGTTCGCACCAAGATCCTGGTGTTCCTCCTCTCCGGGTTGCTGCTCGGCGTGGCGGGTGTAGCACTCAGCGGGATCACCTCAGCGGGGGATCCGCTTTCGGGCCAGCCGTACACACTGAAAGCCATCACGGCGGCCGTCCTGGGCGGAATCAGCTTTGCCGGAGGCCGTGGTCTCATTCACGGAGCGCTTGGGGGTGCGCTCGCGCTGACGCTCATCACCAACGTCGTTCAACTCGCCGGCGTCTCATCCTTCTATCAGGGCATCGTCGACGGAAGCCTGCTGATCCTGGCGCTCTCCCTCTCCCGGATCGTGACCGGTCGCTGGATTCCGCTCGGCCGGACCGCAAGCAAGAAGGACTCTCCCTCATGAAGACCCTCATCGCAAAAGCGCCCGTGCTGTCCTCCCCGGTCGTGCTGTCCTTCGTCGCCCTCGCCGGACTTGTGCTCATCGCCCAGTCGCGTAGTTCCGGATTCCTCAGCGTGCCCCACGTCGGCGTCATTTTGGGCATCGCTGCGGTACTGGGAATCGCGGGAGCCGCACAGACCGTGGTGGTTCTCGCAGCAGGCATCGACCTCTCGGTTGGAGCGATCATCTCTGCAGCGGACGTCCTGACCGTTCAGTGGACGGGAGGAAACGACGTGCCGATCCTCGTCGTACTCCTCATCGTGTTTCTGGGCGCCGCCGCCGGTGCCCTCAACGGCCTTGGCATCTCTCTTCTCGGAATCAACCCCATGGTGATGACCCTAGGGATGGCCGCGGTGGTCGGCGGCCTTGCCCTCGTGGTGACGAATGGCCAATCGGGAGGCAGCCCGCATCCGCT
The DNA here is from genome assembly GCF_042660285.1 of Luethyella okanaganae. Taxonomy (NCBI): domain Bacteria; kingdom Bacillati; phylum Actinomycetota; class Actinomycetes; order Micrococcales; family Microbacteriaceae; genus Luethyella; species Luethyella okanaganae. The sequence continues at coordinate 663,101 of NZ_JBHSTP010000002.1, forward strand.
CGTATCAGACGCCATGACCACTCGATTCCTCGGGCTTCCCGGCACCGTCTATGTGTGGATCGCGGTCGCGGCGGCCACCGTGGTCCTGCTGCGATACACGGAACTCGGACGGAACATCTACGCATTCGGCTCCAACGCCAAAGCGGCCGAGATCGCCGGACTCCGACGTGGCACGACGCTCGTTCGCGTCTATGCGATCTCCGGTGGCTTTGCCGCCATCGCCGGTGTCGTTCTCGCCGGGTACACCGGAACCGGCGCCTACGGCATCGGCGAGCAGTACACCCTCATGTCCGTCGCCGCCGTGGTGATCGGCGGTGCCTCGATTCTCGGCGGTCGAGGCTCGTACGCAGGGACCATCGCCGGAGTGATCACCCTCGTCGTGCTCGACGACGTGCTGAGCGCCGCAGCGGTGCCCATCGCCGGTCGGCAAATCGTGCAAGGAATCGCCATCCTTCTGATCCTCGTCCTCTACGGTCGTGAACGTCGCCTTCGGACGACGAGCTGACCAACCCACAGAAAGAAGAGAACCGTGTGCGGAGATGCAACCATCCATCATGCGCTCGGCGACAAGATCGCCGCCGAAATCGCCAGCTATCAGAAAGTGACCGAGAGTCCCTTCGGGCCTGACGACGAGATCGGGATGCTCAATCTGCTCGACGACGTTGCGAGCGACGAGTTGTTGCGACGCGTGGTCGGTGTGCCCTACGACCTGTCCGTCGACTACTTCATCGGCATGCCGAGCTGGCAGGCATTCGGAGATCCCGCTTTTCAGATCTGGATGACCCATACGCCCAAGGGGAATGTCGTGGACGACGTCATCGGCGTCGGTGAGGCGCAGAACTCTCTGGTCGGTTACTCGAGCGACAGCATCTCCATGTACACCCACACGGGCACGCACGTGGACGCGCTCAACCATTTCGGCTACAACCACCGGATCTGGAACAACTTCAGCCAAGACGAGCATCTCGGCAGCAGATATTGGACCAAGGGCGGCGCGGACAAACACCCCCCGATCATCAGCCGCGGAGTTCTGATCGACGTCGCCGCGTTCGAAGGAGTCGATGTGCTCCCGCCGAGCCACATCATCACCGCGTCTCTCCTCGAACGCACCCTCGCCCACCAGGGGGTCGATCTTCGACCGGGTGACATCCCGATGATCCGCACAGGGCGGATGAGGTTGTGGCCGGATTCGGAATCGTACATCGTCGATGAACCTGGAATCGACAGGGATGGCGCGGTGTTCCTCGCCAAGAAGGGCGCCGCAATGATCGGTGCAGACAACGCGGCCATCGAGGTGCGTCCGTCATCTAATCCCGACAACTTCCACGACGTGCATTCGTACTTGCTCGCCGAAGCGGGGATTCCCCTGCTGGAGATCGCCGATCTCGAGGCGTTGTCCGCCGACCAGGTCTTCGAGTTCGCCTTCATCGGCGCGGCGTTGAAGATCCGCGGGGCGACAGGCAGCCCCATCCGCCCACTCGCACTGCGTCTGGGCTAGATCACGATGACGACGATGGACCGGGCCAGAGCGGCGATCTCCGCCCACGCCGCCCTCAACGCCTTCATCTCCGTCGACACGGAGAGCCAGCATGATGGACCGATTCTCGCTGTCAAAGACCTTGTCGACGTCGTAGGCATGGTGACGACGAACGGGACGCTGCAACCGCGTCCCCGAGTCGCGCAGACCGACGCGTCCATCGTCGCCGCGTTCCGAACAGCGGGGTGGGGCGTCGTCGGCAAGACGAACCTCCATGAACTTGCGCTCGGCCCGACAAGCGGCAACCCTCACTTCGGAGCCGTGGGCAACCCCGTCGATTTCACACGTATCGCCGGGGGATCCTCCGGCGGCTCGGCTGCTGCCGTCGGGATGGGCATGTGCGACATTGCAATCGGAACCGACACCGGAGGCTCCATTCGCATTCCGGCCTCCCTCTGCGGCGTTGCCGGGTGGCGGCCAACGGGAGGAACAGTCGGCCTTGATGGCGTCTGGCCGCTCAGCCCGACGCTCGACACAGTCGGGCCTATGGCGAGAGATGTGCGCACCATTGCGGAAGCGATGGTCGACATCGGGCTACTCGGGACGGAAGCGACCCACGATGCAGGCGCCTTCTCCCTCGCCGCGCCGCATTCCTGGATCGCCGGCGTGGACATGGAAGCGGAAGTCGAAAGATCATGGAACCGCGTCGGCTCGTCTTTGCCCGTCATCGAGCTCCCTCCCATGGATAGATTCATCGACGTAGGCCTGACGGTTCTCTATGCCGAAGCGGCGACCAGCAACGAGGACCAACTTCTCAATCGTGCCGGCACGATCGGAAAAGATGTGCGCGAACTCCTACAGCGCGGCCGAACCACACTGGCCGTCGACTACCTCGGCGCAATGCGCGAACGTTTGCGTCTGCAGGAGATCCTCGAAAGGCAGCTGGAAACCGTCGATGCGATACTGCTGCCCGCCACCGCCACGACGGCCCCGCTTCTGGGAAGCGACCCCATCCTCTTTCGGGACGCTCTGACGGTCTTCACCCGCCCGTTCGGAGTAACGGGCCATCCGGTCGTCGTTCTCCCGGCGCCGACAAGCGGGCTTCCCGTCGGCATGCAGTTGGTCGGGCGTCAGGGCTCCGACGCGAGACTCCTCGCCATCGCCCGCTCACTGGAGCAATCGTGGGCGGCAGCTCAACCGAATGCGCGCGTATGAGTCTCGCGGGCAAGGTCGCGTTCGTGACCGGAGGCGCGCGGGGGCTGGGACGCGGCATCGTCGACCGTCTCGCGATCGAAGGCGCGACCGTGATAGCAACCGACATCAGGGACGCACCCGGGTTCATGTTCACGGAACCTCTGGCGAGCGGGACGCCCCTGCCTCAGCTGCTGCGGGTCGATATCACGAACGCCGAAGCCGTTGCCGACGCGGTCGCCTCGATCGTCACCGTGTTCGGCGGTATCGATATCCTGGTGGCGAACGCGGGCATCGCGATTCCGGCGACATCGGTCGTCGACGCCGATCCCGACGACATCAACCGGATCATCGGCGTCAACATCGTCGGAACCCTGAACACCATACGCGCGGCGATCCCCGCTATCAGAGCGCGTGCGGGAGGGCGTGTGATCACCATGTCTTCGCAGACGGGGAAGGATGCTTGGGCGGGCTGGGGGGTGTACTCGGGCACGAAGGCGTTCGTCATCGCAGTGACCCAGGCGCTTGCCAAAGAACACGCGGCGGACGGCATCACCGCCAATGCGATCTGCCCGGGAACGATGGTCTCTGACATGATGGTCGCGGGATTCACGGCACGAGCGGAGTCGAGTCATCGCGAACTTCGTCAGGTGATAGGCGAATACGAGTCCAGTTCCATTCCTGTCGGGCGCATGGGGACGGCAGCCGATGTCGGAGCGCTCGCCGCCTGGCTGGCATCGGACGAGTCCTCTTTCATGACAGGTGCTGCGCTGAATCTCACCGGTGGCGAAATGACCTTCTTCTAGCGACGGCTTCTTCGGATGCTCCCTCTGGCCTGCATCCCGTTGTGAGGATCGGGCGATCCTCGCCGTGTGCTCTCGTTCGTCCGGCGCCCGGTCGACGGCACCACAGCTGCGGCGTAGTCTGGCCGTACGTGGGAGGAGCGACCATGATCACCGAACTCGCGCCGGCCGAGGTGTTCGTTTTCGGGTCGAACGCCGATGGACTGCACGGCGCAGGTGCCGCCCGCTTCGCCTTCGACAACTTCGGTGCTATCTGGGGCCAGGGGAGTGGGCTTCAGGGGCGGTCGTACGGCATCGACACCATGAGCGGCTTCGCAACCATGGCCGAACAGGTCGCGGCGTTCCTACGGTTCGCGGCGGGGCATCCGGAGCTGCGCTTTTTGGTCACGGCGATCGGATGCGGCATCGCCGGGTACCTGCCCTCCGAGGTCGCGCCGCTCTTCGTCGAGGTTCCGCCGAACGTCGTGCTGCCCGAGCGCTTCGTCGCCGAGCTCGGCTGACCCCGCAGATCGCGGCTCGGATGCCCTCCGAGACCGTGCTCGCCGATTCGGTCATTCCCTCGGAACGCTGACGGGTGTGTACTGGGTTCATGGCTGACAACGTCGACACGGATTTCTCCGAGCTTCGCGCTCTCTTCATCAACTGCACTCTCAAACGCTCGCCGGAACTGAGCCACACCCAGGGCATCATCGACCTGAGCCGGCGAATCATGGGAGAGCACGGCGTAACGACCGATCTCGTGCGTGCGATCGATCACGACATCGCCACGGGCGTCTACCCCGACATGACCGAGCACGGTTGGACGAGCGACGAATGGCCTGAGCTCTGGCCGCGCGTCATCGAGTCCGACATCCTCGTCGTAGCTGGGCCGATCTGGCTCGGCGACAACTCCTCCGTCACGAAACGCGTCATCGAACGGCTCTACGCGATGAGCGGGCTCACCAACGATGCCGGGCAGTACGTCTACTACGGCCGCGTCGGTGGTGCGATCGTCACCGGCAATGAGGACGGCGTCAAGCACTGCACCTCGAACATCCTCTACAGCCTGCAGCACATCGGCTACACGGTTCCCCCCAACGCGGATGCCGGATGGATCGGCGCTATCGGCCCCGGCCCGAGCTATCTTGACCCGGGCTCAGGTGGTCCGGAGTCGGACTTCACCAATCGCAACACGACGTTCATGACCTGGAACCTACTGCACACGGCTCGCATGCTCAAGCGGTCCGGTGGCATTCCGGCGAGCGGCAACGTCATCGCGCAGTGGCGCGCCGGCGACCACTCAGCTTTCGCGCCGAACCTTGAGTACCGCTGATCACTTCTAAGTGGCTGTTCGCTGGCGGCATACTCATTTCTCTAGCGCTCCTGGGGTAAGAGTGTTAAATTTGCCTTAGTTGAGTCAAGTCGACTCAACTACTTAAAACTGGCAAGAAACCTTAAGGAGATGATGATTGTGGCATCGAACTTCGACCCATTCCGCGACCTCGACCGAATGGCGTCGGCGCTGCTGGACACGCGACGTGGACCGCGTCGTATGCCGATGGATCTCTATCGCGACGGCGATCACTACGTGCTGACCGCCGACCTGCCGGGCATCGATCCCGGCTCGGTCGACATCGACGTGGACGGCCAGCTGCTCACCATCCGCGCCGAGCGCACCCTCGGCGATCGCGAGGGTGTCAAGTGGATCACCCGCGAGCGCGAGGCGGCCTCGTTCCTGCGCCAGCTCAACCTCGGCCAGGGCGTCGACACCGAGGACATCTCGGCGAGCTACTTCAACGGCGTGCTCAGTGTCACCATACCGGTGAGCGAGAAGGCCAAGCCTCGTAAGATCCAGGTGATCGGCGGGGATACCACCGCTGATGAGACCGTCATGGCGGTCGAGCAGCCCGCCAAAGGCGCCTCCTAGCCGGGTGCGCCACGCGTAGCCGGTGCGCCATGCGACAGGCTTGGCCGGCCGCGTGGCGACTGAACCGGCCCGTCGCGACGACGGCCCGCCGATACGGTGGGCCGTTCGTCGCGTCCGGCCGCCGACCACGTGGTCGGGGTGGTGCGCCCTGCTGGACTCGGCGCCCTATCGGGTGTCTACTGGCAGAGACAGATCTCAAGGATGTCAGGAGAACCCGTGGAAGAGTCCCTCGACGACGAGATCCGCATCGTGCGCAATTCCGATGCCGATCGCTACGAGGTGTGGCTGGGTGACGTGCTCGCCGGTTTCGCCGAGTACCGTGAGTCGCCGTCGACAGTGACGTTCACGCACACTCAGGTCTACCCGGCCTTCTCCGGTCGCGGACTGGCACAGGCCCTCGCGCGCGATGCCCTCGATGATGTCGTCGACAGAGGAAAGACGATCGTCCCCGTCTGCCCCTTCATCGCGGCCTATCTGCGCAAGCGCCCCGAGTACCAGGCTGCCGTGCGATGGCCGGGAGGGGCGGCCTGACTCCGGGCGTGTCGCGGGTCCCGACGCATCGGAGCCCCCATTTTGGGCGCTGTCTCTCGCTGTCCGTATGTCAGTACCATTGTCATGACATCTATCCCGACTGTCATGACGTCTATCCCTACCCAGGATACCGTTCACCGCACTCATAACAGACGAGTCGCGCTCCCCGTCGCGCGACCGTCGCCATTTGTCGCCGACCCGAAAGGCACAACGGCTATGGAGCCCGAACTCCTGCAGCCCGATCACCGGCGTCCCCTGCGTGATCGCGCAAGCTGCCGCCTGCGCCCTCGTGGTCGCACACCGTTCCCTGCCTATGGTGCGGTGTCTTCGTCTCGCCGGGCAATGTTCGGGTCGCCTGGATGAGAAAGGCAGTCCTGCGAGGGAATGCCGCGGTGGGGCGGGGGGTAGGGCCCCTGTCCCACCGTTACAACTCGTCGAGGTCGAACGTGGAACGACTACGCGCCGACAAGGTTTCTGTAATGGCCGATGTGGCCGCCCTGGCCTCCACTCCCCATATCCGGGTGCTCGCCGGCGGCGGAGCGGTGCTCGAGCACCACGGCATCAAGCCGTCGATCGTACTGCCGAATGCGACCATCCTCGTCGATCCCGCCTCGGCGACGCATCTCGTGCGGATGCTGCTCATCGAAGGCTGGTCAGTCGAATGGGAGTCCCAGCGGTCGGGCATGCTGCCGCGCACCCGGGCCACGATGCGCCATCCCGCCAGACGGTGCGGGCTCGATCTGCACTACCTGATCCCGGGGTTCTTCGCCGATCCGGAACAGGCCTTCGACGCGATCTGGGAGCGTCGGTGCGAGATCACGATGAACGGTGTGGTCGTTCCCGCGTTTGATAGGCAGTTCTCGCTGCTCGTCGCGATGCAGTTCGGGCTCGGCCGTTTCTCGGGGGTGTCCGACGTCTCCGGGGCGCTCGACGTGATCACCGCACAGGTGCGCACGATGGCGGATGGCGATGTCGAGTCGCTTCTGGAGCGCGCCGTGAGCATCGGCGGCACCGCCTCGCTTCGCCCGCTCATGGTGGCGCTCGAACGCGATGCCCCGGAGTTGCAGTTGCCGGCCGAGAGTTATGCGCGCTGGCGTCTCAAGCTCGACCAGACCGACATTCCGACCCGGTGGCTGCTTGCCGTCGCCGAGAGCCCGCGGGGTGGACGAATGCGGCTCGCGCTGCGCACCCGCAGGCGATTCGTGGGCGGTCCTGGTGGCCTGCGCAAGCTTCTCGGTGCATACCGTAACCTCTCGTCGGCCCGTGATCGCGTGCGCGACGGCGACGCATCGGACCCTCGGGGCATGGAGTGGGCCGCCGAAGACGACCCCCATTCGCTCTGGTCGCTGTGCCCGACTGCGTAGCCGACGCGATTCCTCGTTCGTTGAGGGCGACCGGTGGCTCGCGTACCAGTTCCACGCCGGACCTGCGACGATCGCGCATGCCCGCGTGCGCGTAGCAGAGACTAGGCGGTGTTGTGGCGCAGTTTGTCGCAGAGCGCCATCAGCTGGGCGAGCTCATCGGCGTCGAGTGCGGTGCCGACCCGCCGAGTGATCGACGCCATGTGCTCGATCGCGACGCTGCGGAACAGGGCGAAGCCCGCCTCGGTCAGACCCACGATCGACCCACGTCCGTCGTCAGGATCGTCGGCCTTCTCCAGGTAGCCGCGGCTGCAGAGCCGGTCGACGAGACGGCTCACGCTCGGCTGAGTCAAAAGCACGTGCTGGTTGAGATCGCGCAGGCGCAACCGGCGACCCGGCTGAATGCTGAGGTTGAACATCACGTCGTACTCGTTCAATGAGATCTCCCGCGAAGGGAACTCGCTCGCGAGGGTACGCATCACAGCGACCTGGGCGCGGAACAGTGATTCCCAGGCGGCAACGGCTACGGCACGATTGCTCATCGCTTTCATCCCCATGGATTCCAAGAATAGGGAGTATTCCGGGCGGACGTGCAAACTGGGCGAGGTCATGGGTGCGGCAGGCGTGATTGAGGGCCGACCGTTGAGGCTAACGGCCGGCCCTCCCCCTTGCACCAAGAGTGTCCTGCAATCACATTCGCGCCAGTCGCCACAGCAAACAACTGACGCTCTTCGAATATATAACGAAGAGGTAACGAACGCTAGTTATCAATCCGTTATTTTTGCTGCGAGTTTTCTGTTTGTCCTGTCCCGTCTCATTCGATCTGGCCAAATCTCATCCGACTTGGCCAGCGTCTCATTCGAGAGGCCAAATCTCACTCGAGTTGGCCAGCGAGCGGCGTGTGCTCCTGGCCTCCGCGGAAGGCTCATGCAATGGTGACTGCATTGTCAGGTCTACTGATCACCGGATGAGAGGAGCGCACATGCAAGCGTTCCGTTCTCGGCATCAGTGTGGGCTTGACGATGACGCTGCGACTCGCTGAATTGCGCGAGGGCTCCCTCGCCTTCTTCGCCCAGATCGCCTTCGAGCGGGATGGCTCGATCCAGAGACTCGATGCTCGCGACGCCGCGACCGTACCTTTCGAGAGCTGCGCGCCGGTGCGCAACTTTCCGGCTTGGCCAGGCAAGCGGAACTACTCGGGCCTCTACTGGTCCTCTACCACGAGAAGTCACATCGGATTCGAGTCGCTCGCTGAGAAGACAGCCTTGATGCTGCTTGATCGGGACGCCCGTGTTGTCGGGATCTCGAGTCAGCCGATGTGGATCACGTGGCCGAAGGAAGCGGGGCGTGGTTCGCATGCTCCGGACTTCTTTGTGCGGGAGGAGTCTGGAGAGGGGGTGGTGATCGATGTCCGCCCGGAGCACTTGGTCGACGATCACGCGGCGGGAGTCTTCGAGGCGACGCGCCTGCTGTGCGAGGAGATCGGGCTCGGCTATCGGGTGATCTCGGCATTGCCCACGGTGCTCACCCGGAATCTCCTTTTCGTCTCGCGCTTCCGCGACGACGTCTTTGCCTCGGCATCGTCTGACCTCGAGTGGCTTCGGATGGGAGCGCCATCGACTCGGAGCCTCCGAGAGATCGCCCTGGTCTTGGGTGCAGGCGAGCTCGGTGTCGGGCTTGCGAGGGCGTATCGGCTGATCTGGTTCGGCGAGATCGATGTCGATCTTGGTGAACCGCTGTCGCTCGAGGTGCTCGGTCGCATAGTGAGGGAGATAGGGCAGTGAGAGTTCGCGTTGGCGAGGACATCCAGCTAGATGATCGGCGGCTTCGAGTCGTGGCCGTTTCGGATACGAGCGTGACATTACGGGATCGCGAGGTTGATTCGGTGCGCGAGATCCTGATCGAAGAGTTGACGAGGATCCCGACGCTGCGGTTCCCCGCCGATGCCGAGCTCAGTTCCGCTGGCGACGACATGGTCGCCTTACAGCACCTCGACGAGTCGCAGCGCTCTGAAGTCTGGTTCTGGGCAACGTGTATGGAGGAACTCGAGCGTGCGATCAGCATGGCGGAACTCGCAGGCACCCCGCGTAGTGCGGTTTATGGGCAATGCGCGGTCGAACTCCGCGCTCAAGGCAGGCAGGTCGAGGCCCGAACGCTCCGCCGCAAGCTCGCCGCGTTCCGAGTTCACGGAGCGGCCGGCCTGATCGATCGGCGGATCGCGACGGATTCGAACGAGACCACTCGTCGAACCGACCAGCGCGCCCTGGCTGCCATCGCCGAGGTGATGGAGACCCAAGCGAGCATGTCGACGGGGACTCGGACTCGAATCGTTGACGGGGTTCGGAAACTCCTCGATGAACGGTTTGGGACAGGAGTCGTTCCGCTGCCAAGTCGGGCAACACTGTTTCGGGTGATCGCAGAGATGGATCGCGGCCGGTTCGTAACGGGATCAGCCCGAACTCGACGATCGTTGGCGAACCGCCCGGACCGACCGTTCGCGGCGATGGGTGTCTCCCGTCCCGGCGAGCAGGTGCAGATCGATAGCACCAAGCTCGACGTGTTCGTGCAGCTGCCCGACGGAGTGCGGGCTCGCCCCGAACTGACGATCATGCTCGATGTCGCGACCAGGTCTGTGATTGGCGCGGTCGTTCGACCGGTCGCCACCAAGAGCATCGACCTCGTCGTCCTGCTGGCCCGGACGCTCGTACCGTATGACCGCCGTCCAGGTGGTCGAGTCGAGACCCGCGCACTCGTGTCCGGCTCGCTCGAGGGCAAACCTTTGATGGACGAGGAGGAACTGGCTGACTATCGGCGACGATTGCCCTACATCTTCCCGGACACGATCACGACCGACCGCGGCCGGATCTTCATCTCCGAGCATTTCCGTGCCGTCTGCCAACGGCTTGGGATCTCGTTGAACCTGTCCGCGCCCTACACGCCGACCGACAAGGCGAAGGTCGAGCGCATGTTTCAGTCGATTAACACTGGCTTCGCCCAGCACCTCGCCGGCTACACCGGCCGCGGGGTCGAGTTCCGCGGTGAAGATGTGGACACTGGAGCTCTGCTGTCCTTGCCGCAACTGCAGGAACTCTTGGACGAATGGATCGTTGTCGAGTGGCAGAACCGCCCGCACGACGGGCTGCGAGATCCGCTGTTCCCTTCCGTCGTGCTCTCGCCGAACGAGATGGCTCGCGCGTACCGCAAGGTCGTACCCGAGCTCGAGGTTCCGTTCGACACTGAGACCTACCTGAGCCTGATGCCCGTGCAATGGCGGACGATCCAGCAGTACGGGATCACGATCGACAACCGCACCTATGACTCGGTCGCGATCAGCTCCTTGCGGCGGATGAAGTCCCCGCACAGCGGGCAGGGCGGGAAGTGGCCGATCCACTACGACCCCTACAACGTCCAAACCGTGTGGCTGCCCGTTGACGGTGAGTGGCTTCCGCTGCAGTGGGTGAATGCGCATGTCACCGGGCCGATGTCCGGAGATGTGTGGGCGATGACCAGGAAAACCGGCTTCCTGCATCGTGAGCCCGCGGCAGAGGCCCGAAGGGTTGAGTACGTGCGCGACATCTTGAGTCGCGGCGCGCAGCCCGATCGGAAGCAGGCCCGCGTGCTCGCTCGAAGCGCTGCAGTCGAGACCGATCAGATGCGGCTCTCCGAACCATCCAATGCCGAGGAACGCCCGCTTCCCCAACCGGATCGGGTGGCGCCGGTGACGCCCATCACCCCATCACGGTTCGGGCTCATGGACGACGACACCGACTGGGACTCGTTATGACCGACGCGAGAGATGAGCTGTTCTGGGGGCCGTCAACCAAGGAAGGGTGGGCCCGCCTGGTCGAATCGACTCCTTCGAAACCAATCCGCCTTGCACCAAAGCAGTTGTCGGCCCTCTCCGACGACGAACGGCGTGGATACATCCACGATCGACTCAGGTACATGACCGACATTGCCGTCATCGCCACCCCCCAGTTGATGTCAATCATGAAGGCAGCCCGCGACAAGCTCTACCTCAACGAATTCAAGAGATACGCCCGCAACGGCCTCATCGTCAGCGGCGAACCAATGCTGGGCAAGACAACAACCGTGATCCGGATCGGGCGCGAGCACGAGCGGCGCCGCAGACTCCAAGGTCACCCATCCGGCGCCGCGGGAATGCTCCCCGTGATCTACGTGACGGTCCCGCCTGCGTGCGGCCCGAAGGACATGCTGGTGCAGTTCGCCGACTTTCTGGGCCTACCCCATGGGCATCGCATCTCTCGTACCGAGATGATGAGCTCGGTTGCAGCGGTGATGCGCACCGTCAGAACCGAACTCGTGATCGTCGACGAAATCCACAATCTGAACCTCAGCCGTCAGCAATCCATGGAAACCTCTGACGCGCTAAAGCAACTCTCTGAACAGTGCGCGGCCACCTTCGTCTACGCCGGCATCAACGTTGATCAGAGTGGCCTCTTTACCGGCCTGCGGGGCCAGCAGATCGCGGGCCGATTCGACACCCATCACGTCACCCGCTTCACCAACGCGACGGCTGCGGGGCGCTCCGACTGGGAGAGCCTCCTCGTGGACTTCGAAGACACGCTCGGACTGATCGAACAGACGCCAGGAACGATTCTTGAATTCAGCGGTCAGTTCTTCGCCCACGCTGGTGGATCGATCGGCAAGCTCGCAGACACTCTCCGCTCGTGCTCCCTCGAAGCAATGACCTCGGGCCAGGAGAGACTGAGCAAAGACATCCTCCGAAGCCGAGGGGTGCTTCCGCCAAAGGCCGTACGTGCCCCATCCGCCACAACGGTCGGCGCCGCCTGATGCTGATCCGGCATCTTCCCATCGGCCTGCGCGCGGTCAACGGAGAAACTGCCGACAGCTACCTAACTCGACTGGCACGTGCCAACTCCGTTTCCGACTCGGCCCTTTGGTCCCTTGCACGTCGAATCGACCCGTCATTGCCATACAAACCCGCCCCCGAGCGAGCACGCGGGCCGCTCGAGCTCCTCGGCCAACTAGAGCATGGCTGGTTCAGACGCGACAGAGACCGGAACCTTCTCCCACGCCGCTGCCCTCACAACCGTTGGAAATATGGGCGATGCGTCGAATGCTGCCGCCTACCAGGGGAGTCCACGGGGTGCCGTCGATGCGCAGACGGTGCGCAGACCACCGTTCGGATCGCTGCCGGCCCAATCTGTCTGTCGCACAAGCGGTGGCGCAGCGAGAACCTCGATCTCGACCTCACGGACTTACCCGCGTACTTGAAGGCGGAACGATCACTCAGAAGCGGACTCATCCCGAAAGGGATCGGCCTGCACACCGGAGAACTCGACCTCAGCTACCGGCTACTGAGCACGTGGGCCTCCTGCAGTCCATTGGCGAGCTTCGCTGAGCGAGAGCCTGTCCTCCCCGCCCAAGTCTCGGCAAGCAGCTTCCCCGCTCTGTTTCCGGAGATCGTCCAACTTACCGAGGTGCTCACCAATCCAGACTTCGTCACCTACCTCCTGAGCCCACAGCGGGGGTCAATCGACCAGACGAAGCTCCTGCTCTCGACCGCCGCGGGCATCGCGCAAATGGAGGCACCGTTCGAAGTCGTGAAGCTAGCGCGCACCGTTATCGTGCACGGGCGCGACGCTGTCGCAGCTGCGTACGGGATGACTGGGACCCGCCGCACATCGCGAGCAGCCACCCTCGACCGTGCCCTTGTCGCGGCGGCGCGCACCCACCGAGCCTGCCTGCTCCGGCACCTCGACACTCGAGCTTTGCCAAGCGTCGTCGCGGTGCCGCGTGGCCGACCCGCTCCCCGGACCAAGACCTTCGCGGCGGTTGAGTACGAGGCAGACCCCTCCCCAGCGCCTAGCCTCGAGTCGTCGCGGTGACCGCCGTGGTGCGGAAACCGCCGCGCGGCCGACAAGCAAGGTGTAACGATGCAGCGCCCCACAAGCAAGGTGTAACGGTGCAGCGCCCGGCCTGCAATTTCGATTCGTGCCACCGCGTCTGGTTCCAACTCCACGAAGACCTCGTAGCCACCCTCGGCATCGACCGTCGAGCTGAAAACCTCGCCGAGCCTGAGTAGAAGGACCGAGCTAGAGACGGCGAGCCCCGTCGAGAACGATCGAGACGCCGGGGCGGGCGAGAAGCGGGATCGGGCTTCGCTATGCGCTCAAGATGCGGAATGGCAAGCGTGCGCACGTTCGATGAAGTGTCGCCCGACGCGGCCAGAATAGTGAGGAGCCCTTGGAGGGAACCCAATGCACCTTCACTTACACGCCGATAGCATCCATCTGAGCGAGGGCCACGCTGAGGCCCTCGATGACGAGTTCTTCCTTTCGCATCCGGCGGCGTACTTCGCCTCGCGGATCTCATCGCTACTTGCCGCAGAGCGCAGTGTGGCGGTCCCGACGCCGGCCGACGAGCCCAGAGTTCTTCAACGCGCTCGGACTGACCAAGACGGACCAGCTGCTGGTGTTCGAGGAGCAGGATCGTCGGCTCCAGGTAGCGGTCGAGGCGCTCAGTCTGCGCCACCAGGCTGCCGAGGCGCTGCTCCGGTTCATGTACGCCGTGACGGCGGCGAAGCCGAAGGAAGGTGACGCACCAAGCACGTGGCTGGCGATTGCCGATAGCCCCAACGCACTCATTGACGTAGTCCAGAAGACCGTCGCGGCCCTGGGTGCCGACCAAGGGCTGTTCCTGCGGTGCCTCTTCACGCCTGGGACGCGCGTCGACGAGAATGTGGCCGCCGCAGCAGAGACCGCCGTGGCATGGGTGAACCATGCGAGTTCGCTGTTGACCGGCGACGAGTTGTCTGTAAACGCGGCGCACAACAAGGTGAAGCACGGCCTCGCGGTGAGCACCCGCGGAGACGTCCGCATCGAATTCATAACCACGCCGCCGGACGAACTTGGGCAGATCCCCGTGAGTGCGTTCGGAGAAGGGAAGTCGGTGCCGATCTTCGATCGCCCCATGCTGACGTATCTCAGTCGCCCGCATGTGAGGCCCAAGCAGGGGCTGGAGGCCATCTCACTGCGGGTCGATGTGCCAGTAGTACTCGCCGAGGCTTGGATGATCGCGAACGTCTACGCCGCGATGTTCCACGCTCGGGCGAAGCGCCACTTCGGTGATGAGATGCCGGAAGGTGTAGCCCCGTATCCCACGCTCGCCATCGGACGACTCCCCGAGCAGGTGATTGGCGGACGACCCCTCGGGTACCGGGAAGCAGTGACCCTCCCGCCCGATGGCACCACCGAACCTCGCAAGTCCGGCCTGTTCTTCCACGGCAGCTTCATCCCGATGGACATCGACTACGACAGCAAGGTCGATGGAGTTGTCGTCGACGGCTGAGCCGTGGTGTCGGCGCCCGTCGGTAGTGTGAACTGGGGGAGGTACGGACCATGATGTCGGTCGACTGCAACGTCTGCGGGGAGGCGATGACGCTGGCTGTGAAGCCTCGTGAGCGCTGGACGCCGCTGCCGAAGAACGAGCGACCGACGATGATTCCCTATGCCTTCGATGAATGGGTTTGCTCCAATGACCATCGCCGCGATCTGACGTACGCCGAGTCTCGGATGCTCGAGTGACCCCGGACGAGGTAGTGGCCGTCGCGACAGTCGCCGGGGTCATCGTCGCGGCGCTCTTCGGCATCTCCGGGTTCGTCGTGGGGGTGGTTGGGCTCCACCACGCGAACAAGGCGAAGGAAGCAGCTGCGGGCGCGAACTTCATCGCAAAGGACGCTAACAGCATCGCGAAGGGTGCGAACACGCTCTCGACCGAGGCCAACACGATCGCACGTGAAGCGAACGACATCGCGCGGGCGAGTGAAGTGCGGGCCACCGAGCAGCACGACGTGACATGGGATTGCGACTGGAAGTCTCCCGGCATGTACGCCGTCCGAAATGAAGGCAAGCAATCGGCATACAAGGTCTGGATCCAGATCACCGTAGGCAACGAGATCGAAGAGGCGAGTCTCGACGTCGTCGAAGGAGGCCAAACGGTGCTACTGGAGATGCCCAAGTCGAAGCTGATCTGGGAGGCCGAGCATCGTGACGAGGAGGAGCGCCGTCGGCCGATGCCCCGGAGCAGCGGGCTGCTAGGAGCGATCGATATTCCGAACCTTTCCGTTCCAGCCTTCAACTATCACTACGTCCGCGATCGAGTGCTATGGCGAACGGAACTCGGTACGCCGAGGGAGCATGACAAGGGGTATCCCATGGGGACAGTCGGGCCGTAGCTCACTCGTTGTGTTCTCTGCGTTGGGAGCACTCTTGTGAACCTCCGCTGCAGGCTAGTGCGATTCTCCCGACCAGTGCTAGCTGATCCTCCGAAGGCGGGCGGTGGCAGCGCAGGTGTCCCGCTGGTCGACGGGGCCCAGGCAACTCGAATGCAAGCGCATCAAGCAACTGAAGGTCGTATGCCGAAGTGACGTTGCCGGGCTAGGCTCGCCTGTTCGGCCCCCATGGTCGAGGAAAGCGAGGACGACCATGAATGCCAATGATCGTGATGCCCGCAGCGAGTGGGCCGAGGAGATGCCCGAGTTCGGCCCAGACACCCAGGTCCTCGAGGGGGGAACCTCCCGAGCGTTGCTCGCCGCCATGCTCAGCGAAGGCGAGGAGGAATACTACGCGCGCCTCGCCGACCTGACAGAAGCAGGCGGTCTGCCCACTATCAAGGGCACCATCGCGCGCGGCGAGGAAGCCCCGCGCATCGGCCGACAGCATCTGCTGGCCGCCACGGGGGCTGAAACCGTCGAGTCGGCCGTCCGCATTGCACTCGGGGAAATCGAAGCGCGCGATCACACCGAGCCAACAGCCTGAGTCCTAGGACGCGGGCAGGGGGTGGTGTCCCACAATGAGGTCATGACAACTGCGCTGCGAGCTCGAACTCGTCATCTTCACGACGCCACCCGGCGTGACGCAAGCGAGCTCACCGGAGGCCTCCGCGGAATCCTCGGTGCCCAACTGGTCGGCTACCTCGGCAACGTCCGCGAGACCAATGCCATTTGCCAATGGGACGAGGGAACTCGTCGACCGTCGGCTGAGACTGTCGAGCGTCTACGGCTCGCCTACCGCGTGGCGCGAACACCGCGAGGGCCGGGCCGTCACCCAAGCATGGCTCCAGGGCGTCCCGTCGGACCGAGTCGCCCGCAAAGGAAATCCGCGACGGCGGCACCATCGCAGTCGGGCCCGACGATACTCACCGCCGCACGAAGCCTCGTTGGCGCAGGATGAGCCAGCAACGGGTGCACGCCGACTGCCTAACCAAGTTTGAGATGCGCGCAGTACTGGGACATGCCGGCAAGGCTCCCCGAAGATGAGTCACTAATTGTCGGCGGACACCGCCATGATTGAGTCACGAGACAGGCGGACTCATGGCGAGCATAGGCGGAGCGAGAGCGGTTCGAGAACTGCTGCGCGTTCGCGCCGACGACATTGGATGGGCCCTCTTCCGGGCAGACAACTCCGCGCTGATCGCAGGGCTACTTGGAACCCACCTAGGTGACGAGCGGCGCCGGTTGCCGGACGTCGAACTCTACGAACTGCTCGACGCTGACCTCGACGCACTCCGCGACACCGGACTTGACCTTCCCAAAACCGCACAGGGTTATTGTGCGGACTGGCGTGCATCTGGGTACCTGGTGCGTCGGCCTTTGCCGGGCGCGCGAGGTGAGTCGTTGGAGCTGTCGCCCGGCGCGCTGAGCGCTATTGTCACTCTGCGACAGCTGGTTGCCCCACGGCTGTCAGTCACCGAATCTCGCCTTCAGAACGTCTCCGCTCAACTGAGCCGGTTGGCTATCGATACTGACCCGGACTTCGGCCGCAGGCTCTCACAGCTCGAGCTGGAACGCTCGCGGATCGAAGCGGAGATCGAGCGGGTCCGCGCCGGCGACATCGACGTGCTCGACGATCAGCGCGCGCTCGAGCGGGTCCGGGACATCCTGGCTCAAGCGCAGGAAATGCCGAGCGACTTCGCTCGCGTGCGTGCCGAGTTCGATGACCTCAATCGTCGCCTGAGGGAGTGGATTCTCGACTCCGAAGCGAGCCACCGGCCGGTGCTTGAGGACGTTTTCCGAGGAGTGGATTTGATTGCGGAAAGCGACGAGGGCCGCACCTTCGCGGCATTCAGCGCTCTCGTGCTTGATCCGCACCTGGGCGACGACTTCGACGACAGCCTGAGCCAACTTCTCAGCCGGGCGTTTTCCGCACAGCTCTCTGCCGGCGACCGGCAATTCCTGCGCCGCTTCATCCCCATGCTCAAGGACCACGCTGTGGAGATCCACACGGTGATGACGAACTTCGCTCGCGGGCTGCGTCGATACGTTCAGACGCAGGAGTTCCAGCGGGACCGTGCATTGAGGCAATTGCTGCGGGACGCACTCGCAGAGGCTCTGGACGTTAAAGACAAGGTCAAGCCCTACACGGAGACTGGTCTTCACCTCCAGCTCTCTGCAGTCGGGATCAATAGCGTCGGAAACCTTCGACTTCACGACCCTTCCGAGTTCGATGCAAGCGAAGAGGTCCTGAGCAACGCGCCGACAGTTGTTGACCTCGCGGCGCTGCGGCTGCTGGCGCGGGAAACCGAGATCGACTTCGCGGAACTCGTCGACGCAGTCGACCGCGCCGTGCTGGAGCGCGGCCCCTGCACGGTGGCCGACGTACTGGAACTTCACCCTGCCACCCAGGGTGTGGCGAGTGTCATCGGACTCCTGGCCCTCGCCGCCAGCCATGGAGTCGTTGAACACGACGCTATCGAGGCGATCGCCTGGAGAGGAACCGACGGAGTCCGTCGCTCGGCCAACGTTCTTGTCCATCGCTTCCAAGCCCCGATTTCCGCGCGGGCAGCATGAGCGACAACGACACACGAGACCGCGCGCTGTGGGACGGCGATCGAGGCGAGCTGTCGGAGATATCCCGCCGAGCGCTCCTGGAGCTCGTCAAAGGACCGTACCTGTCGGCATTGAAGAGCGCTCAACTCTGGTCCGCCCTGCTCGCCGACGAGTCCGCGATCACTTCCCGACTACATGAACTGTTTCTCGAACTCGTGGTGGACCGCATCGCTGGATTTGCATTTGTGCGAAACGCGGACACCGGCGAACTAGACGCCCCAGCAACAGTTCGCACGCACAACCTCACCTACCTCGACACGGTGATGCTGCTAGCACTACGACAAATGCTCCTCGCGGGCGATAGCGGCGAACGTGTCATCGTTGGCCGCGACGACGTCTTCGACCAACTCCGGGTTTACCGAACAAGCGATCGAGACGAGCACGAGTTCGACAGGCGGCTCAACGCCTCGTGGGTAAAGATGCGCAACGTACTCCGCGTGGTCCATTCCGCTGGCCGGATGGACGAAGAAGACCGCGTGGAGATATCACCCGTGCTGCGACTCATCGTCGACGCCGACCAAGTCAATGCCATCGCGAAGGTCTATCAGCACATCATCGACACCGGTAGCGAGATCGTCGATGCGGTCGAAGACGACGAAGACACCAGCGAAGACGGCACGGGTGTCGCATGACTGGGGCGCCCTGGGGCGGTCAATGGCGGCTCGCCCGGATCGAGGTGGTGAACTGGGGCACCTTCCACGGCCACACCCGAATCGACGTCGCGCGTCGAGGCCATCTCTTCACCGGAGCGTCCGGCTCCGGCAAGTCGTCCCTGCTCGACGCAATCGCGACTGCCCTCACACAACCGCGGTGGCTGCGCTTCAACGCGGCCGCCCAAGAGGCTGGTTCCCGCAAACACGACCGGAGCTTCATCAGCTACGTGCGGGGTGCCTGGGGAAAGGAAGCCGACGAAGAGTTCGATCGAGCCAGGCACAGCTATCTAAGGAGCAACACGACATGGAGCGCGGTGCTCCTCCGGTACGAGAACCAGACTGACCCCCCAGTCACGCTCGTCCGTGCCTTCCATCTCAAGGGCACCAGCTCGGACACCTCCGCACTTCACGACCTCGCCTTTCTCGACCGCGGCGACATCGACTTGTTGGACCTCAAGCCCTACGTGGCGGGAGGCATCGATGTTCGTCGAGTCAAGGCCGCCTACCCCTCAGCGCTGGTAACTGGAACCGGGAAGCACGGCCAGTACTGGGCGCGTATCGCCACCGTCTTCGGCATGCCCAGCGAGAGCGCCCTCCACCTTCTGCACCGCACGCAGTCCGCGAAAAACCTCGGATCTCTTGACCAGCTGTTCCGCAATTTCATGCTCGACGAACCCGCGACCTTCGCCGCCGCCGACACCGCCGTGGAGAACTTCGGTGAACTCAACCAGGCCCACGCGCTCGTCGTGGAGGCGCGGGAGCAGATCACTGCCCTCTCCGCACTGGAACCTGCGATCGCCGCATATGAGGAGGCCGGACGGGACCAAGACGACTCGCAACGGCTGATGGAAGGCATCCGACCCTTCCGCGCGGCCCTCACTCTCGATCTGATCGAAAACGAGCAGCAGACACTCTCGATCGATCTAGCTCAGGCAACATCCGCCCTACGAGAAGCCCAGGCCGCGGTGACGCTCGCTGAGCACGAACGAGACGAGGCACGTCGGCTGGAGCGCGAACTCGGCGGCTCGGAGGTCGAACTCATCCAGCTGGCACTCGAGCATGCTGAACGCGAACGGACTGCGGTCACCAACGCGTGGGACACCTTCACAGCGGAACTCGCCCGTCTTGGGCTGGAGACGCCGCAGTCACGTGAGGACTTTGAAGCTCTCGTGAGCCGAGCCGCCGGAGAGATCGCGACGGCTCGCGCCGCTAGCAGCACAAGGCCAGCTGCGCACGAACACGAGGACGCGCAACGATACTTCACCGCCCGCAACGATGCGCAGCAACTCCGAGACGAGCTGAACGAGCTCAACCAACGCCGCAGCAACCTCCCGCCGAAGCTGTTGTTCGCCCGGCGGCAGATCTCAGAGGCGCTCAACATCCCGATCGACGCTCTGCCCTTCGCCGGAGAGCTCATCGATGTGGAGAGCGAGTTTGTCGACTGGACCGGAGCAATCGAGAGAGTCCTCCGATCCTTCGCGATGACCCTCTTGGTTCGTGACCGATACCAGCAGGACGTTCTTCAATTCGTTGATAGTCACGACCTGCAAACGCGGCTCGTAATCGAGACGGTCGGCACCGCCGTCGAAGCACCCAAGCCAGTTCGCACAGCGCGGTCCCTCCTACATCGGATTCGTGTTGCTCCCAGCGAGTTCCGCGACTGGTTGCAAGGCCGACTCGCCAGGGAATTCGACATCGAGTGCGTCGATTCGGCGACAGAACTGCAAGGAGTTGATCGTGGACTCACGATCAACGGTCTCATCAAGAAATCCATCCGACGCTACGAGAAGAACGATCTGACGTCAGTCTCGGATCGTCGCAGCTGGATTCTCGGCTCCGACAACGCCAGCAAGGTCGATCTCCTTCGTGCACGACTGCTCGACACCGAGGAGCGTCTCTCCTCGGCAGACGGCCGGCTTCGGGATGACGAGCAGCGGAGGCAGGCTGAGGCCGCTCGGCTCGCCGTGCTCGAGGCACTCGTGCGACGCGAATGGGCCACCATCGACCAAGCGGGGGCAGAGCGCCGCGTTCAGAAGCAGCAGCAACGCTTACTCGACCTCACCCAGGGCAATGCGGACCTCACCGACGCTGGAGAACTTGCACGAATGGCTGAGGCGGAGTTGCACACAGCCAACGAGTCCGCTGCGCAAGTGCGTATCAAGCTCGCGGAGGTCGCGTCTCGACGCGAACAGTTGGAAACCGAGGCGGCACGCGTTCGCGAGGAACTCGGGGATCAGGAAGTCGACGAAGGCACGGCTCAGGCGCTTACCAAGCGATTCCGCGCCAACCGTCGCAAGCTAGACCGGCATACGATCATCGACGTCAGCGACGATGTTCGTGACGACCTGCTGAAGCTGAACACGGCCGCGGCCGAACGCTCAAATCGAGCTTTCGCGCGATACACGGAAGCCGTTGGAGATGTCCGACGCCGATGGCCGGCCATCACCGCGGACCTGACCTCGTCAATCGCCGACCGAGGAGGCTATCGACAATTGCGGGCTGAGATCGAATCTCGCGGACTCCCCGCCCACGAGCAGGCCTTCCTCAACCTCCTACGAGACCGCTCGCGGGAGCTCATCGCCTTCCTCCGTTCCGAGCTCCTCGATGCGCCCCGCTTGGTACGGGAGCGGATCGAACCGGTCAACGACTCCCTCCGCCGCTCACCATTCGACCGCGAACGGTGGCTCCAAATCCACGTGAGAGAACAGCGCGGCCTCGAAGTCAGGGAACTGCTCGAAGACCTCAAGCGGATCGTTGAAGGATCCTGGGCCGACGAAGACATCACCTCCGCCGAGGAACGATTCGCCGTGCTCGCGCGCGTCATCGCCAGACTGGGCTCGAGCGAGCACAAAGACCGGCTGTGGCGCGATCGCTGCCTCGACACCCGCGAACACGTCACCTTCCAGGGGCGCGAAATCGACGCGGCAGGCTCTGTCCTAGGAGTCCACGACTCCAGCGAAGGCCTCTCCGGCGGACAAAGACAGAAGCTCGTCATCTTTTGCTTAGCCGCGGCACTTCGATATCAACTTGCACCTGACGAACGAGAACTACCCAGCTATGCCACCGTCATCCTCGACGAGGCATTCGACAAAGCAGACAGCGCCTACACCCGGATGGCCATGGACGTCTTCGTCGAGTTCGGCTTCCACATGATCCTCGCTACACCGCAGAAGCTGCTCGCGACGATCGAACCCTATGTCGGAGCAGTCACTGCAATCAGCAATGAGGATCGCAAGCAATCCACGATCGCCAACGTCAACTACGAGGTCGGCCTGTCGGATGACGGGGAGCCGTGACACCGCCATCCCCGGTCACCGTCTCACAAGCGCGCGACCGCGCCCGAAGTCGACTCCAACGCGAACTCCGCGCCTGGGCCGTCGCTCCCGACGCCGCGCAATTCCAGCTAGCCCTCCACCCACCGACCGAGCGCGCCGTGCTCGCCGATCAGGCAGAAGCGATCGCCTGGGTGAAGGGGTGGGAAGGCCTCGAGGGTGTCGAATGGGGCACCAAGCAATGGCCCCGCGTTGGCACCCAGCGGGTACCCCAGCGCTTGAAGCTGCGGGGAGCCGACAACATCGCCTCCTTTGTCGGAGGCTCAGTCGCCCGTGACTGGAAAACGCTGGCGTCACGAGCCGCCACGGTGCTGGATGCGCTCACCCAACTTGCCGCGCGGTTCCCCGGACAGGGCCCAGAGCACATCTCTGCAGCGGTTCGATCGCGGGGCAACGACCTGCTGCAGCTTCCCGAATCGGAACTCCTGCGCGCAGTGGACGTTATTGCATGGTTGATCGACCATCCCGCGTTCGGTTATCGCGCGCGACAATTGCCGATCCTCGGAGTTGATACCAAATGGCTCGAACGCCACCGTGGTCTCATCGAGCATTTCCACCGCGCGGTCACCGGCCAGGACTCCTTAGGGCTCGCCACCGCCCCCGAGCTGATCCGGCTCCGCTTCCTCGATCGCGAACTACGCCCCGGCGGCCTTGGCGACCTGGCGGCCCCGGTAGGAGAGCTGGCGCAACTGCAGGTTCGTCCGAGTCGCGTGCTCGTGGTGGAGAATCTCGAAACGCTGCTGGCGATGCCCGACTACCAAGGCACAGTCGCTATTCATGGCAAGGGCTTCGGAGTCGGTGCCAGACTCTCGGCACTCTCATGGATCGAAGGCGCCCGCATCTTGTACTGGGGCGACCTCGACTCGCACGGATTCGCCATCCTCAACGAGCTGCGAGCTGCTGTGCCGGATGTCACCAGCGTGCTCATGGACGAAGAGACCCTGTTCGGGCATCGAGATCTGTGGGTCGCGGAACCAATTCCAGCGGAACGCGACTACCCATATTTGTCAGCGCCTGAAGCCCAGACCCTTGCGCTGCTCCGGCGAGAGGGGAACGTCAGACTCGAGCAAGAACGGATTGACTGGGCGTGGGCTATCGATCGCCTAAAAGGCGCGCTCGAGCCCCATTAGCGCACCAGAATCACCGCACGTGATGGCGCGAATTCGGACTCCGCGAGAAGGCTTTGCCGCATGCGCGTTCGGGTTGTCCGCCATGGCACCCCCTCGGGACGTTCGGCGACTGCCCCTACACGCCGTGGCCTCTACTCGAGCGGCTGCTCAACCGGGCAGAATCATGCCAGCGCGGCAAGCGGAGCTACGAGCGGCTTCATCGGCCGACCGATGGTCAGCACTACCGTCTTCTTTCGCGCCCGGGTCATCAGCACGTACAGAAGTTTGGATCCGTCCGGCATCGGTTCGGACTCGCGACCGTACCAGTCACTCGACCGCAACAGCACGATGGCCGCATCAACCTCACGCCCCTTGGTCTGGTAGAGCCCCATCAGTTGTACTGGAGCCTGCTGCCCAGCCGCGACGTTCGTCAGAAGGGCGATGTGTTGCTGGTCGATCGCTTCGCGGGCATGACTCAGCCCGCCGGGCGGCAGCCCCTCAGCTCCGAGGACGCGAGGGCCAAGGACATTGGAGAGCAAGCGACCTGCACTGCGCCAAGCCGAGGCGCCGCGCTGCAGACCGATCGCGTCATATGCGTCTGAAGCGATCTCGAATGCCGCTTTCAGGCTGGTAGCGCGGTGAAGAACTCGAGCCAACTTGTCGAGCCGTTTGGTCAAGCTCTCGGGGCGTGGAGCAAGCCCCGCGATCATGAGCGCGCGTGCTGGCGGGTCTGCGCCGCGCTCGGCGCTGGCGACGAATATCGCGACGGCGCGGAGAACATCGTTCGCCTCGGCTTCCTCGCAGGCGAGCTGCAGCATCGCGTATTGGGCACGCAGCGCCGCATCGACTGCGTCCGGGAGCCCAACGATCTCGTGGGCAACGCCGGCGGCATTGAGGTCATCCGAGAGCTGCGCAGTCGAATCGATGTGGTGGCTAAAGACGCCCACGCTCAGGCCTTGTTCCACGAGCTGGTTCACCTGGGAGACAACCGCAGCTGCTTCTCCAGAGACGGCGCTCTCGTGTACTACCTCGAGCATGTTGGCCTCTAACGCCGTCCGAATAGCTGGCGATGTGAAGTCACGATCTCGGATTGCATTAGCAGCCGCCGGGATGATGTAGGACGGATCACGATGAGACACATCAGGCAACGTGATCTTGATCGCGCCTTTCAGCTTCATCGCCGCGGCAACCCGTTGAGGGCCCACGCCGGGATTGTCAGGGAGCACTTTGTAGATGCACTGATCGAGGTCGCCAAGCAGCACCAAGCGAGCATTCGCGCTCAGAGCGCGAACGAGGGCCCAATGTTCATCGTTGGTGTCCTGGAACTCGTCGACGACCACGAGTGACCACCGTGCCGCGACATGCTCCTTGATAGCTGGCACGTCTAGCAGACGAAGGGCGAGCGGGATCAGGTCGCTATAGCCGAGCCCCTCAGAGGTCCCGAATACCTTCCGTTCTGCAGGGCTAAAGAGGACTGGATCGTCCACTCCGAGCACCCCACCCCATCGAGTAATCAGGCGCCAGGCGAGCGCGTGGAACGTGGTGACCTCAACGCGATCTGCGAAGGGCCCGAGGATGTCGCCCGAGCGCGACATGATTTGCGCTGCCGCGGCTCGAGAGAACGACAGAAACAACGCCCGCTCTCGGCGGCCGTCCCGAGACGCGCTCTCGAGTGTTTGACGCACCAGGTGAGCTGCGGTGGTCGTCTTGCCAGTTCCGGCACCCCCGAGAACCACCAGGGCCGGAGCCGTGGAGTCGAGGATTGCGCGTTGGCTCGCTGTGAGGATCACGGCTCGCTGATGTCGATCCGCGTGGTGGTCGGAAGTGGCGCCTTCAGGGCGTTGAGAACGTCGAGGGCGATCGGTGGGTGCTCACCCTTGGGTAGCAGGGGGACATACAGCCGGTGTAGCCCGCCCTTTTGCTTGAGCGCTTTGACGAGGACCTTCTCGAGATCGCCATCATCGACCGACTCAAGATCGAGCCCAAGGTCGTGTTCCTCGTTGAGCTGATCAAGCACGGATCGGAGGGTCTCAGCCGGAAGTCCGCGGACGAGTGCGCGCTCGACGGCGGTGCGCATCGGCAGGACGATGACCAGATCGCACACATCGACCAGTTCGTTGATCAAGTCCTCGTCCTCACCGGGCTTGTCGCTATCCACAACAACCCGGACTTCGAAACCAAGCGAAACGCCCAAGCGCGCCAAGATTGGCAACCGAGACTTGCCTCCGTCGCCCCCGGTCGTGGACGCGGCCACAATCTGAGCACCCCTCGCCGACAGCGGCACCTTGGAGTCGTCGGCCAACCGCTTGCGGTCGAGCGCCGCATAGCCCTCGAGATCATGTGGGCCCTCTACCAGGATCAGAGTGCGAGACGACATCGCGCCAGACAGAATTGGCGGAAGGTACCGCCGGCTGACACGCTCTCGTCTGTCGTTGGTCGGAGCTAGTTGGTGAACAGCGAGAGCGCCCGAGTGTCGCGTGAGTCGAATGAGATGCTCAGGCTCGAACGCGCCTAGGGCTTCCGCTCGGCGGCTCGAAAGCCATATCTGATTGCGGGAGCGACTCAAGAGTCGCGCCATGAAATCGGTAGAGGCGCTGTCGAGCGAGTCCCCAAAGTCATCGATGATGACGATGCGGTGATCCATGCGAGAGGCCGCCAGGGCTTCGACGATCGCCAGCACCGCGGGAGTTGTTGAGCCGTGTGATGTCAGCGGAAGGGCGCCGGCATCATCAATGTCCAGCGTTGGCCGAATCGCGCGAAGCAGCCCACTGATGGAGCCGTCCTCCGCAACGAAACCTACTCCTTCAACGAACCGCTTCTGATCGACGCCGAGGGCGAACGTCGCGCCATTCTTGCTCATCGCTTCGAGTGCGGATCGGACGGCCTCACCTTGCGCGAGAGTGTCCGTCGCTTCGCCGATGTCTTCGCCGAAGCTTCCAATCGCGTCGATCAGACGATCCGCATCCTGGCTCGCCGCCAGCGCGCGAAAAGCGCCTTCCACGCGAAGCTGCAGGGGATCGGCACGATCGATGATGATCGCTTGCAGCATTTCGCGGTGCACTCGAGGCACTCGCACCCCAGTTCGCACGTATTCGACCCAGTGCTCAAGTGAGTCGTCGGCAGGACGGTACTGCACGCAGTATCGGATTCGGGCACCCAACTCGGCCGTCAGTGGGTCGCTCGACACCGCGCCATCGACAGGATCGAGCAGCTCGAGCTTGTCGTCTAACTCTTGCTGAATATCGTCATCAAGATCAATCAGGGCTACTTCGACCCAAGTGAGCGGGTACTCGTCTCCCTCGCTCACTTCGGCCAGCGGATGCTGGATGTCCCACAACGAAGGACGCGCGCGAGTAGAAGCTGAATCGAGAACTCGACGGAGTGCATCGAGGATCGTAGATCGACCCGCCCGGGGTTCGCCGACGAGTAGCGCATGCCGGCTTGGGTGAAGTTCTAACGACTCGAAACCGCGAAAGCGGTGGAGCTCAATCCTCGCAATACGCATTCAAGCGCCAATGCTCTGACGGTTCGCGCTGAATCGATTGCACTGAGGTCGGCCCGGCAAGCTAGATCGAATCAAGGTCGACACCGATCTTCGCTGCCGTCTCCTGGAGTGGGGTGCCCGGGCCAGTGGCGGCCCGGCTGCGCGCGATCTGTGCGATCTCAAGGTCCTCGATGAGGGGCAGCAGCGAGGCGTAAAGCTCGAACGGGATGATCACCGCCTCGGGCTTGCGGTGGGCGCCGAACACAAGCGGTTCGGCGGCGATGCCTTCGCGGCGGAACCGCTTCAGGGCTTTCGGCAGCTCGGTACGCGCCTCTCGGCTTGGCAAGACCGCGTACGCCGAGATAGAGGTCATGCCAAGATTGTATCCACCTTCGTGACCCCGAATGTGTACACATTCACCTGTTACACCGTTACGCCTCGTTGACTGTCATCGCTGCAAGTCGCACCATGTTGGCTCTCAATCCCTGAAGGCTAGTCGTGATGGCCCGGTGCCGGCCAAGCGGCGACTGTTCCACCCCATCCGTCGCCGAGGCCCCAACTTACGACGTCGTAGCTGCCTCGATCCGAGCTTGAGGCGCGCAAAGGTTGCCCTCTCAATGCAGGAAAGCCAGGACAAGTCTGCTGACGCCGCAGCTCTGGCCAACTTGTGTGAGACAAATCCCGCGGGAATGCAACGATCGGCTTGGAAGAATCCCTGATCACAGCGTCACGGTTGGCCAAGTCATTTGAGACGGGACATGTCCCGTTTCACTTGATTGCTCGAATTCTCACGTAACGCTTCCTATGTCTCAGAGGCTCTTCCATGTCCCACGGATTTGTCCCAACCCGGGCGTGGCTTCCACGAACGCACACTCGCGGTGGGACAGTGAGCGTGTCAGGTCTGCTAGCTCTCGGGCAATCAGGAGGACGAGGAGGACACGTGCATTCGTTCTCCATCCTTCGCTGGAGAAGCTTCAACCATGACGATCCAGCTTCGTAGTCTCAGTAGCGCGTCGCTCGACTACTTCACCCACATCGTGTATGAACACGACGGGGAAGCACTCAGCATCGACGCGCGAGATGCGCACCGGATCGATTTCGAGAACGCAGCACCGGTACGCACGTTTCCCTCGTGGCCGGGCAAACGGAACTACTCCGGCTTCTACTGGGCCGCGACGAACAATCGCCACATCGGGTTCGAGTCACTCACCGAGAAGACGGCGCTCATGCTCCTCGATCGCGATCCGAAGGTCATCGGAATATCGAGCCAGCCAATGTGGATTCTTTGGCCCAAGGACAGTGGGCACACCGCCCACGCGCCCGACTTCTTCGTCCGGTACGACAACGGCGAGGGCGTTGTGCTCGATGTACGCCCTGAAGCCCTGGTTGACGAGCGCAGCGCGGAGACGTTCGAGCAGACACGACGAAACCGACCTCAGCAACGGTCGGTACGCAATGAACGTTGCGGTCACCCGTGCAAAACAGAGAGTGACCATACTGACGCCCAGAGCCCGTCCATCACGGCTCCTCACCGAACGAACGACACCGACTGAGTAGGTTGCGCCACATTCGCGGCATGCATCCGGAGGACGCCTCACGTAAGGACTCGCGAACTTCCATGAGATACAACCATCGACACAACAGCTTCGCGCGATCCCTGAATCCCGTCTGTTAGCGGGAGAGACCTGTGAGAACTGGCGAGCTCCCGTGAGACTGGTCACTGTTTGTCCCGTTTCGCCCGAGTTGGCAAAGCCTCACTCGAGCTGATTGTTGTCTCATCCGAGCCGCCGGATGCCGAGAAGTTCGAGCTCACGCGGCGCATGTCTGCCGCGCTGGGGCGGGGCAGTTCGAGAATCCAATTGGCAGCGCTGACAATTTCTGCTAGCGTGAGCGCACCCACCTCGCATCGGGATCGGCCGATCGGAGGGTGCACTCACGTTCTGCCTACCCCGAACTAGGAGATTAACGATGATTCGTCGCACGCGTATTGCCCGTACCCTCTCCGCCGCGGTCGCCCTCGGGGTGACAGCGACCCTGGCCCTGACAGGCTGTGGTGCGGGCCAGGGGACCGCCGCCGGAGACAAGACCCTTACGTACTGGTCGATGTGGAAGACGGGAGAGCCGCAGCAGGTCGTCCTCGCCGCGGCCATCGAGAAGTTCGAGAAGAAGACCGGAATCACCGTTGACGTCCAATGGGCAGGACGAGAGGTCATCAAGCAAGTGACGCCGCGCCTCGCCGCGGGCAACCCGCCCGACCTGTTCGATCAGGGTGGAGGGCCAATCTCCGCCGCGTTCGTCGAGAGCAACGGGGTGTTGGGCCTCAATGATGTCTACGACAGTACACCGGATGGCGAGAAGGAGAAGATCGGCGATGTCATCCCTGAGGCGGTCAGCGCTCTCTACAAGAACAAGGACGGCGAGCCGATCATCGTCCCCTACGAGATCACGGGGTCGACGCTCTGGTACAACGGACTGAAGCTCCCGGACCTCAAGGTCTCGACCTGGGGGGAGTTCGTCGCAGAACTCGACGCGCTGAAGGCGAAGGGCGCCGCCCCGATCGCCATCGATGGCGATCAGGCCTACTACGAGGCGTACTGGTTCGTGTACTCCGCCATCCGTCACGGTGGGCCTGAGGTGCTGAACAAGCTTGCGGCAGACAAGACGGGCGCCGCCGCAGACGACCCTGCGATCCTCGCCGCGGCGAAGGACCTCTTCCCCTTATTGCAGGGCGGTTACCTTCCGTCCGATTTCGCCGGGACGAAGTGGCCGGCTCAGCAGTCGGCATGGGCCGACGGATCCAATGGCACGTCTTTCCTCTTGATGGGATCCTGGGCGCCGAGCGAGACGGGGACGGCGTTGAAGCAGTCGGGCCTCGACGTTGCGACGACGATCGACTACCGCTCTATCCCGTTCCCCGCTGTTGAGCGCGGTGTAGGGAATCAGATTTCGTGGGTTGATGCCTTTGGGTTCGCGATCCCGGCCAAGGCTCGCAATGCCGAGGCGGCCAAGGAGTTCATCCGCTTCTTCACTGCCAAGGAGCAGATGCAGGACATCGCGGCGAAGGCGGACAACCTGACGCCTCGCGCTGATGTGGAAGCGCCCGGCGAGCTTGCCGACTTCGCCGTCGAGTACAAGGCGTCGGCAGAGGCGGGGCAACTGGTGGCCGCCCCGGACGGATCCAACGTGAATGCACAGTGGTCCTCCCAGGTGCTCCAGCCGACGGTGGCAGACCTGTTCAACCGAAAGTTCGAGTCGCCGGAGGCCTTCGTCGCAGCCTTGAAGAAGCGCACCATCGATACCCTCGGGGCGCAGGGCTGAGATGTCCGCGATCTCGGTCACCGGAGGGCGACCTCGTACTCGTTCGAGTTCGCCCTCCGGGGGCGGTGCCTCCCTCGAACGTCAACGCCGCCGGATCTTCTGGCCCTTCGTTCTTCCCGCACTGTCCGCCTACGTGCTGTTCTTCATCGCTCCTGCGTTGTTCGGGGTGGTGGCGAGCTTCTCTGAGTGGCGCGGCGCGGGCACGGAGATGCGTTTCAATGGAATTGCGAACTACGTCCGATTGTTCCGCGATCCCTACTTCCTCTCCGCGTTCGCCAACACCATGTTGATCGCCTTTGTCTGTGGGGTAGTCGCCTTCGCGCTCGCCTTCTCCTTCTCGGTGGTGGTGCGTGAAATGCGAGCCAGGGTCACCATCCGCTCCCTGCTGTTCATTCCCTACCTCATCTCCCCGATCGCCACCGGCGTCGCCTTCGGGCTCTTGCTGGCGCCCCAGGGAATGATCAACACGATCCTGCGTTCGATCGGTCTCGGTACCCTCGCGATCGACTGGCTCGGGCCGGACAACCAGTTCCGCACGATCATGGCGGTGTTCGTCTGGCTCAATCTGGGGTTCTTCATCATCCTGTTGATGTCGGGGATCGATCGCATCCCGCCGTATTTCTACGAGGAAGCGGAGCTCGCCGGCGCCAACGCCTTTCAGAAGTTCGTGCACGTCACGCTGCCGCTCAGCTGGGACATCGTCACCATCGCCGTCGTCCTGTGGCTGATCGGCGCGATCAAGGTGTTCGATCTGATCATCTCGTTCAACGGTCTAGCCGGAGTCCCCGCCGCATCCTCCGCGACCCTCGCCATCGCGCAGTATGTTGCCACCGTCGGTGGACCTGTTCCCGCCTATCAGATGGGGTACGGAAGTGCCATCGGAGTGTTCATGGTCGTGCTTATCGGCCTGTTGGTCGTCGTGGTGAGGAGAGTGATGCGACGTGACGCTCTCGAGTTCTGATGTGCTGGTCGCCGTCCGAGCACGACCCTCTGTCAAGACTCGGGAAGGGCGCAGAAGAGAGGGTGGCGCGCGAAGCACTGGGTGGTTCGGCAAGGTCGTTGGGCCCATCATCTGGGCCGTGGCGATCTTCAACGTCCTTCTCTTCGCCTGGGTAGTGATGCAGTCGTTTCGCAACGGCTCGGAGATCTTCACCCGCCCGTTCGCGTTGCCTCGAAGCCTCAACTTTGACAACTACGTCAGTGCGCTCGACGCTGGTCAGCTCGGAACGGGATTCCTGAACACCATCGTTCTGTGCGTCCTCGCGACGATCATGATCGTCGTGCTCGCATCTCTGGCTGCCCAGGCTCTCAGCCGAACGAGGCACCGCGCCGCGAGTCCGCTGACGAGCATCTTCGTCATCGGGATGGGAATTCCCATGCAGGCGGTGATCGTGCCGATCTTCGTCGTGATGCAGACGATCAGCAGCTTCATGTATGCGTCTTTCGGCTGGTGGGACGAGCGGATCAGCGTCTACATCGTCTACGTCGCGACCGGACTCCCCTTCGCCGTTTTCTTGCTCACGGGCTACTTCCGGTCTCTTCCCACCGAAGTCGAGGAGGCCGCTGCGCTTGACGGGGCCGGCCCGTTGCGGTCCTTCTTCTCGGTGATCCTCCCCATGGCGCGGCCGGGGGTGATCACCGCGTTCATCCTCACCCTTCTCGGTCTGTGGAACGAGACTCTGGTGGCGCTGATCTTCATCACCGATAACGAGAAGTACACTCTGCCGGTCGCGCTGCTTGGACTCTACGGGACGATGCAGTACACCTCGAACTGGGGAGGGCTGTTCGCTGGAGTCGTCTTGGTGACATTGCCCATCCTTTTCGCCTACATGCTCGCGGGGAGACGCATCATGGAAGGCATGACGCTTGGCGCAGGAAAATGACTTCGTCTCCCAAGCCCTCACCGTCCCGCCCTCGTACGAAATGAAAACGCACCGATGACTGAACTCCGCCTCGAGTCTCTCGTCCTTCCGACCGCGCCCCTCGGAGAGGAGAATCCGCTCCCTCCGCTCTTCGGCACAGGGAACGTTGACTTTCAGGTCGACATGTCCGAGGCGCCGGACGTGATCCGTGACGGTTCGGTATACGGCCGTGTCCTTTCCGTCGCTCCGTACCTGATGCAGGATGGCTACGGACGTGACCGGCGACCGGTCGCGCACCCGGTCGCCGTGCTGGAGAACGAGTTGCTCACCGCGACATTCCTGTTGGATCAAGGGGGCCGCCTGCGATCACTGATCCATCGGCCGACAGGACGCGAGCTCTTGTTCCGCAACGAGGTACTTCAGCCCGCGAATCTCGCGCTGCGCAACGCCTGGTTCGCCGGTGGCATCGAGTGGAACGTCGGAACGATCGGTCATGCACCGGGAACGTACGCGCCAATGCACGCCGGTCGGCTCACGCACCCGGACGGAACGCCAGTCCTACGTCTCTGGGAGTTCGATCGCATCCGCGGCGTCGCCTTCCAGATCGATTTCCACCTGCCGCCCGACGCAGACACGCTCTTCGTGCATCCGAGGATCAGCAACCCCCGCGACGAGGACGTGCCGACGTACTGGTGGTCGAACATCGCGGTCCCGCAGACCGAGAAGACACGCGTCGTCGCGTCGGCAGACTCGGCCTGGTCTTACGCCTACAGCAATCGCTTGGAGACTCAGCCGGTCTCCGCGCTGGACGGCAGCGGGGATGTCAGCTACCCGAGTCGGAGTCCCTACGCGGCAGACTATTTCTTCGACACGGCAGGGGATCCCGCCCCGTGGATTGCCTCCCTTGATGAGGACGGTATCGGTCTCGGGCAGACATCGACGTGCGAATTGCGGGGACGGAAACTCTTTCTCTGGGGGAAGAGTGCGGGCGGAGAGCGCTGGCAGGAGTGGTTGTCTGAAAAAGGGCAGCGCTACATCGAGATCCAGGCGGGGCTTGCCCGTACCCAGTTCGAGCATGTTCTGTTGCCGGCGGCCGATTCTCTCTCCTGGGTCGAGGCATACGGGCGCATCGACGTGCCTGCCACCGAAGCCCATGGATCGTGGGAGCAAGCGCGCGACGCGACGGGGCGAGCAATGCGCGAACGGATGCCCATCGCCCGGCTCCGCGAGGAGCGCGAAGCCGGGGGGCTTCTCGCACAGTCTCCGGTGGAGGAGATCCTGCACACCGGATCGGGGTGGGGTGCGCTTGAACGCCGTGAACGATCGTCGAGGGGAGATCGCAGCCTGAGCAGTGCCTCGATACCGTTCGGCGACGACTCCTTGGGTGCGCTGCAACGGCCCTGGCTCGATCTGCTGGAGCGGGGAGCCTTCCCTCCCGCGAACCCTGCGGACTTTCCAGAGTCGATGCAGATCGCGGAAGGTTGGAACCTGAGGCTTGCGGCGAGTGGAGGCTGGCTGGAGTTGGCGCAGCGAGGGAGTCTCCTCGCTGCCAGAGGCGATCTTCGCGCCGCCGAGGCGAGCTGGCTTGACTCCCTTTCCGCTGTAGCAAACGTACTCGCGCTCCGCAACCTTGGGGCGTTGAACCTTCATCGGGGCGACGGCGCCGGTGCGCGGAACTGGTACCTTCGCGCGCTTGAGCTGGCACCTGCGAACCGGGGGCTCGTGATCGAGGCGTTGCGCGCGTTGCGGGCGGCCAATGACTTCGATGGCGCTCGCGCGCTGATCGCCGGCCTCAGCCCGGACCTGAGAGGTGACCCACGCATTCGCCTCGCCGAAGCGGCCCTCTGCATCGAAAGCGGTGACCTGGAGGGCGGTGGTGATATCCTCCAGGGCGGAATCGAAGTCCCTGATCTACGGGAAGGTGAGAACGTGCTCTCGGACCTCTGGATCGACTATCGCACCGCTGTCGTCGCTCGGGAGCGATCCGTCAGTGTGACGCCCGCGCTGAGGGCGGAGGTCTCTTCCCGTGAAGTCGTCCCGCGAGACTTCGACTTCCGGATGGTCATCTCCGACTCCGAGCTGATCATGCAGCGGAGCTGATATGGCAGAATCGCGTAAGCCCTCCGTGAAGGCCTCTCGGTCTTCCGGGCCGGACATGTTTGATGTCGCCGAGCTCGCCGGGGTTTCGGCCCAGACTGTGTCGCGGACTCTCCGCGGGTACCAACACGTCTCGGAACGAACTCGTAAGAAGGTTCTCGACGCCGTGGCCGAGCTGGGATATCGGCGCAATGCGGCTGCCGCCGCACTCGCCTCCGGGCGGAGCAGCGCTCTGGGCGTCGTCGGCCTGGACCATGGCTCCTTCCGATTCGATGTGATGTCGGGAATCGTCGGTGTGGCCGCCCAGCGTGGGTACACGGTGAATATGGCGACAACCGCGACTCTGGAGTCGAAGGATGTGACGCGAGCGATCTCGCGGCTGCTCGACCAGTCGGTGGCGGGTATCGTCTTGGCGTTCACGTTCACGGAGATCGATGCCGCTGCGGAAGCGTTGATTGCCGAGGTCCCGACGATCGCCGTCGGCGGCGATCGGAAGGACTGGGCCGATGCGATCGCGTTGGACAAGCACGCCGGGACGGGGAACGCGACCCGCTATCTTCTCGACCTCGGACACGAGACCGTGACCTATGTCGGCGGCTTGCGTGAACTCGGGCTCGCCGACGCCTGGCGGGCGGAGCTCGAACGCGCCGGGCGCCCGATTCCTGATGTCCTCGAAGGCGACTGGACTCCGACATCTGGCTATGCGCTCGGGCGGCGGATCGCCGACGACCCGACGATCACGGCCGTTCTCGTCGCCAGCGACGAGATGGCCTTCGGCGTCATGCGTGGTCTGCAGGAGGCGGGACGGTCGATCCCCGGAGAGATTTCGGTGATGGGCGCGGCCGACAGTCGCCTCTCGCCCTGGGTCTCCCCGCCGCTGAGTTCGGTCGAGGAACCACTGATGGAGATCGGCGCCCGCGCCGCACGCTATCTTCTGCACCGGATCGGGCAGGACGAGGGTCCGTTCGTGTCGGAGAAGATCGTGCCTCGGCTGATCATCCGTGCTAGCACGGCTGCTCCTGCCGTGAATTGATGCCGGGCCCTGAGGCCGGGTCGTGCGGCGAGCATTTCATCCGACTCCTCGGGTCTGCGGTCGAGTGGATCGACGGACTACCGATCGGCAACGGCCGGCAGGGCGTCATGGTGTGCGGTGGTGCGTCCGAAGACGTGATGCATCTCAACGACGCTCGGGGGTGGTCGGGCTCGGCGGCGTCGGCGCACCAAGGGCCGCGCATTTCAGGTGACCATGCACGGCAGGCGTTGGACGACGCACGCGGGGCAATCGCCGAAGGGCGCGGATTCGACGCAGGATCTCCGCTCCAAGCGTTGCAGCACCGTCACTCGCAGACCTTCCTGCCATTGGCCGCGCTCACCCTGAAGTACTCGATTTCCGGTGAGTCCATACAGGGGACGGTGGAGCGCGAGCTCGATCTGGAGCGTGCCATTCACACCGTGCGGACGGATCTCGGCGGTGACGAGGAACTCGTGCGTCGTTCCTGGGCGAGCCGTCCGGACGAAGCGGTGGTGATCGAGGTTGAGTCGCCGGTGCCCCTCGAAATCGCTCTGTCGATCGACTCTACTCTGCGCGTTCTCGCGAGAGAATCGGCGGAATCGTCGACCCGACTCCTGGTGCAGCTGCCGAGCGACGTTCCGCCGAGCCACGACGAGGTTCCAGGGTCGATCTCCTACGACGGGACACCAGGGGCCTCTTCTCGGGGAGCTGTCGTCGTGCAGTGGCGGCACGACGGCCGCGAAGTCGTGGTCGAGGGGAAGAGTCACATGGTCGGTGTCACTCGGTGCATCGTGGTGCTCTCGACGGCGATTGTCGACGATGGTCTCCCCCTGCCAGGTGCGCGCGTCGCGGCTGCGGTTGCAGTCGAGCGGGCTGATGCGGTCTGGCGACGGGGGATCGACGAGGTTCGTCGATCCCATGAGGCCGCGAACCGCGACCTCTACACCCGGGTTGGGCTCGAGCTCGGCGGAGCGCCGCCGTCGACCCCGACGGATCAACGCGTGTCGGCGGTCGCCGCGCGCGGTCTGTCCACGGACCCCGGGCTTGCCGCGCTGCTCTTCCACTACGGTCGGTACCTCCTCATCAGCAGCACGCGGGAGGGATCGCCTCCGCCGAATCTCCAGGGGATCTGGAACGCGCAGCTCCAGCCGCCATGGAGCAGCGCTTACACCATCAACATCAACCTCCAGATGAACTTCTGGCCGGCGGAGGTCACGCAGCTCAGCGAACTCGCCGTGCCGCTGTTCGACTTTGTCGACCTCCTCGCACAGACCGGGAGCGAACCAGCACTCCGCCTTCTCGGGACCTCGGGCTGGGCGGCGCATCACAACTCGGACCGGTGGGGTTACGCGCTGCCCGTCGGGAACGGGACGCATGACCCGAAATGGGCCTTCTGGCCGCTCGGGGGCATCTGGCTCGCGCGGCATCTTCAGGACCACCGCGAGTTCGGGGCAGTGTCGGCGGCGAGCGTCGAGGATTTCGCAAGAGAGCGGATGTGGGGTCCCGTTCGATCCGCAGCGGAATTCGCACTCGCCTGGCTGCGCGAAGACGGGAGGGGGCTGCACACTTCGCCCTCCACCTCACCGGAGAACGCCTTCATCGACCAGGATGGACGCGTGTCGTCTGTAGGGCGGTCGGCGACTCTCGATCTCAGCCTGCTTCGGGACCTGTTTCAGACCTTCGACGAACTGGCGAGCCTTCTGAACGTGATCGACGATCCTTTGGTCGCCACCGCTCGGCGAGTCTGGCCACGAATCCCAGATCCCTCGGTCACGGAGGACGGGCTGGTCGCGGAGTGGGAGGATGCGGGCCCCGATGAGGACCCGCAGCATCGCCATCAGTCTCATTTGTGGTTCCTCTACCCGGGGACGCGCCCCTTCCCCGTGGAACTCGAGGCGGCCGCCGGTCGGAGTCTGGACGTGCGGGGGAACGACAGCACCGGGTGGTCCGTGGTGTGGCGACTCGCCCTGCGAGCCCGACTGCGGGACCCTCTCGGGATCTCCCCTCTGCTGCGCTCGATGATCCGCCCGGCGGAGGACCAGGACGGCCCCTTCGCAGGCGGCCTGTATCGCAATCTGCTGGCGTCTCATCCGCCGTTCCAGATCGACGCGAATCTCGGATTCGTCGCCGCGACGGCGGAATTTCTCCTCCAGAGCCATCGAGGGGAGATCGAACTTCTCCCGGCGCTCCCGGCCGAGTTCGATGCCGCCGGCACGGTGAGAGGGCTGGTCGCCCGGCCCGGTGTCGTGGTGGACGTCGAGTGGCGCAGGGGCGAACTGGTTTTCGCGCGACTGCGCTCTCGCGTGGGCGAGAAGGTCGTCCTCGTCCGCTATCGGGAAGCGATCCTTCGTCTCCGGGTGGGGTCGCGCGCGGTCGTCGTTCGTGGCGAGGACTTCGCAAGCCGACTTGGGGGGCCCTGATCGAGCGGACGGAACCTCTTTGGACACGGCTCTTCCGGGAGCTCGAACTTTCGACTACGTTTGGCTTAGATTGTTACCGCTAACTATATAGGGACGATGATGACTTCTGCAATGACTTCAGCAATGACGAATACGATGGGGATCTTCGCGGGCGCCGTCGTGGGGCTGGGACTCCTGACAGCGCAAGCGGCCCCGCCGGCCTCGGCGGAGACGACACCGACGGGGATCACCTACTACGTCGACTCTGCCGGGGGAGACGACGCGCGCGATGGACGCTCGGAGGGCAGCGCCTGGGCATCGCTCGCCAAGGTGAACGCCACGACCTTCGCGTCCGGCGATGCAATCCTCTTCAGGTCGGGTGCGTCCTGGACCGGGCAGCTGCATCCGAAGGGGTCAGGTGAGGAGGGGCGGCCGATCACGATCGGTAAGTACGGCCAGGGAGCGGCCCCGAAGCTCGAGGGGCATGGCAACGTCGAGAGCGTCGTCTATCTCTTCAACCAGCAGCACTGGGACATCGGGTATCTGGAGGTCACCAACCGCGGCACGGCCTCGGCCACCGCGCCCCGTCGGGGAGTGCACATCCTCGGCCAGGACTATCAGGTCGGAGCATCAACGAATCTCTCGAAGGTCTCGACGCTGAAGGGGATCCGGATCCATGATCTAGACATCCACGACGTGAACGGCGAGGACAAGAAGGACGGGGACGGCAGCGCTGGGATCCAGGTCAGCGTGAAGGTCCCGGGGATGAACGCCCAGGGTATTCCGCCCACGAACACCGTGCGTCAGCGGACGAGCTACGACTCCGTGACGATCGAGAACAACGTGATCGACAAGGTCTCCCGGTCCGGCATCATCACCTGGACTGACTGGCAGAACCGCGCCGAGCTGGGAGACGGCCTCGGGTACGGTGAGAGCTCGATCACGCCCTTCACCCCTATGACCAATGTGGTGATCCGCGGGAACAGACTCACGCAGATCGGTGGGGATGGCATCGTTCCCCACCAGACGGTGGACGCCCTGGTCGAGCGCAACACGATCGCAGGATTCAACGTGACCTCCCAGGGGTACAACGTCGGCATGTGGACCTGGAACGGGGACCGTACCCTGTACCAGTTCAATGAGGTGTCGGGTGGCAAGACGACGATGGACGGCAACGCGTTCGACTTCGATCACGGGTCTCGCGGGGTCATCTACCAGTACAACTACAGCCATGACAACGAAGGGGGGACGCTCCTGTTGTGTGCGGACGGGCGGGCGACAGGAGGCGGCATCTATGACGGCGTCTTCCGCTACAACGTCAGCCAGAACGATCGCCATCAGCTCTTCTCGGTCTGCGGCGGTGCGAACCTCTACAACATGAAGGTCTACAACAACACCTTCTACATCGCCCCTGGTCTCTCGACCAAGGTCTTCCAGGCCGGGGGCGGCGCGAACCAGGTGGCCTTCAACAACAACATCTTCTACAACCTCGGATCCGGCGGATATGCCGCCAAACCCTCGTGGACGTACGATCACAACGTGTACTTCGGCAACAACACGCCGAGCACATCGGTGATCCCCGACGCCAATGGGTCGACGGCGGACCCGCTCCTCGAGAATCCAGGCAACGCGACGGGGATCGGGGATCTGAACGGATACCGCCTCACCACGGGATCACCGGCGTTGCGGAGCGGTGTGGTTGTCACAGGCCCCGGCGCCAAGGACCTCTGGGGCCACCCGGCCAACCCTGCTCGCCCAAACCGTGGTGCCCACGCAGGCCCGGGGACCCACCCATCGCCTCGCAAGGGTTGATCAAGAAACCCGGGCCTTGTGCAGGATTGACGTCGTGGACTCTACGCCGATGACCTAGGGCGTGTCTGGCAATTGCTCGGCCTGGGCGAGTTGCGTAGTACATGAGGTTGCGTAGTACATGAGGGCGGCTGGGCGCTATACAGTCGTGTGTCTGTCGTAGCAGGTCGCGAGACCGCGCCGTGGGGTGGTGCACAGAACCTGTGCTCGATCAGGGGGTTCAGTCGTGGTGTGGATGCGCGTTGCGTCAGTCGCGACGAAGCGCGGTGACGTATCGGCAGCCGACGGCGATGAGGGCTGTCAAGACAGGGATGAGCCAGAGCGCGGCGGGGAGTGACGTGGCGTGCGAGAGCAGGCCGATGAGCGGGGGGCCGCAGAAGATGCCGACCCATCCGATGCCGGAGACGACGGTGACCGCGAATCCGGGATGCGTGCCTTGCAGTCTGCCGGCTGCGCTGAACACGGTGGGCACGACCGTGCCGCAGCCGAGTCCGAGGACTAAGAAGCCGATGAGCGCGGCGGGGACTGTCCCGATGAGGAGGGCGCTGGCGAACACGACGGCGGCGACTCCGGTCAGGATCGGCAGGAGCACGTGCACGGGGAAGCGGGCGGTGAGGCGGTTGCCGAAGAGGCGGACGATGACCATGGCGAGAGCAAAGCTCGTGTAGCCGAGGCCTGCCGCGGCCGGTCCGCCGTCGAGGGATTCGCGGAGGTACACCGATGACCAGTCGGCCACGGCTCCTTCCAGGAGCAGGGTGGCGAACGCGATCCCGCCGAGAACGAGCATGACTGAGGACACGCGGTGTCGAACTTTCTGCGCGGCATCGGCGGTCGACTCCGCTGCGGGGTCGACGTCCGTCAGCATGCGGGTGCTCAGCCACAGACCGACGACGAGTGCAGGTGCGCCGATGATGATGAGTTGCAGCGTGAGGGATGTGCCGAGCGCAACCCCGGCTGTCCCGGTTGCGGCTCCGACGAATGCGCCGATGCTCCAGCTGGCTTGCATGCCGTTCATGATCGGTCGATCGCGCGCCTTCTCGACGGCTACGGCTTGGGTGGTCATCGCGATATCGAGAAGCCCTTGGAACAGGCCCCAAACGAGGAGAGCGCCGAACAGGGCCAACACGGAACCGGTCAGTCCGACGAAGGGGCCAGCGAGACACGAGCCGACGAGGGCAAGTTGCACGAGTCGGCGGCTGCCGAGCCGCGGTATGACAGCGGAGCTAACAGCGACGGTGAGCAGTGATCCGGCTGGAATGCCCAGCAGGGCGACGCCGAGCATGCCGTCATCCATCCCGATATGCGCCTTGACGAACGGAATGTGCGCCGTCCACGACGCAAAGAGCAGGCCGTGCGCGAAGAACACCGCCACGACGCCTGCCTGCGCGCGTCGGCCAGCGAGCTCAGTCAACGTCGAGGGGGCGATGTTTCCAGGCATGGCCGGACAGTACTGATAACCACCGACATCCCATCGCTCGACAGGGGTGGACTGGACACATGATCGTCTATCGCGCCGCTGTCCTCATCCACCCGACAATTGTCGGGTCCATGCGATGACGGCGTTAAGGACGACTGCTGCGCGGTAGTTGACGGCGTGCTTGTCGTAGCGGGTGGCGAGACCGCGCCTTGGTGTGGCAGTAGCGGCGCTCGATCACGTTGCGGTTCTTGTAGTCAGCAGAGAGGCCGCTCCTTGTCGCGCCTGACGCTCAGATGCGCCATCAGCGGAAGGAACATCGGTGAGTCGCCCGCCTGGCCGGGCGTGATCAGCGTCACCAGGGGCAGCCCCTTGTCATCGACGAGCTGGCGGATCTTGGTCGAGATGCCGCCGCGGGAGCGGCCAATGCCGTGATCAGGCGGCTCGACGAGCGGATTCATGTAGTTCGATCCAGCCCCTGTGGGGCGGGTCGTGTTCGTCGCATGCTGATGTGCACGGGCGATCGTTGAGTCCACCGACAGCGACCAATCGATCAACCCCGCCGCGGCGGCGGCGGTCAGCTTGCGGAGTAGGGCATCCCAGGTGCCGTCAGTCGCCATCCGGTGATGCCAGGTCCACACCGTCTGCCACGGCCCGAACGTCTCTGGCAGATCCCGTCAGGCGATCCCGCACCGATACCGATAGATGATCGCCTCTGTCATCGTCGAATCGGGGGAGATTTCCGAAGCCGGTCGCCTACGACGGCTCCGGCCTCGCGCGTTCGTAGGCGAACCGGTGAAAAGTGCGATACGGAGGCCGCTACCGGAGGTATCCGGATGGCATGCTCACGCACCCGACCCGAGCGGGTACGTGAGACAGCCGACCTAGAAGAGGTCGGGGCTCGGAGTCGAGGCCTGACGGATGGAGACATCCGCGTGGCGGTCGAAACGGTAGCCGACGCCGCGCACGGTGCGCACGATGTCCTCGTAGCCGCCGAGCTTGGCGCGCAGCCGGCGCACGTGCACATCGATGGTGCGTTCGTTCGGAACCTCGTCCTCGTCGGCGTTCCACAGCGACGAGATGAGCTCGGCACGGTCGATGGTGCGGCCTTCGCGCAGCACCAGGTACTGCAGCAGCTCGAACTCCTTGTAGGTCAGCGCCGCGGTCTCGCCGTCGAGCAGCGCACGCTTGCGCGAGATGTCGACGATCACGCCGGCCGGGTGACGGTCCGCTGCGTCTTCGGGCTGGCGGTACTTGGCGAGCGCGGCCGGGTCCTGCAATGCGAGCCGCACGACATCGACGTCGCGTCCGCCGGCGCCCTGCGGTGCGAGTGCAACGGCTGCGTAGGTCTCCGCGTTCGGCGCGATCTCGACGGCGAGCGCCTTGAGTGCCTCGACGATTCGGTGAAGGTTGGTGCCGGCGGCGGCGGCCTTGGCTTCGTCGAGACCGACGTAGAGCACGAAACCGCGAGCCTCGGTGCCCTCGGGCACGGCGCGGATGCGCGGGGCGGGGTTGGGGGTGCGCTCCGCGACCGCGGTCTCGAGGGGGGGCGGCGCGAGCGAAAGCTCGGGACGGAGGGCTGGGGCGAGCTGGGCGATCGACATGGGGAATTCCTTAGCTGTGATGATGTGGCGAACCCGGCGTGCGATGCGCTGCTGTCGTGTCGACAGCGGAGTCGAGGTCTTCTCGACGGGAGGGTTCTGACGTTCGGCCACGAGAGGGCCTGGGTGCGGAGACGTCCGGGTACGGCGCATCCGGGGAGTTCGCGCTAACGGCCCGGCGTTCGGCAAAGGCGAAGGGGAACTCGGCGAGGGTTCGCGTGTCAGCGACACATTCGACAACACAGCGATGCGCGGCCGGACATCATCATCCCGGCGTTCCCATGGGCCTCAAGGGAGGTCAGGGTGTGCACGTTGTCTGTCATGCGGGAAAGTAAAGCGGAGTGTTACGCCCTGTGTCAATTCGATGACGCGAGATGACGCCGATTGCGCCGCACATGGTGCGCATGGGCGGTCAGCTATCGGCATGATCCATGATCGATGACGCATTTATGGAAGATTTTTCACAAAAGAATGGATTTATCGGATTTAATTGATAGATCTCGTCACCGGCGTGTCCAATCTCGAAGATCATTCGTCGCTCGCTGAGGATTCCCTGCGCCGCATCCAGGAAGCGAGGAGCCGAGATGACCGGGTCGGGCGTCATGCAGGCAGACAACTCCGAACTCGGGCGTCTCGAAAACGTGAGCGAGAGGGCGGGAGCTGTGCGGCGGAGCGCGAGGACTCCAGCAGCGCCGACCGGGTGCTCTACACGGTCCCGTAGAGCCGGTCGCCGGCGTCGCCGAGGCCGGGGACGATGTAGCCGTGCTCGTTGAGACGCTCGTCGAGGGCGCCGAGCACGATCGTGACCTCGCGACCGGCGAGCGCCTTCTCGACGGCGGCGAGACCCTCGGGGGCGGCCAGGATACAGATCGCCGTGACATCCTGCGCCCCGCGGTCGAAGAGGAACTCGATCGCCGCGGTGAGCGATCCGCCCGTGGCGAGCATCGGGTCGAGCACGAAGCACTGCCGATCGGCGAGGTCCTCTGGCAGTCGCTCCGCATAGGTCGTCGGCTCGAGAGTCACCTCGTTGCGAGCCATTCCCAGAAACCCGACCTCGGCGGTCGGGAGCAGCTTGACCATGCCATCGAGCATGCCGAGGCCGGCGCGCAGGATCGGAACGACGAGCGGCTTCGGCTTGCCGATGCGCACGCCCTGCGTCTGCGCAACGGGGGTCCGGATCGTCACGGGCTCGACGCGCACGTTGCGGGTGCCCTCGTAGGCGAGCAGTGTCATGAGTTCTGCGGTGAGTGCCCGGAAGATGGGGGAGGGCGTCGATTCGTCGCGGAGCACCGTCAGTTTGTGCGTGATCAGCGGGTGGTCTGCAACGTGGACTCGCATAGGCTCGAGTCTAGTTCGGCGCGGCATCCGCCGTCCGACGCAGGAGGTACGGATGTCGCTCAACGCGCAGCACCGCGAATGGATGCTCGCTGCCATCGCCGAGGCGCGCGCCGCGCTCGCGAGCGGCGACGTCCCGGTCGGGGCGCTCGTGACCGATATGGATGGCCTCGTGCTGGGCCGAGGACGTAACGAACGCGAGTTGCACGGCGACCCGACCGCGCATGCGGAGGTCATCGCGATCCGGCAGGCATCCGCGGCTCTCGGGGACTGGCGCCTCACGGGTTGCACCCTCATCGTGACTCTGGAGCCGTGCGTCATGTGCGCGGGGGCGATCCTCGCCGCTCGGATCCCCGTGGTGGTCTTCGGAGCCTGGGACGAGAAGGCCGGGGCCTCCGGGTCGGTCTACGACGTGCTCCGCGATCGACGCCTCAATCATCGGGTCGAGGTCTTTCCCGGTGTCGAGGAGGCGCAATGCAGTCGACTCCTCACTGACTTCTTCGACGATCCGAGGCGTCGCGCACCCGCATGAGGCGTGCCGGTGGCTCGGGGAGGAGCTCAGTCGACGCGTCCGGTCGAGGGCGGAGGGCGTCAACCGATCGCCGATGCTCAGCCGGAGGATGCGGCGCGGTTCTCCAATCCGTCGAGCCATTCCCCGAACAGCCGACGCGAGGCCTCCTGCATCCCGGCCGAGTAACGCTCGCGCTCGCGGCGCAGCTCATCGGCATCGACGCCCTCCGCCATCAGCTCGTCCGCGGATGCCTGCAGCCAGGCCTCGTGCATCTCCGGGGTCATCTCGGGGTGGAACTGCACGGCGAGCGCCCACTCGTCGATGCCGAACGCCTCGTTGCCGTACTGCGGGGATCCGGCCAGGCGCGTCACGCCCGGCGGCAGGTCGAAGGTGTCGTTGTGCCATTGCATGACGGGCACGCCGGTCATGTGACGCAACGGCGATGCAGCGCCGTCCTCCGTCGGCTCGACGGTGCGGTAACCGATCTCGTTGCTCGGGCCGCGATAGACCTCACTGCCGAGCGATCGGGCCATGAGCTGTGCGCCGAGGCACACGCCGAACAC
The DNA here is from genome assembly GCF_042660285.1 of Luethyella okanaganae. Classification (NCBI taxonomy): domain Bacteria; kingdom Bacillati; phylum Actinomycetota; class Actinomycetes; order Micrococcales; family Microbacteriaceae; genus Luethyella; species Luethyella okanaganae. The sequence continues at coordinate 707,742 of NZ_JBHSTP010000002.1, forward strand.
CGGTTGGCGTGCATCCAGCCGTGCCTTCAGCAGCACGATCTCGTCGAGCAGATAGGGGTGGTCGGCGTGTTCGTAGACGCCCATGTTGCCGCCGAGAACCACGACGAGGTCCGCCTTCGCCGGGTCGACGGCCGCGACATCCGCATGCGGGGTGTCGACGATGTGCACCTCGTAGCCGTGCTCGCGCAGCACCGGTTCGAGGTTGCCGAGGTGGATGCTCTCGTGGTGCCGCAGCACGAGAGCGGTCTTGCTCATTCGAGTCCCTTGATGACGATGGCGTCGGTCGGTGGATTGTGCCCGGTCATGACGTTGTACACGTCGGGCTCGATGTAGACGACCCGGGCGACGGGAACGGCGGCCCGGATGCGCTGTTCGATCGCGTCGATGCCGCTCGCCACGTCGGCGAAGCGCGTGGAGGCCGGCACCGACACCTTCGCGCCGACGAGCAATTCCTCCGGCCCGAGATAGAGGGTCTTCATGTGGATGATGAGGTCGGTCTCGGGGCCGTCGAGGATGGCATCCTCGATCGCGGCGACATCTCCGGGGTTCGCACCCTCACCGACGAGCAGGCTCTTGGTCTCGATGCCGAGCACGACGGCGACGGTGATGAGTAGGGTCCCGATGGCGAGCGTTCCGATCGCGTCCCAGAAGCCGTTTCCGGTGAGGATGGTCAGGCCGACGCCGATGAGGGCGAAGACGAGGCCGAGCAGCGCCGCGATGTCCTCGAGCAGCACGACCGGCAGTTCCGGCGCCTTCGCGTGCCGGACGAACGACACCCAGCCTTGCTTGCCCCGCACATGGTTGCTCTCCTTGATGGCGGTGCGCAACGAGAACGACTCGAGCACGATGGCGATCACGAGAACGAGAATCGGCAGCCACCACACCTCGAGCGGGTGGGGATGCTGCAGCTTGCTGATGCCCTCGTAGATCGAGAACATGCCGCCGACAGAGAACAGGATGATCGACACGACGAAGGCGTAGACATAACGCTCCCGGCCGAAGCCGAACGGATGCGTTGGCGTCGCCTTCTTCGCGGCCTGGCGCCCGCCCAGCAGGAGGAGCAGCTGGTTGCCGGCGTCGGCCACCGAGTGCACGCTCTCAGCGAGCATCGACGACGAGCCGGAGAAGGACCACGCGATGAACTTGGTCAGCGCGATGCCCGCGTTCGCCAGGAAGGCGGCGATGATCGCCTTGTTTCCGCCCGATGCACTCATGCTGCAATCCTAGGATGGTCTCGTGACCACTCAGTTGCCCACCATCGCCTTTCTCGGCGCCGGCTCCATGGCCCGCGCGATCCTGACGGGGCTGCTCCAGCCCGGGATCGAGGTCGTCGGAGGCATTCGCACGACCAATCGCAGCGCCGCGAAGGCCGCCGAGCTCTCCGCGCTCGACGGGGTCACCGCCTTCGCGACCGAGGAGGACGCCGACGCGAACCGCATCGCGGTCCACGGAGCGAAGATCGTGGTCGTCGCCGTGAAGCCGGCGATGGTGCCCGAGCTGCTCGCGGAGATCGCGGATGCCCTGGAACCCGGTGCACTCGTCGTGAGTGTCGCGGCCGGGGTGACGGTTGCGACCTTCGAGGCCCTTCTTCCCGCGACCGTGTCCGTCGTCCGTTCGATGCCGAACACGCCCGCCGTCGTCGGCAAGGCCGTCACCGGGATCTCCGGCGGCTCGCGGTCGAGCGATGCGGATCTCGCGCTCGCCGTCGCTCTGTTCGAGACGGTCGGTGCGGTGCTCGTCGTTCCCGAGGACCAGATCGACGCGCTCAGCACGATCTCCGGCTCCGGCCCGGCCTACGTCTTCTACCTGATCGAACAGCTCACCGCCACAGCCGTCTCGAAGGGATTCACCCCCGAGCAGGCGGCGATCATGGTCAACGGCACCTTCCTCGGCGCGAGCGAGCTGCTCGCGTCATCCGGTGAGCAGCCCGCGGAGCTGCGCCGCCGGGTGACGAGCCCCAACGGCACGACCGAACGGGCGATCCGGGAACTGGAGAGAGTCGACCTCAAGGCGCTCTTCGACACCGCGACGGACGCTGCCCTCGCGCGGGCGCGGGAGCTCGCAGCCGGTTAGCCGGCGCCTCGCGTCGCTGGGCGGCTGGAGGTGAAGCGACGCGCCGACGTCCTGTCACCTCAGCCGCCGAGCGACGCGAACCTCTCGAGATCGCCTTCTGTGCCCGAGGCGATGATGAGGTCATGATTCGAGACGATGGTGTCCGCCGTCGCATAGGTGAACGGCTTGCCGGGGCTCTTCACGCCCACGACGGTGATGCGGTGCTTGCCGCGCACCTGCGACTCCGTGAGGGACAGCCCGCGAATCGGCTTGGGCGGGTACATCTTCACGAGTGCGAAGTCGTCGTCGAACTCGATGAAGTCGAGCATTCGCCCGCTCACGAGGTGGGCGACACGCTCGCCGGCCTCGGCCTCGGGGTAGATCACGTGATTGGCGCCGATGCGCTCAAGGATCTTGCCGTGCGAACGCGAGATCGCTTTCGCCCAGATCTGCGGGACGCCCAGGTCGACGAGGTTTGCCGTGATGAGCACGCTCGCCTCGACGGACGACCCGACCGCGCAGACCGCGATCGAGAAGTCCTGTGCGCCGATCTGACGCAGTGCGTCGATCGAGCGGGCGTCGGCCTGCACGGCGTGGGTCACCCGTTCCGACCACTTCTGCACGAGCGCCTCGCTGTCGTCGACGACGAGCACCTCCCGGCCGAGTCGATCGAGTTTTCCGGCCGTCGCGGCCCCGAAGCGTCCGAGACCGATCACAAGGACGGGGGCGTCGTGTTTGATGCGATCAACCAACGATGGGCCTCTCTTCCGGGCGCTTGAACAACTGCCGCCGCTGGCTCGCCGCCAGGGCCGCCGCGAGTGTCACTGTACCAATGCGGCCCATGAACATGGTTGCGGCCATGACGTACACCCCCTCCGGCGGTAGCGAGGCGGTGAGCCCTGTCGACAGGCCACATGTGGCGAAGGCCGAGATCACGTCGAACAGCACGTAGTCGAACGGCGCCTTCGTGATCTGCAGGATGATGATGCTCGAGACGGCTACGATCGTCGCGCCCCAGAGCACGACGCTCACGGCGAGGCGCAGGATGTCGCGAGGGATCCGTCTTCCGAAGGCCTCCATCGACTCGTTTCCCCTGGCCTCGGCGAAGGCGGCGAGGAAGAGCACGGCGAGCGTGGTCACCTTGATGCCGCCGGCCGTCGAGGCGGATCCACCGCCGATGAACATGAGCATGTCGCTCACGAGCAGGCTCGACCCGTGCAGATCGTCGATGTTGATGGTCGCGAAGCCGCCTGAACGTGTCATCACCGACATGAAGAGCGCCTGGAAGACCGTGTCTGCGGCATTGTGCTGGCCGAAGGTCTTCGGATTGTCGTATTCGAGGAGGATGTAGAGCAGGGTGCCAGCCACGAGGAGCAGCGCGAACGCCAGAAGAGTGATCTTCACGTGCACCGACCAGCGTCGCGGATGCCGCCAGCCGCGGACGAGCGCGTAGATCACGGGGAAGCCGATCGCGCCAAGCACGACGCCGAGCATGAGCGCGCCGAGGAACAGGTAGTCGTTCGCCCACGGCGTGAGCGCATCGGGGTTCGGGTTGAACCCTGTGTTCGTGAAGGCCATGGCGGCGTAATAGAGGCTGTGCCAGGCAGACTCTCCGATGGGCACGCCTACGGCGAGCATCCGCGGAAAGAGCAGCACCGCGACGATCGCCTCGATGACGAGGGCGCTGATCGCGACCGTCAGCAGCAGATTGCCGACCTCTCCCAGGCGCACGGCCTGCCCTTCGTTCACCGGACCGACATGGATGCGCGACGGATTCGTGTCGCTCGCTGCCATGAGCTTGGCGCGCAGGCCGAGCCGCCGGGAGATGACGAGACCGAGGATCGATGCGAGGGTCAGCACCCCGACGCCGCCGATGTTCACACCGACGAAGACGAGCACATCACCGAGGTCCGACCAGTGGGTGGCCATGTCGACCGTACTCAGACCCGTGACGCAGATGACGGAGACCGCGGTGAACAGGGCGTCTGCGAGCGGTGTGATCGTGCCGTCGGCCGAGGCGATCGGAAGGGAGAAGAGCACTGTGAAGAGCAGCACGAGCGCCGCGAAGACGAGGATCGCGAAACGCGCCGGCGAGCGGCCCGCGAAGGCGTCGAGGCCGTCGCGGAATCGCGCCGGCCATGAGCGCGCATCGCTCAGGGGTCGTCGCGCGGCGACAGCACTGCGCATCGATTTTCCTTCGCTGAAACGGCGTCTGGCCTGAATGGTCATGGTACTCCCCGCGGGGAATGACTACCCTTGAGGCCATGGCGGACATCTTTGACGTGGTGGCGGATTCGACCCGACGGGACATTCTGGGCATTCTGCTCGAGAAATACAACACCGACGGCGACTACGAGGGAGAGATCAGCGTCTCCGAAATCGTGGCACAGCTGGGCCTCAGCCAGCCGACAGTCTCCAAGCACCTCAAGGTGCTGCGCGAGGCAGGCCTCGTCGGGGTGCGTGAGGAGGGGCAACACCGTTACTACCATCTCGACTACGGGCCGCTCGAAGAGATCGAAGACTGGCTCATCCCGTTCTTGAGCGTCGATTTCGACACGGTGATCGGTGCGGCCGACGAGGGGGCAGTGCTCAAAGACGAGCAGCGGGCTTTCGCCGCAGCTCTCGGCAAGGCATTCGCCGACACCTCGTTCCAGGTGACGAGTGTCGTGAAGGACGCCACGAAGAAGAAGCGTCGCTACGCGTAGTCGTCGAGCGAGCTGATGGCCATCGAGTGCTGGCTGTGGTCTCGGTTGGGCGCTTTCTCCATCGGCTGGGCGCGGCGAAGCCTCCTCTCCGAGCCGCCGACGTCCGAGATGGTCTAGACGCCGGGCATCCTTCGGCTTTAGAGTTTTCTCACATACTCCAGTCACATCAGTCACGGGAGTTACAGAACTCGGCATCGAGTTCGCCGACAGGGGGTTGGAAGTCATGGCACGCGATCTTTCCGATGTGCGCTTCCTCACCGTCGCCGAGGTGGCCGACATGATGCGCGTCTCCAGAATGACGGTCTATCGTCTCGTCCACTCGGGAGAGCTGCCGGCGATCCGCTTCGGGCGCTCGTTCCGGGTGCCAGAATCCGCGGTCGTGCAGGTGTTGCGGCACCACGTGGCCGATAGCGCTTGAGAATCCGGTGAACGGATGCCGCGACATCCGGTAGACTGGGCACTTCGTGTCGGCCGCACTCTCGTGGTCAGTCCAATTCTTGTGAGGTTTGTGTGGGTTCCGTAATTAAGAAGCGCCGCAAGCGCATGGCGAAGAAGAAGCACCGCAAGCTGCTTCGCAAGACTCGTCACCAGCGTCGCAACAAGAAGTAGCGGTCGCCGACCGTTGCTGGCGCAAGCGCTAGACCCGTTCGGGATCTAGCGCTTTTTGCTGCGCTCGGAGCGATCCGTGGCTGCACGCCGTGTCTCCCTGAGCGTCTCCGGTCGCGTCGTCATGACGGGCCAGGCGCGGGCGATCGCGTATCGGCGCAGTGTCGCATCCGGATTCACCACGACGGGGTTGCCGACCAGGTTGAGCAGCGGGATGTCGTGCCGCGAGTCGGAGTACGCCCAGCAGTCGGCGAGGTCGACCCCGGATACCGCCGCGCGGGTCTCTGCCGCATCCGCCTTGTGCTGGCCGTGCAGCACGGTGCCGATGAGTCGTCCGGTGTATACGCCGTCGACCGATTCCAGCACTGTGCCGAGAGCGCCGGTCAGCCCGAGTCTGGCGACGATGACATCTGCCACCTCCTGCGCCGTAGCGGTGACGAGCCAGACCTCCCGCCCCGCGGCGACATGCTCCTGCGCCAGGGCGACGGTCTCGGGCCACAGGTGGGGCACGAGCCTCTCGTCGAAGACGTCGTTGGCGAGCTGGATCACTTCCGAGCGATGACGCCCGACGGCGAGTTCGAGTGCGCGTTCGCGGATCGTGTCGAGGTGCCTCCGGTTCTCGCCGACGGCGACGAAGCGCGCCTGCTTCCACCCGAAAGCGAAGACGTCGCGCGCGGTGATGAGTCGGCGTCGCCAGGCGCCGACTCCGACATGGTAGAGACTGGCGCCCTGCATGAGCGTGTTGTCGACATCGAAGAACGCTATTGCGGGCTGAGGGAGCTCGGGCATGACTAAGGCAGTCTAGACCGCATCGAGCGTCTCCTCGCGCCGACGATGCGGCGGTCGTTGGCCGTATCGCACCCTTCAGAGAGGGCACCAACCGCAGCTTCGCCGCGGAATGTCACCGCGCCCGCGAACCCGACTCCATCTAGGGTTGAATCGTGTCCAGCACGATTCTGACTCTCATCGGCAAACCCGGCTGCCATCTCTGCGACGACGCTCGCTCGGTCGTCGGTGCGGTCGTCGCCGAACTGGCGGCGAATCCTGATGCCCCGTCGATCTCCCTCGAGGAGAAGTCGATCCTCGACGATCGTGCGTTGCACGAGCGCTTCGTCGAGGAGATCCCCGTGCTGCTGATCGACGGCAGAGTCCACAACTATTGGCGCATCGACCCTGTGCGCCTGCGATCCGCTCTTCTGGAGGCTCGATGACCATCCGTCACGTCGTCACGTGGAAGCTCGCCGAGAGCGACCCGAGTGAGAGAGCCGCGCAGGCCGAGCGCATCGTCGCGGCCCTCGAGGCGCTACCGGCGCAGATCAGCGACATCCGTTCCCTGCAAGTCGGGGTCAACTCGATCGGACCGGAACGGAACTGGGACGTCGTGTTGATCGCCGACTACGACGACGCGGCTGCGCTCGAACGCTACCAGGTGCATCCTGCGCACCTTCCGGTCGTCGGCCTCATCAAGCCGCTCACGGCGGAGCGCAGCTGCGTCGACTTCGAACTGGTGCTCTAGCTCTGCAACTCGACGACCTCGGCGTCGGCCGCGTTACGACGGACCGAGTCGATGCCGTTGAGCGCACTCGCCTTGGCGTTGTATCCCTGCGAGCTCGCGATGACCTCGCCGTTTCCGGCCTTGAGGTTGAAGCGCCAGTCGCCGCCCTTGTCCTGGAACAGCTCGAATTTGCCTGCCATGATGCCCGCTTTCTGCATGGTTGCGTGGTCGGCCACGTCGACCGCCAGCATCAGGATATGTACGGGGTTGCTGTCGCGCCAGAGGCAGAACGGATCCTGAGAGAACACGAAGCGACCGACGGGTGAACCTTCGGCCGCTTCGTCTATCGAGGTGCGACTAGTGCGAAAGAGCCTTGGCCTTGAGCATCTCGAACTCCCTCTGCGTGATGGTCCCGGCGTCGAGAAGGGCCTTGGCCTTGCCGATCTCCTCGGTTGGGGTAGAGCCGGCGACGCTCTTGATGTAGTCGTCGCTCGCCTGCTGTGCGGCCCTGATGTCCCTGGCCTGGCGCTCGGCCATCCCACGTCCACGGGCGATCAGGTAGACCAGGGCGGTGAGGAACGGCACGAAGATGAGGAAGACGATCCAGAGCGCCTTCCACCAGCCGTTGAGCTTGTGGTCGCGGAACAGGTCGCCCACGATCGCGAAGATCGCGAACAGATAGGCGATGAAGGCGAAGCTCCAGAAGATCACCCAGAGGACGTTCCAAAAATTTTCCCAGATACTCACGAGCAGTCCTTCCGATCGTTGTGCTCAGATCGGCCCCAGCCCCATGCTGAATGGCCCCCTGTGAACAAGCTATCGCCTCGTCGGAGTCGGGGTCTACACTCGCCCGCTACGCCCGATGGCAAGCGAGCGCTAGCCCGCCTTGCCTCCGCGAGCTGACACCGACGGCTCTCTGCACCGGCGTTGGAGGACGGTTCGCGTCATCTCGCACCGGAGAGGAGGCTTGGATGCCAGGGGGCGGGCGGCGGGAGGCGGGGCCGTGGATAGCCTTCGCGCGATGATCCGGCCGTGCGCGATGACTCCCGCGTGAATCCACGAGAACCGCTCCAACCGGGGCTGCAGGGCTAGAGGTCCCGAGCGCAGCGGAAGCCGATGTGAGTGGTGGCGGTGTCCTCGGCCTGGGGCGAGCGCGCAGCTGGACGATAGCGCAGGCAGTACTCCGGAGCGCACAGATGGGAACCGCCCTTGAGCACGCGACGCGGAATCGGCGAGCCCGGTTCGGCGCTCGCAGCCGCTCGCTCCGCATCCGCCCGTTTCGCGTCCGCCCGTTTCGCATCCGGGGGCCGCGCGGGGTTCGCCTCATCCGAGGCCCGCGGCAGGGCACCCGGTTGTGCCGCGTCCGCGTCGGGGCCGAGCGTCCGAGCCGCGGTACTCCGGCCGGAGCCGTCTGGCCCGCAGGCGCATGCCTCACCGCAACCCGCAGTGGCACCGGCGAGCGGGATGAGTGGATCCGGGCGTCCGGACGGCTCGGGCGCGGTGGCGATCGCGACAGGAACCTCGTGGCGCGGCGTGTAGTAGTCGCTCGTCCATTCCCACACATTTCCGATGCAGTCGTAGAGCCCGTAGCCGTTCGGTTGGAAGGTCTTCACCGGTGAGGTGCCGACCCAGCCGTCTGCGCCGGTGTTCAGGTACGGAAACCGCCCTTGCCAGGTGTTCGCCATGATCCGATCGTCGACGCGGACCTCGTCGCCCCACGCGTAGCTGGCGCCGTCGAGGCCTCCGCGCGCGGCGAACTCCCACTCGGCCTCGGTGGGCAGCCTCCTTCCGGCCCAGGCTGCGTAGGCCGAGGCGTCCTCGAACGAAATCTGCACGACGGGATGCCTCTCTCGCCCCTCGATCGTTGAGTCCTGGCCGAACGGTCGACGCCAGCAAGCCCCGGGGCCCCAGGCCCACCAGGCGCGCCAGTCGGAGAGATCGACGGGGCCGGACGTGCCCGTGAAGACGAGTCCGCCGGGGGAGTGGCCGCTGGTGTCGGCTCCGGGAAAGTCGGCTGGGTCGAGCGGACGCTCCGCGACGGTCACGTAACCGGTTGCCGCGACGAAGGCCGCGAACTGCTCGTTCGTGACCGGATGCTCGTCGAGGAGAAACGCCGCGACATCGCGGACGTGCGCGGGCGACTCCTCGGGATAGAACGCGTCGGAGCCCATGCGGAAGCTTCCGCCGTCGATGCGGAGCATGGCGGTCATATCGGTCACCCTTCGAGCCTACGTGCGGTCGCTCCTGTCGTTCGCGGGAGATGCTCTCCTCGCCGCCCCGAGACTCAGAAGACCGGCGGCTTGCTATCCATATACCCCCTAGGGGTATACTCGATCCATGACAGACACCACCGCATTCACCGACCTCGGCCTCACGGATGTCTCGGCGAACGACTCCGGATGCTCGTGCTGCGCCGTTTCCGAGCGGAGTTCCGAAGTCGCCGGCGCCGCCGCTTCCGGTGACGATGCCGCGCCGGGCGACCGGAATCCAGAGCAGCTGAGCATCTGGAAGGTCGACGGCATGACGTGTGGGCACTGTATCTCGAGCGTGACGGAGCAGCTCTCGGCGATCGACGGCGTCACCGGAGTGGATGTCGCACTCATGGCCGGCGGCGTCTCGACGGTCACGGTGCGCAGTGCACGGGTGCTCGACGAACCATCCGTCGCCGCAGCGGTCGACGAGGCCGGCTATCGCCTGGTGTGACTCATCCGTGCTGCGGCCCCGATGCCTCGGCTAAGGCTCGAGACGAGTCGGCCCGCGGAAGAGATAGGTCACCTCTCGAATCGATGCCTGGTGCAGCATGAGCATGAGCACGCGAGCGAGGCCCATGCCGAAACCGCCGTGCGGGGGAACGCCGTAGCGGAAGAAGTCGAGGTAGAAGCCGAGCTCCTCAGGATCGAGCCCCTTCTCCTTGGCCTGCTCGACGAGCACCTCGACCCGGTGCTCGCGCTGGGCTCCGGTAGAGATCTCGGTGCCGTTGAAGAGCAGGTCGTAACTGTTGGTCAGACTCGGGTCGTTCGCGTGGCGCATGTGGTAGAACGGCCGGATGCTCGACGCGTAGTCCGTGAGAAACACGAACTCGTGCTCAAAGGTCTCGGCGACGTAGGCGGCGATCCTGCGCTCGCCTTCCGGGTCCAGGTCGGCGTCGGCACGCGGCACCTCGTAGCCACGCTCCGCGACGATCCGCTTGGCCTCGGCCAGCGGGATGCGCGGGAACGGCGTCGACGGCACGGTGACCTCGACGTCGAAGAGCTCGACGATCTCGGCGCCGTGCTTCTCCTTGACGGCGGTAAAACCCGCGACGATCAGCTCCTCGTGCAGCCGCATGACGTCCTCGTGGTCGTCGATCCAACTGAGTTCGGAGTCGATGCTCGTGAACTCGGTGGCGTGACGGCTCGTGAAAGAGGGGTCGGCCCGGAACGCCGGACCGATCTCGAAGACCTTGCCGAAGCCGGCCGGCTGCGCCATCTGCTTATAGAACTGCGGGCTCTGCGCGAGGTAGGCCTTGCCCTCGAAGTACTCGACCTCGAAGAGCTCCGCGCGCGACTCGCTCGCGCTCGCCATGAGCTTGGGTGTCTGGATCTCGATGAAGTCGTTGTCGACCCAGTACGTGCGCAGGGCATGCAGGAACGTCGTCTGAATCCTGAAGATGAGGTTCTGCTTGGGGTGGCGCAGATCGAGAAAACGCCAGTCCATGCGCTTGTCGAGTCCGGAGTCGGCGGCGATCGGCGTCTCGGGCAGGGCCTCGGTGACGAGGTCAAGGGTCTCGAGCTTGATCTCGAGGCCACCGAGCTTGACCCGCTCGTCCTTCTTGAGCTGACCGGTCACGGTGATGAACGAACCGTGCGCGAGGGTCGAGATCGCCTCGGTGATGGCGAACCTGTCGGCGGATGCCGCATCATCCGCTCCCGTCTGCAGATCGACGGACGGCTCGCGCACCGCCGGGTTCACGAGCTGGGCGGCACCGGACTCGTCGCGCAGCACGATGAACTGCACTTTCTTCTGGTCGCGCACGGTATCGACCCAGCCCGACACCGAGACGGGGCCGTCGGCCAGGGCGGAGAGATCCTTGATCAAGACACGTGCGTTCACAACCGCCAATCCTACCTTTCGCGCCGGCGGCCATCCTCTCGGCAAGCTCACGGTTCTACGCTCCGTAGACTGGGTGCCGTGGTAGTAGCCAGACAGCTGCACCTCGTCCGGCACGGCGAGGTGCACAATCCCGAGCGAGTGCTCTACGGACGCCTCCCCGGCTACGGGCTCTCTGAGCTCGGCCGGACGATGGCCGCCGCCGCCGCGGACGACCTTGCCGCCCGTGGGTCCTACTACGTCGCCCTCTACGTCTCCCCGCTGCAGCGCGCCCGGGAATCGGCCGAGCCCGTGGCCGTGGCCCTCGGCCTCGCCGCCCAGGTGGAGTCTCGAATCGTCGAACCGTCCAACCACTTCGAGGGCAAGCGGATGCGTGGCAAGGGCTCCGCACTCACGGACCCACGCAACTGGCCCTTCCTGCTCAACCCGCTCCGACCGAGCTGGGGTGAGTCGTATCGCTCGATCGCCGACCGGATGATCGCCGCCATGAACGCCGCCTGGGATGCCGAGGACGACGGCGACATCGTGATGGTGAGTCATCAGCTGCCGATCTGGATGGTGCACCGCGCGCTCGCCGGGCAGCGACTCTGGCACGATCCGCGCACCCGGCGCTGCGGCCTCTCGAGCGTGACGAGCTTCAGTCGTTTCGGCGGCACCTTCGTCGAGACCGGCTATGCCGAGCCCGCGGCCACGCTCGCCTCGTCGGCGACAGATGTGGGTGCGGTCTGATGCGCAGACGTCTCGCACCCGTCGCCGTCGCCGTGGCATTCGCGCTGCTGCTTGCCGGCTGCTCGAACGACCCGCTCGCCGAGCAGTACCGCGAGGGCAGCAACAAGAACTACATCGCGGGCGACGGCGCCGTTACGGAGATTGACGTGTCGAACCGGGACGAGCCGATCGAGTTCAGCGGCACGACCGAGAGCGGCACGACCGTGACCTCCGCCGATTACGCCGGTGAGGTGCTCGTGGTCAACTTCTGGTTTGCGAGCTGCGCGCCGTGTCGCGCAGAGGCCCGCGACCTCCAAGCGCTCAACGAGCGGTTCGACGGCAAGGGTGCGAGCTTCCTCGGCGTGAACGTGCGCGACCAGACCGACACCGCCGCAGCCTTCGAGAAGACCTTCGGCGTCACCTATCCCTCTGTCATCGACGCGAACGACGCGGCGGTGCAGCTCGCGTTCACCGGCAAGGTGCCGGCGAACGCCGTTCCGACGACACTCGTGCTCGACGCGCAGGGCCGTGTCGCCGCACGCATCCTTGGCCAGCTCCAGGAGCGGTCCATCCTCGAGACGCTCATTCGCGACACCATCGCGGAGGGCGAGTAGCCGTGGGCGGCGTCAGTGAGATCGTTCTCGGCGGTCAACTTCTCGCCGCCGTTCCCATCGCGGTCGTCGCCGGCGTCGTGTCGTTCCTCTCGCCGTGCGTGCTGCCGCTCGTTCCCGGTTATCTCGGCTATGTCGGTGGTCTCGCCGAGGTATCGGCCGACGAGGAGGCCGCACGTCGATCGCGCCATCGGCTACTGCTCGGGGTCGCACTGTTCGTGCTCGGTTTCACGGTCGTTTTCGTTGCCTACGGAGCTGCTTTCGGCGTGCTCGGGCTCTGGCTCAAGGTCTATGAAGACCTGATCATCCGGGTTCTCGGGGTCATCGTCATCGTCATGGGTCTCGTCTTCGTCGGCCGGTTCACGCTCCTGCAGCGCACGATCAAGCCGTCATGGCGGCCGGTCACCGGCATCGCAGGAGCTCCGCTGCTCGGCATCGTGTTCGGGCTCGGCTGGACGCCGTGCATCGGCCCGACCCTCGGCGTCGTGCTCACCCTCAGCACCGACGCCGGCTCGGCGGGTCGAGGAGCGCTGCTGGGCTTCGCCTACTGCATCGGGCTCGGCGTCCCCTTTCTGCTCGTAGCCCTCGGCCTCGACTGGGTGACCCGCTCCGTCACATTCCTCAAACGGCATATCCGTACGATCAACCTCATCGGCGGGACACTGCTCGTCATCATCGGGCTGCTCATGGTCTCGGGGCAATGGACGGTCTGGATCTACGAACTGCAGGCGGTGATCTCCGGTTTTGTCCCGGCCATCTGACCACATCGACTCGCGGCAACCGGCGGACGGCGGCATCAACCAGCCCAGGCTCGGCTTCGTCGGCTGGCTGCGCTGGCTCTGGCGTCAGCTCACGAGCATGCGCACAGCCCTCTTCCTGCTTCTGCTGCTGGCGATCGCCGCCGTGCCGGGCAGCCTCGTGCCGCAAAGATCGAGCGACCCCAACGGCGTGACTCAGTACTTCGTCGACAACCCCGATCTCGCACCGGTCCTCGACACCTTCCAGGCGTTCGAGGTCTATACCTCCGTCTGGTTCTCGAGCATCTACCTCCTGCTCTTCGTATCGCTCATCGGGTGTGTCGTCCCGCGCACCCGGTATCACTTCCAGGCGTTGCGGGCGAAGCCGCCGAAGACCCCGGCGCGGCTCGCACGTCTGGCCGGCTTTATCGAGCGCGAGGTTCCGGCCGGCGTCGCGGATGCCGCATCCGTCGTCGAGGCGGCGCGCGCTCAACTGCGTTCCGGCGGCTATCGGGTGGCGGTCTTCACCGACGCGAAAGAGCTCTCGGTATCGGCTGAGCGGGGTTACCTGCGCGAGACGGGCAATCTCGTCTTCCATTCCGCGCTCATTGGAATTCTCGTGGCCGTCGGCTTCGGCGGAGGCTTCGGCTTCACCGGTCAGCGTGTCGTCGTCGAGGGTCAGTCGTTCGTCAACTCGCTGCTCGCCTACGAGTCCTACAACCCTGGCCGTTTCTTCAGCCCTGGCAGCCTCGAACCGTACAAGCTCACCCTCGACAGCTTCGACGTCACCTACGAGACCGAGAACCGTGACGCCTTCGGCCAGCCCACCGACTTCGCCGCGAACGTCACCGTCGAGCACAAGGGCGAGAAGCCCGAGCCGGGCAGGGTCAAGGTCAACGAGCCCTTGCGCACGGGCGGCACCGACATCTACCTCCTGGGCAACGGCTATGCGCCGACGATCACTGTGAGAGACCCCGAGGGCACCGTCGTCTTCACCGACTCGATCCCCTTTCTGCCGCAGGATGCCCAGCTCACCTCGTTGGGAGTCGTCAAGGTTCCCGACGGACTCGCAGAGCAGATCGGCATGATCGGCTTCTTCTACCCGACGCAGGCCGCTCAGCAGCAGCCGTACTTCTCGAGCTTTCCCGACCTCGAATATCCGGTGTTGACACTCGATGTGTTCGCGGGGGATCTCGGCATCGACGGTGGCATCCCCACCTCGGTCTACACGCTCAACACCGATTCGATGACCCAGCTCACGCGCGGCGACACGGGCGTGAAGTCGATCGAACTCATGCCGGGCCGTTCCCAGGAACTGCCGAACGGACTTGGCACGGTCACCTTCGAGAATGCCGCCCCCAACGCCCCGGCAGATCCCGCCGAGACGACGGATTACTCGCACAGCGTCTTGCGCTTCGCCTCGCTCGACATCCATAACGACCCAACGCAGGGCTGGGTGCTGCTCTTCGCCGTGCTTGTTCTGCTCGGCCTGCTCACCTCGCTCTTCATCCCGCGCCGTCGTATATGGGTCAAGGTCGTCGAGCGGGAGGACGGCTCGCTCCGCATCGAGTACGCCGGGCTCGCGCGCGGCGAGGACCCGACCCTCGAGGAGGCGGTCGCCGCCGTCGCCGAGAGGCATTCCGCCGCATTCACCGCTCCACTCGCCCCCGCGGGCCAATCAGATCTAGGCTGACACCGTGCTGCTCCTCGACGATATCTCCGTTCTCTGCCTCTATTCGGCCATGGCGGTGTACGCCCTGGCCTTCATCGCCTACGCGATCGACCTGGCCAGGCGGTCGGGCGCGGTCTCGGCAGGGATCTCCTCGTTGGTCGAGTCCGCCCGGCCGGTTGAGCCCTCGGCGTTGATTGAGCCTGTCGAAACCATCGCAGCCTCCACGAGACATGCCGGGAGCCGCACCGGCAGCCGCGCAGGCACCTCCACCCTCGAGAAGGCACCGCCCATCGCCTCCTTCGGCTACGGACGTTCGCCCTCCCTCCGCGTCGGCATCGCTCTCACGATCATCGCGTGGCTGCTGCAACTCGCGGCCGTGTTCACTCGCGGCCTCGCCGCCGGGCGGGTGCCGTGGGCGAACATGTACGAGTTCGCCATGACGGGGACCCTCATCATCGTGACCGTGTATCTGCTCGTCAACCTCAAAGTCGACCTGCGCTTCCTCGGCACCTTCGTCACGGGGCTCGTGCTCGTGCTGCTCGGTCTCGCCGCCGTGAACTTCTACGTCAGCGTCGTGCCGCTGCCGTCGGCGTTGCGGTCGATCTGGCTCGTCATCCACGTCTTCGTCGCCTCGTCGAGTGTCGGGTTCTTCGCCATCGGGTTCGGACTCTCGGTCGTGCAACTCCTGCAATCGCGACGCGATGCTCTCGTCGCAGAGGCGAAGGCGGTGAGGCTGAGGCTGCTCGCGACCCTGCCCTCGGCGGAAAGGCTCGAAAACCTGGCCTACCGCATCAACATCGTGGGCTTCATCTTGTGGACCTTCACGCTCATGGCCGGCGCGATCTGGGCGGAGAGGGCCTGGGGGCGCTACTGGGGCTGGGATACGAAAGAGGTCTGGACGTTCATCATCTGGACCATCTACGCCGGGTACATCCACGCACGGGCGACCCGCGGATGGCGTGGCTCGCGTTCGGCGTGGCTCGCGATCGTCGGCTTCTCGGCGGTGCTCTTCAACTTCACCATCGTCAACCTGTTCTTCAAGGGCCTGCACGCCTACTCGGGGCTCTAGCTCAACTCGGCACCGACTGCGTGGCGCTCCCTCAGCCAGCGTGTCTCCGCTCGCTCCCTCGGGTCTGCGAGTTCTCGACCGCCCTCGAGCCATCGGGTTCCGGTTCGTTCCTTGAGCCGCCGGTATCGAGATACCCGGTACGGGCGGCTCAGAGCCGTCCGGCGAGGATCGCGTGACAGCGTTCGAGCCGCGCGAGCCACCAATCGGCCCGCCCCGGAGCCGCCGCATGGCGTTCGAGCAGCGCCCCGCTCGGCGTCACCCGTCGCACCGGGATCCCGCCATCGACGGGCAGCAGCGGATCGGTCGTGACGTCTGCCGCGAGGAGCGATGCTGTGCCGAGTCCGCAGTCGTATTCGAGTTCTGGAATGCATGCGGCGAGATGGGCTCCCATGGCGAGTCCGATCGAGGTCTCAAGCGCGCTCGACACGACGACGGGCAGTCCGACGCGTCGGACGATCGAGAGCGCGTTGCGGATGCCGCCGAGCGGCTGTGCTTTGATCACGAGCAGATCGGCGGCTCCGGCGTCCACCACTGCCAGCGGGTCCTCCGCACGACGCACGCTCTCGTCGGCCGCGATAGGAATGCCCATGTACTTCGTGCGGAACCGGATCTCGGCGAGTTCCTCGATCGTCGCGCACGGCTGCTCGATGTACTCGAGATCGAACCCGGCCAGGGCGTGAACCGCGTGCTCAGCCTCGTCGATATTCCAGCCGCCGTTGGCGTCGACCCGGATGCGTCCCTCGGGACCGAGTGCCTCACGGGTCGCGCGCACCCGCGCCACGTCGTCGGCGAGTGTCTGATCGCCTCCGGCGACCTTGACCTTCGCCGTGCGGCAACCCGGGAAGCGCGCCAGCACGCTCGCGACTCGTCCAGGGGCGACGGCAGGCACGGTGGCGTTCACGCCTATGACGTCGCGCACCGTCATCGGGGTCTCGTTCCAGCCGAAGTCGATCGCCGCAGCCAGCCAGGCAGCGCTCTCGTGGTCGTCGTACTCGGCGAAGGGCGAGAACTCGGTCCAGCCGAACGGCCCCTCGATCACGATCGCCTCACGAACGTCGATGCCCCGGAAGTGCGTGACGAGCGGCAACGACACGACGCGGGCCGCGGTGAGGAGTTCGCCCAGCGGAGGGACCCCTGTCGGCGAAGGTGAGGATGTGGGCGGCTGCGGCAGCGTCATCCTCTCAGTCTTGCACCGTCGGTCTCGCACCGCCCGTGCGTTCACGACCCGGGCGGTTTCCCGTCTGGAGGCCGCGAACCGGCCGGGTGGCGCTCGGTCGTCGACAACCGCCTGAGTCGTGAACGGGCTGGCGCGGTTAGGCTTGCGGCAGCAGGGGGGTAACAGGTGTGCAGTGAGCAGAGGGAGTCGGCGGGGAGAGTAGTGAGGACGGCGGGGTTTGCGGGCTCGGTGGCTTGTTCGAGAACGACGTCGCGGTCGAGTCCTGTCACCGTGCCGTCGACGTTCCGCCAAGTGCTCGTCGGCGTCGGCTGTGTTCTGGCCGTGCTCGCCGCTCTGGCTTCCATGGTCTGGCGTCATCGTTGTCGCGATGTGGGCATCCGCGGTCATCGCAGGCCTCATGGCCGGTTTCGCGGCCTCATCGCTCTGATCCTTCGCACGGGTGGTCGTAGGCTTGAAGCCATGACCGCTCAGGTATCCGAGATCTTCGACCCGGCGCAGTGGCAGGCGGCTCCGGGCTTCGGCACCCTCACCGACGTGACGTACCACCACTCGACCGATGGCAGGATCGCCCGGATCGCCTTCAATCGGCCCGAGGTGCGCAACGCTTTCCGCCCGCACACCGTCGACGAGCTCTATGCGGCGCTCGAGGATGCCCGCACGAACCCGCGCATCGGCGTCGTGCTGCTCACCGGCAACGGCCCGAGCACCAGGGACGGCGGCTGGGCGTTCTGCTCGGGAGGCGACCAGCGCATCCGCGGGCGCGACGGCTACCTGTACGAGCCTTCGACGGTGGAGCCCGGCGACGACCAGGCGTTCGCGAGGAACGATCGGCGACCGACCTCGGTCGGCCGCCTGCACATCCTCGAGGTGCAGCGGCTCATCCGGTTCATGCCCAAGGTCGTCATCGCCGTCGTTGCCGGGTGGGCAGCGGGTGGCGGGCACTCTCTGCACGTCGTCTGCGACCTGAGCATCGCGAGCGCCGAGCACGCCCGATTCAAGCAGACCGACGCGGATGTGGGATCGTTCGACGCGGGCTATGGGAGCGCCTATTTCGCACGTCAGATCGGGCAGAAGTCGGCGCGTGAGGTGTTCTTCCTCGCTCGCGAGTACTCTGCGCAGCGCGCCTACGAGATGGGCGCGGTCAACGCCGTCGTGCCGCATGCCGAACTCGAGCCGACCGCGCTCGAGTGGGCCCGCGACATCCTGACCAAGTCGCCGACGGCCATCCGTATGCTCAAGTTCGCCTTCAACGCCGTCGACGACGGCCTGGTGGGCCAGCAGGTCTTCGCAGGCGAGGCCACGAGGCTGGCCTACGGGACCGACGAGGCCGTCGAGGGCAGGGACGCCTTCCTGGAGAAGCGCGAACCGGACTGGGCTCCTTTTCCCTGGCGGTACTAGGGATGACTCGGCTGCTGCGCCTCGTCGACGGCTCGCGGCCGGCGGAGGTTCTCGTCGCGCTCCGAGCCGCGTTGAGCGGAGATGGACCGGCGGTGCTCCCGATCACGCCGGCACCCGGGCGCCGAGCGCAGTTCGGGTCCTCGCACCGTGCGGGGGGCGGGAGTCCGGCTGACTTCGACAGGCTCAATCGGCGAGGTGATGGCCATGGGGGCGGCCGGCGAGTCGCACGCGAGCGCGACAGGGTACCGCTCGAGGTTCCCCGCGCCGTCGCACTTGTCATCGAGACATCCGGATCGACGGAGGCGCCGAAGCGTGTGGCGCTCAGCACCGACGCCCTCCTCGCGTCCGCTGCCGCCTCCGCTGCCGCGCTCGGGGGGGCCGGACAATGGCTGCTCGCTCTTCCCGCGCACTACATCGCCGGTGCCCAGGTGCTCGTGCGCTCGATCGCAGCCGGAACCGATCCGCTCATCCTGCCGCCTGGAGGTTTCGATCCCATCGTGTTCGGCGAGCATTCCGCCCGCATGACCGGGGAGCGGACATTCACCTCACTCGTGCCCGTGCAGCTTTCGCGTGTTCTCGACGCGGCGGTCGACGACGCCCGATTGCTCGCCGCGCTCCAGCACTTCGACCGGATCCTCGTCGGCGGACAGGCTGTACCTCCGGCTCTCCTCGAACGCGCCGAAGCGCTCGACATCGTCGTCACCCGCACGTACGGCTCCTCGGAGACGGCGGGCGGATGCGTCTACGATGGCGTTCCCATCGGAAACACGCGGATGCGCGTCGTCGGCGGGCTCGTCGAGCTGAGCGGTGCCGTGCTCGCGCAGGGATACGTGGGCGACCCGGAGCGCACCGAAGAGGCGTTCCCGGAGCACGACGGCAGACGCTGGTATCGCACGGGTGATCTCGGCGAGCTGGACGCCGAGGGTCGACTGCGGGTGCTCGGGCGGGCCGACAACGTGATCATCTCGGGAGGCGAGAAGGTATCCATCGATGCGGTCGAGCTCGTCGTGCGCCGCCATCCCGGGTTCGAGCATGCGGTCGTGGTCGCCGCAGACGACGCCCGGTGGGGACAGGCGCCGGTGGTGGTGACGGAGGCCGTGCAGGCCGCGAGCGCGGCCGACGACCCGAACACGGTTCCGAATCCGACCGCGGCCTTCGACTCGGTGCGCCGGTTCGTCTCGGCCCGGCTCGGAGTCACCGCCCGGCCGAGGGAGCTCGTGATCGTGGACTCCATGCCGATGCTCTCGTCGGGCAAGCCCGATCGCCGGGCGCTCTCGGCGCTCGTCGCCGACCGCGCCAGCTGACGGGTCGTCCCGCTGATGTCGTGTCGGCCCGTGTGATCCCAACGCCACGCTGGAACGCCACGCTGGAACTGCACGCTGGAACGCCACGCTGGAACTGCACGCTGGAACGCCACGCTGGAACAGCGTCATGAGCGGCAAGTGAACGGGGAATGGATGGGGCGAAGGGCTGCCAGGACGCGGGCGGGACCATCGCACGGCCCGCGCCTCGTTAACATGGGAGCGTGGCATCTGGATCCCGGCCGTCGAGGCCCAAGCAACAGCGTATGAACCCCGCCGGACGCGGAAGGCCGGGCATGAAGCCGCGGGTCAAGCCGGCGACCGCGGCCGATTGGGTGTCTGGGGCGCGCCTGCGCACCCTGCCGCTCGCGATCGCGCCCGTCGCGCTCGGCACAGGGGCGGCGGTCGTCGCAAACGGCGACGGCGTGTGGCATCCGGTGCGTGCGCTGCTGTGCCTCGTCGTCGCGCTGTGCCTGCAGATCGCCGTGAACTACGCCAACGACTACTCCGACGGCGTACGCGGAACCGATGATCATCGCGTGGGGCCGGCGCGGCTCACGGGTTCGGGCGCGGCCAAGCCCCGGCACGTGCTCGCGGTCGCCCTGGCATTCTTCGGTCTCGCCGCCGTCGCCGGTCTCACCGTCGTCGTGGTCACCCAGCAGTGGTGGCTCATCTCGGTGGGCGCGTTGGCGATTGCGGCTGCCTGGTTCTACACCGGCGGCAGAAGGCCGTACGGCTACTACGGCCTCGGCGAACTCGTCGTCTTCGTCTTCTTCGGCCTCGTCGCGACCTGCGGCACGACCTGGGTGCAGGCGCTGCAGGTCAACACCGAGAGCTGGCTGTCAGGTATCGCGATCGGTCTCATCGCCTGCGCGGTGCTCATGGTGAACAACCTGCGCGACATCGGACCGGACAGAGCAGCTGGCAAGCGCACCCTCGCGGTGCTGATCGGGCCTGTGGCATCCCGGGTGCTGTTCTGCGTCTTCCTGCTGCTGCCGTTCGGGGCGATCGCGTTCTTCTCGCTCTTCTACCCGCTCGCGTCGCTCACGTTCTTCGCGCTGCTGCTCGCGCTCCCCGCGTGCCTCATCGTCACGACCGCGAGGTCGTCACAGGAGCTTGTTCTCGCCCTCAGGCTGAGCAGTTTCACCGCGCTCGCCTTCGGCGTGGGGCTCGGTGCCGCCTTCGCGTTCTGACGACGGCGTGGATGGCGCGGCCGGGTCGCCACCGGCCGGGCGGATCGTCGCTGTGCCGATGGCGGCCGAGTCGGCTGGGTTCGAGTTCGCTGGGTTCGAGTCGGCTGGGTCCGGGCCCGCAGTGGAGGCGTCCGGCAAGGTCGGGGTATCTGCCGAGCTTTTCGCGATATCCGCATTGTCGATCGCCGCGTCTTCGCTCTCGTCGTCGACGTTGATGGTCGGATTGTCGCCATGGCGCCGTTCGTAGAGCTCGCGTGAGACGGTTTCGCGCGGACGCCGCAGGAAGATGTAGGAGACGCACAGTCCGATCACCGCGGCGAGCAGCGCCGAGATCCATGGGTTGACGTTGACGAGCAACAGCAGCGTAAGAGGCACGGCGAACGCGAGCACGCGCGGGATCGTGTAGGTCAACCAGGAGGGGGCTTTCACGAGGCACAAGTCTAAGCTGCGTGCCCGGTTGCCGCCCGATGGCGGACGTGGCGGCGGCGATGATGGCGGCGTGGCGGTGGCGGCGCGGCGATGGCGGCGTGGCGGTGGCGGCGTGGCGGTGGCGGCACAGCTCGACCGTGTCGTCCACCGGTGGGGAACGCCTCGATGTTCGAGCCAGTCGCCCAGCCAACGGGCAGCGGCGCGGCTTAGACTGATCGTCATGTCCCGCCTGCTGTTCGGCATCGCCATCGCCGTCGTGGTGTTGACGGTCTACATGGCGGTCGACTGCGCATTCTTCGACCGCAATCGCATCCGTGGGCTTCCGCGTTACATCTGGATCCTCGTCATCGTTCTCGTGCCGGTCGTCGGTGCGGTGCTCTGGCTGATCGTCGGCCGGGGTCGCCGCGGCACGGGGGACCGCACTCGTACGGTGGCGCCGGACGACGACCCCGACTTCCTCAAGCGTCTCGACCGCGACGCCGCCCAGGAGGACCGCATCCGCAAGCTCGAGCAAGAGCTTGCGGATCTCGACAAGAGGCTCGACCCTGGCACGGAATCCACCGACGGCGACAAGCCAAGCCGGCCAGATGCCTGAACTGCCTCGGATGTCGCAGAGCGACAGCCCGGCCACCGATTTCTCCTTCGCCCTGCTGAGCGAGTTCGTGCGCCTCGGCGTGCGTCACGTCGTGCTGTGCCCGGGATCGCGATCGCAGGCGCTCGCGCTCGCAGCCGCAGAGCTCGAGCGGGTCGGCGCGTTGCGATTGCATGTTCGCATCGACGAGCGCGGTGCCGCGTTCCTCGGGCTGGGTTTCGCCATCGAGACCGGATTCCCTGCGCTCGTCGTGACGACCTCCGGCACCGCCGTCGCGAATCTGCACCCTGCCGTGCTCGAGGCGCACCACTCCGGGGTGCCGCTCGTGCTGCTCACCGCAGATCGGCCGGCCGAATTGCGGGGCATCCGTTCGAATCAGACGACGGCGCAGCCGGGGCTGTTCGGCGATGCCGTGCGGTTGTGCGAAGACGTGCCGGCACCACAGGGCGGAGACGCCGAGTCTGAGGCTGCAACGGATCTGGCCCACCTCGCGCTCGCATTCGCCACCGGGCTCGCCACGCTCGACCCCGGTCCCGTGCACCTCAACCTCGCATTGAGGGAGCCGCTCTCGGCAGCGGTGACTCTGGATGCTGCGCGCGCAGTGCCTGCCATGCTCGCCGAAGCCGTCGTGGCGGACGGGATGGCCTTTCGCGCTCCGGCGGTCTGCGTCGGCGAGCGGGACGATCGCGTGGCCTCTGTCCTGCCGATCGGGCATGGTCCGCGCACGATCGTCGTCGCCGGCCATGGCGCGGGAGCCGAGGCGGAGGCCACGGCGCGGGCCGGGGGGTGGCCACTGCTCGCGGAGGTGTCGAGCGGGGCGCACTTCGGCCCCAATCTCGTCGTCGCCTATCGTGGACTCCTCGGCGACGCCGACTTCGGCGCGCGCGTCGAACGCGCGATCGTGTTCGGGCATCCGACGCTCAGCCGGGAGGTGCCGGCTCTCCTCCAGCGCGACGGCGTCGAGACGGTCGTCGTCTCGCCGACGGGAGACGAGTGGTTCAACCCCGGGCATCGTGCGCAGGCGTTCGCGCGCCGGATCGACGTGCTACCGCTACCGCGACGAAGCATCGAGGAGGAGCGTGAGGCGCGGACATGGCTCGGACGCTGGGTCACCTCGAGTCGCAACCTCGTCGACGCGGGTCTGCCTGAGGTCTCTCCGTTCGTGCCCACCCGGCTTGGCCTCGACGGCAAACCGGAGCTCTCTGCGCAGCGCGAATACGTGCGCACCGAGCTCGCCGCCCTCCGCACGCCGGTCACGCGACGGATGCTCGTCGACGCGGTCTGGCGTGCCAGCTGGCCTCACGACCGCCTCGTCTTCGGCGCGAGCCGTCTCATCCGCGACGCCGATAGGGTCGTTCCCGGCAAGCGCATTCTCGCGCATGCGAACCGGGGCCTCGCCGGCATCGACGGCACCGTTGCGACCGCACTCGGCATCGCCATCGGCAGCCAGGCGCCGGGAAGGGCGGACGCCGCGCCATCCGCTCGGGGCACGACGCGCGTGCTTCTCGGCGACCTGACCTTCCTTCACGACGCCGGCTCGCTTCTGCTGGGCGCGGGAGAATCGCGTCCGCGCATTCAGCTCGTGGTCGGGAACGACGGGGGCGGCACGATCTTCGACGCGCTCGAGGTCGCCGGAACCGCCCCGCGGGCCGCACTCGATCGTGTGCTCTACACGCCGCAGGCCGTCGATCTAGCGGCGCTCGCCGCGGCCTACGGCTGGGAGTACGCCCTGGCGGAGACGCGTGGTGAGCTCGACGACGCGCTGACCTCACCGCCGCCCTCGCCGAGCATTCTCGAAGTTCCGCTGCCGCGCTGAGTGTCGTCGCCGCGCTTCCTTCCGCTCGTCCGTTCCATTCCCGCCCGCTTCCCGCCCGCTTCCCGCCCGCTTCCCGCCCGCTTCCCGCCCGCTTCCCGCCCCCGCCTCTTCGCTCGCCCCCGCCTCTTCGCTCGCCCCCGCTCCTCGCCCGCCCTAGCCCTCGCCCTACCAAGTGCGCGAACCGGCAGTAGCCGCCCTTCTCAGCGCCCAGAAGGGCGGCTACTGCCGGTTCGAGTGGGTTCGAGTGGGTTCGAGTGGGGTCGAGTGGGGTTCGGGTCGGTGGTACGCCTCGACATCCACCCGTCTGAGGCGGCAGGATGATGGCTACCGACTGAAAGGGGCATCATGACCGCACCGACCGAGGGGTTCTGGGGCGACGACCCGTCACGCCTATTGCGCGTCGACGAGGGATTCGTGCTCGCAGAGGTCGACACGGACTCGCGCCCCGGTTTCGACGGCGACAAGAGATCGTCCGAGTCCGCGCTCGCGGAAGGCGCGGCGATCCTCTCGAAGCTTCAGGAGATGTTCTTCGCGGGGAGCACCGCCGGCGACACGCGTTCCGTGCTGCTCGTGCTTCAAGCGATGGACACGGCAGGCAAGGGCGGAATCGTACGTCACGTCGTCGGCGCGGTCGACCCGCAGGGCATCGCCCATTACGCCTTCAAAGCGCCGACGAAGGAGGAACTCGAGCACGACTTCCTCTGGCGCATCCGCAAGCGAATCCCCGGCGCCGGCAAGATCGGGGTCTTCGACCGTTCGCACTACGAGGATGTTCTCATCGCCAGGGTACGCGAACTCGCGGCTCCGGATGTCATCGACAAACGCTACGGCACCATCAACGACTTCGAGCAGGAGCTCGTCGACAACGGGACGACGATCGTCAAGGTCATGCTGCACATCAGCGCGGAGGAACAGAAAGCCCGTCTGGCCGAACGTCTTGACCGGGCCGACAAGAACTGGAAGTACAACCCCGGGGACGTGGACGAGCGGCTGCTCTGGCCGGCCTATCAGGATGCCTACCAACTCGTCTTCGACCGGACCTCGACGACTGCTGCGCCCTGGCACGTCGTTCCCGCCGACAGCAAATGGTACGCGCGCCTCGCCGTTCAGCACCTGCTCATCGACACCCTGCAGCGCTTCGGACTCGCATGGCCGCCCGCCGACTTCGATGTCGAGGCCGAGAAGATGCGCCTCGCCGCGAGCTGAACGCAACCCCATCGCCGAGTTGCCCGGCCTTCGGGGTGCGGCCGGATGCGCACCCCCGGCCGCGCAACTCGGCAGGTCTCCGTGGGCCTAGTTGAAGGCCTCGACGATCGGACGGAACTTCATGCGTGACTCGGCGAGCTCGTGCTCGGGGACCGACTCAGCCACGATGCCGCATCCGGCATAGGCGCGGATGTCGCCGTTCCGCGCCACCTGGGCGCAGCGCAGCGCGATCGCCCACTCGCCGTCGCCGTCGGCGCCCACCCAGCCGACCGGCCCGGCATAGCGTCCGCGGTCGAACGGCTCGAGCTCTTCGATGAGTGTGAGCGCGGCGTCCGTCGGGGTTCCGGCCACGGCCGCCGTCGGATGCATCGCCGCGACGAGGTCGAGCGAGGTCGAGCCGTCGCTCAGGCTGCCCTCGATGTCGGTCGCGAGGTGCCAGAGGTTCGGAAGCTTGAGCGTGAAGGGAACCTCGCTCGTCGCGAGATGCGAGGCATGCGGACGCAGCGCGGCGAGCACGCTCTGCACGGCGAACTCGTGTTCGTCTTTGTCCTTCTCCGAGGTTGCGAGGGCGACGGCCGCCGCCTGGTCGGATGCGGCGTCCGGGCCTCGTGAGATCGTTCCGGCGAGCACGCGCGCGTTGAGCTCGCCGCGATGCGCCCGGATCAGCGTCTCGGGGCTCGAGCCGACGAGACCGTCGACGGCGTAGGTCCAGCAGTCGGGGTAGCCGAGGGCCAGATCGCGCACGACGCGACGCAGATCGGACTCCGGCGGAAGGTGGCCGACGAGGTCGCGGGCGAGCACGACCTTGCTGACCTCGCGGTGCGCGATGCGGTCGACCGCTTTCGCGACGAGAGTCGTGAAGCCGTCGGCGCTGAGCGAGCCAGGGAGCAGCGCGATGCGGTACTCGTCGCCGAGGGCTCGGGATACTGGGGGAACGGATGGCGGTGCCGCTCCCGTCGCTCCGATGCGTGTCATCCAGCAGCGGCCGTCGCGCCGGCCGATGATCGTCTCAGGCACGATCAGCGCACTCGTCTCCGCCGAGGACGCCGAGAAGGCGAACGTTCCGAAGGCGACGAGGCCGGAGCCTGGCACGCCGAGCGGGTCGACGACGGTCGCGTGGGCGACGACCTCGCGCCAGGCGGCTGAGGCATCGGACACGCGGGTTGGGCCCGAGAACTCGAGCCGCAACGCCTCGCCGATGCCGGCCA
Source organism: Luethyella okanaganae (assembly GCF_042660285.1). Taxonomy (NCBI): domain Bacteria; kingdom Bacillati; phylum Actinomycetota; class Actinomycetes; order Micrococcales; family Microbacteriaceae; genus Luethyella; species Luethyella okanaganae. The sequence goes on from NZ_JBHSTP010000002.1 coordinate 733,806, forward strand.
GGCCCTCGCCTTTACGCAGCCAGAGCAGTGGCCTACGCGGGTCGACGATGGGGATCAGCTGGCGGATGTCGTCGAGCGCGGTGGTTTCAACCGTGAGCGCCTGCACGCGGGTCTCCGTAACAGTCACGACATCAGCCTACGCTCGTGCGTGGCCCCGGATGTCGTCGAGCGTATCCTCCGCTGGAACCTGCGTGCCCCGACCTCGTGGAGCCTGCGTGTCTGACGGGGAGCCTGTGTGCCATGACGGGGAGCCTGTGTGCTCTGGCGTTGAACTGATGCCTGACCTCGCCGGTTGAACCGGTCGGAGTCGAGTCACCGCAGGGGAGGCCTTCGGCCGGAGCGGAGGCCGCGATCGCGAGAGAAGCCCTCCCCCGCGCGCGAAGGCCTCCTCGGTGGGCGAGGATCTTCGACGGGGCAGCATCGAGCCCTCCCCCGCGCGCGAAGGCCTCCTCTAACGGCCCACTGGTGTACGAGTCGTTCACCTAGCCCTCCCCCGCGCGCGAAGGCCTCCTTTCGAGAACAGCCCCGACGGTGACGACCGCGGAAGCCCTCCCCCGCGCGCGAAGGCCTCCGCGGATGGCCCGGGGGTGAATGAATTCTGCCCCTAGCCCTCCCCCGCGCGCGAAGGCCTCCGGATCGGCGTCGGTTGGGTGTGTCGAAACCGGTTGCCTCCCTCTGATTTCGACAGGCTCACTCAGCGGATGCGGGCCGACGCTGGTTGAGCGTGTCGAAACCGCGGGCTGCACCGCGGGCTGCACCGCGGGCTGCTGCGCCATAACCGCAGGCCGTCGGCGCAGCTACCGCTGCACATAGACTGCAGGAGTGACGAAGGCAGACCTCAACAAGCGGCCGGCGCAGGTAGCCGCCATGTTCGACGAGGTCGCCGCGGGCTACGATCGCACCAACGCCGTGCTCTCGATGGGTAGTGCCGCCCTCTGGCGCACAGCGACGACGCGCGCCGTCGCGCCGAGGCCGGCAGAGCGCATCCTCGATGTCGCAGCGGGGACGGGCACCTCGAGCGCGAGCCTCGCCAGGAGTGGGGCAACGATCATCGCGGCCGACTTCTCTCCGGGCATGGTCGAGGTCGGGCGAGCACGGCAGGCCGGAATCCCGAACATCGAGTTTGTGCAGGCGGATGCGACGGCCCTGCCGTTCGCGAACGACGAGTTCGACGCCGTGACGATCAGCTTCGGCCTGCGCAACGTCGTCGAACCCCGCAAGGCGCTCGCGGAGTTCTATCGCGTCACCAGGCCGGGCGGACGGATCGTGATCTGCGAGTTCTCCACGCCGCCCGCGACGCTCGTCCGTTTCGGCTATTCGGCGTATCAGCGCTACGTCATGCCGTCTCTCGTCAGGCTCACGAGTTCCAACGACTCCGCCTACGACTACCTCAACGAGTCCATACGCGACTGGCCGGACCAGCGCTCACTGGCCGTCTGGTTGCGCGACGCCGGATACGTCGCGGTCGGGCACCGCAACCTCAGCTTCGGGATCGTCGCGCTGCACCGCGGCATCAAATCGTCGGCGTCCTGAGCCCGCTGTGCCGACCATGGACGTCAGCCGCGCCCGCAATCGCTAGGCTGGAACCGTGAAACCGAGCGTTCCCATCGTGCGTCGCGGCTCCGCCCTCGCATCGCAGTTGGGCCTCAGTGAGCGCATCTTCGCCACGTCCGAGGATCGTGTGCTGGCCAGGTCGATCGACGCCGGTCTCGACCGCGTCGAGGAAGGCCTGCTGCGCGAAGTCGGTTTCGCCGACACTGTAGCGGATGTCACGACGCGTTATCTGCTCAATGCAGGCGGCAAGCGGGTGCGTCCCATGCTCACCCTGCTCACGGCACATCTCGGCTCCGGCGTCACCGAGGAGGTCGTCATCGCGGCCGAGGCGATCGAGATCACTCACCTCGCATCGCTCTACCACGACGACGTCATGGACGACGCCGACAAGCGGCGCGGCGTCCCCAGCGCCCAGACGGTATGGGGAAACTCCGTCGCCATCCTCGCTGGTGACCTGTTGTTCGCACGCGCGAGTCAGCTGATGGCCGGACTCGGCGAAGGAGCCATCCGGCTGCAGGCCGACACCTTCGAACGTCTCGTGCTCGGCCAGCTTCACGAGACGGTCGGCCCCGGCCCCGAGGACGACCCGTTCGAGCACTACATCCGGGTGCTCGCCGACAAGACCGGCTCGCTCATCGCCGCCGCGGCCCAGACCGGCGTCATCTTTTCGAAGGCCCCCGGCGAGCTCGAGCAGCCCGTCGCCGACTTCGGCGAGCGGATCGGCGTAGCTTTCCAGCTCATCGACGACGTGATCGATCTCTCGCCCCAGCCGCAGACGACCGGCAAGGTTCCCGGAACCGACCTGCATGCCGGGGTCGTGACGCTGCCCCTGCTGCGTCTGCGAGAGGCGGCGAGGTCGGACGCGGCATCCGCCGAACTGCTCGAACGCCTCGAGCGTGACGTGGTCGGCGTGCCGTTCGACCCTCGTGACGCCACCGCATCCCTGGTCGCGGAGCTGCGCGACCACGAGGCCACTGCCTCGACCCTCGCCGAAGCGCACCGATGGGCGCGTGAGGCGGTGTCCGCACTCGGACCGCTGCCCGACGGTTCCGTGAAGAAGGCGCTCACCCGGTTCGCCGACACCATTGTCGAGCGTTCCAGTTAGGACGAATCCATGACCAGGCTCCGTTTGGCCATCGTCGGCGCAGGCCCGGCCGGCATCTACGCCGCAGACATCCTCTTGAGGGCCGAGAGGAACTTCGACGTCTCGATCGACCTGTTCGACCAGTTGCCGGCGCCATACGGGCTCGTGCGCTACGGTGTCGCTCCAGACCACCCGCGCATCAAGGGCATCATCACCGCTCTGCGCGAGGTGCTCGACCGCGGCGACATCCGTGTCTTCGGCAACGTTCGCTTCGGCGAGGATGTGACTCTCGACGATCTCAAGAGGCACTACAACGCCGTCATCTTCGCGACCGGCGCGGTGCGCGACGCCGAGCTGCACATCCCCGGCGTCGAGCTCGAGGGCAGCTATGGCGCCGCCGAGTTCGTGAGCTGGTTCGACGGGCACCCCGATTTTCCCCGCACCTGGCCGCTGGAGGCCGAGCAGGTCGCCGTCATCGGGAACGGCAACGTCGCGCTCGACGTGGCCAGGATGCTCGCAAAACACGCCGAGGACCTGTTGCCGACCGAGATCCCTGCGAATGTCTTCGACGGGCTCAAGGCCTCGCCTGTGACCGATGTGCACGTGTTCGGCCGACGCGGACCGACCTCGGTCAAGTTCACCCCGCTCGAACTGCGCGAACTCGGCGAACTACGCGATGTCGACATGATCGTCTACGACGAGGACTTCGACTACGACGATGCCGCCCGCGCTGCCGTGAGCGGCAACAAGCAGGTCTTCGTGATCGACAAGGTGCTGAATCAGTGGCGCCAGCGCGAGGTCGGTCGGGCCAGCCGTCGCCTCCATCTGCACTTCTTCGCCAAGCCGCTCGAGATCGCCGACGACGGAACCGGTCGGGTCGGCGCCATCCGCTACGAACGCACCGCACCAGACGGTGAGGGCGGCGTCGTCGGCACTGGCGAGATCCGGGAGATCCCCGTGCAGGCGGTCTACCGTGCCGTCGGCTACTTCGGCTCTCCGCTGCCCGGCATCCCCTTCGACGAGAGGCGTGGCATCATCCCGAACCGCGAAGGGCAGGTGCTCGTGAAGAGCAACCCGGACGGATCGAACCAGCAGATGTACGGCGTCTATACGACCGGATGGATCAAACGCGGCCCCGTCGGCCTCATCGGCCATACCAAGTCCGATGCGATGGAGACCGTGCGCCACCTCATCAACGATCTCGGCAATTGGTGGCGTCCGGAATCGCAGTCCGAGGAGAGCGTCGTCGCGATGCTCGAGGAACGCGGCATCGACTACACGACCCTCGACGGCTGGCGCAATCTCGATGTGCACGAGATGGCCCTCGGCGAGAAGCAGGGCCGCGCGCGGGTCAAGGTCGTCCCGCGCGACGAGATGGTCGACATCTCGTTGGGACGGGCCGCCAAGGCCTGACCGTGACATCTGCCCCCTCGATTTTCGCGACTCTGCCACTGCTGGTCGGGGCTGTTCTGGCCGGTCTCGTCGTCGGCTGGTGGCTCGCCGTCGCCGCCGAGCGGGTGCTGCGGCCGCGGCGACCGCTCCCGGCCTTTGCCCGTTGGGGCGCGGCGGTCGCAATGGGCGGGTCGCTCGCGCTCGTCGTCGGGCGTTTCGGCCTCGCATCCGAGACGCCCGCCTATCTGTTCTTCGCGCTGACCGGCGTCCTGCTCGCGGTCGTCGACCTCGCCGACAAGCGACTGCCGAATGCGATCGTACTGCCGTCGATCGGTATCGAGCTCGTGCTTCTCGTGACAGCGGCCGCCTTCTCCGGTGGCTGGTCGGCCCTGCTCGGTGCGGCGCTCGGCGGTGCGGCACTGTTCGCCGCCTATCTCGTGCTCGCCCTGATCTCGCCGCGCGGCATGGGCATGGGCGACGTGAAGTTCGCCGGATTCGTCGGCGTGGCGCTCGGATACCTCGGCTGGTCCACCTGGCTCGTCGGGTTCGTCGCTGCGTTCCTCGTTGGCGGTGTCGCCGCGCTCGTCGCCCTTCTGAGCGGCCGGGCCGGGCTTCGGAGCTCGATTCCGTTCGGGCCGTCGATGTTCGCGGGCGCGTTGCTCGCGATCCTGCTCTCCTGACCGGACCTCGCCGGCTTCGATCATCCCTGCGCTCATCCCTGTGCGGAGACGGTCGACCTTACATGTTCCATCGCGTCGACGCTGACGGCGTCATTCAGGGAGAGGATTCATCGTGAAGAGACATGGAGGACTCCGCTATGACGCGAAAACGCTCGGAAACCCGCGCCCCAGTAGGGGGACTGATCGATCTCCATCGATATCACTAGATTTTTCACGCAGCATGAGCGCCGGATCTGAACCGGCGGTGATCTCGCTAGGGAAATCGAGAGGCCTGTCATGGGTACTATCCACCACATTTCGTTCGCGGTGCAGGGGTGCGCCACGGACGGCGCCTGCGCGTCACGACGACCGCCGAACTCCGCACTTCCGTAGGCGTTGGACTCGCATGCCACCGCGACTCGAGTGGTCGCGGTATTTTGTGTGCCATCAGGGATTTTATTGGCAATTTCACCCCCTGTTCGAGTCTCCCTCCCACTGGGGATTAGTGAGCGCTCCTCACTCTTCACTACCGTGACGAACACCCGCCGGCCAGCCCCGGCCGGCAGTTCACAGAACGGACTGCACGATGAAGCTCCTCACCGATATCCAGGCTCGAATCAACAGCATGCGCAGCGAAGACGGCGCCACCGCCGTGGAGTACGGCCTCATGGTCGCCCTCATCGCCGTCGTCATCATCGCCGCCGTGACCCTGATCGGCACCAACCTCGACAAGATCTTCGACGCCGTCGGCGTGAAACTCACGACGACACCGTAAGACCGCCCGACACGTCCCGCGAGCCATCGTGCCTGCGTTCCGGTGGTGGCTTCCCGAGGCCGGAAGCCACCACCGATCACGACGAACGAAGGATCCCCCATGCACCGTTTCCTCAGCGCACACGTTCGCGGCCCCGGCGGCGAACGCGGTGCTGCCGCTGTGGAGTTCGCTCTGATGCTGCCGGTGCTGCTGATGCTGGTGCTCGGGCTGCTCGAGTTCAGCAGGGTCTACAACGTGCAGATCTCGCTGAGCAATGCGGCACGAGAGGGTGCGAGGGTCATGGCGATCCACAACGATGCGGCGCAGGCCAGGAGCGCGGCCAGTGCCGCCGCACCATCCGTCTCGCCGGCGATCGCCTCCAGCGACATCACGGTCAGCCCGGATACGTGCGCTGACGGGTCGACCGTCACCGTAACGATCGACTACGACATCGCGCTCATGACCGGATTCTTCGGGGTCGAGATCCCCCTGAGCGGCAAGGGAGTCATGCTATGCGGCGGATAGTTCGATTGCTCCAGTCCGAGCGCGGTGCGAGCGCCGTGCTCGTCGGAATCATGATCGTGCCCCTCATCGGGTGCCTCGCGATCGCCCTCGACGTCGGAGCGCTGTACGTCGAGCGCGGGCAATTGCAGAACGGCGCGGATGCCGCAGCGCTCGCCGTCGCCCAGAACTGTGCGGGGGACGGCGTGTGCGACAACGCGTGGAGCCAGGCGGCCAGCTTCGCGAACGCGAATGCGAACGACGGAGCGGCCAACACCCTCGCACCGAGCTTTCCGAACGCCCATACGGTCGTGATCACAGACAGCACACGCGTCGCGGGGACGGACGCTCCAGCGATCTACCACCCCTTCGCAGCCGTGCTCGGCATCGACTCGACGACGGTGCGGGCGAGCGCGACAGCCGAATGGGGTCCGCCCAAGGCGAGCGCCGTCGTGCTGCCGATCGCTCTGTCATTCTGCGAGTTCCGGCCGACCCTCGACGGCACGCTTCAGCTCATCCGCTATGACACGAACGTCTCGTGCAAGGGTCGTGATGGCCATCCGATCCCTGGCGGCTTCGGCTGGCTCGAACGAGTGAGCGGACTGTGCGAGGCCTTCGTGGACCTCGACGACGCCACCGCGCCGAGCGAGCCGGGCAACTCCTACCCCGGCGTCTGCGATCCCGGCATGGCCGAGCTCGCGGGGAAGACGATCCTCATTCCGATCTTCGACGGTGCCGACGTCGTGAGCGGGCCGGCGAAGTGGTACCACATCTACGCCTTCGCAGCCTTCACGGTGACGGGGTGGAAGTTCAGCGGTGGCAACAAGATGCCGACCGTCGACCTCGACCCGGCCGCTCCGCATTGCACCGGCAACTGTCGGGGAATCCAGGGGTATTTCGACCACTGGGTCTCGGTCGACGCGGCCGCGGTGGAGCTCGGCGGGCCGGATCTCGGCGCATCCATCGCGCGTCTGAAGAACTGACGGGAACGACGGAGCCTCATGAAGACTCGACTCATCGGAGCCATTCTCGCGATCGTGCTCGCGGTCGCGGGAACCGTCGTGCTCATCGGCTACGTGCGCGGTGCGGATGCGCGGGCAGCGGCCGGCGCTGAGCTCGTGCCGGTCTATCTCGTGCAGAAGCAGGTTCCCGGCGGGACTCCCGCCGAAGAGCTCTCCGCCTACCTCACCACGGCCGAGCTACCGGCGTCCGCGGCTGCGCAGGGCCGGGTGATCGATCTCCGTGACCTGGCGGGCCTCGTCGCTGACGTCGAGCTCGAGCCGGGCGAGCAGCTGCTCGCCTCACGCTGGGTCGACCCGGCCGAACTGGCGGCCCAGGGTGACGTGGCCGTTCCGGTCGGCATGCAGGCCGTGACGATCGCCTTGCCCGTCGAACAGGTGGTCGGCGGCACGGTGAAGGCCGGCGACACCGTCGGCGTCGTGATCGCGGCCACGATCAAACCCGCGGGGAGTGGCGACGAGGTGTCGCTGACCAGGCAGGCGTTCCACCGCGTGCTCGTGCTCTCAGTGCAGCCGGGCACGGTCGTCGCCCCGAACACCGACGGGGCCAAGGCGCCGAGCGATCCCGTGAGCGCGCTCATGATCACCCTCGCGCGCAGCACCCCCGATGTCGAGACCCTGGTGTGGGGCCAGCAGTTCGGAACGATCTGGCTCACGCTCGAACCGGAGGGCGCCGACGAAAGCGGTTCCCGCTCCGTCGATGGAAGCATCGTGTTCCCGTGAGCTCCATGCTGCTCGTCACCAGGAGCCATGAGTACGAGGCCCGGCTCGGCTCGTTGCTGGGCGAGTCGTTGACCACCGTCCTCGGTGCGACGCTCATCGTCGGGGCCGATGTCGTCCTCCACCAGGTGGAGGCTCTCAGCCCGCCCGATTTCGCGTTTCTCGGGCCGTTCCTCAGCTATGAGGATGCCCGCGAGCTCTCGTGCGGGCTGACCGAGCGTTATCCGGGGGTCGGCATCATCCTCGTGCACGAGAGTCACGCCGTCATCGAGGAATGGGTGTCGGAGATGCCCGTGCACGCCGTGCTCAGCCCGACGGCCGATGACGCCGCCGTGACCGAACTGCTCGACCGGCTGCGGTCCTTCCTCGGCCAGCAGCGTCGCGACGGGCCGGATAGCGGGGCACTGGACCCCGCGCACGATCGGGGTGCACCGGGAGCGGGCGTCGAACCGATCGTTCCTGGTCCAGCGATCGATCTCGCAGCGGGGGCGCCGCACCCGGGTGCGCGGCTCGCGCTCTTCGAGCCGCCGAGGCTGCCGGAGCCCGTCGAACCGGTCGCGCCTGTCGAGACCGTCGCGCCTGTCGAGGGGGAGCGGTCGCACATCATCGCGGTGGTGTCGCCGAAGGGCGGACTGGGCAAGACGACCGTCGCGACCAATCTCGCCGTCGGCCTCGCCAGGGCCGCGCCCATGTCTGTGGTGCTCGTCGATGCGGACATGCAATTCGGCGATGTCGCGACGGCGCTCGGCCTCGAGCCGGCGCACACCCTGCCCGACATGGTGAGTGGTGCCGCGACGGTGGACACCATGGTGCTCAAGACGTTGCTCACGAGACATCCCTGCGGCTTCTACGCGGTATGCGGCTCGGAATCGCCCGCGGACGGCGACCGGGTCAGCGGGGAACAGCTCGAGCAGCTCATCCGTCAGCTGGCCGGCATCTTCCGCTACGTCGTGATCGACACGGCACCGGGTCTCGGCGAGCAGACTCTCAGCGCACTCGAGATGGCGAGTGACGCGATCCTGCTGTGCAGTCTCGGCGTGCCGAGCCTCAGGGGGCTGCGCAAGGAACTCGCCCTTCTCGCCTCGATCGGACTCCTGCCTCCCGCCCGCCACATTGTCCTCAATTTCGTCGATCGCATGAGCGGTCTCTCCGAACGCGACGCTGAAGCCGTCATCGGGGTGCCCGTCGACATCGCGATCCCCCGCTCGGCCGCCGTGCCCCTGTCGACGAATCGCGGCGTTCCACTGCTGCAGGAGGGGTCGCGGGATCCGGCCGCCAAGGCGCTCGCCCGGCTGGTGACGCATTTCGAGCACGGTGCCGTGCGGCGCGAGCGAGGTCTGCAGAAGAAGGTGGTCGCATGAAGCTGACGGATCGCATCGACGCCGCCCGTGGTGTTCCTCCGCGGCATTCGACGGTCGAGACCGTCGCGACCGGCCTGGTCCTTCCCTCTGCGGGAAGCTCCGTCGACTCCGTGGCATCTCCGCAGACGACGCCGCCGACCGGCGGAGAATACGCAGGGATCTCGCCTGCCACGGCGTCGGCCTCGGTGCAACCGCCGCCCCCGGTTCAGTTGCCGGCCTCGGGGCACGCGCCCTCGGGCGAGCTGCCCGGAGCGAGACCTGAAGAGCGGTTGAGCCGCCGAGCCGCGGTGCGCGCCGTGACGGAGCCCGTGTCGGGCCGCTCCCCGGCGGAAAGCCCGGAGCGACCGGAGCCGCAGCAACCGTTCGACGCGCTCGCCGAGCTGAAGGAACGGGCGGCGCAGGAGCTCTTCGTGCGCATCGGCGCACGCATGAACGACTCGAGCCTCACGGAGGAGAAGCTGCACGCCTACGCGCGCGCCGAGCTGTCGCAGATCGTCACCGAGGAGCAGGTTCCGCTGAGCTCCGACGAGCGTGCTCGCCTGATCCGCGAGATCGGGGCCGACGTCCTCGGCTACGGGCCGCTCGAGACGTTCCTCGACGACGAGCAGATCACAGAGATCATGGTCAACGGGCCCGAGCAGATCTTCGTGGAACGCGGAGGCCGTCTGCAACTCAGCGGTGTCCGCTTCACGAGCGAGGCGCAGCTCCGCCGTGTCATCGAGCGCATCGTGTCGAAGGTCGGTCGCCGGATCGACGAGTCGTCTCCGCTCGTCGACGCCCGCCTCGCAGATGGCTCGCGCGTGAACGCCGTGATCCCGCCACTCGCGGTCAACGGGTCGGCTCTCACCATCCGCAAGTTCGCACGCGAGCCCTTCACCGTCGACGACCTGGTCGCCTTCGGCACGATGAGCCAGGACATGGCCGACATGCTCGAGGCATGCGTCAAGGCCCGGCTCAACATCATCGTCTCCGGCGGCACGGGCACGGGCAAGACGACCCTGCTGAACGTGCTCTCCTCCTACATCCCGCGCGACGAGCGCATCGTCACGATCGAGGATGCGGTCGAGCTGCAGTTGCAGCAGGACCACGTGGTGCGTCTCGAGTCGCGACCCGCGAACATCGAGGGCAAGGGCGAGATCACCATCAGGGACCTCGTGCGCAACTCCCTCCGCATGCGCCCAGACCGAATCGTCATCGGCGAGTGTCGCGGCGGGGAGAGCCTCGACATGCTCCAGGCGATGAACACCGGTCACGAGGGTTCACTGTCGACCGTGCACGCGAACTCTCCGCGCGATGCCATCGCCCGCCTGGAGACCCTCGTGCTCATGGCGGGGATGGACCTGCCACTGCGCGCCATCCGGGAGCAGATCACCTCGGCGGTCGACGTGATCGTCCAGATCACCCGGCTCAAAGACGGCACGCGCCGGGTCACCCACGTCACCGAGGTGCAGGGCATGGAGAGCGACATCGTCACCCTGCAGGACGCGTTCGTGTTCGACTACTCGGCTGGCGTCGATGCGGCGGGGCGTTTTCTCGGATACGCCGCTGCGACGGGGGTGCGTCCACGGTTCGCGGACCGCTTCCGCGAACTGGGCATCACCCTGTCTCCGAACGTCTTCCAGGCGCCGCTGACCGCACGGATGACGCGATGAGTGCGCTCGTGCCCTACGCCGGAGTCGCGCTCGCACTCGTCGCGCTGCTCGTGCTCGTGTTTCTCGTGATAGCGCCGCCGCCTCCGCGCGTCGCGCTCGAGCGTCGCAGAGCACCGGGGGTCGTGCAGGTGTCCACACTGTCGCGCGTGGCGGATCGCGCCACGGCGACGATCGACGGCGTCATCGGCAAGCGCAGCGGCACGTTCTTCGGTGCCGCGCGACTCGAAGAGGCGGGACTGTCCGTGACGCCGTCGTCCTTCGTGCTCCTCGTCGGCTGCGCCGCGATCGTTCTCGCCGCGTTCGGCCTCGCGCTGGCAGGAGGAACGATCTGGACGATCCCCCTCATGCTGCTCTTCGCGGCTCTGGCCCCGCTGGGGGCGAGGATTCTGCTCTCCGTGTGGACGCGTCGTCGCCGCGCGAAGTTCGCCGATCAGCTCGAAGACTCGCTCACGGTGCTCGCCGGTGGCTTGCGCGCCGGCCACAGCCTGCTGCGCGCCGTCGACGCGGTGTCGCAGGAGACCGATCCGCCGCTCGCCGATGAGTTCGCCCGGATCATGAACGAGACGAGGATCGGACGTGATCTGGGCGATGCGCTCGACTATACCGCGATGCGCATGAGGAGCGACGACTTCCAGTGGGTCGCCCAGGCGATCGCGATCAACAGGGAGGTCGGCGGCAACCTCTCCGACGTGCTCGACCAGGTCGGCCGCACGATCAGGGAACGCAACCAGATCCGTCGCCAGGTCAAGGCGTTGAGCGCCGAGGGGAAGATGTCCGCGATCGTGCTCATCCTCCTGCCCATCGGCGTATTCGCATTCCTGCTGCTGACGCAGCCGGGGTACTTCGCCGGTTTCTTCACGAGCATCTGGGGTGCCGTCGCACTGCTCGTCGCCGGTGTGCTCCTGATCGTCGGCTCACTCTGGATGATGGTCGTCGTCAAGGTGAAGTTCTAGGGGCGGGGATGCCGCAACTCGTAGCCATCATCGCCGCCGCCGCCGTCGCCGGCGGGTTCGGAGCGCTCGTCGGCATCCTCGTCGGGGGAGGGCGCTCGCGCAGCGCCGCTTCGGCCGGGAATCCCGCGGTCCCCGACGCTCCGACGCTCGTCGACGACGGCACCCGTCGCAGGCGGAGCGGCGGACTGAGCGGACTCGCCCCGCGCGGCTACCTCGGAATGCTCGACCGGCAGCTCGTTCTCGCTGGCCGGCCCGCCGGATGGACCATCGACAAGATCCTCATCGTCAAGCCCGTGCTCGCTGCGGTCGGCGCGCTGCTCGCATTCTGGTGGATCGGCGCAGATCCGGTTGCGCTCAGGTTTCTGCTCGGCGGCCTTCTCATCCTGTTGTGCTTCTTCGTTCCCGAGCTCCTCGTCTACAGTCGCGCGCAGGAGCGGCAGGCGGGCATCCAGGATGCGCTGGCCGACACTCTCGACCAAATGACGATCTCGGTCGAAGCGGGCCTTGGCTTCGAATCGGCGATGGCGAAGGCGGGCACGAACGGCAAGGGACCGCTCGCCGAAGAGCTCATCCGCACTCTCCAGGACATGAGTATCGGCCGCTCCCGCAAAGACGCCTATCACGCGCTCGCAGAACGGACCTCGTCACCCGATCTGCGTCGCTTCACCCGTTCCGTCATTCAGGCGGACATCTACGGCATCGCCATCGCAGACGTGCTGAGGGTGCAAGCGGGGGAGATGCGGATCAAGCGACGTCAGCGCGCCGAGGAACAGGCCATGAAGGTTCCGGTCAAGGTGATCTTCCCCCTCGTCTTCTGCATCCTCCCCGTGTTGTTCATCGTGCTGCTCACCCCCGCGGTACTCGGCATGATCGCCGCGTTCGGCTGACCCGGCGCACGCCGCTCGCGGTCCTGCTCCGCCGAGGGCGACTCCACGTTCGGCGCGAGCGAGCGATCGGGGAACGACGCGACATTCTCCGTCGTGAGGATGACGCCCGTTCGGCGACACCGCTGGTAGGAAGGACCCAGGGGCATAGCGGATGCTCCAGATGGGACGGGCCGTGAAACGCACACTGCGAGCATCCATCGGAGCGGCGGTCGTGGCGACGGCCGTGATCCTGGGAGCGGCTGTCGGCCCGGCCGCCGTCGCCGCGCCGACGTCGGCACCGCTGACTGCGGCCGACGCCTCTGTCTGGCTCGACGGCCAGATCAGCACGTTGCTCGAGCGGGAGGGGATTCCCGGAGCGGTCGTGAGTGTCGTGCAGGGTGGTCAGGTGCTCGTGCAGGCCTCGTACGGCGTCGCCGATCCGAACAAGCCTGCCGGTGGCGACAACCGGCTCGACCCCGCGGGGAGCGTCGTGCGCGCCGCCTCCATCTCGAAGCTCTTCACGACGACGGCCGTTCTGCAACTCGTGCAGGCGGGAACCCTCGCCATCGACACGCCCATCGGCGACTACCTCGACTTCACGGTTCCCACCCGCTTCGACACCCCGATCACGCTCCGGCACCTGCTCAGCCACACGGCGGGCTTCGAAGAGCGCGTGACAGGATCGGCGCCGACCCGGGAGAGCGCGCTGGTCCCGCTCCGCTCCTATCTCGCGACCGACCCGCCCGAGCAGATCTTCGAACCGGGAACGACCCCTGCCTACTCGAACTACGGCCTCGAACTCGCCGGGTACATCGTGCAGAAGACGAGTGGGCAGCCGTTCGAGGACTACGTGCGGGAGCACGTGCTCACTCCGCTCGGAATGGGGTCGTCGTCGTTCGCTCAGCCGTTGTCGGCAGAGCTCGGTGCACGGGTCGCGCCGGCTGTGATGGATGCCGCGGGAACACCGAGCCCCTTCGAGTTCCTCAACGGAGCGCCATCCGGCGCGCTCAGCACCACTGCAGAGGACATGTCCCGTTTCATGCTGTTCTCCCTCGGGCAATCCCCGTCGGGAGCGGCCGTGCTCAGCCCCGAGAGCCTATCGTTCATGCGGCAGCCGGCCCTCGGCGATGGGCAGCTGGGCGAGCTCGCCCTCGCGCCGCACATGGCGCTCGGCTGGCAGGACTGGAGCCGCAACGGCCGCCAGGTGCTCGGCCACGGCGGCGATCTGCTCGCATTCCACTCCGCCGTCGAGATCTTTCCCGCTGACGGTGCAGGAATCTTCGTCGCGGTGAACGGCCCCGGCCGCAACGGCGACTCGATCCCGGCCTTCATGGTGGCCGTCATGAACGGTTTCGCCGACCGCTATTTTCCGGCGGATGCCGCAGCAGCGGTGCCCGGGGGGCAGAAGACGGCCGCCGCCCACGCCGGGCTCGTTGCCGGCCACTACGAGGTCTCCCGCACGATGCGCAGCACCTTCGGACGACTGCTCGGCCTCCAGTACCAGGCGCAGGTCGCCGTTGGGCCCGGCGACACGCTCATGGTGTCGATCCCCGGTCAGGAGCCGATGCGGTATCAGGAGGTCGCACCGTGGTTGTGGCAGGAGGTCGGCGGCCAGGCGACGCTCGCCGTGCGGGTCGTCGACGGCGCCGTCGATGCGATCGGCGTCGACTCGACGATGTCGCTCGTGCCCATCGATCTGCCCAGGAACAGCACCTGGGCCGTTCCGCTGCTCCTCGGCGCCCTCGGCGTGGTCGCCCTCACCTTCGTCTTCTGGCCGATCACGGCGATCTTGCGCAGTCGCCACGACATGGAACTCGAGCTGAGCGGGCCGAGCCGTGCCGCGCGGGCGCTGACCGGGGTCGCCGTCGTCGCGGCAATGCTCGCCGCCGTCGGCTGGACGCTCGGTCTCGGGATGATCATCGGCTCGCCGGTGTTCATCCGCGTGCTGCAGGGGGTGACCCTCGTCGCTGTGCTCGGCGTCATCCCTGCCGTCTGGAACTTCATCCAGGCTGCCCGCAAGAGGCGCGGCTTCGGCCCGACGGTGTGGGCGCTCCTGCTTGTGCTCTCCTTCGGCATCCTGGCGTTCTACGCGGTGTGGTTGCGGTTGCTCTGGCCCGACATCACGGTCTGAGCCTTCGTTCCGCACCGAGCTGACGCGAAACGCTGCTGCCCAACGCCTGGAAGAGACGCCTGGAACCCTGGAAGAGGACGCCTGGAAGAGCAGGTGGCGTCGTCTCGGCGTCTCCTGCCGGGGGCGGCCTGCCGCAGGTCGAGCGCTGCCGGTCGTGCCTGCTCCGGTGGCTGAGCTCGCCTGCGTCGGCTGAGCCTATCGAGCCCCCTCGCGACTGAGTTCTTTCACTCCAGAGGTTTCGATAGGCTCGGCCAGCGGTGGTGGTGTGCTTCAGCCGGCGGGGTGCCCCAGATCGTGGTGCGCCTCAGCGGCCGAGCAACTCCCGCACCGCCTGCTCGAACACGTCGTGGTGTGTTTCAACGTCGGCGATCGTGGTCTGCGGGCACATGAGAGCCATGTTGTGGAACGGCGTCAGGAGGATGCCGCGGTTGGCCAGGTAGAGGTGCAGGAAGTCTTCGAGCTCGCCGTCGGCCGAAGCAGCGGCGTCCGTGCCGTTCCTCGGATACGGTGTTGCGAAGCGGTATTCCGCGCGGGCGCCCAACTGGTTGATCGACCATGGCAAGCGGTACTCGTCGATCACCCGCTGGACACCGTGCGTAAAGACCGTTGCGGTCTCGATCATGACCTCGAATGCGGAATCCGTCAGCACCTTCTCGAGCGTTGCGCGCATGGCGGCGACGGATAGCGGGCTGCCGGCCAGCGTTCCACCGACCCCGCCCATGTCGACGAGGTCGAGATCGTCACGGGCCAGGATACTCTCGGCCAGCTCGCCGGAGAGCCCATAGGCGCCGCTCGGGATGCCGCCGCCGATCGCCTTGCCGATCACGACGATGTCGGGCTCGAGCCCCCACGCCTTCGTCGCCCCGCCCGGCCCGGCTGAGAAGGTGTGCGTCTCGTCGATGAGAAGCAGCGTGCCATGCCGTCGTGTGAGTTCGCGCACGGCCTCGTGGTAGCCGGGATCCGGCAGCACGATGCCGATGTTGGTGAGCGCCGGCTCGATGAGCATCGCCGCGACATCTCCGTGTCTCAACTGGTTCTCGAGGCCTTCGAGGTCGTTGAACTCGGCGACCCTGCTGGTCTTCGTGACCTTCACAGGAGCGCCGACATTGCCAGGGCGGCTCATGCCCTCTCCGTCCGGTCCGACGACGATGAGGGATTCGTCGACGCTGCCGTGGTAGCAGTAGCTGTGGAACAGGATCTTCGGTCGGCCGGTGAGAGCACGCGCGAGACGGATGGCCCACCGGTTCGCATCCGTTGCCGTGAGAGAGAAGCTCCACACGTCCATGCCGAAGCGTCGGGTGAGTTCCGCTCCCACCCACTCGGCGTCCTCGGTGGGCAGCATCGTCGTGATGCCGCCCTGTTCGAAGATGCGGTGGCCGACGGCGTCGACGACGGGAGCCGCGGAATGGCCTGCCATAGCCCCTGTGTCGCCGAGCGCGAAGTCGATGTATTCGTGTCCGTCGATGTCGGTCACGCGATTGCCGCGTGCTCCGTGGATATAGAGGGGAAACCCGCCGGCCTTCTTGTTCATCCACGTCATCGGCACCCGGCCGAAGAGGTGGCTCGCATTCTCGTAGGCGGCTGCCGAGCGCGGGTTCCGTTCGGCGAAGTTTCTCCGCTCGCGCTCGAAGAGTTCGGCCAATCGGGCTCTATCGATCACCTGTGTTCCCCAGTCTTCATTGAATCGAGGATTGCCTCGGCCTCGGAAAAGCCCATGGCCGGCGGCTTGATGCGGAAGAACCGGATGATCACCGCGAGGGAGACCGGCCCGAGCGCAATCCACGACAAACCTACGATGAACGTAGTGGCAGACAGCGACGTTCACAACCACACGGTGGGCCCCCTCCCCCGCGAGACTGCATGAATCGTCAAAAAGAGGCCTCTATTCGACGATTCATGCAGTCTCGCGGGCAGTTCATAGTGGACAAGGGCAGAATCGAACACGGGGGGCAGAGTCGAACACGGGGGCAGAATGGAGCAGATCATGCGGGAAGACATCGAACAGAGCAGGATGCGTGTCAACAGGCGGCGGGCGCTGGGCCTCGGCGGCACGATCGGGTTGGGTGCTCTGCTCGCCGCCTGCGCGCCGAACAGGGACGGCGCGACTGGTGGAGCATCCACCGAGCCTGCGACGCCCACTCCCACGGCGACCGACGGCAATGCGATCGCGCCGACGACGGCATCCGGCGCCGACCTCGTCGCGAAGCTGGACACGATCGGCGCGTGCCGTCTGACCCCGGAGGAGACCCAGGGGCCGTACTATTTCGACGTCGACGCGATTCGGAGCGACATCCGCGAGGGTCGCCCCGGCACCCCGGTGACTCTCGCGCTGCGGGTCTACGACGCGTCGTGCACGCCGATCCCGAACAGCGTCGTGGAGATCTGGCATTGCGACGCAGGCGGGGTGTACTCGGGTTTCGAGGTAGCCTCGGGCGGCGGCGCACCGGGTGGGCTGTCCGGCGGCGATGTCTCCGACGGCTCCTACAGCTCCGGGGTGAACGAGTCGACACCAGCCGACGACGGCACCTATCTGCGCGGCGCCCAGGTCGCGGATTCGAACGGAATCGTGCAGTTCCAGACGATCTGGCCGGGATGGTACCGGGGGCGTACGGTGCACATCCATCTCAAGGCGCACGTCGACAAGGTGAACGTGCTGACCTCGCAGCTCTACTTCGACGACGCGCTCAACGACGCCGTCTTCGCCACCGTGCCATACGACGCACATCCCGGTCGCGACACCTCCAACGACACTGACGGCATCTACGAGCCGAGCGCCCTGCTCGCCGTGGAACAGGCCAGCACCGGATACCTCGCCTACGCGAATCTCGGCATCGAGCTCTGAGCCGCCGCGCCAACGCAACTGCACGCATGCCGACGACCTCGGTCTGCGCGTTGCGGGGCCCTTCTCCCAACCGGCCCTGTGGCGCCGCTCACCGGAAGTTGACGAACTGGAGCGCGACGTCGAGGTCCTTGCCCTTGAGCAGCGCCATCGTGGCCTGCAGGTCGTCGCGGCTCTTCGAGGAGACCCTCAGTTCGTCGCCCTGGATCTGGCTCTTGACGCTCTTGGGAGCCTCGTCGCGGATGATCTTGCTGATCCTCTTCGCGTTCTCCGAATCGATCCCGGCCTTCAGGGACGACTCGATGCGGTACTCCTTGCCGGAGGCGAACGGGTCTCCCGACTCGAGGCTGCGTAGTGAGATGCCACGCTTGATGAGCTTGGCCTCGTACACCTCGAGGATCGCTGTGACGCGCTCTTTGCTGTTGGCCTTCATGAGCACCTTGTCGCCGCTCTGTTCGATCGAGGCGCCGACGTTCTTGAAGTCGTAACGCTGGGCGACTTCCTTCTGAGCCTGATGGAGAGCGTTGTCGGCCTCCATCTGGTCGACCTTGGAGACGATATCGAATGTGGAATCTGCCATGGCAGTAGCCTAACCGCGCATGCGTGGCGCGGTAGAGTGCCCGACACCCACGGGACCGTCGGCCGCTCTCTCACGACGGGAGGCCTTCGGCAGGAGGGGAGGATCTATTCCCGTTCATGAGGCCTCCTGAGCCAGGGAAGTCCTCCCGTCGTGAGTAGATCCACCGTGCGCGAGGAAGTTCTCCCGTCGCGAGCAGTTCCTCCCGTCGTGAGTAGGCGAGGTGCCAGCGGCGCCCGGCCGTCGAAAGAGACGACACGCCGCCATTCCGCTCCGCACGTTGATCATGTCGAGGACACCCGTACTTCAGCGGTTCTTCGCCTCGATGTCACCGTGTGGCTCGACGCTTACCGCATCACACTGTTCGCAATCAGCGACATCCGGATACCCGTCCGAGGCCCTAGCCTCACCCACCTGTCTCACCCGATCGCTGTGGAGCCCGATGCATACCCCGCCGAGGATCGAGTTCTCCATGTTCCGGTCCGACCAGGACCCGACCCTGTTGGCCTGGCGCCGATTCCGAGATCAGATCGACGTGCCTGCCCGAGGCACGGCACCCGTCGTCGAGCGGAACGTGCGCGGCATCAGCCGGGCGTCCTCGGTCGTCGGCGACTCCGAGTGCGGAGTGTGGCGTCTGCTGGCGTCGAACAACCGCGAGGTGGCGCGCAGCGCCCGCGCCTACCGGAGCTTCATCGGAGCGCGCGACCACGTGCATCGTCTGCAGGATCTCGTCGACGAGATGGTCGTCGTCACCCTGACCGGGCGCGCCACGGGAACCTATGGATGGTTCGTGCAACTGCACGGCATCGCCATCCTGACCTGCAGTCGCTGGTATCCGGCCGCATCGTCGAGCGTCGAGGCATCCCTCGGCTCGCTCGCCCTGCTGCGCATCGCCGTCGTCGCCGAGGAGTCCCGCCGCCTCCCTGGGGCGCGTCGGCATGTCGGCACGGGAACCAGGGAGCGCGGTGTGGCGTGGTAGCGGGCGGCGAAACGCGGGCGCTCGACGTGGCAGAGGTCGTGGCCGAGACGACGGAGGCCTCGGAAACAGCCCGGGCCCCAGAGCAGAACGTGCAAGATGAGGTGACCACGGATAGCGAGGCCTCCGCGGTCAGGGTGCCGTCCGAGGACAGACCCCGTAAGCTCGCTACCTCGATCGACGCCCAGGATCGGGTCTTCCGCGGTACGGCCCGCATCGGTGGCACCCTCGTCCTGCTCATCATGTCATTGGTCGGCGCCTTTCTGCTTCTTCAGGGGTATACCGCGATCGACGTCGCCGGCATCGACTTTCTCACGACAGAGGCGTGGGAGCCGAATGGCGGCAATTTCGGAATCATCGCGGTGTTGTGCGGCACGTTCTTCATCGCGATCACGGCCATCGTCATAGCTACACCGCTCGCCATCGGCACGGGTCTCTACATCAGCGAGTACGCTCCCCGCGGAGTCAAGCGTGGCCTCATCGCCCTCGTCGACCTCATGGCAGCGATTCCGAGCGTCGTCTACGGTCTTTGGGGTGCGTTCTTCCTGCAGCCACTCATCCTGCCGGTCTCCCAGTGGATCGCCACCTACTTCTCTTGGATACCGATCTTCCGAGTGACAGGTTTCGATCCGCAGGATCCGCTGGCCAGTCCCACCGTGTTCACAGCCTCCAGCTTCATCGCCGGCATCGTCGTTGCGCTCATGATCGCTCCGATCGCGAGTTCGATCATGCGCGAGGTCTTCAGTCAGGCCCCGCTCGGCGAAAGAGAGGGTGCGCTCGCGCTCGGCTCCACCCGCTGGGGAATGATCACGAGCGTTGTGCTGCCGTTCGGCCGCGGTGGCATCATCGGCGGAACGATGCTCGGGCTCGGCCGAGCCCTCGGCGAGACCATCGCGGTCTATCTCATCATCTCGCCGGTCTTCGTGATCCAACCCCGCATCCTCGAGAAGGGAGCGAACTCGATCTCCGCGCTCATCGCATTGCGCTACGGCGAGGCGAGTCCGTTCGAGCTTTCTGCGCTCATGGCCGCAGGACTCGCGCTCTTCCTCGTGACCCTCGCCGTGAATTTCGGAGCGTCCGCCGTCATCTCCCGCAGCCGTTCCGGCGCTTCGAGTGAAGCTTAGGTTCCGCCGATGACGACTGTGTACACTCCCGCTGCCGAACCCACGACGCGAGCGACTCCCGTCGAGGTAGAAGAGGCGGATGAACTTGAGGATATGAGGGTCGGCCGTCACCAAGCGGCCCCCATCTCTGAGCCGTTGCGCACGACATTGCCCCCTCGCGTGGCCGAACCTGCGATGGGCGCAGAAACGCGTCGTGTTGTGTCGGGGATGCGCCTGAGTGACGTGTTTCGCGTTGTCGGTGCGATTGCAGCATCGCTGTCACTCACCTGGTGGATCTTCGCTCAGCTTTTGCCTCTGCAGGGTCCGCTCGGCTTCGTGGTCGTGTCGTTCGTGCTGTTCGTGGCGCTCTACGCCGTTCTCGTTAGCATCGATGACTCCGGCCCTGCCGTTCGCGATCGTGTGATGAGTGTGCTCGTGCATTCCGTCGCCGTACTCATGGTTCTCGCTCTCGTGGTCGTGATCGTGTTCACCGCCATGCGCGGCAGCGAAGCCCTGCCCTACGTGAATTTCTTCACCCAGGACATGGCGGCCGCAGGCCCGCTCGAACCGCTCAGCGTCGGTGGGGTGTTGCATGCGGTGATCGGCACCATGATCATGATCACGATCGCGCTCGTCCTCAGCGTTCCGCTGGGCCTTCTGTGCGCGCTATTCCTCACCGAGGTTCCGGGCAAGTACGCCCGGTTCGTGCGTACGATCGTCGAAGCGATGACCGCACTTCCGTCGATTGTCGCGGGACTTTTCATCTACGCCACCGCTGTCATGGTTCTGGGTCTCGATCGCTCGGGGTTCGCCGCGGCTCTTGCGATCACGATCATGATGCTGCCGATCATCATCCGCTCCGCCGATGTCGTGTTGCGTCTCGTTCCTGGCAACCTCAAAGAGGCGTCGCTCGCCCTCGGATCGAGCCAGTGGCGCACCGTCTGGAACGTGACCCTCCCGACTGCGCGCTCGGGACTCACGACCGCGGTCATTCTCGGCACTGCTCGGGGCATCGGAGAGACGAGTCCGGTACTGCTCACCGCAGGCTTCACCACCTACTTCAACTTCAACCCTTTCTCCGGTGCGATGATTTCGTTGCCGCTTGCGACTTTCAACTTGGTCAAGTCACCGGAACCCACCATGATCGCGCGCGGCTTCGGCACCGCCGTCGTCCTCATGGTGCTCGTGCTGGGGCTCTTCGCGCTTGCTCGAGTGATTGGTGGGCGTGGTCCCGGTCAGCTCTCGCCTCGGCAGCAGCGGCGCCGGCGCCTCGAGTCGGCGCGGGATGCAGCGAGATTCGAGGCAGTCGCCCGCATCGATGTCGTCGAAACCGCCGGCTATGGCGGCGTGGGCTTTCAGCGGGCGTCCGCGCCGAAGGAAGGTCACACATCATGAGTCGCTACCGATCCATCCGCGCGATCGTCGGGCTGCTCGGCGTTGTGCTCATCGTCTTCGGCGCGTTGAATATCGTGGCGCCGAAAGCCGAAGCGGTTGGCGCCAGGCACGACCCGATCTCCGGCATCGGTTCGAGCTGGTCGGCAAACGCGCTCGACCAGTGGATCCGCAACGTCGGCAACAACTACGGCTGGAAGATCGAGTACGACTCTGTTGGATCGTCGACCGGGCGCGCGCGCTTCAGGGATAGCACCCCCGATTTCGCCGTCTCCGAGATTCCCTACGAACTGAGGGACAGTGATGTGCAGGACCCTCGGCCTACCCGCGGATTCGCCTACATGCCGATTGTGGCCGGTGGTACGGCGTTCATGTATAACCTCGTCGTCGGCGGGAATCAAATCACCAATCTGCGACTGAGCGGCGAGAGCCTCACTAAAATCTTCACCGGGGTTATCACCACGTGGAATGACCCGGCCATCGCTGCTGACAATCCCTCTCTCGCCTTACCTGCGATTCCCGTCATACCGGTCGTGCGATCCGACGGCTCGGGCACCACCGCGCAGTTCACTTCGTGGATGCGAGCACAGTATCCCGGCCTCTATTCCGATTATTGCGCTCGGATCGGCAAGGCGAACTGTGGTATCACTTCGACCTTTCCCTTTGCTCCTGGTTCGTCGTTCATAGCGCAAGCATCGTCGAATCAAGTCGCCGGCTACGTCGCCACCGCGGCGTATGTCGGGTCCATCACCTATGTCGAGTACTCCTATGCGCTCAACACGGGCATGCCTGTGGCCAAGGTGCTCAACAACGGGGGCTACTACACCGAGCCATTGGCCCCGGCCGTTGCTGTTTCACTGCTGGCGGCACGGATCAACCAGGACTCGAGCTCACCCGACTACCTTACGCAGGATCTCACAGGTGTCTACAACAACGCTGACCCTCGCAGCTATCCGCTGAGTTCATATTCATACATGATCATCCCCACGGCGATCGAGGCAGGATTCACGGAGGAGAAGGGTCTCACTCTTGGAGACTTCGCCCAGTACTTCCTGTGCGAAGGGCAGCAGCAGGCTGACGTATTAGGCTACTCGCCTTTGCCGATCAACCTGGCGAGCGCCGGGCTGGAGCAGGTGAAGAGGGTTCCCGGTTCGAATTCCAACGGCAAAGACATCAGCGCATGCAATAACCCCACGTTCTCGCCCGACGGAACCAACAAGCTTGCGAACGATGCGCCGTTCCCGTCGGAGTGCGACAAGGTCGGGGCCATTCAGTGCACAGTCGGCACGGGTGGGGCTCAGGCCGCGACCGCTCCCTCAGCTGGCGCTGCTGCTGCTGCCGGAACAGATCCGGCCATCGCCGCCGCCGCAGCAGCCGGTGGGAACGCCGCGGTTCTGGACGTCAACGCGAAACCGATCACGGTCACCGGCGTTCCGGTGTCCATCGATCCGATCGACCTGCTCACGAGCCCGAACATCGTCGCGACGGTGCTCGGGATCCTCTTGCTTGGCGGGCTGCTGGTGCCGCCGTGGTGGGCGAAGCGACAGCGGAGTCG
The DNA here is from genome assembly GCF_042660285.1 of Luethyella okanaganae. Lineage (NCBI taxonomy): Bacteria > Bacillati > Actinomycetota > Actinomycetes > Micrococcales > Microbacteriaceae > Luethyella > Luethyella okanaganae. The sequence continues at coordinate 756,894 of NZ_JBHSTP010000002.1, forward strand.
CGAGCACCCGAAGACGCTGTTCGAGACCGGCCCTGCGCCTGTACCGGCGAATGCGGCATCTCCGGGGGATCGGGTGGCAAAAGTTCGTCTTCCATTCACCCGTCGCAAACGCGAGAAGAGTGCGCCGACGACCCCTCGTCCCTAACGTTCAGTAGTCACCTTGGAAAGGCCAGCCCAACCCATGTCCCGAATCGGTTCCCTGCTCGCCGTGCGGCTGCTGTCGCTTGCGATCGCCGCGTCATCCGCGGTGGGACTCGTGCTGGTGAACCCGAGCATCGCACCTGCCGCGCAGGCGGCCACAGCGAGTGACTCAGAGGTTTCAATCAAATGGACGGATGCGACCGTCGGTGATGTCGCCCAGCCGCGGCGTGATCCACAGAGCCCTCACTATGGCGACTTCACACACCTCGAGGTCGTGGTATCCCAGACGAAGGGGCTCATCGATCAGGGCATAGATGTCAGGGTTTCAGGGATGTCGCAGACGCAACCGGGAAGTGACGGTCTCAGAGCCATACCGCTTGCAATGAACTTCGTGCAGGCCATGCAGTGTTGGGGCGACCCGGCCGATGAGGCGACGTTCCGGGAAACGTGCCAATGGGGCGGCTGGGCGATGGAGCGATTCGGTAGTCAGATTGAAAAAGTGCTTCCGCAAGATAGTTGGTTTCGCACACAGGTCCAACCAGGCGATGTCGATGTTCCGTTCCGAGACGCCAATGCCGCTGCAGATGTGCCTCCCGTGACCGGAAATTCCATCGTCAGTCCGAAAAACCCTGCGTTGAGGGAATGGCCGCTTGTCTCACTTTTCAGCGCCTCCACGAGCAACGAAGTGCCCGGCGTCGGCATCAACGCAGATGGCACGACGCATTTCCCGTTCGAGGTGCAGTCTGCGTTGCAAGCGCCTCAACTCGGTTGTGGCTCCGGTGTGAGGTCGACGGCATCGCAACGATGCTACCTCGTGATCGTGCCACGGGGCAGTCACTTCGGCGGCGAGGTCGGCGAAGGCAAGTGCGCGGTAGGCGGCTATGTCGCCGACGAGTATGGCAGCCGGATTCCTAATCCGGATGGCTCAGACCGTCAGTATCGGCCGGGAGAAGCCAATGCAGTGCAAGAGGGATCCCCGCTCAACCCGAAATGCGACTACTGGAACAACCGCGTTGTCGTTCCGCTCGACTTCGAACCGGTTACAGGCACCTGCCCCCTCGGAGCCAAGGAGCGGGGGATGGTCGGTTCGCAGCTGCTCGTCGGAGCAATGGGATCATGGCAGCGTGCGCTCTGCCAGTCGATCGGCAATGTCTATAACTTCGTGAGCAATCCTGACTCTACGGCGCGTTCACAGCTGCTCGCCGGACGCGCTGGCCTCGCGTTCATGTCAGATCCACTGGGGACTGGAATCCTCACGGCGCGCGAGAGTGAGAACCTGGCCACGACCGATGTGGTCTACGCGCCGATCGCGATCTCTGGTGGCCTTGTTGTCAGCTACGCCTATGAGAATTCTGCGGGAAGACACGAGGATCTCAAGTTTTCTCCACGCTTGTTGGCAAAGCTACTGACACAGTCCTACCCGTTCCAGCCGCCCCTCTATGCGAACAGTGGCGAAGTCATCGATCACCTCGGCGCAGTCAACCTGCGCTATGGATACTTCATCAACGATCCCGATGTCAAGGCGCTAAACCCCAAAATCACCAGTAGTACGAATCCCAAGGTCATCCTGCCTGGCCCAAGTAGCGCTGATGCGATCGCCCAGTTGTGGCGGTGGATCCAAGCCGACAAAGAGGCCGCGGCCTGGCTGAGCGGGGAACCGGATCCGTGGGGTATGACGGTGAACCCCTATTATCTCCCCAAGAAGAGTGCTCAGGCGAAGGTGCCGATCGTCGACGATCATGGGGGGATCGTCAAAGACGCCTCAGGCAAGACGACATACCGTGACGTCGGACTGGCGAGTATCGATGACACCCCGCTGAACCTTGCGACGACACCACCTTCCTCCTTTCCGAAGGCCGATGAGACGCTCGCACCGAAGAACATGTCTTCGTATCCGGAGATCAGGACGCCATACGGGTCGCAGCAATTCTCTCCCTATTCAGAAAACCTGCTCTCGACTGCGCGCGACACCATCCGTGCGAATCCTCATGTGAAGACGGAGTGGGATCGATATAAGTTCGTCTCGGACGGGGTTATCGGTGACTGGGTTTCAATCGCGCCGCAGCCCCCGGGCAACAAGTTCATCATCTCGGTCACCGATAGCGCCTCGGCTGAACGTTACGGTCTGAATGTCGCGCCATTGCAATTGCCGAATCGCCCTGGTGTCTTCGTCGGGCCGACGCCGGAGGGGATGACGGCCGCGCTCGGCACGCTTGTACCTGTCGCGGGATCGCCGATCAAACAGCCCGACGTCACAAGAATGCCCGACACGGCCTATCCGCTCACACTGTTGAGCTATGCCGCGGTCAACCTCACGACGAGTGACGCTGCCGCCCGCAAGGACTACGCGCTCATGATCAACCAGGTCACGACGACAGGCCAGGAACGAGGCACAGCTCGGGGGAAGCTTCCTGCCGGTTATCTGCCACTGACCGATGCGATGAAAGCCCAGGCCAAGAACGCCGCCGAGGCCATCCTCAACTACGTGCCCAAGCCGAAGCCGGGGGCCGCCGCCGCCGGCCCTGCGGCCGTGGCTGCACCGGCGGGAGCTCCGGGTGCCGGCGCGCAGCAGGCGGCGGGAGGCGCTCCAGCGGGCGGACAGGTCACGCAGAATGCTGCCGCGGTCGTCTCCGACCAGGTCACCCCGAAATTCGACGCACCATTGCCTGCGCAGGCGGCGCTGGGTGTGTCCCTCATCGTCGGACTGGGCGGCGCCGCTTTCGCCCCCTTGCTCATGAGACCGAGGAGGTTGGGCGGCTAGACCCCGGACGACGAACCGCCCTGCGACGCCGGAAGCATCGCAGGGCGGGGCTTACCACTCCATGAAAAGCACGTAAGCAATTTGATCCTAGAAAGGGATTGACATGAAAACCAAGTCCGTGTTGCGTCTCGGCGCACTCGGTGCCATTGTCGCGGTCGCCCTGACCGCGGCAATCGCTTCCCCGGCGATGGCCGACCCTGCCACCAACGACAAGGTGCTCAACGGCACCGGCTCCGACACGACCCAGGACGTGATGAACGGTCTCGCCAGCGTGATCGGCGGAACCGCACTCGGCTCGTGGGACGCGATCGGATCGGCGACGATCCAGGTCAAGTCAGGCGGCCCGATCTTCAACCGCCCCAACGGGTCCGGCAACGGCGTCAAGGCGCTCACCGCCTCGATCAACCCCGAGGGCACCCGCACCTGGGGCGGCGTCAGCATCACCGGTCAGCTCGACTTCGCTCGCTCCTCGAGCGGCCCCTCGGTCACGGGCACGGACCTCACCTACATCCCGTTCGCCAAGGACGCCGTGACCTTCGCGGTGCACGAGGCGAGCGACTTCCCGCGCGACATCCCGATTGGAACGGCCGCCGACGCGCCCACCAAGTTCACCCTGCGCAACATCTACAAGTGCACGGTCACCTCGTTCTCGGACAGCTTCGGAACCCCGGTCACGATCACACCGCTCATTCCGCAGTCCGGCTCGGGCACGCGCTCGTTCTGGCAGTCGAAGCTTGGCCTCTCTACCGAGGGCTTTGGCACGTGCGTCACTGACCGCGGCAACACGGTGCAGGAGCACAAGGGTGACGCGATCACCGGCGTCGGTGAGATCGTCCCCATCTCGATCGCGCAGTACATCGCGCAGTCGAACGGCAAGGTCAACGACGCGCGCGGCTACGCCGAGCTGGGCAAGGTCGCCGGTAAGTCTCCGGTCGTCTTCTCCGCTGGCAAGCCGGCCATGAACAGCGCCTTCCCGATCAACCGCAGCGTCTACAACGTCGTCGCGACCTCGCGTCTCGGCGACTCGGCGATCGCAGCGGCCTTCGTCGGCGCCGGCTCGGCCATCTGCTCCAACACCGCAGAGATTCAGTCCTACGGCTTCGCGTCGCTCGGTGCGAGCTGTGGTTCGGTCACCACCAAGGGTGGCTACCCCGCCCCGTAATACCTGATCCACGCTCCACTGTTCCACCCCGCCATGGTGGGCCGGGCCGAGGGTTCGGCCCACCGGGCAAGCGCAATGCACCCATCGTTTGTTCAGAACACCAAGCAAAGGAAAAGGACTCAATGTCTCTCAAGAAGACCACGCGCGTCACCGCGCTGGCTGTCACGGGAGCCCTGCTCACCGCAGGTCTCTCCTCCGTCGCGACCGCGGCGTACGCCGGCCCCGAGCAGATCATCCCCGGCACGATCACGATCGCCCCGACGAGCGGCACGGCCGACCTGAACCCCATGTTCACGGCCTTCGACATCAACGCGGGCTGCCCCGTCGGCTTCCGCGAGGGTTCGCACACCGTCGCCTACCAGAACGGCCTGAACGTCGGCTCGCTCTCGAAGAAGTTCACGACCGCTACGATCAGCGCCTACGGCGACGGTGGCCTCACCGGCAACCCGGTGCACCTCGAGCCGGGCAGCGACTACATCAGCGCCACCTCGCTCGACACCGCCATCGGTGGCGCCGTGACGATCGCCAACGGCGACTTCGAAATCCGCCGCTACTGCTGGGCCGACCCGAACGTCTTCAACGCGGGCACCGACAAGTACTTCGTGCTCCCGATGACCTTCACGGCCGCGACGAACACCTGGGCCGTGAAGACCGCTGCCCCCGTCGAGGTTCCCGTCTTCGCTTCGTTCACCGTCGTGGGCAACAGCAATGGCACGGTCAGCGCCGCTGCCCACCTCACCGGTGGAAACGGTCCGATCGCGGGTAAGGTCGAGTTCCTTCAGGGCGGCACCAAGGTCGGCGAGGGCGTCGTGAACGCCACCGGCGACGCGTCCTGGGCCTCGGGCGTGACCCCGGCCGGCACTTACTCGTACACCGCGAAGTTCGTCACCTCGGACGCCGCGAAGTACAGCGACTCGCCCGAGACCGCCCCGGTCTCGCTCGTGCACTCCGGCTCCTCGGCGCTCTATCAGGGCACCCCGGCCGACGTGAACATCCTCGTCGAGGTTCCGACCACGATCGAGAACAACGGTCTCAAGCTCACCGTTCCGGCTACTCCGGCCAACCTCGGTGCCGCGGCCAACGTCGGTGGCAAGTACACCGCCTCGGGCAAGCTCGGCGAGGTGACGGTCACGGACTCCCGCCAGAACAAGGCCGGCTGGAACTTGACCGGTGTCAACAGCCTGTTCACCAACCAGAGCAACCCCGCCAAGACCATCTCGGCCGGCGCGCTCGGCTGGACCCCTGAGATCGTCAACACGCAGGACGCCGCGACCGCCGGTGCGACCGTCGCCCCGGACGGAACCGCCACGGTGACCGGCGCCGGCCTCAGTGTCACGCGTCCGCTCTCGAGCGCGAGCGCCAACGCCACGGTGGGCACCATCGCCACCACGACCAACGCCAACCTGGCCTTCTCGGTCCCGGCTGACGGCTCGGTCGCTCCTGGAACCTACGGTTCCAAGCTCACGCTGACCCTGATCTAGTTCAGGTTCGCACCCTTCCCCCGGGCTTGGAGCTTCGCGCTCCGGGCCCGGGGGATACCCCGTGAAACGGATGCAGCGGCATCCTCGCCCCACAGCAATTGGAAGACGCAGTGAAAAAGACCATCAGTGCCCTCATGACGGGCGCCTTCGCCGCCCTGCTCGTTGCCGCAGGTGCGGCCTTACCGCTTTCCAGCCAGGCAGCAGAAGGCGATGTGACATGGAGCGTCGCGCCCGCCAGCGCCCAGGGCCCGGACGGCCGCACACTCTTCGACTACAGAGTCGATCCGGGCGTCGCCGTCAGCGACATCGTGTCGATCACCAATTTCAGCGCGACCGATCAGACCTTCCAGCTCTATGCCTCCGACGGGGTGAACGAGTTCGACGGCGGCGAGTACTCCATCCAGACCGCCGACGGCGTCTCGACCGACCTCGGCGTTTGGACCACTCTGAGCCAGAAGGAGGTCACGATCGGTGCGAACCAGCGCGCCGACATCCCCTTCACGATCGTCGTCCCGAGCAATGCCACCCCGGGCGACCACTCGGCGGGCATCGTCGCGGCGATCACCCGCAAGGGCACCGGCGAGGGCCAGGCCGTCGACGTGGAGCAGCGGGTCGGATCGCGCATCTACATGCGCGTCTCCGGCGAGGTGCAGGCCAGTTTCACCGCCTCGGGAATGGTCGCCGGCTACGACGGCTCGCTCAACCCGATCGGGCTCGGCGACGTGAGTGGCCATTACACGCTACAGAACAACGGCAACCTTCGCCTCGCCCTCGACCAGACCCTACGCATCACGGGACCCTTCGGCATCCCGCTCGCAGAGGTGAAGACCGAGGCCGTGCCGGACTTCCTTCCGGGGCAGCTCGTGAACGTTCCCATCGCGGTCGACGGGGTCGCCCCGCTGTTCTTTCTCGGCGTGGACGCCCAAATCTCGAGCCGTAGCGCGGCGGCGGCATCGTCCGCCGAGATCGCGGGTGCGAGCACGTCGACCACGACCTGGGCCATCCCATGGTCCCTGCTCGGTGTGCTCGTCGTCATCGCCGGCCTCCTCGGCTTCGTCGTCTGGCGTCGTCGCGTGAACGAAACCCGCATGCGCGAGGCGATCGAGCACCTGACCCGCCAGGGTCGCGAGCAGGCACTCGCCGGCCAGCCGGACGAGCACCTCGACGAGAAGCCGCGCGAGAACGCCGGAGCCTCCGCGTGATCCTGAAGCTCATTCCCGTCGCCATCGTCCTCGCGCTGGCGGCCACGGTCGGGTTCGCGGATGCGGCCTCGGCCGACGAAGACGACACCGGCGATGCCTCCGTCAGTGTCGTGATTCCCGATTCGGGCAACAACGGCGGCAACGGGAACGGCGGCGGCAACGGGAACGGCGGCGGCAACGGGAACGGCGGCGGCAGCGATGGGGGCGGGAACAACGAAGGCGGCAACAACGGCGGCGGCAACGGGAACAGCCCGGGCAGCTGCTCCATCACCGAGTCCGGAGAGCCCATCCCCGGCGCGAAACCGGCGGACACCCGCAACACCGCCCTGCTCGACAAGGCCGCATACAATCCGGGAGACACGGTCACCGTCACAACGGGCGGGTTCGCGGCCGACCAGAACGTGCAAGTGGTGCTGTACTCGGAGCCCATCGTCGTCGCGACCATCGCAGCCGACCGCGGCGGCCTCGTCTCGGGGCAGTTCTCGGTGCCGGAATCGATCCGGCCGGGCAAGCACACCCTCCAGCTCACCGGCTGGACCTGCGGAGCGGTCGCCGTCGTGCCGATCATGATCAGCAACTTCAATGCCTCGCCGGGCGGTGGTGCGCTCGGGTGGTGGCTCATCGGAGGGGGCGGCGGCCTCCTGCTCGCCCTCCTGACAGTGTTGATGGGGCTGCGCGGCGGATGGTTCGCCGCACTCGGCCTCAGACTTGTGGGCCGATGAGCCAGGGCACGACCGGTAACCTGCTGCCCAAGGGCGCTGCCGCGCTCGGCCGGCTGTCGCCGCGCAAGCTAGCCGCGCTCATGGCCTCCGCGCCCGCGGCACGTGTCGCCGTGCGGGATGCCCGCTGGTGGCTCGGCGCCGTATGGCTCGCGGTCTCCGCGCTGCTGCTCGCGATGGTCGCGCACATCGTGCTCGTCGGCGCGCTCCAGCACTCGCGCACTCAGGCGGTCGCCTACAACGATTTGCGCTCGAGCCTCGCCAACGCCGTGACCCCGGTCGGTCAGCTCGACTTCGAAGGGAACCTCGTGGCCCTGGGGACGCCTGTCGCGCTGATCTCCATCCCCTCCCTCGGGTTGCAGGAGGTGGTGCGCCAGGGCACGACCGGCGAGATCCTGCGCGGCGGACCCGGCCACAGCGTGGACTCGGTGATGCCAGGGCAGGCGGGCACGAGCATCCTGCTCGGTCGCCAGAGCAGCTACGGCGGCCCTTTTGGAGCCCTACAGAAGCTCGCGCCCGGCGCCGAGATCTCCATCGTCACAGGACAGGGCACCTCGACGTATGCCGTCTTCGGCATGCGCCGCGGCGGCGATCCGCTGCCCGACCCGCTCGGCAAGGGAGAAGGACGGCTCCAGCTGGTCACGGCCGACGGTCCTGCACTGCTTCCCACCGGCGTGCTCTACGTCGACGCGCAGCTCACGAGCACGGTCATGGCGACGCCGTCGGCCGTCATGCTCGCCTCGGCGCTGCTGGCATCCCAGAAGCCGATGGCGATGAACCCGGATGCCTGGCCCGGCGTCTTCTTCAGCCTGCAGTGGCTCGTGGCCACCTGCCTGCTCGTGCTCTGGCTGCGGCGACGTTGGGGTGGCTGGCAGACCTGGATCGTCGGTGTCCCCCTTGTGCTCGCCCTTGCGGTCGCGACGGCCGACGCCTTCGCCTCCGCCCTTCCCAACCTGCTGTGACCATCCGTTCGACCCGCTCCCGCTAGGAAGACCATGACCCTCACCGCCGATCGCACCGAGCCCGCTGTGACACCCTCGCTCGCCGAGCTCGACGCGCACGACATCTCCGCCTGGTTCGGCGACCACAAGGTGCTCGACCGTGTCTCGCTCACCATGCCCGCAGGGCAGGTGTCCGCTCTCATCGGGCCGTCCGGCTGCGGCAAGTCCACCTTCCTCCGCATCCTGAACCGGATGCACGAGCTCGTGCCCTCCGCGAGCCTCGCCGGCGAGGTGCAGCTCGACGGCGTCGACATCTACGATCCGTCGCGCAAGCTCATCGACGCGCGACGCCAGATCGGCATGGTGTTCCAGAAGCCGAATCCGTTCCCGGCGATGTCGATCTACGAGAACGTGATCGCCGGCCTCAAGCTCACCGGAATGCGCAAGAGCCGCGACGAGAAGGACGCCCTCGTCGAGGAGTGCCTCACCAAGGGCGGCCTCTGGAAGGAGGTCAAGGACCGGCTGCGCGCACCGGGCGGCGGGCTCTCCGGCGGCCAGCAGCAGCGCCTCTGCATCGCTCGCTCGCTCGCGGTCAAACCGCGCGTGCTGCTCATGGACGAGCCGTGCTCCGCGCTCGACCCGACGTCGACCCGGGTGATCGAGGAGACGATGCTCGAACTCGTCAACGACGTCACGATCGTGATCGTGACGCACAACATGCAGCAGGCGCAGCGGGTCTCTCAGAAGTGCGCCTTCTTTCTTGCTTCGCACGGCACCCCGGGGGTGATCGTCGAGCACGGCGACACGGAGGCGATGTTCGGCGACCCGCAGGATCCGCGCACCTTCGACTATGTCAACGGTCGCTTCGGGTAAGCGAGCGATGCCATCCCCAGCGCCGTTCCCTCCCGTCGGAGGGTGGTGCGCATGAACCCCGGCCGACTGATCGTGCCGCTGTCGTTGATCGCTGCAGCCGGCTGCGTCCTCGCCGTCGCTGCGGCCGCTGAGGCACCGCCTTCGCAGAGTTGGAGCGTGCCGCTTGATCGTGCCCCGACTGTCGCCTCTGCGGAGGTCGCCGGTCCCGGTAGCGCGGCATCGGCATCGGCATCGGCAGACGGCAGTGCGGCACCTGGGTCGGCGGCCGGTAGCGCGGCGGCGGCCGGGAACGCCGAACGCGTCGACCCGACCTGGGCGCAGCGGGTGGCACTGCGCACAGGCATCCCGGCACGCGCCCTGCAGGGTTATGCGGGGGCGTCGCTGACGTTGAGTGTCGAAGCGCCCGGTTGCCATCTCGGCTGGAACACGATCGCCGCCATCGGCGACATCGAGTCCGCTCACGGATCGCACGGCGGCGCGATCGACGCGTCGGGGGTCACGGTGCCCGCGCTCCTCGGCCCGCGGCTCGACGGGGTCGAGTTCGACGCGGTGCCCGACAGCGACGGCGGCGTCTTCGACGGCGACGCGCAGTGGGATCGGGCGATGGGGCCGCTGCAGTTCATCCCGTCGACCTGGCAGCGCTGGGGCGCCGACGGTGATGGCGACGGCATCGCGAATCCGCAGCAGATCGACGATGCCGCACTCGCGGCGGGCCGATTCCTGTGCGCGGCAGGCGATCTGTCCACGGTCGAGGGATGGCGCGCCGCCGTACTCTCCTACAACCACGTCGAACGCTACGTGAACCAGGTCGCCGAGACCGCGAACCGCTACGCCGGCCTGGACGGATGAGCGACGTGGAGCCGGCGGGCGGCGGTCCCGATCTGATCTCGGACCGCTTCGTGCTGGGCGAACTCCGGGGTTCCGGCGGTTCTGCCTCCGTCTTCGCTGCACACGACACGGCGAGCGGCGAGCCGGTTGCGCTCAAGATCCTGCACCCGCACCTCTCCGGCCTGCCCGAGCGCAGGGAGGCGTTCTTCACGGAGGCGCGGGCCGCAGTGGCACTCGAGCACCTCAACATCGCGGCCGTGCGGGGTATGGGGGTGCACGATGCGGGCGGACTGACCATGGCGTGGATCGCATTCGAACTCGTCGCGGGCGGCTCGCTCGCCGAACGCGTGGAAGGCGGCGGCCCGCTGCGCGTCTCCGACACCGCCGCGCTCGCAGCGGGCATGCTGGCCGGTCTCGCCGCCGCGCACGCCGCAGGCCTCGTGCACCGGGACGTGTCGCCGGGCAATGTGCTGCTGACCACACAGCCGGGCGAGGATATCGTGCCGGAACACGTGCGGCTCATCGACTTCGGGCTCGCCGATGCCGCAGGCAGGCCCGCGCTCGGCAGTGACGTGCTGCGCACCGCAGCAGGCGCGGGCGGCGAACCCGGTTCCGATGGGGGCATTGCCGCCGAGAACGGCGTGATCGGCAGTGTGCAGTACATGTCGCCCGAGCAGGCGCGTGGGCTGCCGATCGACGAGCGCGGCGACCTCTATGCGGCATCCGCGGTGCTCTATTTCGCCCTGACGGGCCAGCCGCCCTTTCCTCGGCAGAGTTCCGAGGCGGTCATGCGCGCCCACGTGAGCGCGCCGCCGCCCGTCGTGTCTGCGCTCCGGCCCGGGGTGCCGCGCGAGCTCGACCGGCTGCTGGTGCGGGGCCTGGCCAAGCGGCCGGAACAGCGTTTCGACAGCGCGGCGCACATGGCGGATGCGGTGCGTGGCGCCCTCGCCTCGATTCCGGGACCGGACGCCGCAACCGTCGTGCTCGCGGAGGCTGCGACCACCCGCTTTGTCGCCTCGCCGCCTCGTGCCGGGTACGCCACCTCGGTGCCTCGGCCGGCCGGCCGGGTGATCGCTGTCTCGGCGGTCACCGCGCCATCGCCGCGCGCCACGCGACGGCTCGCCGGGCGCACACGCGGAGGAGGGGTGGCACTCGTCGTCGTGGCGATCGCCGGTGCGCTCACGCTGGTGCTCTGGGGCTGGGCGGCCCTGGCGACCGGGCGGGGTGAGGTTGCGACGGCTGCATCCGACCCGCCCGTCGTTCCCACGGTGACCATGACGCCGACGGTGGAGCCGACGGTCGACTCCGTGCGCGTGCCGCAGCTCGAGACACTGTCGCTCGCCGAGGCGCGCGCCGCGCTGGAGCGTGAGGGCTTCCGGGTCGGCGCCCTGAACCCCGAGAGCTCCCTGCGTGCCGCCGACACGGTGTTGCGGTCCCACCCGGCCGGCGGGGAGGCGGTCGAGGCCGGATCCACGGTCGACCTCGTCATCGCCTCCGGGGCGAACACGGTCCCAACGGTTGCCGGTCAGGCGCACGGGGCGGCGGTCGCTGCGCTGGAGAGCGCGGGGTTCGCCGTGAAGCAGGAGCTGGTGCCGCATCCGGATGCCCGCTCGGGCGAGATCGTCGGCACGCAGCCGGCTGAGGGGACGAGTCTGCGGCTCGGCACGACGGTCACGCTGCTGATCGCCGTGCTCACCCCGGTCGAGCCGACGTCGACCCCGGTTCCGACCCCGACCCCGACTCCCACGCAACCGCCCGGGTGACCATCAGGAGTCATACGGCTCGAACCCGAGGTCTGAACCCGAGGCCTGAACCCGAGGCTTGAACCCGAGGCCTGAACCCGAGGCTTGAACCCGAGGCTTGAACCCGAGGCTTGAAAAGCCGGGGCCGTCAGCGTCCCCGGATCATTCCGCGGCGGGTCTCGCCGTGCTCGACCGTACGATCAACTCGAACGGGAGCGGGATGTTCGACGGCGCGGGTTCCCGCACCGTGGGGTGCAGCTCGTCCATGAGGATCTCGACGGCCTTCTCGCCCTGAACGCGCGGAAACTGGGCGATCGTGCTGAGTCCGAAGAAATCCGCGAGGTCGTGGTCGTCGATACCGATCACCGAGACGTCCCGCGGCATGCTGAGGCCCAGGTCGCGTGCGGCGAGGATCGAGCCGATCGCCATCTCGTCGGACGCGGCGAAGATCGCCGTTGGACGCCCGCGCGGGCTGCCCAGCAGCTGCTTCGCTGCGTGATATCCGCCCTGGATCGTGAAGTCGGCCGACTGGAACAACACGGGGTCCCTCGTGGCACCGGCGTCGCGCAGCGCCGCCTCATAGCCCTCGCGTCGATTGGTCGGAAGGTGGAAGTCGACGTCGTACTCGGCATTTCCGCCGATGTGAGCGATGCGGGTGTGGCCGAGCGCGAGCAGATGCTCCGTGGCGAGCCGGGCGACGGCGACGTCGTCGATCGTGAGCGTGCGCACCCCAGGTATGGGGCCGCCGACGCCGACGAGCGGCTTCTCGAGCGTGTGCAGTCGGGCGACCTCGGCCTCGGTCAACTCGAGTGAGATCGCGATGACCGCATCCACCCTCTGCCGCAGCAGGAAATGCTCGAAGACACTGTGTCGTTCCGCGCCATCGCCAGAGAGGTTGTAGAGCGTGAGGTCGTAGCCGTGCCGGAGCAGAGCCTGCTGAGCGCCTTCGATGACGCTCGAGAAGAACCACCGGTTGAGGAAGGGGACGACGACCCCGATGTTCTTCATCCGGCCGGAGGCGAGGCTCGACGCATTCGACGACACGACGTAGCCGAGCTGCGCGGCAGCGGCCTCGACCTTGAGCCTCGTGCCGGGCGAGACGTGCCCATTGCCGCTCAGGGCGCGCGACACCGTGGCGGTCGAGACCCCGGCGAGCCGGGCCACCTCGTCAATGCCTGCCATCGCAACCTTCCGCCTGTGCTGCTTCCGCCTGAATCCTAACGGGGGGAGCCGGAAGCGACGGGTGCCGCGGACGGATACTGATACTCCGGCGCCGCCCGAGCAGAAGGGGTCAATTTCACCAGAAGGCTCCTGGTGAGTATTCTTGTTGAGCGTCTTCGGTCAGGTGGTCTCCATATGGTCGGGTGCGCATTGGCGAGTTACCCAAGCGGCCAAAGGGATCTGACTGTAAATCAGCCGTCTTAGACTTCGGGGGTTCGAATCCCTCACTCGCCACCATCAGAAGAAGCCCGGAGCTACGCAGGAGTCGCGCAGACCGAGCTTCTCTCGTTTCGGCGGGCTGTTGGGCAGACCCCTCCGAATCCCCTCCGCTCAGGCAGCGGCCTCGGCTTCCTCGGGAGTCTCGTCGTTGTATTCGTAGTCGATGATGTGGCGACGTTCGAACTTGAGCTTGTCGCCGGGCTCGAGCCGCGCCCAGACTGCGGGGACGTTGTCGAGCATGTCCTCAAATCGGTCGCCGTCGACCTTCGTAATGCGGACCCATATCCGCTCGCCCGTGAACCCGTCCTTGCCGTAAGTCCGTCGGCCCTTGACGTCGAACATCAGCTTCACGTGGTCGCCCGCCGTGAGGCTCCCGACCTCATCGGAAGAAGGCATCCAGAACGTGTCAGGGTTCTCAACGTTACGCTGCGCCATCGCCGAGCGTCCATCGATTGAACAGCCGACCGTCGGCAGCGTCGTATAGCCGTTCGGGGAGCGCCTCGCTGATAGCGCGCTCCAGTTGCTCCAGAACCCAGAACGGTCGTTCCCACCGGGGCACCGCATATACCTCCGCCTGAAGTTCTTTGCGACGGGGATCCTCCTTGTGGAAGGCAAGTGAGATGAGACGAGCGAACAGCCCCGGAAAGAAGCCGTAGACAGCAAGAGCGACCATCAACAGCGGCCAGCTGAGGAGCGATTGCAGGATGTCGTTCATGCGCCAGCGAACCCCAGATTCGGCCGGGGTTGGAATCGTGCGTCGGCGGCGGCTCGGTGGGATATAGCGCCCAGCTCTTCCAAGCCCTCCGGCGTCACGGTGTAGTAGCGGCGGGGAGGCCGCTTCTTGCCTCGAACCTCCATGGCATCCTCCCAACCGTCTTCGATCCAGCCGCGATCCAACAGGCGACCAAGAATCGGATACAGCACGCCCGATCGGACACCTGTCTGCCGGCTGAGTTCGTAGCCCCAGTGCTTCTCATCGGGTGCGGACAGCAACGCTAGCGCGACGGAGACAAGCGCATGTGTGATCTGCATAGATTGAATTCTACATAGGTAGAGTGCTTGTATCAAGGGACGGGAAGGGCCGACACGATGGCCGACCCCTCCCTGCACTTGCCTACCCTTCTCGTCAGAGCGGTAGACTTCTCGCGAGCACGATCAGGCATGTGCTGCCTGTGCGCCTCCCACGGAGGCTGCGAGTCGAAAGGATTACCGTCCCTTCGACCCGGTTAGGGGCGAACTCACCGCGTCCGGCGATTACAGAGTTCGCCCCTTACCTACATCGCCATCATCGACCTCCTGGGTCGAGCGAGTCTGCTGCTCCTGCGAAGTAGCGAGGAGCAAACCTGTCGCCGTCGAGGCGTTGAATGAGGTCGCGGTCGGCTGCGCGATTGAGCGCGTTGTTGAATGAGTTGCGACGGTTCTTCCACGTCTCGGGGAAGCCCTTGATGTTTCCGAAGGCCTCGAAGATCTCGTTCTTTGTCGCGGGGCGACCGATGGTTTCCACAACTTCCTTTACCCACTCAGCGGACGGAACACGGAGGGGAGAGGTCTGCTTCTCGGCTTCGTCATTATTGACGGTGTCGGTCTCCGGTGTGAACAGCGGCTCATTCACCGACCCTGCGGCCGAGGACGAGTCACCCAGTAGGCGCTCAAGGTGTACGATTGCACCCTGCAGGTCGCTTAGTCGTGCGTTTGCGTCGGACAGTTCGTTTTCGAGGTCAGCCACGCGAGATTCCACACTAGAACTCTCAGTGCGGAGAGCCTTCAGCGTGGTCCGCAGCGGGTTGATATCCATGTGTGCCACTCTACACATGTCCGGATCAAAACTCCACTTTTCACCGGACGTGTTCCGACGGAAGCGTCTTGCACTCGCCGCGCCCTACATATGCAACCTACACAAGAAACCTACATACGCAACCTACACATACGCGATAAGTGGATATGCGTTGTCGAGTATTGCGTTTGTTCAGACGCGGGACTGGGCGCGCCCGATGGTCGGGAGCGGTCGATCCTGGAGCGCATTCACGGCAAGTGCATCAAGCCGATCCATGTCGTGCATGTCTGCGAACAGGTGCATGTACGTGCCGTAGGTCAAGTTGATGTTGGCGTGCCCCATCCACCGTGCAACGGTGTGGATGTCGTACCCGGCTGCTGCGCATGCGCTCGCGTAGAAGTGCCGAAGGTCGTACCAGCGCACGACCGGGATGCCGAGCTCTTCCAACGCGGGCTTCAGGTGGCTTCGATAGACGCTGCCGTGCCGGAAGGGCACGTCGTAGCTCAGGGGAGTGCGCTTGCCGGGAGCGCCACCCTTCTTCCGCCCGGCTACAGTAGGGCGTCGGGGTCGCTGCGGTAAGGATGGGCGGCGATGTGCTCCTGTAGCTCCGCGAGGAGGCGGGACGTGATCGGAACGTCTCGAACCGCTCGCGCGGACTCTTTGGCGTCATGTACTCCCAGTCACCGCCCGGAACCCGCTGCACATGACGGCGAACCTCGACGTGCCGCCGCGGAAGTTGGTGTCTCGAATCCGCAGTGCCTCCAGTTCGCCGGGGCGCAGGCCGGTGTAGGCCGCGAACCGGATGATCAGCCCGCACGGCGGAACGACGTCGAGCCAGTCAGCCACACGTTCGACCTGTACCGGCGAGAGGAACACCGGCTCCTCGCGAACGACCCTTGGGCGCTCGACTCCCGTGCACGGGTTCACGGTGATGAGCCGGTGTCGCTGGGCGTACTTGAAGACCTTCGACAGCGCGATCATCGTGCGCACGGACGAAGCCGGGTACGGTCTCCCTGTCTTCGGTGCAACCTTGGTACGCAGGTCTGCCGCCCACGCCTCCACGTCCATGGACGTGATGGTCGTAATGCGCCGCGCGCCGAACGCGGGGTAGATGTGGAGCCGGAAGCACTCCTCGTAGCCGTGGCGGGTCTTGGGATTGAGTTGGTGGCTCGCCGCCATCATCGCCTCTGCAACCTCACGGAATGTCTTCGAGTTCTTCACAAGGGTTTCGGCACTGCTCCCGTCGGCGAGCTCGTTCTCGACCTTCAGCGCGAAGCGCTCTGCCTGACGCCCTCTTGGCCCGAGAATCCGGCAGAATCACAGGGCCAGCGGGGTGCGTGCGCTTACAGCTCGGTGCGTCTCAGTTCAGGCGGCAGGGGCTTACCCGACTCTCTGTGAATCAGCCGTCTTAGACTTCGGGGGTTCGAATCCCTCACTCGCCACCCGTGTGATGAGTCGGGTCATCGGTCTCATCTGAGTCGTGGCGTGTGTCTCTTTGAGGAAGCCCCCTGGCCATCGGCCGGGGGTTTCTCTGGGTGTTGCGCCTGTGGGTGCGAGCGGGGTTGATCTCGTTGCTTGCGATGGCTTCAGCGGTGTCGAGGCGGATGACGGTGATGGTGTGTTCGTCGGCGATGGCGAGGATGCGGGCGCCGCGGTGTTCGATTCCGACGCCGAGGTGGTGCATTCGTCCGGCGCGGCGGAAGCTGATCTTGCCGTTGGTGCCGACGTGATCCGTAGCGGAGTTCGGTGGCGACCGCGCTACGAGTGTGCCTGTTTCCGACGAGGCGTACCGCAATAACGGGAATACTCGTCGGAAACGGACACACTCGGCACAGCGGGCACGGGAGCCTCATCGAGAACTCGCAAGGCACTCGAGCGCACCTTTGTAGGCACCGCGCGGGGCCGTCGATCGGTCCGGACGAGGGCTGCGCCAGTGATGGCTCAGTGACTATTCGACAGTTTCGGTTGTCGCTTTTGGCTCTCCTATAAAGCGCCGAATGAAGAATCCCGTGAAGCTCTCGGCGGCGAAGACAAAGCTCACGATCGCAGCGACGACGCGAGGCTCCGTAACCGGTGGCAGAAGCGCGATGACGCCAATCCACACCAGGAGGATGCCGGTACCGACAGGCGGGGCGATGCGCAAGAATCGTCTCATCAGGATGCCTGGCTCCCGCTATATCGGCTTGGACAGCCGATGACCGCTCCAATACATCTAGCGGTCTTGCCAGATGGCCAAAATCGGATGGCCAGAATCAGATGGCCAAAATCAGCCCGAAGATGATGGAGCTGCAGCAGGCCCCGAGCGCAAACACTGCCAAGCCGACGTTCGTGCGACGTATGAAGATGGATGCCACCGCTAAGGCGACCCCCAGCAGTGTGATCAGGCCGCCGATCACCCACGCTTGAATCGGGAACATCGCAAAGAAGCTATTGCTCAGCGCACTCAAACCATCACTGCCGGGCGGGTATCTCAGAGCGATCCTGTTGAGCGCATAGAACACCATTGAGGCTGCGCCAAGCCCAATGGCAATTGCCGCCAAAACTCCAGCGACGGGCTTCTCAGTAGTAGAACTCACCATTGTGCTCATGAGTCTTAGCATGCGACAAGCGCTGATCAGTGGTGGAATGATTGCGTCTGGATCAATCGCTACGTTGCTCCTGCACGGCTACGTTCGCAGACATCCTCATGGTTGGAGGGCTCAGCTCGGCCGGGTTCGCTCTCACCCGGCTTGAGGCGCCTGCCAGCTTGATCCTCCTTGCCGTGACGGTGCTTGCCATGCTCGACTTCGCCGCGCGCTACCTGTGGCTGAAGAGATCAGCTGCCTGATGCAGAACACGTTGCCGCAGCGCCGCCAAGAGTTCGGATGGTCCCAGCAGCGTTTGGCTGAGGAACTCGGGGTATCGCGCCAGACCGTCATCTCCATCGAGAAGGATCGCTACGACCCATCGCTACCCGTCGCATTCAGGCTCGCAGCCGTCTTCCGGTGCCGCATTGAAGACCTGTTCGTACCCGACGAATGAGCGCCCGCCCGTAAGCGGATCCCCTTACGGCGCATACTCTGCGCGCACGCGAGGAAGGATCAGTTCGGCCGAAGTCGCCCAGTCGAGGACACGGTGGGGCCGGTCGTTGATTCGGGCTACCTCGTCGATAACGTTGCCGACCGCTCCGACGGGCTTGTTGTCGATCGCAATCCTGCTGATCTTGCGGTCTTCCGGCGGGAGGCCGAGCGGCGCGCTCGTTGATTCGGGCCATGAGCGGTTCGGAGTAGGTCGATGGGGGCAATGTTTGACGATTTCGCATCTGCCGCGCCGCGAGCGTGTCTGTTTCCGACGAGGCGTACCGGTATGGCGGGCACACTCGTCGGAAACAGACACGCTCGGTGCATCGGACTACGCGTCGCCCGCCCCGTTTGAGCCGCCCGTCCCGTCGGCCCGCCCGAGGCGCGCGGCAGGCAGGCTGGACAGCGAGACGGCGAGCACCGAGCCGAGCACGAGTGCGGTCATCGGGGCGAGCACGGCCCAGGGTGCGCGCTCGACGTAGGGCATCCCCTCAGCGAGGAGCATTCCCCACTCCGGGCTCGGCGGCTGGGATCCCAGCCCGAGGAAGCCGAGCGCAGCGAGGGCCAGCGCGATGGCCGGGAACCTGAGCATGGCATGGCGGAACACGGGAGGCGCGACGGCGGGCACCACGGAGCGCCAGAGGGTGCGGCCCCGGCCGACGCCGAGCACGCCGAGGATCTTGATGTGCGGCTGCGCGCGGGCCTCGACGGCGAGCGCGGCCGTGTGGGCGGCCAGCGGCGCCCAGCTGACCAGTGCGACCGCGGTCACCGCTCCTGCGACGCTCGGTCCCGACGCCGCCGCGACGAGGATGCCGGCGAGAACCGGGGGAGCCGCGTTGGTGACCTCGACCAGGCCGGCGGATGCCCGGGGCAGTAGCCCGATGAGCAGACCGAGCACGAAGCAGATCAGCGCCACCAGCAATGCCGGTCCCAGGGTCTGGAGCGCGCCGTGGCCGACGCGTGCGAGCAGGTCGCGGCCGGAGGCGTCCGCTCCCATGGGAAGCGCGAGGCTGGGCGCAGCGAGGCGTCCGTGGGCGGACGCGAAGGGATCGCGGAGCAGCCCGAGTGCGATGACGACGACGAGCAGCGTGGCGGCGACGACGGGCACGACGGCGTCGCCACGCCGAGCACGACGTGCGGGCACCGGAACGGGCACGATTCCCGCTCTCAGCGCTGGGCCTAGCATTGCCCGGCGCGCGATCGAGGCGAGGATCCCGGCGGTCGCCGCGATCACGAGCAGCGCGAGCACCCCGGCCTGAAGCGTCGGAAGATCCTGAGACTCCGCGGCACCGAGCGTGGTGCGACCGAGCCCGGGGATGGAGAACACCTGCTCGACCGCGATCGCTCCGCCGGTGAGGCCCACCACCACGAGCCCGATCTGCGGCAGAACGGAGGGGAGTGCGCGCCTGAGCACCGCGCCCGCGATGTCGAAGGAGGAGAAGCCGGCGACGTGCCAGGTGACGATCCAGGACTCCGCGAACGCCGCCGCGATCGCATCCGCCGTGAGGCGGCCGATCAGGCCGCCGGCCGGGATCCCCAGCGCGAGCGCCGGGAGGACCGCGGAGTCGAGGCCCTGCCAGCCGTAGGGCGGGAACCATCCCAGCCAGACCGAACCGACGACGAGCAGCGAGGCAGCCAGGAGGAACTCGGGGAGCGCTGTGAGCGTCGCAGCCGTCGCACCCGAGCCGCTGCCCCCGCCCGCGAGCAGGCCGCGTCGGAGAGCGGGCAGGCACAAAAGGGTCGCGATGATCAGGGAGACGCCGAGCGCGAAGGCCATGAGCGTGAGCGAGACGCCGAGTGCGCCGAGCACTCCGGGCAGCACCGGGCGTCCGCTGATCCAGGAGGTGCCCCAATCGCCGGTCAGCACGCCGCCCAGCCAGTCGCCGAACAGTCCGAGCGGGCCGCGGTCGAGACCGAGCTGCGCCCGGATGGAGGCGAGCACCTCGGGCGTCGGCTCGAGCTCGGCATAGCGTGCCCGCAGCACCGTGATCTCTGGACTGCGCCCGGAGAGCCAGGGGAGCAGGCCGATGAGGAACACCACCCCGCACAGCGTCGCCACCCGCGAAGCGGAGGTGACGAGCGCGTCTCGCAGCCGTGGCGTGAGACGACCGTGTGAACGACTGCGCGGCGGCGAGGCGATGACCGCTTCGCCGCCACGCATCAGACGGGTCTGGCTCATCTCTTCCGGTCGAAGTGGGTTTTCGCGGTGACGAGCACGCGTTCGCGGGGATCGCGGGCAGCGCCGACGGTGCCCGCGGCCTCGCCCTGGATGACGCGCTCGTGAAGCATCGGCACCGCGGCGCCGGTCGCGATGATCGTCGCCTCGGCGTCGCTGATGGCCTCTCGCCGTGCCTCTCCGGCCGCGGTCGCCGAGGCCGCCTCGATCGCCGCGTCGACGGCGGGGTCGCAGAGCTGTGAGATGTTGAAGGTGCCGTCGCAGTGGAAGTCGCTGTACAGGTACGCCACCGGATCACCGGAGTCGATCACGGTCGCGCGCGACAGGATGAAGGCGTCGAACGAGCCGGCGAGGGCATCCGCCTCGATGTACTGGTACTCCCGAACATCCTGGGTCACGACGAAGCCGGCCGCCTCGAGCTGCTGCTGAAGCAGCACCGCCACCTCGGGCAGCTCGGCGCGGTCGGTGAAAGTGCCCAAGGTGATCGGCACGCCGTTGACGGATGCGGCTTGGGCGGCGGCATCGAGCGTCTTCCGGTACGCCGGGCGGTCGCGCAGCTCAGCCGCCCACGGCAGTGCAGGTCCGAGGAGGCCTGATGCCTCGTCGGCCCTGCCCTCGTAGACGTTCGCGACGATGGTCGCGCGCTCGACGGCGGCAGCGGCAGCGGCTCGCACGCCCGGGTCGGAGAACGGACCGGTCTCGGTGTTGAGGTACAGGGTGTTGGTGCGCGGCATCGGCACCTCGTAGACGAGGTCTTGGTCGAGCAAGGCGACCTGGCTCACCGGGATCGCCTCGACGATGTCCGCCGTCCCGGTGCGCAGGGCAGCGGCGCGTGCCGTGCCGTCTGGCACGAAGGAGACGTCGATTCCCGAGGCGATCGCCGGGGTTCCCCAGTAGTCTTCGTTGCGGTCGAGCGTCGCCGAGGACGTGCCATCGACAGACGTGAGCACGAAGGGGCCGGTTCCCGCCTTCACCGGGTTCACCACGCCGTCTGCCCCATAGGCGCTCTGGGCGAGGATCGACAATTGCGGGCTCGACAACCTCTGCGGAACGAGCGGGTCGACATCGGCTGTCGTGATGCGCACCGTCTCGCCGTCGACGGCGACTGTCAGCTCGACGCCGTTGAGGATGCGCGGCACCGGTGTGGCGGCTGCGGCCACCGTGAGCGAGTGCGCGACGGCCTCTGCGGTCAGCTCGGTACCGTCATGGAAGCGCACGCCGTCGCGGATCGTGAAGACCCAGCCGTGGTCGCCCTCCTGCTTCCATTCCGTGGCGAGCGCGGGTTGCGCGTCACCGTTGTCGTCGAGCACGACGAGTGTTTCTGCGGTGCTCCATCTCGAGAGTTTGAAGGCGTCATCGCTCAGTGGTGTAAGGCCGGACCGCGGCGGGTTGAGCATGGCGATGCTGACGCGACCGCCGTCATCCGACGAGGTGGCCGTGGCCGCGCTGAAGCAGCCGGTGAGAGCGAGGGTGCTCGAGACGACGAGGCCGGCGAGCACGAGGCTTCGCCGAAGTCTGGGTGGGTGTTCCATTGGTTCCTTTCGATGGGGTGGTTCTGGGCTGGGCGGGGAGACGGTGATGCGTGGGGACACGGTGAAGGGGTGGTACGCCGGTGAAGGTGAAGGTGTGGTGCGCCGGTGTCGATCGTGCTTCCGCGGCCCGTTGCCCGGCCAGCGGATCTGCGGTTCGGAGACTCATGGGTGCTGTCGGCACCGCGAGTGCGGCAGTGTCGGAATCGCGGCGAGCAACGCCCTGGTGCTGTCGTGCCGCGGCGACGATAGGAGGTCCGTCGTCGCGCGGTCCTCCACGATCCGCCCGTGCGACATCACTGCGGTGCGTTCGCACGCCCCGGCGACCACAGTGAGGTCGTGGGAGACCATCAGCAGGGCCATCCCCCCGCCGTGGCAGAGCTCGTGCAGAACGTCCATCACCTGGTTGCGCAAAGGCAGATCCAGACCTGAGACCGGTTCATCGGCGACCAGCAGTCGTGGTCGCGTCGCGATCGCCCGTGCGAGAGCCACACGTTGAGCCTGCCCGCCGGATAGCTGGGCCGGACGGCGATCCAGCACGGCGTTGCCGAGTCCCACCCGGCCGAGCGCCTCGTCGATGACGGCGTCGTGATCTCCCGGTACGCGCAACCGGCGGAGAGGCTCGGCGACGAGAGTGCGCACGCTCATCCGCGGGTCGAGCGACGACGCCGGGTCCTGCGGCACATATTGGACGAGTCGGCGATACCAGCGCAGGGCGCGTACAGGGCCGGGCCGGATCGTCCGGCCATCGAAGCGGATGTCGCCCGCGTCGATCGGATCGATCGCGAGGATGGCGCGGAGCAGCGTCGACTTTCCCGAACCCGAGGAACCCACGAGTCCGACGCGCTCCCCTGCTGCGATCGTGAGGGAGACCCGGTCGAGGCCGCGATGAATCCGCGGGCGTTGCCACAGCGTCGTCGATATGGCGTAGTCGCGCGTGACGGCCGTGGCCGAGAGCAAGGGCATCCGCGGGTTCACGGGCTGACCTCGCGGGCGGGGCCGGGGGACGGGAGCCCAGACGTTGAGGTGGGGTCGACCTGGCTCGCGAGGTGGAGGGCGCTGACGGTGACGGACGCCGCGTCGATGAGGGCGCGGGTGTACGGATGCTGCGGGGCCGCGATGAGCTCATCCATCGGGGCCGACTCGACGGCGCGGCCACCGGCGAGCACGATCGCGCGCTCGCAGAGCTTGGCGGCGACCGCCAGATCGTGGGTGATGAGGAGGAGCGTCATCCGTCGGTCATCGCTGAGTTCGCGCAGCAGGTCGAGCACGCGCGCCTGCGTGACCACGTCGAGAGCGGTCGTCGGCTCGTCGGCCACGACGAGGCCGGGGGTGCCCGCGAGGGCCACGGCGATGCAGATGCGCTGGCGCTGGCCGCCGCTCAGCTCGCCTGGATAGCGAGCGAGCAGTCGGCGCGGCTGCTCGATGCCGACCCGAGCGAGCAGGGACTCGACGGCGGTATCGGCCGCCCGCCCCCGGACTCCTCGGCGCAGGAAAGGCTGCAACAGTTGTCGGCGGACGGTGACGAGCGGGTTGAGGCTCGACAGGGAGTCCTGGAAGATTGCAGCGGCACGTGCCTCAGGCGGCCGGCGGGATATCGGCACCCCGGCGACCTCATGTCCGCGGATGTCGATGCTTC
The DNA here is from genome assembly GCF_042660285.1 of Luethyella okanaganae. Classification (NCBI taxonomy): domain Bacteria; kingdom Bacillati; phylum Actinomycetota; class Actinomycetes; order Micrococcales; family Microbacteriaceae; genus Luethyella; species Luethyella okanaganae. The sequence continues at coordinate 780,361 of NZ_JBHSTP010000002.1, forward strand.
CGGTGACTCGCGTGGTGGCCGCCAGCGTTCCCGTCAGTGCTGCGGCGATCGTGCTCTTGCCGCTTCCCGAAGCTCCGAGGAGGCACAGCCGCTCGCCGTTCTTGAGCTCGAAGTCGAGTCCGCTCACGACCGGCTGGCCGTCGATCGAGACCGAGAGGTTCGTCACCGAGAGCATCGTCGTCTCGTCCATTCGGTTCTCCCTTCTGTGGCGCTCGCAATCGATCGACTGCCGGCGGCGTGTGGCGTGGATCTGCGTCGCTGGCTTGGTATGGGGTGCGGCATCGTGCCCGCATGGGGTCTGATGCGAGGTGGTCCGACATCGCGCGATATCGAGTGTCGCTGGCTCAATCCCCTTCGCCCCAAACAGTACATGATAATCATTATCATTTAGGATCCCCGCCCGCCCCCGCCCCCGGCCCCCCGCCCCCCCGCCCCCCC
>NZ_JBHSTP010000003.1:0-570247 GCF_042660285.1 Luethyella okanaganae
GCTTCTCTGCGACCCGCTGCACGAGCCGGGTCGTGGCCAGCGGCGCCGAGGGCGGCGGCTTCACGATCGCGGTGTTCCCAGCCAGCAGCGCATGCGGGAGCGAGGCCCCCAGGATCGCGATCGGCCAGTTGAACGGAACGATCACCGTCACCACGCCCAGCGGCTGGTAGCCGACCTCCGTCGATACCGGGATCGCGCCAGGCACCACTGGCAACGTCCTGCCCTGGTCGACCTCCTCGGCATGCATCAACGCCAGATTCCAACGGATCTCGAACACCAACGCGTCGATGAAACCCTCGAACCGGATCTTCCCGTTCTCCTGCGACAACACCGCCGCGTCGACGTCGCGCTCATCTGCGATCCCCGCGATCGCGTCCGCCATCAACGCCGCCCGCTCCGGACCCGTCAACGCCGACCACGCCGGGAACGCCGCCCGCGCCGCGGCGACCGCGTCAGCGACATCCTCCGCCGACGCCGACGCCGCATGACCCACGACCACCCCCGGCTTCGCGGGATCCGCGATCGCAAGGGTCTCCGCGGTACTCCGCGCCACGCCCCCGATGAACAACCCGGTCCTCACCGGCGCCTCAGTGCTCACTGTGTCGGACATCGCCGGCACCCACCTCTCTGTGTCTTGGGCCATCCCATCCTCGCCGCGCTCGCCTGTCGACGGCGCGTCCTGGTGAACGGGACAAATAAACCGGGCGATCTCGGGATGCCCGTGGACATGATTATAACCGAGATTGTCGCTAAAATCGTCGACAAATTTTACCCATGCGATACTGTCAGAAGGTGCCCGAGGAGGGACGCACCGTCCGTGACCGAGGAGGCCGTCGCCTTTTGTCCACCGTGCCGCCCAACGCCCACGAGAACTCCTGGGCCGATCTCACCCAGCAGATCCGCAACGCCATTCTGGCGGGCGAACTCGCCCCATACCAACGGCTCATCGAGGCCGACATCAGCGAGCGGTTCGACGCCTCGCGAGCGGCCGTGCGGATGGCGCTGCTCAACCTGGCCGGCGAGGGTCTCGTCGAACGTCTCCCCAATCGGGGCGCGCGGGTGCGTGCGATCAGCATCGACGAGGCGATCGAGATCGTCGAGGTGAGGATCGGCCTGGAGTCGTTGTGCGCGCGCAAGGCCGCCGAGAACCTCACCGACGAGGGCGCAGAGGAACTGCTCGCCTTGCGGACGGGTATCTCAGCCGCTGTCGCCTCCGGCGATCTCGTCGAGTACGCGCGGCTGAATCAGGAGATGGACCGCTGCATTCGCGAGTTCAGCGGGCACGAGACCGCGACACAGCTGCTGGAGCGCCTGCGCGCCCAGTCGGCGCGGCACCAGTTCCGGCTTGCATTCGCGCCCGGTCGCGCCGCCGAGTCAGCACCGGAGCACATTGCGATCATCGACGCCATCCTGGCGCGCGACGCGGACGGGGCCGAGGAGGCCACCCGCACCCACCTGCTTGGCATCGTCCAGGTGCTCCGCGCTGGATCGATCGCCGCGCGCTGAGCGATTCGAGTGGATCCACGGCATCCGGCCCGCACCCGTGACCTCGCGCCCGCAGTTGGTCGCGGGCATGCGCCATGGCCCGACCGGGAACCCGACCAGGCCATGGCTGCTCAGGACGGCATCACTCCCACGAGGTGGCGGTGGCGTAGCCCTTGCCGTTGTACTTCTGGACGAACACCGTCGACACGGCGGGCTGGCCGTCGGCGGTCGTGTCGACCGCGGTGCCCTCCAGCATCAGCGGAGCCGAGAAGTCGGAGATCGACCGCAGCGCCTTCATGAAGTCGTCGCGCGTTGGCGAGGTCATCTTCTCGAAGGCCTGCTCGAGGGTCGCCCCGACCTGGTAGCTCCATGCACAGTGCGGGAACGCCGGGGTATCCGGATAGTCCGCATACGCCTTGAGGTCCGAGAGGAACGTCTTGACGTCCTCGTCGTCCGCGAACGCGGGGCTCTGCACCGCCTTGGTGAACGCGACCGAGTAGATGCCGGGGTAGACGCTCACGTCGTTCGCCTTCTGCAGGATCCCACCGGGGCTCGAGGTGTTCGACGGCAGGAACCAGTTGGGAGTCCAGCCGAGCGACTGGGCCTTGTTCAGCGATGAGATGACCAGCGGGGTGATCGACATCGCGTTGAAGAAGACATCGGCGCCCGTGGCGGCGAGCTGGGTGAGCTGGCCGTCGACCGAGGCGTCTGTGGCCTCGTAGCTGAGCTCCTCGGCGATCGTGATGTTCGAAGCGCCCTCGATGCCCTTCTTGAAGCCTTCGACATAGCCCTTGCCGTAGTCGTCGTTCTGGTACAGGACGGCGACCTTGTGCTCACTGCCCGACGTCGCCAGAAGTGTGCCGAACGCCTCGCCCTCGTTCTGATAGATCGGCACGAAGCCGAGCTGCCATGGACTCTGCTTCTGGTCGCTGAAAATCGGATCGCCCGTCATCACGAGTACCTGCGGGACCCCATCCGAGATCGCGGCCTCGCGCCATGCACGGTTGGTCGGAGTGCCGAGTCCCGCCGTCATCGCGAAGACGCTGTCTTTCAGCTGGTCGTAGTTGGCCTTCGCCTTTTGCGGGTCGTAGCCGTCGTCGAGCGGCTTGATCTCGACCTTGCGGGTCTTGCCGTCACCGAACTTCACGCCGCCGGCGGCGTTCTTGGCGCCGAAGTAGGCGGTGACGCCCGCGACGGTGCAGGTGCCGGGGCCAGCAGTGGTGCCGCTCATGGGCGTCGTGATGCCCAGTGTGATCGCCGTTTCGGTGATGCCGGGGCTCGGCGCCACGCTGTCGGACGAGGTTCCGCCTCCACCGCGCGAGCATCCGGCGAGGATGAGCGCGACGGCCGACGCCAGGGCGACGACGCCGATGGCGTTCCGTGTTCTCGTGCGCATGTTCATGCCTGTCCTTGTCTCTCTGTTGGGGGTCTCTTCGCCGCGGGATCCGAGGCTGTGGTCGCTGGCGAGGGGATCTGGTGCTCGACGGCCGCCGCATCCGCGCGCGTCGCAGGCGACGCTCCGATCGCCGGGACGCGCGTGGTCGGCGTTGCGCTGCGATGTACGCGCGACGACAGCCGGTCGATCGCACGCGGGAGCGAGACCAGGCCGCCGGGCAGCACGAACAGCACCACCAGAAGGATCGCACCCTGCAGCAGCGCGGTGAGGTTCGGGTCGATGATGTTCGTCAGCTGTGGGACGAGCACGTAGTACGCACCGCCGAGGACGGAACCGAAGATGCTCGCAGCACCGCCGATCACCATGGACGCCAACAGTGTGATCGAATGGCCGAAGCTCATCGTCTCGGGCGATGTGTATTGCACGACGACCATGTAGAGGAAGCCGCTCACCCCGCCGATGATCGAGGCGACGGTGAAGGCGAGAACCTTGTAGCGGTAGGGCGAGACGCCCATGGAGCCCGCTACCGCCTCGTTCCCCCTCACGATCGCGAAGGCGCGGCCATACTTGCCGCGCACGAGGCTGCGCGTGAGAAGGAACACGATCCCGCCGATGAGCAGCACGATGTACAGCTGCCACTGGTCGTCGTACAGCGTGCTCCACGCGGGCGCCTTCGAGAAGTTCGCCGAGAGGCCCTGCGATCCGCCGGTGAAGTCCTCGAGGCGTTTCGCGAGCGGCACGCCGACGATAGGGAGCGCGATGGTGACCATGGCTATCGCGAGTCCGCCGAGGCGCGCGGCGGCGAGGGCCACGAGAAGGCCGACGACGCCGGGGATGACGAGTGACAGCACGAACACCAGCACGATGTTCCACCCCTGGGTGACTCCGTATGCGGTGACGTATGCCCCGAGCCCGAGGAAGAAGATCTGGCCGAGCGAGACCTGTCCTGTGTAGCCCATGACGACGTTGAGGCCCAGCACGGCGACGGCGAACACCCCGATGCGGGCGATGGTCTGGTTCGCGAAGGCGGGAAGGACCAGCGGAAGGATGACGGCGAGCGCGGCGATCACGACGACGGTGACCCGGCGCACCCAGGCTTTGGCGAAGAAGGCTGTGAGGGTGGACATCAGACGCGCACCACGGCTTTCCGGCCGAACAGGCCCTGCGGGCGGCCGATCAGCACGACGAAGATGAGGATGAACGGAACCGCGATCTTCAGGTCGTAGCCGATGAAGCCGATGTAGGCGGCGGCGAGGTTCTCCAGCACCCCGATGAGCCACGCGGCGATGACGACGCCGATCGGGCTCGACAGTCCGCCCAGAATGACGGCCGCCAGCGCGTACACGAGCGCGTTGTCCATCATCCCCGGAGTGAGCGACAGCTGCGGTGCCACGAGGATGCCGGCGACGGCCCCCAGGCCGGCGGCGAGACCCCACCCGACCATGAGCAGGCGTCCGACCGGGAGACCGGAGAAAGCGGCGGACTGTGTGTTGATCGCGACCGCCCGCAAGGCGAGGCCGAGCTTCGTGCCGACGAACAGCACCTGCAGCAGCACCATGATCGCGACGATGACGATGATCGTGCCCAGCGAGCTGAAGCTCAGGACCGCGCCGAGGACGGTGACCGTTCCCGTCGGGAACAGCGGGGGGAAGATCTGGTTGTCGTACGACCAGATCCACGCGCAGATCCCGGTGATCAGAGTCAGGAGTCCGATCGTCACGACCACAGCGGTGTCCGGGTCGCCGCGCTCGAACCTCCGCATCAGGTACCACTCGATGAGGGCGCCCAGCGCGAGGGAGGCGACGATCGAGGCGAGGATCGCGAGGATCAGCGGCGCGCCGAGCTGGGTCAGCGCGAACGCGATGTAGGCGGAGAGCACAGCCATTCCGCCCTGTGCGAAGTTGATGAGGCCGGTCGCCTGGTTGACCAGCACGATCGCGAGTGCCAAGGCGGCGTAGACCGACCCTGTCGAGAGCCCGTCGATCACCAGCTGGATGAAGGTCCCCATCGTCAGCCTCCCAGGTAGGCGCGGCGGATCTCGTCCATGCCCTTGAGCTCGGCACTGGATCCGGTGAGGACAGTGCGACCGGTCTCCAGCACGGTCGCGGAATCGACGAGCGAGAAGGCGAGATTGGCGTTCTGCTCGACGACGAGCATCGCGATGCCGGACTCTTTGCGGAGCCGCCTGATCGCCTCGTACACGGACTTCGCGGTGCCAGGGGCGAGTCCGAGGGATGCTTCGTCGAGCAGCAGCAGCCGTGGTCTGGACATGAACGCGCGAGCGATCGCGAGCATCTGCTGCTCGCCGCCGGAGAGTGCCGATCCGTTGGAACGGATGCGGTTCTGCAGCTGGGGGAAGAGGGCGAGACAGTAGTCGATGTCGGTCGCGATGCCCTTGCGGTCCTTGCGCAGATAGGCGCCGACGCGAAGGTTCTCGTGCACTGTGAGGGCTCCCAGCGTGCCACGGCCCTCCGGCACATGCGCGATTCCGAGGGCGGCGACCCGGTCAGGGCGCATGCCTCGGATGTCGCGCCCGTCGTAGACGATACGGCCTCCGGTGCGCACAGTCCCGCTGATCGCGCGCAGCGTCGTCGTCTTGCCAGCGCCGTTCGCGCCGAGGATGCCGACAGCGCCCCCATCGGGCACCGACAGCGACACGCCCCCGAGCACCTGGACCGGACCGTAGGAGGCCGTCACGCCCTCCAGCTCAAGCAGCGTCACCCGCGGCATCCTTCCCGATGTACGCCTCGATCACCCGCGGGTCGGACTGCGCTTGCGCCGCCGTGCCCTCCATCAGACTCTTGCCGTGATCGAGCACGACGACCCTGTCGGTGAGCGCCGCGATGAGCCCCATGTGGTGCTCGACGATCACGACCGTCACGTCGTCCTCGTCGCGCACGCGCTTCACCGTCTGGATGAGTTGTTCGACCTCGTTGTGGGGCAGTCCGGCCGCCGGTTCGTCGAGCAGCAGCAGCTTCGGCCGCATGAGCAGCGCGCGACAGAATTCGATGCCTTTGTGCAGGCCGTGGGAGAGCTCGTCGGCGCGCACGTTCGCAGCCCAACCGAGGCCGTTGCGCTCCAGCAGCTCGAGCGCCTCCGTGCGCAGCGCCTTCTCTGAGCGGGTGGTGCGCGGCGAGCGCATCGACCACTCGAGAGGACCGCCGGGCAGCCGCGTATGCGCGCCAAGCAGCACGTTCTCCAGGACGGTGTCGCGCAGCTGAAGCGCGGGGTGCTGGAACGTGCGGGCGAGGCCGTGGCGTGCGAGCGTCGCCGGACGGGAGCCGCGCACCTCGACGCCCTCGATGAGGATCGACCCCGCGCTCGGCTTGTAGTGCCCGCTGATGCAGTTGAACAACGAGGTCTTGCCCGCGCCGTTGGGGCCGACGAGTCCGAACACCTGGCCGGGCTCGACGTCGAAGCTCACGCCTTCGAGCACCGTGACGCCGCCGAAGTGGAGATTCACGTCACGCAGGGTCAATCGAGCGGCCATCGCCTGCCTTTCGTGTCGTTCGCCTCATTGCCACCGACGCGGGACCCGGACCGTCCCCGTTTCTGAGACGCTACGGATTCGCGCTGAAATTGTCAACGATTTTGGTTTGAAAATCTGGATCTTTATGGCTTCCTTGTCCGCGATCCAGGTTCGCGGAATCTGCATGGTCTTCGCTCGGATCGAAAGGAAAGCCGACAATGACATCCCACTCTCTCGCTCGGGCGATGTCGGGGCAGAGGCCGTGTGGAACTCCGAGATCGCGGTCGCCGCGCGACTCGCGCGATCGACGACTCGCGCGATCGACGACTCGCGCGATCGACGACTCGCGCGATCGACGACACACCGGCCATCGACATGGGCGGTGCGACGGTCGCACGGGCGGATGCGTCGACTCCCGTCGTCGGTGGTCTAGGGTGAACACTCTATGACGACCATCGCGATCCTCGGCCTCGGAGAGGCCGGACGGCTGTATGCGCGCGGGCTGCATGACGCCGGCGCGGATGTGCGCGGCTACGATCCCTTCCGGCGGCTCGACGACCCTCCGATCCGGCAGGTCCCGACCATTGCTGAGGCCGCTGAAGGCGCGGATGTCATCCTCAGCCTGGTCGGAGCGAACGTCGCGCGCGCCGTCGCCGCCGACGTTCTTGCACAGACCCCGCCGACCGCCGTGTACGCCGATCTCAATACCGCAGCGCCCGCGGTCAAGCTCGAGATCGCCATGCTGGCTGCGCTGCAGGGTGTCCCGATGGCGGATGTCGCGGTGCTCGCCCCCGTGCCCCGTGCCGCGCACCGCACGGAACTGCTGGCGAGCGGCCTTGGTGCCCGTGCCCTGGCGGAGCGGCTCGCACCGTTCGGTGTTCCGATCGTCACCGTCGACGGTGAGGCCGGGGAAGCCGCACGCCTCAAGCTCCTGCGGAGCGTCTTCATGAAAGGCCTTGCCGCACTCGTCATCGAAGGGCTCGGCGCTGCGCGCGCGGTCGGTGCCGAGGAGTGGCTGCTCGATCAGATGGCACAAGAGCTCGGCCACGAGGGGCGGGCCCTCATCGATCGGCTGGCCGAGGGGACCTATCAGCACGCCGTGCGGCGGGAGCACGAGGTACGCGACGCGCTCGCCGCGCTGGAGGCGTCGGGCCAGCCCGCGGACATGACCCGTGCGACGCTCTCCTGGTTCGAACGGATCGTCGCCGAGAAGGGCTGAGCCCGGTGGCCAAGCGAGCACGAGGGCGAGGCGAAGCGCGCTCAGTCCTTCCGGTAGGCCTCCCGGGCGAACGACGAGTACGGCGCGGGCTGCACGGTCGCCCGGATCTCGACCTGGCGGTGCGCCTCGACGGCGGGCTTGCGTGAGTTGGGCTCCTCACCCCACACGACTGCGACCTCGGTGCCGGGCGCCGCATGCGTGGCGTCGATGCTCGCCAGCGACACGAACACCTGCTCGCCCGTGATGTAGCCGACATCGTGGGAGATGCCGACATCCTTCCCGCCGGCCAGCACACGGTCGACCTGATACACGCCATACCGTGCCTTGGGGAAGTCGATGTATTTCGCCGGCAGCCCCGGTTCCAGCAGCGATCGCTGGACCGCGGCCACGTCCTCGGGGCTCCACACCAGCGTGACCTTTGCGCGCACTGGCCCCGCAGCGTGTCGTTCGAGCGCCGCGCGGCCGATGAAGTCGTGGTCGAAGGCGACGCTGCGACCGTAGCCGAGGTCGTAGGGGGTGAGATAGTAGTCCTCGATGTCGTCAGAGGCGAAGCTGCCTGCAAGCGATCCGGCGCGGGCCGCCGGTAGCCACCTGAGGTAGTCGGCCATGCCTTCGCCCGTGAAGATCGCTGGCAGGGGTGATGGCACCCACGCAGATTCGAGGTTCGCCGACGAGTACGCCTTCGAGCCGATGAGCGCGAGATCGAGACCATCGCCGGCGGCGATCAGCGCGCTTCGCACCCGCTCTCCCTCCTCCCACGGTCCGAACAGCTCGAAGCCGGGCTGCCCGGCCATGCCGTGGCGCAACGAACGCACCTCGAGCCCATCGATCGTGAAGGTCGTCATGTGGAAGAACCTCGTCGGCGGCACTGGAACGCCTGTGACCTTCTCCATCAGGGTGAGGGCGTTCTTGCCCTGAAGCTCGTAGCGATACAGCGTGGGGTTCTCGCCGGGGGCGCGCATGAGCGAGTTCGCGTCGCGCTCGAAGGTCACATCGTAGTCGCCGGTCTCGCCGATGTACTGCACCCAGTCGAGCACCATGAACCACCCGACGAGGTCGAACGAGTCCTCTGCGAGATGGAACAGGATGGCATCCCCGATGAGATACCCTTCGTGGTTGACCGCCACGAACTGCTTGGCGTTGTCGACCTGAAAGTTCGCGAAGCTGTTCACGCCGATGTCGCTCAGGAGTCTCAGGGCGTCGGGACCCGAGATGAACAGGTCGGTCATGTGGTGGGACTGGTCGAGCAGGGCGACGGAGTCGCGCCAGGCGCGCTGCTCAGAGCGCCAGTTCGTGAACTCGGGAGTGACCGGGAAGATCGTCGGACGCGCCTGGGCGTTGCGCAGCAGCTCGACAGGGCCTCCCACGCGGGAGATGGCCTGGAAGACGGACTCGGGCATCGTGAACTCCTTCGTTCGATCACGGTGGATGCGGCAGCATCCGGTCTCATGTTAGTAACACAGGCATATTGCGGGACCGTATGGGCATAACCTCTGCTTATGGAGATCGAAGGATGTCTTAGCCTTCGCGCGGCTGGTCGGAGGCCGCGATGGACCTGAACCTCGTCCGCGTCTTCGTCGCGATCTACGAGACACGTGGCCTGACGGCCGCGGCCTCGCGGCTCTATGTGACGCAGCCGGCGGTGAGTCAGGCCCTCGGACGGCTGCGCCGCGAGCTGGACGATCCGCTGTTCCTGCGTGCGGGCCGCACAATGGAGCCGACGCCTCTGGCGGTGAGCGTGTTCCCCGGCTTCCGTGAGGCGATCGCGGGGATCGATCGCACGCTCGACGCCGTGCACGGGTTCGATCCGTCCGACTCGCGCAAGCTGTTCCGTGTCGCGCTGTCGGAGCTCGGCGAGATCGGCTGGCTTCCGGCGATCCTCCGTGCGGTGCGAGCCCGCGCGCCGCACATGCGTCTCGAGATCGTGCCGCTCGATGTCGGCGAGCTGCCCGATTGGCTCGCGCGCGGCACCGTCGACCTCGCGATCACGCCGGTCGCGCTTTCCGGCGCGTTCGACCGGGTGCTGCTGAAGTCGCAGGGCTATGGAGTCGCGCTGTCGGCCGCGAATCCGCTCGCCGACCGAGCGTTCGACCTCGACGCCTACCTCGACGCAGCACATGTCACGGTGGCGAGCGACTCCGGGGCACCGATGCTCGCGGCCGCGCAGCGGCGCGCCGGAGCGGAGATCGAAGCGCAGGTGGCCGTGCGGCACTTCGCGACGCTTCCGCCGCTCCTGTCGGCGAGTCGAGAACTCATCGCAACGGTGCCCGACACCATCGCGGCCGGGTGGGCGGGGACCTGGCCGCTCGTCGTGCGCGAACTGCCGTTCGAGATGGCCGAGATCGAGTTGTGCCTCTACCGTCGTGCGACGACCCAACAGACGGCAGCACTCGACTGGCTCTACGCGACCGTGGCCCGCGCGGTGCAGGGCTCCTCCGGGCAGTTCTTCGTCATCCACGGCGACGGTTCGGCACCGGCCTGAACCCCGACGGTCCGAGCGCGGCGCCTCGGGCCCGTGACGCCCGTCGCTGGAGCGTCCCAGACCTTCGGAACCGGTGACACCCGCCGCGATGCGTGCGGGTCCCGCTAGAACCGGCTGAACCCGGTTTCGGCCGTCTCAGGCGCCGCCGGTCCTCCATCCGCCGTGGTACGTGTTGCGTGCCGTCACGGCGTACGGCACCGGGCTCACGATCGCGCGCACCGCCAGTTGCTCGTGCGGCTCGACCGTCGCTTTCCGCGATCCGCCGCCCGGTTCACCCCAGACGACCTTTAGCTCGGTGCCGATCGGCACGTCGTGGTCGACCGTCGCCAACGAGAGGCCGCGTCTCTCGTTGGCCGTGACACCCGTGAACAACGAGAGCCCGACGACGGTCCCGTCGGCGTCGACGACCGAGTCGTAGTTCGACGAACCGTAGTTGGCGTTCGGCAGGTCGAAGAACTGGTAGCCGAAGCCATCACGGTCGATCACCGAGGTGAGCAGCTTCGCGAGGTCTTCGTCGTTCCAGGCGAGCGTGACCTTCTTGCGCTGGGTCGCCGGGTCGATCTTCTCGAGCGCGTCGCGGCCGACGAAGTCGTGGTCGAACTTCACGAACGAGCCATAGCCGAGCTCCCAGGGGTTGAGGTAGTAGTCCTCGATGTTCTCGGACACGAACGAGCCGGCGAGGGCGTTGATCGCCTCGTAGCTCGTGGCAGGCAGCCACTCGCGGTAGGCACGCTCTGCCTCGCTCGTGTAGATCGCGGGGAGCGGAGAGGGGATCCAGCCCGACTCCAGGGTGTTCGACGAGTAGGCACGTGAACCGCACGGTTCGAGGCCGAACTCGCGCCCGGCCTCGAGCACGGCGTCGCGGATCTTGCCGTGCTGCTCGTATGGACCCCAGATCTCGAGGCCAGGCGCGCCGGCCATGCCATGCCGGAGGGTGCGCACCTGCTCGCCTGCGATCGTCAGCTCGCCCATGTGGAAGAACCGCACCTGCTCGACTGGACCTCCCGCGAGCTTCTCGATGATCGGCCAGGCTGCCGGCCCCTGAATCTGGAACCTGTAGTACTCGCGGTGCACGGCCTGCCCGTAGGGGCGCGACGGAGAGCGGTCGTCGTAGCGCACCTCAACGTCGTACCCGCCTGTCTCGGCGTGGAACTGCAGCCAGTTCGCTCCGGGGGCGCGTCCGACATAGACGTAGTCGTGCTCCGCCTCGTGGAACAGGATGCCGTCACCGATCACGCCGCCGTTGGAGGCGGTCGGCACGAACTGCTTCGCGGTGTTCACCGGGAAGTTGGCGAAGCTGTTGATACCGGTGTCGTTCAGCAGCTTCAGTGCGTCCGGACCCGACACGAAGAGGTTCACCATGTGGTGCGTCTGGTCATACAACACAGCGGTGCTGCGCCACGCCTTCTGCTCGCGACGCCAGTTGGTGAACTCGGCCGGCACGACGGGGTAGATATATGTTCCGAGCTGCGAATCACGCAGCATCCTGACCGTGTCGCCCTTCTCGTCCAGCAGCTCTTGCAGGTTGTTCGCCATGGTTCTTCCTTCTCTCGGGGTGGTGCGATGGGCGGCCACGCGTGCCTGGCCCCTCAGTTCTTGTGGTCGTCTCTTGTGGTCGTCACTTGCGTCTTGCTTGCGGGTCTCTCGTGCGTGTGACCAGGGGTCGCGGTGCACCCACGGGAGCCGTCTCCCCGCCAACGCGGCAGTTCGGGATCGCGGCCGTTGTTCTCGGCGGGACGCGAGGATCGTGTCGTCGGTGGGCCGACTGTCGTGACGGTGAGAGCGATCCGCGTCTCGCGGCAGCCGACGGGGAGGGAGTGCGGTCGGCGGTGCCTCCCGGCGATTCCACCGCACGCGATACCGAGGCATCCGACATCGAGACTCCTTCGTCATTCGTTCCGAAGAGCGCGCGATCCATCGCTGGGAAGGATCCGCACGTTTCGTCGCCAAGATTGTATCCATAATCTTGACCAGAGCACCAGGGTTGTGGTTCGCTGAGGGATATCGGGATGCACCGCGCCCTCGATGACGAGCCGTACGCTCCCCGATTCACGGGACCGAGACAGGAGGACCCATGACCGAGACCGTGCCGACGCTTCTGGTCGTCAGCGCCCATGCCGGCGACTTCGTGTGGCGCGCGGGTGGTGCCATCGCCGCCGCCACGATGCGCGGGGAGCGCGCCGTCGTGGTGTGCCTTTCGTACGGTGAGCGGGGAGAGTCGGCGAGCCAGTGGCTGCAGGGCAAGCCGCTGGCCGAGATCAAGGCCATCCGACGGCAGGAGGCGGAGGCCGCGGCCACGGCGCTGGGTGCCGAGGTCGAGTTCCTCGACCTCGGCGACTACCCTCTGCTCGAGACCCCCGAAGCAGTCGAGAAGCTGGTGGGGGTCTTCCGTCGTGTGCAGCCGACGGTGGTTCTGACGCATCCGCTCGCCGACCCGTACAACGGCGACCATCCCGCCGCGGCGCGCATGGCGCTGCAGGCCCGCATCCTCGCACAGGCGATCGGGGTCGCCGTCGATGGCCGGTTCCCGACCACGGACGAGATCATCGGCGCCCCGCCCGTGTTCTTCTTCGAACCGCACCAGCCAGAGCAGAGCGACTTCAAGCCGAACGTGCTGCTCGATGTCACCACGGCGTTTCCGTTGAAGCAGAAGGCGATGGAGTGTCTGCCCGCTCAGAAGCACATGTGGGAGTACTACACGCAGCTCGCCATCCGCCGAGGCGTTCAGGTCAAGCGCAACGCCGGCCCGAACCTCGGGCTGCCCGTCGACACGAGGGGCGAGGCCTATATGCGCTACTACCCGCAGGTCACGGACGTGCTGGAGTGAGCATGGGACACGTCATCGTCACCGACATCGAGCGCGCGGATGCCGCGACCATCGATGCGCTCGCAGCCCACGGCGTCGCGACGGTGCACGAGGCGTTGGGCCGCACAGGACTCGCGGGAGTCTCGCTGCGGCCGATTCAAGACGGCACGCGCATCGGCGGCTCCGCTGTGACCGTGCTGAACTGGCCCGGCGACAACCTGATGATCCACGCGGCTGTCGAGCAGTGCCGGGCCGGAGACGTGCTCGTCGTCACGACCGTCTCACCGTCGCTCGACGGTTCGTTCGGCGAGCTGTTCGCCACCGCGCTGCAGCACCGCGGCGTGCGCGGCCTCGTCACGACGGGCGGAGTGCGGGACGTCGCCGACCTCAGGTCGATGGGCTTTCCCGTCTGGTCGGGTGCGGTCAACGCGCAGGGCACGGTCAAGGCGACGCCCGGCTCGGTGAACGTGCCGATCGTGGTCGGCGGAACCATCGTGCGGCCCGGTGACGTCATCGTGGCCGACGACGATGGTGTGCTGTGCGTGCCACGTGAGGAGGCCCCATCGGCGCTCGCCGCCTCCGATGCGCGCCTCGAGAAGGAGGCTGCGTCGCGCGTCGCCTATCGGAACGGCGAGCTGAGCCTCGTCCGCAACGGCTTGCGCGAAGTGCTCGCGGACCTGGGCGTCAGCTACATCACGCAGGCGGAATACGACAATGGCAGGCACTGACGGCATCCGCTGCCTGCTGATGCGGGGAGGCACGTCGAAAGGGGCGTACTTCCTCGCCTCCGAGCTGCCAGCCGACCCGGCCGAGCGAGACGAGCTGCTGCTACGCATCATGGGCACTCCAGACCCGCGGCAGATCGACGGGCTCGGAGGCGCGCATCCGCTCACGAGCAAGGTCGCCGTGGTGTCGCCTTCGACGGGTGGCGTGTCCTGCGCGGGCGGGGGCATCGATGTCGACTACCTGTTCCTGCAGCTCGGCGTCGACCAGGCGTTCGTCACCGACAAGCAGAACTGCGGCAACATCCTCGCCGGGATCGGACCGTTCGCGGTCGAGCGCGGCCTCGTCGCGGCGCTCGACGACCGCACCAGCGTCCGCATCCGCATGGTCAACACCGACTCGGTCGCCACGGCCACATTCGCGACGCCAGGCGGTTTCGTCGACTACGACGGTGGTCTCGCGATCGATGGAGTCCCGGGCACGGCAGGCGCTGTCTCCCTCGACTTCGAGGGCACGGCCGGCTCGTCGACCGGCGCGCTGTTCCCGACGGGCCGCCTCGTCGACGATGTCCTGGGCGTCCGGATCACCTGTGTCGACAACGGCATGCCGAGCGTGCTTCTTCGCGCTGGCGACCTCGGGATGACCGGCGATGAGTCGCCGGCGACCCTCGAGGCCGATACGACGCTGAAGACCGAGCTCGAGCGCATCCGCTTCGCGGCCGCCGCGCTCATGGGCATGGGGGACGTCTCTGACGCGACCGTGCCGAAGATGGTGCTGCTGTCGGAGCCCCGCGAGGGCGGAGCGATCTCGACGCGCAGCTTCATCCCGCACCGGGTGCACACCTCGATCGGGGTGCTGGGGGCGCTCACGGTGGCGGCCGGAGTCATCCCGGAGGGAGCGATCGGACACGACCTCGCCGACCTCCCCGCCTCTGGCGCGCCGTTCGTCATCGAGCACCCGACGGGCCACTTCGATGTGGATGTCGGGGTCCGGGCGTCCGGTGGCTCGTTCATCGTCACCCGCTCGGCGGCCCTGCGCACCGCCCGCAAGATCTTCGACGGCCTGGTCTTTCCGAGACCGCGCATCTAGCCGCACGACTTCATCCGCACCTCAGATCCGCACCTCAGAGAGGACCCCACCATGGCCGACCAGAACGCCTTCGACATCGCCCACATCGGCAGCGTCGAGCTGCTCACCGCAACCTTCGACAAGAGCCTGTGGTTCTTCCGCGAGCTGCTCGCCATGCGTGTTGTCGCCGAAGAGGGCGACTCGGTGTTCCTGCGATGCTGGGACGAGTACCAGCTCTACACGATCAAGCTCACCGCGTCGGACAACGCGGGCGTCGGCCGCACGACGTTCCGCACGACGAGCCAGGAGGCTCTCGAGCGGCGGGTCGCGGCCGTGGAGCGGACGGGGCTCGGCGAGGGATGGGTCGACGGCGAGGTCGGCACCGGGCCGAGCTATATGTTCCGCGACCCCGACGGTCACTCGATGGCCCTCTACTACGAGACCGAACGCTATGTCGCCACAGACGACAAGCCCGCACTGAAGAATCAGCCGTCCGCTTTTCCCGGGCGCGGTGTGAACGCGCGTCGCCTCGACCACATCAACTACCTCGCAAAGGACGTGGTGGCCAACGGCAGATTCATCGCCGAGGCGCTGGCGGGCCGCGAGAGCGAGCGTATCAAGCTCGATGACGGTGGCTATGCCGCGTGGTGGTTCCACTTCCAGAACAAGTCGTACGATGTCGTCTACTCCGACGACTGGACCCGGCACGGCAATCGTCTGCATCACATCGCGTTTGCCCCCGACACCCGGGAGGACATCCTCAAGGCGGCCGACATCTTCCTGGAGAACGGCATCCACATCGAGTCAGGGCCGCACAAGCATGCGATCAACCAGACCTTCTTCCTCTATGTGTGGGAGCCGGGCGGCAATCGCATCGAGTTCGCCAATGCCGGCGCGCGCCTGCTCCTCGATCCCGACTCGCCGGTCGTGGAGTGGACGCAGGAGGAGCGCAAGAAGGGTCAGGCCTGGGGCATGAAGACGATCGAGACCTTCCACACGCACGGCACGCCGATCGTGGAGTAGTCGCTGGGGAGAGGCCAGGAAGGCCGAGCTACCGTTCCTGAGCCGCGCGACGGTCCGATCGGGTGTACTGGATCCGTCGATCCGTCGATCCGTCGATCCGTCGATCCGTCGGCCGCATCGACCAGCCGTCGCGACTCTCCGATTCCTAAGGATGGCGACCGCCGCCGTTCCAGTGTCGCGGTCAGCGCCAGATCTCGGCCGCGATGTCGACGACCTCGCGCACCTTCGCCCATTGCTCGTCCTCAGTGAGCTCGTTGCCCTCCTCGGTCGAGGCGAAGCCGCATTGCGGGCTGAGAGCGAGCTGGCCGAGAGGAGCGAAGGCGGAGGCCTCATCGATGCGCTTCTTCACGTCGTTCACATTCTCGAGCTCGCCGCTCTTCGACGTGATCAGCCCCAGCACGACGGTCTTGTCGCCCTCTGGCAGGAATCGCAGCGGCTCGAAGCCTCCTGCGCGCTCGCTGTCGTACTCGAGGAAGTATCCGTCGTAGTCGGTCACGCCCAGCAATTGCTCGGCCACCGGCTCATAGCCACCGGACGAGATCCAGGTGGAGCGGAAATTGCCGCGGCAGACGTGGGTCGTCACGACGAGGTCATCGGGTCTACCGTCGAGCACGCGGTTCAGCAAAGATGCGTAGCGCTCGGCGATGCCGTCGGTGTCGATCCCGCGATCGCGGGCCTTTGCGAGCTCGGCCTCGGAACACAGGTAGGCCCACGCAGTGTCGTCGAACTGCAGGTAGCGGGCACCGGCATCGTAGAACGCCTGAACAGCATCGCGGTAGGCGTTCACCAGATCGTCGACGATCGCCTCGCGACCGTCGTAGGAGTCGGGTGCGATGTGGCCGGGTTCGAGACGGAAGTCGAGCACGGTCGGTGCGGGGATGCTGAACTTCGGAGCCACGCCGGTCGTGCGCTCGAGCAGGTCCTTCAGTGAGCGGAAGTGGTCGAGGAACGGGTGTTCTGGAGAGAAGCCGATCGGTCCGCTGATGTGCACCCCACGGGGCTTGGTCTGCACGCCGTGGAACTGGATGCCGTGATCGAGTTCGACGATGTCGACGCCGTCGAGGAAGCCGAAGAAGTCGAAGTGCCACCACGACCGCCTGAACTCGCCGTCGGTGGCCAGCCGCAGCCCGGTATCCGCCTCCTTGGCGACGAGATCGGCGATCTTCGCATCCACGATGGCATCGAGCTCTGCAGAGTCGATCTCCCCGGCTGCATGCCGGCTGCGGGCATGCGCCAGCTCGGCGGGACGGAGAAAGCTGCCGACGATGTCGGCGCGAAACGGTGGGCTCGTGGTCACGCTGACATGGTATCGCCGCGCACGGCAGAACCCCTCCCGTTCAGTCACGATGCGTCACACGGCCACACCCCCATCTCCCTCGAGTTCCTCCCCTCGAGTTCCTCCCCTCGAGTTCCTCCCCTCGAGTTCCTCCCCCTCCCTCGAGACTGCGTGAATCGTTGGAAAGAGGGCTCTTTCCAACGATTCACGCAGTCTCGAGGGAAAGAGGAAGGGAGGAGGGAGGAGGGAGGGAGAGGAGGAGGGGGAGGGGGGCGTGTCAAGAAGCGCATCCGCGCAGCGAACCATGACGTGCAACTTAAGAGCAGATGACGTTTGCGTTCAGCCTCTTGGCAGTCCAAGCGCCGACCCCTAGGCTGCGGGTGTCCCCTGAATCGGGGCCGAAAGTCGTTCTACTTCGCGCACCGTGGAGGGCTCGACGAGGACGTGTCCACCAACGAAGGAGACCTCTTGCACCGGCATCACAGTCCCACGGATTCACGAAACCGTTCCGGAAAGAGACGTCTCGCGGCCGTCGCGATCGCGACGGCCTCCGTGCTCGGCCTCTCGGCGCTCGGCGCGGCCCCGGCCTCCGCAGCGGAGGTCACCAAGACCATCGCCGACGTGCAGGGAACCGGTGCGACAAGCCCCCTCGTCGGCAGCGTCGTCACCGTGGAGGGCATCGTCACCGCCGACCACCGCGTCGGTGGGTACAAGGGCCTCTACATTCAGACGCAGGGCAGCGGCGGCGACGTGGATGCCACTCTTGGCGCATCCGACGGACTCTTCGTTTTCCTCGGCACCGCCAGCCCAGCCGTCGCCATCGGCGACCTCGTGCGTGTCACCGGTCCGGTGAGCGAGTACTTCGGCCTCACCCAGCTCACCGCTTCCGCCGCCGGAGCCGTCGAGCTCGTCACGGCCCAGATCGGCGTGCCCGCTGCGACCCCCCTCGCCGACAGTGTTCGCGGCGCGGACCGCGAGCAGTTCGAGGGCATGCTCGTGCAGCCGACGGGAAGTTACCGGGTGGCCTCGAGCCATCAGCTCTACAACTTCGGCACTCTCTGGCTCTCCGCAGGCGAGGAGCTTCCGGTCAAGTCCACCGAGCAGGTTCGACCTGGGCCCGACGCCAATGCGATCGCCGCCGCCAACCGGGCGGGCCGTATCTTCCTCGACGATGGATACGGCATCCAGGTCGGCAATAACGCGCACCCCGGCGAACAGCCGTACTTCAGCGCCGGCACCGTCGTGCGCAATGGTGACACGGTCGTGTTCCCCGAGCGGCCGCTCGTGCTCTCCTGGGGCTTCGACGACTGGCGCCTGCAGCCGACCATCCCGATCAACGACGCGAGCGACGCGAGCTACAAGCCGACCTTCCAGCCGACGAACCCACGGCCGGCCGCCTCACCCGAGGTCGGTGGCGACCTGCAGTTCGGCGCGTTCAACGTCTACAACTACTTCACGACCTTGAAGAGCGAGAACTCGGCGGCCCGCGGCGCGGCGAACCAGGCCGAGTTCGACGTTCAGAAGTCGAAGATCGTCGCGGCCATCAACGGCCTCGACGCCGACGTCGTCGCACTCATGGAGATCGAGAACTCGGTCAAGCTCGGCAAGCCGATCGACACCGCGCTGGCCGACCTCGTCGCAGGCCTCAACACAGCCCTCGGTGCCGAGGTGTGGGCGTACGTCCCCACACCCGCCGCGCTCAACGACGCGGCGATCACCGACTACATCACGACGGCGATTATCTACAAGAAGGATGTCGTCACTCCTGTTGGCGGGAGCCAGACCACGATCGACGAGACGGTGTGGGACATCGCACGCGAACCCATCGCCCAGACCTTCAGCTTCCAGGGCAAGACGGTGACGGTCGTCGCAAACCACCTCAAGTCGAAGAGCAAGCCGAGCGGATCGACGGCTCCCGAGCCGGCCGACGGCCAAGGTTTCTTCAACACGGAGCGCGTCGAGCAAGCCCAGGCCACACTCGCCTTCGTCCAGCAACTGCAGGCGACGAGCGGCAGCTCTGACGTGCTGCTGCTCGGCGACTTCAACGCCTACGCGAAAGAGGATCCGATCGACGTGTTCGCCCAGGCCGGCTTCGTCGACCTGCTGCCGAGCATGGCGAGCGGACAGTACAGCTACACCTTCGACGGTGAGCTCGGCTCGCTCGACCACGCCATCGTCTCTCCGTCTCTCGCGGCGACGGTCACAGGGGTCGGTGACTGGGACATCAACGCCGCCGAATGGTCCGACCGGGGCTACGCCTTCGGTGCGGCCGAGGCGGGCACCCCCTTCCGGTCGAGTGACCATGACCCGCTCAAGGTCGGCATCACCACGGAGGTGCGGCCCGTCAACATCGACGTGGTCACGGTCAACGACTTTCACGGCAGGATCGAGCAGACCGGTGCTTCCGGCGGTGCGGCGGTGCTCTCCGGAGCGGTCAAGCAGATCCGTGCGACCAATCCGAACACGGTGTTCGCAGCGGCCGGCGACCTCATCGGCGCGTCGACGTTCACCTCGTTCATCCAGCAGGACAATCCCACGATCGACGCGCTCAACGCGGCTGGTCTTGACGTGAGCTCTGTGGGCAATCACGAGTTCGACCAGGGTTTCGCCGATCTGACCGACCGGGTCGTGCCGCGAGCCCTGTGGGAGTATCTCGGAGCCAACGTCTACGACAAGGCGACCGGAAAGCCCGCGCTGCCCGAGTACTACACGAAGACGTTCGACGGCGTGACCGTTGGCTTCATCGGCGCGGTCACGAACGATTTGCCTTCACTCGTGAGCCCGTCGGGTATCGAGAACCTCGAGATCCGCGACGTCACGATCGAGACGAACCGGGTGGCCGACGATTTGCGCGACGGCGACCCGGCCAACGGTGAGGCCGACGTCATCATCCTGCTCGTGCACGAGGGGGCCGCCACGACCGACATCGCCTCGGCGACGGATGACTCGCCGTTCGGCCGCATCGTCAACGGCGTCGACTCCGACGTCAACGCCATCGTCTCCGGTCATACCCACCTCGCCTACAACCACGTGATCGGCGGGCGTCCCGTCATCTCGAGCGGCCAATACGGTGAGAAGTTCGGCCTCATGGACATCTCGGTGAACCCGCAGACCAAGGAGCTGATCTCGATCAGCAACGAGACCCTGCCGCTCATGAACATGTCGACGACCCCGCCGACACCGCTCTACCCTGTCGATCAGGATGTCGCTCCGATCGTCGCCGACGCGGTGACGGTAGCGAGCCAGCTCGGAGCGGCCAAGGTCGGCGAGATCACGGGCGACTTCAACCGTGCGAAGCAGACGAACGGTTCCGAGAACCGCGGCGGGGAATCCACTCTCGGCAACTTCGTCGCCGACGTCCAACTGCGGGCGACCGCTCCCGCCGGTGCGCAGATCGCGTTCATGAACCCGGGCGGCCTGCGCGCCGACCTGAAGTTCGCGTCGACGGGGCCTGCGGACCCCGACGGCAATGTGACCTACAAAGAGGCGGCGAGCGTCCAGCCCTTCGCCAACACGCTCGTCACGATGGACCTCACCGGGGACCAGGTTCGGCAGGTGCTCGAGCAGCAGTGGCAGCCGGCGACGGCGAGCCGTCCATTCCTCAAGCTCGGCGTGTCGAAGGGACTCAGCTACAGCTATGACCCGACGGCGGCGCCCGGTGTGCGCATCGGTGCGATCACGCTCGATGGAAGTCCCCTCGACCCGGCCGGCAGCTACCGCGTCGTCGTGAACTCGTTCCTCGCCTCGGGCGGAGACAATTTTCCGACCCTCAAGAGCGGCACCAATCGCGCCGATTCGGGCAAGGTCGACCTGCAGTCGATGGTCGACTACTTCGCCGCCAACACCACCGCATCGCCCGACCTCGCACAGCGCGCGGTCGGCGTGAGGCTCTCCGCGCCCGACGCCGACGGCTACAGCGCCGGTGACGTCGTGACCGTCGACCTGTCCTCGCTCGCCTTCACTGCCGGCGAGACGCCGGCTGCGACGGTCGACGTCTCGCTCGGCGGCTCTGTGCTGGCCTCGGCCGCCGTCGACCAGACGATCGTCGACACGACCGACGAGGCAGGCCGGGCATCCGTGCAGATCACTATTCCCGAGGGGATCGGCGGTGTGCAGCAGCTCCGCGTCGCCGTCGCCTCGACCGGAACGGCGATCGCCGTTCCGATCACGATCGTGAAGCACGAGGAGCCGGTCAAGGTCGATAGTGTCACGATCGGCTGGCCGAACAAGTTCATCGCCAGCCGCAAGGCGACGATCAAGTACACGGTCGTCGTCGCCGCGGCGGGAACCAAGCCGACCGGGACCGTCGAGATCCTCGATGGCACCTCGGTGATCGCGACGGCGAAGCTGACGGAGGCAGCCAAGGGCAAGCTGAGCGTCAAGCTGCCGAAGCTGGGCGCAGGCTTGCACCTGCTGAGCGCACGGTACAGCGGGTCGGAGACCGTCAACGGGTCGACGAGCTTGGCGGTGCCGCTCTTCCTCCGGTAGGCGACGGGCCTCTCGAAGCCGGAACCCCCCGGAGCTCAGGCTCGGGGGGTTCCGGTCTTCTCGCGCTTCCGGCCGAGCTGATCGCGAGACGGTGCACCGAGGACTCGGTCGCCGGAGAGGTCTTCGCAACCACCCCTGCCGCGGGCCGGGTATCGTTGAACGCATGACGAGCACGAGGTGGGCGCGGTTCACGCGCGGCTGGCTCGTGGCCGGCACCGCCACCTTCGTCGCAGCGCTCTCGCACACCCTCGGCGGCGGCTCGGTACCAGGTGTGCTCCCCGTTGTGATCTCGCTCGCATTTGCCGGCATGGTCTGCATCGGCCTCTCCGGCCGCACGCTCTCGCTCTGGCGCCTGACCGTCTCGGTCGTCGCGAGCCAAGCCGTGTTCCACACGCTCTTCAGCCTCGGAGCGCAGGTGTCCGGCGCCGTGGGCGATGCTGGTTTCGCCGCCTCGGCCGCGCATCATCTGACGCAGCCGGAGATCGCCCGGCAATTAGCGTCCACCGTGCCATCGGCACCGTCTGGGCTGTCCGATACCGGTGCCGGTATGGCGGGCATGAACCACGGCGACACCATGGTCGTCGCCCACATCGTCGCGGCGATCGTGACCATCGCCCTGCTGCGTCGCGGCGAAGGGGCCTTGCTGCGATTGCTGGAGCTCGCGCATCTCGGCGCCCTGGCACTGTTCTCCCCAGCTGTCGCCGTCACGGTTCCGGATGTTGCCCCCGCGCCTGTTCCCTCGCTCTTCATCTTCCGTCCCCGCGAACTCGGGGTCGTGCTCTCGTCGATGCGTCACCGCGGGCCGCCCGCGACGGCTGCGACCGTTTAGGCCCACCGCCAGCGGTCTTCAGACCTTTTTTCACTTCTGGCACCGAATCATTCAGTGACGCCTTCCGTGGTGTCCCGGTGCCCACAATCGACCAAGGATACTTATGACCACGCGTACCCCCCTCCGCCGCACCACCCTCGCCGCCTCCGCCATCGGAGCCGGCCTGTTGCTCGCCGTCGCCGCGCCGCTCTCTGCGAGCGCGCATGTCGGCGTCACGTCCGAAAACACCGCAGCCGGCTCTCACACAGTGCTCACCTTCGCCGTTCCGCACGGTTGTGACGGCTCGTCGACGACGAAGATCGCGATCGACATCCCCGAGAGCATCGTCTCGGTCACCCCGACGGTCAACCCCGGCTGGGAGGTCGAGAAGGTCTCGGTGCCGCTCCCGAAGCCGGTCACCGACAGCATGGGCAACTCCGTCACGGACAGGATCGGACGGATCGTCTACACGGCGAAGACCCCGCTGCCCGACGGGCTACGCGACACCTTCGCCCTCGCGATGACGCTGCCGCAGGATGCCGCAGGCAAGACGCTCGCCTTCCCGGTCCTGCAGAGCTGTGAGCAGGGAGTGACCAGTTGGGATCAGCTCGCAGCCGAGGGCGAGCCGGAACCGGCTCACCCCGCGCCGAGCATCGCCGTGACCGCGGCGGTTGCCGGCAACGGGCATGGTGGTGCTCACGGTGGTGCTCACGGCGCTGCAGCGAGCGCTGCCGGAGGCGGTGCCGGCGCATCGGCCGGTGACGATGTGCTCGCGCGCGTCCTCGGCGTCGGCGGCCTCGTCGTCGGGGCCGTCGGCCTCGTGCTCGCCGTCGCGGCCCGCGGCCGGGCTGCGAAATAGGGGGGATCATGCGACGCGCAACCCACCCGTTCCTCGTCGGTGCCGTCATCGGTGCTGTCGTCAGCGCGGCCGTCGCCGGTCTCGCGCTGGGTGCCGCGCCGGTGTCCGCCCACAACTACCCCGTCGAGACGGTGCCTGCGGACGGGGAGATCGTCACCGAGCAGCCCGGCGTGTTTAGCCTCACCACGAACGACGTGTTGCTCGAGGGTGGAGCGAGTGCGATGGAGATCAGCGGTCCGTCCTCCGCACCGAAGTTCTACGGAGACGGCTGTGCGACCGTGCTCGGTCCGAAGCTCGAGGCGGAGGCGCAACTAGGGGAGCCGGGCGAGTACACGGTCACGTGGCAGGTGGTGTCGGCAGACGGTCACCCGATCTCGGGCAGCTACAGCTTCGACTGGCAGCCGACCGCGGGGATTGTCCTCGCCGAGGGCCGAGCCACTGCGCCGGCGTGCGGCGGTGGCACGGCCTCGGTGACAACGCCGGCGCCGGGCGGCGATGGATCTGGTTCCGGTGCCGTCGGTCTTGAGACGTCGGAAGCGGTTCTGGGCGATATCGCCTGGGTCGCCAGCGCTCTCGGGGCCGTGCTGCTCGCGGTGCTTGCGACGTTGCTCATCCTGCGGCGCAGGTCCGCGCCCGGTTCCGGCGCAGCGGATTCCGTCGATGCTGGAGCCGACGAAAGCTCCGGCGGCCCGGGTTCCGGCGGCTCGGGTTCTGACGACGTGAGCGGCAAACCGGACCCCGGTCCCGACCGCGCCCCGTAGAGTCCCGGCCGGCATTCGCATTGCGGAAGTGGCCGGCGGCACGTGTCGTCCGTCGTCTCGGCGTCGGCGTGTCGTCGGCACTTCCGCTCAGCGGGTGCGGCCAACCGGATGAGGTGAGCGTGCCCGCTCGGACCTGTCTCGCCGGACCGACTCGGTGCGGCACCTGTCCAGACGACACGCACTTGAAGGGAGCACTGCGCGAGCCTGCCGTGTGATGGAGCCTGTCGTGTGATGTCGTGTGATGTCGTGTGATGTCGTGTGATGTCGCGTAATGTGCGTGATGTGGCCTGTCGCGTGACGAGCTGCTGGAACAGGATGCTGTCACGGGCGCCGGATACACTCTCCTGGTGACGTGGAACGTGGAACCCTCCTGGGACGATGAGGCGTTCCCTCCGCCGCCACCCGACGACTGGCTCCCATCGCACGACGACTGGCTCCCATCGGACTCCGTTCCGATGGCCGGATCTGGGAACCCACCGACCAGACCCGGGAACCCGTTGATTGAGCCTGTCGAAATCGGCGGAACGGCACAGGGCTTGGCGATCTCAACAGGCTCGATCGCCGAGAGCGCAGGCTCGATCGTCGAAAGTCCGGGCTCGATCGCCGAAGGAGTCGCCCAGGGCCGGCGTGGGGCTGCAGCGGCCCCGGCGAAGTTCGCCACGGCCGAGCAAGCACTGCACACCGTCTTCGGCTATGACTCGTTCCGGGGCGAGCAGGCCGAGATCATCGCGCAGCTCGCGGCAGGCGGAGACGCTGTGGTGCTCATGCCGACCGGCGGCGGCAAGAGCCTCTGCTATCAGATTCCCTCCCTGCTGAGGGAGGGGACCGGCGTCGTCGTCTCGCCGCTCATCGCACTCATGCAAGACCAGGTCGACGCGCTCACCGCGGTCGGGGTGCGGGCGGCCTATCTCAACTCCACCCAAGATGCCGCTGACCGGGCATCCGTCGAACGCGCCTATCTCGCCGGAGAGCTGGACCTGCTCTACGTCGCGCCCGAGCGTCTCGGCACCGAACAGGCGAAGCAACTTCTCGCACGCGGCCGGATCGCCTTGTTCGCGATCGACGAGGCCCACTGTGTGTCGCAGTGGGGGCACGACTTCCGTCCGGACTACCTCGCGCTCGGAGAGCTGGCCGAGCGTTGGCCCGAGGTGCCCCGCGTCGCCCTCACGGCGACGGCGACAGAGGCGACACACAGGGAGATCACTTCGCGCTTGCAGCTCGAGCGCGCGGCGCATTTCGTGTCGAGCTTCGACCGGCCCAACATCCAGTACCGCATCGTCTCCAAGAACGAGGTGCGCAGTCAGCTGCTCGATTTCATCCGCACCGAGCATGCCGGCGACGCGGGCATCGTCTATGCGCTCTCGCGCGCGACCACCGAGAAGACGGCGGCGTTCCTGCAGACCAACGGTCTCAACGCTCTGCCATACCACGCGGGCCTCGACGCGGCCACGCGTGCTCGCACGCAGTCGCGCTTCCTGCGCGAGGAGGGCGTGATCGTCGTCGCCACGATCGCGTTCGGCATGGGCATCGACAAGCCCGACGTGCGCTTCGTCGCCCATATCGACCTTCCCAAGTCGGTCGAGGGCTACTACCAGGAGACCGGTCGAGCCGGCCGCGACGGGGAGCCGTCGACGGCATGGCTCGCCTATGGCCTGCAAGACGTGGTGCAGCAACGACGTATGATCGAGGCCTCCGCCGGCTCGGCGCAGGCGAGTGACTCGGAGAACATCGCCCACCGTCGGCGCCTGGCGCAGCATCTCGACGCCATGCTCGCGCTGTGCGAGACCGTGCAGTGCCGACGGGTGAACCTGCTCAGCTACTTCGGCCAGGCGAGCACCCCGTGCGGCAATTGCGACACCTGTCTCACCCCGCCAGCCGCCTGGGATGGCACGGTTCCCGCTCAGAAACTGCTCTCGACGGTGGTGCGTCTGCTGCGTGAGCGCGGCCAGCGCTTCGGTGCCGGTCAGATCGTCGATATCCTGCGCGGCAAGGAGACGCCGCGCACTCGACAGCACGGTCACGAGAAGCTCGCGACCTGGGGTATCGGCGCAGACTTGAGCGACCAGCTATGGCGTGGGGTCGTGCGGCAGCTGCTCGCCCAAGGACTGCTTGCGACGACCGGCGAGTATGGCACCCTCGCGCTGACGGACGCCTCGACCGAGGTTCTCTCAGGCAGCCGAACGGTGTCGCTGCGCACCGAGCCGGAGCGGCCGGTCGGCCGCTCGGCGCGCTCTGCCAAGACCTCGGCGGCGCTCGCGGACCTCAGCGAACCGCAGCGGGAGCTCTTCGAGACGCTTCGTGCATGGCGGGCCGAACAGGCGCGAGAGCAGGGCGTGCCCGCCTACATCGTCTTCGGGGACGCGACCTTGCGAGCGGTCGCTGCAGCCGCGCCGACGACTGTCGGTGAACTCGACGGCATCACGGGTATCGGTGCGAAGAAGCTCGAGGCCTACGGCGAGCAGCTCATCGCCGTGGTCATGGCGCGCACGTAGGCACCGCATTCCCGCAGCGTGCGGTCTCGGCGCGCGGCCTTCCGCAAACTGTCTCCCTGCTGCTTGTGGCCCCCATCTCCCCCGCAAGGGAGGCCCTCGGGGGCTAAGGAGGCTGATCCCAGCCCCACCGGCCTCCCTTCCGAGCGAGATCCTCCCGTCCGGTGAGAGATGGGGTCCAATCGGTGCGGGGCGTGGGTCCAATCGGCGCGGGCGCCCCAACGAGGCTGCCTGCCGGGATATCTATCCGAGCGCGGCCACCTCAGGCACGAGCAAATGTGCGATGTGGTCGTCAAGCAGTGCCGCGATATCGATCGCGTCGCGATCGTAGAGCCACTGGTACTGCAGGCCGTCCCACAGTGCGATCAGCCAGGTGGCTTCGAACGCCGGGTCGAGGTCGGGGTCGATCGCGCCCTCGGCGGCGGCCCGGGCGAACACGTTCGTGAAGTAGCCGATGCTCGCGTCGAACCTCCACGTGAAGTAGTCGTGCGCCGGATGCGAGACCGCGGCGCCCTCGCAGGACAGCACGGCGTACAGCTCGACAAGCCCGGGCTCTTCGCGGGTGTTCCGGCGTGCGCTCTTCGCGATGCCCATGAGTTCGTCGCGGGCCGTCGCGGCGGGTGCGGCCACGCGATCGACCATTGCCGCGTCACGGTTCAGCAGCACGGCCGTCAGCAACTCGTCCTTGGTGGAGAAGTGGTGCAGCAGGGTGGACTTGCCGATGCCGACCTTCTCGGCGATCTCGCGAAGGCTGGTCGTGTGGAACCCGCCGCTCGCGAACAACGCGGTGGCATCCGCGACGATGCGCGTACGGCGCTTCCTGCCCGACTCGTATCCGAACACCCGGGGGAGGATGCTTGTGAGAGGCGTGAGTGGGGGCGCATCCGCCAGCCGGGCCTCGGAGGATCCGGCGATGCCGGAGAGCCGCTCCATGTGCCGTTCGAGCATGCCGGAGACGTCGATGCGATCGGGAAGGTAGAGCGAGATCACCTGCAGTCCGTCCCAGGCGGCGAGGATCCGTGTGGCCTCCGCGGCCGGATCGGCCACGCCGGGGAGTCCTCCTTCGTCCGTCATAGCCCGGAGGAAGGCTTTCTCAGTCAGGTCGCGAATCCGGCGATAGCGCTGCTGGAACCGCGTGTGCGACGGATGCTCAGCGCTCGTCGCCTCACCGGCGAGCGTCGCGAAGAGCTCGACGTAGCCGGGGGTGTCGGCGTTGTGGCGGGCGAGGACGGCGAAGCCCGCCAACCCCCGGTCGTGTTCAGCGTTCCACCGCTCGTTGAACTCCTCGAAACGGTCGACGACGGCGTCGAGGATGGCATCGGCCGAGGGGAAATGCCTGAGAACACCGGGATGCGAGATGCCGGCGCGCGCGGCGATGTCGCGCAGTGAAACGGCGCGGAAGCCCTCGGCCACGAAGAGCTCCTGTGCGGCGTCGAGGATGGTCTCGCGCGTGGCCATGCCACGCGCCGTTCGGCCGTCGACGGATGCTGCGACGGCGGTCCGGAAGTCGATCACTCTGCCTCCCTTGCAATCCTCACCCACTCGAGACTACGTCGATACACGGGTGCGACGATGTCACCCCGGAAAATAAATGTTACCAATCGGTCTGGGTTCGTGTATTCTCTCGGTGAACCAAAGACGGTTCACCTTCCGTGAAAGGACCCCCATGACAGAGTCGTCGACAACCGAAGGCGAGTCCCTCGGCACCCTGACCGAGACCTCATCCGTGCGCATCCGCGAACCACGCAGCTACCTTCCGGGGCTCGCAATCGCGAACTTCGGCATCTACATCGCGCTCCTCACCCCCGTGCTGGTCTCGATGGCCTTCAAGGTTCAGCACATCACCGCATCGCCAGAGGAGGCGACCGGCTCTCTCGGCCTTGTGCTGGGTGTCGGTGCGCTCTTCGCCCTCGTCGCCAACCCGCTCATCGGGCGGCTCTCCGACCGCACCACGTCGCGGTTCGGAATGCGTCGGCCGTGGATCATCGGCGGCTCGTTCGTCGGATTCCTCGCGTTCGTCGTCATCGGCACTGCGACATCCGTCTGGGTCGTGCTCGTCGCCTGGTGCCTCGTGCAGACCGCGATGAACGGCGTGCTGGCCGCGACCAACGCCACCCTCCCCGATCAGGTTCCGGCCGAGCGCCGGGGCAAGATCTCCGGCATCATCGGCCTCACGACGCCGCTCGGCATCCTCGGCGGCAACTTTCTGGTGAGCTTCCTCTCCGACGACGTCAGCCGCTTCGTCGTGCCAGCGGCCATCGGCGTGGCCCTCGCTGTGCTGTTCGCGCTGATCTTGAAGGACCGTGTCCTCGCCCAGAAGCCCGCCTCGCGGATGACCGCCGCGCAGTTCCTCGGTTCGTTCGTCTTCAACCCCCGCAAGCACCCCGACTTCGGCTGGACCTGGCTCACCAAGTTCCTCGTCATGTTCGGCTACGCCGGGATCGCCACCTTCCTGCCGTTCTACCTCATCGAGAAGTTCCGACTCTCCGAGCAGGACGCGATCACCACGATCCTGCTCGCCAACCTTGCGTCAATGGTCGCCATGATGGTCTCGAGCCCGATCGGCGGAATCCTCTCCGACAAGATCGGCAAGCGTCGCCCGTTCGTCGCGATCGCCGGCGTCGTCATGGTCGTCGGCCTCGTCGCCCTCGCCGTCGCCCCGAGCGTCCCTCTTGTCATCCTCGCCCAGGCGGTCATCGGCTTCGGTGCCGGTTCGTTCTTCTCGGTCGATCTCGCGCTCGCCACCCAGGTGCTGCCGAACCCGGACGACACGGCCAAGGATCTCGGCGTGCTCAACATCGCCAACGCCCTGCCACAGTCGATCGCCCCGGCTATCGCGCCCGCCATCATCGCCTTCGGCGCCACGACCGCCATCGGCGGCTACACCACCTACTACCTGTTCGGTGCGCTCGTCGCTCTCGCCGGCGCCGTTCTCGTCTACCGCATCAAGGGAGTGAAGTAGGCGTGTCCGACATCATCGAGACCGCGGATGCACGCGCGTCCGCCCCCGTCGACCCGAGCTATCGCGACGCGTCGCTGCCCGTCTCGGAGCGCGTCGAGCGCCTTCTCGCACAGATGACGCTCGAGGAGAAGGCCGGTCTGTTCTTCCAGGCGATGATCACGTTCGGCGAGGGGGGTGAGCTCGCCGGACCCGACCCCGCGTTCGGTCTGCCGGGCACCGATGAATACGTCGTGACCAAGGGCATGACCCACTTCAATGTGCTCGGCGCCGCCGAGACGGGTGAGCAGATGGCGGGCTGGCACAACAAGCTGCAGGCGCTCGCGGCATCGACCCGGCTCGGCATCCCGGTGACCGTCTCGACCGACCCGCGGCATTCGTTCAGCGAGAACCCCGGCGCCGCGATGCTGGCCGGCCCGTTCTCGCAGTGGCCGGAGTCGATCGGCCTCGCCGCCATCCGCGATGCGTCGCTCGTCGAGCGCTTCGGCGACATCGCCCGCCAGGAGTACACGGCGGTCGGCATCCGGGTGGCGCTGCATCCGCAGATCGATCTCGCGACCGAGCCGCGCTGGTCGCGTCAGGTCGCGACCTTCGGCGAAGATCCAGAGCTCACCTCGCAGCTCGGCGCCGCCTACATCCGCGGCTTCCAGGGCGGCGAGCTCGGCCCCGAATCGGTCGCGACCATGACCAAGCATTTTCCGGGCGGTGGCCCGCAGAAGGACGGCGAGGACCCCCACTTCGCCTACGGTCGCGAGCAGGTGTACCCCGGCGGTGAGTTCGAACTGCACCTCAAGCCCTTCGAGGCCGCGCTCGAGGCCGGCACCAGCCAGATCATGCCGTACTACGGCATGCCGGTCGGCACCGAGTATGAGGAGGTCGGCTTCGGCTTCAACAAGAGTGTCATCACGGGGCTGCTGCGTGAGCGGTACGGTTTCGACGGCATCGTCTGCACCGACTGGGGGCTTGTCTCCGACGCCGAGCTCATGGGCGAGCCGTTCCCGGCGCGCGCCTGGGGCGTCGAGCACCTCAGCCCGCGCGAGCGCATGATCAAGGTCTTGAACGCCGGTGTCGACCAGTTCGGCGGCGAGTCGAACCCCGAACTGCTCGTCGACATCGTGCGGAGCGGCGAGGTGAGCGAGGAGCGCCTCGACGTCTCGGCACGGAGGCTGCTGCGCGAGAAGTTCGTGCTCGGCCTGTTCGACCGGCCCTTCGTCGACGTCGAGCGGGCATCCGTCGTCGTCGGCTCGGCCGAGTTCGTCGCTGCAGGCGAAGCCGCGCAGCGTGCTTCGATCACGGTGCTGACGAACTCGTCCACCGAGGCCGGCATGCCCGTCCTTCCCCTCGCTCGTGGACTCCGCCTCTATGTCGACGGCATCGCACCAGAGATCGCGGGGGAGTACGGGACGGTCGTCGAGTCCGAGGCGGAGGCGGATGTCGCGATCCTCCGGATACAGGCTCCCTACGAGCAGCGCGCGACGATGTTCGAGAACTTCTTCCATGCGGGGTCGCTCGACTTCGCCGATGAGGTAGTCGAGCACATCCGCTCGGTCGCGGCGGTCGTGCCAACGGTTGTCGACGTGCTTCTCGATCGTCCGGCGATCCTCACGCCGATCGTCGGCGAAGTCGGGGCCGTCGTGGCGAACTATGGCGCCAACGCGCGGGCGCTGCTGGACGTGCTGACCGGTGCCGCTCAGCCGAGGGGGCGGCTCCCGTTCGACCTTCCGTCGAGCATGGTCGCCGTCGAGGCGAATCGTCCCGACGTGCCGTTCGACACGAAGGATCCGCTCTTCCGTTTCGGCCACGGCCTCACTCTCTGAACTCGTCGGCCGGATAGGGCGAGAGACCTTCGCGAACCGGCAGTAGACGCCCAAATCCGTCAAGGATTCGGGCGTCTACTGCTGGTTCACCGGTTCCGTCCACGTTCACGTCCACGCGGAAGTCGGTGCCTGCGACGTCGGCGATCACGACCTTCGCGTCTCGGTGGTGTCGGCGACTCGTTCGGCAGGGGTGAGGTTCACCGAGAATGTGCACGCGGTGAGAAGGAGCGCAGCCCCGGTCACCGCGAACAGGCCAGACGCACGCTCCTTGTCGATATCGATGCCGGGCTCACGCAATAGACGGCTGCGGCGGTCGACAAGGGGGCGCGGCGGCATTCACTCTTGAGTCATGCGCGAATCAACCCCAACCTTTGTCGCAACTCTCGCGACTCCACAACCTGTATTTGTCGTGACTCTACAGTTTCCTCGGGGTGCCGCGCGCTGGCCTTTGTAGGCCGCCGACGCAGTATTTCGCGGCTTCCATACCTCGTCCTACCGTTGAGGCAGACCACCCCACGCACGAAGGACGATACCGACGATGGTTGAGACTGGCGCACGTTCCCGCATCACGAAGGCTGCATTCGCGCCGAAGGGTGCTCCGACCGCGACATCGAAGACAGTCCAGGCCGAAGACATCGACACCGGGCCCGTCAAGCTCGCGGGCGATCCGACGGCGCCCACGGTCGACGTCGAGAAGCTCGGGCGCCAGCTGCTCGGAACATGGGCAGATGTGCGCTTGGCGGCGCGCGAGGTCACGGCCAAGCCGGAGATGCAGCGCATCGAGGGGCTGTCGATGGCGGAGCACCGGGAGCGTGTGCTCGGCCAGCTCAAGCTGCTCGTCGCCAACGGTCAGGTGCACCGTGCTTTTCCGAAGGGCCTGGGCGGCCTCGACGATCACGGCGGGAACATCGCCGCCTTTGAGGAGCTTGTCACCGCCGACCCCAGCCTGCAGATCAAGTCAGGCGTTCAGTGGGGCCTCTTCGGCGCAGCCGTTCTGCACCTCGGCACCGAATACCACCACCAGACCTTCCTGCCGGGCATCATGAGTCTTGCCGTGCCAGGAGCCTTCGCCATGACGGAAACCGGTCACGGTTCGGATGTCGCGTCGATCGGCACGACAGCCACGTATGACCCGGCCAGGAAACAGTTCGTGATCAACACCCCGTTCCGCGGCGCATGGAAGGACTACCTCGGCAATGCGGCCCTGCATGGCACGGCGGCGGTGGTGTTCGCGAAGCTCATCACCAACGGAGTCAACCACGGTGTGCATGCGTTCTACGTTCCGATCCGCAACGCGCGCGGTGGTTTCGTGCGTGGCGTCGGCGGCGAGGACGACGGTCTCAAGGGCGGGCTCAATGGCATCGACAACGGACGGCTGCACTTCACCAACGTGCGGATCCCCCGCGAGAATCTGCTGAACCGCTACGGCGACGTCGATGCGGACGGCACGTACACCAGTCCGATCGCGAGCCCCGGTCGCCGTTTCTTCACCATGCTGGGCACGCTCGTGCAGGGACGTGTCTCGCTCGACGGCGCCGCCACCGCGGCATCCGCTCTGGCACTGAAGATCGCGATCACCTACGGGAGCCAGCGCCGCCAGTTCACCGCCGCGAGCGACATCGACGAGGAGGTCATCCTCGACTACCAGCGTCACCAGCGTCGCCTGTTGCCACGTCTCGCCACCACGTACGCTCAGACCTTCGCACACGACGAGTTCCTCGTGAAGTTCGATGCCGTCTTCGGCGGCAAGGCCGACACCGACGACGACCGCCAGGACCTCGAGACCCTCGCGGCGGCACTCAAGCCGCTCTCGACCTGGCATGCGCTCGATACCCTTCAGGAGGCGCGGGAGGCGTGCGGCGGCGCCGGCTTCCTGGCCGAGAACCGTCTCGTCGGACTGCGCCAGGACCTCGACGTCTACGCGACTTTCGAGGGCGACAACAACGTGCTGCTGCAGCTCGTAGCCAAGCGGCTGCTCACCGATTATTCTCAGAAGTTCGCCACGGCGGATGCCGGCGCACTCGCCCGCTATGTCGTGACCCAGGCAGCCGACCGTGCCTACCACGGCACGGGTCTGCGCACGCTCGCCCAGACGGTCGCAGACTTCGGGTCGACTGCCCGCTCGGTGAGCGAGCTGCGCGATCCGCGCACGCAACGCGAACTGCTGACCGACCGAGTAGAGACGATGATCGCCGGGGTGGCCGCGAAGCTGCGCGACGCCCGCAAGCTGCCAAAACGGACCGCTGCGGATCTCTTCAATTCGCAGCAGAATGAACTCATCGAAGCAGCCCGTGCGCATGCCGAGCTGCTGCAGTGGGAGGCATTCACCCGAGGGCTCGACGAGAGCACCGATGCGGGAACCCACCAGGTGCTCACCTGGCTGCGTGATCTCTTCGGCCTCGGCCTGGTCGAGAAGAACCTCGCCTGGTACCTCGTCAACGGCCGGCTGTCCGCGCAACGTGCCCAGGCGGTGACGGCCTATATCGACCGCCTCATCGCGCGACTCCGTCCACATGCCCTCGACCTCGTAGACGCGTTCGGCTACCGGCAGGAGCACCTGCGCGCACCGATCGCGAGCGGCACCGAACTGGATCGTCAGAACGAGGCGCGCGAGTACTACCGCGCCTTGCGGGCATCCGGCACCGCTCCAGTGGACGAGAAGGCACTCACGGGCGCCAAGAAGTGACGCCGGCTCGGCCCCGGTCTGAGTGCCGTGGTCGTGCCATCGTCGTGGCCGGTGCCGAATGCTCCGGCCTCGGAGCACGGCCGATGCGCGGATGCCTGCGAGGGCGTGATTGCTGCGGATGCGCGGGATGGCTGCGGGCCCTCAATCATGCGCTCGCGCACCACCGGTGAGTCAGGGGTCGGCTAGGCCTTCTTGGCCGCGGCCTTTGCGGCCTTCTTGTGCTCGCGCACCCGGGCGAGGCTCTCGGCGTCGACGATGTCGGCGACTGAGCGGAACGAGCCCTGCTCGCCGTAGGGGGACGAGGCCTCGCGCCATCCCGGCGCCGTGAGGCCTTGCTGCTTGCCGAGCAGGGCCAGGAAGATCTTCGCCTTCTGCTCGCCGAATCCGGGCAGAGCCGTCAGCCGGCGCAGCACCTCGGCGCCGTCGGGTTCGCCGCGAATCCAGAGCGCTGACGCCTCCCCGCCCCAGTCCTCGTTCAGTGCGGAGCACAGTGCCTGCAGCCGTGCGGCCATCGACCCGGGGAAACGGTGCACGGCCGGAGGGATTCTGCACACCTCGACGAAGGCGTCGGGGTCGTACGCGGCGATCGTCTCCGCATCGAAACGGCCGAGCCGGTCACGCAGCTTGGCCGGGCCTGAGAAGGCGGTCTCCATGGTGACCTGTTGGTCGAGCAGCATCCCCAGCAGCAGGGCGAGTGGATTCTCTGAGAGGAGGGCGTCGGCCTCGGCGTCGCCCGTGATGTGCATGGTCATGCCTTCATCATCTCATCGGCCGCTCGCGGCCAGAAGCGGCTGGTGGCAGGTTCGCGCAGAGTCCCTCTATGACGGTCGCGTGCGCGCCACTTTCTGCGTTGAGCGCCATCCGAGGTGGCGTTCAACGCAGAAAACGGCGCGATGGGTGCAAGTCCTCAGATCAGACCGAGGGTCAGAACGGCATCGCGCTCCTCAGTGAGCTCGGTGACGGATGCGTCGATCCGTGCACGCGAGAACTCGTCGATCTCCAAGCCCTGCACGATCTGCCACACACCGTCGACCGAGCGGACGGGAAAGGACGAGATCAGTCCCTCCGGCACCCCGTAGGAGCCGTCGGATGACAGCGCGACCGAGGTCCAGCCGTGCGGCGTGCCGGTGATCCAGTCATGCACGTGGTCGATCGTCGCAGAGGCGGCGGATGCCACGGACGACGAGCCGCGCACCTCGATGATCTCGGCGCCGCGCTTGGCGACGCGGGGGATGAACTGGTCGGTGATCCAGGCGCGCACGGTGGCGGCATCCCCCAGCCGCTCGGCAAGCGCGTCGACGACGGGCCGCCCCGCGACCGTCGCGTGTGCGACATCCGGAAACTGCGTCGCCGAGTGGTTGCCCCAGATCGTGACATCGCGGATCTCACCGGGCGAGACGGCGAGGGCAGCGGCGAGCTGTCCCAGAGCACGGTTGTGATCGAGCCGGGTGAGCGCGGTGAAGCGTTCGACCGGGATGTCGGGTGCGTTGGCGCTCGCGATGAGGGCGTTCGTGTTGGCCGGGTTGCCGACGACCGCGATCCTCACGTCGTCGGCCGCTCCCGCATTGATGGCCGCGCCCTGCGGGGCGAAGATGCCGCCGTTGGCGGCGAGCAGGTCTCCGCGTTCCATTCCGGGGCCACGCGGGCGGGCGCCGACGAGGATGGCGACGTTGACGCCGTCGAACGCGGCGGACGCGGCGTCCGTCACCTCGACACCGGCGAGCAGAGGGAAAGCGCCGTCTTGGAGTTCGAGCGCAGCTCCCTCGGCCGCTTTGAGGCCCTGCGGGATCTCGAGCAGCCGCAGGCGTATCGGCACTCCGGGGCCTAGCAACTGGCCAGAGGCGATGCGGAAGAGCAGGGCATAGCCGATCTGGCCGCCCGCTCCGGTGACGGTGACGGTGACGGGTGAGGGTGTGTTCGCCATGCTTCAGCCTAACCGCGACAATAAGCTCGATGGATGCGCGACTTCTATCCAGACATTGAACCCTACGACAGCGGCCTGCTCGACGTCGGCGACGGCCAGCAACTCTACTGGGAGGTCTCCGGCAACCCGGATGGTAAGCCCGCCGTCTACCTGCACGGTGGACCGGGCGGAGGCAGCAACCCGAACCAACGCAGGGTGTTCGATCCGGAGAAATATCGTATCGTGCTGTTCGACCAGCGCGGTTGCGGCAAGAGCCTCCCGCACGCGAGCGCCCCGGACGCCGACCTCAGCACGAACACCACCTGGCATCTCGTCGCCGATCTGGAACGGCTGCGCGAGCACCTCGGCATCGACCGGTGGCTCGTGTGCGGCGGATCCTGGGGCAGCGCTCTGGCGCTCGCCTACGCGCAGAGACATCCGAGCAGCGTCACCGAGCTGGTGCTGCGCGGCATCTTCACGCTGCGCAAGGAGGAGCTCGACTGGTTTTACGAGGGTGGTGCCGCCGCATTGTTCCCGGACCTCTGGGAGGGCTTCGTCGCTCCCGTCCCCGTCGAGGAGCGCGGTCACCTCGTGCGTGCGTATAGTCGGCTGCTCAACGATCCCGATCCTGCCGTGCATCGTGCCGCGGGAGTGGCTTGGTCGCGTTGGGAGTCGTCGACCATCACGCTGCTGCCGTCGCCGGAGACCGTGGCGAAGTTCACCGAGCCCGACTACGCCGTTGCCTTCGCACGCATCGAGAACCACTACTTCATGAACGGCGGCTGGTGGCAGGAGGGGCAGCTCATCCGCGATGCCGGAACCCTGCGCGGCATCCCCGGTGTCATCGTCCAGGGCCGCTACGACGTGTGCACCCCGGTGATGACCGCATGGGAGCTGCACAAGGCGTGGCCCGAGGCAGAACTCCGGCTTATCCCCGATGCGGGACACTCCTTCGACGAGCCGGGGATCCGATCTGCGCTCATCGAGGCGACCGATCGCTTCGCGCGATAACGTTCTCTCATGACGTTCAACGACGACGCCGACATCAGCACAGGCAAGGTCAGCAAGCGCGGCCGGAATGTCGGCATCGCGGTCGGCGGCGGCCTGGGGGCCGTCGCGTTGTTCGTCCTCTCCCAGTTCCTCGGCGTCGACCTCACGGCACTCGTCGGTGGCCAGCAGCAACAGGTCACCGAGGAGAGCCTCGATGCGTGCCGGACCGGGGCGGATGCGAACGTCGACATCGAGTGCCGAATGAAGGGCGCTGCGGCGTCGCTGGATGCGTACTGGAGCGAGGAGTTCGTCGCGGTCGGCGGAGAGTACGTCTCGCCGCAGGACATGCAGCTGTTCACGGCATCCACCCAGACCGGATGCGGTGCGGCGTCGAGCGCGACAGGGCCGTTCTACTGTCCGCCGGACCAGACGATCTACATCGACGTGTCGTTCTACGACGAACTGCGCAACCGCTTCGGCTCGTCCGGCGGACCGCTTGCGGAGATGTACGTCGTCGCGCACGAGTGGGGTCACCACATCCAGAACATCGCCGGAATCCTCGGGACGCAGGGCGGCACCGGCCCGGCGTCGAACCAGGTGCGCGTCGAGCTGCAGGCGGATTGCTTCGCGGGAGCCTGGGCGGGGGCGGCCTCAAAGGTCGACGACTCCGCGGGCGTGGCCTTCCTCAAACCGATCACCGAGGCGCAGATCCGGGATGCCCTGAGCGCCGCGGCCGCCGTCGGCGACGATCGTATCCAGGCTGCGGCGAGCGGCCAGGTCGACCCGGAGGCGTGGACCCATGGTTCGAGCGAGCAGCGCCAGCGCTGGTTCCTCACCGGGTTCACACGGGGTGCTGGCGTCTGCAACACTTTCGCGGTCGACGCCTCGCGGCTCTAGTGCTCCTGCCCCGTCGGTCTTGTGCGTCACCCCAGTCGTGGTCGGCTGAGTTCATGGTCAGCGGTTACGACGACGGTTTCCTCGGATTCGACGTTCCGCTTTCGCTCCCTCGCGATCAGAACGCCGTATCGGGGCGTTCGTGCCGCTTCCGTTTCTGGAAGGTCGCGTTCTGGAAGGTCGCGGCTTGGTCGTCCGACGATGAGCTCGCGGCGGCCGGCTTCGTCCTCGACCAGTCGCCGGTTCTCGACCGCAATGAGCTGGAACGACGGATGCGGCTGACTGCGACGCTCGGCACCCCTTCGCTCGGCACCCCTTCGCTCGGCACCTTCGCACTTTCAGGTGTCCGTCTCCGATGTCGGCGCTCTCGCCGGGCTCGACGTCTCTCGGGTCGCCTCCGTCGATTGCTTCGTGCGCGGGGTGTTGCAGCTCGCTTGGCGGGAACTCGCCGACCGCATTCGTGCTGTAGCGGCATGCGCCGGCGCCTCTGCGCATGCGCTCGCGCCTCTGCCCAGCCTCCGTTACAGAAGGAAGGACCCCGCCGAAGCGGGGTCCTTCCTTGTTCCGTTAAGCCGGAGCGGTCTCTGTGTGAGAACAGAGCCTGTCTGAAGACTAGAGCGGGCGAATGTTCTCAGCCTGGAGGCCCTTGGGGCCACGGGCGGTCTCGAACTCGACCTTCTGGTTCTCTTCAAGGCTGCGGTAGCCATCGGTCGCGATCGCCGAGAAGTGCGCGAACACGTCTGCGCTTCCGTCGTCGG
Organism: Luethyella okanaganae; assembly: GCF_042660285.1. NCBI lineage: Bacteria > Bacillati > Actinomycetota > Actinomycetes > Micrococcales > Microbacteriaceae > Luethyella > Luethyella okanaganae. Next base: position 38,360 of record NZ_JBHSTP010000003.1, read on the forward strand.
GGGTGATGAAGCCGAAGCCCTTTTCAGCGTTGAACCACTTCACGGTGCCTGTTGCCATTATTTGTCTCTCATTCTTGAGGTTCGATCGAATCCGACTGCCGGATCCGAGCGTCGCGGTGTTTTTGATTCGCCCTCAGAAAAGCACCCCCGAACCGGCTGGAACGGCGGCTGCTTGAAATACAATGCGCAACACAACAACTTGAGCGTCAACACTAGCCCATCTTGGCGACTCTGTGGTTAACAATCTTTCGGTCTGTGTTAAAACCGCCGTGCCGCGCCCATCGCGAACGAGATCGAGTCGCGAACCCGCGTCATGAATTCGGCGGATCCGAGTCTCCTTGAACGGAGTGGTTTTCGATCGGAGGAGTGATTCTGATGCAATCGACCGAATGGGCGGAGCAGCCATGGTTCCTGGCGACCGGGAACGTCGAACTCCCGCCAACCCGCCTGCGCGGGTTTCCGTTGCCATCCGATTCCTGGCGGCGGACCGACGGCGTCGAGCTGCGAGGCGCATCCGTCGTGAGTGGCGAGCACCTCGAGAACGGCTGGTGACGGCGATGCTGCAGAACATCCTCGCCCTGGTCTCGTCAGTCGCGCTCGTCGCGCTCGGCGGGATCGCCTGGTGGCTGACATCGGCGACGACCCTGCCAGAGTTGCTGTCCCTGCCGGATGCGGCGAGGACGGCGCTCCTCGCCGGCGCGCTCGCGGTGGTCGCGCTCGGCGCCGTGAGCGCCGTCAACGTCGTTCGTCGTTGGTGACGGCAGCAGGATCACGATCGACCGGGGGTGTCTCCGTGTGGCGAGGCGAGACCGTGAGGTGCCTCGAAGTTGTGATCGATCCCTCTGGCACAGTGACACAGCACGTGGATGGGCTCGCCGGACCGCGTGCTGAGGAATCGTTCGAGGTGGACGGTCGGCGGCTCCGCTGGGCACGGTCCGTCGAGTAATGGGGAAGTGTTCATCGGGTCTCCTCGACAAAGAGACGCCGACCCCGCCGATTCATGACGCGGTTCGGCGACATCCGTCGCGCGTGATGACCTCCTTGAGGCCGTGCGGCTCGACTTCCGCGTGCAGTGGCTGGCCTTGTTCGAGTGATGCGGGCTGATCAGCGTTCGCCGGGAGGGAGGACCTCGCGCGGACGGGAGGCCGCAACCTGCTGGATTGGCCTCCTCAGCTCGCGAAGGCCTCCCGTGCGGTTGTGGGTGGCTACCTCGGCCACGCGGGCGCGACTACGCCGACGACAGCCGCGGCACCGCCCTCAGCAGCGAGCGGGTGTAGTCGTGTCGCGGCCGTGACAGCACGCGCTGTGTCGACCCCGCTCGACGATGCGGCCGCCCTCGAGCACGGCGGTGTCTCTTCGAATGCCTGACTCGCCGGCGAATCGGCGCGCCAGATGCGGTATCCCTCCTGCGGCAGGCCGGTGTCGATGTCGGTGCGCGTCAGGCGTGTGAAGAGCGCATGCTCGGGGTGCCCCGCACGGGCCGTCGCCTCGGCGACAGGCGGTTCCCCAGGCGGAGACCAGTGCGTCAGCACGAGCGCCAAGGCGCCCAGAGGCTCGGTCACGGCACGGTGCCGCGCGTTGTTCCACTCCGCCCAATCGGCGAGCGGTCCGGCGTCCACGGCCGTGTCGGAAGTCATGGATCCATTCCATCGAATCGAACGGTGGGTCGAAATCGTGTTGCGGCGTGTGTCGCAGGCCGTGCTCGCTGTGTGGTCGGGCGCGCAGCCGAGGGACGGTTTCTGCGCAGACGACGACTGCCAGGCCTCCGAGGATGGTCGCCCAGCCGAGCTGTTCGCCCTTGCAGGCCCTTACAGGACAGACCCTGGTCAGCCTCGCCGACGGTTCATGAGGACGGCTCCCGCGTCGATCTCGAACACTTCGTCGGTGAGCTCGTCGATGTCTGCTCCATGATGGCTGGTGAAGACGATGGTGGCTCCCGCTCTATGACGGGCATGGATGAGGTCTTTGACTCGATGCATGCTCTCACGGTCGAGCGCGTTGAATGGCTCATCGAGAAGAAGCACATCAGGTGACTCCATGAACGCCTGGGCGAGGCTGAGTTTCTGCTTCATGCCTTGGGAGTACGCTCGAGCCTTCTTTCGCAATGGTGCATTCAGACCGATCTCCTTCAACACGTCGCGCACTTCCGCGAGTCCGATGCGGTTTCGGATGCGAGCGAGTTCGAGGAGCTGGGCTTCTGCGGAGAGCGACGGTATGTAGGCAGGACCGTCAATCGCGACGCCAAATCGGTCTGGGTACGTTCTGTGCTTGTCTAGGTAGTCGGGGTGAATGATGACTTCGCCGGTGCTGGGCAACGTGAGCCCACACATCAAGCGGAGGAGAACCGATTTGCCTGCCCCGTTCGGCCCGACAACGCCGTAGGTGCGACCTGCCTCGATGCTGAGCGTGACGTTCGCGAGAACCGACTGGCCGCGATAGGTCTTCGAAACCCCGTTGAACTGGATCACTGTCATGTGCGTGCTTTCCTTCTGAGCGTGTTTCCGGCGTGTGCGGTGACGAATGCGACCCCGAGCGCGAGAGCTGTCACAGTCAAAGTGAGTGTGGCGATCAAGACGTCGGCCCACCCGCCGTCGAGGCGCGCTGTCGCTCCACCCCCGAGCGGCGAGAACTTCATGCCTCCGGTGGCGATCAGCATGATCAGGAGTGCCGCGATCACTCCGAGAGACCAAGCGCGGGAACCTACCGTGAAAGCGAGTACGCACGCCCAGACACAGACGACCACCTGCAGAGTTCCGTTGACGAGGATCTGATATAGCCAGATGCCGAGACCAACGGCAGGCTGCGAGAAGTCTTGCCCGCCCAGCGCGACGTAGCAAGCACCCGCCAAAACCAAGAGCCCAGCGAACGCAGCCGCCGCTCGGAGTCCTTCTCCCCACGCCAGGCCGACGGCCCATCGCAAGCGCGAACCGAACCGGACGAGCTGGGCCGCCCGCTCCGCATCGGAAACGACGAGCAATCGCACCAAACTCGCGACACCGGCACCCACGAACACGAAACAGAAGATGAGAAGCTGCGTGATCGTCTGCCCGACCCCAAAGAGGGCGCTGCTCACAGCGTCGAATGCTGACTGCCGCTCGGGCGAACCGAACGCGATCCACAGGGCGGTGATGATGAACCCGCCAACGAGGTACACCACTGTTGGGCTGACTTCAAGGGTCTGATAGCGGGCTCGCCGGTCGATGCTCCACACCCAGACGACAACGACAGCGGCGACCACCGCGACAACGGTGTACGCAACGGCTGCTGTCGTTGGCTCGCGAAGTGCGCCGCTGACGTCGAGACACCAGCCGGCACTCGCGGCGCTTGATGGTGGCACAACGCCGACCGCCGACGCGACCGACCACACCCAGATGGCTGTTGCGAGAACGATCACGGCGGACCAGCGGCGAGTAGCGATCAGCACCACCATGAGCAGGGCCTGCATCACAACCAGCACCACCGTGACGAGCAGGAGCTGCAGCCCGAGAGCGAGCACGGGGGTGATGCCGGCGTCTCGGAAGAGACTGCCGATAGTGTTTGGCGCTGCCGCGGACGGTAATGGCAGCCCGGCCGACGCCACCGACGCCGCAGCGAGGACGACAGCTGCCAGTAGCAGCACTCGCAAGGTTCCCTGAATTGAGATCCACCGAAGTGCGCCGGTTCCGCTACCAAATCGCACGAGGTGCGGAGGGTTGGCGAGCTTGCGCAACATCAGAAGCGAGATTCCGAGCCAGCATGGCAGGCACACGAACGTGAGGTACTGCGGGCTCATGCTGGTCTCGAGCAGCAGATCCCACACCCCGACGTTTCCCGGACCGAACATCACATCCGCGAGGTACCGGGCGTAGAGGGCGTATCCCAGGGCGAGTGCGCCGACGATCCATGTGAGCGGCGATTTGATGGTCGACTGAATCATCCGAGACGGGCGTTTCTGGTGAGCCCGTGCATGACCAGAATCCAGCAGCAAGCGACCACGACCGCGACGACAACCGTGGGCGCAACCGTGACGGCGACAGGCTGCTGCGTCAATCCAATCGGGAACAGCGAGAACATCGGGGCGAAATGGGGAAGCTGTAGCAGTGACGTGAACAGCGTGAGTCCGAAGTACACGAACATCGGGGTGAGCAACGCGACGAATCGGTTGTTGAGTGTGACGAGTGCCGCGGTGCCGACCGCCGCGTAGACGGCCGCGCCGAAGCCGATCCAGGTCGCCATGAGCAGACTGTACACAATCGGCCCTCCCGCCATCGCCTGGCTAAGCCCGAACCGCTCGAGTTGGTCTGCCGCAAGGTCACTCTGGCCCATTCGATACACGGACGGATCCACAGATGGGTTCCCCAAGAGGGGCCAAATGGCGAACGCGAGGACGGCTTGTGCGAGGACGGCGATGAAGAACACGCCGAACGCGACAAGCATCGACGCGGTCAGCCGTGTGGCGATGGTAGCGCGGACGCTCGACCGCATCCTCGTGTTCACGATTGCCCGATGCCCGAGCTCCTCGAAGAGACGGAAGCAGCCGACGAGGACGACAAGAAGTGGGAACACGAGTGAGACTGGCGAGTTCATGAGGTCGCCGAAGAAGTCAAGGTTGTCTCGGTAGACGCCTCCGCGCGCATCGACGATTCCGAGGATGAGCGGTCCAACCCAGACTGCTACCGCGACGACCACGACCGGCCATCGCAGGATTAGCCGCGACTCACGGGCGATGTCCTGGGCGAGTCGTGGCCGGCCCGCCCAGGACCGCTTGTCAGCGAGTGCGACCACTTACTGACTACGCCAACTGCCGATGACCTGAACCTTGACGGAATTCCAGGTCGAGATCTGCATCTGCATGCGCACGGTCGTCCCCGAGGCATATGAGTTCGGCAGGTTCTCGAAGTCTCCGTCGTTCAGGTAATACACTTTCGCCCCGCAATTGGTCGGGACGTTCGTGCACATCTGTGCGTCGACTTCATAGCTGGATCCGACGGAGGAAATGCTGATCTGCCCTGGCGTGTTGTTGTACGCCTTCGTCTGTGACGTGGTCCAGCCAGCAAACTGGCCGACCGGCAAGACCGTGTCAAATGACTCGTAGGCAGTGCCGGCGTACGCGACGCCGCTCACTCCAAGCAGTGCGATGCCGCCAAACAGCCCGGCGATGATCACTTCATTGATTTCTTCATCTTCATCCTCATCGTGGGACGGAGCAACCACCAAGATGCCGCGACCGCTCCCAGCGGCGCCCGGAGCGGCCCGACGCAGATGAGGCGAGCCACCTTGCCGGCACCATATCAAGGTAGATGGATTAAGCGCCAGTACCCCGGCGCTCGAGGACTACCCGGGCGGCATCGCCACCCACCACGATCGTCTGACGGAAGAGCGCGCACGCGTCACACGCAATCGTCGAGGCTTCGCATTTTTCGACCCAAGCGGGCTAGCGCTCGCGGTCACCTACATCGACATCGGCAATCGCCGCGCCGAAACCTGCCTCGCTCCAGAAGTCGTTCATGCAATTCCCTGATCACAGCTGTGGTAACCGACACGTCAGTCCGCATACCGTCGTTGCCTCTCTTGGGTGCTCACGCATGACCTCGGGCTTGCTGGCATTGACCCGGCCACCACAAGCAGGGGAAACGATACGACCGTCTCTCCCTGTTTCCCCGAGCGACACGGTCAACTGCTTGATAGGTGGTTCCTGGGATATTGAACTGTCAAAGTGAGCGCGTCGCTTCTGCTCGAGCTCTCGTGCTTGCCTCGATGGAGAAGGAGCGGGCAAGAATGCATAAACAGATTGCTTGCGGAGTGAGCGCCGCACTCGGTTAGGCATACGGCCGAGTGCGACGCCACACCATGAGAGGCCTAGACCCGCGCCGATTCTTCGCCAGATCGACGGAGGCCACTCAACAGGTACGCGGCTGCAACACACTTAGCTCAGGCGATCGAGGAGGCGCTCCGCCTCTGTATCGCTCAGAGTCAACGTGGTCCGGTCTGCCCACAGGACAGTCGCAATTCCGCAGATGCGCGATCCCTCGTGCATCCTCAGGACGTCGCCCGGCCCGACTTCCCACCACTGCGGAACATGATCGGCGAATATCGGAATGATGACGGCCTCGGTTGTGTCGCCGGGGTGGATGTTCGACGTTCCGAAGCCAAGGACCGGCGCAGCAGTCTGATCGTTGTCGGGCCAGCCGGGCAGCCCCCAGTTCGGACGGTACTGCATGCGAGCGTCGGGCGCGTTGCCGCCGAGCAGTGGTGTTCGCCGGCCCCCCGATTCAGTGATCGTGAATGCGAGTCGAATGCCAAAGACTGGTCGGGCGTCCATTTCGTCAATCTCCGTTCCAGGTAGTCGACTCGGGCGACCAAGTCTTGGAGTGCACTTCGCCGCACAGTACGGGGTTGATGAAGATCTCCATGAGTTTGATCGCGAGGTCGACCGTCCGATAGTCGGTGCAGTACGGGACATCCTTCGCCTCCCTGGCGTACACGCGCCCCCAGGTCGAAGGGACGGTCAGCGCGGTGAACGGTGGAAGCGAGCGCGAGCGAGCCTCGGCGCGGATAGCGCGATGCAGCGCGTCGGCGTTCACGGTCTGCGTCGTCGCGAGCACGACGAGATCGACGAGGTCCTTCTCACGGCTCGACGGCCGGCCGTGGTAGTCGGCCATCGTCGCGCAAACCTTGTCAGCGATCTGGTCGACGACGGGATACAGCCAGTATGGGTTGCTCCTCAACTTCGGGAGGTCGAGCGCGTTCGCCGGTTCGGCGATCTCGACTTCGTCGGTCATGGTGACGTTCACGACGAGGTCGACGTGAAAGCTGTCTTTCTTCTTCGCGCCGATGGATACGTCGAAGCTCACCTGATAGCCCTCGGTGTAGGTCTGCTGGTTGCCGTCGATAGCGTTCAAGTGGCCGGCGTAGTCGAAACGAAAGAAGTCCCCAAGGTCGATCGCTGCCAGCCGGCGGAGGTCCTCGAGCGCAGCATCCAGTGTGCGACTTCGCCGGAAGAGGTCCACATCGGTTGTGCTGCGCGCCGACCCAACCCGAGCAAGCATGCCCGTGCCGCCCTTGAGTATCCAATCCGAATCGTTGGCCTCGGAGAACACTCGGCTGAGGAAGCGGTGGAAGTACTCCAGTCGGATACGTTCCTGAATCGTGAGCGACGGGTCCGCGCCGAATGCATTGCGGGCCGCGGACTTGATAGCCGCCTCGACGGCGCGGGGGCTTGCGTATGATTCAGTCCCGGTCACGACGTGGCCTCGCTGTTCGGTTGCGCGGTAAGCGCAAGCGACGCCCAGTCGGCCGCGCGCAGTTGTTCTGCGAGCTGAGCGCGGACGGGCTCCATCGCTGATGACGCGATCTCTCCCGCGATCTTGCTCATATCCGGTAGCGCGGAGAGGGCGGCCTTGCTCAGTGCCTCTGATATAGGCGCGATCAGTTTCGAGTACTCCTCGCGCGGGTACAGGTCCGCCAGCTGCTGCACCAGCAGTTCGAGGATCGATGTGACGTCGAACTTCGGAAGGCTCGCGAGATATCGCGCTGTGACGAGGCCGCCCAGAGATGAAACCGAGGCGATCTGCTTCGCGAGGTTTTCCTGGTCTATGCCGGCGACATGCATGAGCTCGTCGAGCAGTGCATTGCCGTCGCCCTTGCGATACCCGTTCCGTTCGGCGACCGGGCCGAGAAGCTCGGTGAGTCGATCCACATTGAGGCGAGACTGCCTGGCTGCGTCACGCAGCGCATCGCCGACGATGCTGAAGTCGTGGCGGTCCTCGACCAGGTCGGCGATCGTGCGCTCCCGAGTCGTCGTGGGCAGTCCATCCCTCACGGTGACATCCTGCTCGGGCAGTGCACGCGTTCGGTACCTGACGTCTGCTCGCTGGGTCTGCTTGCGAGTCGGGGTCGTGAATTCGCTCTTCATTCCCCGCAGATCGCCGATGCCGTGGAGTCGAGCCGCCGATTCGCCGGAGACGACGGCGCTCCCAGGGCGTTCGCCGAGGCGCTCGTAGGCGAGCTTCGCGGGATCGGTGGCCAGCCATGCGGCGTGTAGTTCTTCGTGCTGCCCGCCCGGCGCGCCCGCATCCTTGTAGACGCCGTGCGAGAGTCGGACCAGATCCCCGGAATCAGTCAGCCGAGTGAGGTTCATGTGGCTGACGCCGCGCGCGCTGGCCTGTGCAGAGGTGACCATGCCCCATTGGGACTCGGACACCTCCGCCAGTACCCGGAGCGCGTCGCGCGATTTCATGCTTGGATTCTAACGCACTGAGTGTGAGTTTCCAAGCAGCCTATCGGGGTTTGGGTCCATCCGAGGTGTGCGTTCGAGTTCAGCGTTACCACCGCGGCCATCAGCTCAAAGGTGTCAATCGCGGAGCGCATCTTCGTAAGCGCCGAGCCAGGTCGTTGCGGTGACGCGGCGGATATGCGCTGCGAACGACACGCGCACAATCCAGAACGCGCCGACAGCCACGGCGGCACCCCAGCAAAGCCAGAGCATTGAAACCCACCCTGCTGGCACTGTTGGACTGACCGCTGCGGCGAGGAAGAGGGCGAGGGCGGCGAACAGGGTGCCGGCTCCTGCTAGCGGCGCTTCAGCTCCGTTGACAGCGTGAGCTCGCAGAGTTCCGAGGACCGCGAGACGGATCTCCGGCCTGCGCTTCGTTTCCCTGACAAAGCAGATGACCCGTTCCGTGGTTAGAACGGCATCGGGTCCTGAGGGCAGATGACGGATCACGTCAGGCGATGCGCCGTGTTTGATATACGGGATCGAAGTCATCGGGGACGTGCTGTTGCGATGACCGCCAGAATCCGCCGATCCGCTTCCGGGCACAGCCGCGTGTCTGCCGCGCGCGAGCGACTATCAGCGTCAAGTGTCGAGCCGGGTAGGAATATGCCATCACCGAGGAATCCGACGCTCTGAATCGATGACATTTCCGTGGATTCGAGGCCAAAGGTGGCAAGTAGCGCGGAACCCACACGTCATCGGCTTAGGCCGACTTCTGGCGTCCTCCGCGTTGTGGTGTCCCGACTGAGGCTCGTCCCGTCCGGCCGACGAGCTGGGACTCGCCCGTAGTCGCGCCCTGCATCCCGTAGGCGGTCGACGCGTACGCCAGATGGGTGTGCTCGACGACGTACTCCGCCGGCAGTCGCACAGTGCGTTGTCTCCGACTTGACGTGTGTTCCTTCGCCCACACCGCGCCATCGTCGCCCACGCTCTGGACGATCCAGGTCTGCCGGTTCGCAACGTGCACTGCGGAGTCGTTCTGCCGGGTCTGGATCATATCGCCGCGTCCGATGCTCAAACCGTCGCTGCCGGTCGCGGTGTGGCGATCGTCGACGTGGCCGGCGCGTGCCCGTTCGTCGCGGATGCGCGTGTTCAGTTCGCGCGCTTCGTCGTTCGTCGCGACGGTGACCGCATCTCCGTCACGCCACTCACGTGCGAGCCCATCATGGAGGGCATCCGGGCTTTCATGCATCACGACGAGGCCGAGCGCCTGAAGGCGGTCGAACAGCGAGGCGGGATGCTCTCCGCGTCGCAGCTGCACGGTGAGCGCGGCATACGCGGGGTCGGCGAAGCGGTGTACGGTCGTCATGGCGTGCACGCGGGGGAGGAGTTGCGCGGCCATGTCGAGTACGCCGCCGCGCCCGATCGCGGCGAGTTGCGCGCGGTCGCCGACCAGGGCGAGGGTGGCTCCGTGCTCGTCGGCGACGGTCAGGAGCGCGAGCGCCGTGTCCTGGTCGAGCATGCCCGCTTCATCGACGATGATCCGTTCGCCCCGGACGAGACGAGCGGATGCCGCCGGGCCGGTGTACGGGGCATCCGTTGCGGGGTCGGTGTCGCCGACGGTGAGGCGGGTCCAGACGCCGTCGCGATTCCATCGCCAGCCGTGCTCGTGGACGAGCTTCGCGACGCTGACGGTTGCAACGCCGAGTTCCTGATGCGCGACATCGGCCGCCTTCTTCGTCGGCGTGATCACTCGGGTCACTCGGCCGTGCGCGGCGGCGGCCTCGATTGCGGCGGCGAGCATCGTGGTCTTGCCCGCGCCGGCCGCGCCCTCGACGACGACGAGCGGGTCGGTGGATGCCACCGCGGCAGCTGCGCGCGCCTGCGCCGCATCGAGCCGGTGCCCGCGCGCCAGACGCCTCACGTCCGGCGGGCGGTACCTGGCCCGCGCAGCGCGCCCCGCGAGCATGTCGCGCAGTCGGGTCTCGGAGGCGATGACGTGCACACTCGTAAGGTGCGCCACATGCTCGGGATGCGCGCTGTCGGGCGGCAGAACCGACAGGCAGTCCTCCGCGGCCAACCGGGTCGTAAGCATGACGAGCTCGCGCAGTGGCGCGGGGTCGGCGCGCACGCCGGCCTCCGTGATGATGCGCGTGACGTGCTCCTGAATGTCGTGCACCGTCCACGTCGACGCTGCGCCCGCGCAACGGTCGAGTGCACGCGATGCGACATCCCGCACACGCACGTCGTCCAGTGGCATCGACGTGTGCGCCGGCGCGCGCTCGATGTCAGAGCGGTAGCCGGCGTCGTCGAGTTCCGTTCGCCATGCCGCCTCGTTGCCGAGCGTGGTCGGCCTCTTGTGCGGCCGCTCGTGATCCCACGCCATCGCGATCAGCCGCGATGTCGCAGCGGGGCCAGGCCCCTGGCCAGACTGCGTCGCGCGCCACTCCTTCTCGAACCGCGCCAGATTGCGTGCCACCTGCTCGGACCGCTTGCTCATCACGGCGTTGAACGGTTGCAGTTCCGCGACTTCTCCGGTTACGGGGTCGAGGGTCAGACCGTGGGCGTCGAGGACGGCCGCGAGTTGCGGGTGTGCGGCGATGACAGCCCTACCCAGCGAACGGATCGCACCCTGCTGCCGAAACAGCGCCGCCGTGTCGAGGCCTCGCCATGCACCGGCTGCCCACACGCGCGTCCCGATCTGGAAGTGCATGTGCCGGTGCGGGTCGCCAGCCCGCGACGTCTTGTGCGAGACGGCGACCGTCTCCAGCTGCTTGACCGGCACCACGCGCTGGTTCCCGCGCGGTCCTACGCGGGTGACGGAGTGCTTGCCCAGCCACGAGCGAATCTCGGCGACCGCATCGCGCTGCGCGGCGTCGAGAGCGTCGGATACCTCGGGGTGCAGTACTGCGGCGATCGACAGGGACTTCGGCGCATTGACGACCATCTCCGCGAACCGCGGCGACCCCTGCCGGCCGTCGCCGGGCAGGCGGGGCTTACCCATCGACTCGCCGGCGAGCGGGCTGATCCAGTCCACCCACTGCGCGTACTCGCCTGGGGTCAGGGCGCCCTCGCCGATCACCTCTCCGTTGCCGTCGACAACGGAGAACTCTGCCAGGGCGGTCCCGTCCTCGAGGTAGTAGTCGTCGGCCCGCGACCGATCCGACTCGAGATAGCGGCGCGCGTCTGCCCCGGAACCCCGGTACAGGATTACGCCGCCCTTCATCGCCGCCCTCCGAGCTAGCTCAGGTTCTTGCAACTATCTACGGTAGCATACGTGCATTCGGATTTGGGCTGACGTAGGGGAGGTAAGGATGGAGTGCCGGCGGAGCATTGTTCGCATGAGTACGTTTGACGGTGGCCGGTGGTACTGGTCAGCAGCATACGAGAGTCGCGCGACTGGATCGTTGATGGATCCACTTGCGAGGACCGCTAACGGACTCCCTCGCGTAGACGCAGTAGCGGAGCACCTCGGCTATTTCGCCGGGGCGCGGGTGCCGGTCGGCATGCGCTCAGCGTAACCACCGGTCCGGTGTCAGCCGGAGATCGCGAATGTGATGCCGACCGCGATCATGACGAACACGGCCATTACGACGGGCGCTGTCAGCGTCCCGATGCCCGCCCACAGCCCGAAGCGGGCGTCGCGTCTGCCGAGCCCGCCGAACGCGCGTGCACGGCTCAGCCCGATCGCCCCGGACACGATGGCGAGGACGGTGAGGGTGAGGACTGGAAGAAAGCCGGCCCAGGACATGAGGACGGCGACGGTCTGCACTTCAACCACCGGGATGAGCGTGAGCGGCATGGGGATGATCCAGAAGACGCTTCCCACCCCGATCGCCCACCACCCGATTATGCGGGCACGGTTTGCGATCGGGTTGCCGACCGCGGCCGGACCCTGCGCAGGCTGCGCTGGCGACCACGCTGCACCGTCCCACCATCTGTTCTGCCCCGGCGTTTCAGGGTCGGGGTACCAGCCAGCTGGCGGCGAAGTGCTCGTCATGCCAGGTTTCCTCCTTCGGAACGGTCGCCCGAGCCTATCGAACTGGCACGGCTCAGCCGACGACCACCAATCTCGTCGGCAACGTATCTCCTGGCCATCGTTCTGCGCGACGGTTGTCGCCGGTTTCATAGCCGACGTCAGCTTCCGAGGTAGGCGCGGCGTTACCCATGATTGGGCGCCGCATGCGATGCGCGAAGCGCTCCACGATGCTCGGAGAGTCTCGCGCCAGTTCCACCACGAAGGGCGGATCGGGGATCTCGAAGAGCGGGCGAAGGGACGATAGCTTTGTGTGACGTGGCGATGGATCGATGCGTGTCCCATGCCAGGCGCATCGGCAGCACCGAGAAAGGCAGTGGATGACGCCTAGGCCAGGTGGTGAAGCTGACAAGTTAGGCAACAGGTACGAGTCGGCTTGGGCGATCCGCTACGCCCTCTACTGCATCGCCGACGCAACTCGCACGCTCACTGCCGAAGACATCGACCCCGATCTTGGTCGGGGCTCCGAGTTCACCTATGTCAGTCTGGCAACAACGGAGGTCCATCAGGTCAAGCGGCAGCACGGCAACAACAACTGCTGGAGCATCAAAGCGCTTACAGGGCTCGGCATCTTCAGAGCAGCGGTCGACCACGTGGCGGCAGGACGGCGGTACCACTTCGTCTCACTCATCCCTTGCGGGCCGCTCAAGGAACTGAGCGAGCGAGCACGAAAGTCTGCCGACCTGACGGTCTTCACACAGTCTTGGCTGACCGGGGAGTTGCGCACCGCTTTCGACCAGTTGGCTGCGGACGAGGTCTTGGGTGACGCACAGACCGCGTGGACGACGCTGCGGGGGATGTGGTTCGAGATCCACGACGAGGACGATGTCGTCAGGGTAAACAGCATGTTGGCCGAACTCAGTCTTGATGGCGCGTCAGGCGAGGTTGTCTCGCATGTGATCGGGGGCGTGCTGGTAGACAACCTAGGCAAACGCCTGTCCCGAACTGGGTTGCTTGATGATCTGGCTCGATACGGGATTACGCCACGAGCCACCGGTTCGCGAATGGCTGCCCGCGATCTCGTGAGGGCGGCTACTGCTAGTTGGAGCGGCACCGTGCAGCGTGAGCTACTCCAGCCGCCCATCGAGCGGGTCGAGGCCGTAGAGCTATCCCAGGTGCTGGAGACTAACCGCCTCGCACTAGTCGTTGGTACTGCAGGCGGCGGGAAGAGCTCGGTCCTTGAACAGGCTGTTGATTCCCTAAGGACGTCCGGGGCTGAGGTCCTCGCCCTACGTCTCGACCGACTAGAACCGTTTGCCTCAACCATCGATCTGGGACGACAACTCGGCTTCTCCACGTCGCCCGCAGTCGCCCTCGCTGTTGCTGCTAGTGGTCAGGATGCCTACATCGTGATCGACCAGGTGGACGCGGTGAGCCTGGCGTCAGGTCGAATGCCGCAGAGCTTCGACGTAGTTATGGACCTCATTGGTGAGGCACTGTCCGCTCCTCGTGTGCGAGTCATACTCGCCTGCCGTGAGTTTGACGTAGAGAACGACCACCGCATCCGCGCGCTGGCCGCGAGGTCAGATATCAACAGGTTGAAAGTCGAGCCTCTATCGAGAGAACAGGTCATCGCGGCAGTAACTCAAATGGGGCTGAACCCCATCGGCCTAACTGCTACCCAACTTGCGATATTGCAGACACCTCTGCACCTCGTACTCCTGAAAAGTATCGCTGCTCAGAGTGACGCGCTCTCGTTTCAATCGAGGGGCTCGCTGTTCTCGACATTCTGGGAACGCAAGCGACAGGCGGCAAAGGCAAGACGGGATGGCGTTCGCTTCAACGAAACCCTCGCTCGTGTCGCAAACGCGGCCAGCGATCGTCAGGTTCTCACTGTACCGATCGAGGTACTCGATGAGGGAGATCTACTCGACGACGCCAATGTCCTAGTTTCAGAGCACATGCTGGCACGAGACGGCAACCGCATCGCGTTCTTCCACGAGACGTACTTCGACTACGCGTTTGCGCGCCAGTGGGTGTCTCGAGGGGAATCACTTCTCAACTTCCTTCTGCGTGATGAGCAAGAACTGTTTCGTCGAGCGCAGGTACGACAGATCCTTCAGCATTTGCACGAACGCGAAGCCGACCGCTTCCTCGAGGAGCTGGAGACTCTGCTAGCGAGCGAAGAGATTCGGTTTCACATCAAGGAGACGGCTCTTGCGGTGTTTGCCAGCCTTCCCGAACCAACGACGGCCGAGGCCGACCTCGCTCTTCGTGTAGCGGCCGTCAAGCCTACGTGGGAGGGCCATCTGTGGCAGCAGCTACGGCGCGCCCAATGGTTTCGACGATTCCACGAGGACGGGCACATCGCCAGCTGGCTGGATGGCGCCGACAAGGCACTGAGGGCGCACGCGATCAACCTGATGGTCAACGGCGTGAGCGAACACGGCGACGCTGTAGCTGACCTGCTGGCGTCCCGGCAGTCCGCTCCGGAATACCTCGACTGGGTGCGGCACGTGCTTCGAGTCGCAGACGTTCATACAAATCGTCGCCTGTTCGATCTCCTGCTTGCGGTGGTGCGCGGTGGGGGGTTTGACGGCGCGGAGGGAGAGCTCTGGCTTGCCGTCCATCAACTCGCTCGGCGAGAGCCTACCTGGGCCGTAGAGCTGCTACAAGCGCGGTTTGTCGACCACAAGAATGCACTGGCGCTCGATGCCGATGAAAAGGTCGAAGCCTTGGCTATCCGCGAGTGGGGCGCCAGCGAGCTGGTGCGTGAATGCGCGGCCGCTGAACCCCAGACGTTTGTTCAGACCATCGTGCCGTACCTGCTGAAGGTCATGTCAGCCACTGAGACTCTGCCAGGCAACCAGCGCCCAGTACGCGATAGGCACTTCTCCTTCCGCTTCCCCGATCGCGATCCGGATGTCCGCCATCTCGACGAGGCCTTATTGGGCGCCACGGCCAAAGCGCTGGAATCGTTGTCCCAATCCGAGCCGCTAGCTGTGAAATCGATGCTCGAGGTTCTCGCTGAGGACCCCCACGATGCCGCGCAGTTTCTTCTCTACCGCTCGCTGATAGCTGGCGAAGGCGCATTCGCCGCATGGGCCGCAGAGTTGCTGCTCCAAGGCGCCCACCGACTCGACTGCGGCTATATCTCCGACAGCCATTGGGTCGCGCGAGAAGTTGTTCGTGCCATCGCACCCCACATCGATGATGTCACCCACCGTCAGCTCGAGGACCAATTCCGCGACCTGCGAAACCCCTACGAACGAAGACGAAACTTCGGTCGTACTGCATTCGCGTTCCTGTCGGCACTTCAGGAAAGTCGGCTTAGCCACGATGGCATGCGCCGGCTTCAGGAGTATCGGCGGAAGTTCAACGAGGATTTCCCATCCGCTCCGGTGGGCATCATTGGAGGCTCCGTCGGTTCACCCATAGCCGCTGACGCTTTGACGAAAATGACCGACGCCCACTGGCTCAACGCCATGGCGAGGCACCAGGACGACGACCACGATTGGGAAAAGGGGGGCGCCCGGGAGCTGGCAAGTCAGCTCCAAGTACACGTCGCCAACAATCCCGAACGATTCGCTCGACTCGCGCTGAAGGCAACATCTGATCTTAATCCGGCGTACGGCGATGCATTTCTGATGGGCTTCGGTACCGCCGAAACGATTGCGGAGCCTGATGTGATTTTCGCGGCGATCAGGCACATTGCCTCCTTCGGCCATGACGAAAATGATCGCTGGCTGGGCATGGCGCTGCGGCGGCGGCTCCGCGACGCGCCGCTCGACTTGGTGGAACTGATTCTCGACCGCAGTATCCACTCCCCCCACCCGGATGACAACACACCCCTTTTCAGCCGCAACGGCGAAGAGCGGCGCGCGGAGAGCCTCCGGATGAGCGGAATCAATACAACTCGCGGCAGTCTGGCAGAGTCTCTCGGTGACCTTCTCGTCTACGACGCGGACGGGCGGCGAACCGAGCTGGTCAGCGCTCACCTTGAAGAGCTAGCGGCTGACCCCGTCCTCAGTGTTCGGACCTGCGTTGCACACACGATTGCTGCTTCTCTGCGCTTCGACCGCCCCTCGGCATACCGAGCGTTCGAGCGGCTCATCCAGGCTGACGACATTCTCCTCGCGACTGACCTAGTACAGCGATTGATGCTCTACATCGGCAACGTGAACCCGGAACTGATTGAACCCGTAATCGAACGGATGCTGCGTTCCGCGGATGACGAAGCGCGCCACGCAGGGGGGCGGCTCGCTGCCTTCGCTGCGTTGGAATGGGAGCGCCCGAAACTCCTTACGCAAGCAATGCGCGCGGACGCCCCTGCGCGACGCGGCGCGGCGCATGTATGCGCGGCGCGAGTCGAGCGAACTCTGAACCCAGAGTTGGCCACTTCGGCTCTGACCGAACTCATGAACGACCGCGACGGCGATGTCCGGAAGGCGGCGGCCGAACTCGCGATAAACCTTCGCGAAAGACCGTTGCAACCTTTCGCGTCGCTCCTCGAGGCGCTAATCGACTCCAGTGCCTATGCAGATGCATCCCCGCAATTGCTAATCACGCTTGAGCAGGCTCCCGACAAGGTAGATGCGCTAGTGCTCAGGGTGGCGCAGCGGTTCATGTCACTCTACGATCGGGACGCAGGCGACATCCGCACGTCGGCGGCCGGGGATGCGCACTACGTGAGCGGGCTAGTTGTGCGCGGCTTGGCGCAGTCGCGAGATCGAGCGCATCGGGCCGCGCTCCTTGATGTTCTCGATGTTTTGCTCGCGCTTGGCGTCTACGGCATCGGCGAAGCCATTGCACATTCGGAGCGCCTGTAGAGGGTCCGAAGAACAGTGCCCGCGCGCGGGTCCTCGGCCGCCCGTCGGTCGACCCCGGCCGCACCCGCGCCGGTGTGCGAGTTGTCGTGGCCGTATGCCTCGCCCGGTGAAGATGCCCGCAGAGGCGCGTCAACTGCAACAGTGGATCTCCGTCTGGAATCGGCATACCGGCGGGTGCCCACGCGCTGGATACGCTCCCTGCGTGCCGTAGCCCGCTTCGGAGCCACTACCGAATGTGCGGGCCTCAGTTCCCACTTCGTCGTGGTGTTACCCCGCGCGCCCGCGCCGCCCAGGCGGCAGCAACCCCCGTTCCCGAGCCTTCGTCACCCACCCCTGCGCAGTCGACAACGCGACTCCGTTGACCTGCGCCATCGTCGCGCTCGGATTCGCGTCGCCCTGCTGCGTGAGCCGGCCATGCTGCAGCGCGACCATCTCGTAGAAGTCGGGCACCTTCTTGGGGTCACCCAGCGGCTTGAGCAGGTCCCGCTCGCTGACCTTCCGCCCCGATGGCAGCACGATCTTGCCGCCCGTGACCGTCTCGGTCCGCTTCATGGCGAAGAGCCGCTTGTTGATGGCCGCCTCGATGCGCGCGGTCGGCAATTCGCGCAGGAGCTGGCTCGTGATCGGGTCGCCCGGGCGCCATGGCAGGTAGATCACGCCGGTGATGCGTACCTCCTCGGGCACAGCGAACAGCTGGCGCTGCAGCCGGATCATCACTCGCGTGTGCGTTTCCGAATGCTCGATGTAGCGCCAGCGCCCGTCGATCGTTTCGTTATCCTCGGAGGGCTGCGACTCCGACTCTGAATCCGTCGTGATCCAGTCGTCGTATCCGAGGATCGCGTCGATCTGCGCGCTCGCGTCGTCGTCGCGTTCTCCGGGGAAGCGGTGCGGCAGGTACCACCCATCGGGCAAGTCGGCGGCGACGAGCAGACCGTCGGATGACTGGTCAGCCCAGCGGGGCGTCGAAGCGGGCATGGGTTGAGTCTAGTCACTCAACTCAGATACTTGCCGAAATCGGCGGCACCGTGATATTCTCAGGTACTTGCAAATAGCCGCGCTTGTGCCGGCGTGCACCAGATGCCAGCACTGCGGCGAAATAGCCGAAGGGGTGCATCATGGTCGACGCCGCGCTGAGGGTGGAGTACCTGAACCGCATCGAGGCAGCTGCGCGGTGCCGCGTTCCGGTCTCGACGTTCGACAAGCTGCGCCACGACGGGCTGATTCCCGAGCCCGATGCGCGCATGGGCAAGCATCTGCTCTGGAGCGCCGACACGCTCGACGAGCTGCTCGCCCGGGGCGGCACGGAGCACTGATGGCCGGGCGGCCGACGAAGGACTCCCCGTCGCGGGTCGATCCGCGCACGGGTCGGCCGCTGCCCGAAGGCATCCGGTGGCGAGCTGATCGCCAGCGCTACCAGATCCGCGTCGTCGGCCCGAGCGTCGAGGGTGGCGCTGCCGAGCGATCGCGCACCTTCTTGACCCTCGCCGAGGCGAAGCGCGAGCTTGCGAAGATGGTCGCCGGCCGCAACCCGAACGGTTCGATGACACTCGAGCAGTGGCACGAGAAGTACTGGCCGGCGATCGAGTCCTCGGTGCGGCCGGCCACCGCGCGCACCTACGGCGTGGCCTGGCGGCTCCGCGTGAAGCCGAGCCTGGGCAGGCACCGGCTCGAGGACATCACCTCGCCGATGATCGAGTCGGCGATGGTGGCGTGGTCGGGTGGAGCATCCGCCAAGAACGACGCGCTCGCCGTACTGTCACGCCTGCTGGACGGCGCGCGCCGATCACGCTTCATCGACTACAACCCCGCACGCGAGGTGAAGCGGCCGAGCATGCGCGAATCGATCTCGCCGGTCTCGCGCGCGCTCACCCTCGACCAGATTCGAACGCTGCTTGACCTCGTGCCAGACGGCGTCTACCGCCGCTACCTCGCAGCGCTCGTCTACACCGGCATGCGGGCAGGGGAGGCGACCGCGCTGCGCGTCGGCGATGTCGACTTCGAGCGCGGCATCATCCGCGTCAGCCGGTCGCTGAGTCCGGGCCAGCGCGGCGAGCTGATCGAGCAGTCGCCGAAGAGTCACAAGTTCCGCGACGTGCCACTAATCGATGCGCTGCGCCCCTACGCCGAGGAGGCTGCCCAAGGCAAGGCTGCGGGCGACCTGCTGTTCGACGGTGTTGACGGCGGGCGGCTCACCAACCACAACGCGCGTCGAGGAGTCGACTGGGAGACGCTTCGCGAGGCGATCGGCCGGCCCGACCTTCGCATCCACGATCTCCGGCACACCTTCGCAACAATTCTGTTCGACGCTGGCGCCACTGCTCCCGACGTGCAGGCGACGCTCGGACACTCGAGCCTGCAGGTCACCGAGCGCTACTCGCGGGCCCGCGAGGGTGTCGCTCTTCGTGCCGGCGCGGCACTGAACGACGCGCTCAAGAGCGCGGGCGGCGAACCGTCGAAACGAACCAGCAGGCGAACCCCCCGCCGACCTCAATGCACATTAATGGCACAGCCTCGGCGAGACACCGGCGGAATCGCCCGCTGAAACAAGAAAACCCCCGGTTACTCGGGGGTTTTGATGGTGGCTCCGACCGGCATCGATCCGGTGACCTTTCGATTTTCAGTCGAACGCTCTACCAACTGAGCTACAGAGCCAGGCGCATCGAAGATGCCGCCTTAAGGAACAAGCCCCTTCTTTCGAAAGGGCTTGTCGCCTTTGCGACCCTGACGGGACTTGAACCCGCGACCTCCGCCGTGACAGGGCGGCACGCTAACCAACTGCGCTACAGGGCCTCGATGTGAAGCTCGCGTCGTCTCCGACACGTATTCAATTATGGTATGGCCTATTCACTTATGTGACCCCAACGGGATTCGAACCCGTGCTGCCGCCGTGAAAGGGCGGTGTCCTAGGCCACTAAACGATGGGGCCGAGCGGCCACCGAATGCATGACCACCGACGCACAAGCATACGGTCTTCCGCCGGATTTGACAAAACGGTTTCGCCCGTCCCGCCACCTTCTTCGGGGCCGATCCGGCGACTCCCCCGAAATGGTCCGGCAAAAGGCGCGGAGCGGGTTAGATTCGCCCCGACGCCGTCGTTCGGCGGCCGACCCCGAGGGGATGGTCGGGGGTGATCGGGGCGGATGCTGGGCATTTCCGGCCTCTGTTGCTACTGTTAAAAAAAGTTACTGCTGTTACTGGAGTGACATCGAAGTGGCGTGGGGGCTGCCGATCGGGGAGTTATGAAGCGCACGGAATCGGGACCGACGCAGAAGACGACACGAGTGCCGCGGAGCATCCGCCGCGCTCGAACCATCGTTCGGGGCGGCGCACGTTCGCTCAGGCGACGGTTCCGTGTGCTCGTAGCGACGGGGGCGATCGTCGGCATGGCGCTCACCGGAGCACTCGCCGCTCCCGCCTCGGCTACCGACTATCCGAGCTGGCAGGACCTGCAGAACGCGAAGGCGAACACGGCTGCCGGTGCCGCTGCGGTCGAGAACATCAAGAACCTCATCGCGCAGCTGCAGACCCAGGTCGTCGAAGCGCAGGCGGAGTCCGATCGGCGCAGCAACGAGCTGATCGTCGCCCGCGAGAAGTTCGACGAAGCCAACGATCGCGCCAATGCCTTGCAGACCCAGGCCGACACGAGTCAGGCACAGGCGGACACCGCTACCAAACAGGCGGGCCAGCTCGCCGCGCAACTGTACCGCACCGGAGGAGGCGATCTCAGCGTCAACCTGTTCCTCGACGGACGTAAGTCTGACGGCGGGGCGGACCAGCTGCTCTCGAAGCTCGGCAGCATGAGCAAGTTGGTCGAGCGCAGCTCCGGCATCTACGAGCAGGCGCAGGCGGCGCAGAACACTGCGCGCGCGCTGAGCGCCCAGGCAGAGGTCGCCAAGGTCGAGCGTGAGAAACTGCGTCTCGCGGCCGAGGAGGCGCTCGCACAGGCGGTCGCCGCCCAAGCGGCGCTCGAGACCGCACTCGCCGAGTCCCAGGCGAGGAGCATCGAGCTCGATCAGCAGCTGAGGTTCCTGCAGGACCAGGAGGCGAAGACCTCCGAGGCGTACCAGGCGGGGGTCGCGGAACGGGCGCGCCTCGAGGCCGAGCGCATCGCGCGCGAGCAGGCCGAGCGCGGTGGCGGCCCCGGCGCAGGACTTCCCGGCGGCTGGATCAGCGATCAGGGCTGGGCGGTTCCGGCGTCCGGCAACATCACAGACGGCTACGGGCCGCGCCAGGTCTACTGCAGCAGCGGTGGCTGCAGCAGCGGCTTCCACCGCGGAACCGACATCGGAACCGGATGCTCCGCGCCGATCTACGCCGCAGCGAGCGGAACGGTGGTCTACTCTGGGCGCAACGGCACCTATGGCAACTGGATCGAGATCGACCACGGTGGCGGCGTGAGCACCGGCTACGCGCACATCCGCGACGGCGGACGCTTCGTCGGCGTCGGCGACCGGGTAGACGTCGGCCAGAACATCGCCAGCTCGGGCACCACGGGTGCGTCGACAGGATGTCACCTGCACTTCGAGGTGCGCATCAACGGCGGTGCCATCAACCCCGTGCCGTTCATGGCCGACAGAGGAGCCCCGCTTGGCTGACAATAGAACCCGCCCCGTTTCGCGGGTGAAGCCGGCGACAATCTTCTCGGCGGTCGCCGTGGGGGCGGTCACGGCATCCATCGGCATCGCCGGACCCGCCGTGGCCGACCAGGACTACCCGTCATGGGCCGACGTGCAGAACGCGAAGAAGAACGAGTCCACCAAGCAGGCCGAGATCGACAAGATCGGCGCGCTGCTCGCGGGACTCCAGGCCGCCGCCGCCGAGGCCTCCAAGCGGTCGCAGATCGCAGGCGAGGCCTTCCGTCTCGCCCAGGACGCGCTCGACACGGCGACCGCCCGCGAGGACAGCCTGAAGAAGCAGGCGGTCGCCGCGGCGAAGAAGGCAGAGACGTCGAAGATGCGAGCGGGCCTGCTGGCCGCCCATCTCGCCCGCAACGGCGGGCAGGACCTGTCGGTCAACCTGTTCCTCAAAGGTGCCGGCGCCGATGACCTGCTGCATCAGCTCGGCACGGCGAGCAAGCTGAGCGAGCAGTCCGAGACGATCTATCGCCAGGCGATCCAGGACGCCAACACCTCGAGCTCCCTCGGCGCTCAAGCCGAGCAGGCGACCGCGGAGCGCGAGAGGCTCGCCGTAGACGCGAAGACGAAATTCGACACCGCTCAGGCCGCCGCGCAGCTCGCGGTGAACGCGGCCGACGTCGAGCAGCGCAAGTCCGACGAGCTGTTCGCTCAGCTCGCAGAGCTGAAGGACTCGACCGCGGAGCTGGAGCGTCAGCGCGCGGCCGGCTTGGCCGCCGAAGCCGCCGCGAACACGCCGCCGCCCGCGCCCCCGGTCGGCGGAGGAAACTCGGGCGGCAACCCCGGCGAAGCAAGCCAGGGCGGTGGCAACTCCGGCGGTGGCGCCCCCGCCCCCGCTTCAAGTGGCGGAGACTCCGCACCACCGCCCAACGCGAGCGCCGTCGAGACGGCCATCTCGTTCGCCATGGCCCAGCTCGGCGACCGCTACGAGCTCGGCGGGTCGGGTCCTGATGCGTGGGATTGCTCAGGACTGACCCGCGCGGCCTACGGTGCCGCAGGGGTCTACATCGGCACGCATTCAGCGACGAACCAGTACTACACGATGGCCAACAGGGGTCGGCTGGTGCCGTTCTCCGAGCGTCAGCGCGGCGATCTCGTCTTCTGGTCGTCGGGTGGCGGCGACTTCTACCATGTCGCCATCTACGTCGGCGGCGGTCAGATCGTCGAGGCGGCCGACTACGGCAAGCCCGTGCGCGTGCACTACATCTGGGGCATGGGCGACGTCGCGGGCTACGTGGGGCGGCCAGGCTAGGCCCTGCCTCATCGCGGCCAGCCCCCCCCAGAGCTCACTCGGGTCAGCAAGGTCACCCAGGAGCCGTTCGATGGTCGCCAGGTGCCTCCGCCGTATCGGGGTGCTCGGCTCGGTGCTCGCGCCCGTTCGCGGCTTGCGCGCGGACGTTGAGGTAGCTGATCGGCGCCCGTTCCGGTGTTCCGCCGTGGAGGGGATCTTGTCGCACCGTGCGCATCCAGGCCGATCCAGGACGGCCGTTGCTTGACAATGCGGTTCCACGTCTTAGACGATGCCCTGTTCTCCGGCATCCACACCGATCTCTCGAAGACCTGGGAGACGTCCGCGATCGCTGCCTCCGGTGGTACGCCGTCGTCACGCCTCGGAGCCCCTTCCTGAGACAACTGAAGAGTCGTGAAGCCTGGTCGCAGAGGCGACACATTCCGGGCGGACGACTTCGAAGTGTCCGAGTGGCATCGGGCCGTAGCCATTGAAGATGCGATCAAAGGCACATTCCGTCCCCGACCGACTCATCGCGAAGATGTTCTGGAAGGGGGCACCGATGCCAAAAGAACTCCGGACCTTAATGCTGTCTCGACGATCGATGATCGCCGGGATGGCGGGGTCCTCCAAGCTCGTCCGCTAGCAGCCGGTTCCGGACTTCGCTGGCAGCGGCATAGCCCATGTAGATCCACGGCCGTGCACTTCGAGGAAGACGCGGCCAATGGCGCGCCTTCCGGCATGTGAATTCGCGCTGGGACTCTCCGGCCAGACGCCTCGACCACTTGTGTGAGCGGGGCAGGCGCACACATCTCGGGGTTGGGTGCAGCCGTCTGTCCGCAGCTGAACGTGAGCGTCTGAGGAACGAGCTTGAGGTACGCGGCGGGGGAGTATGAGTCGGGCGACCCTCGCGCGATCCCTCGACGGGCTTCCGGCCCACGCCGACGTCAGCTCAGATCCCTAGTGTCCGTGGCCCGGGAAAGCGGCGATGGACGCCTCGACGATCGCCTCGGCCTCCTTCGCGTTGCCCCAGCTCTCGACCTTGACCCACTTGTTCGGCTCGAGGTCCTTGTAGTGCTCGAAGAAGTGCCTGAGCTCGTTGCGCGTCTGCTCCGGGACGTCCCCGATGTCCTGGATGTGCGCCCAGCGCGGATCCTTGGCAGGGACCACGACGATCTTGGCGTCGCCACCTGCCTCGTCGCTCATGTTGAGCACCCCCACAGGACGCACCGAGACGCCAACGCCCGGGTAGACCGGGTACTCGAGCAGCAGCAGCGCGTCGAGCGGATCGCCGTCGTCGGCAAGAGTGTTCTCGAAGTAGCCGTAGTCGGTGGGGTAGGCGAAGCTCGTGAAGAGCACGCGATCGAGATAGACCCGGCCGGTCTCGTGATCCACCTCGTACTTGTTGCGGCTCCCCCTGGGGATCTCGACGACGACATCGTATGCGGCCATGGTTTGGGTTCTCCCTTAGAGTCTGAAGTGCGGAATAAGGTTACTTGATGGAGACTGAGCGACGCCGACGCTTGACCCCGGCCGTGGCCAACGTGCGCCGGGCCGTGCGTGCGGCATTCGCGGGGCATCTCGTCGAGGGCGACCTCGTGCTCGTCGGGTTGAGCGGCGGCGCAGACTCCCTCGCGCTCGCAGCGGCCGCAGCCTTCGAGGCACCGCGTGCGGCTCTTCGTGCGGGGGCCGTCGTCGTCGACCACGGGCTTCAGACGGGGTCGGCAGATGTAGCCGAGCGCGCCGCCGCCCAGGCGCGAGAGCTCGGCCTTGACCCCGTGCTCGTCTCGCGCGTTCGGGTCGGCGGCGATGACGGACCCGAGGGGGCGGCTCGCGCGGCCCGCCATGGAGCGTTCGAGCGGGCCCTCGCCGAAACCGGCGCTCGCGGCATCCTGCTCGCTCACACCCTCGACGATCAGGCCGAGACCGTGCTGCTCGGCCTCGCCCGGGGAGCCGGCCCGACGAGCCTGCGCGGGATGGCCGAGAGCAGCGGGTCCTTTCTGCGCCCGCTGCTCGGCATTCGGCGCGCCGAGACCGAGCGGTTCTGCGCCGACTCAGGGCTCGTGCCATGGCACGATCCCCACAACGCCGACCCCGGCTATGCCCGGGTCCGAGTGAGGCGACGCGTGCTGCCCGTGCTCGAGAGCGAACTGGGTCCGGGCATCGCCGAGGCCCTTGCCAGGACAGCCGATCAGCTGCGCGAGGACTCCGAAGCCCTCGACGCGATGGTGCTCGAGTTCATCGAGGAGATCTGCGAGCCGGCGGAGGCGGGTATCGCCGTCTCCGTGTCGGCGCTCGAGGCGAATCCGGCTGCGCTCCGGCAGCGGGTCATCCGCTACGTCGTGCAGAGCGAGTTCGGTGTGACGCTCGAACGCGCGCACACGCTCGCCGTGGCTCGGCTCGTGACCGACTGGCACGGCCAGAAAGCACTCGACCTGCCAGGCGTTAGAGTGGTCAGGAACGGCGGTCGGATCGTTTTCACGGCTGCCTGAGCTGCCCGTCGCACGACAGATGGTGATCCCCCAGATCACCGGAACGGATCACGCGCCCATGGAATCCAGCGACATCGAAGGCGACCTCGAAGAGATCTTGCTGACCGAGGAACAGATTCGCGATCGCCTCTCCGAGTTGTCTCGCGTGATCGAGGCCGACTACGCGGGTGAGGACCTGCTGCTCGTCGGCGTGCTCAAGGGCGCCGTCATGGTGATGGCCGACCTCGCCCGTGAACTGCGCCTGCGGGTCACGATGGACTGGATGGCCGTGTCGTCGTATGGCTCCGGTACCGAGTCGAGCGGGGTCGTGCGCATCCTGAAAGACCTCGACACCGATCTCACCGACCGCAAGGTGCTCATCGTCGAGGACATCATCGACTCGGGTCTCACCCTCAGCTGGCTGCTGGCCAACCTGAACTCGCGCGGCCCAGAATCCGTCGAGGTGTGCGCCCTGTTGCGCAAGCCGCAGGCAGCCCGTGTCAACGTCGACGTCAAGTACGTCGGCTTCGACATCCCCAACAAGTTCGTGGTCGGATACGGCCTCGACTACGCGGAGCGCTATCGCAATCTGCGTTCGGTGGGAATCCTGGCGCCGCACGTCTACGGCTAGGCATTCATCCGCCAGCGAACATGCAGCAAGCGTGCAGCGACAGCGCGATAACCTTGCAACACCATGAACGTCAAGAAGATTCTTCGCGGACCGATCCTCTACATCGTGTTGGCGGTTGTTGCAGTATGGATCGGGTCGAGCCTGATCACGATGTCCGGTTTCCGCGAGGTGTCGACCCAGCAAGGACTCCAGTTCCTCCAGGACGGCAAGGTCTCGGCTGTGAAGATCGTCGACGGCGAGCAGCGCGTCGACCTCACGCTCACCCAAGCCGACGAGAAGTACGGCAATCAGGTGCAGTTCTACTATGTGGCGCCGCGCGGGACCGAGATCGTGGACGCCGTCAACAAGGCTAATCCGAAGGACGGCTAT
This sequence comes from Luethyella okanaganae, assembly GCF_042660285.1. Classification (NCBI taxonomy): domain Bacteria; kingdom Bacillati; phylum Actinomycetota; class Actinomycetes; order Micrococcales; family Microbacteriaceae; genus Luethyella; species Luethyella okanaganae. The sequence goes on from NZ_JBHSTP010000003.1 coordinate 64,692, forward strand.
ACCGATGAGGTGCCCCAGCCGAACTGGTTCCTCTCGACCCTCGGTTTCTTGCTGCCGCTGCTGCTGATCGGCGCGTTCTTCTGGATCATGCTCTCCGGCATGCAGGGCGGCGGCAACAAGATCATGCAGTTCGGAAAGTCCAAGGCCAAGCTCGTCTCGAAGGAGAGCCCCAAGGTCACCTTCGACGACGTCGCCGGCGCAGACGAGGCGATCGAGGAGCTTGAGGAGATCAAGGACTTTCTCAAAGAGCCCGCGAAGTTCCAGGCCGTCGGCGCGCGAATCCCCAAGGGCGTGCTGCTGTATGGCCCTCCCGGCACCGGAAAGACCCTGCTCGCCCGTGCCGTCGCAGGCGAGGCCGCCGTGCCGTTCTACTCCATCTCGGGCTCGGACTTCGTCGAGATGTTCGTCGGCGTCGGCGCGAGTCGCGTGCGAGACCTGTTCGAGCAGGCCAAGCAGAACGCCCCCGCCATCATCTTCGTCGATGAGATCGACGCGGTCGGACGCCATCGTGGAGCCGGCCTCGGCGGTGGGCATGACGAGCGCGAGCAGACGCTCAACCAGTTGCTCGTCGAGATGGACGGCTTCGACGTCAAGACGAACGTCATCCTGATCGCGGCCACCAACCGTCCCGACATCCTCGACCCTGCACTGTTGCGGCCCGGCCGCTTCGACCGCCAGATCGGCGTCGACGCTCCCGACCTGCAGGGCCGCCGCAAGATCCTCGAGGTGCACGGCAAAGGCAAGCCGCTCGCGAACGGCGTCGACCTCGAGGTCGTCGCGCGCAAGACCCCCGGCTTCACCGGCGCCGATCTGGCGAACGTGCTCAACGAGGCTGCGCTGCTCACGGCGCGTTCCAACGCGCAGCTCATCGACAACCGCGCGCTCGACGAGGCCATCGACCGTGTGATCGCCGGACCGCAGCGCCGCACGCGCGTGATGAAGGACAAGGAGAAGCTCATCACCGCGTACCACGAGGGTGGGCACGCTCTCGCCGCAGCCGCGATGAACTACACCGACCCGGTCACCAAGATCACGATCCTGCCGCGAGGCCGGGCGCTGGGCTACACGATGGTGCTGCCGCTGGAGGACAGGTACTCCGTCACGCGCAACGAACTGCTCGACCAGCTGACGTACGCGATGGGCGGACGCGTCGCAGAGGAGATCGTGTTCCACGATCCGACCACCGGCGCGTCGAACGATATCGAGAAGGCGACGGCGACGGCGCGCAAGATGGTCACCGAGTACGGCATGAGCACAGATGTCGGAGCCGTCAAGCTCGGCCAGTCGCAGGGTGAGGTCTTCCTCGGCCGTGACATGGGCCACCAGCGCGACTACTCGGAGCGCATCGCCGAACGTGTCGACGAAGAGGTGCGCGGACTCATCGAGCAAGCCCACGACGAGGCCTGGCAGGTGCTCAACGACAACCGCGAGATCCTCGACGAGCTCGCCGCCGAACTGCTCGAGAAGGAGACGCTCGACCACAACCAGATCGCCGAGATCTTCAAGAACGTCAAGAAGCTGCCCGAGCGACCGCTGTGGCTCTCGAGCGACAAGCGTCCGCTCTCCGATCGCCCGCCCATCGACTTTCCCAAGTTGACCGCGCCCGTCGACGCGGGCAAGACAGACGGAGGCGTCGAGTCTGGACCGACCGCCCCGGCGGAGCCGAAGCCCGCCCGCGCCCGCACCTCGAAGCCGCGCCCGGCAACGGCATAGGCTACACCCTATGACAGGGGTGGACCGGGCGCGCATCGAGGCCGCCGTGAGGGAACTCATCCTCGCCATCGGCGAAGATCCGGCTCGGCCAGGGCTTTCGAGGACCCCGGCCCGCGTCGCGGACGCCTATGCCGAGTTCTTCGGGGGTCTCGATGTCGATCCGCTCGACCACCTCAGGGATTCGGTGCCTATCGGCTCGAGCGATGCCGGTGTTCCGCAGACGAGCGATGCGGTGCTGCTGCGCAGCATCGACTTCCGTTCGGTGTGCGAGCACCACCTACTGCCCTTCGTAGGTGTGGTGCACATCGCCTACCTGCCGAACGAGCGCGTCGTCGGTCTCGGCCGCCTGCCCGCCGTCGTCGAGACGCTCGCCGCACGACCACAGTTGCAAGAGCGGCTGACGGAGGAGATCGCCGACGCCGTCCAGCACGGGCTCGACCCGCGCGGGGTGCTCGTCGTCATGGACGCCGTGCACCGCTGCGTCGTCGCTCGCGGCTCCCGCCACACGTCGAGCTCGACGGTGACGATCGCGAGTCGCGGTGAGCTGTCGGATCCCGTCGCCCGAGCCGAACTCATGGCGCTCATCGGCGCCGAGCACCATGCCTGAGCGGACGGCACGCCCGCTCGTCTTCGGCGTGCTCAATGTCACCCCCGACTCGTTCAGCGACGGCGGACGCTGGATCGAGACGGACGCAGCGATCCGACACGCTCGCCGTCTGATCGCCGACGGAGCTGATGTGATCGACATCGGCGGAGAGTCCACCCGGCCGGGCGCGGTGCGCGTCGATCCGGGCGAGGAGCAGGCCCGGGTGATCTCCCTCATCGCCGTGCTCGCCGCCGAAGGCGCGACCGTCAGCGTCGACACGATGAACGCGTCGACGGCACTCGCGGCCGCGGCCGCGGGCGCAAGCATCATCAACGACGTCTCCGGTGGCCTCGCGGACGCGGACATGGCCTCCGTCGCCGCATCCACCGGGCTGACCTTCGTCGCCATGCACTGGCGGGGCCATTCGAACGGCATGGACGAGCTCGCCCAGTACGACGATGTCGTCGCCGAGGTGCGGACCGAGCTGGCCGCTCGCGTCGCGGCCCTCGTGGCCGCGGGCGTCGCCGCGGAGAAGATCGTGCTGGATCCCGGCCTCGGCTTCGCCAAGCAAGCGCAGCACAACTGGCACTTGCTCGGCCGCCTGGACGAGCTCGCTTCGCTCGGGCATCCGCTGCTCATCGGGGCATCGCGCAAACGGTTTCTCGGCGCACTCCTGCCCGAGGGGTCCCCGGTCGAGGCCAGGGACCTGCCGACCGCCGTCGTGAGCGCGCTCTCGGCGCAAGCCGGGGTGTGGGGCGTCCGGGTTCACGACGTCGCCTCGACGCAGAGGGCGCTCGACGTACTCTCTTCGTGGCAAAGTGGACACCGTGACTAGAGACCGAGCGACGCGGGAACGCGACCACATCACGCTCACGGGGCTGCGCATCAATGCTCACCACGGCGTCTATGACTTCGAACGTGAGAACGGGCAGGACTTCGTCGTCGATGTAACGGTTTCGCTCGACCTCGCGTTGGCGGCCTCGAGCGACGACGTCGAGCAGACCATCCACTACGGAGAGCTCGCGGTCGAGATCGCCGATGCGGTTCGTCATGACCCCGTGGACCTCATCGAGACCGTCGCAGAGCGGATCGCAGCCACCGTGCTCGCGCATGCCACGGCCGAAGAGGTGCGCGTCACGGTGCACAAGCCGAACGCGCCGATCAGCGTGCCGTTCGACGACGTCTCGGTCACGGTCACGAGGGGACGGGCATGATATCGATCCCGGAGCCCTCCGTGCGCGCATCCACCGGCGACGGTGCGGTATCGGCAGTTCTCGCCCTCGGCGGCAATCTCGGTGACCGTGCGGCCACCATCGCCGACGCGGTTCGCGGCATCGGCGACCTCGATGGCGTCGAGCTCACAGCCGTCTCTGGGTTCGTGGAGACCCCGGCCATCAAATCGCAGGGCGTCGATCACGAAGCCCCGAGCTATCTCAACGCCGTCGTGATCGTGCGAACCACCCGCGAGCCGCACGCTCTGCTCGACGCCCTCAACGAGATCGAGCGCGGCCACGGGCGCGTGCGCGACGAGCGCTGGGGCGACCGAACACTCGACATCGACATCATCAGCTTCGGCGAGCTGCAGCAGTCGGACGAGCGGCTCACGTTGCCGCATCCGCGAGCCTGGCAGCGCGCCTTCGTGCTCGCCCCCTGGCTCGAACTCGACCCGGATGCCGTGCTTCCCGGCCGAGGACGCGTCGACGCCCTGCGTGCGGGGGCCTCCGACGCGGTGCGGCCCTACCGCCCCGGGGAAGGGCGCACGCGATGAGACGCACGCACGCGACCTCCCTCATCGTCTTCGGTCTTGTCGGAGTGGTGATCGGCTACCTCGTCGACACGGCGGCCGCGGCATCCGGCCTGCCTGTGCTCGTTCCTCCGCTCTCGCTACCGTTCACCCTCGTGGCGATCGGCGCGATCGTGGTGCTGCTCGCCGTGCCGATCCGCCGGGCTGTGAAGGGCACATCCAAGACCCGTATCGATCCGTTCCGGGCGATGCGGGTCGCGGTCCTCGCGAAGGCGTCGAGCCTGAGCGGTGTCCTGCTCGCGGGCGGGGGTATCGGCATTCTGCTCTACCTCCTCAGCCGTTCCATCGTGCCCGCACTAGGCTCGATATGGTTGGCGATCGCCACGGTGCTCGGTGCCGTGGTCCTGCTCGTCGCCGGACTGGTGGCCGAGCATTTCTGCACATTGCCGCCGGGCGATGACACCGAGGAAGCAAAGGGAGCACGTGTCTGAGATCCGGACCGACGGTCGACTCGAGATCCCGGCGGGGGAGTGGAAGCGAGTCTCACCGAAGTATCTCGTGGTCGAGATCGTCGGCACGCTCGTCGCTGCGGCGTTGTTCTGCGGCGGCGCGGCAGCGGTCTGGTTGCTCAGCAGGGAACTCTGGTCGCTCTGGGTGCTCATCGGACTCGTCGCGATCTTCCTCGTGACGCTCCTGCTCGAACCGCGTCGGGTTCGTTCGATCGGCTATCAGCTCCGCGAGGACGACCTGCTGTTCCGGCGCGGCATCATGTTCCAGCGCTTCGTCGCGGTGCCCTATGGGCGCATGCAGCTCGTCGACATCACTCGCGGACCCGTGGCGCGCCTGCTCGGGCTCGCCAATCTCAAATTCGTCACCGCTGCCGCCTTGACGGCTGTGTCGATCCCGGGACTGCCCGAGGCGGAGGCGGAGAGCCTGCGCGACCGGCTCGTCGCGCTCGCCGAGAGCCGTCGGGCCGGGCTGTGAGCCTCACCGACGGCGCATGGCACCGGCTTCATCCTGCGACGCCGCTGCTCAAGGGCGGCCTCTTCATCGTGGCGATCGCCGGCTTCGTCATCGCGAATCTGCGTGAGCGGTTGATCGAGCTCTTCCTCGGCGTCCCGGACATCGGCGGGAACCCGCTCGACGAGATCTACCGGCGCGGCGTCGTCGGCTGGGCGCTGCTCGGCGTCCTCGCCGTGCTCGTCGTCATCCTCGTCGCGTTCTACTTCTCGTGGCGCATGCACAGCTTCCGGGTGACCTCGGAGGCCGTCGAGGTGCGCAGCGGCATCCTGTTTCGAACGCACCGCAAGGCGCGGCTCGACCGGATCCAGGGCGTCAACGTCAACAGGCCGCTCATCCCGCGCCTCTTCGGGGCCGCCCGCATCGAGGTGAGCGTGGCCGGTCAGGACGCCAACGTGCAGCTTTCCTATCTCACCTCTTCCCTCACCGACGACCTCCGGCGCGACATCCTGCGGCTCGCCTCGAGGGTACGGCAGGTGGAGCGGAGCGGGCAGGTCGAGCACATCGACTTGGGGGTTCCGGGCGACGGGGAGCTGCGGGACGCCGCAGCGGCTCTCCCGGACGGGACAGTCGCGTCGAACGGAGCAGCCGTGCCGATAGTCGGAGGCATCGCGGCATCCTTCGGGGCAATCGTGACGCAGCGCGCGAACGCGTTTCTGGCCCCCGAACTCGATCCGGACGCCGCCCCGCCCGAGTCGGTCGTCACCATTCCCGCCGGCCGTCTCATCGGCTCGATCGTCTGCAGCGGCTTCACCGTCGCGGTCTTCGCCCTGGCCATCGCCTTCCCCATCGGGCTCGCCAACGGCCAGTACTGGATACTCTTCACCTTCCTCCCCGCGCTCATCGGTGGGATCAGCTTCTACTTCAACCGCTTCACCAAGGGCCTGCGCTACAGCATCGCCGGCACGAGCGACGGCGTGCGCGTCGGATTCGGCCTGCTTTCGACGAGCAACGAGACTCTGCCGCCCGGACGCATCCACGCCATCGCCGTGGCGCAGCCTCTGCTCTGGCGCCCGTTCGGCTGGTGGCACATCCGCATCAACACGGCGGGGCACTCCAGTCAGAAGAGCCAAGCGCGCGACAACACGACCGTGCTGCCCGTCGGTCGGCTGGCCGACGTGGAGAAGGTGCTCGAGCTCATCCTTCCTGGTTTTGGAGCCGATGAGCCCGTCGCCCTCATCGAGACCGGCATGCTCTCGCGAGGTGAGGACGACGACGGTTTCACCAATGCACCGCGCCGCGCCGCCTGGCTGCGCCCGTTCTCGTGGCGTCGCACCGGGTTCACGATCGCCGGGGAGACGGTACTGTTTCGTCGCGGGGTGATCACCCGCGACCTCATCCTGGTTCCGCTCGCCCGCCTGCAGAGCGTCGGACTCGAGCAGGGTCCGATCCAGCGGATGCTGCGGCTCGCGACCACGCGCCTGCACACGGTGACCGGACCGATCGCCGCCTCTCTCGACATTCTCGACAGCCGCGACGCGGTGCGATTGTTCGACCGGATCGCGGTCGACGCGATCGCCTCGGCGGGTACGGACACGAGTCACCACTGGAGGTCCATGTGAACGGCGATCGGTCGAGCTCCGGCCGCAGAGCCGGTCGCCTCGGTGTCGGCGTCGTCGGCGCAGGCCGGGTCGGGCCGATCCTCGGCGCAGCCCTCGCCGGTGCGGGGCACGCCATCGTCGGAATCTCCGCGATCTCGGAGGGGAGCCGGGATCGGGCGGAGGCGATCCTGCCGGGCATCCCTATCCTCGATGTTCCCGTGCTCGTCGAACGCAGCGAGCTCGTCATCCTCGCGGTTCCCGATGGCGAGCTCGAATCGCTCGTCGCCGGTCTCGCCGCCACCTCGAGCTGGCAACCGGGGCAGCTCGTGCTGCACACCTCCGCTCGTTTCGGGACTGAGGTGCTCGCCCCCGCGCGTGCGGCCGGCGCGATCCCCCTCGCCGTGCACCCTGCCCTGACCTTCACAGGCACGAGTCTCGACCTGGCCCGGCTCGCCGGCAGCTGGTTCGCAGTGACCGCCCCGACCCCCGTGCTGCCGATCGGGCAGGCGCTCGTCGTGGAGATGGGCGGCGAGCCGATCGTCATCGACGAGGCCAACCGGCCCGCCTACGCCGAGGCGATCGACACCGCGGCATCGTTCTCGACCGCGATCGTGGAGCAGGCGACGCGCATCCTCGCCGGTATCGGTGTCGAAACGCCCGGTCGTGTGCTCGCACCGCTTGTGCGCTCCGCCGTCGAGGGGGCACTGGCTCGCAGCAGCCCCGCTACCATCGACCTGACTGCGCTCGTGAGCGAGTTGGAGGAGCTGGAGGAGGAATGACGGTGCCTGAGGTGCTCACGACGATCGGCCGGGTGCGTGAGTCCATCGGGGCCGAGCGCCGGGCATCCCGCCGTGTCGCCCTCGTCCCCACCATGGGAGCGCTGCACGCCGGCCATCTGGCGCTCGTCCGTCGCGCTCGGGAGCTGGCCGACACCGTCATCGTGTCGATCTTCGTGAACCCTTTGCAGTTCGGGCCAGGAGAGGATCTCGACCGTTACCCGCGCACTCTCGAGGCGGATGTCGCGGCGCTCGCCGACGCGGGCGTCGACTATGTGTTCGCGCCCACCGCTCGAGAGATGTACCCGAGCGGCCGGAGCGAGACCCTCGTGACCGCAGGTCATATCGGAACGCTGTACGAGGGCGCCTCGCGGCCCGGCCACTTCGATGGCGTGCTGACGATCGTGAGCAAGCTCTTCAACGTGACCCGGCCGGACATCGCCGTCTTCGGGCAGAAGGACGCCCAGCAGGTGTTCCTCGTCGCCCGCATGGTGGCCGAGCTCGACGTTCCCGTCGAGATCGAGGTGGTCCCCACCGTGCGCGAGCAGGATGGCCTCGCCCTGTCGAGTCGCAACCGCTTTCTCGACGAGGGGCAGCGTGCGATGGCGCTCACCATCTCTGAGTCGCTGCGGGCCGCAGAGGCGGCCGCATCCGAAGGTCTCGGCGAGGCGCTGGCGGAGGCGACGGCCGCGTTCGGCGACCACGACGCCATCGCTCTCGACTACCTCGTAGTGGTCGACCCCGCGACGTTCCTTCCCGTCGTCGACGACTTCCACGGTCTGGCGGTGGTGCTCGTGGCCGCGCGTGTCGGTCCCACCCGGCTGATCGACAACGCGGCCATCGTCCTCGGCTGACGTCACCACGGGCCGGAGTTGCCGAGCCCGCCGCCCGACCACTCTCACCCCGGCTGGGCGGGTGCCGCCGGCTGAGCCTGTCGAAACCTCGGTCGACCCGGTTGGCACCGCCGCCGGCGAAGCGCATCCGCCGCGCCGACTACGCTTGAAGCGACACGCCAACCAGTTCACGGAGAAGACATGGCCGACGACCAGACCACGTGGGAACTCACCGCCGAGGAGACCGCGGAAGCGGTCTCGGAGCAGAAGGCCGTGCGTCTGTCCAAGCGGGAGCGGCTCGTCGCCGCCGCCGCGGGTCCCGGTGGTGGCGCCTACCCCGTGAGCGTTCCCGTCACCGACACGATTCCCGCGCTGCGTGCCCGCTTCGACAATCTCGAGGCGGATGCCACGACGGGCGTCGTCGCCGGTATCGCCGGCCGCGTGATGTACTTGCGCAGCACAGGCAAGCTCTGCTTCGCTACCCTCCAGTCCGGTGACGGCAGCCGCATCCAGGCCATGGTCTCGCTCGCCGAGATCGGCGAGGAGAGCCTCGCCGAGTGGAAGGATCTCGTCGACCTGGGCGATCATGTCTTCGTCTCCGGCGAGGTCGTCTCGAGCCGTCGTGGCGAGCTCTCCGTCATGGTGCGGGAGTGGCGGATCGCGTCGAAGTCGATCCTGCCGATGCCGAACCTGCACAACGAGCTCAGCGAGGAGAACCGGGTGCGCAACCGCTACCTCGATCTCATCGCCCGTGAGCAGGCGCGCAAGAACGTCGTGCAGCGCGCTCAGGCGGTCGCGAGCCTGCGCCGTACCTTCACCGGGCTCGACTTCATTGAGGTGGAGACGCCCATGCTGCAGGTCATGCACGGAGGGGCATCCGCTCGTCCGTTCGTGACGCACTCCAACGCCTTCGACACGGAGCTGTTCCTGCGCATCGCGCCGGAGCTCTACCTCAAGCGCGCAGTCGTCGGTGGCATCGACCGCGTCTACGAGATCAACCGCAACTTCCGCAACGAGGGCGCAGACTCCACGCATAGCCCCGAGTTCGCGATGCTCGAGGCCTACCAGGGATATGGCGACTACAACTCGATCGCCGACCTCACCCAGAAGCTGATCCAGGATGCCGCGGTCGCGACATCCGGCGGCCACGTCGTGACCTGGGCCGACGGCACCGAGTACGACCTTGGAGGCGAGTGGGATCGCCTCTCGATGTACGACAGCTTGAACGCGGCCGCAGGAACGGGCTTCACCCCGGAGACCCCGATCGCCGAACTCGCGGAGCTCGCTACCCGGGAGGGCATCGAGGTCGACCACCCGATCCACGGAAAGTACGTCGAGGAGCTCTGGGAGCATTTCGTGAAGGGCGGGCTCGAGCGCCCCACCTTCGTCATGGACTTCCCTGTCGACACGAGCCCCTTGGTCCGCGGTCACCGCTCCATCGCGGGCGTCGTCGAAAAATGGGACCTCTACATCCGCGGCTTCGAGCTCGCCACCGGCTACTCCGAACTCGTCGACCCGGTCATCCAGCGCGAGCGCTTCGTCGAGCAGGCGAAACTGGCCGTGAAGGGCGATCCCGAGGCGATGCGCCTCGACGAGGAGTTCCTGCGCGCGCTCGAGTTCGGGATGCCACCGACCGGCGGCATGGGCATGGGCATCGATCGCTTGCTCATGGCGCTGACCGGCCTCGGCATCCGCGAGACCATCCTGTTCCCCCTCGTCAAGTAGCCCCGCCCCCCTCCCCCGCGAGACTGCGTGAATCGTCGGATAGGGGGCTCTATCCGACGATTCACGCAGTCTCGCGGGGATGGGCGGGGAGGAGCGGGGGCGAGGTCTCTGAAACCAGAAGGTACGGCATGGGCCGAAGCACCGTATCCTTGAGTGGTCATGGATAACTTCTGGGCGAATGCGCTGTGGTCGGTCGCGCCGACCGTTCTGGTCGGGCTGATCTTCTGGCTCGTGATGCGATCGATCATCCGAGCCGACCGCAACGAGCGCAAGGCCTACGCGCTGATCGAGGCGGAGGAGCGAGCGAGGCTCGGCCTCGACAAACCAGCGACCTGATCGCGTCATGTCGATAACGCTCTCCGATCTTTTCCTCTGGGCGGTCGTCGTCATCCTCGTCGTCGACATCATCGTCCGTTTCATCGCGATCGTCGTCATTCCGCGCAATCGGCGTCCGACGGCCGGCATGGCCTGGTTGCTCGCCATCTTCTTCATCCCGATCATCGGGATCCTGCTCTTCCTAGTCATCGGCAACCCCAAGCTCCCGCGCACACGACGCGTCAAGCAGAAGCAGATGGATGCCTTCATCCGCTCGAACTCCGACATACCGCTCGAACAACCCGGCAGTGAGCAGTGGCCGGACTGGTTCGGATCGATCGTGCAGCTCAACCGCAACCTGACCGCCATGCCCATGGTCGACGGCAACACCGCGAGCCTCATCGCCGACTACGAAGGCTCGCTCGCGGCGATGGCCGACGCGGTCGGGCACGCCCGCAAGTTCGTCCACGTCGAGTTCTACATTCTCTCGCTGGACCAGGCCACGGTGGGCTTCTTCGACGCGCTCGAACAGGCCGTGAAGAGGGGCGTGACCGTTCGCGTGCTGCTCGACCACTGGGCCTCGTGGCGCACGCGCGACTACAAGGCGACGCTCGCGAGACTCGACGCGATGGGCGCCCAATGGCATCTCATGCTCCCGGTGCAACCTCTCAAAGGGAACAACCAGCGCCTCGACCTGCGCAACCACCGCAAGATCCTCGTCGTCGACGGGAACGTCGCATTCACGGGGTCGCAAAACGTGATCGACCGCAGCTACAACAAGGCGTCGAACGTCAAGCGCGGACTCAAATGGCAGGAGCTCGTCGCGCGCGTGGAGGGTCCGATCGTCGATGCGATCAATCTCATCTTCATCACCGATTGGTTCATCGAATCGGACGAACTCCTCGAGAAGGAGGCGCGCACGATTGAATCGATCGACGATCCCGAGCTGCTCGAATGCCAGGTGGTGCCGAGCGGTCCAGGCTTCGAGGGCGAGAACAACCTGAGGCTTTTCCTGGCACTGCTCTACAACGCGCAGAAGCGCATCGTCATCACGAGTCCGTACTTCGTGCCGGACGAGTCCATGCTCTACGCGATCACCACCGCGGTCCAGCGCGGGGTGCCCGTCGACCTCTTCGTCTCCGAGGTCGGCGACCAGGCGCTCGTGTGGCATGCGCAGCGGTCCTACTACGAGGCGCTGCTCGAGGCCGGAGTGCGCATCTACATGTACAAGGCCCCGTATATTCTGCACGCGAAGCACTTCACGATCGACGACGATGTGGCCGTCATCGGCTCCAGCAACATGGACATGCGCTCCTTCGGACTGAACATGGAGGTCTCGCTGCTCGTGCGCGGAGAGTCCTTCGTTCGTGAGATGCGTGTCATCGAAGACGACTACCGAGCCGTCAGCGAGGAACTGACCCTCGAGGAGTGGAGGAAGCAGCCGTTGCGGTCCACGATCCTCGACGGGCTCGCGCGGCTCACCTCCGCGTTGCAGTAGACATCATCCGTTTGCTCGACAGGCGGCGCTCGCCGACGCTACAGTTGTCGCGTTTCGTTGCCGTGTCGTGAGTGCTCTTGAATTGCAGGCAAGTCATGCGTGTTCTCCGGTCTGTCGCCGTGCTGGCGATCTCGGCGCTCGCGTTGAGCGGTTGCAGTTGGCTTGCACCGGGCACGGCGGATCCGGCGCTGGACGATTTCTCCGTGGCGGATCTCGAGGCCGGCGGGATTGTCGTTGTCGCCGATGAAGCTGCAGTGGCCTCTCAGCCGACCGCTCTGACCCTTACCGAGGTGCAGGCCGAGCGGATTGTCGCCGAGGCGAACGCCGGGGCTGGCGTGACAGGTGCCGCCCTCGAAGCAGTCGCACCGGTTCCGGCGGACCACCCGCCGATCGATTATGTGCTCGCTGCCTATGTCTCGCAGGCAGAGTTGCCCGGTGCGAAGCGGGTGCAGGCCCTGTTCGATGCCGACATCGACTGGACGCACGCGCGGGAGATCGTGTTCCCTACCGTCGCCGTCGCACTGTTCGTGGCTGACATGATGCTTCTCGCGGCCGAACAGTTCGGCCCCGAACAGTCTGAGAGCGGTTCGCCGGCCTCCGCGCCCCCTGCGGCGGCCGGCGCGGCCACCGCCATCCGTGCCGTATGGCCTGCGGAAGCCGCCGGGCTGTGCAGCGCGGCCACAGGGTTCCTCTCCTCGGTGATCCAGGGACTGTTCGACGTGCTGCGCGTCATCCCCGGGGTTGTCGATGCCTTGGACGGGCTCGGCGTCTTCGGCAAGATCCTCAGCGGCATCCTCAACGCGGCGATAAACCTGGCGCAGGGTGTCGTCGAGGGGGTCGTCTCGGTGATCACCCAGCCGATCCTGAACGTCATGCGCACCGCGATCGCGGCGCTCGGCGTCGCGTCGCAGGTGATGAGTTACTTCACGAACGAGCGACTCGTCGTCACGCCGAAGCCATCGAATCACCTGTCCTTCGCCGTCGACCCCGGCCCGGACGTTCGTGGGTCGTTCGTCGCCAGTGCCCACTCCCTCGGCGGGGATTGGCCGGGGGTCGTGCGCGATTGCGCCCAGGCGAGCGGTGTTGCGCTGCCCGAGCTGATCGCACCGGGCGGTCAGACCACGTGGACGGTGACGAGCACGGTTCCGCTTATCATCCCCGATTCGACGACGACCAAGGTCTCCGCCGATCACACGGCCACTCTCGACTTCTCGACGGGACACGAGAGCGCGGAGGCGGCGAAGGGTCCGGAGCGCACCGCCGCGGCCTTCGCGACGGCGAGCATCCCGCGCAAGGAACTCGGCGGCTTCCTCGACCTCGCCGCGAGATCGGTCGACGGGGTGAAGGGCGACATCCTCGGACGCATTCCCGGGCCGCTCCAGTCGGCCGCCGCTCAGGTCTTCGCTGCGACGATCGATCCGATCGTGGCGCGCATTCGTGCCGAGATCGCGGGCACCGTCGGCGGTGTCCTCACCCTCAAGGGCGATGGCACCGTGTACGTCACCTTCCATGCACCACCGGATCCCACCCCGACCCCTCGGCCTATAGCTGAACCCGATGACGAGAACTTCTGTCCCGACTTCGTTGCCGCTGTCGAGGAATTGCGTGCCGCGCTCGCTGCGACGAGTGACCTGTTCGGGTGGGCGGCCTCGGTCGGCGCCCGCTTCGAACCGTTGCGCTCACGGGCTCCGGCCGAGATCTCGGCCGACTTCAACCTCACCGTCGATTTCTATCAGCTCGTGGGCGCGCAGGACATCTCGACGGCCGGCGGCGTGCTCGAGGCCTGGCCGGGCATCATGAACATCGACGGTGCGAGGAACCACGTGTGGAGCTATTGCGGGGCATCGGCCTTTGACGACGGGATCGGCTGAGAGAGCAACGGCTTGAGGAGGTCGCCCGACCTCTCGACCCGTGCGAGCACCTCCGGAAACTCCATCTGACCGAGACCCGGCGCCTCGAGTTCCGCCCAGGTGCGCGGCGCGGCGACCGTCGGTCGAGTCCGGCCGCGCAGTGAGTATGGCGATACCGTCGTCTTCGCGGCGCGGTTCTGGCTCCAATCGACGAGCACCTTGCCATCGCGGTTGACCTTTCGCATGTTCGCGACGGCGAGTGCCGGACGGCTGGAGACGAGCTGGTCGGCGACGTCCGAAGCGATCTCGGTCGCCTGATCGGAGCCGAGTGAGCCGTTGAGCGGGGCGTAGAGGTGGACGCCTTTTCCTCCGCTCGTGACGGGCAGCGCCTCGAGGTCGCGTTCCAGGAGGAGATCGCGAACGAGCAAGGCGACCTCCACGCACTCGGGGAGGTCGGTCCCCGGCCCAGGATCGAGGTCGATCACGAGCCGGTCGGGACTGCGGTGTGCGCCGCGCGGCCCGAAGCGCCACTGTGGAACATGCAGCTCGAGGCTCGCGGTCTGCGCGAACCAGAGCAGCGTCGACGCGTCGTTCGCGATCGCATAGTCGACGGTGCGCTCTTTGTGCTGCACGGTGCGGCGCACGATCCATTCTGGCGTCGTGTCGTCGAGGTTGCGCTGGAAGAAGGACTCGCGGGGGTTCTCGGCCGTTCCGGTGCCATCGATCCAGCGTTTGCGGGTGACGGCGCGATCATGCAGATGAGGCAGCAGGATGGGGGCGATCCGGGTGAGGTAGCCGACGACATCGGCCTTCGTCGTGCCGGTCTCCGGGTAGAGCACCTTGAACGGATGCGTGATGACGACGTCTCGCCCGTCGACCGTGATGGTCTGCGACTGTGCTGTGGTGGCCATGTTCCGATCATGCTCCGCGGGCCTCGATGCGTCTAGGCTCGCGGCGCGACCGGCGCGACCGGCGCGACCGGCGCGACCGGCGCGACCGGCGCGACCGGCGCGACCGGCGCGACCGGCGGGACTGCCGGGACCGGCGGGACCGGCGGGACTGCCGGGTCTGACGCGGGTGCGCTCGGCCGCGCGGCGCGGGCCAGACCGGCTGCTCCGCCACGGAAAGCGCTGAGCCTGGCCGCCAGACGGCTCGGGGGTGGCGATGAGGTCGCGGTCACGCCCTGGGCGGATCCTCGGCCGATTGCATGCCGCGGGCCGGGGTCGCTCACGGACGACCCGTCGGGGCTGCTTCAGACGACGTTCGCACCGTTCTCCGGTGCAGCGTTGTCCGACGTGCAGCTCTCCGACGTGCAGCCCGCACGGTGGGGCCTCGCACACGATCGTGTTCGAGAAGCCGGAGCGATCACGACGACGTTGGGCGGCACCGGTCTCCGGCGTGACGTCATGTCGAAGGCGCTTCGCGGCTGATCACGAGCAGCTCGCCGACCTCGCAGCCGAGGGCGTCGCAGATCGCGCGGAGCGTGGAGAAGCGGATGGCGCGAGCCCTGTCGTTCTTCAGCACGCTGAGGTTCACGACGCTCACGCCGACGAGTTCGCTGAGGCGCGTGAGAGTCATCCCCCGTTCGGCGAGCAGTTCGTCGAGGCGGCAGTGGATCTCGTCGTTCTCCTGTTCGGCCGGCGCCATCAGACGAGTCCTTCGGTCTCGCGCTGCAGTTTCGCCCCGATCTGGAAGGCGACCCCGATCGCGCCGAGCGCGATCGCGACGAACAGCGGCGTCGGCGTGAAGCTGAGGAAGATCGGGTTGTCGTAGCCGTGTTCGCTGAGAGCGGCGAACGCTCCGTTCAGGCTTATCCAGGCGAACAGGTTGCCGACGGCCCAGCCGATCATGATCGTCATCGCGGCGATCATCACGAGCCGGATGTTGGCTCGGCTGAAGGCCTCGCCGCGGATGAGGTTGCGGCAGAAGAGGCAGACGCAGGCGAGGATCGCGCAGATGGTCACCGCGGTCACGATGGCGGACGCGACGAGCGCGAACACCGTGATGCCCGGCATGTCCGACACCCGGATCGTGGCCTCGTCGACGCTCACCGCTACGAGTGATCCCCCCGGCCCGATCGGCAGCTCTGCCGGGGTCTGAATGAACTGCGCCGGGACGGGGACGTCCCGGTTCGGCACGATCTCGAGGATGCGCTGCGCGAGCAAGACGATGGTGACGACGCCGGCGACGATCCCGCCGCCGATGGTCAGAGCGAGCGAGGCGCGATCGCCTCGGGAGATCCCGTTGATTCTGCTGGTATCAGGCATGACAAACTCCATAACGATGATCGATAACAACGATAATCGTTAACATATCGATTATCGTCATGGAGCGCAAATCTTTCGGACCGCGGCGTCACGTTCGCGGCGAACAGCGGCATAGCGAGCTTTCCCGGTGGTACCCGGTGGCACCCGGTGGCAAGTCGTATCAGCCGCGTGGCTTGAGCCGCACCGTCGGCAACTCAGGAGCGGGCAGTGCTCGCCCGGGATAGCCGTCGACGGCACCGAAGCGCCCATCCGCTCTCTCGCCGGCGATGACCTCCCTCTGCCACTGCCCGCGGAACGCGACGATCTCATCGTGACTGCGCCCGATGAAGTTCCACCACATGACGAGTTGCTCGCCGAACGGCTCGCCGCCCAGAAGCACGATGCGTCCGCCATCCTGTCCCGCCCGCAGCCGAACGACGGCTCGACCGGGCTTGAGGTAGGCGAGTTCGGTGCGCGTCGCCGCGGTTCCGTCGAGGTGTACAGGCCCCGCATCCACGAGGATGCCGTGCTCGAAGCCGGGGTCGAGCGGCACGGTGACGTCGGCGTGCGGCGGCAGATCGAGCTGGGCGCCGAGCAGAGGACTGAAGACGGAGGCAGCGCTGCGTGCGCCGGCGAGCTCGCCGATGAACACCCGCACCTCGGTTCCGTCCAGGGTGGCGCGTGCAGCGTCGTGCCGCTCGAAGAATGCGGTCGCGTCGCGCACCCTGCCCGGCAGGGCGATCCAGAGCTGCACACCGTGCAGCGTCGTCGTGCCGGGAGTCGACACCTCCGAGTGCGCGATGCCTCGTCCGGCCGTCATCAGGTTGAGCTCGCCCGGCCGCACCGTCGCACGGCTGCCAACGCTGTCGCGGTGCTCGATCTCGCCTGCGAAGAGCCAGCTCGCGGTCTGCAGTCCGGTGTGCGGATGCGGCGGGACCACCATGCCCCCGGTCGTGCTCACGTCGTCGGGGCCGTAATGGTCGACGAAGCACCAGGCGCCGATCGTGGTGCGCCTGCGCTGGGGCAAGGTGCGGTGAACCGGCATTGCGCGTGGCCCGCCGAGCGGCACTTCGCGCGCCTGAAGGATCTCGACGGCGTCTGGACCGGCCGCTGCCTCGATGTACTCGCAGACCAGCTCCGCCGGCTCGCGTTCGAGGTTGCTCATGGCGGCATCCTATGCCTCCCGAATCCCGGCGGGAGGCATAGCTTGCAGTGGAGGCCGTTTTCATTGGGATCGGCCGCCTCAGCGGGCCATGGCCTCCCCTGGATTCCTCTCGCGCGGGCGAGGAGACGCGCTGTGCTTGGTGGTGACGGCGATACTCATCGTCCTCGCGCGCGGATGCGACGTCCGCAGCGGTCGCGACCAGCCCTCCGCCATGGGCGAACAGCGGCATATTGGGCCGCTGCGCTGGTTACTCTCTTTGTATCGGTGCAGCGTGACGTGCGCGGCGTCGTGAGGAGTGATGATGTTCGAGAGATTTACCGACCGCGCCCGACGCGTCGTCGTCTTGGCTCAAGAAGAGGCCAAGATGCTCAACCACAACTACATCGGAACCGAGCACATCCTGCTCGGTCTGATCCACGAGGGCGAGGGCGTCGCCGCCAAGGCCCTCGAGTCACTGGGCATCTCGCTCGACGCCGTGCGCGAGCAGGTGCAGGACATCATCGGCCAGGGCCAGCAGCAGCCGACGGGGCACATCCCCTTCACGCCTCGCGCCAAGAAGGTGCTCGAGTTGTCGCTGCGGGAGGCTCTGCAACTCGGTCACAACTACATCGGAACCGAGCACATCCTGCTCGGCCTCATCCGGGAGGGTGAGGGCGTCGCAGCCCAGGTGCTCGTCAAGCTCGGCGCAGACCTCAACCGGGTGCGCCAGCAGGTCATCCAGCTACTCTCCGGCTACCAGGGCAAAGAGCAGGTGCAGGTCGGCGCGAACGAGCAGGTGCAGGCTCAGGGCGGTTCGCAGATCCTCGATCAGTTCGGCCGCAACCTCACGCAGGCGGCGCGTGACGGCAAGCTCGACCCGGTGATCGGACGCGAGAAGGAGATCGAGCGGGTCATGCAGATCCTCTCGCGCCGCTCCAAGAACAACCCCGTGCTCATCGGCGAACCCGGTGTCGGCAAGACCGCTGTCGTCGAGGGGCTCGCCCAGGCCATCGTCAAGGGCGACGTGCCCGAGACGCTCAAGGACAAGCAGCTCTACTCGCTCGATCTCGGTTCGCTCATCGCCGGAAGCCGCTACCGCGGCGACTTCGAGGAGCGCCTCAAGAAGGTCACCAAGGAGATCCGCACGCGCGGCGACATCATCGTCTTCATCGACGAGATCCACACCCTCGTGGGTGCGGGCGCGGCCGAGGGCGCGATCGACGCCGCAAGCATCCTCAAGCCGCTTCTCGCCCGCGGCGAGCTGCAGACCATCGGCGCGACGACCATCGACGAGTACCGCAAGCACTTCGAGAAGGATGCCGCCCTCGAGCGCCGCTTCCAGCCGATCCAGGTGGCCGAGCCGTCGCTGCCCCACACGATCAACATCCTCAAGGGCCTTCGCGACCGCTACGAGGCGCACCACAAGGTCTCGATCACGGATGGCGCTATCGTGGCAGCGGCGAACCTCGCCGACCGCTACGTCAGCGACCGCTTCTTGCCTGACAAGGCCATCGACCTGATCGACGAGGCCGGCGCGCGTCTGCGTCTCTCGATCCTTTCGAGCCCACCAGAGCTGCGGGAGTTCGACGAGAAGATCGCCGTGGTGCGCGCCGCCAAGGAGACCGCGATCGAAGACCAGGACTTCGAGAAGGCCGCGAGCCTGCGCGACGAGGAGAAGAACCTCCTCGGCGAGCGCCTGCGGCTCGAGAAGCAGTGGAAGTCCGGCGACGTCAAGACCACGGCCGTCGTCGACGAAGGTCTCATCGCCGAGGTACTGGCTCAGGCGACCGGGATCCCCGTGTTCAAGCTCACCGAGGAGGAGTCGAGCCGGCTCGTCTTCATGGAGAAGGCCCTGCACGAACGGGTCATCGGCCAGGAGGAGGCCATCTCGGCCCTCGCCAAGACCATCCGCCGCACGCGTGCCGGCCTCAAGGACCCGAAGCGCCCCTCGGGCTCGTTCATCTTCGCAGGCCCGACCGGCGTGGGAAAGACCGAGCTCGCCAAGGCGCTCGCCGAGTTCCTCTTCGACGACGAGGCCGCCATGATCTCGCTCGACATGAGCGAATATGGAGAGAAGCACACGGTCTCGCGGCTGTTCGGAGCCCCTCCGGGGTTCGTCGGCTTCGAAGAGGGCGGTCAGCTCACCGAGAAGGTTCGTCGCAAGCCTTTCAGCGTCGTGCTGTTCGACGAGATCGAGAAGGCCCACCCCGACATCTTCAACTCGCTCCTCCAGATCTTGGAGGAAGGGCGTCTGACGGATGGTCAGGGTCGTGTCGTCGACTTCAAGAACACAGTCATCATCATGACGACCAACCTCGGCACGAAGGACATCTCGGGCGGCCCCGTGGGCTTCCAGGTCGAGGGAGACACCGCCACCGACTACGACCGCATGCGCGGCAAGGTGAACGAGGAGCTCAAGAAGCACTTCAAGCCCGAGTTCCTCAACCGTGTCGATGAGATCATCGTGTTCCCGCAGTTGTCGAAGCCGGAACTCCTGCAAATCGTCGACCTGTTCATCAAGCGCCTGAGCGCACGGATGCTCGACCGCGACATGACCGTCGAACTCGCCGTCGCAGCCAAAGAGCACCTCATCGAGGTCGGCTTCGACCCGGCTCTGGGAGCCAGGCCGTTGCGTCGTGCGGTGCAGCGCGAGGTGGAGGACCGGCTCTCGGAGAAGATTCTGCACGGCGACCTCAACCCGGGCGACCATGTGCACATCGACTTCCTGAACGGCGAGTTCGTGTTCACGACCTCCAAGCGTGATCTGCCGGTGACGTCCAGCGTCAATGCGAGCGCCGCCCTCGGAACCGGCCCGGCGACCCCGGACATCGCAATCACCGGTTAGTCGTCGGCGCCGCGAACGGGTCGCGCCTTCTGGCGCGTCCCGTTTTCGGCATCGGCGCCCCTCTTTCTGCATCGCGGCGTGGCTGCGCGACCGAGCTCGCGGTGGCGGCATCCGTAGACTTGCCCAACACCGACGCGAGAGGATACGACCCGAGTGGCTGAGCAGAACCAGCGTGAGACCCGGCGTGAGCACGGCGCGGGCACGGGCGGCTATGACGTGCGCCGGGCGCGCACGGGCGACGTGCCGCGCATCCAGGCGCTCGTCGAACCTCTCGTGCAGCAGCGCATCCTGCTCGGCAAAGACGCGGTCGTGTTCTACGAGGCCGTTCAGGAGTTCCGGATCGCCGAGGGCGACGACGGCGAGCTCATCGGCTGCGGCGCGCTGCACGTCATGTGGCAGGACCTCGCCGAGGTGCGCACACTCGCCGTGGCACCCGAGTGGCTCGGCCGTGGTGTCGGTCATGCGCTGCTGAGTCGCCTGGAGTCGGATGCCCGCGATCTCGGCCTCACCCGGTTGTTCTGCCTCACCTTCGAGGTGGGCTTCTTCGGACGGAACGGCTTTCACGAGATGGGAGACGAGACCGTCGACGCCGAGGTCTACGCCGAGCTCGTGCGTTCGCCCGACGAGGGCGTCGCCGAGTTCCTCGACCTCGCCCGGGTGAAGCCCAACACCCTTGGCAACACCCGGATGCTCAAACAGCTTTCCTGAGCGGAAACCGCGACTCGCGGGCGCGCCGTGTCGCCTGGGCACGATAGCCCTACCCCGTCGTTACCCTAGGGGCATGTCGACGCTCAAGCATCCCGTCGGCCGCCAGTCCAGCAAGGTCTACTGGCGCCGAAGGCTCCTGGTGGGCCTTGGCCTGCTGGCTGTGATCGTCGTCGTCGTCCTCATCGTCGTGCGTCCGGGTTCGAGTTCGGGTGCGCCGGAGCCCGGTGCTACCGGTGGGGTGTCGACATCGACGCCCAGCGGCACGACCCCGCCAGACGGTTCGACCATCCCGACCGAGAACACCGAGGTCGAGGGTGCGGCCTGCGATCCGAAGAAGGTACGTGTCGAGGCGATCACCGATCAGGTCGACTACGACCCGGGTGAGCAGCCGAAGCTTTCGCTGACGATCACGAACACCGGGTCGAAAGCCTGTGTGATCGATGCTGGGACTTCGAAGCAGGTTTTCACGGTCAAGAGTGGTGACGAGGTGTACTGGCTTTCGACCGATTGCCAGCAGAACCCCGTCGATGCGCAGGTGTCGCTCGAGCCGGGCAAGGCGATCAGCTCGAGCACTCCGATCGGGTGGGATCGCACGCGCTCGGCCCCTGAGACCTGCGACGCGACCGACAGACCGGTCGTGCCCGCCGGGGGTGCCTCCTACTACCTCGCGGTGAGCGTCGACGGCATCGAGTCGGCCGATCCGAAGCAGTTCCTGCTCTATTAGCTCTATTAGCGTGTCCCCTTAGCCCATAGGGAAGCAGCGGGACCGGTCCGCGAAGAGTCCACAGAGGGTTCCCGCGGATTGTCCTTGTGCTAGAGCATGTCACCCTATTCGCGCTGAGTGGATAGGGTGATTGCGTGGTGGACGAGCGGCGAGAGACGTTGCGGCGCAAATACCTGAGCCTTGGCGCGGGCGAGCTGGCCGCCGCGGCGGTCTTTGCCGTCGTAGCCGCGAGCGTTGTGATGCCCCGGCTGGAGAGCAGACAGGATTCTGCGGCGCTGTCGTCGGCACTAGTCCCGCTGCTCGTGATCCTTGGGCAGATGGGCGTCTATTGGCTGCTGGCGCGCAACTGGGTGGAACGGGCGCCGATGCCGGCGCCCCTTGTGGGTCTGTACCGTGCGTTTCGGATCCTCGACGTTGTTCTTCTGGTGGCGGGCCTGCTCGGCGTTCTCGTGTGGTTGCCGGTTCATGTCGGTGCAGCGGTGGGCATTGTGACGGTATGGTTTTTTGGCGTTGTCGAATACGTGAACTACTTCGTGGTCCGCCTCGCCTACCCGATCCAACGGTGGCCGTTCATGGTCGGCCAATGGCGGACGCCTCGACTCCTCCAGGATCTGAACTCCGTTCGGTGATCCCGTCCGATGCGGGGATCAGCAGAGTGGAGGGCGCAGCTGATCTCATCACGTCCGAAGATCGAGCACAGCTAGTGGCTCAGCACTCTCTCTGTCTTAGAGCAAAAGCGTCGAGACGACCCTGCCAAACACCGTCGCCCATACACAGCCATCGAACGCCGAGGTCGCACCTCGATGAGGACGGACATGGGCGTCTGTTCGCTGGAGCAGATCTGTCGCACGCTGTCGAAAGGTTCAGAACTCGTCGACAGAAGCTCGTCATGCTAGTCACAGGCTGCCGGGTTCACGCCGTCGAGTATCGTGTTCAGGTGCGGCACGCCGGCTGGCCGTCGGGGTGCATTCGGTCAAGCGCTGCGGCGATCATCCAGCGTTTGTGAACACGGCGTGAGCGCCGACTCGAATGTCGAGACTGCGGTTGTGAGAAACATGGGACATGTCGCGCACGTTTGCCGCCCCGGACGATCCCGCCAAGTCTTCGACTCGGTGTTCGAGCAGATGAGTGTTCGCAATCGCCTCCGGCATCCTGGGCGAGCCTCTGGCCGTCCTCGATACGGGCGATCGTAGCTGCCTGGCGGATTCCGCTCACGGCCATTTCAGTGGGACGCGAAGCCAACCCTGCGTGAGGCCAACGGTTGCTCTCGCGGGCTCGCTCGACATTCCGCGCTACATCCTTCTTCTTATCGTCTTATCGATCGCTGCACGGAAAATACCCACATGATTCTGGGCCACACAAATAAAATGCTAGCAAATTGCATCGATCTAACACATCATCGCATCTTGGACGTGTTCGTCGATCAACACACAAATGACGGTCAGACTGTTGACATCGGAAGAGACTGCCTCTCGTCTACGCAAGGATCCGACGCCATCGTGTCGCATGATCCATCAGGGCAAGCGCCGAAGGTTCGACGAGACCGGGAACCCGCATTTTCTCTAGGTTCGACCGATGATTACGCTGGACTCATGACACAGGCACGAAAGGGGTCGCGCTCCGATTCGAAACGTCTCCTCGTTTTCCGTTCAGAGGCTCTTGCCACGGCGCTGGAGCGACAGGACGTCGCTGCGGTCGCGTTGGCGCTCAGGCACGGCAACACGATTGTGCCTCTGCTCAAAGCCGGTGATCCCGACAAGTCGATCGACTCAGGCGAGGTCTGGATGTATCGTGATCCGAACACGAGCGAGGTCGCGCTGCTGCTGTTCAGCGATGCCGCGAACAAGCCTGCGAACCTGCCGCCGACCGTCGGTCTGTACAGTCCGGATTGGCTGCGCGCCTTTTTGCGTCGGCACGGCGAGGACATCACGATGGTGTTCCTCGACATCGCCGGGCCGTATCCCATGCAAGCCTCGCCCTCCGAGCTGCTTGGCGCACTCGACGCCTGAGCGTTCGAGGATGCCGGAAGAGGTCGCCGAAGCCTGTCGACCGATGGTTTCGGGCTTGGAGCGGCTCGCTTGTTCCGCCTCGGCATCCGCCAGCGTTACTCGTCGTGGTCAGAACTGGTCGAACTCGGGATCTGGCCGATTCAGGATCTGCAAGGCTCACCTGTCGGACTCAGGGCTGTCAGGCCTGTCGGACTCAGACCTGTGGGTCTCAGAACGCGGCGTCGAGCTCGCGCTCGCGCACGTCTTGCACCGAGGCGAATGCTTGCGCGACGGCGGTGTGGACGGTGCCACTGCGGGCGTCGATACGTGTGCGGAAGCCGAGGCGCGCCGCCTCGGCCCCGCGGTGCTTCTCGGAGCTGACCGAGCGGATCTCGCCGGCGAGGCTGATCTCGCCGACGGCCACGACGTTGTGGGCGATGGGTTTGTCGCGTGCGGCCGAGGCGATCGCCAGGGCGATGGCTAGGTCAGCGGCCGGCTCGACGAGTCGCACGCCGCCCACCGTTGAGACGTAGACGTCCATGCCGCCGAGCGGGATGTGGGCTCGCCGTTCGAGCACGGCGATGAGCATGGCCACGCGCGATGCGTCGACCCCGTTCGTGACGCGTCGTGGATTAGGGGCCGGATTGGCCACGACGAGCGCCTGCACCTCGACAGGGAGGGCACGCCTGCCCTCGAGGGCGACGGTCACGCACGTGCCAGAGATCGGGTCGCTACCGCGGCTGAGGAAGAGCCCGCTCGGGTCGGTGACCTCGGCGATGCCGTCGCCGGTCATCTCGAAGCAGCCCACCTCGTCGGTGGGCCCGAAGCGGTTCTTCAAAGCGCGCACGAAACGGAGGGCCGTCTGGCGGTCGCCCTCGAACTGGCAGACCACGTCGACGAGATGCTCGAGCAGGCGCGGGCCGGCGATCGAGCCGTCTTTCGTGACGTGGCCGACGAGCAGCACAGGGAGGTTGCGATCCTTGGCGACCCGGATGAGGGTCGAAGCCACTTCTCGCACCTGTCCTGGCTGCCCGGCGAGGCCGTCCGAGAGCGAGCTCGAGACGGTCTGCACGGAGTCGACGATCACGAGCTGCGGCTCGACGGAGTCGATCTGCCCGAGGATCGTGGCGAGATCGGTCTCGGAGGCGAGGAAGAGGGTCGGCTCCAGGGCGCCCGTGCGCTCGGCGCGCAGCCGCACCTGGTGCACGGACTCCTCGGCGCTCACGTAGAGCACGCGCCGCCCGGTTGACGCGGCGCGAGCGGCGACCTCCAGTAGCAGGGTCGACTTGCCGACCCCGGGTTCGCCACTCAACAGGATGGCGGCACCCGGTACGATTCCGCCGCCGAGAACCCGGTCGAACTCGCCGATTCTGCTCGGCCAGTGCTGAACGGAATCCGTCGTGATCGTCGTGATCGGTCGTGCCGAGCGGTCATCGGACACGATGACGGGTTTGAGCGAGCGCACGATCCCGACCTGGTCGGCGACGTCGAGCACCGTTCCCCACTGCTGGCACTCGCCGCAGCGGCCGACCCAGCGGACGCTCGTCCAACCGCACTCCGCGCAGCGGAAGGTGGAGGTGGGGCGGGCCATGTGGCGAGCTTAGCCCGAGCTTCCGACAACGGCGGCAACGGCGTCCGACGGCTTGGGAAAACGCTTGGCGAGCGCGGCTGCGAGGGAGGGGATGAAGGCATCCGCCCACACCCGGTACCCGTGATCGTTCGGGTGGAACATGTCCTGTGCGAACTGGGTGAGGATACCGAGGAGACCCTGCCGCCTCGTGGTCTCGTGCAGTGGAACGACCGTGAGCCCGAACTCTGCGGCGATCCGGCGCAGGATGCGATTTGCGCGGGCCACGGTGCGCTCGTTGTGCGGCAGATGGAAGCATGGGAGGTCTGCCACGAGGGCATGGGAGGGCAAGGCCGAGAAGATCTCGCGGATGCCGTCGGCGAAGTGGGCGCCGTTCCACTGCGCGACGTCGTTGGCACCGATCGACACGGTCACGACATCCGGCTGCAAGGCTACGAAGCATGGGAGCTGGTCGCGCACGGCCAGCGCGACCGTCGCCCCGGAGACGCTCAGATTCACGACACGCAGACTGCGGCCGGTCACTGAACGCATGCGCGCGGCGAGCACGCCGACATAGCTGGCATCTGGGCGGCTGGCGCCAATGCCTTGCGCAGCGCTGTCGCCGATGGCGACGTAGAGCAACTCGCCGCGTTTCTTGGCATGGTCTCGCCACCACTTCGAGTGCACGGGCAAGGTTTCGCTGAGTACCGCGGCGTTCTCGGCCATGCGTGCGCGGAAGCGAGGCCAGCCGAGAGCGCCGAGCATGGCCGTGAGCGCGAGGGAGAAGCCGGCGACGACGGCCTGGACGGTGGCGTCGACAGGGCGACGGATGCCGCGGTCGAGCACCTGCGACCTTGGTTCGCGGGTTCGGGGGTTGCGCGGTGTGCCGGATCGGGCGATGGGCACGCGCTGAAGAGGCCGGATCGGGCGGAGGACCGCGCGGTCGGTCTCGTGGGGGGAAACAGACACGAAATGAAGATAGTCCTCGAATCCGAGCGCCCCCTGATCGTTTGCTGCATATATCTGGTGTGACCGGCCGTGTGAGATCCGAGACCACGCCGGATGTCGGTCACTCCGGTGATCGCGCCCGCCCGGGGTGGGCGCCACCATTTCTCGCACTCGAATCGTTCGCATGCTCGTGGCTCCGTCGCGCGCTACCGGCGCTGCGCCCGGCCGCCGCCCTGAGCTCGGCTGGTAGCGTCGAGCGAGCCGGATGCGACCGTCTCTGCTCGTGAGTTTGCGCGTTTCGCGGAGTTGCGGCTCATGTACGGCACGGGTGCCGTACGCAACGACGGGGCTTGTGCCATCATCCGCGCCCTGATTCGCGCAGAAGGTCATGCTCAACTAAACTCGTCCGCGGTACCGTGTCCGAGCGGCCGAAGGTGCAACTCTCGAAAAGTTGTGTGGGTGAAAGTCCACCGTGGGTTCAAATCCCACCGGTACCGCCATGAAAACGCCCCGAGATCCCTTGTAAACACTGGGATCCGGGGCTTTTCGCATGTGTAGGGAAAAAGAGGGTAGCCCCCGGTCGCCCAAGGCGACCGGGGGCCATGTTGAGGATCCGTGGCTCGGTGTTACGCGGGTCGGGAGCGCAGTCTCAACGCGGACACGCTGGCCATCACGGCGCCGACGAGCACCGGGTAGCCGCTCGCTGCGCCGAAGGCCACCGCATTGAACGGATTCAGCCAATCCGAACCCGACGCCGACCATCCGATTCGCGCTGCCACAACGGCGGCCACCACGAGGACGATGACAACGCCGGCCGTCAGGCCGACGACGGGCCAGCGCCACGCAATGGCGACCACGAGGGCGCCGACGAGAGCGATCAACGCCAGGGTCAAAGGATTGACCGTGAAGTTCCCAGGGACTTGCGCCGTCGCGACCACCGCGATGACGTAGTAGACAACGACGCCCGTGAGGACACCGAGTACCAACGACACGGCGATCTTGGAACCGCTCAATCGTGCACGACCCAACTCAGCAGGGGAATCCGATACGACCATCATGCCTCCTTGTCACGCATCAGTTTCGGCGTCAACCGGGATTGCACGCTAGATTGACGTCAGGCGACAGCGCCGCGATAGACGAGCCGATTGCGTTCTCCGAATGCCAGGTCGTAGATCCGCTGCTCTGACATGCCCGGGTAGTTGACCAGGACACCGTAGCGCCCGGGGTGACCGACACCGTCACGAAGGATCGCTGGTACCACCAGGGCCACGCAAACGACGAAAGGATGCCGTTGACGGATGCCGTTTGGGCACACCCCGAGCTGATCCCGTGGGAATGCCGCGACCGAGCGTACCCTGAGGAGACGTAGGGGGTCTCGACTGAAGAAGTTGACGTGCACGAAAGTGTGATGGCCTGTTGCGTCACCACGCCGTCGCTGTAATTCACCTGCACCGCCTCTCCCACTGCCAACTCGACTCCGGGCGGGAGAGGAATCGGGACATACGGCTCAGTCGTGACTCCTGTCGATTGCCGCGTCTTCGCCGCAGTCGCCTGAATCGGCATGCTCTCGAAGGTTCGATCGACGACGCGAACCGCCCCGTCATCCGCGTTGGGGCCACGCGCCGTGCCGTTCACAACCACGGAATCCGGCGTGTCCGGCAACCTGATGGCCGGGTACAGCTAGCGCGGCCTCCATCGCGCGGACATTGCGCACGATCTGTGCGGCGTTGCCGGTGTCGCGGTCACCCAGCTCCGCCTCGGCGATTGCTCGCGCGCCGCTGGTCAGGTTCTCGATCTCGGAAGACGATGCTGACTCCGTGCGAAGTAGGATCGACGCGAAAGGAAGTCCTCCTGGTCCAACTTCTGCATCGAATCGAGTGAGAAGCTGAGTCGCCTCGTCGATATCGGTGGCGAGGTCGCCGGGGATATCGATTGAGAGATGTGCGATCGCCGGGACCATGGCAGATGAGTACGGCCGGTGGATGCGATCGCGTTGCGCCCGTGTGAGGTCATCGCTGTTGAAGCGGGAGAGCCACGGATGTTGCTCGGTCGTGAGTGGCGGCCAGCGGAGCGAGTCCGGTGCGTTCGATTTACCATTGGACATGGCTTTACCCGCCCTCCTCAGCGATTTGCCGGTGCGCCTTATTTTCATTTAGTAGTCTAAGTTAAATAAGGTGGTTCGCTATTGTCACTTCTGATCCGACAAGTGTTACGTGTCAGGACATCTCCGACAGTTCTGTATCAATAGATCTCTGACACTTTTGGGTCGTTTGGCTCTGACACTTCTCCTCGATCTTTGAGGGATGAGCCGCATTGAACCCGTTATCCTCGCGTCCGTCTCGCCATCGTTCGGTCGCACGGTATCTTCTGCGGCGTGGTTCGCCTACGTTCGGTCCTTGACGACAGCGACGCCCTTGATCGTGACATTCCAGTTGTGAAGGTCGCCTACGTGACTCGCCGCCAGGAGTCGCAGACACCGCTGTCGGTCAGGGCGTCTCGTGCTACCTGGCCGGGCCGCCGTCGGCGGGGGTCGTCGTCAATAGGCGCGACCGGGCGCGACGATCCGGACCCATTCGAGGATGCCTCCCGTGACCTGCGTGGCGTGCGTGAACCCGGCTCGGGCGAGGGCGTCAACGGCCTGCGCCGAGCGCAGACCCGCTTTGCAGTATACGTAGAGCTCGCGATCCCGGGGCAGGTCGGCCAGCGCTGCTCCGGCGACCAGATCTGCGAGTGGCACGGAGCGGGAACCCGGAATGCTCACGATCTCTCGTTCGCCGGCCTCACGGACGTCGATCAGGTCGAAATCCGCCCGTCCGGCTGCCCGTTCGTCGAGCAGGGCGCGCAACTGCTCGACCGTGATCGCATCCCGGTCATCCGCGCCCGACGTCGTTCCGCAGAACGCATCGTAGTCGGCGAGCATCGTCACGGGGGAGGCGTCGGGGTCTCTCTCGAACTCGATCTCGCGCCAGCTCGCGGTGAGCGCGTCGAACAGCTGCAGCCGTCCGAGGAGCGGGGACCCGATGCCCGTGATCAGCTTGACCGCCTCGCTCGCCATCACTGCTCCGATCACACCACACACGGCCCCCAGAACCCCGGCCGTGCCACAGCTCGGCACAGACCCGGGCTCGGGTGGCTCGGGGAAGAGGTCGCGGTAGCTCGGACCGTGCGGTGCCCAGAACACGCTGACCTGGCCGGCGAAGCGCAGCACCGCACCCCAGACATCCGGGACGCTCGCGAAGGCCGCCGTGTCACTGACCAGATACCGGGTCGCGAAATTGTCGGAGCCGTCGACGACGAGGTCGTAGCCGGACACGAGTTCGAGGGCGTTGGCCGCATCCAGCCGAAACGCATGGGTCTCGACATCGACGAGGGGATTCACCTCGGCGATAGCGGACCGCGCCGAATCCACCTTCAGCCGACCCAGGTCGCCGGTGCCGTGGATGACCTGCCGTTGCAGATTGCTCACCTCGACCACGTCGTCGTCGACGACGCCGATCGTGCCGACCCCGGCGGCGGCCAGGTAGAGCAGCGCCGGCGAGCCGAGGCCACCAGCGCCGACCACGAGCACGCGCGCGTTCGCCAGGCGGCGTTGCCCGAGCACGCCGAACCCTGGCAGCATCAGGTTGCGCGAAGACCGTTCCACCTGCGCCGGATCGAGGTCAGGCCCTGGCTCTCCGAGTGGCGGCAGTGAATTCACAGGTCCGGCCGCCCCTCCATGCTCGACGAGGCCAGCGCAAGCTCACGGCGCGGGATGCGCCCCGCCTGCGATGCAAGGCGCCCGGCCTTCACCGCGTGGCTGAAGGCGCGTGCCATTCGGACGGGATCCTGCGCCCGTGTCACCGCCGTCGCCAGCAGCACGGCGTCGCATCCCAGTTCCATCGCCAGCGCCGCGTCCGACGCAGTGCCAATACCCGCATCGAGGACGACGGGCACACCGGCGCGCGAGACGATCAGCTCGATGTTGTGGGGGTTCAGGATGCCGAGGCCGGTTCCGATCGGCGCGCCGAGCGGCATGACGGCGACAGCGCCCACCTGTTCCAGGCGTCGCGCGACGACCGGGTCGTCGTTCGTGTATGCGAACACCGAGAATCCGCGGGCAGTCAACATTTCAGTGGCTTCGACGAGCTCAATCGGATCGGGCAGCAGCGTCTCTTCGTCGGCGATGACTTCGAGTTTGACCCAGTTCGTCTCGAGCGCCTCACGCGCGAGCTCTGCGGTGAGCACCGCATCCCGTGCCGTGAAGCAGCCGGCCGTATTCGGCAGTACCCGGATTCCCAAGCCTTCGACGATCTCGAACAATGATCCGGCGGTGGTCGGGTCATACCGGCGCAGGGCGACGGTGGTCAGCTCGGTGCCAGAGGCGATGAGGGCGTCAGCGAGCCCGTCGAGACCTGGTGCGCCTCCCGTGCCCATGATCAGGCGGGAGCCGAGGGTCACGCCGTCGATGATGAGCGGGTCGTCAGTGGTGTCCTGCATGTCAGCCTCCTTGTACTGCGCCGACGATTTCGATGTCGTCGCCGTCCTGAAGTCCGGTCGTCGCCCAGGTGGTGCGTGACACCACAGCAGAGTTGCGTGCAACCGCGATGCCGAGGCGTCCGCCGTCGGCGGAGTGCCCGTCGGCCCTGACCTTGCGACCGGTGACTTCGGCGACGAGTGCGGACAGCGTCGATCCCGGTGCCAGCGTGCGCGGGCTTCCATTGAGGCGGATGGTGATCATACGGGCTCCTTGCTCTTCGCTTGCGAGAAGCGGTCGGGGTGGAATGCATCGAGGCTCGAAGGACTCTCGCCGTCGACGACTCGTCGGCAGAGGTCGGCGGCGACCGGGCTCAGCAATACGCCGTGGCGATAGAAGCCGGTCGCGACGACAAGCCCGGCGATGGACTCGCCGTCGGTGTCGCGCATGCGTCCGAGCAGGGGTGCGTTGTCCCGGGTTCCCGGTCGCGCCCGCGCGGTGACCTCCACGAGTTCTAGCTCTGCCACCGCAGGAGCCAGGGCCTGCGCATCCCGCAGCAACTGGTACACGCCGCCTGCGGCAACGCCGGAAAGGCCGTCTTCGCGTGAGGTCGCGCCGACCACGAGCGTGCCGTCATCCCTTGGGACAAGGTACACAGGGTGACCGCGCACGACCCCGCGCACGGTCGCCGTGAGCAGTGGGCGCAGGCGGTCAGGGACGCGCAGCCGGAGGATGTCCCCGTGCACAGGGCGAAGCGCCGATTCGAGAGGCGCGAGCAGACCGCCGAGGCCGGATGCGCCGAGCCCGTTGGCGACGATCACCTCGCCTGCGAGAACCCCGCTCCCGTCGTCGAGTGCGACTCCGGTCACGCGAGCGTTCTCGCCCGGCTCCGCCCGCAGCAACGCGACCGCCGATGCTCGCACGAGTGAGCCGCCCCGTGACCCGATCGCGGCGATGAGTTGCCTGCACACACGACGCGGATCGACCTGATGATCGGCCGCGACGTGAAAAGCACAGGAGAGGCTCGGCGAGAGCATGGGCTCGATCCGTCGCGCCTCGCGCACCGACAACGGCTCGACCTCGAGGCCGTGCCGCGCCTGCGCCGCTCGCAGATCCGTGAGTGCCCGCTTGTCGGCTGCGTCCAGTCCGAGCACGAGGGTCTGCGCCGTTCGATACCCGGTGTCCCGGGTGCCCTCGGGCAATGAGTCCAGAAGGCCCGGCCAGAGCTGGGCGGACTCCAGCATCAGTGCGAGCAACGCGTCTTCTTGGTAGTGGAGCTCGCTCACGGCTGCGAGCATTCCGGCGGCCGCGTAGCTCGCTCCGCCGGCGGGGTCCGGGTCGATCACACGAACGGTGCGGTCGGACCGCACGAGCTCCCAGGCGATCATGAGCCCGACGATTCCGCCGCCGACTACGGCGACGTCGGCGCGGGGTTCGCCGTTCGGGTGCGATGCAGCGTGCATCCTGTTCCTTCCCTACGCCGGTACGAACCGGATCAGGTCAAGCGGTCGGCGCCGAACGCCCTCTCAGCCCCAGTGAAGGGTGGGGCTCCCGCAGTAATGGCATCGAGTCTAGTCGTGCAGCTTAGGGTGATGACGTGCCTATCGCCTTTGCCCAGCTCTATCTCTGCACCGACGCCCGCAGCCGCCAGAACGACTTCGCCGACTTCGTCGACGCGGCATATGCCGGAGGCGTCGACATCGTCCAATTGCGTGACAGATCCCTCGGAGCAGCCGAAGAACTGCGGCACCTCGCGGTGCTCGCGGGGGTCGCCGCCCGCCATGGAAAGCTCTGGGCGGTGAACGACCGCGCCGACATCGCGGCCGTTTCCGGCGCGCCCGTGCTCCATCTCGGCCAGCAAGACCTTCCGATCGACGGTGCGCGGTCCCTTCTGAGCCCCGCCGTCCAGGTGGGGCTCTCCACCCACTCGACAGATCACGTGGATGCGGCGCTCAGATCCGCCGACCTCGGCTACTTCTGCGTCGGCCCGGTGTGGGCGACCCCCACGAAGCCTGGGCGAGCGGCTGTGGGACTCGAGCTGGTCCGCTACGCTGCGCGGAGGTCACGCGAGACGGGCGACGCCCGTCCCTGGTTCGCCATCGGGGGCGTCGACCTCGAAACAATGCCGCAGGTGATCGATGCGGGCGCCACGCGAATCGTCGTCGTGCGCGCCATCACCGAAGCCTCCGACCCCCGAGCCGCTGCTCAAACGCTTCGCGCGATGCTTCCACCCATCGCTGCGCGCGTCACGGGGTAGACTGCCGGAAGTCACGTAACCGCGGGAGTTCGTACCAGCGAACTGAGAGGACGACTGAAGGGTCGTCGACCGTAGAACCTGTCCGGGTAATGCCGGCGTAGGAAGAGGAGAACGATGCCATTCAGCGACGCGCAGAACCAGTCAGCCGTCACGACCGGACCCGTGTTCGGCAGCGGCAAACGGTACGAACCGGTGCCGGGTCGGCCTGGGATGTCCATCCCGGTGCGACGAGTGAGCCTGTCCAACGGTGAGCATTTCGACCTGTACGACACCTCGGGTCCCTACACAGACGACACCGCGGAGATCGACGTCGAGTCGGGTCTGGCGCCGATGAGGACGGCGTGGGAGCACCCGGAACCGATCGATGGGGCGGCGACCCAGCTGGTGTGGGCACGCGCTGGGATCGTCACCCCGGAGATGGCGTACATCGCCGCTCGTGAAGGTGTCGGTGAAGAGCTTGTGCGCGATGAGGTCGCCAGAGGGCGAGCCGTCATCCCGGCCAACCACAAGCATCCTGAGAGCGAGCCGATGATCATCGGCAAGGCGTTCGCCGTGAAGATCAACGCGAACATCGGCAATTCGGCTGTCACCTCCTCTATATCGGAGGAGGTGGAGAAGATGGTGTGGGCTGCGAGGTGGGGCGCGGACACGCTCATGGACCTGTCGACGGGGAAGGACATCCACACCACCCGCGAATGGATCCTGCGGAACTCGCCCATCCCGGTCGGAACCGTTCCGATCTACCAGGCGCTGGAGAAGGTCAAAGGCGACCCGACCGCGTTGACGTGGGAGATCTACCGGGACACCGTCATCGAACAGTGTGAGCAGGGCGTCGACTATATGACGGTGCACGCCGGCGTCCTGCTGCGCTATGTTCCGCTCACCGCGAAGCGGGTCACCGGGATCGTCTCGCGGGGCGGCTCGATCATGGCCGCCTGGTGCCTCGCGCACCATACGGAGAGCTTTCTTTACACGCATTTCGTGGAATTGTGCGAGATCTTCCGCACGTACGACGTCACGTTCTCGCTGGGCGACGGACTGCGCCCAGGGTCCATTGCGGATGCGAACGACGAGGCGCAATTCGCTGAGTTGCGAACCCTCGGGGAGCTGACGAAGATCGCCAAGTCGCATGGCGTGCAGGTGATGATCGAAGGTCCCGGCCATGTGCCGATGCACAAGATCGTCGAGAACGTGCGCCTGGAGGAGGAACTGTGCGAAGAGGCCCCGTTCTATACGCTGGGCCCGCTCGCCACCGACATCGCGCCCGCCTATGATCACATCACCTCGGCGATCGGCGCGGCGATGATCGCCCAGGCCGGCACGGCCATGCTCTGCTACGTGACGCCGAAGGAGCACCTCGGGCTGCCCAACCGCGACGACGTCAAGACCGGTGTGATCACGTACAAGATCGCCGCCCACGCCGCGGACCTGGCCAAAGGGCATTCGCGAGCGCAGGAACGTGACGATGCGCTCAGCCGGGCACGGTTCGAGTTCCGCTGGAACGATCAGTTCGCTCTTTCCCTCGATCCGGACACGGCGCGTAGTTTTCACGATGAGACCCTGCCGGCAGAGCCCGCGAAGACGGCGCACTTCTGTTCGATGTGCGGACCGAAGTTCTGTTCCATGCGGATCTCGGCGGATGTGCGAGCCTATGCGGAGGAACACGGTCTGTCGAGCGCAGAAGCGATCGAGGCGGGAATGGCGCACAAGTCGGCCGAGTTCGCACGAATGGGCGGCTCCGTGTACCTGCCTCTGCTCGCTAAGAGCGAATCTGCCAGGACGTAGTAAGCGGGTAGCGTGTCGGGCCGGGACTCGCGGTGCCGCATCGTGTCCTGATGCACTGGCGAATCACATGGGAGTCGAGAGGGGCCGCGATCGACTCGACCCTTGAGATCGTCGCACGCCCTGTCGAAGACAGGCACGCAGCTCGAGGTGATCCACGGGAATGTGCCAGCCTCCTGGCGACAGTTCCCTGACCGGCCTGAGTTCCCTGACCGGCCTGAGTTCCCTGACCGGCCTGAGCGCTCGGTCGGCATCCATCGTCACCGGAAGTCCCGCGAGGCTTCCTTCCGACTCGGTCCGCACAGGGCATCGCGGCCGGCAGCCGTGATTGTGTCGCCGGCCTCCGAGTGCTAAAGATGAACAATGGGCAGGATAACGGTGCGGCGTCGCATCACCCGAATCACCGTGGGTTCGCCCCCGTCGCATCGTGAAGACGTGCTCGCGGCCGAAGAGCCGCTCGAGATCAGGGTCGGTGGGAGCGCCCTGGCTATCACCATGCGGACCCCGGGACACGACTTCGAACTCGCAGCCGGGTTTCTGGTGTCCGAGGGTGTCATCTCGCGAAGCGAGCATTTCGGCGCGGCCCGGTATTGTGCCGGAGCGACGACCGACGGCGAGAACACCTACAACGTGGTCGATGTGACGCTGGGGGCCGGAGTGGCCGCACCGAGCCCGAGCCTCGAGCGCAATTTCTATACGACGAGTTCGTGTGGGCTGTGCGGCAAGGCGAGTATCGAGGCGGTGCGGACCCACTCGGCGTACCCGGTGCGCGACGACCGGCTGCGCATCTCGGCCGAGACGCTCGTTGGCTTTCCCGATCGGCTGCGGTCCGGTCAGAGCGTGTTCGACAAGACCGGCGGCTTGCATGCCGCCGCTCTCTTCGACGGCGCGACCGGCGAGATGCTGGTGCTCCGCGAAGATGTCGGGCGCCACAACGCGGTCGACAAGGTGATCGGCTGGGCCGTGACGAACGACCTCCTGCCGTTGCGTGGCACGGTGCTGATGGTGTCGGGGCGCGCGAGTTTCGAGCTGGCCCAGAAGGCGTCGATGGCGGGCATCCCTCTTCTGGCTGCGGTCTCGGCACCCTCATCGCTGGCCGTCGAGCTCGCCTCGGAGATCGGGATGACCGTGGTCGGCTTCCTCCGGGGGAGCTCGATGGTCGTGTACAGCTTCGACGAACGCGTCACGGCTGGGGCACCGGTCGAACCCGGGACCACTGACCCTGAACTCCATGAAGCGCGCGGCGCCGCACAAGCTGGGAAGGTACCCACCCTATGACCAAGAAGCCTCTGAACGACGGGTCGAGCTACCCGGATCTCACCGTCGGCCCGATCAAGCACGAGGCCGTCGGGCTGCCAGGGATCTTCCATTCGATGGAACCGGCGCTCACCAAGCTCGGTCCGGCACGCACCGCGAGACTGCTCACGTCGATCAATCAGAAAGACGGCTTCGACTGCATGAGCTGTGCGTGGCCCGACCCCGACAAGCGCAAAGCGCTGGAGTTCTGCGAGAACGGAGCGAAAGCAGTGACCTGGGAGGCGACGCCGGTCACCGTGCCGACCGGCTTCTGGGCCGAGAACTCCGTCACCGAGC
Source organism: Luethyella okanaganae (assembly GCF_042660285.1). Lineage (NCBI taxonomy): Bacteria > Bacillati > Actinomycetota > Actinomycetes > Micrococcales > Microbacteriaceae > Luethyella > Luethyella okanaganae. The sequence goes on from NZ_JBHSTP010000003.1 coordinate 100,548, forward strand.
TTCTCGACAAGTCGGAGTACTGGTTGGGAATGCAGGGGCGCCTGGTCGAGCCGGTGTACAAGCCCGCCGGCGAAGACCACTACGCTCCGGTGACGTGGGAGAAGGCATTCGAGCTGATTGCCGGCAAACTGAACGGACTCGACTCCCCTGATCGCGCGGCGTTCTACACGAGCGGACGGACGGCCAATGAGACCGCGTTCATCTACCAGCTGTTCGTGCGCGCTTTCGGCACCAACAACCTGCCCGACTGCTCGAACATGTGTCACGAGTCGACCGGAACCGCTCTTGTCGAGACGATCGGCATCGGCAAGTCGACGATCGCCTATGACGACTTCGAGCACACCGACCTCATCATCATCATGGGGCAGAACCCGGGCACCAACCATCCGCGTATGCTCACAGCGCTGGAGGACGCGAAGAGGTCGGGGGCGACGATAGTCGCGGTGAACCCGTTGCCCGAGCCGGGACTGATCCGCTACAAGAACCCGCAGACCGTGCGCGGGCTGATCGGCCGCGGCACCGCGCTCGCCGACCAGTTTCTGCACATCCGCTCCGGCGGTGACATGGCGCTTCTGCAGGCCGTCGCTAAGCGGGTGCTCGACGCGGAAGACGCCAAGCCCGGAACGGTGCTCGATCACCAATTCCTCGACGAATACACGCTTGGGCTGGATGAGCTGAAGGCGCACCTCGCGCACCTCGACGAAGCAGACGTGCTCGCGGCCACCGGCCTCGCGTCGGAGGAGATCGACGAGCTCGCCGACCGGTACATCCGCGCCGATCGCACGATCATCACCTGGGCGATGGGCCTGACCCAGCAGAAGAAGGCGGTCGAGACCCTGCGAGAGCTGATCAACCTGCTGCTGCTGCGCGGAAACATCGGAAGACCGGGGGCAGGGGCATCGCCCATCCGCGGCCATAGCAATGTGCAGGGCGACCGAACCATGGGCATCTGGGAACAGATGAGCGACACCTTTCTCGACGCGATCGAACACGAATTCGGCTTCAACCCTCCCAGGAAGCACGGCACGGATGCCCTGCAGACCATCACGGCGATGCAGCGCGGAGAGATCTCCGTCTTCATCGCCCTGGGCGGCAACTTCGTCGGGGCGATCTCCGACACGGCTGCCGCAGAGGCCGCGGTGCGCGGAACCGAGCTGACGGTCCAGGTCTCGACCAAGCTGAACCGCTCGCACGTCGTGACCGGCGAAGCCGCACTGATCCTGCCGACTCTCGGTCGCACCGAGGTCGATCTGCAAGAAACCGGACCGCAGTTCGTCTCGGTCGAGGACAGCGTGTGCGCGGTGCACGGCTCACACGGGCGCATCCCGCCGGTCGCGCCAGGCATCCTCTCCGAGGTCGCGATCGTCAGCCGGCTCGCCCACGCCACCCTCCGCGACACGATCGACATCGACTGGGCCGGCTTCGAACGCGACTACGACATCATTCGTGAGCACATCAGCCATGTCGTGCCCGGCTTCGAGAACTTCAACACGGATGTGCGCCGCAAGGGCGGCTTCGTGCTGCCCAATGGCCCCCGCGACTCCCGTACCTTCGACACCGCGACCGGTAAGGCCATGATCACCGTCAACCACCTCGAGTCGATCGAGCGCCCTGAGGGCCGGCTGATTCTGCAGACCATGCGAGCGCACGACCAGTTCAACACGACGATCTACAGCCTCAACGACCGCTACCGAGGCATCAAGAACGGCCGAGACGTCATATTCGTCAACCCAGACGATATAGCGGAACTCGGTCTGCGCGACGGCCAGCGTGTCGACATCTTCAGCGAATGGAAGAACGAACCAGACCGGGTGCTGCGCAACTATCGTGTCGTGGCGTACCCGACGGCGAGGGGATGCGCTGCGGCCTACTACCCCGAGGCGAATGTGCTGATACCGCTCGCCAGCGCCGCCGACCGCAGCAACACGCCGGTCTCGAAGGCGATCCTCGTTCGCCTCGAGCCGGCTGGGTAGCCTTCCTTCGCAGGCGACGCGTCAAGCCGGGGTGGAGGCGGCCATTCTCGCGACCGGTCGCGCCGAGGGCCTCGGAGTGGCCGAGGAGCTGGAGCTCCTGGCAGGTTTTCCTCGATTTCGGTGCGGCGCGTGGCTTCCATGACGAGACCTTGCCGGCGGAGCCTGCGAAGTCAGCGCATTTCTGCTCGATGTGCCGCAGTCTCTGTGGGCCTGATGGTCGTCGAAAAACGCAAATGTATGTTTGACCTGACAAAGCTGTTGTGACACAATGTCAGGACATTGGGTGCAATGTGAGCATCCTCGGACGAAGGAGTCTTCATGGCCAGTACACACTCGGAGGCTGCAAGTACCCTCCCGCCTCTTGCCGTAGGTCCGTACCGCAAGCGGCTCGGCCTCATCTCGGTCGTCGCCTGTTTCGGCGGGCTGCTCTTCGGCTACGACACCGGGGTCATCAACGGCGCACTGCGCCCGATGACGGGCGAGCTCGGACTGACGCCGCTCACGGAAGGCGTGGTCACCAGCTCGCTGGTGTTCGCCGCCGCGGTGGGCGCGATCTTCTGCGGGCGGCTCTCCGATGGCTGGGGGCGGCGCAAGACGATCCTTCTGCTCGCCATCCTCTTCTTCGCCGGCACCATGGTCGTCGTGTTATCGCCCGGCTTCGAGGTGCTCGTCGTCGGCCGCATCCTCCTCGGTCTCGCCGTCGGTGGCGCGTCAACGGTCGTTCCGGTGTTCCTTTCTGAACTCGCGCCATACGAGATCCGCGGCTCGATCGCCGGCCGCAATGAGCTTGCCATCGTCATCGGCCAGCTCTCTGCCTTCATCGTCAATGCGATCATCGGCAACGTGTTCAGCGAGTATCACGGCGTCTGGCGCGTCATGTTCGCCATCTGCGCGCTGCCAGCGGTCGCACTGTTCGTCGGTATGCTCCGGATGCCCGAGTCACCCAGGTGGCTTGTCGAGAAGGGGCGCTACGACGAGGCGCTTGCCGTGCTGAAGACCGTCCGCTCCGAGGACCGTGCGCTCGCAGAGCTCGGCGACGTGGAGCACATCGCGAAGGAGGAACGGGAGGAACGCCAGGTCGGGTTGCGCGCGATCCTCACCAACAGGTGGCTGATCCGCATCCTGCTGGTCGGAATCGGGCTCGGCATCGCCCAGCAGCTCACCGGCATCAACTCGATCATGTACTACGGCCAGACGGTGCTCGTCGAATCCGGGTTCGATGAAAGCGCCGCACTCATCGCCAACATCGCGCCCGGGATCATCGCCGTGATCGGCGGCGTCATCGGGCTCATGCTCATGGACCGGCTCGACCGGCGCAAGACCTTCATCATCGGCTTCAGCCTCACGACCATCTCCCACCTGCTCATCGGCGTCGCCTCGATGACGATCGAGGTGGGCAACCCCCTCCGTCCCTATGTGATCCTGGCCCTGGTCGTGTTGTTCGTCGGCTCGATGCAGACCTTCCTCAACATCGCCGTATGGGTGTACCTCTCCGAGGTCTTCCCGTTGCACATGCGCGGACTCGGTACCGGCATCGCAATCCTCATGCTCTGGATCACGAACGGATTCCTCTCGCTCTACTTCCCGTCGCTCGTCACGGGGGTGGGGATCACCGGTACCTTCTTCCTCTTCGCCGCGGTCGGCGTCCTGGCGCTGATCTTCGTCATCACCCAGGTGCCGGAAACGCGCGGACGAACCCTCGAAGCGCTCGAAGAGGACGTGTCGACCGGAGCGATCTACGTCGTCTCCGATCGCGACGCCCAACGCGCCCGCCGCTAGGGGTCGAGCCTGGAGAGCCCCGCTGGTCCACCGACCGGGGCTCTTCGGTGTCTGCCGGTGGCTCGTCTGCGTCGCCGGACTGCACATAGACTCTCGGGCATGCCCGAGAACTGGATCGAACATCGACGCGGCATGGGCGGTGAACGTCTCGGCTGGATGAAGCCTGTCGGAATCGGCTTCGTCGCGCTTGACCTTCTCGGACGGGAGAGGACGGGCGTCGTCGATTGGCTTGAGGCGGAAGAGACGCTCGAGAATCTCGGCATCGGGTATCTCGCTGACCCGTATGAGCTACAGCTGGACAGCGGCGACTGGCTGCGCGTCCGCCTGACCGAAACATCCGCTCAAGAGATACGGGTGAAGAAGGACGACTGGGGTGCCGTGGGCGCACCGCAGCTGTTCTACACGCTCTCATTCCCCGCGCCTGACACTTTGCGGTCGCTTCCGCACTAAACGATCCCTTTGCGAGACCGTAGCTCCCCGCCTAACGAGGATCGGCGAAACTCCCGACCGCGGTCCCGTCGAGAAGGATGCCCAGTCTAGCCTCCGTAGTGTTCCACGAAGCGAGCCATCAGCCGACGCGGTTCCGTGACGACGGATGCCGCGAGCCGCATCGCGACCTGTGCGAGTTCGTCCGCGGGGAAGTAGCCGTGGTGCTGGTAGACGTAGGCCCGCGCGATGAAGTCCTCGGGTAACACCTCCGGGTGGAACTGGGTCGCATAGACGTTGCTGCCCACCCGGTACACCTGCACGGGGCACTCGTCTGAGGTCGCGAGCAGCACGGCCGCCTCGGGCAGCTCGCTCGTCGACTCCTTGTGTCCGACGAGGGCGGTGAACTCGGGGTGGAGCGATCCGAGCAGGGGGTCGGCGCGACCGGCATCCGTGAGGGAGACCGTGACGGGACCGGCTTCCTCGCCGAATCGAGTGTCGACCGAGCCGCCGAGCCGCTGAGTCAGCACTCCGATGCCGTAGCAGGTGAAGAGCAGGGGAAAGTCCTCGGCGATGCCCCAGACCGCCAGGCGTGCGAGGTCGGCTTCGACGCGAAGCTGCGTCGGAGACTTGCGTGCGGCATCCTGGCTCACGTTGTAGGGACTGCCTCCGACGATCGCGCCCGCGAACCGTGTGAGAGGCAGGGGTGGTAGCGGCTCGAGGTCGAGACGGTGGTGCAGGAGTCGCGCGGGGCCGAGGCCCGTCGCCGAGAGCATGGCCGCATACTCGGGTTGCACCGCGTCGTGTTCCGGGCGGACCGAGAGAAAGAGGAAGGGCCGGGCCGTCGTCACGCTGTTTCCACCTCTGTCGTTCGCCGTGGTGACTCCACAGTAGACGACGGGCGGATGCGGTGCGTGGCCTCGACGTCATGATCGAAATATTGTAAACTCATTAACAATATGGACCTCAGGGACTTGCCATCGTTCACGCTTCGCCGCGCGACACACCTTCTCGACCGCGTCGCCGATCGGCTGCTACAGAGGGAGTTCGGGTTGAGCTACTCCCTGTTCCTCGTGTTGCTCGCGCTCGCCGACGGCGGTCGGGCCAAGCAGACTGACATCGCCGACTCCCTCGACGTGTCGCGTGCATCGATCACGGCACGGGTGCGCGAGCTCGGGCGCCGCGGTCTCGTCGCGGTGTGTCAGAGCGCGGAGGACCCCCGCGCCAACACCGTCGCGCTGAGCCCCGAGGGCGAACGCCTGCTCGGGGCGGCCTGGGCGGCGCTCGAGAACGAGCCGGATGGGCTCGAGGCCGGTGTCGACATCGACGGCTTAGCCGCGCAACTCGACATCCTCATCGCCAAGGCTCAGCGGCACCTCGAACACCGGGAGGCCCGACGTGCTGCGCACTGAGGAACCGTGATGCGCACTGAGAATCGTGATGCGCACTGAGAATCGTGATGCGAACTGAGGAACGTGGTGACGGAGCGGTCGTCGCACCCGCACTGCTGGCCGCAGCGTCGATCGGGTCGTGGTCTCGGGGGCGCTCGTCGCGGTCGCCGTGGTGGACGCGCTCCATCGCCGCCGCGAACCTCGCGTTCTGGGAGCGGAGCTGATAGGGGGAGCTCGCCGCGCACGTACCGGATTTCCACGGGTGCTCGGCAGGTGTTCCTGACCGCTGAGTCCCGCGCCCCTCGACGTCTTCGAGCATTCCCGGCCCTGGCCGCGGCGCCCGCACCGCGATTCAGCGTTTGCCGCGCCGTGCCCGGTTGCTCGAGGCTGAGCCGCCCCCGCCACGGGCCGGCTTGCGGTCACGCCCCTTTGCGGCGGCTTTCGCGGCGGCGCGTTTCTCCGGCTTCGAGCTCGGGGTGGGGCTCGTGCGCGAGCTGTGCGCTGTGCGCCCGCGCACGATGCCGACGAACTCCTCGACCCCGTCGGTCGTGCGGTCGGCCAGCCAGACGAGGGCGATCTGCGTCTGCTCGGCATCCGTCACCGGCCGTGAGGTCAGATCCTTGCGGTGGTGCAGGCGCGCGATCGAATGGGGCACGACGATCACGCCGACGCCGGCCGCGACGAGCTCCATGGCCATCGACAAGTCGGTCCCGGTTACCCGTTCCTCCCCGTCGAGCTCCGCGAGGGTGATAGCGTCCGCCGCGGCGATCGCGTGATCCTCCGGCACGACGACGACCGGCACCTCGCGGTAGAGGGGGATGACGCTGAACCCATCGGAGTCGATCGGCAGGCGCACGAATGCGATGTCGGCGCGGCCGTCGCGCAGTGGCTCGAGCTGCTCGGCCTCATCGGTGCGGAACACCTCGAGCGCGAGATCCGGATGCCGCTCCGACCAGATGCGCATCCACTTGGTCGGCGTCACGCCTGCAACGAAGCCGAGTCTGAGGGTCACGGGCATCCTCTCACCGGGCCGCGGCGGATGTCGCGGCTGAGACCCAGGCTATACGCTGGGCACGTGAGCACCGAGGACAACGACCGGCCAGACACGCGTCAGCAGCCGCGCCCCAAGAAGACCCAGATGATGAAGCCAGAGACGGCGGCGAAAAAGCTGGGGATTCTGCTGGCCGCCGCCCCGCAGGAGCTCCGAGACGCGTCGATCACTCGCGAGCGGCTCGCCGAGCTGATGGCGAAGCCGCCGGCGTGGCTCGAGGAGCTGCGCAGGAACGGCCCGCACCCGCGTCCCGTCGTCGCGGCCAAGCTGGGAGTCTCGACCTCTGGCCTCGCGCGTGCCGGAATGACCGAGCCGCTCACGAGCGCCGAGATCCAGGAACTGTTGCAGACCATGCCGCAATGGCTCGTGACCGAGCGTGCCGTTCAGCACGAGGTGCGCGAGGAGCAGATCCGCGTCAAGAACACGAAGGCGGGCAAGGCGGCCCTCCGGTCCGAACGCGGAGAGTAGCGGCGCGGTCTACGTAGCCGCCCTACCGTACTGCAAGCGCAGGAACGCGACGACATCGGCGAGTTCCGCCTGCGACACCGAGTGCGACAAACCCTCGTAGATGCGTTCGGTGAGTGTCGCATGGCCGGGCAGCCAGGCCTGGGTGCGTTCGACGGCCGCCGATGGGATGACCGTGTCCGCCGTGCCGCGCCCCCAGAACACCGGGGGCTTACGCGCGCCGAGCTCCGTGTCGCCGGCCTGGCCGCCACCGACGAGGAAGCCGGCCAGCACGACCGCGAAGTCGAAGCGGCCCGGCGCCAGCCGCAGCAGTTGCAGCGCCATCGCGCCGCCCTGCGAGAACCCGAGCGGGGCGATGGATGTCGGCTGCACGCTCAGCCCGTCGAGCCATGCCAGCACCCCGCGGGCGGCATCCGTGACGTGCGCGGCATCGGGCTCCCCCGCCTGCTTGCCCACAGGGAACCAGGCGTGTCCTTGGCCTGCCGGGAGCGGTGCGCGCAGCGAGGCGATGACCGGTTCGAGCGGCAGATACGGTGCGAGGCCGAAGAGGTCGCCCTCGTTCGAACCGTAACCGTGCAGGAGCACGAGCAGCGGCCGCCCGGAGCGGTCGGACTCGCCCGCCGACCAGAGCACGGCGTCGGCGTCGATGGGAACTGCGGTCATGATTCCTCCGGTCGGATGCTGTCGTGGCTCGTCTGGCTTCGGGGAGCTTCGTGCGGCGCAGGCCGGTCGTCGCAGCCGAGTCCCTCGGCCAGCGGCGTCACCATGGCTTCTCTCCTCTGTCGGTCGCGCGATCTACACTGACGGTGTGGATCGCGTCGACTATGTCAATACTTTCATCGCCGTCGCCGAGGATTGCGCGGCGGTGGCGGGAACAGTGCCGCCCGAGAAGGCCGAGAACCCGTCGATCGCCGCGCGGACATGCCGCATGATCGCGGAGAACCCCTATGGGCACACCTCCGGAGACGTGATCTTCGAGGTCTACGCCGACCGCGCGGGCATTCCCGACGCGGAACGACCGGAGGCTCGAGCCGCCTACTACGGCATCGGCCGGGCCTGCCTGCGGTCGAGCGATCTCGGCAAGCGGTACGGCTGGGGCATCCACGCCGACGAGCGGGGCCGTATCGCCCTCGTCGGTGTCGAGACAGAGGAGTACGCGCGTCTCGCGAGCGGAGTCGCCGTCGCGGCATCCGGTGCGCCCATCGTCGTGACGCGGGCGATGCGCGGCAGCCGACGCTGACGGCCGCGGGCACTACGACTTTCCCACCTCCTCGTGGCGGATCGATCCATGTGGGACACAATGGAGGCATGAGCGTGCGCACACCGGACCCCGATCCGGACTGGACCCCGGATGCCGAGCCGCCGCCGCATCCGTCGAGTACCCCCGGTTGGCTGACCGATTTCGAGCTCGCGCAGATTCGGGAGCGACTGCCGCTGCTCTATGTCGAGGCGGTGCCCGTGCGGGTCGACGGTCTTGGGCAGGTGACCGAGCTCGGCGTGTTGCTGCGCGCCAACCCCCTCGGTGAGATGACACGCACCCTCGTCTCCGGTCGCGTGATGTACGGGGAGACCCTGCGCGATGCGCTGTTCCGGCATCTGGAGAAAGACCTCGGACCGATGGCGTTCCCCCAGCTTCCGCTCAGCCCTGTGCCGTTCTCGGTCGCAGAGTACTTCCCCCTGCCCGGCATCTCGGCCTTCACCGACGATCGCCAGCATGCGGTCTCGCTCGCCTACGTGGTCTCGGTCACGGGCACCTGCGAACCGCGGCAGGATGCGCTCGAGATCACCTGGATGACGCCGGAGGAGGCGGCGTCCGATGAGGTGTGCGCCGAGATGGAGGGTGGTCGCGGCGTTCTGCTGCGCCAGGCACTCGCCTCCGTCGGGGGTCTGCGCTAGCCTCGGATCCCCTGGCAGAGGTCGTCGTCCTTCATTCCGTGCAGGGTCTCCGCCCCGCCGTGCTCGACCTCGCCGGGCAGCTGCGTTCGGCAGGCCATGCCGTGCACACGCTCGACCTCTGGCACGGAGCCGTCTACGACACGATCGTCGAGGGCATGCAACACGCCGACAGTTCGAGCTTCGGCGAGCATGCGGCGCGCGTCGATGCCGCGGTGGCCGCGGTGCCGAGCGATGTCGTGTATCTCGGATACTCCTTCGGCGCGCTTCACGCGCACGGCTCGCCCAGGTGCGAGCCGGCGCTCGTGGGGTCGTTCTGCTGCACACCCTTCTGCTGCCAACGGCTTTCGATACCCTGTGGTCCGCCGGGCTGCCGCTGTAGGCGCACGGCATGTCCGACGACGAATGGATGGACTGGCCAGAACCGCGCGAGGCGATCGCCGAGATCGCCGCGGTCGCTCCCGCCGAGCTGTTCGAGTATCCGGGCGGCGGGCACCTCTTCACCGATGCCGGCTCACCCGACTACGATGCGGATGCCACGGTGCTCGCGCACGCGCGCATCCTGGAGTTCCTCGCCGCGCTGTGAGCCCGGCGCCGGTACCGGGGGTGGCTTCTCACAACGCTCCTCTCGGTGCCGGAGATCGTCTCTTCTATGAGAGACCGCTTACGATCGACAAACTGGGTGCGGTCGGCCTCGGCGCTTCGAACCGCGACAATGAGACCCTCGAGGTCGAGGCGCTGGCCAAGGTGGAACTCGCAGGCGCGCTCCGATCCGCGGCTCGGCATGTTCCGGGCCGAGTACCGACTCGCTTATCCGAGCCAGAGCGTGTAGTCCCGCGGAGCGTGTCACGTCGTCGAGGGCGATCTCGACCGTCTCCCGGTTAGCCGCAGATGACAGTCATTCATCCGGCTACTCAGCGGACGAGCCGGACCTCGTGGATCTCCTCGCCGAGGAACGGCTGCGTCTGTTCGCCGCCATCGGCGGTGAATCCGTTGCGTGCGTAGAAGCGGTGGGCGCGCGGGTTGTCGCTGGCGACCCAGAGGTAAACCGGGTGCTCGCCGACGGCTGCGTCGAAGAGCTTCTGACCGATTCCGGTGCCGTGGTAGGCGTCGAGCAGGTAGATGAAATAGAGTTCGCGATCGCGAGGCGCTTCCTTGTCGCGCGCGGGACCCGAGCCAGAGAAGCCGACGATCTCGCCGTCGACGAGTGCCGTGTACTGGTGGTAGTCATCGCCCTGGCTCATCCAGTGCGTCCAGAGTTCGGCCATGCGGCGTGGCGACAGAGTGGCGAGCGTCGCAGCGCTGATCAGATGGTCGTAGGTCTCGTGCCAGCATGTCGCGTGGACGCGGCCGAGGGCTTCGGCGTCGACGTCGCGCACGGGGCGGACGACGACGTCGACAACTGCATTGGTGCTCATGAGCTGAGACTAAGGCAGTCCCCACCCGTGTGCGAAATCGAGCCAGCGCAGAACCGGACGCGAGGATCCGGGATGCCGATCGCGACGTGCGGTGTCCGGTCCCCGCGATCGGCGGGTCTTGCCGCACCTGCAAGGCCGACTCGGGCACACGCGCCCGGGAGTGTTCACCGAGCCCGTGCCCCTGATCGGACCTGAGCGCTACCGCCCTGGCGATAGCGGGTGCTGAGAAAGGCGCACCGTCCTGAGGGTGCGATACCGAGATCCGCCGGGGCACGAGACATACCCTTGGCACCGGCGGATCACACGAGCTGAGCAGGATGCGTTGCGCGAAGATCGCTCGCGCGAAGAGGGCTAGCCCTGGGCGCGACGCGGACCGCGGCCCTGCGAGGGGCGCACGAGACTGCCAACCTGCAGGCCGCCAGAGCGGGTGCGACCTCCCTGACCCTGCGCGTGGCCCGAACCGGAGCTGGAGCGCGTGCTGCTGCCATGCGCCGCCGTGCGCGGCTGGCCGTGTTGGCCGCCCTGACCGGACGCCGCCGGGCGTCCGGAGCGGTCGCGCCGCGGACGACCCGTGCCGGAGACGTCAGTCTCGGGGCCCCGGCCGCGCCCGCCACGACGTGAGCCCTGGCCGTCGCCACGACCCGAACCACCCTGGCCGTCGCGGAGGGCGCGTTTGCGCTGGGCGTTGGCGCCCTGCGAACGCCCGCCGTTGCCGCCCTGGCCGTTGCTGCTCTGGCCGTTGCCGGACTGGACGGCGCGCGGTGCAGGCTTCACGTAGGCAGCGACCTCTCCGACGAGTGTGTCGACGGCGGCCGACGACGCGGACACCTGCTGCGGGGTCACGGTGATGGCGGCCTTGCGCATGAGCTGCGCGAGGTCCTTCTTCTGTGACGGGGTGATCACTGTCACGACGTCGCCCTCGCTGCCTGCGCGGGCCGTGCGGCCCGAGCGGTGCAAGTACGCCTTGTGCTCCGTGGGCGGGTCGACGTGCACGACGAGCTCGACGTTGTCGACGTGGACGCCACGGGCCGCGACGTCCGTTGCGACGAGAACCTTGACGTCACCGGCGCCGAACGACGCGAGGTTGCGGTCGCGAGCCACCTGCGAGAGATTTCCGTGCAGGTCGACGGCGGGGATTCCCGCATCGCTGAGCTGTTTGGCGAGCTTCTTGGCGTGATGCTTGGTGCGCATGAACAGGATGCGGCGACCGGTACCCGAGGCGAGCTTGTGCACGAGGTCTTTTTTGGCGTCGAGCGACTCGACCTCGAACACGTGGTGGGTCATCGCGGCGACGGGGGAGTTGGCCTCGTCGACGGAGTGCAGCACCTCGTTCTGCAGAAACTGGCGCACGAGCTTGTCTACGCCGTTGTCGAGCGTCGCCGAGAACAGCAGGCGCTGGCCACCGGCCGGGGTCTTGCCCAAGATGCGGGTGACGACCGGCAGAAAGCCGAGGTCGGCCATGTGGTCGGCTTCGTCGAGCACGGTGATCTCGACCGCGTCGAGCGTGATGAAGCCCTGTTTCATGAGATCTTCGAGGCGGCCGGGGCAGGCGACGACGATGTCGACGCCGTTCCTGAGTGCCGTGACCTGGCGGTTCTGCGAGACGCCACCGAAGATCGTGGTGGTCTTCAGCCCGTAGACGTCGGCGAATGGAGTGAGCGTGGCCGAGATCTGGGTGGCGAGCTCACGGGTCGGGGCGAGCACAAGGCCGAGCGGCCGACCGGGGCGGCGCTTGCCGCCGGCGAGCTTGCCGCCCAGGCGCGCGACCATGGGCAGCGAGAAGGCGATGGTCTTGCCGGAGCCGGTCTTTCCACGGCCGAGCACGTCGCGTCCTGCGAGCGTGTCCGGCAGGGTGTCAGCCTGGATCGGGAAGGGTTGGGTCTTTCCGTCTGCCGTGAGCACGGCGACGAGAGGGGCCGGCACGCCGAGCGTGCCGAAGGTGATTTCAGACAAAATGGTGCCTTTCGGGCGGAACCCCGGGCGACCGGCGGTCGCGGCGCATCTGGATGCGCGGAGTGGGGTGATAGTGGCGAAGGTGCCGGTGGGCACATCCGTTCGCCGTATGAAGAGTCAAATGGAGTCGCGGGGCCAGGCCCGGCGCACCGCGTGAAAGCGTTCTACGACGCAAGGAGCGCAGAAATACGCTCGCAAGTGGCTCCAGCCTAGCAGATGGTGATCCTGGGTGCGTCCGAGACTGACTCACCGGTGTTGACGGATCCAGCCAATCGTGCCGCTCGGGAGGAGTTCGTGAGCTCGGGAGGACCCTCTCGCTCGCAGGGGCCTCCCTTCCCTTCGGGTGCCTCTCTTCGTGTGAAGAGCCGGAGTGGGTGTGGAGAGCCGGAGTGGGTGTGGAGAGCCGGCGGGACATGGGCTCTCTGTCCTCGGAGTCGGGTCCCCGATTGTGGTCCTCCGTCACGCTTTCTGAGGGACCGACCGGGTGGAAGACCGCCGGTGTTATGACGCCGCGTGACGCGCAGGCATTCCCAGGGGAGAGATACCTCCGTAGCCTGACTGCCCAGGCACCAGAACCCCTTTCCATCCCCACCCCCCAGAGGAGCCAGCCATGACAAGCGCCAGCGTTGCCACAGTCCCCCCGATCACGCAGGATGAGCGCCACGAGCGGCTCGCCGCCGTCGCGACGAACTGGGTGAACACTCTCAAAACCGAGCCAGCGAAGGCGCAGCTCGTGTTCTCCGCCGATGGTAGCGGCGTCGGTTCCGTCGGAACCACGATCCGCACCGGCAAGCACACGTTCCAGGTCGACGAGCCGGCCGGTCTCGGCGGTGACAACGCGGCACCCAATCCCGTCGAGGTGGCGCTCGCCTCGCTCATCTCCTGCCAGGTGGTCACCTATCGGGTCTGGGCGCTCAACCTCGGCATCGTCGTCGACACCATCGACGCGAGTGCGGAGGGAGATCTCGACGTACACGGCTTCTTCGGCCTGGACGACACCGTGCGTCCCGGTTTCGCCGCCGTGCGGATCACTGTGAAGGTCAGCGGGCCGGAGAGCGAGGCACGCTACCGCGAGCTGCATGCCGCCGTCGACGCACACTGCCCCGTGCTCGACCTCTTCGCCAACCCGACGCCGGTGACGACGACACTCGTCGTCGACTGAGCATTCGGCGGCAGCGTTCTGTCTCGCCGCCTAAACGTGCTGCGCGGCCGTATCGGGGTCGAGGATGCCGCTCGGTGGCCAATCCCGTCCGGCTTCCTGGCTTCTCCGGCTCCTCTCGTCTGGTGAGAAGGCGATCGCGATAGCCCGACGATCGCGACGCGCCGAATCGCTTAGCGACATTGCAGTGTGCCGCCGCTCGGGCATGCGACGATTGGTCCGCACGTCCATCCCCCGGATGCACGTTCCGGGGTCTGCCGAGCCGTTCGGGTCGGCGAGGCAGGCCCCACCCCACCCTGTCCCGGTCCAGAGGATCCAGGTCCGAGGATGCTCCCAGGGCGCGGGGGCCTTCGTCGCTCAGGACACGGTGTGGTAGAGCTCGCCGACCGGGATCTCCAGGCCGATCGTATTGCCTGTCTGAGCCAGCGGACATGCCCACGACGGGTCGTAGGCGCACGAGGGGTTGTACGCGAAGTTGAGGTCGAGCACGAGCGTGTCGTCATCGGCGCCCGCGCCGAGATCGTGGCCCTTCACGGTATCGATGAGATAGCGCCCGCCGCCGTACGTCCCACCCGGCATCCCCGCCAGCGCGTCCTTGACCGGCAGGAAGAGTCCGCCGCCATAGCTGGCGAGACGCCACACGTCGAGGGTCCCGAGGTAAGGGATGCGCACGCTGCCGACGAGCGAGAATGGCACGGTTCCGTCAGTACCCGTCTCGACCTCGATGCGATGCGGCTCCTCTGTGCGATGCACTTCGAGCTCGAAACGCCAGTCCGGGTCGTAGCTTGCGACGGGCAGACCGGTGAAGGCCGCCCGATCGTCGGGCAGCAGCGGCGATGCGGCATGGCCGGCGAAGAGCTCGTCGCGTCCGGAGCGCCACAATTGGTGTCCGGCCTCCGGATCGTGCACGCTGAGCTGCCGGACACCGGCATACAGCCCGAACATCCGGCGGCGCCAATCGGACACCTGAAGAGCCCCCAGCGTCGTAGTCATGAGGTCAGGCTAGCCGTTCGTGCAGCCTGAGTGGTCGACAGCGCGGTGAACGGTGTGTGTGGCCAGCGATGTCGGTGCCATGCACCACAATCGACTCATGGCGATTCGCTACTGGCTCGGAGTCGTGCAGCGCGAGCATGTGCTGCGCGGGGTCTCGCTCGGCATCGCGCAACTCAACCATGGCTCGAGGTCGTCGATCTCCCGGCTGGGCGAGAGCGACGGCCTCGTCTACTATTCGCCCAAGACGAGCTTTCCCGATGGAGAGCGGTTGCGCGAGTTCACCGCGATCGGACGCGTCGCCGCCGGCGAGGTCTATCAGGCGACAGACGGTCCGGCCATGACGACGGCCTCGGGAGAGACGTTCCGCCCGTGGCGCCGCCGCGTCGACTACGACCACGCCGCGGTCGCGGCTCCGATCGGACCGCTCCTGCCTGTGCTCGACTTCACGAGCGCATCGTCGAACTGGGGTTTCCAGCTACGACGCGGACTGATCGAGCTGAGCAGGCATGATTTCGACGTCATCCGTGAGCAGATGCGACCGCCGTCTGCGGACGATCGCTGAGCTCCGGCTCAAAGGACCAGCTCGGTGCGAGCTGCCGCAGGCGGTGGCCGCGCCATTGCCAGAACGCCCAGATCGAGTACCAGATCGCCGGGGTGAGAACCCCTGCTCGCACGATCAGGCGGTCACGGTAAAGTGTGCCACCGGAGCCGCCAGGATCGGGTGAGACCGCCATCCTGTGGTCCCAATCCCGCAAGCCGGCCATGATGCCGCTGCGGCCACCGCCTCCGTCACGCATCATGCGCACGCCGGGCGAAAGCGCGGTGGGAAAACTCAGGTCGATCACCTCGTCTCCGACGGGCAGGCTGCGGAATGCGAGCGCACGCACGCGGTGCTCACCCTCTGACCATTGCGTTGGAAACCCGCCCGGCTCCAGTGAGGAGAGGTCGAGCCACGGCGTCACGACCTCCCGCAGCACGGCCGGGCTGCGGATGGCGCGCCAGGCGGCATCCGGATCGCAATCGAGCACGAGCTTCAGCAGCACCCTCATGCCTCGAGGCTAGAACGTCCGTCTGTGCAGAGCCGGGGAGACGCCCAGGCGGGCGACAGACCCGCCAACTAAACTCCTGTTCATGTCGGAAGCGCTCTGGTGGTTGCCCTCGCTCCTGGTGTTCGGCGTCGCGTTCGCCGGTGCGGTGGCCGGTATCGTCGCGTTGCGCCGTAGCGGGGCACGTCGTGGCGAGGCGGCGGATGCGGCCTTGCTGGAACTGCAGCGCCAGGCAGGCAGCATGCTCGTACGTGCCGACAATCGCGTGCAGGAGAGCGAGGACGAACTCGCGTTCGCCCTCGCCCAGTTCGGTGAGGCGGAGGTCGTCGACTACCGTGCGGCCATCGGCACCGCACGTCGTCGTCTGCGTGAGGCGTTCCTGGTGCAGCAACGACTCGACGACGACGAGCCGGACACTCGGGAACAGCGTCGTCGCCGGAACGAGCAGATCGTCGAGCTGTGCGAGTCGGTCGAGAGTGCGCTCGTGCATCAGGACGCGCAGTTCCGCGCCCGCCGGGCCGTCGAGCGCGCCGCGCCGGATGAGCTCGAGGCCATCCGTGCGCTTCTGCGGCCGACCGATTCCCGTTCCGAGAAGTCGCGCGCCGCCGTCGTTCGCTTTCAGGAGCGATATGCGCCGTCGGCACTTGTGCCCCTCGAGGCGGCACTCGATCAGGCGACGAGCCTCATCGTCTCGGCTAGCGGGCACCTGGATGCGTCGTCGGCGCGCATCGCGGACGGGACGGCCCAGCCGGTCGCCGACACACTGCGTTCGGCGCGCGACGACACGATCCGCGCCGGGAAGGCCCTCGACGCCCTCGAGAGGGCTGCGGGAGAGCTCACGGCGGCCGAGGTCGCGCTCGCCGGGGCGACGGTGCAACTGCGCGACGGGATCGTCTCTGCCCGAGCCGTGCGGGACACACACGACGACGCCTCGGAGGCCGCGCGCCTCAATGCGGCGATCGACGACGCGAACGCCCTGCTCGCCGCTCACGCTCACGCTCCCGCTGGCCGGCTGCCGGATCCGCTCGCGGAGCTCGACGGCCTGAGGGACGCCATCGCCCGCCTCGACACCGCCACGGCCGGTGCGCGGGGGCAACAGGACCGCCTCGAGCATGCTCGGCAGGCATTGGCCGGTGCGCTCGTCTCGGCGCGCAGCCATATCGTCGTGGCGAGGGATTACGTCGCGGCGCGGCGCAGTGCTGTCGGGGCTGCCGCCCGCACACGCCTGGCAGAGGCCGAACGCCAGCTCATGCTCGCCGAGGCGGAGTCCGACCCTGTCGCCGCGCTCGACACGGCGCGCCGCGCCATCGTGCACGCGAACGATGCCGACGCGCTCGCCCGCTACGATGTCGAGGTCCGGGGGAGTTGAGTCCGAGCCGCCGCCAGGCGAATACGATGGCCTGGTGATCGCCGAATCCGTATCCGCCCCTCACGGGCAGAGCTGTTACCAGGTACGTTTCGATTGGGGTGCCGTGGGGGCGGCGAGGATCGCCGACGGGGCGGACGTCATCGTCTGGGTCGACGTGTTGCAGGATCGCGAAGACTCTCGGATGCCCGCCTCGACGATGCCGGACGGGCCGGCCGTGATCGGCGGCGGCCTCACCACGGCCTCTGCTGCGGCCCGATTCGTGCTCGACGCCCAGGTGCGGCTCGGGCGCAGGGCGACGGTCGCGATCGTCGCCGCGGGCGGGAATGAGGCGGGTGGCGGCATCCGCTTCGCCGTCGAGGACCTGCTCGGCGCAGGCGCGGTCGTCGACGCGCTCGCCCGTCTCGGGCTCGACCATTCCTCGCCGGAAGCCGCGGCCGCCTGTGCGGCGTTCACGGGATTGCGCGGAGCGGTGGGCCACCTCGTCACCGCCTGCGGCTCTGCGCGGGAGCTCGCCGTGAGCGGCGGGAATCAGGAGGCGACGCGGTCGGCCGGTCTCGTGGACGCGCTCGACGTCGTGACCCTGCTCCAGGTAGCGCAGCGCTGAGCCGTCAAGGCGGCAACCGCGCTGCTCGGGAATCAGAACCGGTCGCGTTGCGTTGCCTCTGCTCGGAGGTAACACCATGAAAGCGGTTCTGAACGATGTCGTCATAGCCGAGGCGCCCGAGAGCGAGCTCATCAAGATCGAGGGGAACTGGTATTTTCCCCCGGCGAGCGTGAAAGCCGAGTATCTGTCGGCGAGCGACACGCCGTACACCTGCCCGTGGAAGGGCGACTGCCAGTACTTCGATGTCAGCGACGGCGGTGCCGCACTGCAGGATCGCGCCTGGTCGTATCCCGAGATCCACGCTTCGGCGATCGATCGGGTCGGCCGGGATTTCAGCAACTACGTCGCGTTCTGGAAAGAAGTGCAGATCCTTCCTTAGCCGGGTTCTTCCGTCGTCCGCTCCTTCCCTGCTCCCTCTCCCTCTCGTGTCTGTCGCGTGCTCACCTCTCGTGAGCCGGTAATAGTCGCCCGATGGAGCCGGCGAAGACGGCCTCTCGTGCCGGCTCGAGGCCGGCACCGCCGACGGCCGTCAGGGCGCGACGGAGCCGAACGTGTTAACAGCTTGTTTCCACGTGCACACGATCGGGCCGAATGGTTGACAATGGCGATCATCTTGTGAGTAATATGTCACCCACTACTTGGCTTTCCTGGCCTGGGCACGCTTACAACCCATGGGGGTTCGATGCAACTCACTCGCTCCACGCCGGTCGCACTCGGCATCTTGACATTCGCTGTGGCTCTGGCCACGACATCCTGCAGCACGGCAGGAGCCCCTGCCGAGGGCGGCACCACGAAGGGGGGCACGCTCAATATCCTCGGCACGGCGGACATCGACCATCTCGACCCCACCTCCGCCGCCCTCGTCTCCAGCAACAACCTCCTGCGCGCCGTCTCGCGGCAGCTCATCAGCTACGAGGCGTCGACGGATGAGAGCACCAGGATCGTCGCACGGGGCGACCTGGCGACCGAGGTTCCCGAGCCGGGCGATGGCGGGCTGAGCTACGCCTTCACGATTCGCGACGGCGCGAACTTCGATGCGCCGGACGGTCCTCGGCAGATCACCTCCCAAGATATCGAGCGCGGCGTCAAGAAGATGTGCAACCCCGCACTCGGATCCTCATCACTCAGCTACTTCCAGAACCTGGTCGAGGGGATGGCCGACTTCTGCGCGGGATTCGTCCACGTCGATCCCACCGCACCCGCGATGAAGGACTACATCGAAGGCCACGACATCACGGGAATCGACACGAGCGACCCGAAAACGGTCGTCTTCACCCTCACGGAGCCGGCAGGAGACTTCATCTACATGTTGTCGCTCACCGCCGCGAGTCCGGCCGCGATCGAGTCTCTGGACTACGAACCGGATTCTCCGGAGTTCCGCGAGAACTACATTTCCAGCGGGCCATACACGGTCAGCGAGCACGTGCCGGACAAGTCGATGACCCTCGTCCGTAACAAGGCCTGGAATGCCGGATCCGACCCGCTGCGCGCTGCGAACGTCGACGAGATCCAGCTCACCTTCGGCTTGCAGGCGGATGCCGTCATGCAGCAGCTGCGGTCGGGCGACGGCGACATGACCTATGACATCACCATCCCCCCCGCAACGTTGCAGCAGCTCACGGCGGCTGGCGACGAGAACCTGTTCACCCTGACGAGTGGTCAGGTGAACCCGTTCCTGTGGATCAACACCAAGACGAGCAACAACGGTGGCGCGCTTCAGAACCTCAAGGTCCGACAGGCGATTCAGTATGCGGTCGACAAGGCGGCCGTCGTGCAGCAGCTCGGCGGTCCCGACATCGCTGCGGTGCAGAGCGGCATCTTCGGCCCCGGTGTGCTCGGCTTTCACGAGTTCGATCCGTACCCGACCCCGGACTCCAAGGGCGACCCCGAGAAGGCCAAGGCCCTGCTCGCCGAAGCGGGCTACCCTGACGGGCTTTCGATCAAGATGCCGTACCGCACCCAGAACGCCGAGCCCGCAATCGCCCAGACGATCCAGGCCAGCCTCGAGAAGGCGGGATTCACGATCGAACTCGTGCCTGTGGCGCCGGCGGACTACTACTCGAAATTTATGACGAACCCGGAGAACACGGCGGGCGGCCTCTGGGATGTCGCACCGGTCGGCTGGACTCCCGACTGGGCCGGTGGTTCGGCGCGCAGCGTGTTCCAGCCGCAGTTCACCTTCGACGGAACCCCGCAGACCTACAACTACGTCGACTACAACAACGACGAAGCCAACGCCCTCGCAGCCAAGGCGATCCAGGCCACAGACCCGAAAGAGGTGGCCGACTACTGGAGCCAGGTCGACGAGCTGGTCATGAAGGACGCCGTGGTGGTTCCGCTGGCTGCGCCGAAGGTCGTTCTCTACCACAGCAGCGCGGTCAAGAACTTCCAGCCGTTTGCCTTGGGCGTCCAGGGCGATTGGACGAACGTGTCCATCTCGCGCTAGTCACCGGTCGGGGCGATGCGCCGCGCTATGCCGTGCATCGCCCTGCCCAGCACGTTCGTCGGAGAGGACCGGAATTGTGGCAGTGATCGAAGCGAAGCGCCTGAGCGTTCGCATTCCCACCGAGGACGGCATCGTGCATGCCGTGCAAGACGTCTCCTTCACCGTCGAGGCCGGGCAGCTGTTCGGCATCGTCGGCGAGTCGGGATCCGGCAAGAGCGTTCTGGCTCAAGCCGTCATGGGCCTGCTCTCGGGTGCCGAGGTCACCGGCGAGGTCTTATTCGAAGGCGTCGATCTCCTCGCCCTCGATCGGCGTGAACTTCGAGCGATTCGCGGCTCGCGGATCGGGATGATCTTTCAGGACCCGCTCTCCAGCCTGCATCCGTACTTCTCGATCGGCAGTCAGATCACCGAGATGATCCACACTCACGAGAGGGTGTCGAAGCTGGCGGCCCGCGCTCGTGCGATCGAGATGCTCGAGCGTGTCGGCATCCCGAACGCCGACGAGCGCTTCGACAGCTATCCGCACCAGTTCTCCGGTGGCATGCGCCAGCGCGTGATGATCGCCATGGCTCTCGTGCTGAGACCCGCTCTGATCATCGCCGACGAACCGACGACGGCCCTCGACGTCACGGTGCAGGCGCAGATCCTCGAGCTTCTCGAATCGATGCGCCGGGAGTTCGGGACGACGGTCATCATGATCACCCACGACCTCGGGCTGCTCTCGAGCGTGGCCGACCAGGTCATGGTCATGTACGCGGGCAACCGTTTGGAGATCGGTCCGGGCGCTTCGATCTTCTCCGACCCCGCGCACCCATACACCGCGGGACTCCTGCGGTCGTCCCCGGCGAACTACGAGCCGGGATCGGAACTCGTGCCGATCACGGGCCGCCCACCGAGCCTGCTGCGGCTGGCGAGCGGTTGCGTCTTCTCGAGCCGCTGCCCGGACGCGATGGACGTCTGCCACGCCCAGCGCCCCCCACTGAGGGTCTACGACGACTCCGTCGAGGTGGCGTGCTGGCTCGAACACGCCCCGTCGTCACCGGAGCCCGTGACGCTGGCGCAGCCCGATGAAGTGGTGCTCGCCCCGACCCCCGAGCTGGCTGGCCCGCTCGCGGCACGGCTGGCACCGGAGGAGCCCGTCGTGTCGGTCTCGGGTGTGAGACTCGCCTTCGGCGGCGGCGGCTTCCTCCGGAGCCGTGCGTCGGTCGACGTGCTCAAGGGGATCGACCTTGAGCTCCGCCGGGGTGAGACCCTCGGGCTCGTCGGCGAGAGCGGATGCGGCAAATCCACGCTGGCCCGGGTCATCGCCGGCCTCATCCCCGCGACGGAAGGCACGGTGACTCTCGTCGGGAAGGACATGTCGTCGTTGACCCGATCCGGCTGGCAGCAGATGCGCAAAGAAGTCCAGCTCGTCTTTCAGGACCCGTTCGGTTCGCTCAATCCGAAGCGTCGGGTCGGTTCGATCATCGGTGACCCATATCGCATCCACGGAGTGTCCCGCGGCTCCGATCGCAAGAAGAGCGTGCAGCACCTGATGGAGATCGTCGGTCTCAATCCCGAGCACTACAACAGATTCCCCTCGGAGTTCTCTGGCGGGCAGAGGCAGCGCATAGGCATCGCCCGGGCACTCGCCCTCAACCCATCGTTGATCATCTGTGACGAGCCGGTCTCCGCTTTGGACGTCTCCATCCAGGCACAGGTGCTCAACCTCATGAAGTCACTGCAGCGCGAGTTCGACCTCAGCTACCTCTTCATCTCGCACGACCTCTCGGTCGTGCGGCACATCTGCGATCGAATCGCCGTGATGAGCGATGGCGTCATCGTCGAGATGGCCGAGACGGAGGCGCTGTACGCGAACCCCCGCCAGGAGTTCACGAGGACGCTGCTCGCGGCGTCTGTGCTCGCGCCATCGCCGGAGTCGGGGGCCCCGCGGATCCTGCAGCGCACGATCGAACGGGGGGTCGCAGCGTGACCGTTCCACTGCTCGACCCGCCGATCGACGACGAGACAAGCGAATCCCGCGTCGCGCAACGTGGCTCCCTGTCGCTGACACTCCGTCGGCTTCGCCGTGATCCGGCAGCCGTCGGCGCATTCTGCTTCATCGTGCTCCTGGGGCTGTTCGCGTTGTGCGCTCCGCTCGTCGAGGCATGGACGGGACATCCTCCCAACGAGCAGTATCGCGAGATCGGGCTGACTCCCAACGGGTTGCCGGTTGCGCCGGGGGCCGAGTTCCTCTTCGGCACCGATCACCTCGGGCGCGACGTTCTCGTGCGCCTCGCCTACGGCGCGCGCGTGTCGCTCATGGTCGGCGTGCTCGCGTCGCTCGCCGCGTCGTTCATCGGTGTGGTGATCGGGCTCGTCGCCGGATTCTTCGGAGGATGGGTCGACACCGTCATCAGCAGGGTGACGGACCTCGTGATGAGCGTGCCGTTCCTGCTGTGCGCGCTCGCGCTCGTCTCCGTCTTCGGTCCGAGTCTGTCGCTGAGCGTGGGCGTCATCGTCTTCTTCAGCTGGACGAACATCGCTCGTGTCGTGCGCGGCCAGGTGCTCTCGCTGCGTCAACGTGAGTTCGTCGAAGCGGCCCGCTCGCTCGGCTCGAGCCGGTTGTCGATGATGTTCATCGATATCCTGCCCAATCTGAGCGTGCCGATCATCATCTACACCACGATGATGATCCCCAGCGCGATCGTCTTCGAGGCCACTCTGTCCTTCCTCGGTCTCGGCATCGTTCCCCCGGCGGCGAGCTGGGGCGGGATGCTCGCCGACGCGGCCACGAGCTCGATCTACCTCATCGCGTGGTGGCTCGTGCTCGTTCCCGGGACGGCGCTGTTGTTGGCGACGCTGTCGTTCAACATTCTGGGTGACGGATTGCGCGACGCGCTCGATCCCCGAGCGCGCCGGAGCGCGCCCCGCTCGTTCTCGTGGACCGGACGATCGAGGAGGAACGCATGATCCGCTTCATCGCCTCCAGACTCGGATTCGCGCTACTGGTGCTGTTCTCCCTGAGCGTATTCGTGTTCGTTCTGTTCTACGTGGCGCCGGGAGACCCTGCTCGTCTGATCGCCGGAGACAAGGCTCCTGAGTCGATGCTGGTCCAGATCCGCTCGAACCTGGGCCTTGACCTGCCGATCCACCAGCAGTACCTCACCTTCCTCGGCCAAGCGCTTCAGGGCGACCTCGGCTTCTCCTATCGCAACCAGCAACCGGTCGCCCCGCTGATCGTGAACCGGATCCCGGCGACGCTGTCGCTCGTCGTCGGCGGAGTCGTCGTGTGGCTGGCGATCGGCATACCGATCGGCATCGCCTCGGCCAAGAGACCGGGAGGCCTGAGGGACCGGATCGGACAGGGCTTCACGCTGATCGGGCTCAGCTTCCCGACCTTCGTTCTCGGAATGGTGCTGCTGTACACCCTGTACTTCCTGCCGAAACAGGCGGGTTTCACCTTGCTTCCCGCTGGGGGGTATGTGGATCTGTGGCCGAATCCGCTGAACTGGGCCTGGCACATGCTCCTGCCCTGGTTCACGCTCGCGCTCGTGACGGCGGCGGTGTATGCGCGGCTGACGCGGGGCCAGATGCTCGAGGTCATGGGAGAGGACTACATCCGCACCGCTCGTGCGAAGGGGCTCACGGAATTCCGTGTCGTCTACAAGCACGGTATGCGCAGCACGCTCACACCCCTCGTGACACAGCTCGGCGCCGACATCGCCTTTCTGATGGGTGGAGCCATCGTCATCGAACAGGTTTTCGGACTGCAGGGAGTGGGTGCGCTCGCCGTGCAATCCGTCGCCAGCCAGGATCGACCGATCATCATCGGCGTGGTGTTGCTCGGCGGGCTGTTCATCGTCGTGGCCAACATCGTGGTCGACGTGCTCTACGTCGTGCTCGATCCTCGGGTACGTGTCCGGTGAGGGGACTGCCGCTCCTCGCCATCGTTCCCGCGTTCGAGGGGCAACGATGATCCAGGCCGAGTATACGATTCCTGGCATGCACGTGACCGACCACCTCGTCGACGTGCCGCTCGACTGGTTCGACGATCGCGATCAGGCGCGGATATCGGTCTTCGCCCGCGAACTCGTGGATCCATCGCGGCGTCGCGACGAACTTCCCCACCTTCTCTATCTGCAGGGCGGCCCAGGTGGAAAGGGCCCGCGTCCGACAGGCCAGGGCGGCTGGATCGGAGAGGCGCTCAGGACGCATCGGGTCGTGCTGCTCGACCAGCGGGGCACGGGGCGGAGCTCGCCCGTCGACGGTCGGGTCCTCGAGGCGGTCGGCGCCGCCCCGGCGCAAGCCGACTATCTCTCGCACTTCCGCGCGGACTCGATCGTGGCAGACGCAGAGCACCTGCGCCGCGCCGTCTTCGGCGGGGAGCGCTGGTCGACTCTCGGCCAGAGCTATGGCGGCTTCATCACGCTCACCTACCTCTCGCGGGCTCCAGAGGGTCTCGCCACGTGCTATGTGGCTGGCGGCCTTGCGAGTCTGCGTCCCGACGCGGCCGAGGTGTATCGGCGCACCTATCCGCGAACGGAATGCAAGAACCGGGAGTTCTACCGGCGGTATCCGCATCACACCGACACCGTCGCCCGCATCGCCGACCGTCTCGCCCTCGGCGACGTGCGGCTACCGGACGGAGACGTGCTCACGGTCCGTCGTTTCCAGAGCCTCGGCGTCGACTTCGGGATGAAGCCCGGTTTCGAGCGCCTGCACTGGCTCGTCGATGAGGCGTTTCCGGGTGCGGTGGATGGGGAGCTCAGCGAGACGTTCCTCGCCCAGGTGGGCGCCCGGAGCTCCTACGCGGACAACCCGCTGTTCGCGGCGATGCAGGAGAGCATCTACGGCTCGACGGGCGCGACGGCGTGGGCGGCCGAGACCGAGCGAGCCCGGCATCCGCAGTTCGCTGAGACGGCGAGGCCGTTGTTGTTCACGGGCGAGATGATGTACCCGTGGATGTTCGAGGAGATCCGGGCGCTGCGCCCGTTCCGTGATGCCGTGAGCCTGCTCGCCGCGCGCGAGGAATGGCGCGCCCTCTATGATCTCGAGGTGCTCGCGGCCAACGAAGTCCCGCTCGCGGCGGTGGTCTATCACGACGACATGTACGTCGACGCTCAGCTACAGCTCGAGACCGCAGACTGGGTGGGGAACACGCGAGCGTGGGTGACCAACGAATATGAGCACGACGGCATCAACGCCGGTGCGGTCTTCCCGAGGCTCGTTCAACTTGTCGCCGAGACCGGCGGACCGATTACGGAGGAAGACAAGCGATGAACGATTCGCAGACCGGTGTCGTGCACGACCATGGCTCCACCGCAGCGGCGATGCCGCGCTCCGCGCAGCCCGACCCGCGTCTGCCCCGCCTCGTCGGTGTGCCGGCGTTCCTCGAGCACATGGCGACAGGATGGGGAACACCGGATCGAACCCCGCCGGTCGAGCCAGGAGCCGCCGCGGCGGCGGCCGGTCACCGCGCACGGCTCAGCGCCGTGTTTCCGGGTCGCACCATCGTGGTGTCGTCGGGCCGCGCGCCCGCGCGCGCCAACGACAGCTACTACGACTTCCGGCCGGACAGCAACTTCTTCTGGCTCACCGCCTGCGCGGCGGAGGACGCTGTGGTGGTGATGCATCCGGTCTCCGGCGGTCACGACGCCGTCGTCTTCGTGCCGACGCCGTCGTATCCGGGGGATCCGGGCTTCTTCTCCGATCCCGCCCACGGCGAGCTCTGGGTCGGGTCGGCGCCTGGCATGAGCGATTGGTCCGAAGCGCTGGGGGTGAGCGTGCACTCTCTCGACCGACTCGCCGGTGCTCTGCGCGGCGTGGGTGAGGTGCTACTGGCCGGGCACGCCGGTTCGGAGCACGAGGCTGTGCGCGGCATCCGGATGTCGCATGAGCTCGGCCGGGTGCTCGCCGAACTGCGCATGGTGAAAGACGAATGGGAGATCGCCGAGTTGCGCCGTGCCGTCGATGCGACGGTGGGCGGGTTCGCGAGTGTCGTCGGCGAGATCCCCACCGCCATCGCCACGGGGGGTGAGCGGTGGCTGCAGGGCACCTTCGACCGGCATGCTCGCACCTTCGGCAACGGTCCCGGCTACTCGACGATCGTCGGCAGCGGCGCGCACGCGCCCACCCTGCACTGGGTGCGCTGTGACGGCCCCGTGCTCGAGGGCGAGGTCGTGCTGCTGGACATGGGCGTCGAGGGCCGCTCGTTCTACACGGCCGACGTCACGCGCACCTTTCCCGCTTCGGGCGTCTTCAGCCCTGCCCAGCGCCAGGTGCACGATCTCGTCGAGGTCGCGCACCGTGCTGGCCTGGCGGCGGTACGCCCCGGACGGGCCTTCTCCGACTTCCATCGGGCAGCGATGGAGGTCATCGCAGCCGGTCTGCACGACTGGGGGTTGCTGCCCGTCTCGGTCGATGAGGCCCTCAGCGAACACGGCCAGCAGCATCGTCGCTATCTGGTGTGCGGCATCGGCCATCATCTCGGACTCGATGTGCATGACTGCGCCCAGTCGAGCTATGAGGCCTACCAAGGGGGCGCGATGACTCCGGGCATGGTGCTCACGGTCGAGCCGGGACTCTACTTCCACGCCTTCGACGAGACGGTTCCGCCCGAACTGCGCGGTATCGGGGTGCGCATCGAAGACGACATCCTGGTGACGCGACATGGATCGGACGTTCTGTCCGACGCGCTGCCGATCGACGCCGTCGGACTCGAGCAATGGATGCTGGCGCCGACGACCGCGCGTCTCGGGTCCCCGTCCAGCCTCTTACCCGGATCCCCGTGACGTTCCACGAGCCGGCGGTAGTCGCCCGATGGTGCCGGTCAGAAGGGCATCCACTGCCGGCTCGCAACCCTGAGACGATCGTCGCTTCTGGCGAGTCCCATCGCCACGCTGCTTTCGACGGCGATAATTGGGTGATACGACAGGGGGTCAGGATGTCGTCGAACGCTCTGCAGTTCTCTGCAGATCGGCGCGATCGGATCCGACCGAGGTATGCGCGCATCGAGTCGGTGCGCGCCCAAGACACGTCACACGGAGAGTAGGTCAGGAGATCGTGAGCATCTCTGCTATCAAGCCCGTCGCACAGCCGGCGAGTCTCAGAGCGCACGTCGAAAGCATGTTGTCGATGGCGATCATCTCGGGGGAGCTGGCTCCTGGAACGCTCTTGACCGTTCCGACCCTCGCCATCCAGTTCGATGTCTCGGCGACGCCCGTGCGCGAGGCGATGCTCGACTTGGAGGGCCGCGGTTTCGTCGAGCCGGTGCGCAACAAGGGGTTCCGGGTCACCGCGGTGAGCGACGAGGTGCTGCGCGAGCTCGTCGAGGTGCGTCAGCTACTGGAGCCGCCGGCGATGGAAGAGCTCGCCCGCCATTTCCCGACCAATCACCTCTCAGAACTCGAAGACCTGGCCGATCAGATCGTCTTCGGCGCCAGAACCGGCGACTTGAGGGCGTATCTCGAGGCGGATCAGCGGTTCCACCTGGCCCTTACCCGAATGCTCGGCAATCGGATCCTCGTCGACATGGTCGCCGATCTGCGCTCGCGCACGCGACTCGTCGGGCTCTCGGCGATGCTCGAGTCAAGCCGCCTCGATGAGTCGGCGGCTGAGCACCATGAGCTTCTCGGCTACCTGAAGACGGGCGACTCGGCTGCCGCGCGGGCGCTCATGCACCGTCATATCCATCATGCCGTCGGCTGGTGGGCGGGGAATCCGGAGGTGGATGCCGACTCGACCGCTGTCTCGGCGAACTGAGACCGGTCGAGCGGCCATGGGCGGTGCCCGGAATTCTATGAAATGTGTGACATATTACTGATACGATGGTCTTGAGAGGAGGAGCGGATGCCCAGTGACGTCGTCATCGTCGGCGCCGGGATCGTCGGCGCCGCCTGCGCTCGCTCCCTCGCCCTGGCAGGCCTCCGCGTCACCCTGCTTGACCGCAGCGCGGCAGTGAGCGGCACGAGTGCCCGCGGCGAAGGCAACCTCCTCGTCTCCGACAAAGGGCCTGGCGCAGAACTCCGGCTCGCGCAGTATGCGGCCTCGCTCTGGCCCTCGGCCGCTGAGGAGCTCTCGGAGGAGCTCGGCCCCGATTTTCCCGGCCTCGAGTACGAGCGGAAGGGCGGCATCGTCGTCGCCACGACGGATGCCGGCGCTGCGCCGCTGCTCGCCTTCGCAGAATCCCAACGGACAGCCGGAGTCGACGCCAGGCCGGTCGCCGTCGAAGAGGCCATCGCCCTCGAGCCCGACCTCAACCCCGCGGTCACCGCCGCCGTTCACTACCCGGAGGATGCACAGGTCCAGCCGGTCGTCGCAACCGAGGCTCTCCTCGCCTCCGCCCGCAATCGCGGAGCCGAGATACGGGTCGGCGTCGAGGTGACGGGTGCCGTGCGCGATGCGGCCGGCCGGATCCGCGGAGTGCGTACGACGAACGGCGACGTGCACGCAGGGGCGGTGCTGCTCGCGGCCGGGCCATGGTCGGGGGAGGTCGCCCGCGCCCTCGGCACCTCTCTGCCCGTTCGTCCCCGCCGCGGCATGGTCCTCGTCACCACCCGGATGCCGCACCGCATCTTTCACAAGGTCTACGACGGAGACTACTTCGGCGCGACCCAATCGGGCGATGCCACCTTGCAGACCTCGAGCGTCGTCGAGTCGACGGCATCCGGGACGGTGCTCATCGGATCGAGTCGCGAACAGATCGGCTTCGACGAGCGGCTCCGCGTGCACGTGCTGCAGGAGATCGCCGCGAAGGCGCTCCGTCTCTTTCCATTTCTCGCCGGGGCCAGTGTCATGCGCAGCTACGGCGGATTCCGGCCGTTCATGCCCGATCATCTGCCGGTGATCGGCCCAGACCACCGCGTCGCAGGCCTCTGGCATGCGAGCGGCCACGAGGGCGCGGGTATCGGCCTCTCGCTCGCGACGGCCGAGATACTCGTCGCCGAGATGCTCGGGCAGGTTCCACCCATCGATGCCGCGCCGTTCAGGCTCGATCGCGCGACCCTGCGCGAACACCTCGTGGAGGTGGCGTGATGGCGGGGCGCGTGCTGCCGTTCGGCGAGGACCGCATTCGGCCCCACGCGCCCGAGCCGATCGAGATCTCGATCGACGGAGAGCCGCTCGCAGGTGTCGCCGGTCAGACGATCGCCGGCGTGATCCTCGGCGCAGGGCGTCTCGCCTGGCGGCGCACCTCGGCCGAAGACTCGCCCAGAGGGCTGTTCTGCGGCATCGGGGTCTGCTTCGACTGCATCGTCACCGTCAATGGCGAACGCGACGTGCGGGCATGCCAGCGACGGGCGAGTGACGGAGACATCGTGCAGAGCCAGCGCGACGAGCTGCCGACGGTGCGCGGATGAATCACGTTCTTGTCGTCGGTGCCGGACCCGCCGGTCTCGCTGCCGCGTGCGCCGCGCGCGGACGGGGTGCCCGGGTCACGCTCATGGATGCTTCCGACTATCTGGGCGGCCAGTACTGGCGGCATCTCCCCGAAGAGCGGCCGTCCAGCAACGAGACGGCACTGCACCACGGCTGGTCGACTTTCACCGCCATGCGGGAGCGGCTCGAGTCCGACGCCGGCTGCGAGATTGCGACGGGTGCGCAGGTGTGGGCGATCGATCAGGTCCGGCCCGCGGACGATCGGCAGACGGGCGCCCCGGCCTCCGTCCACGTGCTCGTCGGCCCGGCAGACGGTAGCGCCCGTCGCGGACTCACGGTGAGACCAGACGCGATCATCTTCGCGACTGGAGCGCACGACCGCACGCTGCCGTTTCCCGGATGGGATCTTCCAGGCGTCTTCACCGCGGGCGCAGCCCAGGCTTTCGCCAAGGGCGAACGGCTCGCGGTCGGCGAGCGCGTCGTCGTCGGCGGCGCCGGCCCCTTCTTGCTCCCGGTCGCGGCGTCCCTCGCCCAGACCGGCGCGACGGTGCTCGGTGTCTATGAGGCGAGCCGTTTCGCCGGTCTTGTGCGGGGCTGGCTCCCCCGCCCATGGCAACTCCTCGGTGCGTCGAAGAAAGCCGTCGAACTCCTCGGCTATGCGGGCAACCACGTGCGGCACCGCATCCCCTATCGTCTCGGTCATGCGGTAGTGGCCGCCCACGGCACAGACAGGGTCGAGGCCGTCACGGTCGCGCGTGTCGACGTGAACTGGTCGCCCATCCCGGGGACCGAACGGCGCATCCCGACCGACGCGGTCTGCGTCGGTCACGGCTTCACCCCACGTCTCGAATTGCCGATCGCCACCGGTTGCGCGATCGGAGCCGGCCACTTCGTTACCGTCGACGATCGGCAGCAGTCGAGCATCGCCGCCGTCTATGCGGCCGGTGAGATCACGGGCATCGGCGGTGTCGACGCCGCACTGGCTGAGGGGAGGATCGCCGGCCATTGCGCCGCAGGCGGTGACCTCCGGGATCGGGAGTTGCGCGAGGCCGTACGCGCACGGCGCACGTTCACGGGCTTCGCGGCGCGTATCGATGCGGCCCACGGCATCCGGCCCGGCTGGACCGACTGGATCACCGACGAGACCATCGTGTGCCGCTGCGAGGAAGTGCCGTACGGCCGGCTGCGCACGACCGGCCGAGCAACCTGCTC
Organism: Luethyella okanaganae; assembly: GCF_042660285.1. NCBI lineage: Bacteria > Bacillati > Actinomycetota > Actinomycetes > Micrococcales > Microbacteriaceae > Luethyella > Luethyella okanaganae. Next base: position 131,083 of record NZ_JBHSTP010000003.1, read on the forward strand.
CAGCGGGCTGCGCTCGCTCAAGCTCAGCACACGCGCCGGGCTCGGTATCTGTCAGGGGCGTGTGTGCGGACGCACCGTCGAGGAACTGCTCGGGGGGTCGCTCGATCGAGTGGGCGGCCGGCTGATCGACGGCGTGAGCATCGACCGTCGTCCCATCGCTGTGCCCCTGCGCATCGGGGAACTCGCCGGCTTCGATGCCGAACGACAGGTGCGCGCGCCCTGGAACCGGCCGCAGAGCGATGAACCGTCAGCGACATCACCCGAGTAACTCCAACACGTCCACGGAAGGGACAACAATGACTGACAAGAAATTCGATCTCGGCGGGGTCGTCGTCGCCACGACTCTCGCGTTCAAGGCCGACCCGTCGGCTCCGGCCGGCCTCGCCGTCGACTACGACAGCTTCGCGGCGCACTGCGACTTCCTGATCGAGAACGGATGCCGCGGCGTCGGCCCGAACGGGTCGCTCGGAGAGTACTCCTCGCTGACAGACGATGAACGTCGCAAGGTCGTCCGGGTCGCGGTCGAGGCCGTCGGCGGGCGCGGTCTGGTCGTCGCCGGCGTGCACGGCGTCGGCTGGCACCAGGCCGTTCAGTGGGCGGAATACGCCAAAGAGGACGGCGCCGACGGCGTGCTGCTGCTGCCGCCGACGATCTACCGGGCGAACCGCGCCGAGGTGATCGAGCACTACTCCAAGGTCAACGAGGTCGGCCTTCCGATCATGCTGTACAACAACCCCATCGACACCAAGGTCGACCTGACCCCCGACCTCGTAGCCGAACTCGCTCAGCTCGAGAACGTCGTAGCGATCAAGGAGTTCACGACCGACATCCGCCGGGTGCTCGAGATCCAGGAGCTGTGCGACATCGATGTCATCGCGGGCGCCGACGACCTGCTGTTCGAGTCGCTCCTCGTCGGCGCGACCGGCTGGTTCGCCGGCTACCCGAACGCCTTCCCGCGCGAAGCCGTCGAGATCTACACCCTGGTCAAGCAGGGCAGGATCGACGAGGCGCGCGAACTCTATGCGAATCTCGTCGCGGTGTTCCGCTGGGACTCCAAGACCGAGTTCGTGCAGGCCATCAAACTCTCGATCGACATCGCGGGTCAGAGCTACGGCGGGCGCACCCGCCCGCCGCGTGGGCCGTTGAGCGCCGAGCACGAGGCGCGGGTGCGTCGCGACACCCGGAAGGCCCTCGACTACATCGCGAGCCGCTGACGTCCCGCGAGCGGGGCAAGACAAGGAGGCCACATGCGTTCGAAGCGACTGATCACCGCGGTCGACTCGCACACCGAGGGGATGCCGACGCGCGTCGTGACCGGCGGCGTCGGTGTCATCCCGGGCGAGACGATGAACGACAAGCGGCTGCACTTCATGGAGCACCTCGACGACATCCGCCAGCTCCTCATGAACGAGCCGCGCGGACACGCCGCGATGAGCGGTGCGATCCTGCAGCCCTCGACCAGGGCCGACTGCGACTGGGGCGTCGTCTACATCGAGGTCTCCGGATGCCTGCCGATGTGCGGGCATGGAACCATCGGTGTCGCGACCGTGCTCGTCGAGACCGGCATGGTCGAGGTCGTGGAGCCGGTGACGACCATCCGGCTGGACACCCCGGCCGGTCTCGTCATCGCGCGCGTCGACGTGAGCGACGGCCACGCCGACTCGGTCACGATCCAGAACGTTCCGAGCTACGTCGACCGGCTCGATGCGACCGTCGAGGTTCCCGGTCTCGGCGCCGTTCCCTATTCGCTGGCTTTCGGCGGCAACTTCTACGCGATGGTCGACCTCGACGCTGTCGGGCTGCCATTCGACCGCGAGCGGCAGCAGGACATCGTGCAGGCCGGGCTCGCGATCATGCGGGCGATCAACGAGACCGCGCCGCCGAGTCATCCCTCGATCGAAGGAGTCGACCACTGCCACCACGTAGAGTTCATCGCGCCGGGCTCGGATGCGACACTCTCACGGCACGCGATGGCGATCCACCCCGGCTGGTTCGACCGTTCGCCCTGCGGAACGGGGACCTCGGCGCGTATGGCAGAACTATGGGCGCGCGGCGAACTGCCGCTCGACCGTGACTTCGTGAACGAGTCGTTCATCGGCAGTCGCTTCGTCGGCCGGCTTGTCGCCGAGACCGAGGTCGACGGCCGGCCGGCCGTGATCCCCACCATCACGGGCAGGGCCTGGGTCACCGGTGTCGGGCAGTACATGCTCGACCCCGCCGACCCTTTCCCGACCGGGTTTCAGTTCTAGGCCGTGTCGATCTCGGAGCACCGCACCGGTTCCGGGCCGCGCTGCAGACTCTCGAAGCGCGGCACCGATGTCGAGCGCGCCACAGACGGTCGAGCGAGGTCACCCCGTCCCATCCCGCCTATCCCACCCCAACGCCGACCAAGGAGTTCCGCATGACCACCACGCCCCAGGATCTCGAAGCCGTCGCCGCACGTGCCGCTGCCGCCGCCGAACCCTGTGCAGCCACGACACCGGTCGCTCGCGCTCGCGCCCTCGTCGCCGTCGCAGACGCCATCGCCGACTCGTCCGACGAGCTCGTGGAAATCGCCGCGGCGGAGACAGGGCTCACCGAGGTTCGTCTGCGCGGTGAGCGGGCTCGCACGACGGTGCAACTGCGCCTGTTCGCCGACGTCGTGCTCGACGGCGGCTACCTCGATGCCCGCATCGACGTGGCCGACGACGACTTCGTGCTCGGTCGGCGCCCCGACGTGCGCCGCTATCTCGCGCCGGTCGGGCCGGTCGTCAACTTCGCGGCGAGCAACTTCCCGTTCGCGTTCTCGGTCGCCGGCGGCGACACGGCGTCGGCGCTCGCCGCGGGATGCCCCGTGATCGTGAAGGGCCACTCCGGGCATCCATTGCTCTCCCGTCGTACGGCCGAGATCGTCGCCGAGGCGCTTGCCGGAGCAGGGATGCCCGACGGGATGTTCCAGCTCGTCACCGGCCAGCAGGAGGGCATCGCGATCCTTAAGGACCCCCGCGTCATGGCCGGCTCGTTCACGGGATCGATCGCCGCCGGACGCCTGCTCGCCGACGTCGCCGCGGCTCGGCCCGAGCCGATCCCATTCTTCGGAGAGCTCGGCAGCGTCAACCCGGTGTTCGTCACGCAGGGTGCCCTCGACGAGCGCGCCGACGAGATAGCCGCCGGCTTCGTCGCGAGCGTCTCCGGGTCGGCTGGCCAGCTCTGCACGAAACCCGGGTTCGTCTTCGTGCCGTCGGGGCACGGCCTCGAGCCTGCAATCGCGGCTGCCGCGGCCTCCGTCGCCTCGCATCGACTGCTGAACCCGCGGATCGCAGCCGCCTACTCGGCACGTCGCTCCGAGATCGTGCACGCCCCAGGGGTGCGCGTCGTCGCGGAAGGGATCGTGCGCATCGACGACGACGGCCAGGGCTGGGTGACGCCGACGATCGTCGTGGTCGGGGCTGAGACGCTCGTCGCCGAGCGCGACCGGCTGCTCGACGAATGCTTCGGCCCGCTCTCGATACTCGTCGAGTACGCGGCGGGCACCGACCTTGCCGGGCTCGTGCCGATGCTCTTCCAGGGCAACCTCACGGCGACGGTGCACCGCGGGGCCGCCGAAGAGCCGGCTGTGCTGCGCGACCTCGTGCGCGTGCTCGCCGAGCATGCCGGTCGTGTGCTGTTCGACGGCTGGCCGACCGGGGTCGCGGTGACTCCGGCCATGCAGCACGGCGGCCCGTGGCCCGCGACGACGAACGATTCGAGCACCTCGGTGGGCACGGCCGCGATCGCGCGGTTCCTCCGGCCTGTCGCCTATCAGGGGGCGCCTCAGGCCCTGTTACCCGAGCCGCTCCGGGACGCGAACCCCTGGGGCGTTCCCCAGTCGATAGCCGGGGCGGGTGAGTCCATCCGTTGGGGAGCCTCGGTCTCGTAGGCCCTCTGCCATCCGAGTCGTGATGGCGGACCTTCCGAGTCGTCCGATCCCGCGACTCCGGTCGTTCGCAGGCGAGGGGTCGCCGCGTGGACGATGGCGACCCCTCACGTGCGCCCGGCGAGGCGGAAGACATCGGTGGCGACCCACGAGGTCCTGCCGGCTCATGCCGATGCTCTTGAAAACGCCGACGCTCTTGAAAACACGGGGCCGTGCGCGGTCCGGCACGATGCGCGCTCACGAGATCGGCGAGCGGCACGAGCAGCGACGCGGATTTCAGCACGCCCTCGTCCACCGGGATGATCACGTCGCCGGCCTCGCACAGGTTTGTCGCGACGTTTTCGACACGACCTGGCTGCGTGCGGGCAGGCCGGAGTCGAGTTCGCGCCTGTCCGGCTCGTGCGGCACGCGTCGGGTCCATCTCCGCGCAAGCGTTCGCGTTCGCGTGAACCGGCAGTGGTCGCCCGATAGCGTCGGCGAAAAGGGCTTCTACTGCTGGTTCGGGGCCGGGTGGGAGCATTGACGGTGCCGATGCCGCAAGGCCGGCTTGTGAACGCACTCCGGCGTCAGTCGACTGATGCCGCCGCCGCACGTCTGCGAGCGGCGGCCGTGATGTCGCGCCGCACCCACTCGATAAGGTTCGTCGCGCTGAAGCCGCGACCGCAGAGCCCGCATGAGAGCGGCCGATTCGGCTTGCGATAGCGATAGTGCACGTGACCGGCCGGGCAGCCCCCTACCCACGGGGCGAGATCGTCCGCGATCTCGCCGTCGTGCGTTCGCTTGCCCTCATAACCGAGTTCGGCCGCTATCGCCCTCCAGCGCGGTCCGTGCCCTGCGCGCGGTCCCGCCATAGCGTGCGCGACTTCGTGCAGAAGGATCTGGTGGATCTCGTCGTCCTCGTAGCGGGCGGCGAGATAGCGGGAGACGGTGATGCGCCGGTCGGTGTAATTGCAGAGACCGGCCCGCTTCTTGGCGTTGTCGAAGGCGAAGCTCCACATCTTCGCATCGAGGTGCAGCGCGATCAGGGCATTGGCCCAGTGCCGCACGCGCTCGAGATCCGCCATGGCACGAGGATAGCGCCGTCGGCCGACACGTCGGTATCCGCGGGCTCCGATCTGCGGCGCCGCTGGATCACGGGGCGGCGTGGCGTTCGTCGAGGATCGACTCGACGATGAGCACCGCGGTGAGCGAGCTCTCGAGCTGATCGGCCGACGCCCCGTGCTTCTCGCGCAGGAACACCGCCGCCTTGAAGTCTGCGAGGGCGGCGACGAGGTCGCCCTGATCGAAGTGGACCTTGCCGCGGTGCTGACGGGCGAAGGCCTCGATGCGGGTCCACTCGTGCGTCGCCGCCTCCTCGGCTATGGCCGTCATCTCGGATGCCGCCTCCGGCAGCTTTCCCTGGAATTGCAGCACCTGCGCCCGGCGCAGACGGGCGGCCGCGAGCTGTTCCCGGTCGCCCGTGAACCGGGCCTGGCGCAGTGCCTCGTTGGCGACCTCCATCGCCTCGTCGAGCCGGCCGACGAGGCGCAGCAGCGAGGTCTTCTCGGCGAGGGCGCTCAGGGAGCGCAGTTCGGCCAGTTCGGCGAGGCGCTCGCCGACAGCGCGCAGGTCGACCTTCTCGCGCAGGGTGACGGGGTCGTAGCCGATGACGATGCTCAGGGTTCGTTCCAGTCGGGATGGCGCGGCAGGGCGATTCGCGCGGGCGGTGCGGGTTCGACTCCACCGTAGCCCGGAGGGCTCGAGACATCCGGTTGCCGCGCCCGCGTCGCCGTCATCCCGCCATCCTTCCGGTCCGTTTTTCGGGTCCGTCGCGTCGTGCCTCCGCTCTCTTCTCGCTCTCTATCTCGTCTCGTGTCGTCTCTTTTCTTTTCTTTTCTTTTCTTCTTCTCTTCTTCTTCTCGTTTCCTGCTGCCTCTGGTCGCGTCCCCTTCTCCCACCTCTTCCGCCGAACCGGCAGTAGAAGCCCGATAGGTTCGCCCAAAAGGGCGTTTGCTGCCGGTTCGGCGGAGCGGGTGGGGTTCGGCGGAGCGGGTGGGGTTCGGCGGAGCGGGTGGGGTTCAGGTTGGATGGGGTGGTTTCGCTACCGGTTCGGGCATGTGTGGGTGTGGGCGGGTGCCGCGCGAGCGAAAGGTGCGGGGTCACGCGCGAGGATCCACCCAGCCGCGGCCGATGAGTCGCGAGCGCACGCGTCCGATCGTTTCTCGTGCGCGAAGGGTCACGTCGTCCGCCGAGAGACGCACGATCGTCCAGGTCTCGTCTTCGATCCGCTCGCGGCGGGTGATGTCTTTGCGGAAGCGAGCTCGCTCCCGGTGCCCGTCGCCTTCGTACTCGAGTCCGACGCGATACGCGGGGTAGGCGAGGTCGACCATGGCGACGAAGCGTCCGCTCGCGGTCAGGACGGTGACGTTGATCTCTGGTTCGGGAAGCCCGGCGCTCACGAGGAGCAGGCGGGTCAGCGTCTCCATGCGCGAGAGCGGTCCGTAGCGCGCCTGCTCGAGAGCGAGTCGCAGTGCGCGCGTGCCACGCCGTCCCTTCCGCACGTCGACGGCCGCCCGCAGCTCGTCGAGTGTGGTCGGTGGCGGTCTGCCGCTGAGAGGCTCGTCGCCCGTGATCAGAAAGTCCGCTACAGCGACGAGGTCCTCGACCCCGAGGATGCCGGCGAGTTGACACCAGGTGTCGACAGCGTTGCTCAGCCGGAAGCCGCCGCGCTCGACGACGCCCGTGATCGACGGATCCGACTCGTGACCGATGACGCCCCTCACCCTTGGGCGGGCACCGGGGGTGAGAGTGGAGACGTGGAGCCCGGTGGGTGCCGGCAGATGCGCGGGCAGTGGCATCCGGTGCATGATCGCGGCGGTCGCGTGGCTGAAGAACTGTGCCTCCGGCATGCGTGAGCGATAGGCGCGTGCGAGGTTCCACAGCGTCGGCGTTTCGTCTGCGCGCACGAGTCGCGACCCGCGAAAAGGCCTCGCGAGGTCGTGTGCCCGCAAGCGCTTCGCGCTCACGCCGGCGGCGGCCGCGGCAGCGGTCGAGAACGCGCCGCCGCGTATCAGTCTCTCGGGCAATGGTTCAGGGGTTCGCATGCGTCCATCATCGAAGATTCGCTCCGGTTGCCGCGGAATCCATCCACAGGCCCCGTGAACCGGCAGTAGTTGCCCGATAGGGCCGACGAAAAGGGCACCTGCTGCCGGTTCGGGAGAGTGGGGGAGGAATGAGGACGCGAGCGGACGCGAGCGGACGCGGTGGGCGCGGTGGGCGGAGCGGACGCGGGCGGGCGGAGGTGGCGGATGGGCGGAGGCGGCGGACCCGGACGGACGGACGGACGGGCGGAGGCGGTGGGCGCGGTGGGCGGAGCGGACGCGGGCGGGCGGAGGTGGCGGATGGGCGGACGGGCGCGGCGGGCGGAGGTGGCGGACGGGCGGAGGCGGCGGACGCGGACGGACGGACGAGCGGACGCGGTGGGCGCGGCGGGCGGAGCGGACGCGGGCGGGCGGACGGATGGGCGGATGGGCGGGCGGACGGATGGGCGGATGGGCGGATGGATGGATGGGCGGATAGGCGGATGGGACGCGGATGGGCAGGACGTGGGCGGGGAGCGGTCACGGCGCGACCGCGAGCGGCACTTGGAGCAGCCGGTCGTCGCCGTCGGAGGGGTCGCCGCGGCCGTCGGTGTTGTTGCTGAGGAACCAGAGCGTTCCATCCGGCCCCGCGGCGACATCTCGGAAACGCCCGAATCGACCGGTGAACCAGGCCACCGGCGGTTCGCCGGAATCGGCACGATACGACCAGATGCGCTCGCCGCGAAGGCTCGCCACGAACACGGTGTCGCTGACGACGGCCAGCCCGCTCGGACTCGCCTCCGCCGTCGACCACTGAGTGACCGGATCGACGTAGGCGGGGTCGCCGGCCGCGCCCTCCACGATCGGCCAGCCATAGTTGCGTCCGGCCTCGATGAGGTTGAGCTCGTCCCAAGTGCTCTGCCCGAACTCGCTCGCCCACAGCCGGCCGTGCGAGTCCCAGCCGATGCCCTGCGGGTTCCGATGCCCCAGCGTCCATACCAGCGTGCCGAAGGGATTGCCGTCCGGCACCCCGCCCGTCGGCGTCAGGCGCAGGATCTTGCCGCCGAGCGATTCCCTGTTCTGCGCGTTGTCGGGGTCGCCCGCGTCTCCGGTCGTTGCGTAGAGCATGCCGTCCGGTCCGAAGGCGATCCGTCCGCCGTCGTGGTTGCCGGCCATCGGGATGCCGCCGAGCACGAGCTCCGGTGCTCCGAGGCCGAGCTCTCCGGGGGCGCCGAGGAGCGGCATCCGCACAATGCGGTTGTCGGAGTCGCTTGTGAAATAGGCGTAGATCCATTCGCCCGACGCCGCGTCGCCCAGGTGGGCGAGCCCGAGCAGTCCGCCCTCCCCGCCATGCGCAACGCCAGCGACCTCGGCGGCGACGCGCGTGCCGCCGTCGAGAAGCTCGAGGATGTCACCGGTGTCACGTTCGCTGATGAGAGTCGCCCCGTTCGGGAGCCGCAGGATCGACCAGGGTGCGTCGAGGTTCGTGGCGATCGTGTTCACATCGCCGGCCGGCTGTACGGGCGGCAGCACCGCCGTCGCCGTCATGGGAGCGGTCGCGATCGGTCGCGGCTCAGGGGCGACCGTCGACGTCGGGCCCGGCGCGGGCCGCGGGGTGCAGGCGGCGAGAGACGCGGCGGCGGCGAACACGGCGCCGCCTGCGAGCAGCCCGGTCGGGATGCGCCATCTTCTCATCGCTGTGGTGAGTCCCATGATCGCTCCCGTCGTCACCGATCTGGCTCCAGTCTGCGTCAGCGCGTCATCCCTGGCTAGCGCATACGGGGGTTGGAACCTTGCCCATCGCCTCGGCAGAATGGATGGATGACGCGCTCGATCGATCTCAACAGCGATCTCGGCGAGTCGTTCGGGCGGTGGAGTCTGGGCGACGACGCCGCGATGTTCGCGTTGGTCACGAGCGCCAGTATCGCCTGCGGCTTCCACGCCGGCACTCCGTCGATCATGCTCGCCAGCTGCCGCATGGCGGCCAAGCGAGGCGTGGCGATCGGCGCCCACGTCTCCTACCCCGACCTCGCCGGTTTCGGACGCCGCACCATGGACATCGACCCAGACGAGCTGTATGCCGACGTGCTCCATCAGCTCGCGGCGCTCGACGGGATCGCCAGGGTCGCTGGCAGCGCGGTGCGCTACGTGAAGCCGCATGGCGCGCTCTACAACCGCATCGCCGTCGACGGCGAGCAGGCCGAGGCCGTGGTGCGGGCCGTGCGCGACTACGACGAAAGCCTCCCGATCCTGGGTCTGGCCGGCTCGGTCGTCGCCGGGGTGGCCGCCGGTCACGGACTCGCGTTCCGGCGGGAGGCGTTCGTAGACCGGGCCTACTCCGCCGACGGCACGCTCGCGCCGCGCGGCACACCGGGGGCCGTGTTGACGGATGCCGTGGAGGCCGCGGTGCGTGCCGTCGCGATGGTCACGGGCGGCACAGTGCGGGCCGTCGACGGCAGCGAGATCGCCCTCGAGTTCGACTCGTTGTGCGTGCACGGTGACACTCCTGGCGCGCTCGCGATGGCACACGACGTGCGCGAGGCCCTTGCCACCGCCGGCGTGACGTTCCTGGCGTTCGCATGACGGCGAGGGTACTGCCGAGCGGAGACCGCGCGATCCTCGTCGAGTGCGGCTCCCTCGACGAGGTGCTCGCGCTCGGCGACCGCTTGCGGGACTCCTGGCGTGATGGGATCGTCGACGTCGTCCCTGCGGCGCGCACGGTTCTCGTGTCGGTCGATCCGGCCCGGCTTCCGCTCGACACCGCCCGGTCCTGGCTAGCCGGTCTGGCAATGGACGGCGCCGGTGGCACGGCCGGAGCGCGCGCGCCCGTGCCCGTCGCGCCGGCCGTGGCGCGTGCGACCCCGGCTCCGACCGTCACCATCGAGGTGCGCTACGACGGGGAAGACCTCGACGAGGTGGCCGGCCTGCTCGGCTCGAGCCCGGCAGAGGTCGTGGCCCTGCACACCGGCTCCGTCTGGCGGGTCGCCTTCTGCGGCTTCGCGCCCGGCTTCGCCTACCTCGTGACCGACCACGACAACCTCGTCGTACCGAGACGCGGTGTCCCGCGCACCCGGGTCCCCGCCGGGGCGGTAGGACTGGCCGGGGTGTTCAGCGGGGTCTATCCTCGGGAGTCGCCCGGCGGATGGCAGCTCATCGGCCGGACCGACGCGGTGCTGTGGGATGCGGCATCCGACCGCCCGGCGCTGCTGGCGCCCGGCACCGTCGTGCGTTTCCGGAGCATCGGATGAGCGCGCTGCATGTGCTCGAGGCCGGCCCGCTCACCCTCGTGCAGGATCTCGGTCGCCCCGGCCACGCGGCGATCGGGGTGAGCCCGTCTGGGGCGCTCGATCGTGCCTCGCTGCGCCTGGCCAACCGGCTCGTCGGCAACGCCGAAGGAGCGGCGGCGTTCGAGATCGCCGTCGGTGGATTCGCGGCGCGCTTCGACGGTGTCGCCTGGGTCGCCGTCACGGGCGCGTGGGGGAGCGTCGAGGTCGACGGGCGGTCGTTGGCTCCGGATGTCGCGACGCCCGTCGCCGCGGGGTCGGAGCTGCGCTTCGGCGTGGCACGTCGCGGTCTCCGCTACTATCTCGCCGTGCGCGGCGGACTCGAGGTGCCCACGGTTCTCGGGTCTCGTTCCCGCGACACCCTGTCGGGTCTCGGGCCTGACCCTGCCGCCGTTGGTGACGTGTTCGCCATCGGGAGTGCACCGACCGGCGGCATCCCCCTCGTCGACGCGATGACGATCGGGCCGCCCGACGACGGCGTCGCGACGATCGGACTCACCCCTGGGCCGCGGGCGGATTGGGTCTCGACCGCGACACTCGAACGGCTTTTCGACCAGCCGTGGACGATCTCGACGCAGTCGAACAGGGTCGGCGCACGCCTCGACGGCCGACCGCTCGAACGACTCGATCGCGGCGAGTTGCCGAGCGAGGGCATGGTGGCCGGCTCCGTGCAGCTGTCGCCGTCCGGCCTGCCGACGGTGTTGCTTGCCGACCACCCGGTCACGGGTGGGTATCCGGTGATCGCCGTCGTCGCGGATGCATCGCTCGACGTCTTCGGTCAGCTGAGGCCGGGGCAGCAGCTGCGCTTCCGGCACGCCCGCCCGCTCTGACCGACGACCGCTCGCCTCCCGCTAGGCAGGCCGCGCTCAGCCGCCCGGTTTCGCCAGGAACACCGAACGCGCGGGAGGCGGAGACGGAACTGCCGTCGCATCCGTCACGATACGGGCGCCTGCGACGAAGTTGTCGAGTTCGCGCCCGTTCACGAGCTTTGCCTGCGCCGGATCGGCCGCGAGCAATCGCGGCAACCGCTCGAACGGCAACTCGCCGATTCCTGCGAACATGACGACGTTGCCGAAGCGTCTTGCCTTGAGCATCTGGGTGTCGGTCGCAATGGCAACGTGCGGGAACACGCTGCGTAGCGTCGCGGCCTGGCCGCGCGCGAAGGCGAGGCCCGCGCCATCCGCCACGTTGACGGCGAGGATTCCCCGCGGAGAGAGCAGGGGAAGGGCGAGCCGGTAGAACTCCTGGCTCGTCACATGGGCCGGCGTGCGCGCACCGGAGAAGATGTCGACGACGAGCACGTCGACGGCGCCGTGCAGTCCCGGCGGGAGCGTGCCGAGCACCTCGCGGGCGTCTCCGTGACGGACGCGGATCTGCGCCCCCCGTGGCAGGGGGAGGTGGTCGCGCACGAACTCGACGAGGTCGCTCTCGAGCTCGACGACCTGCTGCCGCGACCCGGGTCGCTTCGCGGCGATGTAGCGTGGCAGCGTGAGCGCTCCGGCGCCGAGGTGCACGGCTGTCACAGCCTCACCATCGGGGGCGACGAGGTCGATCGCATGCCCGATCCGCCGCACGTACTCGAAGTTCAGCACGCCGGGATCGTTCACCTCGACGTTGGACTGCGGGGTGCCGTCGACCATGAGGGTCCAGGATCCCTGGTTCTGTCGCGACTCCTCGAGCCGGGCGCGGAAGCCGCTGGCGGCGAGGGTCCGCTCTGGCGGCCGCTCGTCGTCGCGCGCGGTGGCGCCCCTCTTTCGCGGTCTCGACACCTCGTGCTCCTCCGGTCGTCGGCTGATGCGGTCCACAGGCTACCCGAACTGGTCGAGCACGGCGGCGAGCTCGGCGCCGGAGAGGGTCTCGCTCGGATGCGGGCCGAGTGCGCCCAGTCGGGGCAGCCAGTCGACGAACGTCGTGGCGGAGGAACCGAGAAGCACGACGTTCCCCGCCTCCTCGCCGGCGAGCACGCGGGGAGTGCCGAGAGCGGCGAGCTGCGGGATCGCGACCCCGAGCGCCCTGCCCTGCGCGCGGGTCCGCTCAAGCGATGGGCCGTCCGCCACGTTGACGGCGACCACCCCCTCGGGGGCGAGCAGTCCGACGAGTTCGCGGAGGAAGCCGGGGTCTGCGATGTAGGGCGGCGGGACGAGCCCGTCGTAGACGTCCACGACCACGAGCTGAGCGGTCCCGGCCGTCCGTACGGTTCCGGTGGTTCCGGTGGCGAGTCTGCGCACGGCTGCCATGGCGTCGTCGAAGATGAAGCGAATGTCGGCGCCAGCCGGCAGCGGCATCCGCCCGAGCACCCGCTCGGTGAGCTCCCGGTCGAGCTCGACGACGGTCTGCACCGATCCGGGCCTGGTCGCCGCGATGTAGCGCGGAAGGGTGAGTCCGCCGCCGCCCAGGTGCAGCGCCGTGATCGGCCGCCCCACCTCGGCCAGGAGGTCGATCACGTGACCGATGCGACGAACGTACTCGAACGCCAGGTGCCGTGGATCGGCGGGGTTCACATGCGACTGCGGGATGCCGGCGGATGTCACCGTGAATCCACCGGGCGTGAACGGATCGGGTTCGATCATCGTCCCCTCGTCGCCCATCCCTCGACATTAGTCGTGCCGAGACCGCGCCGGATGAGGCCGTTCCCCGTCCGGTGATTCATCGCATCCGTGACGAGCGGCTAGTCTGGACGAGTGACACGGGGTGCCTCCCATGAGGCTGAGATCACACCCGTAGAACCTGATCTAGTTCGTGCTAGCGAAGGGATGTCGCGGATGAGTATTCGCACGCCGCAGCACCATGTCTCCACGTCCGCCGCGCTGCTCGATGAACTGCGCTCGCTCACACCGCTCGTGCAATCGATCACGAACGTCGTCGTGACGAATTTCACCGCCAACGTCCTCCTCGCGATCGGAGCGGCGCCCGCCATGGTGGACATCCCCACCGAGGCCGGTCCCTTCGCCCGCGTGGCTTCCGGTGTGCTCGTGAACCTTGGCACGCCACACGCCGAGCCGCGCGAGGCCATGGTCGAGGCGGCGACGGCGGCCGGTCAGGCCGGAACGCCCTGGGTGCTCGACCCGGTCGCAATCGGTTCATTGCCGGTGCGCACGGCCCTCGCTCGTGAGCTGCTGAACCTCCGGCCCGACATCGTGCGCGGGAACGCCTCTGAGGTGATCGCCCTCGCAGGGCTCGGAGGAGGCGGTCGGGGCGTGGATGCGACGGACGACCCCGAGAGCGCACTCGAGGCGGCGACTCGCATCGCCCGCGACTACGGCTCCATCGTCGCCGTCTCAGGGGCGACGGATGTCATCACCGACGGCGATTCGGTCGTGCGGGTGAGCAACGGACATCTATGGCTCACGGCCGTCACGGGCGGCGGATGCGCGCTCGGCGCTGTCATGGCCGGGTTCGCGTCGCTCGACGACGACAGGCTCGCGACGACCGTCGCCGCAACCGCCGTCTACACAGTCGCGGCGGAACTCGCCGCCTCGGACGCCAACGGTCCCGGCAGTTTCGTGCCGGCGTTCCTCGACTCCCTGCACCTCGTCGACGCCACGACGCTCCGCGCCCGGGCGGTGATCGCATGACGGCGACGACCCGGCCGCGCCGCGCGAGACTCGACCTCAGCGTCTACCTCGTCACAGACGCCGCGCTCTGCGGTCGCCGTGGCGTGCTCGAGGTGGTCCGCGGCGCTGTCGCCGGAGGGGCGACCGTCGTGCAGCTGCGCGACAAGGCGGCCAGTGCGCGCGAGCTCTTCGATCTGACCGTCGCAGCCCATGAGGTGGTCGCGGGACGAGCGACGCTCGTCGTCGACGATCGTGTCGACGTCTATCTCGCGGCGCGGGCCGCCGGAGCGGCGGTCGACGGCGTGCACATCGGGCAGGGCGATCTGCCTGTGACGCAGACCAGGGCGCTGATCGGCCCGCATGCCGTGCTCGGACTCACCGCGAACACCACCGGCCAGTTGCAACTCGTCGACTGTCTTCCCCCTGGGACGGTCGACTACCTCGGCGTCGGGGTGATCCGTCCCACCGCGACCAAACCCGACCATCCGGCGCCGCTCGGCGTCGACGGATTCGCCCGCCTCACAGCGCAGACCGGCTTGCCCTGCGTGGCGATCGGCGGTGTCGGCGCGGGCGACGCGGCGGCGCTCCGGATGGCCGGCGCCGCCGGTATCGCCGTCGTCTCGGCGATCTGTGCCGCGGACGACCCTGAAGCGGCGAGCCGTGAGCTTCGCGAGGCATGGACGGCGGCCGGAGCATGAGCCGGGCTCCCGACGTCGACGGCCCGCGCATCCCGCGCGTTCTGAGCATCGCGGGGACCGATCCGAGCGGCGGGGCCGGCATTCAGGCCGATCTCAAGAGCATCGCCGCGAACGGCGGCTACGGCATGGCTGTGGTCTCGGCGCTCGTAGCCCAGAACACCCGCGGGGTGCGGAGCGTGCACACGCCGCCGGTCGGCTTCCTGCGCGAACAGCTCGAGGCCGTGAGCGACGACATCGCGATCGACGCGGTGAAGATCGGCATGCTCGGCAGCGTCTCCGTCGTCGAGGCGGTGCGGTCCTGGCTGGTCTCGAATCCCGTCGACCGCGTCGTGCTCGACCCGGTGATGATCGCGACGAGCGGCGACCGCCTGCTCGACGCCGACGCCGAAGATGCGGTGCGTGCACTGCTGCCGCTCGTCGATCTGGTGACCCCGAACCTGGCGGAGCTCGCCGTGCTCTCGGGCGAAGCCGTTGCCGAGATCTGGGAGGATGCACTCGCGCAGGCGCTCCGGGTCTCGGCTGCCGGGCGGGTGACGGTCCTCGTGAAGGGCGGGCATCTCTCAGGGAGCAGCTCTCCGGACGCCCTGGTCGACGCGACCGGGTCGCTCCGCGATGGGCGCACGGTCGTCGAGGTGGCCGGGGAGCGGGTGGACACCAGGAACACGCACGGCACCGGATGCTCGCTCTCGAGCGCCATGGCCACCCTCGGTGTGCGATTCGGCGCCTGGGAACCGGCGCTCCTGCACGCGAAACAGTGGCTCACCGAGAGCCTCCTGCACTCCGACGAACTCCACGTCGGCTCCGGCAACGGGCCGATCAACCATTTCGCGACCCTTTGGGCGACAGCGACAGCGCACGACACACGCACCGTGACCGATTCCTGGTGGAAGGACATCGCCGCGGTGAGGTGCCGGATCGACGAGCTACCGCTCGTGCGGGGGTTGGCCGATGGCACCCTGGACGGGGCCGTCTTCGGCGACTACCTCGCACAGGACGCGCTCTACCTGCGGGATTACTCCCGGGTGCTCGCGGCGGCGAGTCAGCGTGCGCCGAGCGCCGAGGAGCAGGTGTTCTGGGCGGACTGCGCGAGCGGCGCGATCACCGCCGAGATGGAGCTGCATCGCACGTGGCTCGCCGAGCACCGTCGGGCGGATGACGTTCCGCGCGCAGAGACCCCTCCGTCTCGCGCGACGAGCGCCTACGTCAATCATCTGCTCGCGCTCGTCGCGCGCGGCGACTACGGCGTGCTCGTCGCCGGGCTGCTCCCCTGCTTCTGGATCTATCATGACCTGGGAGCACGGCTGCTGAAGCACTCGCACACCGGGCATCCGTATGCCGCCTGGCTGGACACCTACTCCGATCCCGCGTTCGCCGAGGTGAACAGGCGTGCCATCGAGATCGTCGGGGCCGTCGGCGCTCGGGCATCGCACGATCTGCGTGAACGGATGCGGCGTGCTTTCGTCCTCTCCGCGGAGCACGAGGAGGCGTTCTTCGCCGACCCCTTCGACAGGCTCTCAAGGGCCTGATCGAGGTTCCGGGGCATCCGGCGCCTGGTTATACCGGAGATATCGAAAGAGGTCAAGGAATGAGTGGACACGACGCGTCAAAAGTCATATAGTTGTTCTTTGCGCTCCCAGACATAACTATGCCTTCATATTGCGGTCGGCCCGTGTGGCCTGGTTCTTTTCCAGGGCACAACGCACCATAGCGTCTGTGGAGTTCTCCTACTACTGATAGTAACTAGGCCCGACGGGGTCCACGGAGGTTATTTCCTTGGCTGCTGCGCGCAACGCAACCACCAACTCACCCAAGAACGGCCGCTCAGCAGGGCGTCTCTCGTTCGCAAAGATCACCGACACTCTCACTGTGCCCGACCTGCTCGCTCTGCAGACGGAGAGCTTCGACTGGCTCGTGGGCAACGACGCGTGGAAGGCTCGCGTCGCAGAAGCGAAGGCGTCCGGTCGTCAGGACCTGCCGGAGAAGACCGGCCTCGACGAGATCTTCGAGGAGATCTCACCGATCGAGGACCTCGGCGAGACGATGCAGCTCAGCTTCACCAATCCCGAGCTCGAGCCGGAGAAGTACACGATCGACGAGTGCAAGGAAAAGGGCAAGACCTATTCCGCGCCGCTCTACGTGAACGCCGAGTTCATGAACCACCTCACGGGCGAGATCAAGACGCAGACCGTGTTCATGGGCGATTTTCCGCTTATGACCCCCAAGGGCACCTTCGTGATCAACGGCACCGAGCGTGTCGTCGTCTCGCAGCTCGTGCGCTCACCGGGCGTCTACTTCGAGCGTCAGCAGGAGAAGACCTCCGACAAGGACATCTACTCTGCGCGCGTCATCCCGAGCCGCGGAGCCTGGCTCGAGTTCGAGATCGACAAGCGCGACCAGGTCGGCGTGCGCATCGACCGCAAGCGCAAGCAGTCCGTCACCGTCTTCCTCAAGGCCCTCGGCCTGACGAGCGAGGAGATCCTCGAGGAGTTCAAGGGCTTCGCCTCGATCGAGCTCACCCTCGAGAAGGACGCCATCCTCACCAAGGAGGAGGCACTCAAGGACATCTACCGCAAACTGCGTCCGGGCGAGCAGGTGGCCGCCGAGGCCGCGCGGGCGTTGCTCGACAACTTCTACTTCAACCCCAAGCGTTACGACCTGGCCAAGGTCGGGCGTTACAAGATCAACAACAAGCTCGGCCTCGAGGCTCCGCTGACCGACTCGGTTCTGACCGTGCAGGACGTCATCGCGACGATCAAGTACCTCGTCGCGCTGCACGACAACCAGGCCACCATCCGCGGCACTCGCGGAGGCAAGACCGTGGACATCCGCCTCGACGTCGACGACATCGACAACTTCGGCAACCGTCGCATCCGCGCCGTCGGCGAGCTCATCCAGAACCAGGTGCGCACCGGACTCTCCCGCATGGAGCGTGTCGTCCGCGAGCGCATGACCACGCAGGACATCGAGGCGATCACCCCGCAGACCCTGATCAACGTGCGCCCGGTCGTCGCCGCGATCAAGGAGTTCTTCGGAACCTCGCAGCTCTCCCAGTTCATGGACCAGAACAACCCGCTCGCGGGTCTCACGCACAAGCGCCGCCTCTCGGCGCTCGGCCCCGGTGGTCTCTCCCGCGACCGCGCCGGCGTCGAGGTGCGAGACGTCCACCCCTCGCACTACGGGCGCATGTGCCCGATCGAGACCCCGGAAGGCCCGAACATCGGCCTGATCGGTTCGCTCGCCTCGTTCGCGCGCATCAACTCCTTCGGTTTCATCGAGACCCCGTACCGCCGTGTCGTCAAGGGCAAGGTCACCTCGGACATCGACTACCTCACCGCGATGGAGGAGGACGACTACATCGTCGCCCAGGCCAACGCGCCGCTCAAGGCCGACGGCCACTTCCAGGAGGACCGCGTTCTCGCCCGCAAGAAGGGCGGTGAGGTCGACCTGTTCCCAGCCGGCGAGATCGGCTACATGGACGTCTCGCCGCGCCAGATGGTGTCTGTCGCGACCTCCCTCATCCCCTTCCTCGAGCACGACGACGCGAACCGTGCGCTCATGGGTGCGAACATGCAGCGCCAGGCCGTTCCTCTGTTGCGCAGCGACAGCCCGCTCGTCGGAACCGGCATGGAGGGCTACGCCGCCATCGACGCCGGTGACGTGCTCACCGCCGACAAGGCCGGTGTCGTCGCCGAGGTTTCGGCAGACGCCGTCACCGTTCAGCTCGACGAGGGCGGGACGCAGAGCTACTACCTGCGCAAGTTCGATCGCTCCAATCAGGGCACGTCCTACAACCACCGCGTCATCGTCAACGCCGGCGACCGCATCGAGGTCGGCGAGGTCATCGCCGACGGTCCTGCGACCGACAACGGCGAGCTGGCGCTCGGCAAGAACCTCCTCGTGGCGTTCATGCCGTGGGAGGGCCACAACTTCGAGGACGCCATCATCCTGAGCCAGAACCTGGTGAAGGACGACGTCCTCTCCTCGATCCACATCGAGGAGTACGACGTGGACGCTCGCGACACGAAGCTCGGCAAGGAAGAGATCACCCGTGACCTTCCGAACGTGAGCCCGGACCTGCTGGCCGACCTCGACGAGCGCGGGATCATCCGCATCGGCGCAGAGGTGCGCCCCGGCGACATCCTCGTCGGCAAGGTCACACCGAAGGGCGAGACCGAGCTCAGCGCCGAGGAGCGTCTGTTGCGCGCGATCTTCAACGAGAAGAGCCGAGAGGTGCGCGACACCTCGCTCAAGGTCCCGCACGGCGAGCAAGGTACCATCATCGGTGTCAAGGTCTTCGACGCGGACAACGACGACGAGCTCGGATCCGGTGTCAACCAGCGCGTCGTGGTCTACATCGCGCAGAAGCGCAAGATCACCGAGGGCGACAAGCTCGCCGGCCGGCACGGCAACAAGGGCGTCATCTCCAAGATCCTGCCGGTCGAGGACATGCCGTTCCTCGCCGACGGGACCCCGGTCGACGTCATCCTCAACCCGCTCGGCATCCCTGGCCGCATGAACTTCGGCCAGGTGCTGGAGACGCACCTCGGATGGGTCGCCAAGCAGGGCTGGAAGGTCGAGGGCAACCCGGCGTGGGCCAAGAAGCTCCCCAAGGACGCGCACGAGGCCGCACCGGGCACCAAGGTCGCGACCCCGGTGTTCGACGGCGCGCTCGAGGAGGAGATCGCTGGTCTGCTCGACGCCACGACGCTCACGCGTGACGGCGACCGCCTGATCGACTCCACCGGGAAGACGCGGCTGTTCGATGGCCGTTCCGGCGAGCCGTTCCCGCACCCGGTCTCGGTCGGGTACATGTACATCCTCAAGCTGCACCACCTCGTCGACGACAAGATCCACGCACGCTCGACAGGCCCGTACTCGATGATCACCCAGCAGCCGCTCGGTGGCAAGGCGCAGTTCGGCGGGCAGCGTTTCGGTGAGATGGAGGTGTGGGCCCTCGAAGCCTACGGCGCCGCGTACGCTCTGCAGGAGCTGCTCACCATCAAGTCCGACGACATCCTCGGCCGCGTCAAGGTCTACGAGGCGATCGTCAAGGGTGAGAACATCCAGGAGCCCGGCATCCCCGAATCCTTCAAGGTTCTGATCAAGGAAATGCAGTCGCTCTGCCTGAACGTCGAGGTGCTGTCCGCCGACGGAACGGCGGTCAGCCTGCGCGACACCGACGACGAGGTGTTCCGCGCGGCAGAGGAGCTCGGCATCAACATTTCCACCCGGTTCGAGTCCTCGTCTGTCGACGAGATCTAAGCCCGGCCGCCCAGAAGACTTCGGAAACTTTCCAAGGAGAGAAATTGCTCGACGCAACCACTTTTGACGAGCTTCGTATTGGCCTGGCCACCGCTGACGACATCCGTCGTTGGTCGCACGGTGAGGTCAAGAAGCCCGAGACCATCAACTACCGCACCCTCAAGCCCGAGAAGGACGGTCTGTTCGGCGAACAGATCTTCGGCCCCTCCCGCGACTGGGAGTGCTCCTGCGGCAAGTACAAGCGTGTGCGCTTCAAGGGCATCGTCTGCGAGCGCTGTGGCGTCGAGGTCACCAAGTCCTCCGTCCGCCGCGAGCGCATGGGCCACATCGAGCTCGCCGCCCCCGTCACGCACATCTGGTACTTCAAGGGCGTGCCGAGCCGTCTCGGCTACTTGCTCGACATGGCTCCCAAGGACCTCGAGAAGGTCATCTACTTCGCCGCCTACATGGTGATCGACGTGGACGTGGACGGTCGTCACCAGGACATGCCGGGACTCGAGAACGAGCTCCGTCTCGAGATCAAGACCCTCGCCGACCAGCGTGACTCGCGGATCGCGGCGCGCATGGCCAAGCTCGAGGAAGACCTCGCCGCCCTCGAGTCGGAAGGCGCCAAGAGCGACCAGAAGAAGCGCGTGAAAGACGGCGCCGAGAAGGAGATGGCTCAGGCCCGCAAGGCGGCCGACGAGCAGATCGCCCACCTCGAGCGTGTCTGGGAGGACTTCCGCAGCCTCAAGGTCGGCGACCTCAAGCCCGAGGACTCCGTGTTCCACGAGCTGCAGGACCGCTTCGGCATGTACTTCGAGGCCTACATGGGCGCCGAGGCCATCAAGAAGCGTCTCGAGGCGTTCGACCTCGCCGCCGAGGCGGAGAGCCTGCACCTGCAGATCACCGAGGGCAAGGGTCAGAAGAAGATCCGCGCCATCAAGCGCCTGCGCGTCGTGAGCTCCTTCCTCGCCACCGGCAACTCGCCGGCCGCCATGGTGCTCGACGTCGTCCCGGTCATTCCGCCCGAGCTGCGCCCGATGGTCCAGCTCGACGGCGGTCGCTTCGCGACCTCCGACCTCAACGACCTCTATCGTCGTGTGATCAACCGCAACAACCGTCTGCGCCGTCTGCTCGATCTCGGTGCTCCCGAGATCATCGTGAACAACGAGAAGCGGATGCTGCAGGAGGCCGTCGACGCGTTGTTCGACAACGGTCGTCGCGGCCGTCCGGTCACGGGAACGGGCAACCGCGCCCTCAAGTCTCTGAGCGACATGCTCAAGGGCAAGCAGGGTCGTTTTCGCCAGAACCTCCTCGGAAAGCGCGTCGACTACTCGGGCCGTTCGGTCATCGTCGTCGGCCCGCAGCTCAAGCTGCACCAGTGCGGTCTGCCCAAGCAGATGGCGCTCGAGCTGTTCAAGCCGTTCGTCATCAAGCGCCTGATCGATCTGAGTCACGCCCAGAACATCAAGGCGGCCAAGCGTATGGTGGAGCGTTCGCGCCCGCAGGTGTGGGACGTGCTCGAGGAGATCATCCGCGAACGCCCCGTGCTGCTGAATCGCGCTCCCACCCTGCACCGTCTTGGCATCCAGGCCTTCGAGCCTCAGCTCGTCGAGGGTAAGGCCATCCAGCTGCACCCGCTCGTATGCGCGGCGTTCAACGCCGACTTCGATGGCGACCAGATGGCTGTGCACCTTCCGCTCTCGGTCGAGGCCCAGGCCGAGGCGCGCATCCTCATGCTCGCCTCGAACAACATCCTCAAGCCGTCGGACGGCCGCCCGGTGACCCTGCCGACGCAGGACATGATCATCGGTCTGCACCACCTGACCACGCTCAAGGAGGGCGTCGTCGGCGAGGGCCGCGCGTTCTCCTCGGTCTCCGAGGCGATCCTCGCCAAGGATCAGGGCTCGCTCGACCTGAACGCGCAGGTCCGGATCCGCCTGACCGACGTCTACTTCACCGAGGGTGAGCAGCCCGAGGGCGTTGAGCTCGTCGACGGCAAGGCAGATGGCACGGTCCTCGTGAACACGACTCTCGGTCGCGCGCTCTTCAACGAGGCCCTCCCGGCCGACTATCCGTACGTGTCGAAGGTGGCCGACAAGGGCCAGATCTCGGCGATCGTCAACGACCTCGCCGAGCGCTACCCGAAGGTGGAGGTCGCAGCCACGCTCGACCGCATCAAGGACGCCGGCTTCTACTGGGCGACCCGCTCGGGCGTGACCGTCGCGCTCAGCGACATCCTCACCCCGCCGTCGAAGCCGCAGATCGTCGCCGGCTACGAGAAGCAGGCCGCGAAGGTGCAGGCGCAGTTCGAGAAGGGTCTCACGACCGACCTCGAGCGTCGTCAGGAGCTCATCCAGATCTGGACGAAGGCGACGGAGGACGTCGCCAAGGCCATGCAAGAGAACTTCCCGGCCGACAACACCATCAACCGCATGGTGACCTCCGGAGCCCGTGGTAACTGGCTGCAGGTGCGCAACATCGCCGGCATGCGAGGACTCGTGAACAACCCGAAGGGCGAGATCATCCCTCGCCCGATCATCTCGAGCTACCGCGAGGGGCTCTCGGTCGCCGAGTACTTCATCGCGACGCACGGTGCCCGCAAGGGCCTGGCCGACACGGCCCTCCGCACGGCCGACTCTGGCTACCTCACGCGTCGTCTCGTCGACGTCTCGCAGGATGTCATCATCCGCGAGGACGACTGCGGCACCTCGAAGGGTCTCGACCTGCCGATCGCCGCGGTCGGCTCGACGGGCGTGCTCGTTCGCGACGCCAACGTCGAGAACGCCGTCTACGCCCGCAGCCTGGCCGCCGACGCGGTCGACGCCGCCGGCGAGGTCGTCGCTGAGGCGGGTGAGGATGTCGGTGACGTGCTCATCGACAAGCTCATCGCAGCAGGTGTCGAGACGATCAAGGTCCGTTCGGTGCTGACGTGCGAATCCGCCGTCGGCGTCTGCGCGAAATGCTACGGCCGCTCGCTCGCGACCGGCAAGCTCGTCGACATCGGCGAGGCCGTCGGCATCATCGCGGCCCAGTCGATCGGCGAGCCGGGAACCCAGCTCACGATGCGTACCTTCCACACCGGCGGTTCGGCCTCGGCCGACGACATCACGCAGGGTCTTCCCCGCGTGCAGGAGCTCTTCGAGGCCCGCACCCCCAAGGGCGCGAGTCCGATCGTCGAGGCCCCTGGCCGCATCACGATCGAGGACACCGACCGCAACCGCAGGGTGATCCTGACACCGGACAACGGTGACGAGGCGATCGTCTACAACGTGCTCAAGCGTTCCACGCTGCTCGTCGAGGACGGCCAGCACGTCGAGCTCGGCCAGCAGATCATCGTCGGAACGCTCGACCCAAAGGAGGTCCTTCGCGTCAAGGGCGTTCGCGAGGTGCAGAAGCACCTCGTCGGCGGTGTGCAGGACGTCTATCGTTCCCAGGGCGTGCCGATCCACGACAAGCACATCGAGGTCATCGTGCGCCAGATGCTGCGCAAGGTCACCGTCGTCGACCACGGCGACACCGACCTGCTGCCCGGCGAACTCGTCGACCGGATGAAGTACAACGAGCTCAACCGTGCCGCGCTCACCGAGGGCAAGAAGACGGCTTCGGCTCGCCAGGAGGTCATGGGAATCACCAAGGCCTCCCTCGCGACCGAGTCGTGGCTGTCGGCCGCTTCCTTCCAGGAGACCACCCGCGTTCTCACGCAGGCGGCGATGGAAGGCAAGAGCGACCCGCTGGTCGGTCTCAAGGAGAACGTCATCATCGGAAAGCTCATCCCGGCGGGTACCGGTCTCGGCAAGTACCGCAACGTCACGGTCGAGGCGACCGAGGAGGCGAAGGCCGAGCGTTACCCGAACCGCATCTTCACCGATGATGCCTCGTTCAACGAGGGTGACCTGAGCTTCGTCGATTTCGACAGCTTCTCGTCTGACGACTTCACCCCGGGTAACTACAGCTGATTCGCCGATCGAAGGGCCCCGGTCCCCGCTTTCTCGCGGGACCGGGGCCCTTCGTCGCTCTCCCCCCCCACCCCCCACCCCCTTCCTCCCCGCGAGACTGCGTGAATCGTCGAAAAGAGCCCTCTTTTCGACGATTCACGCAGTCTCGCGGGGAGGAAGGGGGCAGAGCGGAGGGGAGGCGAGGGAGGGTAGGAGGCTAGGGCAGCAACTCGTGGTTCCGCGTACGGTCCCACAGAGCGAGGCGGGTGCGCGCCGGTTCTCCAAGCCTCTCCATAACAAAGGGGATGAGGAGCTCGGTGAGCAGGAACGCGGCCGTCATGCTCTTGTACGGCGACGCCGCGTCGCTGCTCACGGCGAGCACGACCTCGGCGTGCGGGGCGACCGGGCTGGCGAGCTCGTCTGTGATGACGATGATCGGCGTGCCCTTTCGCTTCGCGGCCAGCGCGATCTCCTGAGCGCTCCGCTGGAAGCGGTGGAAGTCGCACAGCACGAGCACGTCACGGCGGCTGAGGTCGATCAGGCTTCCGAGTCCCGCCCCCTGCGGAGCGTCGAGGAGGCGGACTCCCGGGCGGATCTGCTCGAGATGCAGTCCCAGATGGTAGGCGACCAGGTAGGAGAAGCGACCGCCGGTGAGGAGGATGCGTTTCGAGGTGTCCGCGAGCAGTTCGACGGCGGCATCGAGTGACGATGCGGGGATTCGTGTCAGCGAGGCGACGGTTCCCTCGGCCTGGTCGCGTGCGCGCCGCACCAGGATGTCGAGCGTGGATCCGGCCTCTGCCGTCGCCAAGAGCCGGGCAAGCGGTCCGGAGGAGCGGTGCGTGAGCTCCTCCCGTAGTGCGACCTGGAGTTCTGTGAAGCCACCGAAGCCGAGGCGTTGGGCGAAGCGCAGCACGGTGGGCGCGCTGACCTTCGCCTGTTCGGCGAGGCCGGCGACGGTGGAGAGGCCGGCGCTCGGATAGTCGGCCAGCAGGGCACGCGCGACCTGGCGCTCGGCTCGACTCAGCTCATGCAGCAGTGCCGTCGCCTGGACGGCAACGGTCGGGACGGTGGCATCCACGGTCCTAGTCTTGCACTATCGCCGTGACCGACACCGAACCGTCGCCGAGTTCGATCGTGGCGACCGACTCCGACGGCATCGGGAGCCAGTCGGACTCCCCCACCCCTGTCGATCCAATCAGCAGCGTGCCGTCGGCTCGGCGGGTCCAGCGGAGCGCGAAGTAGTCTTCGAGATGTTCGTCAGGCAGGTCCGAGCGGCGGATCTCGTCGATGTCCTCCGGTGGCAGCAGGCTGCGCGCGCTCGCATGCACCACGACAAGTCGGGTCGCGTCGAGGAGCATCGCGTTGAGGCTGCTGACGGGGAACCGGGGGCGCAGTTCGCGCACCGCCGCCAGGACGGCAGCGGGGAGGTCGCCGCCGTCGCGGAGGTGTTGGCGGATGATCGCGAAATACATCTCGCTGTCGGTCGTGCCGTTCAGCCCCGAGCGGCTCTCCTCGTCGACGAGCCGGCGCAGCTCGTCGATCGGCTTGAGCGAGCCGTTGTGCGCGAAAGCCACTCCGTCGGCGAGGAACGGGTGGGTGTTGCGCGCTTCGACGGCAAGCCCCGAGGTTGCCCAGCGCAGGTGGACGATGGCGGCGCGGGCGATATCCGTGCTGAGCGCCGCACGGAAGTCGGGGTCCTCGGATGCCGCACGAACCGAGGTGTGCAGGAGAGGGGTCTCACCGGGTGCGGTCAGGTGGACCCATCCCCAGCCATCCTGGTGCACGCGCGAGAGCGAGGCGAAGACATTGAGCCGATCAGAGCCGAGTTCGGCCGCGACGGTCGTCTCGTGCGGTGACACGATGGCTAAAAGTCGACACATGGAGACACCCTTCCGTGTTGTCCGATCCTTGACACGGAGTGTAACAGAATCTATATTTCGAGCATACGTTACAAAGGTGAAACGTCTGTGACACATGGTTGCGAGACGATGTTCCCGTCGACAACTGCGGAAGGAAGTCACATGACGACCATGACGAGGCCCTGGGATGAGTCCGGGCTCGAAGCCCTCACCTCCGAGCTCGCGGGTTCGGGTGTCGAGCTCGTGCTCGGCACGATCGTCGATCTCGCCGGTGTGACCAGGGCGAAAGGCGCCCCCACTCGACGACTCGGCGCCTTCCACCGTTCCGGCATGGGCGCGTCTCCGTCCTGGAACGTCTTCTGCGTCGACGACGGCATCGCCTTCACCCCATCGATCGGGGTCGTCGGCGATCTGCGTCTTCGGATCGACCCGGCGGCGGTGCGCCGGATCGGCGACGGTCTCGCCTGGGGACCGGCCGAGTTCTACTCGCAGGACGGAGTGCCTTCTCCGGGGTGCGCGCGTGGCCGGCTGGCGGCCGTCGCCGCCGACGCCGGGCGGCTGGGGTTGAGCCCGCTCATGGGCACAGAGCTCGAGTTCACGCTCGTCGATCCGGACGGATCGATGGCGAGCCGAATCCCCTGGTCACCCTATGGGCTGCGACCCACCGTGGAGCGGGGCCGGTTCCTCGCCGACCTCGCTCGCTCGCTCGAGGACGCCGGAGTGGAGGCGGAGCAGCTCCATGCCGAATATGGCGTGGACCAGTTCGAAGTCTCGCTCGCTCCGTCCGGCCCGGTCGACATGGCCGACGCCCTCGTGCTCACCCGCCTCGTGATCGGCAGGGTCGCCGCCAGGCACGACCTCGCCGTCTCCTTCTCACCCGTGCCGTTCATCGGCGGAGCCGGCAACGGCGCCCATCTGCACCTCTCTCTGGCACGCGATGGCGCGCCGCTGTTCGGTGGCGGAGACGGTCCGCACGGAATCACCGCGGACGGCGGCTCGGCCATCGCGGGAGTCGTCTCGGCTCTGCCCGAGCTCCTCGGCGTGTATGCAGGCTCCGTTCTCTCATCGACCCGCTTGAAGCCGGGCAACTGGGCAGGCGCCGCCGCATGCTGGGGGCTGGAGAACCGGGAGGCCGCTGTACGGTTCCTCGCCGCGACGTCCGGGAACCCGCACGGCGCGAACGTGGAGCTCAAATGCGTCGATCCGAGCAGCAACATCTATCTCGCCGCGGCCGCTCTGCTCGCCTCGGCACTCCATGGCATCGAGAACCGGCTTCCGCTTCCCCCCGAGGTGACGGCCGCACCTGAGCACTCATCGCATCCGCCCGTATCGCTTGCGACGGACCAGGCGACGACGCTAGACGCGCTCGAACGTTCCGAGCTGGCTGCGGCCTTCCTCGGCGCGGAGATCGTCGAAGGACTCGTCGCCGTCCGCCGCCACGAGGCGGCCACCT
Organism: Luethyella okanaganae; assembly: GCF_042660285.1. Classification (NCBI taxonomy): domain Bacteria; kingdom Bacillati; phylum Actinomycetota; class Actinomycetes; order Micrococcales; family Microbacteriaceae; genus Luethyella; species Luethyella okanaganae. The sequence continues at coordinate 158,067 of NZ_JBHSTP010000003.1, forward strand.
TCGACGGGCAGAGCCCGGAGTCGATTGCCGAAGCCCTGCGCTTCGCCTGGTCCTGCTAGCCCCCACCACATCCCGAGGAGAACCCCATGGCATCACCAACCCGTGAAGCAGCACCGCGTAGAATCTCACGGAGGCTGCCCCTCTGGGCGGCCGTCGCACTGTCCCTGGCTACCGTCGGCCCCACCCTGGCCATGTCCGGCAACGGGCAGGGACTCATCGGCATCGTCGGCAAGTCGATCCCTCTGGTCTTCGTGATCGGACTGGTCGGGGTCGCGCTCGTCGGCTACGGCTTCGTGCGACTCACCCGCCACCTCAACCACGCCGGCTCGGCCTACGCGCTCGTCGGGGGCACGATCGGTCCGCGCGCGGGCTTCTTCTCGGGTTTCGCCATGCTCGGGGCCTACATCGGGTTCTCCATCGGAACCCTTGCGCTGACCGCCGCGTTCGTGAACGCCTTCCTCGCCGAGTTGCAGAGCGGGGTGGAGGAGCCCTTCCAGCTTCCTTGGATCGTGATCGTGATCGCCGGCGCTATCGTCTCCTTCCTGCTCGCGGGCCGGGATGTCTCGATGATCGCCAAGATCCTGCTGGTGATCGAGGGCATCGGGATCGTCGCCATGCTCATCCTCGTCGCGGTGATCTTCGCCAATGGCGGCGCACCGTCGACAGGCTTCGATCTGAGCGTGTTCACCTTCGAAGGCGTCGACGTCGCCCAGGTGCTCAGCGGCGTCGTCGCGGCCTTCCTGTCGTGGGCCGGGTTCGAGGCCTGCGCCTCTCTCGGTGAGGAGACCGACAACCCCAAGCGGAACATCCCGCGGGCGCTCGGCGGCACTCTGCTGCTCACGGGCGTGCTGTTCATCGTCGTCATGTTCGCGCAGACCATCGGCTTCGGCACGGATGCCGCGGGCCTCACGGCGTTCCAGACCTCCGGAAACACCCTCGGCGATCTCGCGCATGACTATGTAGGCACCTGGTTCGGGCTCATCGTCATCTTCACCGCCACGTGCGCGGCCTTCGGATGCCACATGGCCACGGCGGCGGCGTCCGGACGCATGATCTACGCGTTCGCCCGCGACGGCTTCGGACCCTCCTGGTTCGCCGTGCTCGAACCGAAGACGAACGGACCGCGACGGGCCACCTGGCTGGTCGTCGCTCTCGCGCTCGCGGCGACCGTTCTCTGCGCTCTCGCCGGATGGCCGGACCTGGGAACGGGCAACCCTCCTCTCGACGCCTACTTCCTCTTCGCGGTGGCCGGAGCGGTCTGTCTCATGATCGCCTACTTCATGGTCGAGGTGGCCGCCGTGCGATTCGTCGCCGCAAAGCGCTTCCAGATCGTGCACGGCGGAACCGGAAAGCTTCTCGGAGTCGTGCTCCCGACGCTCGGGGCGCTCGTCATCGCCGTCGTGCTCTGGTTCAACGTGAAGGATGCGGCGAGCCCGTGGGCGGCGCCCATCCTCGGACTCTACTGGTGTGCGCTCGGTGCCGTGCTCGCACTCGCGGCCTCGAGTATTGCGACCAGGGTCGGGAATTCGCTCATCGCCGAACTGGAGCTGCCTGAGTTGCAGCAGAAGGAACGGGTATGACCAGCCTCTACGAGCGGGATGCCGCGGCCGTGGCCGCGGTCGAGAAGCTTCGCTTCTTCCCGCTCGAGGTCGTCGAGGGGCGGGGATCCATTCTCGTCGAGCCCGGTGGTCGGGAGCTGATCGATCTGTCGGCGACCTGGACCGCGTCCGGCTTGGGACACGGGCACCCCGAGATCGTCTCGGCCATGACCGAGGCGGCGGCCCGCGCTCCGGGGGCCGGCGGCCTCTCGGCGGTGCATCCCGACTCGGTCGGACTCGCCGAGGATCTTCTCGCCCTCGTTCCGGGCGGCGGGGAGCGCAGGGTCTACCTCGGTCACGCTGGTTCGGATGCCAACGACGTCGCCCTGCGCTGTTGCCGGCATGCCACCGGGCGTGCGACGATCCTTGCCTTCGAACACAGCTATCACGGCGGCATCGGGGTGGCCATGGGAGCCTCGGGCGTGCACGTCGACGCCGGACGGGAGGCGGATCCGGCCGTGGTGTTCCTGCCGTATCCGAACCCTCTGCGGCCGTTCACGGGAGACATAGGCACGACCGTCGATGCGGTGCTGGAGCGGGCTCGCAACCACCTGGCGGGCGGGACGATCGCTTGCCTCATCGTCGAGCCGATCCTCTCTGACGGTGGCCTCGTGGTTCCGCCGGATGGTTTCCTGCTCCGACTGACCGCGCTCTGCCGCGAGTACGGTGTGCCCGTCATCTGCGACGAGGTGAAGGTCGGGCTCGGGCGGCCTGGCACGCTCCATGCTTTTCAGCACGACGGAGCCGAGCCCGACGTCGTGACCTTCGGCAAGGTGATCGGAGGCGGCCTGCCGCTGTCGGCCGCCGTCGGACCGGCCGACATCCTCGACGGTCCCGCCGCCTCGGCACTGCTGACGACGGCAGGCAATCCCATCTGCACGGCGGTCGGACGGGCTGTGCTCCGCACCATCGTCGACGCGGACCTTCCCGGGCGTGCCGCGGTCGCCGGGCGACGGTTCACTGCAGGACTGGTCGAGATCGCCTCCGGCAGCGGCGCCTATTCCGGTCGCTCGGCCGAGCACATCGGCGAGGTGCGGGGTCGTGGCCTCGCGATCGGGGTCGAGCTCGTCGGTGACCGGGAGTGGCTCGACCCGGCACCGAAGCTCGCGCAGAAGGTGGTCTACCGTGCCTGGCAACTCGGTGCCGTCGTCTACTACGTCGGTGGGAATGTGCTCGAGATCACCCCGCCGCTCGTCATCTCCGACTCCGAGATCGACCGGGCCGTGGATATCCTGGACCTCGCGATCGGCGACGTGATGGCAGGGGCCGTGAGCGATGAGGAGGTGGCACCGTATGTCGGATGGTGAGCTGGATGTTCTGGCCGGAGCCGGGGAGCGCGTTCCCGCGCACCTGGCCGACGCCCTTCGCGGCCTCGGCCTGATCGACCATCATGTGCACGGCTGTTTCACGGAGGCGATCGATCGCGCCCGCTTCGAGGATTGTCTCAACGAGGGCTCGCCAGAACCGATGCCGGGGTTCATGACCCAGTTCGACTCGCAGATCGGATTCGCGATCCGCCGGTGGTGCGCCCCTCTCGTCGGCGCGCCACCGCTCGTCGACGCGAACGGGTACTGGGCGGCGCGGAGCGCTCTCGCGCCCGCCGAGCTCAATGCCAGGATGCTCCGAGCGGCCGGTGTCGAGCACTGGGTGATCGACACCGGCTTCCAGGGTGGAACGATCTCCGGCCTCGACCGCATGGCCGAGGAGTCGGGCGCCCCGGCCTCCGAGATCCTGCGCCTCGAGACGATGGCGGAGGAGCTCATGCGCCGCGACACGGCGCCGGGCGACTTCGCCGATGCGTTCCGCGCCGCGCTCGTCGAGGCGCTGCCCCGCATCGTAGGAGTCAAGACCATCTGCGCGTATCGTTGCGGGTTCGACATCGACTGGCGGAGACCGGCGGACGAGGAGGTGGTCCGGGCGGTCGCGGCCTGGATCGCTCGAGATGGGGAGAACCCGCGGCTCGACGATCCGCTGCTCGCCGCCTTCCTCGTGCACGCCGCGGCGGAGCTTGGCCTCCCGATCCAGATACATGTCGGCTTCGGCGACCGGGATCTCGACCTCCACAGAACCAACCCGATGCTGCTGCTCGGGCTTCTGCGCGAACCGAGCATCGCACGTTCCTCGATCATGCTGCTGCACTGCTACCCCTATCACCGCGAAGCCGGCTACCTGGCGCAGGCCTTCGCGAACGTGTATTACGATATAGGCCTGGCGATCAACTACGTCGGAGCGCGGGCGCCGCACGTGGTCGCGGAAGCGCTCGAGCTCGGTCCGTTCGCCAAGCAGCTCTATTCCTCTGACGCTTTCGGGGTTCCGGAGTTCCACCTGCTCGGCTCGACGCTGTGGCGGCGTTCGATGGGGCTCGTCTTGGGACGTTGGGTCGCGGACGGCGACTGGTCGGAGAGCGACGCCATCCGGGTGGCTCGGATGATCGGCGCCGACAACGCGCGCAGGGCATACGGGCTAGGGTAGAGCGGGTCACGTCGTGCCCGAGGATTGGGATGAACGCTCGTCGATCGCCTTCGCCATCGTGCGGAAACCCTGCAGGGTCGCGTCTGGACCGGTCGCTACACTGGCGGGATGACCGCAACTGAGCCACCAGTCAAGCCGCCTCTCGCGAGGAGGCCTGTCTTCTGGCTGACGACCGTCGTTGCGATCCTGCTCGTGGGTACGGCTGTGATCGCCGGTTTCATGGCAGGCGGATCCCGGCTGAGTGGTGCCGAGTCGACGGACGCAGCGGGTTTGGCGTCGCGTCCGACCCCGGTCGTGACGACCGCTCCGACCCCCGTTCCGACTCCGGAGCCCGAGATTCCCGGTTTCGTCAGGCCCGCTACGTGCGTCGACATCTACACGAACGACTGGGCAGCGCAACTCGGCCCGCTTCTCGTGCTCAACCCGGACTGGACCAACGATCCCAGCCGCTCGCCCAAACCGTACGCGACGAACGACGTCGGCCTCGGGACTGTGCTCGAGGCGACGACTGGTCTCGTCTGCCATTGGGTCAAGGCGAGTGGGGGCGGCGATGTCGGCCTCACGACCGACATCGCCTACGTCACGGCCGAGCAGCAGGCGTCGACCATCGAGCTGATGCAGAGGCTGGGTTTCGACTGTTATGGGGAACTCGGTGGAACGCGGTGCGTGACCGAGTCGAACGAGGAGGCCGGCTCGTTCGGAGAGTCCCACTTCCTGCGCGACGGGGTGTGGGTCGCGACACGCTGGGTAAACACCGCTCCGGACGGCTACACCCATGACATCGTCAGCACGTTGTTCCCGGAGTAGGGTTTCAGGGGTTCCGCCGCGGGGCATCCGTGATCCGGGCGGTCGCATTGCTAAAGTGACGCTTGAAACGGGTGCCCATCGGGCGCGGGAGGAGTATCAGCATGAGCAACACCACGCCGGGAGCAGAGGCTCCCCAGGAGTCGACCGCCGACACGGAGGCCGTGCTTGAGAACGTGAGCGACGCGCAGGCGGCGGGCATGAGCGAGGCACCGGCGAGCGACGTGGTCGAAACCGTCGTGCCTGGGCCGGTTTCCGCCGAAGCCGTCAAGCGGGAGACCTACGTCCCGGCCGCGACGATCGCCGAGGCAGGCGTCGCGGCGGGTGCGGCCACCCTCGTCCCGGAATCGCAGACCTTCACCCCGGAGCCGTACTCTCTCTCTGGTGTCCAGGCGCCGCAACCGGTCTACGTACAAGCCCCGACCCCGCCCAAGGACAAGGGCAACCGGGGTGCTGGAATCCTCATCGCCCTCGTTGCCGTCGTCGCTTACGCGCTGATCTACTCAGGGGTCACCTACCTCATCGGCGTGTACTACGGAACACTCCGTGGCGTGGCGGACGTAACGACCACGAACGAGTCGTTTGCCCAGTTTCTCACCTTGCCTGTCTTTTACGTGCCGGTCGTCTTCTTCTTCCTCGCGTTGACCGTGCTCGTCGCCATCGTCAACCGCGGCGGCTGGTGGGCCTACGTCTTGGGCGCCTTCGCGGTGGCGATTGTCGTCTACCTCTCCTACATCGGAGGCTCGCTCCTGACCGTGCAGGCGTGGAACATGACTCCGTCGGAGGCGGCCGGATTCGTCTCCCAACGCTGGTTGGATCCGCTCGCGATCGCCGCCGCCGTCATCGCGCGGGAGGTTCCGGTCTGGTTCGGGGCCTGGATCGCCTCCCAAGGGCGCAAGGTCACGGCCGGCAATCTCGCCGCCATGAAGGAATACGATCGGATACTGGCTGGAGGTCCGAGCCTCAGCCGTCAGTGACGGACGGAACATGGCTGCCGACCACCAGCCGCAGCGTGACGCGTGGTACCCCCTCGTGCTCGCGCTCTTCGCGGTGGTGGCTTACGTAGCGTTCGTCGTCTGCGCCTTCGGATTCGCGAGCCTCTATGGCGCTGGCAACGTCATCGACGAGGCGGAGGCCGGTCCGCTCGTCGGACCTGTCATGGTCGCATCCGCCACCATCGTGCTCTTCTTCGCTCTGCTCATGATCGGCGCGCCCATGAGCGCAGCGTCGCGGCGGATCCCGGTCGGTCGGGTTCTGGGAGCGGCTTTCGCGGTGACGGCCGCCTACCTGCTCTCGGGGGCGCTCGCGTACTCGACGACGACGGCGCAGCTGCTCGATGCCGTGCTGTTCTTCGGGCATCACCTCGTGCGCCCGTTCACCTTCGCGGTGGCGGGGCTGGCGTTCCTCGTCGCGTTGCTCTATGTGCTCGTGCTGTTGCGGCGACTGCACGGGGGGCGGCGTCCGCTATGGCCGTGGGAGAAGCACGGCGACTGATGGCGTGCCCCGCTCTCAGGCTCCGGAAAGCTGTCGTCGGATGTCGCCTACGCGCTGATGGCGGCTATCGGTGGTGCGCCCGCTTGTGACCGGTCCGTCCTGCGGCAGGATTGACCGCCGGGATGCCTGCCGGACCGGAACCTGCTGCTGCTCTTCACGGCGACTACAACCTTTGGCGCTCCTGAGCGGTCCTTTTGGTGGACACCTCCAGTGCGTTTGTCGTGTTGGGTGGAAGGAGGTCGCGCTCAATGGGGGCTTTCGACGGTATGGGGATGAAACGATGGCAACGAGGACGCGGGATCTAGTGGAGGCAGCGAGGGCTGTCGTGATGGCCTCGCTGGTGCTGGTCGCGGGCACGGCAGTGCCCACGAACGTGAGCGGGGAGTCGCCTGTCACGATCGGCGAGTTCGGGCATTTCGGCGCGGGCGCGTCTGCGGGCGTCGCGGGCACCTTGCGGTTGAACGGGAAGCTCCACGACGGAGGCTCGTCCGATCCGGTGATCGACGAGCGCGGCAGCTTCTTCCGGTCGTATCCCACGGTGGCGCTCCCTACGGGAGACTACGAATATCAGGTACTTGCCGCTGGTGAGCTGAACCCGTCCGACGAGTCGTTCATCGGCCCCCGCGGGGGGTGCCAATTCATGTGCAAGCCCCGTCCCCGCCCAAAGGAAGAGGCAACTGGGGTGCAGGAGTTCTCATAGCCCTCGTTGCCGCCATCGCCTACGCGCTGATGGCGGCTATCGGTGGTGCGCCCGCTTGTGACCGGTCCGTCCTGCGGCAGGATTGACCGCCGGGATGCCTGCCGGACCGGAACCTGCTGCTGCTCTTCACGGCGACTACAACCTTTGGCGCTCCTGAGCGGTCCTTTTGGTGGACACCTCCAGTGCGTTTGTCGTGTTGGGTGGAAGGAGGTCGCGCTCAATGGGGGCTTTCGACGGTATGGGGATGAAACGATGGCAACGAGGACGCGGGATCTAGTGGAGGCAGCGAGGGCTGTCGTGATGGCCTCGCTGGTGCTGGTCGCGGGCACGGCAGTGCCCACGAACGTGAGCGGGGAGTCGCCTGTCACGATCGGCGAGTTCGGGCATTTCGGCGCGGGCGCGTCTGCGGGCGTCGCGGGCACCTTGCGGTTGAACGGGAAGCTCCACGACGGAGGCTCGTCCGATCCGGTGATCGACGAGCGCGGCAGCTTCTTCCGGTCGTATCCCACGGTGGCGCTCCCTACGGGAGACTGGGAGTACCAGATGTCCGTTCTCGACTGGTCGGACACGTCGTTCGTCGCCCCCAGCCTGGGGTGTCGAGTGGTGGACCGTTTCGGAAGAGAGCTGGCGAGAGAGCAGAACCTGAATACCCGCTCGGTCACGTGTTCGTTCACGATCGGGCAATGACTCCATCTTCGCGCCGGCGCATCTGCCGGATGGACGGGCGACGAGGCAAGTTGTCCCACCCGCGGACGAGGATGTGGCGAAGACCGGCGGGCAACCCGGAGATCGCGGCGATCAGGCTGTCGCGGACTGCTCAGCGCGGGCATTGGGATCGCGGTGCGGCTTCCGGGTGGATCGCCTTTTCATGTTCTCGGCATCTCGGCATCTCGGCATCTCGGCATCTCGGCCGGCCGATAGAGCACCGCGCGTCCATCCGGATAGACCCGGCCCGGATAGACCCGGCCCGGATAGACCCGGCCCGGATAGACCCGACCCGGATAGACCTGACCCGGATAGACCCGGCCCTTTGAGAACACCCGGATGCCCTTGGCACAGTCCAGCGACTGATGCGCCTCAATGCCGAGCCGTGCGGCAGCGGTTCGACGTGAGACACCCTCCTGGCGGAACCGGGGGAGCTTCTGCCGTTTCGCATCCGCGTATCGGCAGTGAAGATCTCCGCCCTGCGCGCCTAGGGGTAAAGGGCACCAATTGAAACCGAGGTCGCGCGCGACCGTCGAGCGCTATCGACCTCCGCGGGTCGGCGCAGGAGCTCGACCTTCTCAGCATTGGTGTGGGGGAGAAGCGCCGCGACCGACGGTGTGCGGCGGGATGCCTGCCCAGACCGGAACCCGCTACCACGCCCACTACAACCTTTGATCCCCCCAGGTGGCTCTTTGGGCGGATGTCTCCACCGTGCCTATCGTGTTGGCTGGAAGGAGGTCGCGCTCAACAGCGGCTTCCAACAGTAAGGGGATGAAACGATGACAATAAAGACAGTGCGGAAACTACTCGGGGCAGCGGGGACCGTCGTGATGGCCTCGCTGGTGCTGGTCGCGGGCGCGACAGTACCCGCGAACGCGAGCGGGGAGTCGCATATCACGATCGAAGAGTTCGGGCATATCGGCGTAGGCAAGTCTGTGAGCGTCTCGGGCACATTGCGGTTGAACGGGAAGTACTACGACGGAGGCTCGTCCGATCCGGTGATCGACGAGCATGGCGACTTTACCCGGGCGTATCCCACGGTGGATCTCCCTACGGGAGATTGGGAGTACCAGATGTCCCTCGTCGACTGGTCGGACACGTCGTTCGTCGCCCCCAGCCTGGGGTGTCGAGTGGTCGAGGATTCCGGAAAAGAGTTGGCGAGAGAGGAAAAGCGGGATACCCGCTCCGTCACGTGCTCGTTCACGATCGGGAAATGACCCATCCTCGCTGCGGTGCATCTGCCGGATGACACGTGACGAATGCTCGGCCCGCGCCGGCTAAGCGCCCGAAACGCGCCGCGGTCGAGGTTCGCGCGCGACCCGCCGCGGTCGAGGTTCGCGCGCGACCCGCCGCGGCGTTATCCGGCACATTCCATTGAACCCGGACCTGGACGCGCTGCCGTTCCTGGCCGCCGCGATCGATACCTCTCGCCAAAGTGCTCTTGGGATGGATGCTTCCACCGTGCTTGTCGTGTTGGCTGGAAGGAGCCCGCGCTCGATAGCGGTCTCAGTAAATCAGTAAAGGGGATGAAGCGATGACAACCAAGACAGTGAGGAAACTCTTCGGAGCAGCTGGGGCTGCCGTGATGGCCTCGGCGGCACTTGTCGCGGGCGCGGTCGTGCCAGCGAACGCAAGCGAGGAGACAAGTATCACGATAGGTGAGTTCGGGAATGTCGGTGAAATCGACAGAGGCACGTCTGTGATCGTCTTGGGCACGCTGTGGTTGAACGGGAGATTCTACGGCGGAGGCTCGTCCAAAGCAGTGGCCGACGAGCACGGCAACTTTACCCAGTCGTACTCGTACTCGGGGTCCCTTCCGACGGGAAACTACGAGTATAAGGTTCTTGCCGCCAACAGTCTCGTCCGGTTGGATGACTCGTTCTCCGTTCCCCGTCTCGGGTGTCGAGTGGCCGATGGTTCAGGAGAACAGCTGGCGAGAGAGGAAAACCGGGATGCCAGCTTGGTCACATGTTCGTTCACGATCACGCAATGACCCATCCTCGAGCGGTGCACCTGCCGGATGGGCAGGTGCACCAGGCGTGTTCTCGTGCGCCGGCGGACATCCGCTTCAGTGTGATCTCCAGGTGGGTGATGTCGGGGCCGGGGACGGTGGCGGTCGAGGCATCGCCAGAACCCGGTCGGGGTGAGGTGATCGCGTTCGAGTACGTCTCCGCGCGGTCAGGCGGCGAATGCCCGGTCGGCGCCGGCTGAGCGCGCGAAGTCGATCCGTCGCGGCGCCGGCCGGCGCATTCCACTGAGGTTTGCGCACGATCGGCCGTGGAGGAGTACCGTGAGGACCGATGGAAGGCTCGATCGAGGCCCGTGCCAGCCACGAGGTCGACAATTGGTTGCGTTGGCTGCCACGGTGGCGCCCGGGAACGCACCGTGGTCGAACGCGCCTCTGCCGCCGCTGCTTCGGTTCGCCGGTGATCGCCGCTGCGGGCCTGACCACCGATGTTCCGCATGCGGTGCAGCATGCCTTGTCGATGCGGATGAAGCTGATCGTGGATGCCGCCGTCGACGACTACACCGACCGCAATCTTCCTCTGCTGCACCGCGAGATCGCCCTCGCCGAGAAGCGCAAGCTCGCCCGCCCGTACCGGCCGGCCGACGGTCTCGACCCCGAGGCGACGGGTCTCGAACTCGATCCGGAGCCGGAGCGGGACCAGCCCTTCCTCTTCACCCTCGGTGAGCTCGCACAGGAGGCGGCGGCGGAGCAGGTCCAACCCGAAGCGGACCCGCTCTCCGACGAGGAGAAAGCGGCGATCCGTGCCGAGGTCAAGCTCGCCGACGAGTTCGCCCGCCAGGTCGGGCGCCGGGTCTGCAACGAGCTTCTGCAGCACCGCGAACGCATCGCCCGTGGCATCGCCGAGCACGTCGAGCCGCAGGTCGTCGCCCTGCTCGCCGACCTTGAGCGCCAGCTCGACTCGCCACTGTGGCCGAACGGGTGATCCGGTCGCTGCACGTCGGCCTCCCGGGTCTGTGATCACGGCCATTGCACGGCGTCGGCCATTTGACCGGAGCGACACGGCAGGATAGTATTTTCCCAGTGTGCGCTTTGTCGTGCGCTTGAATCATGCCCTCGTGATGACTTTGCGAGACGCAAGGGCCAGGCTCCCAGGCACTCCGCGCAAACCAGGGTTTGCTTCCCATGAAGCGGCCCCCACGGCATACCCACCACAGCGCAGGCTTCGGCCCGTTGCCGCGGTGGGTCCAAGTGAACTCGGCACACCTCGACGAGGTGTCTGTCGAATGCTAGTCACCATGCATCGGCTGTCACCGTGCAGCGACAATAAGGAGTAACAGAGAGTGCCAACGATTCAGCAGTTGGTCCGGAAGGGTCGCTCGCCGAAGGTCACCAAGACCAAGGCCCCCGCCCTAAAGGCCAACCCTCAGCAGCGCGGCGTATGCACCCGCGTCTACACGACCACGCCGAAGAAGCCGAACTCGGCTCTGCGCAAGGTCGCTCGTGTGAAGCTCTCCAACGGCACCGAGGTCACCGCCTACATTCCCGGCGAGGGCCACAACCTGCAGGAGCACTCGATGGTGCTCGTCCGCGGCGGTCGTGTGAAAGACCTCCCGGGCGTTCGTTACAAGATCGTTCGCGGCGCTCTGGACACCCAGGCGGTCAAGAACCGCAAGCAGGCTCGCAGCCGCTACGGCGCGAAGATGGAGAAGAAGTAATGCCTCGCAAGGGTCCAGCCCCGAAGCGTCCCGTCGTCGCCGACCCCGTCTACGGCGCCCCCATCGTCAGCCAGCTCGTCAACAAGATCCTGCTCGACGGCAAGAAAGGCCTCGCCGAGCGCATCGTCTACGACGCACTCGAAGGCGTCGCGGCCAAGAACGGTCAGGATGCCGTCGTCACGCTCAAGAAGGCCCTCGACAACGTGCGCCCGACCCTCGAGGTCCGTTCGCGCCGCGTCGGCGGCTCCACCTACCAGGTTCCCGTCGAGGTCAAGCCGCACCGTGCGAACACCCTGGCGCTGCGCTGGCTCACCAGCTACGCCAAGGCCCGCCGCGAGAAGACCATGACCGAGCGCCTCACCAACGAGATCCTCGACGCATCCAATGGCCTCGGCGCCGCGGTCAAGCGTCGTGAGGACACCCACAAGATGGCCGAGTCGAACAAGGCATTCGCGCACTACCGCTGGTAGCCGCTCTTCGTCGACCGGGCTCGTCGAGATCATCGGTTCTCGACGAGCCCGATCGGCGGATGCCGCGTTCGACACCCCCACCCACAACTTTCGGAGGATACCCGTGGCACTTGACGTGCTCACCGACCTGAGCAAGGTCCGCAACATCGGCATCATGGCCCACATCGATGCCGGTAAGACCACTACGACTGAGCGCATCCTGTTCTACACGGGTGTCAACCACAAGATCGGTGAGACCCACGACGGCGCCTCCACGATGGACTGGATGGCGCAGGAGCAGGAGCGCGGCATCACCATCACGTCGGCCGCGACGACCTGTTACTGGAACAAGAACCAGATCAACATCATCGACACCCCCGGCCACGTCGACTTCACCGTCGAGGTGGAGCGTTCGCTCCGCGTGCTCGACGGCGCCGTCGCAGTGTTCGACGGCAAGGAGGGCGTCGAGCCCCAGTCCGAGACCGTGTGGCGTCAGGCCGACAAGTACGACGTTCCCCGCATCTGTTTCGTCAACAAGATGGACAAGCTCGGCGCGGACTTCTACTTCACCGTCGACACGATCATCAACCGCCTCGGCGCCAAGCCGCTGGTCATCCAGCTGCCGATCGGCTCCGAGTCGGATTTCGAGGGCGTCGTCGACCTCGTCGAGATGCGCGCGCTCACCTGGCGTGGCGATGCGAAGGGTGACGTCGAGATGGGCGCCAAGTACGCCATCGAGGAGATCCCCGCAGACCTCAAGCAGAAGGCGGACGAGTACCGTCACGCCCTGCTCGAGACCGTGGCCGAGAGCGATGACGCGCTGCTGGAGAAGTACTTCGGTGGCGAGGAGCTGACCGTCGCCGAGATCAAGGGCGCGATTCGCAAGCTCACCGTCAACAGCGAGATCTACCCGGTTCTCTGCGGCTCCGCCTTCAAGAACCGTGGTGTGCAGCCGATGCTCGACGCCGTGATCGACTACCTCCCCTCCCCGCTCGACGTTCCGGCCATCGAGGCTCACGATGCGCGCGACGAGGAGAAGGTCGTGCTCCGTCACGCCGACGCGACCGATCCGTTCTCGGCCCTCGCGTTCAAGGTCGCCGTGCACCCGTTCTTCGGTCGCCTCACCTACGTTCGCGTCTACTCCGGCCGCCTCGACAGCGGTGCCCAGGTCGTCAACTCGACCAAGGGCAAGAAGGAGCGCATCGGCAAGATCTTTCAGATGCACGCCAACAAGGAGAACCCGGTCGACTTCGTTACCGCCGGTCACATCTATGCCGTCATCGGTCTGAAGGACACCACGACCGGCGACACTCTGAGCGACCCGAGCAACCAGGTCGTTCTCGAGTCGATGTCGTTCCCGGAGCCCGTTATCGAGGTCGCCATCGAGCCGAAGACCAAGGCCGACCAGGAGAAGCTCGGCACGGCCATCCAGAAACTCGCCGAAGAGGACCCGACGTTCCGCACCGAGCAGAACCAGGAGACCGGTCAGACGGTCATCAAGGGCATGGGCGAGCTCCACCTCGACATCCTCGTCGATCGTATGAAGCGCGAGTTCAACGTCGAGGCGAACGTGGGCAAGCCCCAGGTCGCCTACCGCGAGACGATCAAGAAGGCCGTCGAGAAGCACGACTACACCCACAAGAAGCAGACCGGAGGATCGGGTCAGTTCGCGAAGATCCAGTTTGGCCTCGAGCCCCTCGAGGTGACGGCCGAGACGACGTACGAGTTCGACAATAAGGTCACCGGTGGCCGTATTCCGCGCGAGTACATCCCGTCGGTGGATGCCGGTTTCCAGGATGCCATGCAGTACGGCATCCTCGCCGGGTACCCGATGGTCGGCGTCAAGGCGATCCTGCTCGACGGCGCCGCTCACGACGTCGACTCCTCGGAGATGGCGTTCAAGATCGCCGGATCGATGGGCTTCAAGGAAGCCGCTCGGAAGGCGAACCCGGTTTTGCTCGAGCCGCTCATGTCCGTCGAGGTGCGCACCCCCGAGGAGTACATGGGCGACGTCATCGGCGACCTGAACTCGCGTCGCGGTCAGATCCAGTCCATGGAGGACGCGAGCGGTGTGAAGGTCATTCGCGCCAACGTTCCGTTGTCGGAGATGTTCGGCTACATCGGCGACCTGAGGTCCAAGACCTCCGGCCGGGCGGTGTACTCGATGACCTTCGAGAGCTACGCGGAGGTTCCGAAGGCCGTCTCCGACGAGATCGTCCAGAAGAACAAGGGCGAATAGCCCCTGTTAGTGCGAGCCACCGGGTTCGCGTAACATAACAACACAAACCCCGTAGAACTGCCGGTCGAAATCCGTCGACCGGGGTTTCTACACGAGGATCCTGAGGAGGACCCACAGTGGCTAAGGCCAAGTTCGAGCGGACTAAGCCGCACGTCAACATCGGAACGATCGGTCACGTCGACCACGGCAAGACTACGCTGACCGCTGCTATCTCGAAGGTTCTGGCGGACAAGTACCCGTCGGCCACGAACGTGCAGCGCGACTTCGCGTCGATCGACTCCGCTCCCGAGGAGCGCCAGCGCGGTATCACGATCAACATCTCGCATGTCGAGTACGAGACTCCGAAGCGCCACTACGCGCACGTTGACGCCCCGGGTCACGCCGACTACATCAAGAACATGATCACCGGTGCCGCTCAGATGGACGGCGCGATCCTCGTGGTCGCCGCCACCGACGGGCCGATGGCTCAGACCCGTGAGCATGTTCTGCTCGCCAAGCAGGTCGGCGTTCCCTACCTGCTCGTCGCGCTCAACAAGTCGGACATGGTCGACGACGAGGAGATCCTCGAGCTCGTCGAGCTCGAGGTGCGTGAGCTCCTCAGCAGCCAGGGTTTCGACGGCGACAACGCTCCCGTCATCCGCGTCTCGGGTCTCAAGGCCCTCGAGGGCGACGAGAAGTGGGTCCAGAGCGTTCTGGACCTCATGGCCGCCGTCGATGAGTCCGTTCCGGATCCCGTGCGTGACCGTGACAAGCCGTTCCTCATGCCGATCGAAGACGTCTTCACGATCACCGGTCGTGGAACCGTCGTCACCGGCCGTGCAGAGCGCGGCACCCTCGCCATCAACTCCGAGGTCGAGATCGTCGGCATCCGCCCGACGCAGAAGACCACGGTCACCGGTATCGAGATGTTCCACAAGCAGCTCGACGAGGCCTGGGCCGGCGAGAACTGTGGTCTGCTCCTCCGTGGCACCAAGCGCGAAGACGTCGAGCGCGGTCAGGTTGTCGTGAAGCCGGGGTCGGTCACGCCGCACACCGACTTCGAGGGCACCGCCTACATCCTGTCCAAGGATGAGGGTGGCCGCCACAACCCGTTCTATGCGAACTACCGCCCGCAGTTCTACTTCCGTACCACCGACGTCACCGGCGTCATCACGCTGCCAGAGGGCACCGAGATGGTCATGCCCGGCGACACCACCGACATGACGGTCGCGCTGATTCAGCCGATCGCCATGGAGGAGGGCCTCGGTTTCGCCATCCGTGAGGGTGGTCGCACCGTGGGCGCCGGCACGGTCGTCAAGATCATCAAGTAGTTCCGGCAGCTCGCTGGTCGAGCTTCTCGAGACTCCATGAGGGGGTCGGACCTTTGGGCCCGACCCCCTCAATCGTCGGTGCGGATGTGCGTCCGGCGGCCCCGCGGATGCGGCAGCTGTCCGTCAATGCAGAGGCGAACCGTTCACGGTCGTGCTCAGTTCGACGCTGTCCCTGACGCTGCGGGCGATCGTGCAGCTCGCGTCGATCGCCTTGCCGATGATCGTGGCGAGCGTGGCCCGCTCGCTCTCGCCGAGGGTCTCCAGATCGAGCAGGATCTCCTCGTCGACGGCGAAGTACCGGTCCGCCTTCTCGTCGGAGGTGCCGTGCGCCCAGACGATCCCCTCGTAGTCGTCGCCCAGCCGACGGGAGATCACCCGGTCGGAGCTCATGCCCGCGCAGCCGGCCAGCGCCAGCTTGAACAGCTCACCGGGTGAGAAGTGGCCGGGGGTTCCCGCCGGTCCGATGAGCACCGTGTCGCCCTGTTCGTTGCGCCCCTCGTATGTGCGGTTTCCTGTGCGCGTCGCGGAGACGCTGCCGGGGCCGGCGCGGTGCGGCGCGGCGAGTCGTGAGTCAGTCATGCGCCCATCCTCTCGCAGGGCTGCCGAAGTCGGAAACGAGTCCGCCCCCTTTACAAGGACGGCGTTCCGCCCAAGAATGAAGGGGCGCCGCCTCGATCGTGGCGGAATTCTTACCGAAGGGACAACGCATGGGACTTGAGGATCTGACCAACCAGGCCAAGGAATTCCTGAAGAGCGACCAGGCTGAGGACATCAGCGACAAGTTGCTCGATGGTGCGGCCGACCTCGCCAACAAGGTCACTGGCGACAAGTTCTCGGATCAGGTCGAGGGCGCGCGTGACGCGGCCGACAAGGCTGTCGGGAACGAATAGAGGTTTCACCGGGCGCGAGTCCGGCAGGGCGGGGTCGGGCATGTGCCCGGCCCCGCTTTCGTCTCGTGCGCACGAGCCAGCGGGCTTGTCTCCGCACGGCGTGAACAAAACATAGGATGAATTGACGCCATAGCTCTTGACAAGGAGCGGGACTATGGAAATAGCATTGCTTCGACTTCCTTAAAGATCAGATGTATTTTCTGCCTACTCGATGAGAAATGGTGTGCAATGAAGCCCACTGGTCGTTCTGCTCGTTCCGCACGCAGTCTGCGGTCGCTGACCGCGATCGTCGCCTCCTCTTTCCTCGCCCTCGCCGGGGTGTCGCTGTCGGCGGTTCCAGCCGCAGCGGCGACCCCGACCGTCATTATCGTCTCGCCCGGTGGCGACGACGCAGCAGCCGGAACGGCCGCGGCGCCGATCGCCACGCTGGTCGAGGCGCGGCAGCGTGTGCGCACCGCGCTCGAGGCGGGGGAGACCCCGGTCACCGTCGAACTCGGCGACGGGCAGTACTCCATCGACCAGACCGTGCTTCTGGACGAGCGGGACTCCGGCACGCCGGGCGCACCCGTGGTCTGGAAGGCCGCGGACGGCGCGCAGCCGATCCTCTCGGGCGGGCGGACACTGACGCCGAGCTGGTCGACGCATGCGGGTCAGATCTTGGTGGCCGACGTCCCTGTCGGCATCGACACCGACCAGCTCTTCGTGAACGGCCAGCGGCAGATCCTGGCGCGCTACCCGAACTATCAGCCCGGCCAGAAGCTCGGCGGCTATGCGCCTGACGCCATAGCGCCCGCACGAGTGGCGACATGGTCCAACCCGACGACCGGGCAGGTGCGTGCCATGCACCTCAACGACTGGGGCGGCAATTCCTATCGCATCACGGGAGTCTCCAATGGGAACGCCGTGCTCGAATGGGTCGGCGACAACCAGCGCGGCGACCAGCCGCATGTCACCTACCGCATGGTCGAGAACATCTTCGAGGAACTCGACTCCCCCGGCGAGTGGTTCCATGACAAGGCGGCGAACAAGTTGTATTACTGGCCGGCGGCCGGAGTCGACGTGAACACGGCGTCGTTCCGAACCGCCGAGATCCCCGAACTCATCCGGGTGCAGGGCGCCGACTCGTCGTCGCCTGCGCACGACATCCAGTTTCTCGGACTGACGTTCACCCAGACGCACCGCACCTTGTTCACGGGCACCTTCGAGCCGATCTCGCTCAGCGACTGGGCGATCGTCCGCCAGGGCTCGGTGGTCATGAAGAACACCCAGCGCGTCGACATCCGCTCGTCACGATTCACCGAGGTCGGCGGCAACGCGGTCTTCATCGACGGCTACGCGCAGGGGAACGTCGTCGACCACAATGTGTTCTTCCGCTCGGGGGCGAGCGATGTCGCCGTCGTCGGCTGCGGCTGCGCGGTGCGTGACTACTCGACGTGGGGTCACGAGGTGCGCACCATCACCGACACGACGCCAGGGCCGAAGACCGAGGACTACCCGCGCGAACTCACCGTCTCGAACAATCTGATGTCGGAGATGGGGCGATTCGAGAAGCAGACCGCCGGGGTGGAGGTCTCGATCGCGAGCCGCATCCGGGTGCTCAACAACACCATTCACGACGGACCGCGGGCCGGCATCAACATCGGGGACGGAACCTGGGGCGGGCACCTGATCTCCGGCAACGATCTCTACAATCTCGTGACGGAGACGGGTGACCACGGCCCGATCAACTCCTGGGGTCGTGACCGGTTCTGGCCGGCATCCGGGCTGAGCGCGGAACAGCGCAAGGCGTACGCCTTCCTGGACGCCGTCGAACCGACGACGATCGACCACAACCGCATCTGGCACAACCGAGAGTGGGCCATCGACCTCGACGACGGTTCGGGCAACTACGTGCTGAGCAACAACCTGCTTCTGAACGCCGGTATCAAACTGCGCGAGGGCTATCGCCGGATCGTGAGCAACAACATCCTCGTCGACGGCGGAGTGCATTCCCATGTCTCCTACACGGCCAACGAGGACCGGGTCGTCAAGAACGTCACCTTCGCGAGGACGCCGTATTACTTCATCCAGGCGGATCCGGCGTTCTCGGGGATCTTCTACGACGACAACACCTTCTTCAACGACGGTCTCGCCGTCTCGGTCGTCGACGCCGCATGGCGTGCGGCTGGCCACGACGTGCACTCGGTGATCGCGAATCCGCGTGCTCCGCAGAGCCCCTGGCAGCACCCCGGGATGCTCGACTACACCCTGGCCGCCGACTCTCCGGCTCTTGGCCTCGGCTTCGTCAACTTCCCGATGGACACCTTCGGCAAGCCGGGCGTCCCGGCGGCGACGCCTCCCGTGACGTGGGAGACCGCGGCAGAGGGCGGAACACGCGACTCCTGGATCGAGCCGTGGCTCGGCGCGGAGACGAGCGGCATCTACTCTGCCGCCCTGGCTTCCTCCGTCGGTCTCTCCGAGAGCGCCGGGTATTACCTCAAGACGGTTCCGGCGGGAAGTGCGGCAGCCGCCGCCGGGCTCACGGCGGGCGACGTTATCCAGTCGATCAACGGGGTCGTCATCACCGACAAGAACAGCTTCTGGAAGGAATGGAACTCGATGCACGGCGGCGTGACGGTCTCGCTCGGCGTGTGGCGCAACCAGGCCCTGGTGTCGGTTGCCCTCGTGCGGCCGACCGGAGTCGAGAAGATCAACAACACCTCCGGCGTCGTCTACTCCGGTTCCGGATGGGACTGGAAGAACGACAAGCGCGGCGGTGCGAAGAGCTACCTTAACGACATCGACGCCACGCAAGGACAGGGCAGCTCATTCACCCTGTCCTTCTGGGGCACAGGGTTGACCATGAGCACGCAGACCAACTCCGACGAGGCGGTCATCGAGCTCTCGGTCGACGGCGGCGCCTGGCAGCGGGTCGATCTGCGCACCCCGACGCGCATCTTCCAATCCCAAGTGTTCAACACCGGCACGCTCGCAGACGGGGCGCACACGGTGGTCGGGCGCAGCACCAACACCGGATACTTCCTCGTCGACTCCTTCGAGATCACACGAGTCCAGACACCCCCGACGATCGCTCTCGGCACCGAGAGCGTCCAATCCGGAGATCCTGTCAGCGTTTCCCTCCGTGATGGCGTCGTCAACGGAGAGTACGCCTTGGAGCTGGTGAGCGATATCGGGGCGATCCCACTTGGCTCGGTGACCGCGGGAATCGATGGAACAGCCCGGGCTGAGGTCGTCGTACCCGATGGCACCGCGGCGGGAACGTACACGCTGCGCGCCACCTTCGGCGAGCTCACGGCGACGGCACCGCTCACGGTCACGGAGCCGCCCACGAATCCGATGATCGTGTTTGACGTGTTGGCGAAGGGGCGGTGTGTTGCGGGTAGGGCGTTTGTGGCGGTGACGGTGACGAATGGGGAGAGCGTGCCGATCAGGGTCAGTGTGCTGACTCCTTATGGGTCCAAGTCCTTCCCGAAGGTGGTCGCGGGCAAGAAGGCGTTCCATTTCTTCGCCTCTCGCCTGGTGGACCTGCCTGCAGGCTCTGTGACCGTTTGGGCCAGTGGTGTCATCGACGGCGAGAAGGTCTCGGTCAGCCGTGATGTCTCCTTCGACGCGGTGAACTGCGCCGGCTGAGCGCATCCGACCAACCGCCGGTCTCAGTCACGACCATTTAGATCTAGAACCATTTAGATCCAAAGGAGAGAGAACCTGAAACTGCACAGGAACATGTCGCGGGTGACGGCCTCGGCATTCGCGCCCTCATGTTGGTCGCTGCGGTCAGCGCCACGGCCGCCGCGGAAGAACAGCACGGGGACGAGGGGGTAGACGTTCTCGTCGAGATCGCGCGGGTCACCGAACCCGGCGTACTCGCCCTGAGCGTCGCAGCCGCCGAGGTCGCGCTCGTCGAGAGCGGGTCCGATCACCTCGTGCGTCAGTTCACCGGCGAGCTGCCGAAGGTCACGGTGACCGACACGCACACGGCTGGGGAGATCCCCGGCGGGACCTTCTGGTATGTCCTCGGATCCTCAACCGACTTCGTCGGCGATGCCGGGCAGACTCCGATCGGCGCCGGCCACCTCGGCTGGGCCCCATGGTTGCTCGACGGCGGCACAGGAGACGCTGCCGGGCAACAATGTCGGCCTCGCACCCGAGCGCTCCGGGTGAACAGTGACGCTGCTGCGTACGCTCACCTGGCTGCGCGACCGCGTTCGACCGCGAGGAGCGGTGCTGCGTCGTGGGCAAAATGTTGCTCGGCTCATCCACGACTCCTCTGTCTTGGAGCGGAACTATCTAAGCAGCAAGCACCAATACATCGGATTAATTAGCTCACCCCCTGAGGTGGTTGGCCAGAAGTTTCTGCCAATTTTCTTGACAGAGCCGAGAAACATCCAGACAATAGTTCAAATACATCCTACCAATCGACGGTGTCGTCATGGGGCACGCTCAGCAAGGAGGCTCAGCTCGTGCAACGGAATAAGAGATCACTCGGTCACGCCGCGATCGCACTAGCAACCGGCTCGATACTGGCGCTCTCGGGAATCACTTCGGCGTCGGCGTCGGCGTCGACGTCGACGCCGACGTTGCGGACGGAGCAGTACACGCCCTCGGTCGAAGGACTGCCCGCCGAGATGAACACGGCGACCAGCGCCGAGATCGCAGCCTGGCAGAAACTCCAGTTCGGGCTCTTCATCCACTGGGGCTTGTTCTCGGTTGCCGGTGGCGTCTGGGAGGGGCAGCCGGTCACGAAGAGCTACAGCGAGCAGATCCGGCTCCAGGTTCCGCAATCGACGGTGACCGCACAGGATCAGAAGATGTCCGATGACGAGTTCTACGCGCTCGGCAACGGTTTCACGGGCGCGAACTACAAACCCGCAGACATCTGCTCGCTCGCCAAAGAGGCGGGAATGCGCTATGTCGTGCTGACGACGAAGCACCATGACGGCTTCTCCATGTGGGATACGGCGACGAGCACGGTCGACGTCGTCGACAAGACCGCGTACGCCAAAGACGTGCTCAAGGAGCTCCAGCTCGCCTGTGAGGCACAGGGGATCAAGCTCGGCCTCTACTACTCCTTGGCGGACTGGGAGCTCGGCCACCGCTGGAGCTCGTACAAGCTGAGCGACAGCGACATGGTGCACATCAAGAAGCAACTCACCGAACTGCTCACGAACTACGGTGCCATCGAGGAATTGTGGTTCGACATGGGCCTGCCGACAGCGGCGCAGAGCAAGGAGCTCGCCGATCTCGTGCACGGACTGCAGAAGGGCACCGCCGTCAACGGCCGGATCTGGAACAACCAGTCGGACTTCAAGGTGATGGGTGACAATGCCATTCCGGCCGGCAACCAGGCGCTCCCCTGGCAGACCCCGGCGTCGATCTTCCACGAGACCTGGGGCTACCGCAGCTGGCAGGATCGCCCCGACCTTCCGGGAAAGACCCGCCAGCTCATCCGCGACTACGCCAACGTGGTCGGAGGCGGTGGAAACTACCTGCTGAACATCGGTCCGACCGGTGATGGCTCCGTCGTGCCCTACGAGGCCGATGTGCTCAAGGGAATCGGAGCCTGGAACGCGCGTCATCCGAACGCCGTGCTCGGTGCCACGGCGACGCGGTTCGGAGCGCAGCCGTGGGGCACCGTGACGATGAACGGCGACGACCTCTACCTGCTCGTCAAGAACTGGCCGACCGATGGCAAGCTCCGTCTGCCCGGGGTCGCCAACCCTGTCAACGGTGTCACCGTCGACGGTGGCGGCGACCTCGGCTGGACGCGTGAGGGCGATGATGTCGTCGTCAGCGTGCCAGCGGCGGCGCCGGACGACGATCTTTCGGTGCTCCGCGTCGCGCTCGATGGTGCCCCACGCTACATTCCGGCGACGGCCGCTGCCGAAACCGAGGCGGGCCGGTGGACTGCGTCCACGACCAGCCGCTACAGCATCGAGGACATCGGCGAGCAGGGGTACGATGGATTCACCGACAGCCAGGTATACACCGAGGGCTTCGTGCGGGGAGCCGACGTCGACCGCATCGATCGGTACGTCCGCCTCACCGGCGCGGCGACACCAGGACGCGACTATCGTGTGACGGTCGGGTCGCAGGAGTTCGTTCTCGATGGCGCAGCGCTGACGAAGACGAACCTCGGACCGTTGACGGTGCGGGCGAAGCAGATCCTGCCGATCAAGGTCGCGCTCGCGGAGCCCGCCTACCCGGCGCAGGATCTCGGTGCCTCGATCCTCCGAATCGAGCTCGGCGGGTCCGAGCTCGGGGCCCCGGGCACGCCAGAACTCGTGTCGTTCAAGAAACCGGCCGCGCAATCGAGCGACTACAGCCCGACGTTCCCGGCGTCGAAAGCCGTCGACGGCATCACCACCGGAACCTACGAGAACCTCGCGGCGACCCAGGACGGCACCAACGCCATCGCCTGGTGGCAGGTCGATCTCGGCACTGACCGTGTGCTCTCGTCGGCGAAGATCTGGAACCGGAGCGACTGCTGTCAGTCACGGCTCACCAACTTCACGATCATCGTCTCGAAGGAGCCGTTCCCGGCCGCGCCGCTGACCGAGGCGGAGCTGGCGTCGCCCACGTACTCCGTCACGTCGATCGACGAACAGATGGGCCGTCCCTCGACCATCCCGCTCGCGGGCACCGGGCGGTATGTGCGCATTCAGCAGGACGCGCCGAACATTCCATTGAACCTCAGCGAGGTGGAGCTCTACGGCATCGAGCCGCCGAACACGGCGACGGCGCCGGAGGCCCCTGTGGCGCCGTCGGTCGCGGCTGCCACGCCCGACTCGTTGAACGTCGCCTGGTCAGCACCGGCCGACGGCGGAAAGCCGATCACCGGCTACATCCTCACCGCCACCAACCTGGACATCGCATCCGGCGCTCCCGGCGACAAGACGAGGTTCGATGTCGCAGGGAACGTTCTCAGGGCGAACCTCGGGGGGCTGGTCGCCGGTCGGTACACGGTAACCGTGTCCGCCGTGAACGAGATCGGTGTGTCGAAGGCTTCGGCGGAGTCGGACGGTATCGCGCTCGCGCTCGAGTCCGCTCCGAAGCTCTTGTCCTCGAACAGGCCGGCTGTACAGTCGAGCACCTATGACGGTCCTGCGTACGGGGCGGCGAAAGCGGTCGACGGCGACACGAGCGGCCTGATCAGCAATGTGGCCGCGACGAGCAGCGATGAGGGGGCGGCTTGGTGGGAGGTGGATCTGGAGGGGGCGAATGCGCTCACGGTGGCGAAGATCTGGAATCGGGTCGACTGCTGCCAGTCACGGCTCAAGAACGTCAAGCTCGTCGTCTCGACGGAGCCGTTCCCGGCGAGGGCGCTGACGACCGACGAGCTCGCGTCCCCGGCGTACGGCGTCACGCATGTCACGGAGCAAGTGGGTCGTCCGACCACGATCCCGCTCGATGCTCCCGGCCGCTACGTTCGGATCCAGGTCGACGACCCTGATGTCCCGCTGGCGCTCAGTGAGGTCCAGGTCTACGGAGTTCCGCTCGCAACCGCGCCGGCCGCGCCGGCGGCCCCCGTTGTGGAGGCCGTCTCCGACGACTCGGTGAAGGTCTCGTGGGCTGCGCCCGCCGATGGCGGCAAGCCGATCACGGGATACACGGTCGCGCTCACCAACGTGGGAGATCCGATCGACTCTCCCGATCGCACGAGGAGTGTCGAGGTCGCCGGGAACGTGCCCACCACGGACTTCACGGGCCTGCCGCGCGGTCGCTACACGGTGGTCGTGTCGGCTGGCAACGAGATCGGGATGTCGCCGCCCTCGGCGGAGTCCGCCGAGGTGGAGGTGCTCGGTACACCGATGATCGTGTTTGACGTGTTGGCGAAGGGGCGGTGTGTTGCGGGTAGGGCGTTTGTGGCGGTGACGGTGACGAATGGGGAGAGCGTGCCGATCAGGGTCAGTGTGCTGACTCCTTATGGGTCCAAGTCCTTCCCGAAGGTGGTCGCGGGCAAGAAGGCGTTCCATTTCTTCGCCTCTCGCCTGGTGGACCTGCCTGCAGGCTCTGTGACCGTTTGGGCCAGTGGCGTCATCGACGGCGAGAAGGTCTCGGTCAGCCGTGATGTCTCCTTCGACGCGGTGAACTGCGCCGGCTGATATGTAGCCGACTGAGACCTTGCCGAGTGTGTCCGTCTCCGTCGATGGTGACCGGCGCACCGGACGCTCTCGACGGAGACGGACACACCCGACGACGCAAGCCCGGCGCGCGACACGCCCGGGCTTGCAGCATCCCTGGATCTGTGGCAAACTCGTCTAGTTCAACATTTCCCGCTACCGCGCTGTGCGCACCACGGGAATCACTGCCAGGCAGTGCATAACCTCCTCCACGGGCTCATGAGCCAGGGCGGATCAGGGTAGGCCGCGGGTAGCAGGACAAAGCTTAATCGACTCTCACCGGACATGGGCTATCCATGTCTTCGCAACGGCGACACGCCTGAGCGCGGGGGTCGGTGGCTGGTTCGATGATCGGGCCTGTCGAGAGCAGCGGGCCCACCGGGGTCTCGTTGCTTTGGACAGGTCCGATCGCCGGCCGCTTGACAGATAAACAGTGGTGCAACTCACGAAGTACTACGACGGCGTCCGATGCAGCCAACCGGATGTAAGACGCCTTGACAGAGAGAGAGTCAGACATGGCGGGACAGAAGATCCGCATTCGACTTAAGTCTTACGACCACGAGGTCATCGACACCTCGGCGCGCAAGATCGTCGACACGGTCACCCGTGCGGGTGCGACCGTCGTCGGCCCGGTGCCGCTTCCGACCGAGAAGAACGTGGTGTGTGTCATCCGTTCGCCTCACAAGTACAAGGACAGCCGCGAGCACTTCGAAATGCGCACCCACAAGCGGCTGATCGACATCATCGACCCGACGCCGAAGGCCGTCGACTCGCTCATGCGGCTCGACCTGCCAGCCGACGTCAACATCGAGATCAAGCTCTAAGGAAAGACCATGTCTACTGCTACCAAGACCTCCAAGGGTCTGCTGGGCACGAAGCTTGGCATGACCCAGGTGTGGGATGAGAACAACAAGCTCGTTCCCGTCACCGTCATCGAGATCGCCCCGAACGTGGTCACCCAGGTTCGCACCGTCGAGGTCGACGGTTACAGCGCCGTTCAGATCGCCGCCGGCCAGATCGATCCGCGCAAGGTGAACAAGCCCGCCTCCGGTCACTTCGACAAGGCGGGCGTCACGCCGCGTCGTCACCTCACCGAGGTGCGCACCGCTGACGCGGCCGACTACAGCCTGGGCCAGGAGCTCACCGCCGAGAGCGTGTTCACGGCCGGCCAGCTGGTCGACGTCGTCGGCACCTCGAAGGGCAAGGGCTTCGCCGGCGTGATGAAGCGCCACAACTTCAAGGGCGTCTCCGCTTCGCACGGTTCGCACCGTAACCACCGCAAGCCCGGCTCCATCGGCGCTTCGTCGACCCCGAGCCGTGTCTTCAAGGGCATGCGCATGGCCGGCCGCATGGGTGGTGAGCGTGTCACCGTTCTCAACCTCAAGGTGCACTCGGTCGATGCCGAGAAAGGCCTGCTGCTGGTCAAGGGCGCCGTTCCCGGCGCTCGCGGCCGCCTCGTTTTCGTCCGCAACGCAGTGAAGGGGGCGTAGTTCATGGCTACCGCTACCAACACCATCGATGTCCTGGATGTCACGGGCAAGAAGGCCGGCTCGGTCGAGCTGCCCGCCGAGCTCTTCGACGTCCAGACGAACGTCCCGCTCATCCACCAGGTCGTCGTCGCGCAACTCGCGGCCGCGCGCCAGGGCACGCACAAGACCAAGGGTCGCGGCGAGGTCTCGGGTGCAGGCCGCAAGCCGTTCAAGCAGAAGGGAACCGGTCGCGCTCGTCAGGGCTCGATCCGCGCGCCCCAGATGACCGGCGGTGGCATCGTCCACGGACCGGTGCCCCGCAGCTACGCGCAGCGCACCCCCAAGAAGATGATCGCGGCAGCTCTGCTCGGTGCTCTCTCCGACCGCGCCCGTGGTGGCCGCCTGCACGTCGTGCAGACGCTCATCCTCGGCGAGACGCCGAAGACCAAGGACGCCGTCGCGTACCTCTCGGGCATCACGTCCTCGAAGCACGTCCTCGTCGTGCTCGAGCGTGGCGACGAGCTGTCGGCCCTCGCCGTCCGCAACATCCCCGAGGTGCACGTGCTGCTCTCCGACCAGCTGAACGCCTATGACGTCCTCGTCTCCGACGACATCGTCTTCACCCAGGCTGCCTTCGAGGCCTTCGTTGCCAGCAAGGCGAAGAAGGAAGAGGTCTCCGCATGAGCGCCGCCCACAACAAGGACCCGCGCGACATCATCATCGCCCCGGTCGTCTCCGAGAAGAGCTACGGCCTGATCGACGAGGGCAAGTACACCTTCGTCGTCGACCCCCGAGCGAACAAGACCGAGATCAAGCTCGCCATCGAGAAGATCTTCAAGGTCCAGGTCGCATCGATCAACACGCTGAACCGCACCGGCAAGACCCGCCGCACCAAGTTCGGCCTCGGCAAGCGCAAGGACACCAAGCGCGCCATCGTGACGCTCAAGTCCGGTTCCATCGACATCTTCACGGCTGTCGGCTAGGGAGCAGAGGAATAAAGAATGGCTATTCGTAAGTACAAGCCCACGACCCCGGGTCGTCGCGGTTCGTCTGTTGCGGACTTCGCAGAGATCACCCGCTCCACACCCGAGAAGTCGCTGCTCCGTCCGCTGCCGAAGACCGGTGGCCGCAACAACCAGGGACGCATCACGACCCGTCACATCGGTGGTGGCCACAAGCGCCAGTACCGGGTCATCGACTTCCGTCGCAATGACAAGGACGGCGTGAACGCCAAGGTCGCCCACATCGAGTACGACCCCAACCGCACGGCGCGCATCGCGCTGCTGCACTACGTCGACGGCACCAAGCGCTACATTCTGGCGCCGAACAAGCTCTCGCAGGGCGACATTGTCGAGTCGGGTTCGAGTGCGGACATCAAGCCGGGCAACAACCTGCCGCTGAAGAACATCCCCACCGGTACCGTCGTGCACGCCATCGAGCTCCGCCCCGGTGGCGGTGCCAAGATGGCCCGCTCGGCCGGCGCCTCGGTGCGTCTCGTCGCCAAGGACGGCCCCTACGCCCAACTGCGTCTGCCCTCGGGCGAGATCCGCAACGTCGATGCGCGCTGCCGTGCGACCGTCGGAGAGGTCGGCAACGCCGAGCAGTCGAACATCAACTGGGGCAAGGCCGGCCGCAAGCGCTGGAAGGGCGTCCGCCCGACCGTGCGTGGTGTCGCCATGAACCCGGTCGACCACCCGCACGGTGGTGGTGAGGGCAAGACCTCCGGTGGTCGCCACCCGGTCAGCCCGTGGGGCCAGAAGGAAGGCCGCACTCGTCGTCCGAACAAGGAAAGCGACAAGCTCATCGTTCGCCGCCGCACCGTTGGCAAGAAGCGCAAGTAGGAGTTGTAGAAGATGCCACGCAGTCTGAAGAAGGGCCCCTTCGTTGATGACCACCTGCTTCGCAAGGTCGTCACACAGAACGAGGCCAACAGCAAGAACGTGATCAAGACCTGGTCGCGCCGCTCGATGATCATTCCGGCCATGCTGGGACATACGATCGCGGTGCACGACGGTCGCAAGCACATCCCGGTGTTCGTCACCGAGACCATGGTCGGGCACAAGCTCGGAGAGTTCGCGCCCACCCGCACCTTCCGTGGACACGTGAAGGACGACAAGAAGGGCCGTCGCCGCTAAGCGGTGACGTGAAGGAGGAGAAGAAATGGTGGAGTCGATCGCACGCGTGCGTCACATCCGCGTCACCCCCCAGAAGGCTCGTCGCGTCGTCAACCTGATCCGCGGCAAGCAGGCACAGGAGGCACTCGCCATCCTGAAGTTCGCACCACAGGGCGCGAGTGAGCCGGTGTACAAGCTGGTCGCCTCCGCAATCGCCAACGCGCGAGTCAAAGCGGACGCCTCGAACACCTATCTGGACGAGCAGGACCTCTACGTGAGCCGAGCATTCGTCGACGAGGGCGCGACCCTCAAGCGTTTCCAGCCGCGTGCACAGGGCCGCGCTTTCCGAATCAACAAGCGCACCAGCCACATCACTGTTGTGCTCGCCACTCCTGAGGAGGGTACGAAGTAATGGGTCAGAAAGTAAACCCCTACGGCTTCCGTCTCGGCATCACCACCGACCACGTGTCGCGGTGGTTCTCCGACAGCACCAAGCCGGGGCAGCGCTACAGCGACTACATCGCCGAGGACGTCAAGATCCGCCGGATGCTCGGCACCACGCTCGACCGCGCCGGTGTCTCCCGCATCGAGATCGAGCGCACACGTGACCGTGTCCGCGTCGACATCCACACCGCCCGACCTGGCATCGTGATCGGTCGTCGTGGTGCGGAGGCCGAACGCATCCGTGCCGACCTCGAGAAGCTCACCGGCAAGCAGATCCAGCTGAACATCCTCGAGGTCAAGAACCCCGAGGCCGACGCTCAGCTCGTCGCGCAGGGCATTGCCGAGCAGCTCTCCGCCCGCGTGGCTTTCCGCCGCGCGATGCGCAAGGGTCTGCAAGGCGCGCAGCGTGCCGGTGCCAAGGGCGTCCGCATCCAGGTATCCGGCCGTCTCGGCGGCGCAGAGATGAGCCGCTCGGAGTTCTACCGCGAAGGCCGTGTGCCCCTGCACACCCTGCGCGCGAACATCGACTACGGCTTCTACGAGGCCAAGACCACCTTCGGTCGCATCGGCGTGAAGGTTTGGATCTACAAGGGCGACATCACCAACAAGGAACTCGCTCGCGAGCAGGCGAACCAGAAGTCGTCGCGCCCCGAGCGGAGCGACCGACCCCGCCGCGCCCCGCGTGCCGAGGCGCCGGTTGCAGCAGGAGTTGAGGCATAACCATGTTGATCCCACGTCGAGTCAAGCACCGTAAGCAGCACCACCCCGGCCGTAGCGGCCACGCCACCGGTGGTACCAAGGTCACCTTCGGTGAGTTCGGTATCCAGGCCCTGACCTCTGCTTATGTGACCAACCGTCAGATCGAGTCCGCTCGTATCGCGATGACGCGTCACATCAAGCGTGGCGGGAAGGTGTGGATCAACATCTACCCCGACCGTCCGCTCACGAAGAAGCCGGCCGAGACCCGCATGGGTTCCGGTAAGGGTTCGCCCGAGTGGTGGGTCGCCAACGTCAAGCCGGGTCGCGTTCTCTTCGAGGTCTCGGGCGTCAACGAGCAGCTCGCTCGTGAAGCCATGACCCGTGCAATTCACAAGCTGCCCCTCAAGGCACGCATCATCAAGCGCGAGGAGGGCGACGCATAATGGCGATCGGATCCAAGGAGCTCAGCCCCGTCGAGCTCGACACTTTCGAGGACGAGCGTCTCGTCGACGAGCTGAGGAAGGCCAAGGAAGAGCTGTTCAACCTGCGATTCCAGTCCGCTACCGGCCAGCTCGAGAGCCACGGCCGCCTTCGTGCCGTCAAGCGCGACATCGCCCGCATCTACACGGTCATCCGTGAGCGCGAGCTGGGTATTCGTGCGACGCCCGCCCCGGTCGAGGTTCCCGCCAAGGCCGAGAAGAAGAGCGCGGCGAAGTCCGCCACCAAGAAGGCCAAGGCCGAGGAGTCCGTCACGGACGCCGCCGCCGAGGTCGCAGAGACGAAGGAGGCCTAGTCATGGCAACCGCCCCCAAAGCGGCAAACACCGCGAAGGCCAGCGTCGAGACCGGTCACGAGTCGGCTGCTCACGACGTCAAGGACGTCGCAGCCCGTGGCTACCGCAAGGTTCGTCGTGGCTACGTGACCAGCGACAAGATGGACAAGACCATCGTCGTCGAGGTCGAAGACCGCGTGAAGCACCCGCTCTACGGCAAGGTCATCCGCCGCACCTCCAAGGTGAAGGCTCACGACGAGCTCAATACCGCGGGTATCGGCGACCTCGTTGTCATCAGCGAGACCCGTCCCCTGAGCGCATCCAAGCGGTGGCGCCTGGTCGAGATTCTCGAGAAGGCAAAGTAGGCCTCGCGGCTTGCTTCGTAGAAGGAGTTAGAAGTGCTTCAGCAAGAATCACGGCTCAAGGTCGCAGACAACACCGGCGCCAAGGAGCTGCTCACCATTCGTGTGCTCGGTGGCTCCGGTCGTCGCTACGCCGGCCTCGGTGACGTCATCGTCGCCACGGTCAAGGATGCGATCCCCGGCGGCAACGTCAAGAAGGGCGATGTGGTCAAGGCCGTCATCGTCCGCACCAAGAAGCAGACCCGTCGTCCCGACGGTTCGTACATCAAGTTCGATGAGAACGCCGCAGTGATCCTGAAGAACGACGGTGACCCCCGCGGCACCCGCATCTTCGGACCAGTCGGTCGCGAGCTTCGCGACAAGAAGTTCATGAAGATCATCTCGCTGGCGCCGGAGGTTATCTAAGTCATGGCCAACATCAAGAAGGGCGATCTCGTCCAGGTCATCAGCGGTCGCAGCCAGGCACGCGGTGGAGACCGCGGCAAGCAGGGTCGGGTCATCGAGGTCCAGGTCGAGAAGAACCGCGTCATCGTCGAGGGTGTCAACTTCGTCACCAAGCATGTGCGCGTCGGACAGACCCAGCGCGGCACCAAGACCGGCGGCATCGAGACCCACGAGGCCCCGATCCACGTGTCGAACGTCGCCATCGTCGACCCGGAGACCAAGAAGCCGACGCGCGTCGGCTTCCGCAACGAGGAAGTAACCAAGGACGGCGTCACCAAGACTGTCCGCGTGCGTTACGCCAAGAAGTCAGGTAAGGACCTGTAATGACTGAAACTGCCGTGGGAACTGGCAAAATCCAGCCCCGCCTCAAGCAGAAGTACCAGGGCGAGATTCTCGCTGCGCTGAAGGACGAGCTCGGCTTCACCAACGTGCACCAGGTGCCCGGTCTGGTGAAGATCGTCGTGAACATGGGGGTCGGCGAAGCCGCGCGCGATGGCAAGGTCATCGACGGCGCCGTTGCGGACCTCACCAAGATCACCGGTCAGAAGCCGCAGGTCACCAAGGCACGCAAGTCGATCGCGCAGTTCAAGCTGCGCGAAGGCCAGCCCATCGGCGCGCACGTCACGCTGCGCGGCGACCGCATGTGGGAGTTCCTCGATCGTCTGCTCTCGCTGGCTCTTCCCCGCATCCGCGACTTCCGCGGCCTCTCGGACAAGCAGTTCGACGGCGCGGGCAACTACACCTTCGGTCTCACGGAGCAGGCGATGTTCCACGAGATCGACCAGGACAAGATCGACCGCGTTCGCGGCATGGACATCACCGTGGTGACCACGGCCAAGAGCAACGACGAGGGCCGCGCGCTGCTCAAGCAGCTCGGCTTCCCGTTCCGCACGACCGAGAACCAGTAGCACCTACCGGATGTCCGGGGCTCAGGCGCAGGACATCCGGGAACCGGGACCAGACATCCGTCCGGTCTCCAGCACCACAGGTCGGCCCCCTTGTAAAGGGTGTCGAAACCTGGTGAACGAAGGAAACACGAAATGACGATGACAGATCCGGTCGCAGACATGCTGACCAGACTGCGCAACGCTAACTCTGCGTACCACGACACCGTGTCCATGCCGCACAGCAAGCTCAAGTCGCACATTGCCGAGATCCTCAAGAAAGAGGGTTACATCGCGGGTTTCGAGGTCGCCGACGCCACCGTCGGACAGACCCTCACGCTGAACCTCAAGTTCGGGCCGAACCGTGAGCGTTCGATCGCCGGCATCAAGCGCGTCTCGAAGCCGGGTCTCCGCGTGTACGCGAAGTCCACTGAGATCCCCACGGTGCTCGGCGGCCTCGGCGTCGCCATCCTGTCCACCTCCAGCGGCCTCCTCACGGACCGTCAGGCAGAGAAGAAGGGCGTGGGTGGGGAAGTCCTCGCCTACGTGTGGTAGCCGAACATGTCACGTATTGGTCGACTCCCCATTGAGATCCCCGCCGGCGTCACCGTGACGATCGACGGCCAGGATGTCACCGTCACCGGCCCGAAGGGCGAGCTCTCGCTCGTCGTCGCCGCCCCCATCGAGGCCAAGGTCGAGGAGAACCAGGTTCTCGTCACCCGTCCGGATGATGAGCGCGACTCGCGTTCGCTGCACGGACTCACGCGTACGCTGATCGCCAACCAGATCGTCGGCGTCACCCAGGGCTACTCCAAGGGCCTCGAGATTGTCGGCACCGGCTACCGCGTCGCCCAGAAGGGCAGCGCGGTCGAGTTCGCGCTCGGATTCTCGCACCCGGTCGTCGTCGATGCGCCCGCGGGCATCACCTTCACGGTCGAGGGCAACAATAAAGTCACCGTTGCCGGTATCGACAAGCAGGCCGTCGGCGAGGTTGCCGCCAACATCCGCAAGATCAAGAAGCCGGAGCCCTATAAGGGCAAGGGCATCCGCTACGCCGGCGAGGTTGTCCGTCGTAAGGCCGGAAAGGCTGGTAAGTAACCATGGGTCTCGGAACCAGAGGCAAGAGCAAGTCGGCTGCGCGCACTCGTCGCCACACCCGGCTTCGCAAGAAGATCGAGGGCACCGCGACCCGTCCGCGCCTCGTCGTCACCCGTTCGGCACGTCACGTCTTCGTGCAGGTCGTGGACGACAGCAAGGGCAACACCGTGGCCTCCGCGTCGACCATGGAAGCAGAGCTGCGCGGCTTCGATGGCGACAAGACGGCGAAGGCTCGCAAGGTCGGCGAACTCGTCGCCGAGCGTGCCAAGCAGGCCGGCATCGAGGCCGTCGTATTTGACCGTGGAGGTAGCAAGTACGCGGGTCGCGTGGCTGCTATCGCCGAGGGAGCGCGAGAGGCAGGGCTGAACCTGTGAGCGAGAACATCATTAAGGAGCAAGAGGTGGCTGCAGAGGCGCCGGTGGAGACTGCTGCATCGACGGCTGGAGCGCAGAACGAGCCTCGCGAGGCACGTCGCGGCGGCCGTGAGCGCAACCCCAACCGTGATCGTGGCACCCGCGATGCCGAGAAGAGCCAGTTTCTGGAGCGCGTTGTGACCATCAACCGCGTTTCCAAGGTGGTCAAGGGCGGGCGTCGCTTCAGCTTCACCGCCCTCGTGGTCGTCGGAGACGGCAACGGACTCGTCGGCGTGGGCTACGGCAAGGCCCGTGAGGTGCCGACGGCCATCTCGAAGGGTGTCGAGGAGGCGAAGAAGAACTTCTTCCGCGTGCCCCGTGTCGGCAGCACCATCCCGCACCCTGTGCAGGGCGAGGCCGCTGCTGGTGTCGTGCTGCTTCGTCCGGCCGCTGCCGGTACCGGCGTCATCGCCGGTGGCCCGGTGCGCGCCGTGCTCGAATGCGCCGGCATCCACGACGTCTTGAGCAAGTCGCTCGGTTCGTCGAACACCATCAACATCGTGCACGCAACGGTCGAGGCCCTGCAGCAGCTCGAGGAGCCTCGTGCCGTTGCCGCCCGTCGTGGCCTCGCCTACGATGAGGTCGCCCCGGCCCGTCTCCTGCGTGCCGAGGCCCAGGCGGCCGAGGCCGCAGCAGCGGCGAAGGCAGGTGCGTGATGGCCGCGCGTCTCAAAGTGACACAGATCAAGTCCAAAGTTAGTGAGAAGCAGAACCAGCGCGACACGCTTCGCAGCCTGGGACTCAAGCGCATCGGTGACGTCGTGGTTCGTGAGGACAATCCTCAGAACCGTGGCTACGTCAGGACGGTCGCTCACCTGGTGAAGGTCGAGGAGATTGACTAATGGCTGAGGCCAAGGAAACTGCAGAGAAGGAAGCCGTCAAGGCTTCGGCCAAGAAGGCTGCCGCACAGGCGGCTACCGAGAAGGCTCCGGCCAAGGCGGCTACCGAGAAGGCTCCGGCCAAGGCGGCTACCGAGAAGGCTCCGGCCAAGGCGGCTACCGAGAAGGCTCCGGCCAAGGCGGCTACCGTCAAGACCCCGGCCAAGAAGGCTGCCGAGCCGGAGGGGACCCGTGAGCAGGTGTTGAAGGTGCACCACCTTCGTCCGGCTCCCGGTGCCAAGAAGGCCCGCACGCGGGTCGGCCGCGGTGAGGGATCCAAAGGTAAGACCGCGGGTCGTGGAACCAAGGGGACCAAGGCGCGCTACCAGGTCAGGATCGGTTTCGAGGGCGGGCAGATGCCGCTGCACATGCGTACCCCGAAGCTTCGTGGGTTCAAGAACCCGTTCCGCGTGGAGTACCAGGTCGTCAACCTGGAGAAGCTCGCCGAACTCTATCCGGCGGGGGGCGATGTCACCATCGGCGACCTCGTCGCGAAGGGGGCCGTTCGCAAGAACGAGAAGGTCAAGGTTCTCGGCAATGGCGACATTGCGGTTAAGCTGAACGTTGCGGTCGACAAGGTCTCCGGTTCCGCCGAGCAGAAGATCGTCGCCGCAGGCGGGTCAGTCAAGTAGTAGTACACATACTGTTGATCGAGCCTGTCGAGACCTCGCGTATGATTCGTGAGGATCTCGACAGGCTCGAGTCGCACTGTGTGCAGCAGACAGTGACTGATTCCTCACAGGAAAACAGGAGGCCTTGTGTTTAGCGCCATCGCGCGGATCTTCCGCACGCCGGATCTTCGGAAGAAGATCGGGTTCACCCTGGGTATCGTCGCCCTGTTCCGGTTGGGGTCGTTCATTCCCGCCCCGTTCGTGGACTTCGGCAAAGTGCAAGCCTGTCTTGCGGCCAATCAGGGAACCTCAGGCCTCTATGAGCTCGTCAACCTCTTCAGCGGTGGCGCCTTGCTCCAGCTGTCGATCTTCGCTCTGGGCATCATGCCGTACATCACGGCATCGATCATCGTGCAGTTGCTGCGCGTGGTCATCCCTCACTTCGACACCCTCTACAAAGAAGGCCAGGCCGGCCAGGGCCGCCTGACCCAGTACACCCGCTATCTCACGATCGCCCTGGGCGTGTTGCAGTCGACGACGCTCATCACGGTCGCGCGCAGCGGTGCCCTGTTCGGCACATCCGCCAGTTCCGAGTGCTCGCAGCTCATCACGAACGACTCCTGGTACGCGATCATGCTCATGGTCGTCACGATGACTGCTGGAACCGGCCTCATCATGTGGATGGGCGAGCTCATCACCGAGCGCGGCATCGGCAACGGCATGTCCCTGCTGATCTTCACCTCGATCGCCGCGCGTTTCCCCGTGTCGCTCTGGGCGATCTCGCAGGCCAAGGGACTCGATGTCTTTCTCATCGTCATCGCCATCGGCCTCCTCGTCGTGGGACTCGTGGTCTTCGTCGAACAGTCGCAGCGACGGATTCCCGTGCAGTACGCGAAACGCATGGTCGGGCGCCGCACTTACGGCGGCAACAACACGTACATCCCGATCAAGGTGAACATGGCAGGTGTCGTGCCTGTCATCTTCGCGTCGTCGCTGCTCTATCTGCCGGCATTGATCGCGCAGTTCAACCAACCAGCGGCCGGGCAGGAACCGGCGTCGTGGGTTGTCTGGATCACGAACTATCTGACCAAGGGCGACCACCCGCTCTACATGCTGCTGTACTTCCTTCTCATCGTCGGGTTCACCTACTTCTACGTCGCGATCACCTTCAACCCCGAAGAGGTCGCCGACAACATGAAGAAGTACGGCGGCTTCATCCCCGGAATCCGCGCCGGACGTCCGACCGCAGAGTATCTCGACTACGTACTGACCCGGGTGACGCTCCCCGGCTCGATCTACCTAGGCCTGATAGCGCTCCTGCCTCTGATCGCGTTCTCAGCGGTCGGTGCCGACCAGAACTTCCCGTTCGGCGGCGCGTCCATCCTGATCATCGTTGGTGTGGGTCTTGAGACGGTCAAGCAGATCGACTCTCAGCTGCAGCAGCGGCACTACGAAGGGCTGCTGCGATGACCCCGACCGCCGAGGAGCGCAATCGCGAGCGCGGCGCCCGGCTGTTGATCGTCGGACCGCCGGGTGCGGGAAAGGGCACGCAGGCGCTGCGTATCGCATCGACCTTCGGCATCCCCGATGTGTCCACCGGTGACATCTTCCGCCATCACATCAAGAACCAGACACCGCTCGGCGTGCAGGTCAAAGCGATCGTCGACGCCGGCGACTACGTTCCCGACGCCCTCACGAACGCGATCGTCACGGAGCGCCTGACCGAGGAGGACGCCCGTAACGGCTTTCTGCTCGACGGCTACCCGCGCACGGTCGACCAGGTCGCGTACCTCGACCAGTTGCTCGAAGAGAAAGGGCAGCCGCTCGAGGCCGTCGTCCGCCTCGTCGCCGACCAGGATGAGATCGTGGCCCGCCTCAGCAAGCGTGCCCTCGAGCAAGGCCGAGTGGACGACTCGGAAGAGGCGATCCGCCACCGCCAGGAGGTGTACGCCCGTGAGACGGCACCGCTGGTCGACGTCTACCGCGACCGCGGCCTGCTTATCGACATCGACGGGCTGGGATCGGTCGACGATGTCGGTGAACGCGTGGCTTCGGCGCTCGCGGCACACGGCATCGGCGAGTTCGACGTCGTCGCCGCCTCCTGAACGCACCCGTCATGGGTCTTCGACGTTCTTCGATCTACAAGTCGCCGGACGAGCTGCGGCGGATGATCGTCCCCGGTCTGACGACGGCGGTTGCTCTGGCGGCGGTGCGTGAGGCGATCCGTCCCGGCGTGACTCCGCTCGAGCTCGACGCGATCGCCGAGGCGATGATCGTCGAGCGCGGTGGCCGCTCGAACTTCAAGCTGGTCCCCGGCTACCGGCACACGCTGTGCATCTCGGTGAACGCGGATGTCGTGCACGGCATTCCCGGTAGCCGCGCGATCGAGCCGGGCGACATCGTCTCGGTCGACGGTGGCGCCGACGTGGGCGGCTGGAACGGCGACTCGGCGTTCACGGTCGTGGTCCCGGATGCTGCGCGTCCCGAACTCGTCGAGGCGCGGCGGCGGCTCTCCGATGTCACCGAGCAGTCGCTGTGGCGCGGCATCGCCCGCCTGGCACGCGCTCGCCACCTCAACGAGGTCGGCGATTCCGTGCAGGGTTTCATCGAGTCGCAAGGCGACTACGGCATCCTGACCGAATATGTCGGGCACGGCATCGGCCGGGACATGCATGAGGAGCCGCCGGTCTTCAACTACCGTGTGCGTCAGAAGGGTCCGGAGGTCAAGGCCGGACTCGTGGTCGCGATCGAACCCATGGTCGTCTCGGGTGACGTCGACACCTTCGTCCGGGACGACGACTGGACCGTCACGACCGTCGACGGCGGTGACGCGGCGCACTGGGAGCACAGTGTCGCGGTGCATCGGGGCGGCATCTGGGTGCTCACGGCGGAGGACGGCGGCACGGCCGCTCTCGAACCCCTCGGTGTCTCTCCCGTTCCTATACCGTAGCCGGGTGCGACGGCGTCGGCAGACGCGGCCTGGCGGCAACTGTTCCTCCAAGCCTCCGTCTAGGCGGAGGCCTGACCGCGGTCGGCCACGTCTCGTCGCAACTGGCGCGCCCCTCCGGAAGACACGCACGGGGTGGCGCTCAGCTTCGGTAGCGACTGGACGCCAGGGTGCCTTGGCCGCGCGAATGATACATCGGGACTTGGCAAAACACACGCATATCCCATAGGATTGATCCTTGGTGTTTTGCGCACGTTTTTGTGCGCCTGGCGGCGATGGAAATCGTCGAGAAGCAGAACTCCGCAATCCGACGCAAGACCAGCATCCACAACTTTTAGCGACGAAGAGGCTATGGCCAAAAAAGACGGTGTCATCGAAATCGAGGGCTCGGTTGTCGAAGCTCTGCCCAACGCAATGTTTCGCGTAGAGCTCACGAACGGGCACAAGGTTCTTGCCCACATCTCGGGCAAGATGCGCCAGCACTACATCCGCATCCTCCCCGAGGACCGCGTGATCGTGGAACTGAGCCCCTACGACCTGACCCGTGGCCGGATCGTCTACCGCTACAAGTAAGCCGATGCTGTAAGTAACGGCCCGTGGCATCCCACGGGTACGAGGACAGCGAACACAAGGAACCACAATGAAGGTCAACCCCAGCGTCAAGAAGATCTGCGACAAGTGCAAGGTCATCCGTCGCAACGGACGCGTCATGGTCATCTGCGAGAACCCGCGTCACAAGCAGCGCCAGGGCTAGAATCCGCCGCGCGGTTCTCGCGGCAGAACAACTGAACAACGCAATCGCAACTCCAGGAACCCGCACCGTCTCGCGAGAGGCGACCGGGGGACACCTTCGGTTGGAGGCCGAGGCACCGGAGTTGCACCACACCTCCATTCACTCACAGGAGAAGCCACAATGGCACGTCTAGCAGGCGTTGACATACCGCGCGAGAAGCGCGTGGAAGTTGCACTGACTTACATCTACGGTGTTGGCCGCACTCGCGCGCTCAAAACCCTCGCCGACACAGAGATCGACGGGAACATCCGCGTCAAGGACCTCAGCGACGAGCAGCTCGTCGCGCTCCGCGACTACATCGAAGGCACCTACAAGGTTGAGGGCGACCTTCGTCGCGAGGTCGCCGCTGACATCCGTCGTAAGGTCGAGATCGGCTCCTACGAGGGCATCCGCCACCGCCGCGGTCTGCCCGTGCGCGGTCAGCGCACCAAGACCAACGCTCGTACCCGCAAGGGCCCGAAGCGCACCGTGGCCGGCAAGAAGAAGGCCCGCTAGGCCCCCGGGCCAGCCCGCCTCGCCTTTTAGGATTCAGGAGAAATCATGGCAGCACCCAAGTCGGCCGTTCGCAAGCCGCGCAAGAAGGAAAAGAAGAACATCGCCGTGGGCCAGGCCCACATCAAGAGCACCTTCAACAACACCATCGTCTCGATCACCGACACCACCGGTGCGGTCATCAGCTGGGCCTCGTCCGGCGGCGTCGGCTTCAAGGGTTCACGCAAGTCGACCCCGTTCGCCGCGCAGCTCGCCGCGGAGTCGGCGGCGCGCCAGGCTCAGGAGCACGGCATGAAGAAGGTCGACGTCTTCGTCAAGGGACCGGGTTCCGGCCGTGAGACCGCGATCCGTTCGCTGCAGGCGGCCGGCCTCGAGGTCGGCTCGATCAACGACGTCACCCCGCAGGCGCACAACGGATGCCGCCCGCCGAAGCGCCGCCGCGTCTGACCCCCTTCTGCTGGTCGAGTGTTTCGAGACCGCCTGAGCAGGCGTGATCTCGGCTGCTCGGCCAACGACACGTTCCTTCTAAAACTCCATACCGCCGGGCCAGCCACCCGGTTGCCAACGCAAGTGTCATATAGCGGACACTTAGCCGAAAGGAATCAACAGTGCTTATTGCACAGCGTCCAACGCTCACCGAAGAGAACATCTCAGAGTTCCGTTCGCGGTTCGTGATCGAGCCCCTCGAGCCCGGTTTCGGTTACACCCTCGGTAACTCACTTCGTCGCACTCTGCTCTCCTCGATTCCAGGCGCTGCTGTCACCAGCATCCGCATCGACGGCGTGCTGCACGAGTTCAGCACCGTTCCCGGTGTCAAAGAGGATGTCACCGAGATCATCCTGAACATCAAGGGTCTCGTCGTATCGAGCGAGCACGACGAGCCGATCACCGCCTACCTGCGCAAGCAGGGCGCCGGCCAGGTCACCGCCGCCGACATCTCGGCTCCCGCCGGTGTCGAGGTGCACAACCCCGAACTCGTCATCGCAACCCTCAACGACAAGGCCAAGTTCGAGCTCGAACTCACGATCGAGCGTGGCCGCGGCTACGTGTCGGCCACCCAGAACCGCAACGAGTACAGCGAAGCCGGTCAGATCCCGGTCGACTCGATCTACTCGCCGGTGCTCAAGGTGACCTACCGTGTCGAGGCGACCCGTGCCGGAGAGCGCACCGACTTCGATCGCCTCGTGGTCGATGTCGAGACGAAGTCGGCGATCAGCCCCCGTGACGCGATCGCATCTGCCGGTCGCACCCTGACCGAGCTGTTCGGCCTCGCTCGTGAGCTCAACACCGCCGCAGAGGGCATCGAGATCGGTCCTGCGCCGGTCGACGCCGTGCTCTCGAGCGAGCTCTCGATTCCGATCGAGGACCTTGACCTCTCGGTGCGCTCGTACAACTGCCTCAAGCGCGAGGGCATCAACAACGTCAGTGAACTGGTCGCCCTCTCGGAGACGCAGCTCATGAACATCCGCAACTTCGGACAGAAGTCGGTGGATGAGGTCAAAGACAAGCTCGTCGAGCTCGGCCTGTCGCTCAAGGACTCCGTGCCCGGCTTCGACGGCGCGCACTTCTACAGCGGCTACGACGACGCGAACAACTAGCGCCTCGAAGAACTCAGGCTCGTTGCAGAGCCTCCCACCACATTCTGATACTGGAGACACATAAAAATGCCTAAGCCAACCAAGGGCCCTCGCCTCGGAGGCGGTCCGGCACACGAGCGTCTGCTGCTCGCCAACCTGGCTGCCGCCTTGTTCACACACAAGTCGATCAAGACGACGGAGACCAAGGCCAAGCGCCTGCGTCCCATCGCCGAGCGGCTCATCACCTTCGCGAAGCGCGGAGACCTCCACGCTCGCCGTCGTGTGCTCGCCGTCATCGGTGACAAGTCCGTCGTGCACGAGCTGTTCACCGAGATCGCGCCGCTCGTCGCCGAGCGTGAGGGCGGCTACACCCGCATCACTAAGCTTGGCTTCCGCAAGGGAGACAACGCATCGATGGTGCAGATCGAGCTCGTGCTCGAGCCGGTGACCCCGAAGGCGAAGCCGGCGAAGGCTGCCGCCAAGGCCGAGAAGCCGGTTGCCGCCGAGGAGGCTGGCGCTGAAGAAACCAGCACTGAGAGCTCCGAGGACGCCAGTGCCGAGGAGATCGCCGTCGATGAGACTGCAGCCGCTGATGCAGCCGCGCCCGAGGTCGATGGAGAGACCGCTGAGTCCTCTGTCGAGAAGGCAGCAGCCGAGGTCGACGAGAAGTAACGAGCCTCCGCTCCCTGCGAGCCCCGGGCGTCCACGGATGTCCGGGGCTTTCCGCATCCGGCAAAGTCTGGGGCGGATTCGCGCGTGCCGTGTCCGGCCTTCTAGGGTATAGGCATGGTTGAGCACCTCACCCCACTGCGCCGTCGGGTCGACGGGCCGGTCGAAACGCCGGAGCTCCGGCACCCGGATATCGCGCAATGGCGGCCGGCGACGGAGGCCGACATCGACGACATCGTCGAGCTGGAGCAGGCGATGGGCCGAGTCGACCACCCCAACTTCCTCGCGACGCGAGAGGAGGTCGCCGAGCCCTTCGGACTCTCACACTTCGACGCCGAGAAGGATTCCCTCGTGGCACGCGGCTACGATGGCGGGCTGCTCGCGAGCGGCATCGTCGTCGTTCCGCCCGGGCAGGAGACGCTCGTGCGTGCATTCCTCGGCGGCGGTGTGCGCCCGGAAGCCCGTGGCCGCGGCATCGGACGGCAACTCCTGGACTGGCAGCTCGCGCGAGCGCGTCAGCATTTCGCGGCATCCGATAAGCCATTGCCGGGCTGGATCATGGTCTACACGGATGAGCGCGCCCCGCAGAACATGCGACTCTACGAGGATGCAGGGCTGAGCCTCTCGCGCTACTTCCTCTCACTCGAACGCGTGCTCGCCGAGCCCATTCGCGCCTTCGAGCCTCCACAGGGTGTGCGCGTCGTGCCGTACTCAGACGAACTCAGCGAGATGGTGCGGCTCGCCCGCAACGAGGCGTTCCAGGATCACTGGGGCAGCCAATCCACCGACGCGGAGAGTTGGGCGTCGTTCGTCGATGCCGAGGTCTTTCGCCCCGATCTCTCTTTCGTCGTCGTCGCAGACCGGCCGGACACCGACCGGGTGGTGGGCTTCTTGCTCTCGACGGTGAACGAGGCCGACTGGGTCGAACAGGGCTTCACCGGAAGCCATGTCGCGCTCGTCGGCGTCGTGCGGGAGTGGCGCGGAAAACACATCGCGCAGACACTGCTCGCCGCTCAGCTCGAGGCGGGTCGCGCGGCGGGGTACGAGCGGGTGACCCTCGACGTCGACTCCGACAGCCCGACGGGTGCGCTCGGCCTATACACCGGTATGGGCTACCGTCCGGTGTATCGCGAGTTGAGCTTCGTGCGGGAGTATTGAGCCAGCAGATGCTCTTTGCCAGAGTGTCTGCTCCTCATGCGGGCCGCCGCCGTCGGCGCTCCAATAGCGCTCGTTAGCACAAGGAGCGCAGGATCGGATGGCGCGGACCGTGTGGCGTGGGACGGAGCGGTGCGGGCTTGATCGGGGGCCGTTTCATCGGTAGCCGCCGGGGCCCGGCAGCGGCGGCGGTTCGACCAGACGCCGCAGCGCCGCCATGATGCTGTCCGCATAGATCTGCGCGCCGGTCGGTCCTGGGTGTATGTTGTCGTCCGCGAGTACGTCGGTGTGCGTCGCGATCGCGTCGTGCCAGTTCGCCAGTTCGACGTTGCGATTGCGCGCAGAGCAGTCTGCGAGCATCTCGTTGACCCCCACGGTCCAGTCCCGGTCGGCGAAGGCGTTCACGAGCACGATGGAACGATCGGGACCGACGATATCGAGCACCCGGTCGAGGGAGTCCTGCTCGATCGGACCGTTCGTTCCAAGGCCGAGAACGACGACGGTGCGCAGAGCTCCGGCCTGGTCGAGGGCGGAAAGTATGTCCGGTGCGGCATACAAGCCTCGCGAGACACTCGCGTCGATGGCGATGCCCGGGAAGGCGGCCTGCAGCTCTGGCGCGGATGCGAGCATAACCGAGTCGCCGACGGCCGTGATCTGATCGCCGCCGGGAATCCGGGCAAGGGTGGGCGTCGGCGTGGATGGCGGAGGAGCGGACGGCGGAGAGGCATCCAGAGCCTCCTGCCCCTGCTGGATCCTGGTCTGTGCGGTGGTCGTCTCAGGTGCGGAGACGATCGCTGCGCCGGTCCCGACGCAGAGCAGGACTCCCAACACTGCGGCCGCCGCGACGAACTGGCGGCGGGTGCGGGAACGACGGGCGATGCGCCCCGCAGCTGGCAGGAGTCCGCGCAGACCATGACGGCGTATGGGCTGTTCCAGCAAGCGATAGGAGAGCAGTGCGGCGACAACGCTGATGATGAGGGCGACGAGGCCGGTGCCGACGACCGCCCCGGGATCCGACATCCGCGCCGGCCAGACTGCACGTACGAGCACGATGACGGGCCAGTGCCAGAGATAGATCCCGTAGGAACGCTCGCCGATGAAACGGAGCGGTGCGGTATCGAGAAAGCGTCCCAGGCGCCTGCCCCGGATCGCAGCCAAGATCACGGCTGCCGTGAGCAGGCTCGCGATGAAGAGGCCGCCACGATAGCTCGCGGAGTCGGTCTCGGGAAGGAACCAGAAGAACAGGACGATGCCCAGCAAAGCCACGATCCCGACCCAGGGAAGTACTCGATCCTCGAAGCGGGAGAAGGCCGCGGCGACGATCGGTCGTGCGAGAGGCCGCGCCGTGGTGAGCAGAGCGAGGGTTGCGCCGATCGTGAGGCCAAAGCCATGCGTGTCGGAGCCGTAGTAGACGCGTGTCGGGTCGCCGCCGGGCTCGTAGAGCGCGGCCATCCAGATGCCGGACGCCATCGCCAGGCCGGCGACGAGCGCGATGCGGAGTCGTGCGTTCCGAAGCAGCAGCAGGCCAAGCAGAGCGATCGGCCAGACGAGGTAGAACTGTTCCTCGACCGCGAGGGACCAGAGATTGCGTAGCAGTTCCGGCGCACTCGCGCTGAAGTAGTTCGCGTCGCTCGCGATCGACAGCCAGTTGTAGCTGAAGGTCGCCGCGCCGAGCACCTGCCAGCCGAGTCCGACGAGCACGTCTCCTTCGATGACCCACGCGGCCGTGCAACTCGCGACGACCACGATGGCGAGCGCCGGGACGAGGCGCCGGACCCGGCGCTGCCA
The DNA here is from genome assembly GCF_042660285.1 of Luethyella okanaganae. Taxonomy (NCBI): domain Bacteria; kingdom Bacillati; phylum Actinomycetota; class Actinomycetes; order Micrococcales; family Microbacteriaceae; genus Luethyella; species Luethyella okanaganae. The sequence continues at coordinate 202,140 of NZ_JBHSTP010000003.1, forward strand.
GAACCGCCCGAGTGAGATCCGACCGGTCGCGTCTCGTTCGGCGACGAGCAGGCGGGTGATGAGGAACCCGCTGATGACGAAGAACACATCGACGCCGACGAAGCCGCCGGGAAGCGCCTGCGGGAAAAGATGGTAGGCAACCACCGCAGCGACAGCCAGTGCCCGGAGTCCGTCGAGCCCCGAGAACCGTGCAGGGTTCGCCGCTTCGCCCGAGCCAGAGGGCACGGGTCGTATGGAAGAGGAAGCGGAAGCGGGATAGCTCATTGCGGGAGGTAGGACGGAGTCCGCTCCCTACCATAACCGCGCAAGCCAGCGCGCGCCTTCTAAACTGTCCGATGTGATCTCCTCGTTCGACGATGCCCTCGCCGTGGTCCCGGCCGAACCGGCCGAGCCGACGATGCGGGTTCGCCTCGACATCGCCTACGACGGCAGCGATTTCAACGGGTGGAGCCGGCAACCCGGTCAGCGCACCGTTCAGGGAGAGATCGAGTCGACGATGGCGACGGTTCTGCGGCGCAACCCGCCGGCTCCGACGCTTGTCGTCGCCGGTCGGACGGATGCCGGAGTGCACGCGCTCGGACAGGTGGCCCACCTCGACCTGACGCTCGCGCAGGCCGACAGCCTGCTGCGACCGCCACGCGGGCGGAATCTCTCTCGAGATGATGCCGACCCCGCTGCTGCGCTCGCCCGCAGGCTCAACGGCATCCTCGGGCAGCGTGCCGACATCGTGATCGCAGCGGGGAACGTCGTCTCGCCGGATTTCGACGCGCGCTTCAGCGCGATCTGGCGGCGGTACGAATACCGCATCGTCGATGTGCTCGCTGTGCGCGACCCGCTGCAACGCCACCGTACGATCTGGCTGCCCGGCCACCACGATGCCGATGCCATGGACGCAGCCGCGGAGAGTCTGTGCGGCCTGCACGACTTCGCCGCGTACTGCAAACCGCGCGAAGGAGCCACGACGATCCGCACTCTGCAGAGCTTCTGCTGGAAGCGGGAGGAGGACGGCGTGCTTGTCGCGCGCCTGCAGGCCGACGCCTTCTGCCACAGCATGGTGCGCGCTCTCGTCGGCGCATGCGTCGCCGTCGGAGAGGGCCGGATATCCGTTGCGGACGTCGTGCGCCTGCGCGACGACCTCCAGCGCACCATTGCCTTCACGGTCATGCCGGCGCGGGGTCTCACCCTCACGCAGGTCGGCTACCCCGATGACCTCGAGCTCGCGGCCCGCGCGGAACGGACGAGGGCCCGCCGTGCGCTGTGACGGCCAGGAATTGCCACAGAGGGTTAGAATCCCCTAGAGTAGATCGTTGGTGTCTGCGCCCGCTGGCGCGACACGCGAACGTGAGCCCTCCATCGACGCTGTTCCCCTCGGGAACACACCCGGAGCGGGATTCACGAACACCTCCGTTCGACACAGAAAGCAGCCACTACAGTGACGCGCACCTACACTCCGAAGGCCAATGAGATCCAGCGTGACTGGGTCGTCATCGACGCGACCGACGTCGTACTCGGCCGTCTCGCCAGCCACACCGCCGCCATTCTGCGTGGCAAGAACAAGCCGACGTTCACTCCGCACATGGACGGCGGCGACTTCGTCATCATCGTCAACGCGGAGAAGGTCGCCCTCACCGGTGCCAAGCTCGAGCAGAAGAAGGCCTACCGTCACTCGGGCTACCCGGGTGGTCTTACCGCCGTCACCTACTCAGAGCTGCTCGAGAAGAACCCGATCCGTGCCGTCGAGAAGGCCATCCGCGGCATGCTGCCGAAGAACTCCATCGGCCGCGCCCAGCTCAAGAAGCTCAAGGTCTACACCGGCCCGGAGCACCCGCACGCCGCGCAGCAGCCGAAGCCCTACATCCTGACCCAGGTCGCTCAGTAGCGCCGGGCTCCCCAGACTTCTCGACTCTTAAGACAAAGGACTCATACCATCGTGGCGAAGATCGCAGACCAGATTGACGCGGCTCCGGAGAGCTACTCGACCGAGACACCCGCGGATTCCGCCCCCAGTGCCCCTCGCGCGGTGCTCAACGTTCCCGGCGCGGCCGTCGGCCGACGCAAGCAAGCCATCGCCCGCGTGCGCATCGTTCCCGGTTCGGGCACTATCACGGTGAACAAGCGCGAATTCGCGGACTATTTTCCCAACAAGCTGCACCAGCAGCTCATCACCGACCCGTTCAAGGTGCTCGACCTCCTCGGCAGCTACGACGTGATCGCCCGCATCACCGGTGGCGGTCCCTCCGGCCAGGCCGGCGCGCTGCGCCTCGCGATCGCTCGTTCGCTCAATGAGATCGACCGTGAGAACAACCGTCCGGCCCTCAAGAAGGCCGGCTTCCTCACCCGTGACGCTCGCGTCATCGAGCGCAAGAAGGCCGGTCTCAAGAAGGCCCGCAAGGCGTCGCAGTTCTCGAAGCGCTAAGCCGAGCTTCGGCTCGACATCAGACGATGCCTCGTCTCTTCGGTACGGATGGGGTCCGAGGGCTGGCCAACCGTGAACTCACGGCTGACCTCGCCCTCGGCCTCGCCCAGGCCAGCGCCGCCGTCCTGACCCAGGGCCGCCGCGCTGAAGAACGTCGCGCGCAGGGCCGTCGTCCCGTCGCCGTCGTCGCCCGCGATCCCCGCATCTCGGGCGAGTTCATCACAGCAGCTGTCGCAGCCGGACTTGCGAGTTCCGGAGTCGACGTGCTCGACGCCGGCGTCATCCCCACGCCGGCCGCGGCGTTCCTCATCTCCGACATCGGCGCCGACTTCGGCGTCATGGTATCGGCCTCGCACAACCCCGCTCCAGACAACGGGATCAAGTTCTTCGCCTTCGGCGGAACCAAGCTGCCCGACGAGGTCGAGGACCGCATCGAGACCTACTTGCAGAGGGACCATCTGCTTCCCACCGGTGGCGACGTCGGCAGGATTCGTCGCTTCGCCGACGCCGAGGATCGCTACGTCGTTCATCTGATTGGCACCCTTCCGCATCGACTCGACGGCTTGCACGTCGTGCTCGACTGCGCGCACGGCGCTGCATCGGCCATCTCACCGGAGGCATTCACCCTCGCCGGAGCGAAGGTCACCCTCATCGGCGCAGACCCCGACGGTCTCAACATCAACGACGGAGTGGGTTCGACCCACCTCGACAAGCTCGCGCACGCGGTTCTCGAACACGGTGCCGATGTCGGCATAGCTCACGACGGCGACGCCGATCGTTGTCTCGCCGTCGATCACGACGGCAACATCGTGGACGGCGACCAGATCATGGCGATCCTCGCCCTGTCGATGGCGGAACGCGGGCATCTCACGGACCGCACGCTGGTCGCGACGGTCATGAGCAACCTCGGGCTGCGCAAGGCCATGGCGAAGCACGACATCCGTCTCATCGAGACCAAGGTCGGCGACCGCTACGTGCTCGAAGCGCTCGGCGCCGAGGGGCTCGCGCTCGGCGGCGAGCAATCCGGTCACGTCATCATGACCGAGTACGCGACGACGGGCGACGGCATCCTCACCGGTCTGCATCTCGTCGCCGAGATGGCCCGCACCGGCAAGTCGCTCGCCGAGCTTGCCTCTGTCATGACGGTTTACCCGCAGATTCTGATCAACGTGCGCGGGGTCGACCATCATGCGCTGCACTCCGATGATCATGTCGCGGCGGCCGTGAGAGATGCCGAGTCCGAACTCGGCGACGGCGGTCGCGTGCTCATGCGTCCGTCTGGGACCGAGCCGATGGTGCGCGTGATGGTGGAGGCGGCGGACCAGCCCACCGCGGACCGTCTGGCGCATCGGCTCGCCGACGTCGTAAGGGAGCGCTTGACCCTCTGACGGTTCTCCCTCCCGCAACGCGGGAACGGAGGGTTTCGCGCGCGCGGGAGGGCGCTTCTCGCCATCGCGGCCCCTGCTCCGGCTGAAGGCCTCCCGTGCGGTGGCTCGGATGCGGTGGCTCAGATGCGGTGGCTCAGAACGGTCGGGCGATCCGATGGTCGGGCGGCGCGCTCAGAGCTTGCGCAGCAGAACGCTCGACACCGCGTGATTCTCGTCCTTGCGCAGCACGAGGGTCGCGCGGGATCGCGTCGGGCGGATGTTCTGCAGCAGGTTCGGCTCGTTGATGCCGTGCCAGATCTCCCGCGCTCGCGCTCGCGCCTCGTTCTCGGTGAGCGTCGAATAGCGGTGGAAGTAAGACTTCGGGTTGCTGAAGGCGCCTCGTTGCAGCTTCAGGAAGCGTTCCTCATACCAGTGTGCGATATCGCTCGTCCGTGCGTCGACGTAGACGGTGAAGTCGAACAGATCGCTCACAGCGAGACGGTGCCCTGGCGCCGGCGGCTGCAATACGTTGAGGCCCTCGACGATGAGGACATCCGGTTGACCTACCGTGATCTGCGCATCCGGGACGATGTCGTAGCTCAGATGAGAGTAGAAGGGGGCGCGCACCTCCGCCGCGCCCGACTTGACCTCGCTCACGAAGCGCAACAGCGCGCGACGGTTGTACGACTCGGGGAAACCTTTGCGAGTCATGAGGCCGCGACGCTCGAGCTCGGCGTTGGGAAACAGGAAGCCGTCGGTCGTGACGAGCTCGACGCGCGGGGTGTCCTCCCAGCGGGCGAGCAACTCCCTCAGCAGTCGCGCGATGGTCGACTTGCCGACGGCGACCGAGCCGGCGACGCCGATGACGAAGGGCGTGCTCTCCGCGCGTTCGCCGAGGAAGTCGCTCGTCGCCCGATGCAGCTGCCGGGCTCCCGCCACATAGAGGTTGAGCAGGCGACTGAGCGGCAGATAGACCTCTGTCACCTCGCGCAGATCGAGCGGCTCGCCCAGACCACGCAACTGCACCAGTTCCGTCTCCTGCAGGGGCAGGCGCGTGGATGATGCGAGCTCGGCCCAGTCGGCGCGTTCGAGTTCGACGAACGGAGAGGTGTGGCCGACGCCATTCGGAGACCGAGACTCAGCCATAACCCCTGAGTTTAGCGATCTCTCCTCTGTGTCGCGTCGTGCGTGCCGGGGTGCGCGCGTCGCCCAGTGGGAGTCACACGATGTGCACAGGCGATTGCCGACTAAAATCATGTGCATGTGTGGAATCGTCGGCTATGTCGGAAAGAGCAAGAGCCTCGAGGTGCTGATCGGTGGCCTGCGCCGGCTCGAATACCGGGGCTATGACTCCGCAGGCGTCGCCGTCATCGACGACGAGGGCGCGCTCGGCACGAGCAAGAAGGCCGGCAAGCTCGTCATGCTCACCGACGAGTTGAAGAGGCACCCTATCAACGACGGCCGCACGGGCATCGGTCACACGCGCTGGGCGACCCACGGCGGGCCGAACGACGACAACGCGCATCCGCACCTCGGCGACGATGGCAGGCTCGCGCTCATCCACAACGGCATCATCGAGAACTTCGCCCCGCTCAAAGACGAGTTGCTCGCCGAGGGCTACACCTTCTCGAGTGAGACGGACACCGAGGTGGCCGCGGTGCTGCTCGGCCGTGAGTACCGGGCGAGCGGAGACCTGCAGCAGGCGTTCCGCTCCGTCGTGGCGCGCCTCGACGGAGCATTCACCCTGCTCGCCCTGCATCGCGACGAGCCCGGGCTCGTCGTCGGCGCACGTCGTAACTCTCCGCTCGTGATCGGTCTGGGCGACGGAGAGAACTTCCTCGGATCCGATGTCGCGGCCTTCGTCGAGTACACGCGCCGTGCCGTCGCCATCGGCCAGGATCAAATCGTCGCGATCACGCCAGACCTCGTGAGCGTCACCGACTTCGACGGCAATCCCGTCGACGTCGAAGCCTTCGAGGTCGCGTGGGATGCCGCTGCCGCCGAGAAGGGCGGTTGGTCGAGCTTCATGGCCAAGGAGGTCAGCGAGCAGCCGGACGCCGTCGCCAACACGCTGCGCGGTCGATTGAGCGACGGACAGGTCGTCATCCCCGAACTTGAAGAGTTCGGCGACGAGGTGCTCGCCGGCATCCGACGGATTACGATCGTCGCCTGCGGCACAGCCGCCTACGCGGGCATGGTGTCGAAGTACGCGCTCGAGAAGTGGACGGGCGTTCCCGTCGAGGTCGAGCTCAGCCATGAGTTCCGCTATCGCGACCCTGTCATCTCGGGCGACCTGCTCGTGATCTCGATCAGCCAGTCCGGCGAGACCATGGACACGCTCATGGCCGTCAAGTACGCGCGCGAGGCCGGTGCCAAGGTCGTCTCGATCTGCAATACGCAGGGTGCGACGATTCCGCGTGAGTCGGATGCCGTCGTCTACACGCACGCTGGTCCGGAGGTCGCCGTCGCATCGACCAAAGCCTTCGTCGCCCAGGTGACCGCGCTCTACCTCTTCGGACTGCACCTCGCGCGCGTGCGCGGTAGCCTGTCGACCGCGGAGCTCGCCGAACAGGTGAGAGAGTTGTCTGCGATTCCGGCGAAGCTCGAGACCGTGCTGCAGACGAGTGAGATGATCGCCCAGCTCGCGCACTGGATGTCCGGCACCCGCTCGGTGCTCTTCCTCGGCCGTCATGTCGGCTTCCCGATCGCGATGGAGGGCGCGCTCAAGCTCAAGGAGCTCGCCTACATCCACGCCGAGGGATTCGCAGCCGGTGAGCTCAAGCACGGTCCGATCGCCCTCATCGAGCCTGGCCAGCCCGTCTTCGTGATCGTGCCGAGTCCGCGCGGCTCGGCGACCCTGCACCCAAAGGTCGTATCGAACATCCAGGAGATCCGGGCGCGCGGAGCCCGGGTCATCGCGATTGCCGAGCAGGGTGATGCGGCGGTGCTGCCGTTCGCCGACGAGGTCGTGCGCATCCCGCTCGCGGCTCCGCTTTTCGAGCCGCTGCTCGCCGTCGTCCCGCTGCAGCTCTTCGCGATGGAACTCGCGATCGCCAAGGGACTCGACGTCGACCAGCCGCGCAATCTTGCGAAGTCGGTCACGGTCGAGTAGCGATGATCGCCGGGATCGGAGTGGACGTCGTCGATCTGGCGCGCTTCGAGCGCGCGATCGCACGCACGCCCGGTCTCGTCGAGCGTCTGTTCGCTCAGGGCGAACGTGATCGCCCGGCTCGATCGCTCGCGGCTCGTTTCGCCGCGAAGGAGGCGCTCATCAAGGCGCTCGGGGGACCGGGAACAGTCCGCTGGCACGACATGGAGGTCGTCAGCGACGAACACGGCAACCCCGAGTTCTCGCTGCGCGGCACGGTTGCCGAGGTCGCCGCATCCCTCGGAGTCGCGCGTCTGCATCTCTCGATGAGCCACGATGCCGGTATTGCGACGGCGTTCGTCGTCGCAGAAGCAGACGCGTCGTGAGCGGCGATCCCGACGTCCGCTCGACCGCACCGTTTCGCGAGGCCGTCATCGATCTGGCGGTGATCCGGTCCAACGTCGAGGCTCTGCGGGCTCACCTCACCGCCACCGGTGGCGCCGGGGTGCGTACGATGGCTGTCGTCAAGGCGAACGCCTACGGTCACGGCGCGGTCCCCGTCGCACGGGCGGCGCTCGCGGGAGGCGCGGATTGGCTCGGTGTCGCCGACATCGAGGAGGGCATCGCCCTGCGCAAGGCGGGAATTGACGCTCCCGTGCTCGCGTGGTTGCACGACCCGACTGCCTCTTTCGCTGAGGCGATCAGTGTTGGCATCGATATCGGCATCTCGTCGACGGAACAGCTGCGCGCCGTCGCGGAGGCGGCGCGAACGACCGGATCCACCGGCTGGGTGCAGCTCAAGCTCGACACGGGACTCAGCAGGAATGGTATTCCCGCGCAGGAATGGGTGGGTGCCTTCCGTCTCGCCCGGGCATTGCGCAGCGAGGGTGTCGTCGTTCGCGGCATCTTCAGTCATCTCGCCAATGCCTCAGCGGCTGATGACGCCGAGCAGCGGGCCGCCTACGAGCGCGGTCTCGCCTTGGCGGCCGATGAGGGACTCCGCCCTGAGCTCACCCACCTCGCAGCCACGGCGGCCGCGCTCGCCCGACCGGACACCCGATTCTCAATGGTGCGTATCGGCATTGGCATCTATGGACTCTCGCCGTGGGGCAACGGGTTCCCGGCCGGCCTCGGTCTCACTCCCGCGATGACATTGCGGGGGAGGGTCGCCGCTGTGCGTCGCGTGACGGCGGGGGCCGGGGCCTCCTACGGTCTCGCCTGGAGGACCCCGCGCGATACGACGCTCGCGCTTGTGCCGCTCGGCTATGCAGACGGGATCCCGCGGCGGGCGTCGGACCGGGCCAGCGTGAGCATCGACGGCACGCGGCATCCTATCGTCGGGCGCATCGCCATGGATCAGTTCATCGTCGACGTCGGCGACGCCCCGGTGCGGCTCGGCGACACCGTCGTGCTCTTCGGAAACCCCGCGACGGGCGTGCCGAGCGCCGAGGAATGGGCGGAAGCCGCCGACACGATCAACTACGAGATCGTGACGCGTATCGGGAGCCGGGTGCCGCGCAGCTACCGGGGGGAGTGATGACCGATCGCATCGTCGCCACCTCCGACGAGATGCACCGGCTCGGGCTCGAGCTCTCAGCCGAGCTCAGGGCCGGCGATCTCGTCGTGCTCGACGGTCCTCTCGGCGCGGGAAAGACCACGCTGACCCGTGGTGTCGGAGCAGGTCTGGGGGTCCGCGGATCCGTGACGAGCCCGACCTTCGTGCTCGCGAGAACCCATCCGAGCCTCCACGGTGGCCCGGCGCTCGTGCACGTCGACGCCTATCGCCTGGGCAGCGCTCTGGAGCTCGACGATCTCGACATCGACTATGCCCGATCGGTCGTCGTCGTCGAGTGGGGGGCTGGATTGCTCCACGGCGTCGACGAGTCCTGGCTGGAGATCAGGATCGAGCGACCGACCGGAGCGTCCGCCGTTCCCGACGTTGGAACGCTCGGCGCCGACGGCCATGACGAGGGGGCCGGCGACGAGCCGCGCACCGTGACGATCACGGGCATCGGACCGCGCTGGGCGAGGACGCGGTACCGAGCGGGCGCATAGGCTGGAGACATGCTTCTCGCGATCGACACCTCCGCCGGCACGAGCGTCGCCGTCGTCGATCCGGATGGCGGCGTGCTCGCCGAACGCTCGGTGGCCGACACGATGCGGCATGCCGAGGTCGTCGGCCGGCTGATCGAGGAGAGCCTCGCCGAGGCGAACACCTCGCCGCCGGCGCTCTCCGGAGTTGTTGCGGGCATGGGGCCAGGTCCGTTCACGGGTCTGCGAGTCGGCATCGCCTCGGCACGCACGTTCGCCTTCGCGATCGGCAAACCGCTCGTGCCGATCGTCAGCCATGACGCGGTCGCATTCGCCCGCTATCGGGACGGCTACAGTGGCGCGATGCTCGTCGTCACGGATGCGCGGCGCCGCGAGCTCTACTGGTCGGCCTATTCCGGAGCAGACGAGTACGGTCTGCCGGTGCGTTTCGACGGGCCGGGGCTCGGAAAGCCCGAAGCGCTTCCGCACGCGCGTCTCACCCGCTTCGATGCGCACACGGTCTCGGCCGGAGCCCTCGGCCTTGTCGCCGAGCTCAGCCTCGCCAATGGCCGCTCTTTCGTCGCCGACGAACCGCTCTACCTCCGCTCGCCGGATGTCACTCTGCCGTCTGGTCCGAAACGAGTGACGGCGTGAGCTGGCAGCTTCGTCGCGCCGGGGTCGGAGACCTCGACGCGATCATGCGGCTCGAGACCGGTATTTTCGCCGCAGACGCTTGGTCGTCGGAGACGATGCGCCGAGACGTCGCCGACCCGAACTGCTACTACCTGGTCGCCTTTCCACCCGACGAGCCGGAGCGGGTCGAGGGCTATGCCGGACTTCTCTCGCCACGCGGTGCCGTAGAGGGCGATATCCAGACGATCGCGGTCACGGAGTCCGTGCGCGGTCGCGGGCTCGGCCGCGCGCTCATGCAGCGCTTGCTCGCCGAAGCGCGGAAGCGCGGAGCACGCGAGGTCTTCCTCGAGGTGCGGGCCGACAACCCCGTCGCCCAGAGGCTCTATGCTCGACTCGGTTTCGAGGAGGTCGGCGTCCGACGCGGCTACTACCAGCCGGACGGCGTCGACGCGATCGTGATGCGGCTCGCGCTGGCCGAGCCGGAAGCCGCCCTCGCCGAGCCGGAAGCGCAATCGTGAACCGCGACCGGCCGCTCGTCCTCGGCATCGAGACGAGCTGTGACGAGACCGGCGTCGGCGTCGTCCGCGGCACGACGCTCCTCGCCAACACGATCGCGTCGTCGATGGACGAGCACGCCCGCTACGGCGGCGTCGTACCCGAGGTGGCCGCACGGGCGCATCTCGAGGCAATGATCCCGACGATCTCGGCCGCCGTCGCAACGGCTGGCATCCGCCTCGACGATCTCGACGCCGTCGCGGTCACGAGTGGGCCGGGCCTCGCCGGGGCGCTCATGGTCGGCGTCGGAGCGGCCAAAGCGCTCGCGCTCGCGCTCGGCAAACCTCTCTACGCCGTCAACCACCTGGTCGGCCATGTCGGCGCCGACCTCCTGCGCGACGGCGGTCATCTCGACTATCCGACCATCGCCCTGCTCGTCTCAGGAGGCCACACCTCTCTGCTCCTCGTGCGGGATCTGCGCTCCGATGTCGAACTGCTCGGAGAGACGATCGACGACGCGGCGGGCGAGGCCTTCGACAAGGTGGCACGTGTGCTCGGGCTGCCATACCCGGGAGGGCCTCACATCGATCGTCTGGCGGCCGAGGGCGACCCCACGGCGATCCGTTTCCCGCGGGGGCTCAGCCTGCCCAAGGACATGGAGAGACACCGCTACGACTTCAGTTTCTCCGGTCTCAAGACCGCGGTCGCACGCTGGGTCGAGCAGCGGCAAGACCGTGGCGAGCCCATTCCGGTCGAGGACGTCGCCGCCAGCTTTCGCGAGGCCGTCGCTGACGTGCTCATCGCCAAGGCGGTTGCAGCCTGCACAGACCTCGGTGTTCCGCGGCTTCTGCTCGGCGGTGGCGTCGTAGCCAACGCACGGGTGCGTACGCTTGCGCAGGAGCGTTGCGCGGCATCCGGGATCGAATTGCGTATTCCGCCGCTCTCGTTGTGCACGGACAACGGCGCGATGATCGCAGCACTCGGTGCGCAACTCATCATGGCCGGCCACGAGTCGTCGGGGATCGACTTCGGGGCGGACTCGACCCTTCCGGTCACCGAGATCCAGGCGAGCTGAGCGTCGAGGGTCGGATGCGGGCGAGCTCGCGCTGGCCCGTTCCAGCTTCAGGAGTAGGGTGGAATCGTATCGTCTCTGGGAGTCGAGCCCGTTGACACCCGCAGATGCGGGTGTCACGATGACATCGCAACGATCATGAAGCAGACACGGAGTCCGTGCTGCATACGAGAGGGGAATCGTCATGACCGATCAGAATCCGCCGCCAGTTCCGCAGGGACCCGTGACGCCTGCGCCTGCCTTTGGCCAGCCGGCCAAGATGAACGTCTTCGCGATCGTCTCGCTTGTGACCTCGATCGTCGGTTTCAGCATCGTCGGCATTGTCTTCGGCCACATCAGCCTCGCGCAGATCAAGAAGACCGGCGAGCAGGGCAGGGGCCTTGCCATCGCTGGACTCATCGTCGGCTACGTCATGCTCGTGCTCACGATCGTCTTTATCGTGTTCCTCATTCTCGCCGGACTTGCCGCGAGCACGGGCACCGTCACCTACAAGTACTAAGAACCGGGCGACTCCGCCCGGCGACAACCTCTCATGGAAGGGGCTCATCTCATGAGCGATCCGAACACACCGAACACCCCTGACACCCCTGACGTCCCCGACGTCCCCGACGTCCCTGAGGCGCAGGAAACCGTCAAGCCTGCAGCCGCAGCCGGGGCAGACGTCCCGCCGTCTGCCCCGGTTCCACCGGCAGCGCCCGAGGTTCCGGCCGCTCCGGTTCCGCCGGCCGCCCCGCCTGTTCCACCTGCGCCGGGTTATGCTGCCCCCACCGCTCCGACTCCCGCTTACGGCGCCCCGCCCGCCTATGGTGCGCCTGCCGCTCCTGCGGCCGGCGCGGGCGGATACCCGCCGCCGGCCGGACCCGGCTATGCGCCCCCCGCCTACGGTCAGGCCCCGTACCCGGGAGCGCCCGCACAGAAGTCACCTGTGTTGAGCATCATCTCGCTCATCGCAGGCATCCTCGGCCTGCTGATGTCGTTCTTCGGCGGCTGGGGAATCATCTTCTCGATCGCCGCCGTCATACTCGGCTTCATCGGCAAGAAGAAGGAGCCGGCCGCCAAGGGAATGTGGCTCACCGGAATCATCACCGGTTTCGCGGGCATCCTCGTCGCGCTGATCTGGATCGTGATCGGAATCATCTTCTTCATGGCGCTCGCTGCTGGCAGCGGCTACTACGGCTACTGAATCGAATCCGTGAGGGCCGGGGTGCGGGAGCGCCCCGGCCCTTCGCTCGCTCCGTCTGGATTCGCGGCAGGAGTCCTCCAGGTCGCGGATCTGTGGTCGATCGTCAGACCCTCTCGACGAGCAAGGTCACGTGGCGCCCAGCCTCTCGGGTCATCACGATGGTCGCCGAGGCCGTGCCCTTGAGTTTGAGACGGGTTCTCAGCGCTGCTGGATCGACGTCGACCCCGCGCTTCTTGATCTCGAGTGCCCCGATTCCTCGCACATGCAGGGCGGCCCGCAGCTTTCGCTCATCGGACGGGAGGGTGTCGAGCACCCGGAAACATGTTGCGAACGGCGTCTCCCGCGCTTCGTCAGACGTCAAGTAGGCGATCCCAGCACTCAGCATGCGCGCGTTCAGGCGACGCGCAAGGTCGCCGATGAGTCTCGCCCGAATGACCGCTCCGTTCGGCTCGTACAGGTAGTCGCCGCGTTCGCCGACTTCGACGTCGTCGCTGTCGCCCACACCTGTGAGCTCTGCGGAGCCGCCGCGGTCGAGCAGGAGGGCGGAACGATGAACCTCCTGGCGCGCCAGCGGACCGAACCAGAGCCCCGTCTCGACGAGCTGACCGTCGACCGACACCCACTGGGCTTCGGCATCGGCCGGTATGAGGTCGCGGTCGAAACCGGGACCGAGCTTGACGCCGACGGGCATCCTCTCGGCCAGGCCGAGGGCGAAGTCGAGAGACGGCGTGTAGTCCTCCGGCCGGGTGATGCGCGCGGTGTTCTCGTGCCCGGTCGTGCGCCTCGCCGGATCGAGATAGGCGGCGTCGACGCTCGTGAGATCGACGTCCTCTGCGCGCGCGACCAGCACCGTGGCCCGTTCGAAGGGGGCGAGGTTGTAGCTCGCGATCGTCGCGGTGACCTCGTCGACGTCGACGGCGGTGACCTCGAGATCCAAGGCGGCGAGCGCCATGGCGTCGCCGCCGATGCCGCAGCCGAGGTCGGCGACATGCCCGAGCCCCGCCCTCGCGAAACGCCCGGCGTGCAGTGCGGCGACGCGAAGCCGTGTCGCCTGCTCGAGCCCGGCCTCGGTGAACAGCATCCCCCGGGCGAAGTCGCCGAACTTCGCGGCGGCCTTCTTGCGCAGCTTGGCCTGGCTGAGCACGGTTGCGACGAGGTCGGGCGGGTGCCCGGCTTTGCGCAGATCGCTCACGATACGCACGATGTCGGCGGATGCGTCCCATTCGGGAAGCGCGTCCAGAAGCCGCAGCCCCTCGGGCGACAGCAGCTCGAGCAGCTCGGAGCGGTCCATGCCGCCACGGTAGCACCGTGCCCCTGGTTGGCACTCACATTGCGTGAGTGCCAACCAGGGCCTAAACTCGACTTAGCACTCTCGGTGTGAGTGTGCTAACCCAAGTCTTCGTACAAGAAAGAGGTCAACCGTGTCGGTCTCCATCAAGCCGCTCGAGGATCGCATTGTCATTAAGCAGATCGAGGCGGAGCAGACTACTGCTTCCGGCCTTGTCATTCCCGACACCGCCAAGGAGAAGCCCCAGGAGGGCGAGGTCGTGGCTGTAGGCCTCGGCCGCATCGACGACAACGGCAATCGCATTCCGCTTGACGTCGCCGTCGGCGACATGGTGATCTACTCCAAGTACGGCGGAACCGAGGTGAAGTTCGGTGGCGAGGATCTTCTCGTGCTCTCGGCTCGCGACGTGCTCGCCGTGGTCGTGCGCTAACACCGCACGATTTCCAGAAAGACCCGGATAGGCAGAGCCATCCGGGTCTTTCTGCCTCTGCAGGCGGGCGTAGACTTCGCAGGTGTCCACGCGAACAGAAGCCACGGTGATGGACGCTGTCGCGGTTCGCACACACAACATGGGGTTGGTCTACGCGATCGCCGCCTACGGGCTGTGGGGCGTCCTGCCCATCTACTTCCTCGCCCTCGTGCCGAGCGGCGCGTTCGAGATCGTCGGATGGCGCATCCTGTTCTCGCTCGTCTTCTGCGCCGTGATCCTCACGGCCACTCGCAAGTGGCGTCCGTTCATCGGCCTGTTGCTGCAGCCGCGCATCGCGCTCACAATGGGCCTCGCCGGTGTGCTCATCTTCATCAACTGGCAGACCTACGTCTACGGCACCCTCAGCGGGCACGTGGTCGAGGCCGCGCTCGGGTACTTCATCAACCCGATCGTGACGGTGTTCCTCGGCGTCTTCCTCCTGCGTGAGCGTCTGCGTCTCGTGCAATGGATCGCGGTCGGTGTCAGCATGGTCGCGGTCGTCGTGCTCGCCGTCGGCTACGGCAGGCTGCCCTGGATCGCGCTCGTGCTCGCGTTCTCCTTCGGGTTCTACGGCCTCATCAAGAAGCGCGTCGGCCATAGGGTCGACGCCGTGGCCGGTCTGACGATCGAGACCCTGTGGCTGGCCCCCGTCGCGATCGTCCAGCTCGCGGTCGTCGGTGCGACGGCCGGGCTCACCTTCGGCACGATCGGACCCTGGCACACCGTCGGACTGCTCTCTGCCGGTGTGGTGACAGCCGTTCCCCTCTTGTTCTTCGCAGCCGCCGCCCGACGCCTGCCCCTCGTCTATATGGGCTTCATCCAGTATTTCGCCCCGTTCATCCAGTTTCTCGTTGGCGTCGCGATCTTGCACGAGTCCATGCCGGCGGAACGCTGGCTCGGCTTCGGCCTCGTCTGGCTCGCCCTTCTCATCCTCACGATCGACATGGTGATGAACGTGCGCGGCGTCCGGCGTGCATCCCTCGAACTCGTCTGAGCAGCGGCTACGCTGACGGAATCGGGTACCGGACCTGGTTCCGTCGAAAGCGGGTCGAGCACTATGTTCCGTTTCTCCCATCGCAGTTCGATGACGGCGTTCGCGGCTGTGATCGCGGTCTCTGTGGCGCTCGCGGGATGCGCAGAAGAGCGTGCGCCGGCCCCGACGCCGATCGATCTGCCGGGCGTCTCGCTCAATGGCGACGGCTCGCTGCTCATCGCGACGGTCTTCGACATGGCGACGACCGGTGGTGCCGAGGTGGCCGGAACCGAACTCGCCGTGCGCGAGATCAATGCGGAGGGCGGGGTGCTCGGCTCCCCCGTCGTGGCACTGCACCGTAACAGCGCAGGCGACCCCGCCGCGCTCGGTGCAGAACTCGTCGGGCGTGGAACGGACGCCGTGCTGTGGGACGGAGCGGGGGCGCCTGCCGCGGAGCTGCTCGCCGCGCTCGAGTCCACCGGGACGGCGGTGCTGTCGTTGCGGGACATCGTGACTGGCACTCCGGCCACGCCGGATGACGCCTTCGCGGCACGGCTGCGCACCGCCGACCCCGGCCTCGCGGCTATGGACGGGGGCGCAGGAGGGTACGACGCCGTCATGCTCCTCGCCCTCGCCGCAGCCGCAGCGGGGGCCGACGGCGGGGCCTCGCTCGTGTCCCGTCTCGGCGCGGTGTCGACCGGAACCGTCGAATGCGTCGGCTGGGGGGCCTGCGCCGCAGCCATCGCCGACGAGCAGAGCATCCGATACCTCGGCGAGTCCGGGCCGATCGAACCGCCGGTCACGGGCTGAAACGCGTGGCTCGAGAACGCCGGGATCGCCGATGTAACGATTTGGCGTGCATTACGACGTTGTGACCGTGATCGCTTGTTTCGCCCGTCGCCGACCAATACTGTGACAGCACGGCAGTCGTCTGCACTGTCCCAAGGTGTACATTCCTAGTCCCAAGGAGCAATATGAGCGTATTCGCGAAGGCCTCGGCCTCCCGCTCAGCCAGGGCAGTCTTGAGCGGAATCGCCGTCATCGGCGTTAGTGCTCTCATGCTGACCGGGTGCAGCACCGGCGGTGGAGGGGCCTCGAGTTCTGAGACGCCCGTAGCCGATAGCGGTGGAGCCAATCCGATCGCAGCGGGTGATCGCAGCCTCAGCATGAAGATCGGCACGATCCTGCCGCAGAGCGGTGCCCTCGCATTCCTCGGCCCGCCCGAGGAAGCCGGCGTCGCGCTCGCCATCCAGGACATCAAGGCTGCCAGCCCGGGCATCGACGTCGAGGCGATCTATCGCGACTCCGGTGACACCACGACAGACACGGCGACCGTCTCGGTCACCGACCTGCTCTCGCAGGATGTCTCGGCTATCGTCGGCGCCGCGTCGTCGGGTGTCTCGAAGACCGTGATCGATCAGATCGTCGCCGCCGGTGTCGTACAGTTCTCACCGGCGAACACCTCGCCGGACTTCACGAACTATCCGGACAAGGGCCTCTACTGGCGCACTGCCCCTTCAGACCTGCTCCAGGGCGAGGTGCTCGGCAATTTGATCGCGGAGGACGGCAACAGCTCGCTCGGAATGATCGTGCTGAACGACGCCTATGGAACCGGCCTCGCTGCCGCCACGAAGAAATCGTTCGAGGCAGCCGGTGGCAAGGTCGTGGCGGAGGAGCTGTTCAACGAGGGCGACTCGAGCTTCGACGCTCAGATCGCCGCCGTGACGGCAGCCAACCCAGACGCCGTCGCCATCATCAGCTTCGACCAGGCTAAGATCGTCGTTCCGGCCCTCGTCGGCAGCGGCTACCCCGGCGGCAAGCTGTACTTCGTCGACGGCAACCTGTCCGACTACAGCGCGGACTTCGCTCCCGGCCTCATCGCCGGATCGAAGGGCACGCTGCCCGGGCTCGACGTGGGCACACTCGGCGACTTCACTGACCGGTTGCTCAAGATCAACCCGGCGCTGACCGACTACAGCTACGCCGCTGAGTCGTACGACGCCGTGATCCTGATCGCGCTCGCCGCCTATGCGGCCAACGACACCTCGGGTACCTCCATCGCGAAGTATCTGCGGCAGGTGTCAGGCGGCACCGGCAACGGTGAGAAGGTCACGAACTTCGCCGACGGTGTGAAGTTGCTCAAGCAAGGCAAGCAGATCGACTACGACGGTTACTCGGGGCCGATCACCTTCGACGAGAACGGTGACCCGACCGAGGCGACCATCGGTATCTACCAGTACGGTGCAGACAACAAGTACAAGCGCATCAACTGAGTGGCTCGAGGGGAGGGGCTCCGGCGCAGAGGCGCCTGGGCCCCTCTCCTGTACGGCTGTTGTGCAGGGGATGCGGCGCGGCCGGAGGAGCACAGCATCGGGGTCGGGTTCGCGCGCATGCTGATGCCTCGGATGCCCTGGATGCCTCGGATGTCGCATCCGTCCGCGGTGTGTCAGTCTTGGCCGAGCGTACCGAGGTAGAGGCCGATGACCTTGGGATCGTTGAGCAGCTCGCGGCCTGTGCCGGTGTAGGCGTCACGGCCCTGATCGAGCACATAGCCGCGGTCGCAGATCTGCAGGCAGCGGCGGGCGTTCTGCTCCACCATGATCGTCGTGACCCCGGCCCGGTTGATCTCCTTGACGCGCAGGAACGCCTCGTCTTGACGCACAGGGGAGAGGCCGGCGCTCGGCTCGTCGAGCAGCATCACGTGCGGGCCCATCATGAGTGCGCGAGACATAGCCACCATCTGCCGTTCGCCGCCCGAGAGCGACCCCGCGCGCTGGCCCATTCGCTTGCCGAGTTCGGGGAAGATCGCCGTGACGAACTCGAGTCGCTCCGCGAGGCTCTTCGGCTTCTGGAACAACCCCATCTCGAGGTTCTCCTGAATCGTCAGTGTCGGGAACACGTTGTTCGTCTGCGGCACGAATCCGACGCCCTTCGCGACGAGCTTGTTGGCCTTCAGGTTGGTGATCTCCTCACCGCGCAGGGCGATGCTGCCTTCGCGCACCTTCACGAGGCCGAAGATCGACTTGAGCAGTGTGGACTTTCCCGCGCCGTTCGGGCCGATGATGCCGATGAGTTCGCCATCACCCGCTACGAGCGAGCAGGAGTTCAGGATGTTCACGCCCGGCAGGTATCCGGCCGTGATGTTCTTGACCTCGACGACCGGCTCACTGACGGGGGCCGGTGCCGCAACGGCGCCGGGGTTAGAGTTCGTCATCGAGCAGCTCCTTCAGCACTTCGACGTGTTCGGTGTCCGCGCCGAGATCCTCGTCGTGGTGCTTGCCGAGGTAGGCGTCGATCACGGCCTGGTCCTGCATGACCGTGTACGGGTCGCCTTCGGCCACGACACGGCCTTCCGCCATCACGACAACCCAGTCGGCGATATGCCGGACCATGTGCATGTCGTGTTCGACGAAGAGCACCGTCATCCCCTGAGCCTTCAGGTTGAGGATGTGGTCGAGCAACGATTGCGTGAGGGCCGGATTCACCCCGGCCATCGGCTCGTCGAGCATCACCAGGGTGGGGTCGCTCATGAGCGCACGCGCCATTTCGAGCAGTTTGCGCTGACCGCCGGAGAGGCTCGCGGCGTAGTCGTCCTTCTTGGTGTCGAGCATGAAGCGCTCGAGGATATCGAGCGCCTTCTTCTCGTTGGCCTGCTCCTGCTTGCGCCAGAGGAACGGCAGGAGCGCCCTGAACAGGTTCTCTCCGTCCTGGTCTTTCGCCCCGAGCTTCATATTGTCCATGACGGAGAGCAGGCCGAGCGCCTTCGTGAGCTGGAAGGTGCGCACCTGGCCCATGCGGGCTACGCGATAGGCGGGGACCCCTGCGAGCGACTTGCCGTCGAAGGTCCAGCTGCCCTTGTCCGGCTTGTCGAAGCCGGTGAGCAGATTGAACAGCGTCGTCTTGCCCGCACCGTTCGGGCCGATGAGCGCCGTGATCGCACCACGGGGGATCTCGAGATGATCCACGTCGACGGCGATGAGACCGCCGAAAGTGCGGCTCACGCCGTCGATCTCGAGAATCGGATCTATCTTCTTGCATCCGGGGGCGGCGTCGCCGTCGTGCAGACCTGTGGTCTTGAGGGGTCTGCTGGAGGGTGCGGCTGCGTTATCTGACAAAGGCCAGCTCCTTCTTGTTCCCGAAGATGCCCTGGGGCCTGAATATGACGATCAGCATGATCGCCACACCGACGAGGATGAAGCGCAACTGCCCGGCCTGTAACTGCGTCATGAACGGCAGCCAGCCGGCCTCGACGGCCCGGGCGATGAAGCCGGAGAAGAAGGACAGCAGCACCCAGAAGATCATCGAGCCGATGATGGGGCCGAGAATCGTCGCAGCTCCGCCCAGCAGCAGGATCGCGTAGATGAAGAACGTCAGCGAAGTCTGGTAGTTCGACGGGACGACCGCGCGCGGCAACACGAAGATCATGCCGGCGAGCGTGCCGAAGATGCCTCCGAGAATGAGGCTCTGCATCTTGTAGGAGTACACGTTCTTGCCGAGCGAACGCACTGCATCCTCGTCTTCACGGATGCCTTTGATGACCCGACCCCACGGGCTGCGCATGAGCAGCCAGGTGAACAGGCAGGCAAGGACCACGACCGTCCAGGCGACGATACGAAGCCACCAGTCGTAGGCGTTGTTCGTGAACGGTCCGAAGCCGTAGGTGCCGTCGGGAATCGGGTTGAGGGCGGCGAAGCCGTCTTTATACCCGCTCAGGCCGTTGGCCGATCCGGTGATCGGTTCGAAGGTGTTCGTGGTGAAAATCAGCCGCAGGATCTCGGCGGCCGCGATCGTCACGATGGCGAGATAGTCGGCTCGCAGTCGCAATGTCGGAACACCGAGGACGAGCGCGAAGACCACTGAGGCGCCGACCCCGACAAGAACAGCCGCCCAGACCGGGAGGTTGAAGGTGAGGATCGAGATCGCGTAGCCATAGGCGCCGAGGGCCATGAAGCCGGCCTGGCCGAAGTTGAGCAGACCCGTATAGCCGAAGTGGATCGCCAGGCCGAGAGCGGCGAGGGCGTAGGCGGCTGTCGTCGGGCTGATCAGCTCGACGGCCGCATTGGAAAGGATTGCTCCCCAGTCGATCATCGTTCCGCCCCTCTAGCCAATTCTCTCTTTGCGACCCAGGATGCCCTGCGGTCGCAGCAGCAGCACCAGGATCAGCACGACCAACGCCCCCACGTACTTCATGTCCGAGGGGATCCAGAGCGTCGAGAGCTCGACGAAGAGCCCAACGATGAGCGAGCCGACGAGGGCGCCGAACGCTGTTCCGAGGCCACCGAGGGTCACCGCGGCGAAGATGAGCAACAGGATCTGGAAGCCCATGTCCCAGCTGACGCCGGGGCGGAAATAAGCCCAGAGGATGCCGCTCAACCCGGCGAGCGCGCCGCCGAGCACCCATACAATGCGGATCACCCGGTCGACGTCGATGCCGCTCGCTGCGGCGAGGCTGGAGTTGTCCGACACCGCGCGGGTCGCTTTGCCGATACGGGTCTTCAGTAGGAAGAAGGCGACAGCGAGCAGCACCACGATGCTCACCCCCATGCTCGCCATATCGATCCAGCTCAGCGAGATCGGCCCGAAATGCAGTTCCATGGTCGAGGATCCGGGCAACTGCATGGTCGAGCCGCCGTAGAAGAACTGGAAGACGTAGCGGATCGCGAGCGAGAGGCCGATGCTCACGATCATGAGCTGCACGAGCCCGACGCCGCGTTTGCGCAGCGGCTTCCAGATCACGGCATCCATGGCCCAGCCCAGTCCGGCGCTCAGCACGAGCGCGATGATGATCCCGAGCCAGATCGGCAGCCCGACGACGACTCCGAAGGTCAGCGTCATCAGGGCGCCGAAGGTGACCATCTCGGAGTGCGCGAAGTTGCTGAGCCCCGTCGTGCCGAAGATGAGCGAGAGTCCGATCGCCGCCAGCGCGAGCAGCAGACCGAAGTTGAGGCCGTTCACCACCCTGTCGAGGAACTGGTCGAAGAAACCGACCGTGACCCGGGTTCCCTCGCCGAGGAAGAAGTTCACCGACTTCGTCTTCGTGAGCCCGAACTCGGCCTTGACGGTGTTCCCACCCTGGGCGACGACGATCCCGGTCGGCAGGGTGTCCTCGTTGAGCGTGACCGTGTATTCCGCCTTCTCGGGAACCCCGACCTTCCATTTCCCCTCGGCGTCGGTCTTGACCTCCACATCGGTGTCAGGACCCTTGACGGTGATGATCACGCCCTCGAGCGGCTTTCCGTCGTGTTGGACGTTGCCCGCGAGGATGAAGTCGTATTTGTCGGTGTCGACCTCGTCGGCATATGCGGGCAAGGCCGCGAACGTCGGTAGTGTCAGAGCCGCGAACAGCAGTCCGAGCAGGAGCACCAGGATTCGTGGTGATCGTTTGCGAGCTGTATCAGTGGATTTCACTGCACCTCCATGATGGAGCCAACAGATCGTGCCTGTTCGGCTCCGGGTCTCTCCCGTATACAACTCTGTAGACGGTACGTGCTGATTATGTCCTATGTGTTTCGGGAATGGACATCAGGGACATTAATCTCACCGATTGTTATGTGAGGAATGCCCTCAAGGCAAACTCGCTTAACATGGAGTAGTCGGTCGTGTCCACGAGATCCCGGCATGTTCTTCGAATTTTCCTGAGAAGCAAAGGGGAGAGATGGATCAGGCAGATCCGTTCGGATTCACTGGACTCACCTACGACGACGTTCTGCTGCTCCCCGGCCATACGGATGTGATTCCGAGCGAGGCCGACACCACCTCCCGTCTCACTCGCCGCATCGCTGTTGCGACGCCGTTGCTCTCGGCGGCGATGGACACGGTGACCGAAACGCGCATGGCCATCGCCATGGCTCGCGAAGGCGGTCTGGGCGTGTTGCACCGCAACCTCTCGATCGAGGATCAGGCGGAGCAGGTCGATCTCGTCAAGCGGAGCGAGTCGGGGATGATCACCAACCCTGTGACGACCAGGCCGGACGCCACCGTGGCCGAGGTCGATGCCCTGTGTGGTCAATACCGTGTGAGCGGCTTGCCGGTCGTCGACGCTGACGGAGTGCTCGTCGGCATAATCACCAATCGCGACATGCGATTCGTCTCGGAGGTTGAGAAGCGCGCGACCCTGGTGCGGGAGGTCATGACCAAGGCGCCGCTCGTCACCGGCAAGGTCGGGATCGACCCGGACGACGCGGTCGCCATCTTCGCCCAGCACAAGATCGAGAAGCTGCCGCTCATCGACGCCGCCGGCAAGCTCAAGGGGCTCATCACCGTCAAGGACTTCGACAAGTCCGAGAAGTATCCCAACGCGACGAAGGACGACGAGGGTCGGCTGCGAGTCGGCGCGGCGATCGGCTTCTTCGGCGACGCCTGGCTGCGCGCCACGACCCTGCTGGACGCGGGAGTCGACGTCATCGTCGTCGACACGGCGAACGGCGACAGCGCGGGCGTGCTCGACATCATCCGCCGCCTCAAGGCCGATCCGGCGTTCGCCGGGGTCGACGTGGTCGGCGGGAACGTCGCGACGCGATCCGGGGCACAGGCGCTCGTCGACGCGGGCGCCGACGCGATCAAGGTCGGCGTCGGTCCGGGCTCGATCTGCACGACGCGGGTCGTCGCCGGTGTCGGAGTTCCCCAGATCACCGCCGTGTACGAGGCTTCCCTGGCCGCCCGCGAGGCCGGCGTGCCGATCATCGCCGACGGCGGACTGCAGTATTCCGGGGACATCGCCAAAGCACTCGTCGCGGGTGCCAGCTCGGTCATGCTCGGCTCGTTGCTCGCCGGAACGGCCGAGAGCCCTGGCGAGCTCGTGTTCGTCAACGGCAAGCAGTTCAAGGCCTACCGGGGCATGGGATCGCTCGGCGCCCTGCAGACGCGCGGTCAGAAGACCTCCTACTCGAAGGACCGCTACTTTCAGTCGGACGTCCCCTCGGACGACAAGCTCATCCCCGAGGGCATCGAGGGTCAGGTGCCCTACCGCGGACCGCTCTCCGCCGTGGCCTACCAACTTATCGGCGGCCTGCGGCAGTCGATGTTCTATGTGGGTGCGCGCACCATTCCCGAGCTCAAAGAGAAGGGCAGGTTCGTGCGCATCACTCCGGCCGGGCTCAAGGAGTCGCACCCGCACGACGTGCAGATCGTCGTCGAGGCGCCCAACTACACGCGCTGAGGGTTACGCGCGCCGAGGGCTATACGCGAGGGTCGGCGCGGAACCCTGCACTATGCCGCACCCGACCGGGACGGTTACGGCGTTCGCTCCGCCGCATCGCCCAACCGCGCGATCGCCTCGGCGAGCACCTCAGGGGAGCACGCGAAGTTGAGTCGCGCGTGGCCCCGGCCCATCTCGGCGCCGAAGTCTGTTCCGGGCGAGAGTGCGACACGAGCTGCCTCGAGCGCTCGATCGGCCGGCTTGTCGCCCCAGCCGAGTGAGGACAGGTCGAGCCAGGCCAGATAGGTGGCGTCGGGAATGCGATACCGCGTGCCAGGCAGATGCCTCGTCAACAGCTGCGCCAGGAGCTCCGTGTTCTTGTCGAGGCTCGCGCGAACGCCGTCGAGCCACTCGTCGCCGTCGCGGAAGGCCGCGATGCTAGCGATCTGGCCGAAGATGCTCGTGCGCCACTCGACCTCGTAAGGGAACGCGGCGCGCACGGCGTCACCTCGTTCGCTCGCCGTAACGACGAGGGCGCACTTCAAGCCGGCCAGGTTGAACGCCTTGCTCGCACTCGTCACGGTGACGCCGTGCGTGCGCGCCTCATCCGACACGGTGAGGAAAGGCGTGTAGCGCACGCCGGTGCGGGTGAGTGCGCCGTGGATCTCGTCGCTCACGATCGTCACGCCGTGACGCGCGGCGATCACGGCGAGCTCTTCGAGCTGCGCACGGGGATGCACGAGGCCGAGCGGGTTGTGCGGGTTGCACAGGACCATGGCGCGAGCACCGGCGGCGAACGTGGCGTCGATCCCCTCGAGGTCGAGCGACCAGCCCTCGTCGATGCCGCCGAGGAGCGGCACCTCGACGATGCGGCCAGATGCCTCGGGGGCGAGGTCGAAGAACGGCGGGTAGATCGGCGGTGTGATGATGACGCCGTCACCCGGCTCGATCACCTGCCGCAGCGTCTCGACGATCCCGAGGCTGACGTCTGCAGTGCTCGTGACCCGCGAAGGCTCGAGCTCCCAGCCGAAACGTGCGGAGGCGAAGCCAGCGAAGGCCTCCGCCACCTCCAGGCTTCCCGCGACGTAGCCGGTGTCGGAGCGCCGGATGGCCGCGTGCAACGCCTCGGCGATAGGCCCGGCGAGCGGATAGTCCATTTCGGCGACGGGGAGCGGCAGCACATCGTCGGGGAACAGCCGCCACTTCGCGCTCGTGCGGTTGCGGAGCTGGGCGAGGGGATCGGCATCGACGTTGGGCATGTCTCCAGCTTGCCCCAGATCCGAGCCGGGTGCGGCGGATTCCGTTCCCTGCCTGTAGTCCGGAGACTCCACCGGCATCCATTCGCATCCGACAGCGTTATGATCACGCTCTCGAGCTTCAAGCGCCGCCAGTCAACCGGAGGCCACGAGATCGAGGTCGAGATGCCCCGAAGCAGGAAAGCGGGCGCTTGACGCCGCGAACCGAAGCAGCGAGGGCCTCTACGGCCCCAACGGTCCTACAGATCCATTCACGGAGCAGGACGGCGCGATCATCCCCACAGACTCGGCGTCAATGATTGTCGGCTTCTACGCGGACACGATCGGCGACAGCATCAACGGTGAATCGGTGTGTGTACCCGTCCGCGCGGCAAAGATCATCGAGAAGGAACAAGGCAACCCCTGAACAGCCGAGTCCGACGAGTTACGGTGCCGGGGGTCGGGAATGTCGTTGAACGTCGTGGCCCACTCCTACGGCACCACGACGGCGTCATTGGCTTGCCGAGGGAGGATCTGTATGTGACGTCGCGATACTTGGACAGGGTCCATGAGCTGGAGGTCAGGATTCGAGACTTCGCCGTGCGTGACCTCGGCAACGCTACGTTTCTGGCAACGTATGAGCTCGATCAGGAAGGTCGTTGTAGCCGGCGTGCGACGATTTGGACCTGGGCCGAGACGGGATGGTCAGCCATCTATCATCAGGGAACTCTGATCTAGGGTCTCCTCTTCAGCGCGTGCCGCGTGCCTATCCGGTGAGGATGAGGTCGAGTTCAGCCGTGAGTTGTTCGCGGTCGTCGTGGTCGCGGGGTCGGCCCGGAGGTCGGCCTCTCGCCGCCCTGAAGGCTCGGAGCGAGGTACTGTCTGAGTAACAGCCTGGGCGGGATTGTCTTGGGAGTATTGGTGGAGGTTGTGATGGTTTCATTTGGAGACGCGCATTTCGTCAAGGTTCCACAGAGCTGGAATGCGCGTGAATTCGCTTCTACAGCCCTAGGAAACACACCTATGTGGCTGTTGAATCTGCTGAAAATCAGGGATCGTATCGTTGGGAAGCTCGGATTCGCCACGCAAGACCGTCCGGGCGCAAGAGACTTCCACCTCGCCGTTGGTGAAACTGCAGGACCGTTCCGTTTCACGGAGGTATCCGAGACCGTCGTGAGGGGCGGTAGCCAGGATACGCATATAGCCTTCGAGTCCTCGTTCTATATAGCAACCTCTACAGAAGGTAGCTACGGGGTATTAGCGACTCAAGCGCGTAGCTTAGACCGTTTGGGCTCCCTATACCTCGCCCTGATATGGCCAGGACACAAAGCCCTCATGGGCCGAATTCTCCAACACGCCGCACCCAAGAAAATTTGACCAAACCGACAGTGGTTCCCAAATATGTCGGGTCGTCCACCATGTTTGCTTCGATTACCGAAAGGATGCGGCGGTGAAGCTCATCCGTCGCACGGACATCGCTCGTGTTGCCCGTCTCCTCGCGGAGTCCCTCGCCGACGACCCGTTCTACCGTTGGCTCGTGCCGCCTGACCCTGACCGGGTGTCCGTGCTCGCGCGTCGCTTCGAGGCAGCCGTCGAGACGACTGTGGAACGTGGGTGGGCGTTCGCCTCGTCCAGCGGGCAATCGGTGCTTCTCATCGAAGAGTTTGAGGTGCCCGTGGCTGTCTCGGGCACGGTGCCGGACGCTGCGACCGCGACGGGTGTCGAGCCGATCAGCACGGTGGCCGAGGCGGGCAGGCTCCTTCGAGCGACGCATCCACGCGAACGCCACACCTATCTCGACATGCTCGCCACCAGCCCGCAGGCTCAAGGGCGAGGTGAAGGCACGGCGCTCGTGACGGCGTTGATCGCCGGGGTCGATCGCGATCCGCGGCCCATCCACCTCCATAGCTCGAATCAACGCAACCTGCCGTTCTATCTGCGCCGGGGCTTCGTCGCAGAGCCGGCGGTACGCATCCCAGGGAGCGCTGTCACAGCTGTCCCCATGACTCGGCCTAAGAACTCACCAGCATGACCCGAAGCCGCGACCGGCGAGGCCAACGCCAAGTTGGACGGCAAGGGGCGAGCCAACGAAGTTTATGTAGTGATCACAGAGCGTCTAACCGGCCTGTCGATCCAACCCTGCCCGACTCCCACTTGCCTCCGAGGAGTGGAGGGCGGAATGCCGCCGTCTCTTGAGAGTTGCCCGTCTACGCCCTGCCCGTTCTTCCTTGTGAGGTTGTGAACGCTCAATCTCCGGTGAGGATGCCGCGGAGATAGGCCGCGAGGATTGGCTCGATGGGTCTGACGGCTCCCAGCATGAGTCGTTGGAGGACGAGTGAATCGGTGAGGGCGAAGAGTTCCTCGGCTCTTCCCTTGGGGTCAGGGACTCCTGCCTGTGCGAGTGCCGATGCTGCCGAGTGGCGGAGCTTGACGTGGACGTCGGATTTCTCGGTCAGTCTGGCGCGGAGGGCCGTATCGTCTTCGAGTTCCAAAAGGAGCGCATAACGGGCTCGCATGTCGTCGCGGCGGGAAGAGAGCGTCTGGATCAGGGCCGCAATCTGGCGGGCGAGCGTGGCGGCGTCGAGGCGCCTCTCCCCGTGCGTCGCAGTGTCCAATCTGCTGGCGGCCTGCTCCGCGTCTGCGATCGAGCGCTCAGCGAGGACGGAGACGATGAGGTCGATCAGCGCGTGGCGGGTCGGAACGTAGTACGAGGTCGACCCTTGCGGAATGCCTGCCTCCCGGTCCACGGCGCGGTGGGTGAGCGCACGGACTCCATCGCGAGCGATGATGCGGACGCCGCTTTCGGCGATCAGCTTTCGACGGTCGACACCGCTGCGTTCGGAGGCAGGCATGACACAACTTTACAGGTGTAGAGTTGCCCGGGACGAGTGCTCTACATTTGTAGTGGGAGGTTGTTCATGAGAGTGGCAGTGGTGGGATCCGGTATCGGTGGCCTCTGTGCCGCCGTGGGCTTGCAGAGGGTCGGCGCGGATGTCGTGGTCTTCGAGCGCGCGTCCGAACTGCGGCCCGGTGGTTCTGGACTGTCGGTCTTCGGCAACGGCGTGCGGGCTCTGGAGGCACTGGGGCTGGGGGAGGGGTTCCGGGCGATCACGGACGCTACGGCGTCGTCGTTTCGCGGTGGGCAGCGCCGCCCCGACGGGTCGTGGTTGTCCACCTACCCGATGGACGCGTTGACTCGGCTCCGGGTGGTCGATCGAGCCGAACTCCATGCACTGCTGGTCTCCTCCCTCGAGGCGGGCGCCGTGTGCGCGGGACACCGTGTTCTCGACGTGTCATTCGAAGGGCATCTCACCTCTGTCGGACCGGACGGCCAGGAGATCGCCGAGTCGTTCGATCTCGTGGTGGCGGCGGACGGGCTGAGGAGCGTCGTCCGGCGCAGGTGTTTCGATGACCCGGGCGTGGTCTATGCCGGCTATTCGACGTGGCGCGGGGTCACGGAGCATCCTGTTGATCTGGGCGGGGAAGCGGGCGAGAGCTGGGGTGCGGCTCGGCGGTTCGGCATCGCGCCGCTCGCGGACGGCCGAGTGTACTGGTTCGGAGTCATCACCACACCGCAGGGCACGCAGTTCGACGATGACGCTGCCACGCTGAACCAACTCTTCGGCGGATGGCACCGGCCGATTCCGGAGCTGATCGCAGCCACTCCGAGCGAGCGAATCCACTACCTTCCGATCGAGGAGCTCGCCAGACCTCTTGGCTGCTTCGTCCAGGGTCGCGTCGTCCTGCTGGGTGATGCGGCACACGCGATGACACCAAACCTCGGACAAGGCGGCGGTCAGGCGATGGAGGATGCCGCGACTCTCGCCGCACTCGTCGCTTCGTTCGCGAAGGACGCGACACCTGACGCTGGCAGGCTGACCGCCGCGTTGGAACGCTACGACGAGCTCCGCAGGCCACGAAGCCAGCGAATCGCTCAGCAATCTCGACTGGTCGGGCAACTCGCACACATCCCCGGTCGGGCTCTGTCGCGTCTGCGCGACCTCGTGCTGACAGCCACACCGCAGTCGGCTCTGCGACGCCAGCTGGACGGGCTGCAATCGTGGACACCCCCGGTATGACGGCGAGCAGAAACGGAAGCTTCGCGAATACCTCGACCTCTGACCAGCCCAGCAATGCGCTTAGCGCCAACGGCTGCACGGACACTACTCAACCTTCAGTGCAGGTGACGTGAACTTTCAGAGAACGGCCATGGCGATCTGTTGACCCCGATTTGTTATGTGCCACATAATGATGTGGTGGACGGTGACGAAGGCGCAGGGGTCGGGGCGATACGTGCCTGGCTACGACTGAACGCGGCGCTGGCGGAGTTCGATCGTCGTCTGCGAGCAGAGTTCGGCGTGACCGGCGGGCAGCTCGCGATCCTGCGGATCATCGGGGAGGGCGAGACGACGCTTGCCCGGCTGCGGGCGCAGCTGGTCATGCATCCGGCGACGCTGGGGCAGCTGATCGACCGGGTCGCGAAGCTCGGGTTCGTCGTGTTGGATCCCTCTCCTGAGGATCGTCGTTCACGGCGGTTGCGGCTGACCGAACAGGGACGCAGCCTGGTGCGGGACGCGCCGCTGGCCGGTCCGGTGCGTCTGCGGGCGACAGTGGAAGTCGACCGCGCGAGACGACTTGCGGTTGCGTTGGAGGATGCGGTCGAGCTGTTCGGACTGGACGAGTGGGCGCTCTCATGACTTGTGCGCTCGCAGAGGTGGTGAACATCGGCCCGCGCCTGGCGGCGGGTCTGCGCGGGATCGGCATCGATGACCTCGAAGAGTTGCGGAGGGAGGGTGCCATGCCCGTCTGGGAAAGGCTTCGCCGCGTTGACTCGTTCGACTGCGTCCACAGTCTGCTCGCCCTTGAGGGGGCCATCCAAGGCGTTCGCTGGCACCTGCTCCCGGTCGAGCGTCGCACCGAGCTGGCAGATTTCGCCCGCAGGAGGAACTCGTGAACATTCTCGGCATCGACAACATCGTGATCGACGTCCCCGACCTCGACTCGGCACGTCACTTCTATGGCACGGTCCTGGGCTTGACCGAGAAGTACGCCTTTCCGGATCCCGGAATCGTCGGCTATCGCATCGGCGTCGAGGAGCCCGGCTTCGTCGTCCGGCTCGCGGGGCCGGGCACTGTCTCCGGTGGACACGGCGCGCGGGTCTGGCTTGAAGTCCCGGATGCGCGCGCCGCGGCGTCCCGTCTCGCAGAAGCCGGCGTCGCACCTCTTGGTGAGCCAACGCGGATCCGCACCGGGTGGGTCGTTGAGGTCGCGGACCCGGCGGGGGAACGTCATCGGCCTCACCGACTACGCCGCCGCGCCCGATCTCGCCAGACAGCCCATGCTCTGAAAACCCGGACTTGCTCCATGAACCACACGACCCGCATTGCAGGGTCGTCGAGGAATTCGACGCGCAGCTGCTGAATCTGGCGATGAAGCATCGGGTTCGGTGGCGCCGGCCGTTAGAGTCGTTGTGATCCGACGCGCGGGAGAGGCTGGATGCGGCGTGAATAGTTCTGTGCTCGTTCATACCGGGATCGGGCAGCGGCCGGTCTACTTCCACCTTGACTGTGATGTTGTGGCGGCACTCGGTCCGCTGCTTCGTTAGGCGGGTGCCTGCCCCGCCCGGTCAAAGACGGTGCGGTCAGAGCTGACCAGCCTGTGCACGGGGCGGGGCCCGCGACCGTCCGCAGGGGTGGCGGTGGTGTTGAGCCGGACGACGAATCCCGGTTCTTCATCGCCGATGCGGTATCCGATCAGGTGGGTTCGGGAATGAGGTACTTTTCGACGGAACCGTGCTCGCCGTCACCCACGACCGCTGGTTCGCGCGGAGTTTCGACCGCTTCCTGAGATGCACCGGTGCCCGGCTGCGGTCGGTCGCCACCGCAGGCGATCCCGCGCTCGTTCGCTAGGGTTGAGACGTGAGCATGGAGATTGAGATCGGCCGATCCAAGCGGGCGCGGCGCGTATATGCCTTCGACGACATCGCGATCGTGCCGAGCCGGCGTACTCGCGATCCCGAAGACGTCTCCGTCGGCTGGTCGATCGACGCCTATCAGTTCGGCATCCCCTTCCTCGCTGCGCCGATGGACTCGGTCGTGTCGCCCACGACGGCGATCATGATGGGGCGGCTCGGCGGGCTCGGCGTCCTCGACCTCGAGGGACTGTGGACGCGCTACGAGGACCCCGAGCCGTTGCTCGCAGAGATCCGCGGCCTGCCGGTCGGGCAGACGACGGCCAGGATGCAGCGGATCTACTCCGAGCCCATCAAACCCGGGCTCGTCACGGAGCGCCTGGCGGAGATCCGCGCGGCGGGGGTCACCGTCGCCGGCGCCCTCTCGCCGCAGCGCACCCAGGAACTCTATGAGACGGTTGTCGCGGCCGGTGTCGACCTGTTCGTCATCCGCGGTACGACCGTGTCGGCCGAGCACGTCTCCAAGAAACAGGAACCGCTCAACCTCAAGAAGTTCATCTACGAACTCGACGTGCCCGTGATCGTCGGCGGTGCGGCGAGCTATACCGCTGCCCTCCACCTCATGCGCACGGGTGCGGCGGGGGTGCTCGTCGGCTTCGGGGGAGGGGCGGCGTCCACGACCCGCGCGACGCTCGGCATTCACGCCCCCATGGCCACGGCGGTGGCCGACGTCGCCGGAGCCCGCCGCGACTACATGGACGAGTCCGGTGGGCGTTACGTGCATGTCATCGCCGATGGCGGCCTCGGCTCGTCTGGCGACATCGTCAAGGCGATCGCCTGTGGCGCGGACGCCGTCATGCTCGGCACCACGCTCGCCAGGGCCACGGACGCCCCGGGCGGCGGCTTCCACTGGGGGGCGGAGGCGCACCACCCCAAGCTTCCGCGCGGCAACCGCGTGCATGTCGGCACAATCGCGCCGCTCGAGGAGATCCTCTACGGCCCGGCGCCCGTCGCCGAAGGAACCGCGAACCTCGTCGGTGCGCTGCGCCGCTCGATGGCGACCACCGGGTACTCCGACCTCAAAGAGTTCCAGAGGGTCGAGGTTGTTGTGGCTCCCTACCGGGTGAACTAGCGTCGGAGGAGCAGCAGTCCGGCAATATGGGGTAGCACGGGAGGCATGGAATGGCCAAGTTCAAGACGGTTGCGCGTTCGACGAAACTGGGACCGGAGGAGCGGACCGCCGCCCTCGCCCGGTTGAAGGAGAAGGAGCTCGACATCCTCGTCGTTGGCGGTGGCATCGTCGGGGCCGGTTCCGCGCTCGACGCCGTCACGCGTGGACTGAGCGTCGGGATACTGGAGGCTCGCGACTGGGCGTCGGGAACCTCGAGTCGGTCTTCGAAGCTTGTGCACGGCGGCATCCGGTACCTGGAGCAACTCGACTTTCGTCTCGTGCGCGAGGCGCTCACCGAGCGCGGCCTGCTGTTGCAGCGTATCGCTCCGCACCTCGTCAAGCCGGTACGCTTCCTGTATCCGCTCCGGAAGCATGTGATCGAACGGGCGTATGTCGGCGCAGGCATGCTGCTCTACGATGTCTTCAGCTACACGGGCGGGCGTCCGCCGGGAGTCCCGCACCACAAGCACCTGTCGAAGCGCCAGGTGCAGCGGGCGATCCCATCGCTCTCGAATGACGCTCTCATCGGTGGCATCACCTACTACGACGCGCAGGTCGACGACGCGCGGTACGTCGCGTCGCTCGTGCGCACGGCCTCTTTCTATGGAGCGCACGCGGCATCCCGGGTGCGTGTCGATGGCTTCGTCAAGGTCGGTGAGCGGGTGGTCGGGGTACATGCGCATGACCTGCATACCGGTGAGCGGTTCGAGGTGCGAGCCAAGCAGGTCGTGAACGCGACGGGTGTGTGGACGGACGACACCCAGCGCATGGTCGGCGAACGCGGCACCTTCAAAGTGCGCGCGTCGAAAGGCATCCACCTCGTTGTGCCGCGCGATCGTTTCCAGTCGTCGATGGGCCTCTTGCTGCGCACCGAGAAGAGCGTTCTATTCGTGATCCCGTGGGGCAGGCACTGGCTCATTGGCACGACCGACACGGAATGGAATCTCGACAAGGCACATCCGGCCGCAACGGCCGCCGACATCGACTACCTGCTCGAGCACGTCAATAAGGTGCTCGCCGTCGACCTGACACGTGAGGACGTGGAGGGTGTCTATGCCGGACTGCGGCCCCTGCTCGCGGGTGAGAGCGATCAGACCTCCAAGCTCTCGCGCGAGCACCTCGTCGCGCACACCGTACCGGGGCTCGTCGTCATCGCAGGCGGAAAGTGGACCACCTACCGGGTGATGGCGAAGGATGCGATCGATGCGGCGGTCGACGCGCTCGACGGCAAGATCCCCGTGTCGACGACCCAGGACATCCCATTGCTCGGCGCCGAGGGGTACCAGGCCGCGTGGAACAAACGCGGCAAGATCGCCCGGGCTTTCGGTGTGCACAAGGTGCGCATCGAGCATCTGCTCAACCGCTACGGCACGCTCACTGACGAGCTGCTCGACCTCATCCGGTCCGACCCGAAGCTCGGCGACGCACTGCCGGGTGCCGACGACTACCTCGCCGCCGAAGTCGTCTACGCGGCCTCGCACGAGGGTGCGCTGCACCTCGAAGACGTGCTCGCCCGCCGCACCCGCATCTCGATCGAGGCGTGGGACCGTGGCGTCTCGGCGGCTCCGGTCGCGGCGAAGCTTATGGGCGGGGTGCTCGGTTGGGACGAGGCGCGCGAGGAACTCGAGGTGGCGAACTACCTCAAACGCGTCGCCGCCGAGCGAGCCTCGCAGGAGCAGCCCGACGACGAGTCCGCCGACCGGGTCCGCCTCGAGGCGCCCGACATCATGGCGGTGGAGGAGCCGTCGTAGGTGGAGCGGAGGCGGTTCGGAGCAGGCGGCCCCGCATCCTCCTCTGCACGAATCATCTTCGAGATCTCGCCGGTTCGGAGACCGTCGCGCTCGAGCTCATGGAGTACTTTCTCGGTGCCGACTGGTTCGTCGACGTCTACACCAACGACCTCGGCTCCCCGATGCTCGAGCTGGTGCAGCAGCTGTCGTCCTGGGGACGGCTACGCGTTGTGGTCGCCGATCCGGAAGCTCCTTTTGACGACGACTATGATCTCATCTGGATTCAGCACAGCCTCCTACCCCCGACGATGATCGACCGACTGTGCTATCGAGGTATCGAGACTCCCATCGTCTGGCATCATCTCTCCGTTTTCATGAACATCGAGATGCCGATTCTGGCCGAGATCGAGAATCGCATTGCCTCGCTGTCCACCGGGATGTCGCCCGCTGCCGTCGAAGCGATCATGCTGTTCGGTCTTGATCCTGATCATCTGCTCGTTTTCGATAATCCGGCTCCCGACTGCTTCGCCGACGCGACCGTTTCCGAGAGGAATGGACGGTTGGAGCGGTTGCTGGTCGTGTCGAATCACGCCCCTGAAGAGGTACGGGAGGCCATGGGACTCGTGCGCGGCAAGGGTGTGCACGTGGAGATACTCGGAGGGCAAGACGGGCCGCGCCGGGTCTCCCCGGAGATTCTCGGCGAGTTCGACGCCGTGCTCACGATCGGCAAGACGGTTCCTTTCGCGTTGTCGATGGGTATTCCCTGCTATGTCTACGATCACTTCGGCGGAATCGGCTGGCTGGACGACGGCAACTTCGAGCACGAGCATTTCCACGCCTTCTCCGGGCGGGCGACTCGACGCATGGCCGCACCTGACATCATCGCTCGGGAACTCGTGGAAGGCTATCCGGATGCGGCCGTCTACGCACGCGACAACCGTTCCGCCTTCGCAGAACGATGGCGCATGTCGCGGCGTATGTCCGAACTCCTGTCGGATCCACGCATAGAGACGGCGACACCGATCGCGTTGACGGCGGAGCAGGCCAGACGCTACAAGAGCTTCCTCGAACTCTACGGGGACATCTACAGGCTCGTCGTCAAACTTCAGTCCGATGTGAGGGGACTGCAAGGTGGACTCGCGGAGGCCGAGGCGGAGTGCGCCGAGTTGCGCGTTCAGCTGGGGATGGCCGAGAGTCGTCATCGGGATTCCGAGGAGAAGGAGAGGGCTCGGCAGGCGGAATGGCGAAGCGCCTACCGCGAACTCAGAGGAACTCTCGACTCGCCGATCTGGAGGGTGAGCGCACCTGTGCGCTGGGCGAGAGCCCGCCTCAGAGGGCATCAGCCGTTCCGTGCTGTGGGTCTCGAATCCATGGATGCTCGCGATCTGGCCGCACTGAATGTTGAGATCCGCCGCTCTCGGTCCTGGCGAATGATCGAGGGTCTGCGCGGCACATCTCCACGAAGCTAGCACTCCAAAGCAGGCTGACGGAGCCTGTGATACCAGCCGTGTACGAGGACCTCCGAAACCGTTACGATGTGTGGCGAGGAGCCCGTGGGAATCGAGAGTTCGATCCTCCGTCGAGTGACTCTATGCTGATGTGCATATCGTGTGCGAACTCTTTATACCTCATTGTTGTCAAGTGACACGGTGCCGACGAGGTGTCTCGGATAGCACCTGAAGGGGATGACTGTCGTGGAGCTCGCTAAGAAGGTGCTTGTCACGGGTGCCAGTGGATACATCGGTCGGCACGTCGTGAGAGCGCTGCTCGACCGCGGCGCAGAGGTCATCGCGATCGACCGTGAGACGAGCTCGGCTCGACGGGCGATCGATGCGCGTGCTCAGCTCGTATCCGCGGATGTCTTCGCCTTCTCCGACGAGGACTTCGAGGCGCTCGGTTCCCCCGACGCATGTATCCACCTGGCATGGGAGGCCGGCTTCACACATGCATCGCCTACGCACATGCTGAGGTTGTCCGACCACTACCGATTCCTCAGCGGCCTCGTCGACCGGGGTATCCGCAGGCTCGCGGTCGTCGGCACCATGCACGAGGTGGGTTATCACGAGGGACGGGTCGACGCCGACACACCGACGAATCCGCTTTCGCAGTACGGTGTGGCCAAGGATGCACTCCGCAAAGCACTCGCTGCGGATTTCGAGGGCACTGATGTCGTGTTCCAATGGCTACGGTGTTTCTACGTCATCGGTGACGAGGAGAACAGTAAGTCCGTGTTCTCTCGGATCGCCGCGGCCGCTCGCCAGGGGCAGACGACGTTCCCGTTCACGACCGGAACCCGGAAGTTCGACTTCATCCATGTGGAGGAGCTCGGCCGTCAGATCGCTGCGGCCGCTTCGCAGGACGAAGTCCGCGGTGTGATCCATTGCGGTTCCGGCACTTCCACCGAATTGCGCCACATGGTCGATCGTTTCATTGCAGAGCGCGGGTTCAACATCGAGTTGCTGTACGGAGCATTCCCGGATCGGCAGTATGACTCCCCGGCCATCTGGGCGGACACGACGGCGATCCATTACATCATGAGCCGAATCGAAGCAGGGGTCACGAGTTGATTCTCGGTCTGGCAGGGCGGGTGCGCCGGCTCGGTGTCTATTTCTTCTACGATCCGGCCGGCGTGGTCGACGAATACGTCATCCACTTCCTCCAGGCGATGAATGCAGACTTCACAGAGCTCATCGTCGTGGTGAACGGGCGGTTGAGCGCCGAGGGGCGAGACGCGTTCTCGCGGCTCGAGAAGGTCACCGTCATCGTTCGGCCGAATTCGGGCTTCGATGTCTGGGCCTACAAGACCGCCATCGACCACGTCGGATGGGGGAGACTCTCGGACTTCGACGAAATGGTGATGATGAACTTCACCATTGTGGGACCTGTCAACTCCTTCGCAGACATGTTCGAGGAGATGAACTCCCGGGACATCGACTTCTGGGGCATCACGGTGCACAACGGCGCGAGCTTCGACCCATGGGGAACGCTCGATGTCTGTGAGGTGCCCCCGCACCTCCAATCGCATTTCATCGCGGTGCGCCGTTCGCTGTTCGAAGGGGAGGAGTTCCGGCGCTACTGGGACGACATGGGGCCGATCTTGTCCTACGTCGACGCGGTGTCGAAGCACGAGGCGTTCTTCACTGAGCGATTCGCGAACGCTGGATACCGATGGGAGAGCTACGTCGATACGCGTGACTCCCTCGGCTTATCGCACTATCCGCTCTTCAACGATCCGGTCGATCTCATCGAGAACCGAAGATGCCCGGTCTTCAAACGGAAGATGTTCTTCATCGACGCGGGCGCCTATCTCGACGAGAACTCGAACTACGTGGCTCGAGCCTTGCTCGACTACCTCGAGTCCAGCGGACGCTACGACGTTCAGATGCTGATGCGACACCTCATCCGCTCGGCGAACCAGCACGATCTTCGCATCGCCCTCAATCTCCATGAGATCCCAGACGGTGTCGTCGCGGCCAATGATGCGGCCACGGCCGCGGTCATCGTTCTTGGCGCTGATGACCATCCGCTCCTCAGCGTGATCCGGAGTATGCGCGTCCCCATCGATGTGCTCACCGTCGGTGACGGGCATCGTGATCCGCTCCTCCGGGCGGTCGAGCTCAGCGCACCGTACGAACTGGTGTGTGTCGTCGACGCGACGGTCGTCGACGACGCGTTTCCGGTCACAGTCGGGGCGGCTGCGGCCGAGGAGGCTCTGGATATGGTGCTCGGCTCCGCCGAGCAGATCGAAAGCATCATCGGATTCTTTGGTTCCCGACCGGAGACGGGCATGCTGAGTCCTCTTCCTCCGCAGCACGGCTGGTACTACGGTGCAATCGGCCACGGCTGGAGCGAAGACTTCGCCGCTGTCACCGAAGTGCTCGACGCGCTCGGGTCGACGGTTCCTGTCTCTGCCGCGAAGGCGCCGACAGCGCCGACGCTCGGCGCATTCTGGGCTCGGCCCGCAGCTCTGGCCGTCCTCGGCAATCTGCCGGACGATGTCCGCGTGAGCGTCTCCAGACTGGGTACGCGTGCCCAGCGCCGACTCCTGCCGCTCGTTGTTCAGCACAGCGGTTTTTTGCCGCGCTTCGTCGCGACACCAGCGCGCGCGCGCAACCACCTCACAAATGCGATGCACTACATCGGGGAGCTGAATCGCGAGTTCGGCGCGGGAGAGGGCGAACGATTCTCGACGTTCGTGCACCGCCTGTCGTCGATCAGTTTTCTCGCCCAGTACGTCGACGCGCCTGCCTTGTTCGCGATGGGAGTGTACTGGGACCGCGGTCGCGGTTTCTCGGAGGCGGACAAGACGATCATCCCCTACGCCGACAGGGGTGCTTCGCAGCGCGACGTCCGGATCGATCTCGATGTGCCCGACGATGTGATCGCGGTTCGGCTAGACCCCGTCGAGGGGATGGCATGCGCGTGCGGTGAGGTGTTGGTCGACGGTGATACGGTCTTCACCGTGCGGGCGGAGAACGCGAGCCGGATCGGCGAGTTGGATGTCTTCGTCGACGGCGATCCGCGCTTCATCGTCGAGGGTCCGGCTATGGGTGGGAGCCGTCTCTCCGTCGTCTTCCGCGAGATCCATTTTCTCCTTGGGGAGAAGGTAGTCCTCGAATCTCTGCTGAGTCTTGCAGAGCCTCCGTCGATCCGACGGCTGCTCGCTGAGCGGCTGCGCCGTCTTCGGCGTCGCTGAACAACCGGCGGACACGGGGCGACGGGAGGCGTGGAAGGAGCCTTGCGCCACCCGACGCGGAAACAGGAGTGAAACGCGGCTTGGGTAGAGTGGACGGACAGCCCCAATCCTCAGGAGTCCAACCATGGTTGACGTTCGGCGGGTCAAGCTTCCAGGAGTCGGTGTGTTGCACACCTTCGTCACCGATGACGGTGGCAAAGTCGGCGTCATCGCCCACCGCTCCGGGCACAGCGACCTCATCACCTTCTCAGACGACGAGGACGGTCCCGACTCGAACAAGGTCTCGCTGCGACTCAGCGAGGATGAGGCACATACTCTGGCCGAGCTCCTCGGCGGCACCCAGATCACCGAGTCGCTCACTGCGCTCGACCAGATCCCCGGACTCAGCATCGACTGGTTCACCGTCGACTACGACGATCATATCGCCGGCCAACCGCTTGGCAACCCCGCCGACCGCGGCATCGCAGGCCT
The DNA here is from genome assembly GCF_042660285.1 of Luethyella okanaganae. Taxonomy (NCBI): domain Bacteria; kingdom Bacillati; phylum Actinomycetota; class Actinomycetes; order Micrococcales; family Microbacteriaceae; genus Luethyella; species Luethyella okanaganae. The sequence goes on from NZ_JBHSTP010000003.1 coordinate 240,506, forward strand.
CACGGTCGTCGCCGTCGTGCGCGGGGAATCCGCGAACCCCGCCCCGGCCGCCGACTTCAAGGTGTTCCCAGGAGACACACTCGTCGTCGCCGGCACGCCTGAGAAGGTCGCGAAAGCGTTCGCGTTCTTCCGCACGGGCGAGCTCAAGGCGAAGGCCGCCATCGACGCTCCGCCGGGAGGCTAGGGCATGCACCTCGGCGAAGACCTCATCGTTCTCGGACTGCTCCTGATCGTCGCCTACGTGCTCGGGCGTCTCGGCAAGTCGATCGGCCTTCCATCCATCCCGATCTACATGATCGTCGGACTGCTCGCGAGTCCGTACACCGGATGGTTCCCGCTCAACTTCGAGAACGGCTACATCGAACTCATCGCCATCTTCGGCCTCATCCTGCTGCTGTTCAACCTAGGGCTCGAGTTCGACCAGGACGAGTTCTTCAGCAACGCGGGCAAGCTCCTCATCTCGGGCGGCTCCTACATCATCGTGAACATGGGGGTCGGCTTCGCCTTCGGTTTCATGGTCGGCTGGGGCACGCGCGAGGCGCTCATCATCGCGGGCATGACCGCGACCTCATCGAGCGCCATCGTCACCAAACTTCTCATCGAGCTCAACCGACTCGCCAACCGCGAGACGCCGATGATCCTGGGCGTGACGGTCGTCGAAGACATCTTCATCGCGATCTACCTCGCCATCGTCTCCGTCGTGTTGAGCGGCGAGACCGACTTCTGGCCCGTCGTCGGCAAGCTCGCGATCGCCTTCGCCTTCCTCATCGTCATGTTCTCCGTCGCGCGCTGGGGCGGGCGTTTCGTGTCGCGCATCTTCCGCACGAAGGACGACGAGCTCTTCACCATCCTGTTCTTCGGGCTCGCTGTGCTCTTCGGCGGCATCGGTGAGATCCTCGGCGTGACGGACGCCATCGGGGCATTCCTCATCGGACTCGTGCTCGGTGCCACACGCTACCGCAACAAGATCGAGCACATCGCCCTCCCGCTGCGCGACGTCTTCGGCGCGTTCTTCTTCCTCAACTTCGGGCTCGCCCTCGACCCGGCGCAGTTTCCGGGGGTCATCGTCCCCGTCGTGCTCGCCGTCGCGATGACCCTCGTGCTGAACATCATCGCGGGACAGTTCGTGGCCTGGCTGAACGGGTTCGGCCCGCAGGCCGGCATCAACGCGACGGCTATCCTGCAGAACCGCGGCGAGTTCGCGTTGATCCTCGCGACCCTGTCGCTCAGCGCCGGCCTCGATCCGCGCATCCAGCCGTTCGCGGGACTCTATGTGCTCGTGATGGCGGTGATCGGACCGATCCTGGCAGCCAATTCCGAGAAGATCGGCGCGGTCATCCTGCGCACCCCTTCGAAGAAGCGGGCGCTCAGGAAACCGCATGCCCCCATGCTGGCCGAGGAGATCGCGCTCGTCGAGGCCGCGACGGCCGAGTTCGACAGCCCACAGAAGGCTGGCGGCCAGGATGCGGAGACCCAGCGTGCCGTTGATCGTGTCGTGGAGCGGGCGCAGGCCGCGAAAGACGACGGTGCAGAAGAAAAGCAAGACGTCGAGTAAGCCATGCTCCAGGTCATGCTGCGCCCCCGATGGGTGCTCGCGCTTCTGCTCGCGCTCGCCGTCGCTGCCGGATTCGCCCTGCTCGGGCAGTGGCAGCTCGAACGTGCCATCGAATCCGGTCAGGTGGAGGAACGCACGACCGAGGTCGTGCAGCCGCTTCGCGAAACGGCGCAACCCGACGAACCGATCCGGCAGGTGGCGACGGGGCAACGCGTCTCGGTCGAAGGCCGCTGGGTTCCCGGCGACGAGCAGATCGTAGCGGGACGACTCAACGGCGGAGAGCCCGGCTATTGGGTCGTGAGTCACCTGGCCGTGGCGGAGCGAGGAGAGCCCGGACTCGCCGTGGCCCGAGGGTGGGTCGCCGACGAAGCGGCTGCGCAGGCTGTTGTCGAGCGGCTCGCACGGTCGACGGATGCGGCGAGCCTCACGGTCGATGGCCGCTTGTTGCCGAGCGAGGCGCCCGAGGTGCCCGCGGAAGGAGCCGACCCGAACGAGATGACCACCGTCGCCGTGGCCGCGCTCATCAACCTGTGGGCGGACTTCGACGAGCACTCCGTGTACTCGGCCTATCTCGTGGCGAGCGATCCGCCGAACGGTCTCGTCGCGATCGACTCCCCGGCGCCCGAGTCGCAGGTGACGCTCAACTGGCTGAACGTCTTCTACGCCGCCGAGTGGGTGATCTTCGCGGGCTTCGCAGTGTTCCTCTGGTACCGCCTCGTCAAGGACGCGTGGGAGCGCGAGCAGGAGGAGCTTGCCGATGGGCCCGGCGGGTTCGGGGCAGGGCAGCCGGGTGGCACGCACGACCGGCAGTTCGGTTAGCCTGCTCGATTCCTGCGATCCGATCCGCCTGAAGGCTCGTGCCCGCCGGCAATCCGGACCGGACGCGCACCGTAGACTGGGATCATGCCGCTCGAACCGAGAACCGCCGACTTTCCGCGCATCCGGGGGGCGGTGACGTTCTACCAGGTCGCATCCGTCATCACGGGCGTGCTTTTGCTCTTGCTCTGCGCCGAGATGCTCCTCAAATACGCAGGCGGGCTGGAGCTCGAACTCGGTGGAACGCGGGGGTTCCTCGCATTCGTGCCGGCCGGCACGGTGGCCGCCGTCAACCTCAGCACCGGCATCCTCATCGTGCACGGCTGGTTCTACGTCGTCTATCTCTTCTCGGACTTTCGGCTGTGGAGCCTGATGCGCTGGCCGTTCGGCAGGTTCCTGCTCATCGCGCTCGGCGGCATCGTCCCCTTCCTCTCCTTCTTCCTCGAGGTGCGCATCACCCGCGAAGTGAAGGACTATCTGGCGGATCGTGAGGCCGTCGCCGCATCCGAAACCGACCCAGTGGAGGCACACCGGTGAGCGAGCAGCAGACCGCGCAGCAGCCCGTTCTCGTCGTCGACTTCGGCGCGCAGTACGCGCAGCTGATCGCCCGACGGGTGCGCGAGGCATCCGTCTATTCCGAGATCGTGCCGCACTCGATCACGGCGGCGGAGGTGGCCGAGAGGAATCCCGCCGGCATCGTTCTGAGCGGTGGCCCGAGCTCGGTATACGAGGAGGGCGCTCCCCGGTTCGACCCGGCGATCTTCGAGCTCGGCATCCCCGTGCTCGGCATCTGCTACGGCTTCCAGGTCATGGCGACGGCACTCGGCGGCGAGGTCGCGCACACCGGTCTGCGCGAGTACGGGGCCACGGCGGCTACCGTCACCGACGGCTCCAACGCTCTGCTCGCCGGTCAGCCGGCCGAACAGACCGTGTGGATGAGCCATGGCGACTCGGTCGCGAAGGCGCCGGAGGGTTTCGAGGTGCTGGCCTCCACGAGCTCGACCCCGGTCGCCGCGTTCGCCGACGACGCCCGCAGGCTCTACGGCGTGCAGTGGCATCCCGAGGTCAAGCACTCGGAGCAGGGACAGCGTGTGCTCGAGAACTTCCTGCATCGCGCTGCGGGCATCCCCGCGGACTGGAACAGCGGCAACGTGATCGCCGAGCAGGTTGAGCGCATCCGCGCCCAGGTCGGCGGAGGCAAGGTGCTCTGCGCCCTCTCCGGCGGCGTCGACTCGGCCGTAGCCGCGGCGCTCGTGCACGAGGCCGTCGGCGATCAGCTCGTCTGCGTCTTCGTCGACCACGGCCTGCTTCGCCAGGACGAACGCCGACAGGTCGAAGAGGACTATGTCACGGCGACGGGCGTCCGCCTGGTCACGGTCGACGCCCGCGAGCAGTTCTTGAGCGCTCTCGCCGGGGTCACCGACCCCGAGGAGAAGCGCAAGATCATCGGTCGCGAGTTCATCCGCACCTTCGAGCGTACCCAGGCCGGTCTCGTCGCGGAGTCCGCGGCCGATGGCGACCCCATCCGCTTCCTCGTGCAGGGAACGCTCTATCCGGATGTCGTCGAGTCCGGCGGTGGATCGGGCACGGCCAACATCAAGAGTCACCACAACGTCGGCGGTCTCCCCGAAGACCTGCAGTTCGAGCTCGTCGAGCCGCTGCGAGCCTTGTTCAAAGACGAGGTGCGCGCGATCGGCGCCCAACTCGGTCTGCCGGCGGAGATCGTGCAGCGGCAACCTTTTCCGGGGCCTGGCCTCGGAATCCGCATCGTCGGCGAGGTCACCGGTGAACGCCTCGAACTGCTCCGTCAGGCCGACGCGATCGTGCGCGCCGAGCTGACGGCCGCCGGCCTCGACGGGCAGATCTGGCAGTGCCCGGTCGTGCTGCTCGCCGACGTGCGCTCGGTGGGCGTGCAGGGCGACGGCCGCACCTACGGGCATCCCATCGTGCTGCGGCCGGTCTCGTCGGAAGACGCCATGACGGCCGATTGGACCCGGTTGCCCTACGATCTGCTCGCGCGCATCTCGAACCGCATCACCAACGAGGTTTCCGGTGTCAACCGCGTCGTGCTCGACGTCACCTCGAAGCCGCCGGGCACCATCGAATGGGAGTAGTCGCCATACGGCGCCTCCGCCCGCGGACCGGTCGCTGACGCGGACACGCGCCAGGGAACCCGAGGCTTGATGGTCTCTCCGCCGAGGGCGAACGGGTGCCAGGAGCGACGAAGGGCCGCTCCGAAGAACGGCCCGAGTCGTAAGAGGCTGTGATCGTAAAAGACCGCAGCTAGTCGCGCGCGATGGCGAACATGCGCAGGATCTCGAGGTACAGCCAGATGACGGTGACCATGATGCCGAAGGCGCCGGACCAGCCGTACTTGCGCGGCACGCGGTTCTGCACGCCCTTCTGGATGAAGTCGAAGTCGAGCACGAGCGAATAGGCGGCCATGATCACGACGAGCACGCCGAGGATGAGGCCGAGCGGGATACCGAAGATCTCGAAGCTGCCGCGCAGGCCCCACGGATTGCCGCCTGCGCCGCCGAACAGCATGATGCCCACGTTGACGAGGGAGAACACCAGGTAGCCGACCATCGCGATGAGGAAGACCTTGGTCGCCTTCTTCGAGGCGCGGATCTTGCCGCTCGCGAAGAGCGCGAGGGTGACGCCGACCACGACGAGGGTCGCCAGCACAGCCTGAACGACGATGCCGGAGAACTGGGCCTCGTAGAACGCCGAGATCGCACCGACGAAGACGCCCTGCACTCCCGCGTAGGCGAGGATGAGCGCGGGGGACGGCTCCTTCTTGAAGATGTTGACCATGGCCAGGACGAAGCCGACGAGGGCGGCGGCGACCCACAGCCATGGCGCCGTCGGGGCGGACACCCAGCCGATGGCAGCGCCGACCACGAGCAAGCCGAAGCTCACGGCGGTCTTCATGACCGTGTCTTCCACGGTCATGCGGTCGGTCTCGCTCGCGCTCGCCGATGGGCGGTTGTAGATGTCCTGCAGCTGCTCCACCGAGACGGCGTTCGCCGCAGCGGCGCCGCTCTGCGGGGTGAACGCGGGGTTGCGAGTGAAGGCGGGATTGTCGAGTGCCATGGGATCCTCTGGTCTCACGTGCGTGGTAGTGGGAACGCCGACGGGCGGCATCCCCTCCAATCTAGCGGGTTTTGCCTGGGAAATGGCGGGAGATCGCCCGGGCCAGCCAGGCCGAGGACACCACGGCGGCAGCGCCGAGGGTGAACGAGATCATGTTCCACCGGTACTCGTGCGGGGACACCCTCAGAAGCAGGCCTGTAGCGATCGGCAGTGCTAGGGCGATCCAGGAGAGGAGCGGGCGGTGGCGCACCAGGAGCCAGGACGCGGCGAACACCGCGTAGAACACGGCGAATCCCGCGCCGCCGATCACGAGCCATGACGTGAACAGGCAGGGCAGGAGCACGAGAGCCCGCCGCCAGCCGGCTGCAGGCAGGGCGAGCCAGCCCACGGCCTGCAAGGCGGTTCCGGCGAGAAGAAAACCCAGGCTGAAGGTGCTCGTGAGCTGAACGGATGCGATGCCGAGCGCAACGCACACGAGGCCGGTCCACCAGCGTCCCCGGTAGCCGCCCCAGCGCAGCGGGAGCGACGAGGTCGGTTCGACGGGTACCGGCGGCCCCGACGGGGCGATCGGGTCGGTCCATGCGGTCATCGTCTCGATTGTGGCATCCCGGCGGCTAACCTGGGGGAATGGCGCTGTCGAAACCGATCATCATCGGGCACCGTGGTGCGAGCGGCTACCGCCCCGAACATACGAGGGCCTCTTACAACCTCGCGTTCGCGCTCGGCGCCGAAGCCGTCGAGCCCGACATCGTCGCAAGCAGGGACGGTGTGCTCGTGCTGCGTCACGAGAATGAGATCTCGGGCACGACCGATGTCGTCGACCGGCCGGAGTTCGCCCGGCTGCGTACCACGAAGGTCGTCGACGGCGTCGAGCTCACCGGCTGGTTCACCGAGGACTTCACGTGGGGGGAGCTCAGCACGCTGCGCGCCCGCGAGCGCTTTCCCGGCCTGCGCAGTCTCAGCGCGAGTTTCGACGGACAGTTCCCCATCCTGCGCCTGCGCGACCTCTTCGGTCTCATCGACGACGCGGCCGACATGCTCGGGCGCGGCATCGGGATGGTCGCCGAGATCAAGCACGCGAGCTATTTCGAATCCATCGGCCTGCCGCTCGACGAGCTCTTCGCCGCCGAGGTCGACGACGCGGGCTGGGATGTCGGCGACGGCCGGCTGACCATGGAGTCCTTCGAACTGACCGTGCTCGAGAAACTGCGCGACCGCGGGGTCGCAGGCAAGCGGATCTTCCTCGTGGAATCGAGGGGCGCCCCGGCCGACGATGTGCTCGCCGACGGGCGCGCGGTGAAATCCTACGCCGACTATGTGACCGAGACCGGGATGTACGGCCTCAGCGGTGGCGGCGTCGACGGGGTCAGTGTTGACAAGTCGATGATCGTGGGCACGACCGTCGACACGGGGGGCCCTGCGGCTTCGGAGCTCGTCGACCATGCCCACGCCGCCGGGCTCGAGGTGTATTGCTGGACGCTTCGCCCCGAGAACCGCTTTCTCGACCCCGCGTTCCGTGTTGGCCGAGCGAAAGCCGTGTTCGGCGACTGGCAGGCCGAGTTCCGGGCGATCATGTCGACGGGCGTCGACGGCGTGTTCGTCGACCATCCCGACCTCGCTGTCGCGGTTCGCGACGCCAGCGAGAACTGATCCGCGCAGAGCTGGCGGTCGGCGGTCGCGCCTAGACTTGAGGGAGCCATGACGACTCTCTTTGATCCAGACGCCGCCTCTGGAACCCCCCTCATCGTGCACGACGGTCCGGATGCGGACCAGCGGGGGGCGCGGGGGAACGGCAGCCTGCTCGATGGACTCAATCCCGAGCAGCGCGAGGCGGTCGAGTTCCGCGGTTCGGCGCTGCTGATCGTCGCCGGAGCCGGCTCCGGCAAGACGCGCGTGCTCACGCACCGCATCGCGAGCCTGATCGGCGGCCGGGAGGCCTGGCCGAGCCAGATCCTGGCGATCACCTTCACCAACAAGGCTGCTGCCGAGATGCGCGAGCGCGTCGAGCAGCTGCTCGGGCAGGCATCCGATGGCATGTGGATCTCGACCTTCCACTCGGCGTGCGTGCGGATCCTGCGCCGAGAGGCCGAGAAGGCGGGGCTCGCCGGCACGTTCACGATCTACGATTCCGCAGACGTCCGCAATGTGCTCAAGCGCATCATCAAAGAGCTCGACGCCGATACCCTGGGCTTCACCCCTGCCGGGGTCTCCAACAGGATCTCGAAGCTGAAGAACGAGCTCGCCGACGCTGACAGCTACGCCCGCAACGCGAATCTCGACGACCCGCAAGAGGTGATGTTCCTCGAGATCTTCCGCCAGTACACGCGCAGGCTGCGTGCCGCGAGCGCCCTCGACTTCGACGACCTCATCAGCGAGACGGTCTTCCTGTTCCGCTCCTTCCCCGACGTCGCCGCCCTCTACCAGCGCCGCTTCCGGCACGTCCTCGTCGACGAGTATCAGGACACGAACCACGCGCAGTATTCGCTCATCCGCGAGCTGACGCGTCCGGTCGCGCCGGATCTCGCCGAGCAGATGGAGACGGCGGGCATGCACGTGCGCTCGCTACAGGATGCCTCCGGCGGCATCCCCGGAGCCTCCCTGACGGTCGTCGGCGACTCCGACCAGTCGATCTACGCCTTCCGCGGAGCGGACATTCGCAACATCGTCGAGTTCGAACGCGACTACCCCGGTGCCAAGGTGGTGCTGCTGGAACAGAACTACCGCTCCACCCAGAACATCCTCTCGGCCGCCAACGCGGTGATCTCCAACAACTTCGACCGCAAAGACAAGAAGCTGTGGACCGCCGTCGGCGACGGCGACAAGATCACCGGCTACACCGGTTACTCCGGCCACGACGAGGCCCAGTTCATCGCCGACGAGATCGAAGCGCTCCACGGCGCCGGCGTCGCCTACCGTGACATCGCCGTGTTCTACCGCACCAACGCGCAGACCCGCGCACTGGAGGAGATCTTTGTGCGCTCGGCCGTGCCCTACCGTGTCGTCGGCGGCACCAAGTTCTATGAGCGAGCTGAGATCAAAGACGCCATCGCCTATCTCATCGCCGTCGCGAACCCGGTCGATGAGCTCGCCCTGCGCCGAATCCTCAACACCCCGAAACGCGGCATCGGACCGGCGACGGAGACCCAGCTCGCGAGCTTTGCCGAGACCAACGGCATCACCTTCCGCGAGGCGATGCGCGACGCCGGGAGCCTCGGTCTCGGTCCGAAGGTGACGACGGCCATCCTGCAGCTCGCAGGCATGCTCGACGAGGCGGCCGCTAAACTCGAGCCGTCGAACCCTGCGGGCGTCTCGGGCGTCTCGGAGGTTCTCGGCTTCCTGCTCGAGCAGAGCGCGCTCCTCGAGACGCTGCGCAGCAGTCGCGATCCGCAAGATGAGACACGTGCCGAGAACGTCGAGGAACTGCTCGCCCAGACCAAGGACTTCATGCGCGAGAATCCGGATGCCGGCCTCGTCGACTTTCTCACCCAGGTGTCGCTCGTGGCCGCGGCCGACGAACTCGACGACTCCTCGGGGACCGTGTCGCTGATGACCCTGCATACTGCGAAGGGGCTCGAGTACGATTCCGTCTTCCTGACCGGCATCGAGGAGGGTCTGCTTCCGCACCAGATGTCGGCGGGCGAGCCCGGCGGGCCCGCAGAGGAACGCCGCCTCTTCTACGTCGGCATCACCCGTGCGCGCAAGCGGCTCTATCTGTCGCTCGCGATGACACGTGCGCAGTTCGGCGAGACCTCGGTCGCCATGCCGAGCCGCTACCTGCAGGAGATCCCGGGTGAGCTGATCGACTGGCGGCAGTCGCCGGGGATGGCGAACTCGCGGGGAGGCACCCAGCCCCGCGCCCTCAACGCCCGACGCGACGGCTATGGCTCCCGGGGTGGCTTCGGCGGGCAGGGTGAGCTTTCACCGGCCCCGAGACCCAAGGCCGAGTGGCCGAACCGCGTCACGGCGCAGGTGCGCGACAACGGCGATCTCACGCTGACGGCCGGCGACAGGATCCGCCATGCCGATTTCGGCGAGGGGCGGGTGACGCAGGTCACCGGAGAGGGGACCAAGCGGGTCGCGCACGTGCAGTTCGACCGCTCCGGTGCGAAGAAGCTCCTCATCAAGATCGCTCCGATCGAAAAGCTGTAGTTCGTCGCCACCGGGCTACCGCTCGTCGCACAGCTGGCACCGCCCACCGCATCCAGGGGTCGATGCCGCGTGCGCGCTTCTAGTCTTCGGGAAACGCAACGACGCGACCCAGGAGATCATCAATGTCGAAGGCCCCCACCACGCAGGTCGACCTGCCACCCGTCTCCATCGACCAGACCGAGTCGAAACGCAACGGGTGGACTCCCGCAAAGACCGCGCTCTGGGTCGCCATCGCCCTTCTCGGCGGCGTCGCCTGGACGATGCTCGCGATCGTGCGCGGCGAGACCGTCAACGCCATCTGGTTCGTGCTCGCCGCGATCTGTACCTACCTCATCGGGTACCGCTTCTACTCGAAGGTGATCCAGAAATTCATCACCAAGCCCGATGACACGAGGGCGACGCCAGCCGAGTACCGCGCCGACGGCAAGGACTTCGTGCAGACCGACCGCCGCGTGCTCTTCGGTTCCGGTGCGAGAAGCCCCTCAAAGATCGCGCCGATCGAAACCGTAGACGGCGATGGGCGGCGGCCGGCACGCGGGGCTTCTGGCGCGTCTTCAGCTCTCATCGACCAGACAGTGGCCGCTCCCGCCGCGCAACGACCGTGCTCAGACGGGGTAGAGTTCTCTGTGGCCAGCGTGCTTCGACGTCGAGCTTTTTCCGGCACCCGAGCGCTGTCGCCACCCCCCAAATGCCATGCATGAACGCTGAGTGCGGATTGGAAGAGCAGCGTGGATCTTTACGAGTACCAGGCCAGAGATCTGTTCGAACAGTACGAGGTCCCGGTGCTCCCGGGTATCGTCGCGGACACCCCCGAGGAGGTGCGTGCGGCCGCGGAGAAGCTCGGCGGCGTCGTCGTCGTCAAGGCCCAGGTCAAGACGGGCGGGCGCGGCAAGGCCGGCGGCGTCAAGGTCGCGAAGAACCCGGAAGAGGCGTTCGAGGCGGCGAAGGCCATCCTCGGCCTCGACATCAAGGGTCACGTCGTTCACCGTGTGATGGTGGCGGCCGGCGCCCGCATCGCCGAGGAGTACTACTTCTCGGTGCTCCTCGACCGCGCCAACCGGTCCTACCTCTCGCTCTCGAGCTTCGAGGGCGGCATGGAGATCGAGCAGCTCGCTGTGGAGAAGCCCGAGGCGCTCGCCCGCATCGAGATCGACCCCGGCACCGGCATCGACCTGGAGAAGGCCCGTGAGATCGCCGTCGCCGCGAGCTTCCCCGCCGAGATCGTCGACGCGGTCGCCGAGGTGTTCGTCAAGCTCTACGCGGTGTACACCGGCGAGGATGCGACGCTTGTCGAGGTCAACCCGCTCGTGCTGACCGAAGAGGGCGACGTCATCGCCCTCGACGGCAAGGTCACGCTCGACGAGAACGCCGACTTCCGTCACCCGCACCACGCGGCCCTCGAAGACAAGGCAGCGGCGGACCCGCTCGAGGCGAAGGCCAAGGCCGCCGACCTCAACTACGTCAAGCTCGACGGCGAAGTCGGGGTCATCGGCAACGGCGCCGGCCTCGTCATGTCGACGTTGGACGTCGTCGCCTACGCCGGCGAGAACCACGGTGGCGTGAAGCCGGCCAACTTCCTCGACATCGGCGGCGGGGCATCGGCGGAGGTCATGGCCGCCGGCCTCGACGTCATCCTCGGCGACCCCCAGGTCAAGGCCGTCTTCGTCAACGTCTTCGGCGGCATCACCGCTTGCGACGCCGTGGCCAAGGGCATCGTCGGAGCTCTCGCCGAGCTCGGCTCCAGCGCGAACAAGCCGCTCGTCGTGCGCCTCGACGGCAACAATGTCGAAGAGGGGCGTCGCATCCTCAACGAAGCCAACCACCCGCTCGTCACGCTGGCCGCGACCATGGACGAGGGCGCCGACAAGGCCGCAGAGCTCGCCAACGCCGGTCGCTGATCGAGCCTGTCGACATCAGCCCAGAGATCGCTTCAGGTTCAGAAAAGGATTAGCGAAATGTCCATCTTCCTCAACAAGGATTCCAAGGTCATCGTGCAGGGCATCACCGGGGGCGAGGGCACCAAGCACACCGCCCTCATGCTCAAGGCCGGCACGCAGGTCGTCGGAGGCGTCAACGCCCGCAAAGCCGGCACCTCCGTCGTGCACGGCGAGGTCGAGCTGCCCGTCTTCGGCACCGTCAAGGAGGCCGTCGAGGAGACCGGTGCCGATGTCTCGATCGTCTTCGTGCCGCCGGTCTTCACCAAGGACGCCGTGATCGAGGCCATCGACGCCGAGATCCCGCTGCTCGTCATCATCACCGAGGGCGTGCCCGTGCAGGACTCCGCCGAGTTCTGGGCGTATGCCAAGGCCAAGGGCAATACGACACGGATTATCGGCCCGAACTGCCCCGGCATCATCACGCCAGGTGAGTCGCTCGTGGGCATCACGCCGGCCAATATCACCGGCAAGGGACCGATCGGCCTCGTCTCCAAGTCGGGAACGCTCACCTATCAGATGATGTACGAGCTGCGCGACCTCGGCTTCTCGACCGCCATCGGCATCGGCGGAGACCCGATCATCGGCACCACTCACATCGACGCCCTCGCGGCGTTCGAGGCCGACCCAGAGACGAAGGCGATCGTCATGATCGGCGAGATCGGCGGCGACGCCGAGGAGCGCGCGGCCGACTTCATCAAGGCCAACGTCACCAAGCCGGTCGTCGGCTACGTCGCGGGCTTCACCGCCCCAGAGGGCAAGACCATGGGCCATGCGGGCGCCATCGTCTCGGGCTCGGCCGGAACCGCCCAGGCGAAGAAGGAAGCCCTCGAGGCCGCCGGTGTCAAGGTCGGCAAGACGCCGAGCGAGACCGCCAACCTCATGCGCGAGCTTCTCGCCTCGCTCTAGCTCGACAGCGTCGAACGGCCCCCAGAACCCGCCGGAGCCGCGGGGCCGTTCGGCTAACGACAGTCCATGTGCCCATGTCGCAAAAGTCATCTGCCAACTCGCGCGGGTTCCGCATCGAAGTGTGAAAGCCGAAGGCCTGGAACGTCTCGACGCCGCGGGGCTGTATGCCGTCGGCCTGGCCGAGCACGAGGCGCCTGTCGCGGCGCTCGATGATGCAGGTGGTGAGCCCTGGGTACTGGGACATCTGCGCGGCGAGCAGTATGCCGGCAGGTCCGGATCCGACGATCAGCACGTCCATCTCGTCGGGGAGGTCAGCGGGGCGGTCGATCCCGGTGCCCGCCGCGGGGAGCACGCGCGGGTCTCCGGAGACGTATCCGTGGTGGTGGAACTGCACCGTCGTCGATTCCTTCCGAACGGCAGTGCCCTCGGCGGCTGACCGGAGCGCAGGCCCTCCATCTCGGACTCCGGTTCCTCTCCGACTCCGGCTCGCCTCTCTCGCTCGACGAGGAGCCGCGCGCTGTAGCGTATTCAGGCCGGATTTCGCCGTCACGCGGAAGTTCGGCTCGATCGCACCCGATCTCGCGAATCCAGCCTGGGTACGGAACCGAAGATGCACCCGTACTTACAACGAGACGCCGGTGCGCCCGCATGAGAGCGCACCGGCGTCCTCGAGAGACGATCAGGCCTTCGCGAGTCCGTAGATCGGGCTCTTCGCCTGCTCCTCCTCGTGGTCCGGTCTGAGTGGGATGCCGGAGCGGTCGCGCAGCAGTAGCGTCGCGACGAGTCCGAGCACGGTCATCCCGGCGAGATACCAGGTCACGGCCTGCGTGGAGCCCGTGGCCTGCACGATCGCGGTGGCGATCGTCGGAGCGAATGCACCACCCGCGATCGCGCCGATCGCGTAGGAGATCGAGACGCCCGAGAAGCGGATCGACGCGGGGAACAGCTCCGTGTACAGCGCGGCCTGCGGGCCGTAGGTGAAGCCGAGACCGAGGGTGAGGATCGCGAGCCCCGCGAAAAGCAGTCCGATCTGGCCCGTGTTCACCAGCGGGAACAGGGTGAAGACGCCGACCAGCTGGAGCGCCCAGCCGACGATGTACGTCGTGCGGCGACCGATCCGGTCCGACACCCAGCCCGCGAGGAGGGTCGACGCCAACCAGGTGACGGCGGAACCGGCGACCGCCCAGAGCACCGGCCCCCTCTCGAGGCCGACCGGCCCCTCGGGGTTCGTCGCGTAGCCCTGGATGTACCCGCCCGTGGTCATGTAGCCGACCGCGTTGTTGCCGGCGAAGACCAGCGCGGCGATGATCACCAGGAGCAGGTGCTTGCGGAACAGTTGCACAATCGGCATCCGCGCCTTGTCCTTGCGCTCGGCGAGTTCCGCGAACACCGGGCTCTCCTCGACCTTGCGACGCACGTAGTAGCCGACCAGGATCAGCACCACGCTGAGCAGGAACGGGATCCGCCATCCCCAGGCGAGGAACTGGTCGCCCGGAGCGATGACCGTCATGAGCGCCATCACGCCGGATGCCAGCAGAAGACCCAGCGGGACGCCGATCTGCGGCGCGGCGCCGAACACACCGCGTCGGGACCTCGGGGCGTGCTCGACGGCCATGAGCACCGCCCCGCCCCACTCGCCGCCGGCCGAGATGCCCTGGAGGATCCGCAGGAGCACCAGCAGGATCGGCGCCGCGAGGCCGATCGTCTCGTACGTCGGGAGCACGCCGATGAGTGCGGTCGACGCGCCCATGAGGATCAGCGTCCACATCAGCACCGTCTTGCGACCGAGCTTGTCGCCGAAGTGCCCGGCGAGGAACGCGCCGAGTGGGCGGAAGAGAAAGCTCACGCCGACCGTGGCGAAGGCCATGAGCGCACTATTGGCGCCCAGAGGCTCGAAGAACAGCTGCCCGAACACCAGGCCGACGGCCGTGGCGTAGATGAAGAAGTCGTACCACTCGACGGCGGTCCCGATGCCGGTGGCAAAGACCACGCGGCGCCGATCGGCCGTCGTCGCAATGGTTCCCGTCGGAGTGAAGCCCTCCGGTGCCTGCCCGCTCATGGTGTGTCTCCTCTGTGACTTCGTTGTCGCGGCATGCACGGGATGATGCTCGCCGGGGTGCTCTCGATAATATACGATTTTGGATATGATGCCAAGGATCCGTTCCGAAGCACCCCGAACGCTCGAGGAGGCGCCCATGACGCGCTCGAGGCGCCCATGTCCGTAGCGATTCCCCGGCCAGGCAAGATCATCGCGATCCACCTCGACTACCGTTCCCGGGCGTATCAGCGTGGACCAACTCCCGCCAGCTCCCACCACCACCTACTCCTTCGAGTGTGGGGAGTCACCGGTGTCATCCCATCGATCGCGATACGCGGCGACAGCGCGGGCGGCTTCACGCCACTCCGGGAGCCGGCCCCTGGAATCTGCGGACCTCGCAACGGGCCCCTTCCTGTTCGGCCCTATTCGGCACCGCCGGTCGCCGCTAGTCTGAGGATCAGACGCTGGAGGTGGGGGGATGGCGCGCATGAACAATGCCGAATTGCAGGCGCTCGTCGAACGGCTCGAGACGGAGAACGCGGAGCTGCGCGGAAGACTCGGCGATGCGCAAGCCTCCCGGACCGTGACGGCCGACGCTGCCGGACGGGCGCGCGCAGGCAGGAGCCGGTGGTGGACGGTGCTGTCATCGGTGCTGATCGTGGTCGGCCTCGTGCTCGCGCCGCTCGCCGCCGTGGCCAACTGGGCCAAGACCGAGCTGTCCGACACCGACTCCTTCGTCGCGACCTTTGCGCCGCTTGCCAAGGAGCCGGCCGTGCAGAGCTATGTGACCGATCAGGTGGTGACCGCCATCGAGGACCAGGTGGACATTCCGGCGCTCACGAGCGCCGTCTTCGACGGGATCGCCGACCTGGGCCTCCCGCCGCGGGCCGCCGATGCGCTCCGGCTGCTCGAGAAGCCGGCTGCGGCCGGGCTCAGCTCGCTCGTGACGGGTGTGGTCGAGAAGCTCGTGACGTCCGCGGCGTTCGCCGACATCTGGGCGCAGGCGCTGCGCATCAGCCATAGTCAGTTCGTCGCCACGATCCAGGGATCGGATTCGGCCGCCGTCAGCGTCGGCTCGGGGGGCCAGATCGGCATACAGCTCGGACCGATCATCGCAGAGGTGAAGACCGCGCTCGTTGCGCAGGGGATCGCCTTCGCCGAGAGCATTCCGGTGATCGACAAGACGATCGTCGTCGCGACCTCCGACACGGTCACGTACGTGCAGATCGGCTACAACGTCGCCATCGCCGCAGGCACCTGGCTGCCCTGGGTCGCGTTGCTGTTCCTCGTCGCGGGTGTGCTCGTCGCGCGCCGCAGGGTCGTCGCCGTGCTGTGGGCCGGCATCGGCCTCGCGCTCGTCATGACCCTGCTCGGCATCGTCCTGAGCATCGGCCGCGTCGTCTTCGTCGCGAGCATGGCGCCGAGCGTGATGCCCGCCGACACCGCCGGCGTCATCTACGATCGGATCACGGGCGGCATCGGCGCGAGCGTGCTCGCGGTGACGGTGCTCGCGGTGACCGTCGTGCTCGTGACGTGGCTGTCGGGGCCGTTCCGGGTGACGACGGCGCTCAGGGGACTGTTCTCAGGGTGGATCGCCTCCCTGCGCCGAACAGGGGAGGCGCACAAGCTCTCGACGGGACGGTTCGGCGAGCTGCTCTACCGGCAGAGGGTCGTCGTGCGCGTCGTGGTCTCGCTCGTCGCGGCGGCGGTGATCCTCTTCGTTCGTCCGCTGTCTCCGGCCCTTATCGTCTGGACTGCGGTGCTGACGCTCGTCGTGCTCGGCATTTCGGAGATCGTGCAGCGGCCGATCACCGAGGTTCCCGAGAGCGCAGACGAAGACACCCCGGTCGTCGTCGGCTGAGCCGACCCCGTGGCGGGTAGGCTCCCAGTCGAATGAACCGTATAGCCGTCGCCCTCCTCGCCGCCCTCGAGGCGCTCATAGCCCTCGCCATAGGGCTGGGCATCGCGGTCGTGCCGCTCACGATCCTCTGGGCGAGCCATTTCGGGCTGGGCATCGACTGGGTCGTGTTCTGGCATGCGGCCGTCGACGTGTGGCTCCTCGGCAACGGCGTCGACCTCACGGTGCAGCTTCCGCAGGCGACCGCGGCTGCGCTCGCCCTGCCGGGAGCCGAGCAGCCGTTCGAGCTCACCATCGCGCTGCTCGGCTTCGCGGTGCTCGCCGTGCTGTTCGGATACCGCGCGGGACTGCGCGCGTCTGCCACCGGTCTGCGCCTGCTCGGCTGCTCGGTGGCGATCGCCGTCTACGGGGTGCTCGCGATCGCCGCCGCGCTCGGCTCGGGACACGAGGTCGTGAACCCGAACACGCTGCAGAGCCTGGTGCTGCCCGTCGGCGTGTACTCGCTCGGGGTCCTGATCGGCTCGGAGGTCGGCGAGGCCCGGCTCGATGGTGGGAGCAGGATGCTGTCCCGATGGCTGCGGGCCGAGGCCTGGCCAACCGTCGTCCGTGATGGAGTCGTGGCAGCGCTGCGCGGTGGCACGGCAGCCTCGGCGGGGGTGCTCGCACTCTCGGCGCTGCTCGTGACGGTGCTCCTCGCGGCGAACTATACGACGGTGGTGGGTCTCTACGAGACGCTGCAGGCCGGGATCATGGGAGGCGTCTCGCTGACCGTGCTGCAGCTCGCCCTTCTTCCCAATGCCGTGATCTGGGCCGCGAGCTGGCTCGTCGGTCCGGGGTTCGCGATCGGCGTCGGCACGAGCGTCTCGCCGGGCGGCACCGTGCTCGGGCCGGTGCCAGGACTTCCCCTCCTCGGTGCGCTCCCGCAGGGACAGCCGGCCTTCGGCTTCGTCGGGCTGCTGGTTCCCGTGTTGCTCGGCTTTCTCTGCGGCATGATGCTGCGCCAGCGGATGTCGCCCGGCGTGCGTCGCGGCATCCTCGCCGTGCTTGCCACCGGGGCGGGCGTCGGGATCGTCGCCGGCATCGAGCTCGGCCTGCTCGCCTGGTGGTCGGCCGGCGCGGCCGGTCCTGGCCGCCTCGTCGAGGTGGGGCCGCAGCCGTGGCTCGTCGCCGGCCTCGCGGCCGCGGAGATCGGTGTGGCGGCCGTGCTCGGCCTCCTCTCGGGCGGGCGGCGCGGCGCTCTCTGACGGCTGCGACGAGCCCGGCGCGCGGGCGGTAGGCTCGTAGCGTGCTGAAGCTCGTCGTGCTGATCTCAGGAGGAGGATCCAACCTCCGCTCCCTCGTGGAAGCCTCGGAGGACGCGGAATTCCCGGCCAGGGTCGTCGCCATCGGTTCTGACCGCGACGCCGACGGGCTCGCCCTCGGCGAGGAGTACGGCATCCCCACCTTCACCGTCGCTTTCACGGCCTATGCTGACCGCGACTCGTGGGGCGACGCCCTGCTCGAACAGGTGCAGCAGTGGCAGCCGGACCTCGTGATCCTCAGCGGACTCATGCGACTCCTTCCGCCGCGCGTCGTCGCCGCCCTGTCGCCGAACCTCGTGAACACGCACCCCGCCTACCTGCCTGAGTTTCCTGGCGCCCACAGCGTGCGTGACGCGCTCGCAGCCGGGGTCGACCAGACCGGTGCGAGCCTCATCGTCGTCGACGACAGCATCGACGGCGGCCCCATCATCGCGCAGGAACGTGTTCCCGTGCTACCCGGTGACACCGAACACACGCTGCATGAGCGCATCAAATCCGTCGAACGCCGCCTGCTCGTGCAGTCCGTGCTCGACATCGCCAACGGACACGTCGACCTCGAGGAGCTACGCACAGCATGAGCGGCCCCAGCCACGATCCCAGCCTCTACCGCGCACGGGACGTCGTGCAGATCAGCCGGGCGCTCGTCTCGGTGAGCGACAAGTCGGGCCTGCGCGAACTGGCCGGGGCGCTGGCGTCCGCCGGGGTCGAGATCGTGTCGACCGGATCGACGGCCGCGACCATTCGCGGTGCGGGGCATCCCGTGACGGAGGTCGCCTCTGTGACCGGCTTCGCCGAGGCCCTCGACGGTCGCGTCAAGACGCTCCATCCTGCCGTGCACGCCGGCCTCCTCGCCGATCTGCGCCTCGAGTCGCACGAGGCCCAGCTCGCCGAGCTCGGCATCGCGCCCTTCGAGCTCGTGGTCGTGAACCTGTATCCCTTCGCCGAGACCGTGGCCTCGGGGGCTGAAGCGTCCGACGTCATCGAGCAGATCGACATCGGCGGACCGGCGATGGTGCGGGCGGCCGCCAAGAACCACGCGAACGTCGCGATCGTCGTCGATCCCGCGGACTACGAGGAGGTTATCGAGGCCGTCGAGGCCGGTGGCACGACCCTGCGTCTTCGGCAGAGGCTCGCGAGCCTGGCCTTCGAGCACACGGCCGGCTACGACCTCGGCGTCGCGAACTGGTTCGCCGGGAACGTCTACGATCACTGGGCTGACGCCGACGATGTCGACCTCGATGACGATGATGTCGACGACGATGATGTCGACGACTCCGACGATGATGTCGATGACTCCGACGATGATGTCGATGACTCCGACGAGAGCCAGGACTGGCCGGGGGCGGTCGAAGTCGACGCCGATCTGAGTGCGGTGCTCCGCTACGGCGAGAACTCGCATCAGTCGGCCGCTCTCTACAGCATCGAGGGTGGCATCGGGATCGCTCAGGCCGAGCAGTTGCAGGGCAAGGACATGTCTTACAACAACTATGTCGACGCGGATGCAGCCGTGCGCGCAGCATTCGACTTCGTCGAGCCGGCCGTCGCGATCGTCAAGCACGCGAACCCCTGCGGCATCGCGATAGCCGACCCCGGTGCGGACGATGCGATCGCCTCGGCGCACTCCCGTGCCCACGCGTGCGACCCAGTCTCGGCATACGGCGGCGTCATCGCCGCTAACCGCACCGTTACCCGCGCGATGGCCGAGACGGTGAGCGGCATCTTCACCGAGGTTCTCGTGGCTCCCGGCTTCGAGCCCGAAGCGCTCGAACTGCTGACCGCGAAGAAGAACCTGCGTATCCTGCGTCTCCCGGTTGGTTACACCCGCGGCGACATCGAGCTGCGGCACATCTCAGGCGGCCTGCTCATGCAGGAGATCGACGGTTTCGAGGGGTTCGACTCCACCGCATGGCAGCTCGTCGCGGGTGAGGAGGCGGACGCCGCGACCCGCGCCGACCTCGAGTTCGCCTGGCGCGCCTGCCGTGCCGTCAAGTCCAACGCCATCCTGCTCGCGAGTGACGGCGCCTCCGTCGGCGTCGGGATGGGACAGGTCAACCGCGTGGACTCCTGCCACCTCGCCGTGACGCGAGCAGGCGAGCGCGCGGCTGGATCCGTTGCGGCATCCGACGCGTTCTTCCCCTTCGCCGACGGCGTGCAGGTGCTGCTCGAGGTCGGTGTGCGCGCGGTCGTGCAGCCGGGTGGTTCCGTGCGCGACGACGAGGTCGTCGCGGCAGCTCAGGCAGCCGGCGTGACCATGTATTTCACGGGGGAGCGCCACTTCTTCCACTAAACTCGGCGCAGAGTAGGCTCGTCGATTCCACGCGCGATCCGCGGGGAACCGAGGCCGTATCGGTGCGCTCCGCCGCTGTCATGGGCGGATTCGCATCCTGTGTTCGCGAACCTGTTCACAAGACAGCACACGAGGAGATACCATGACCATCACGCAGCCCGCGATGGAGCTGGACGCGCCGGCCACGCTCGACTTCGACCATGAACGCGTGCTCATCGCGACGGGGGCCAGATCCGGCCTCGTCATGAGCGTCGCGGTCCACTCGACGAAGCTCGGGCAGGCACTCGGCGGATGCCGCGTCTGGCACTACGACACCTGGACGGATGCGCTCGCGGACTGCCTACGACTCTCTGCGGCGATGACTCTCAAGAACGCCGTAGCCGGGCTCAATCGCGGCGGCGGCAAATCCGTCGTCTACCTTCCCCACGGCACCGTGTTGAGCGATGTCGGCAAACGTGACGTGATGCTCGACCTCGGTGACGCCGTCGAGAGCCTCGGCGGCGTGTACAAGACGGCGGAGGATGTGGGCACGAGCGCCGAGCTCATGGCCGTCGTCGCCGAGCGCACCGCGTACGTCTGCGGCCTTCCCACCGAGCGGGGCGGCATCGGTGAACCTGCGGACGCCACGGCGGCCGGAGTGCATGCCGGGATCCTCGCCACCCTCGCTGCCGTCGTCGGCAGCAGGGATGTCGCGGGACACCGCATCGTCATCGCAGGCCTCGGACAGGTGGGAGGACGACTCGCCCGCACGCTTGCCGCCGCGGGTGCGCGCCTGACCGTGAGCGATGTCGACCGCGCCAAGCGGCGACTCTCCGACGAACTGGGTGCCGCCTGGGTGGAGCCAGAATCCGCTCACACCGTCGAGGCAGAGCTGTTCGTCCCCTGCGGTGTCGGCGGCGCGCTGACCCCGCGCGTCATCTCCGAACTCCGTGTGCGCGGCGTCGTCGGTGCCGCCAACAACCAGCTCGCCTCGCGCGAGTGCGCCGCACTGCTCGCGGAGCGCGGCATCCTGTGGGCGCCGGACTTCGTCGTCAACGCTGGCGGTGTCGTGTACCTCGCACTCGCCTCGGAACCCGGGGCCGATCTGGCGGCGATCGCGGCCAGGGTCGACGCGATCGGCGACACCGTCGCCGCCGTCTACCAGGAGGCTTCTGCGAACGGAACCACCACCCTCGTCGCCGCGGAGCGCCGCGCCCGCGCGCGGCTCGACGCGGTCTGAGGCACGGATGCACGGCGGGACCGGGTAGTCTCGCTATCATGACTACACCGGTTCCCGCCGCTTCCGCCCCGACGATCCGCACCGGCCGCCAGGGTCGTGTCGTGCTTGCCGCCGCGGTCTCGGCTTTCGTCGTAGCGCTCGTCTCGTATCTCGTCACGGTTCTCGCCTATTTCATCGGCAACGGTCACCAGGCTCAGACGATCGCCCAGGTGGCGAACTACTTCCTGCTGTCCACGATCATCGCCTTCGTGCTGCTCACGGTGTTCAATCTGCTGGGCGCGACACGAGGATGGCTCCCCGCCCTCGCGGGCGGACTCGGCGGCGGCGTCTTCGCGGCGCTCGTGGGCACGACCGTCACGGTCGCGTCATCCGGGACCGCGTTCACGCCGGACGTCGTCGCCTATGTGCTCAGCAGCCTGCTCAGCCTGAACCTCGTGTTCGTACTCGCGGTCGCTCTCGTCGAACTGACGCTCGGGCGACGGGTTTTCGCGAGAGTCATCGCCTTCCGTAATATCGGGCGCGGCTCGGGCGAGCGGCGCGTCGCGCTCGTGCGGATCCCTGCGTCCAATCTCGCCGACGGCGAGGTGACGCACATCGAACGCAGCACCATCGACCCGGAGCTCGCCGACGAGCAGTGGGACCGCTACTGTGCGGCGCTCGTAGCCGAGGGCTGGGAAACGGTCGAGGTTCCGGCTGCTCCGGAGCTTGCCGACTCCGTCTTCATCGAGGACGCCGTCGTCATGTTCGGCGACCTTGCCGTGATCACGCGCCCCGGTGCCGAAGCCCGTAGCAAAGAGACGGTCGGCGCAGAACAGGCGGTGCGCGAACTCGGCGGGCTCACGATCCGTCGTATCGAGCAGCCGGGAACGCTCGACGGCGGCGATGTGCTCAAAGTCGGAGCCACCGTCTACGTCGGTCGTTCGTCGCGCACGAACTCCGAGGGTGTCCGCCAGCTGCGTACCCTGCTCGCCCCGCTCGGGTACACCGTCATCGCGGTGCCGGTCAGCAAGGCCCTGCATCTCAAAAGTGCGGTCACGGCTCTTCCAGATGGCACGATCATCGGTTATGAGCCGATCATCGACGATCCTTCGATGTTCGACCGCTTTCTGCCGATGCCTGAGGAGGGTGGCGCCCACGTCGTCGTCCTCGGGCCGGACACGGTTCTCATGGCAGCCTCGGCCCCGCAGAGCGCTGCGCTCGTCGCCGACCTCGGCTACCGGGTCGTCGTCGTCGACATCAGCGAGTTCGAGAAGCTCGAGGGTTGCGTGACCTGTCTCAGCGTGCGCGTGCGCTA
The DNA here is from genome assembly GCF_042660285.1 of Luethyella okanaganae. Classification (NCBI taxonomy): domain Bacteria; kingdom Bacillati; phylum Actinomycetota; class Actinomycetes; order Micrococcales; family Microbacteriaceae; genus Luethyella; species Luethyella okanaganae. The sequence goes on from NZ_JBHSTP010000003.1 coordinate 262,962, forward strand.
GGTTCGCGTTCCGACGGTTCCCTCCCTGCCCCTCCCCTCCTCTCCTCTCCTCTCCTCTCCTCCTCGAGACTGCGTGAATCGACGTTTAGAGGGCTCTTTTCGACGATTCATGCAGTCTCGCGGGGCGAGGGCTCTTGCACCTGGTCTCACGATCGGCATAGTCTGTAAGGCTGCGCCCGGCTCCCATGAGGCGCCGCAAGCGCCCATAGGAACGCACGACGACGCGCACAGGAGGATGCAATGACACAGACAGCACACGCACCGGCGGAGATCCGGGATCTCGGCGCCGTTGTCCTCGCGCCGTCCGCCCTCCTTCTCGCGCGACGCGCACACTAGGCGACGTCCGAGTAACGCACGGCGCGCCGCAGCTCCGGCGCGCATCACCCACCTCTTGCCGAAGCGTGAACTCAGCGCCCGGCCTCTCACCGACCGTTCGTCGTCGGTGCCTTCAGCACGGCACAACATCTCAGGGAAAAACGTCCATGTCTGCGACCGTTGAACAACAACATCCACCTCAACCGGTAAAGCGCGTGAGCACGATCCGCTCGCTGCTTCGCCTGTACGGCTACGCCAAACCGGCCATGTCGCGCATCTACCTCGGCATGCTCGCGGCGCTGCTCGCCTCGCTCGTCGCGCTCGCGATCCCGCAGGTGCTTCAATGGCTCGTCGACGGACCGCTCAGCGACGGGGATCCGTCGCAGATCTGGCCCGCCGTGATCCTCGTGCTCGGCCTCGGGGTGCTCGAGGCGATCATGATCGCCCTGCGCCGCTGGTTCGTGCTCACCCCGGGCACGCGGGTCGAGGCGAGCATGCGCAACGCGCTCTACTCCCGCCTGCAGGACCTGCCGGTCGGCTTCCACGACCGCTGGCCGAGCGGGCAATTGCTCTCGCGGGCGGTCAGCGACCTCAACATGATCCGCCGCTGGATGTCCTTCGGCCTCGTGCTGCTTATCGTCAACTTCGTCACGATCGTCGTAGGCGCCGCAATCCTGCTGTCGATGAACTGGATGCTCGGTCTCATCTTCGTCGTGTGCTCCAGCCCGCTGTGGATCATCGGCTTCCGCTTCGAGGGCAAGTACTCGGAGGTGTCCCGGCGTAGCCAGGACCAGGCCGGCGACCTCGCGACCGCCGTCGAGGAGTCGGTGCACGGCATCCGCGTGCTCAAGGCATTCGGTCGCGGCACGTACGCGCTCAAGAACTTCGCGGCGCAGGCCGAGAGTTTGCGGGGGACCGAGATCGAGAAGGCGCGACTCGACTCGCGAATCTGGCTCTGGCTCCTCCTGGTGCCCAACGTCGCACTGGCCCTGTGCCTCGTGGTCGGGGTGTGGCTCGCGGCGAGCGGCCAGATGACCGTCGGCGAGCTCGTCGCGTTCTTCGCGACCGCGACGGTGCTGCGCTGGCCGGTCGAATCGATCGGATTCCTGCTCGCCTTCACGCTCGACGCTCGCACGGCGACCGATCGCTTCTTCGACATCATGGACTCGGTCAACATCATCACCGACCCTGTGAACCCGGTCACGATCGACGAACCGCGCGGGGAGCTCGTCTTCGAGAACGTGCATTTCCGCTATCAGGACTCGCCCGCGCGATTCCCCGATCTCATCGACGGAGTCGATCTGCGTCTGGAGCCCGGCGAGACCATGGCGCTCGTGGGCCTCACCGGAAGCGGCAAGTCGACCCTGACGGCGCTCACGACGCGACTTTACGATGTGACGGGAGGCGCCGTGAAACTCGACGGCGTCGATGTGCGCGACCTCAGCCGCGAGGAACTGCGCCGGCACCTGGCGATGGCGTTCGAGGACGCCACGTTGTTCTCGGCATCCGTGCGCGACAACGTACTGCTCGGCCGGCCAGAGCTCGCCGAGTTGTCGACTGTAGCGGATGGGGTGCTCGAGCAGGCGCTGCAGATCGCGCAGGCCGGTTTCGTGTACGAGCTCCCGGAGGGAGTGGACACGAAGGTCGGCGAGGAGGGGATGAGCCTTTCCGGCGGGCAGCGTCAACGACTCGCCCTCGCGCGTGCCATCGCCGCCAAGCCGGCGGTACTCGTGCTCGACGACCCGCTGTCGGCGCTCGACGTCGACACGGAGGCCCTCGTCGAGGCAGCCCTGCGCGACGTCCTGGCGTCTACCACCGCCCTCATCGTGGCGCACCGGCCGTCGACCGTCATGCTCGCCGATCGGGTCGCGCTGCTCGAGGATGGTCGGATCACGGCGATCGGCCGTCACTCGGAGCTGCTCGCCACGAGCGACCACTACCGCTTCGTCATCTCGAGTCTCGAAGAGGACGAGCGCGAGCAGCGTGAGGACGAACGGGATCTCCTGGACGCCGACCTCTCGGACGCCGACCCCTCGAATACCGATCGTTCGAACGTCGGCGAGGTGGCCCGATGAGCGTCAACGGTGTGCAGGGAGAGGAACGGCACGACTTCAGCAAGTCTGAGTCGCGTCAGATCCGCCGACGGTCGCTCCGACTACTCGGTTCGCTGCTGCGGTCGTTGCGGTGGAGGGTCGTGCTCACGATGGTCATCGTCCTCGTGTCGACGGCCGCGCAGGTCGCCGGGCCGGCGCTCATCGCCTTCGGAATCGACCAGGGGTTGCCGGCTCTGCTCGAGCGGGACTGGTTCCCGCTCGCCTGGGCGGGGGCCGCCTATCTCGGCACGAGCGTCGTCGGCGCAGGCCTCATCGCGTGGTACATCGTGCTCTCGGCGCGGATCAGCCAGGCGATCCTCATCGACCTGCGCAAACGGGTGTTCCTGCACACGCAGAAACTGAGCCTCGAATTCCACGAGTCGTACACCTCGGGGCGGATCATCTCGCGGCAGACGAGCGACCTCGACTCGATCCGCGAACTTCTCGACTCCGGCATCAACCAGCTCGTGTCCGGTGTGCTCTACATGGTGTTCACCGCGATCGCGCTTCTCTCGCTCGACTGGGTGAGCGGCGTCGTGCTGTTCGTTGCGCTCGTGCCGTTGTTCGCGCTGACCCGGTGGTTCCAGAAGCGCTCGCAGGTGCTGTTCCGCCGGTCGCGCGTCGCGTCGGCGAAGCTCATCGTGCACTTCGTCGAGACGATGACGGGCATCCGAGCAGTCAAGGCATTCCGCAAGGAGAAGCGCAACGAAAAGGAGTTCGGCGTCCTCGTCGAGGACTATCGCGACGTCAACGGCAAAGTCATCCAGATCTTCGGAGTCTACGATCCAGGCCTCGTGCTCATCGGCAACGTCACGGTCGCCGTGGTGCTGCTCGTCAGCGGCTTCCGGGTGATCGACGGGCAGCTGGCGATCGGCGTTCTCCTTGCGGCGCTGCTCTACACGCGGCGGTTCTTCGATCCCATGGAGGACATGGCGATGTTCTACAACTCCTACCAGTCGGCGGCGTCGGCGCTCGAGAAGATCTCGGGGGTGCTGGAAGAGGAACCGAGCGTTCCCGATCCGGCGAAGCCCGTCGACCTCTGGGAGTCCACCGGTCACGTGCGCTTCGAAAACGTTCGATTCGCCTACCGGAGCGATCGCGTCATCCTGCCGAACTTCGATCTCGACATCCCGTCCGGCCAGACGATCGCGCTCGTCGGGTCGACCGGTGCCGGCAAGTCGACGCTCGCGAAACTCATCTCGCGGTTCTACGACCCGAGCGAGGGACGCGCCACGCTCGACGGCATCGACCTGCGTGAGCTGCACCCTAAGGATCTGCGCCGGGCGATCGTTATGGTCACGCAGGAGGCCTACCTCTTCTCGGGTTCGGTGGCGGACAACATCGCCATCGGAAAACCGGATGCCACGAGCGAGGAGATCGTCGCGGCGGCGAAGGCCGTCGGTGCGCACGAGTTCATCGAGGGCCTGCCGAACGGCTATGACACCGACGTGAACAAGCGTGGCGGAAGGGTGAGCGCCGGTCAAAGGCAGCTCATCTCCTTCGCCAGGGCGTTCCTCGCCGATCCTGCCGTGCTCATCCTCGATGAGGCGACCTCCTCGCTCGACATCCCGAGCGAGAGGCTCGTGCAGGAGGCCCTGCAGACCCTGCTCGCCGACCGGACTGCCGTGATCATCGCGCACCGCCTGTCGACGGTCGCGATCGCCGACCGGGTTCTCGTGATGGAGCACGGCCGCGTCGTCGAGGACGGCAGCCCCGAGCAGCTCATCGCGGGAACGGGACGGTTCGCCCAGTTGCACGCGGCGTGGCGCGACTCGCTCGTGTAGCCGGACGCGGCCGATTCCCCGACTCTGAGGAGCTCGCGGAATATGGTGTCGTCGAGGCCGAGATGTCTCGGCGACGCCTCGTCCGTGTCATCCGTTGTCCAGGATCGACGGCGCGATGCTCAGGAACGGCCCAGCGGAGTTCTACAGGCTCGGTGGGCGGAGTCAGCCAGGTCGATGAGCGTCAGGCGGGGGCGCTGGGTAGAGTCGGACGTGGGCGAGGAGCGGTGTCCGCTCGACGACGGACGCGGGGTTGGCGGTCACCGTCTACGGGAGTCAACAGCGACGCGCACATCGTGAGAGGTCCAGGCGTAGACGTGCCCCCTGTCGCTGACAGTGCCCCATCGCTCGCAGCCGATCGCGTGACCGGGAAGGTGCTCCGGCCACCACGAGTCGCGCAGGTGCGGCACCCGGACGACCTCCTTCGTCGTGCATTCGGAGTTGTCGATGCCGGCCGAATCGAACATCATGATTGCGCCCGAGCCGTCGGTGCGCACCTTGATCCGGATGTTCTCGGCGTCATCAGGCAGCCAGGAAGGGAGCTCGACGCCCGTTGCATTTTTCTCGGCGTCGGCGAGGTCTCTGAAGATCGCCGCCTCGGCAGGGCGCGTCACGGCCGTGACGACCGAGAGAGTCGAGCAGCCGCTGAGCAGGCCGAAGCAGGCGACGGCGGTCGTGCCTGCGAGAGCGGTCCTGCTGAGCACACGGCGAGGGGGCGAGGGCGCGGGTGGAGCTGGCATGGAATCTCCTGGACGGATGGACGGTGATATCCAGTCAACGGCCTGGATACCACGGCGGCGTCAGCCCCTGGTGCGAACATCCTCCTCCGTGAGGATGATCTTCGCCGTCACGGCTCGGGTCGCCAGCGTGCCTTCGCATAGTCGACCCGATAGCCGGCGTCCGTCGTCGTCGTGACGGTCGGCGTGCCCTCGTCGCGGTAGTACTCGAGCGCGCGTGTTTCGTGGTGCACGGGCGGGTGACCCCCCGAGCGGATGACGCGCCACCAAGGGACACCCTCGCCGTAGTAGGCCATCACCTGTCCGACCACCCGCGCAGCGCGCGAACCGAGCTCGGCGGCGATGTCGCCGTAGGTCATGACCCGACCAGGCGGGATCGCCTCGACGACCTCGAGCACGTGCGAGACGAAGCCGCTCTCCGCGGGAAGGCGCATGCTGGCAGCCGCCGAGTTCAGAGTTGCAGTGCGCCGATGACGTCACCGTATTGCGTCTGGCCGACGTCGACGAAGCCGATGCGGTGGAAGAAGGCCTCTGGTCCGGCCTCACCCGGCTCCCACATGACGGTGATGCGGTCGACGCCGCGCTTGCGCGCCTCCTCGGCGAGGGCGGTCGCCGCGAAGCGGCCGACGCCCTTGCCCTGGGCATCCGCGTCGACGTTGATGCGCCAGATGCAGGCCCGGAACTCCTCATGCTCGTTCTCGGGGTCGAAGTTGCCGTGGATGAAGCCGACGACCTTGTCGTCGAAACGCACGACTCGCTGCCAGGCCGCGGCCGGGTCGATGACCGAGGTCTCGGCAGAGTAAGACACGGGGGTGACGAACTGCTCTTGCCCCGGTTTCAGGCTCAAGCTGTTCGCCGCAACGATATTGCTCGCTGACAGTTCTTCCAGGCTCAACGTAGGCATAGTGCAAGGCTAACCTGCCGAACGCGGAACGAGGTACCCGGTGTTCGGGGGACGGTTGCGGAGGAGGCGGTAGCCCAACTGTCTCGATGTCAAGAGAAGTTGTCCGACTCGGGTAGGCTTGTCTGGGCCGCACGGCCCCACACCCTTGCGAGGAGACCCCCATTGTCAAAGATCAAGGTTGAAGGCACCGTCGTCGAGCTCGACGGCGACGAGATGACCCGCATCATCTGGCAGGCCATCAAAGACACCCTCATCCACCCGTACCTCGACGTGAACCTCGAGTACTACGACCTCGGCATCCAGAAGCGTGACGAGACGGACGACCAGGTCACGATCGACGCGGCGCACGCGATCCAGAAGCACGGCGTCGGCGTCAAGTGTGCGACCATCACGCCCGACGAGGCCCGGGTGGAGGAGTTCGGCCTCAAGAAGATGTGGAAGTCGCCGAACGGTACGATCCGCAACATCCTCGGCGGCGTCATCTTCCGCGAGCCGATCATCATCTCGAACATCCCACGCCTCGTCCCCGGCTGGAACAAGCCGATCATCATCGGCCGTCACGCGTTCGGCGACCAGTACCGCGCCACCGACTTCCTGTTCAAGGGCAAGGGCACGCTAACAGTCGAGTTCACCCCCGAAGACGGCTCGGCGCCACTGAAGTTCGAGGTCTACCAGGCCCCGGGCGACGGCATCGCCCAGGTGCAGTACAACCTCGACGCGTCCATTCGCGACTTCGCCCGTGCAAGCCTCAACTACGGTCTCGCCCGCAACTACCCGGTGTACCTCTCGACGAAGAACACGATCCTCAAGGCCTACGACGGACGGTTCAAGGACATCTTCCAGGAGGTCTTCGATGCCGAGTTCAAGGCAGCCTTCGACGAGAAGGGTCTGAGCTACGAGCACCGCCTCATCGACGACATGGTCGCATCGGCCATGAAGTGGGAGGGCGGCTATGTCTGGGCTTGCAAGAACTACGACGGCGACGTGCAGTCCGACACGGTCGCGCAGGGCTTCGGATCTCTCGGTCTCATGACGAGCGTCTTGGCCACGCCGGACGGCAAGATCGTCGAGGCCGAGGCGGCGCATGGCACGGTCACGCGCCACTACCGTCAGCACCAGCAGGGCAAGCCGACCTCGACCAACCCGATCGCCTCCATCTTCGCGTGGACCCGCGGCCTGCAGCACCGCGGAAAGCTCGACGGCAACCAGGCGCTCATCGAGTTCGCCGACACCCTCGAGGATGTCGTCATCACGACCGTCGAGAGCGGCAAGATGACCAAGGATCTCGCCCTCCTGGTCGGCCCGGAGCAGGGCTACCAGACCACCGAGGAGTTTCTGGCGACCCTCGCGGACAATCTCAAGGCGCGCCTGGCATAGGGGCTTCGCGCCGGAAATGCCCTGAGGTGTCGTGTCTGAGGCGGACCCCGAGAGCTGGCTTCCTCCTCGAACGTTCGGTTTTCGATGTCACAGTCCCAGGCTCATACCGTCATTCTTGATGAGGAGTTTCTGCGTCGGCCGTTCTGCGTCGGTTTGGGCAGTTGATCGACGAGGGCTTGAACGCGTGAGCGTGGTATTGACCTACGCGGCGTGGAGGTTCATGCGTTCGCTTCGACGTGATGGGCTCACCGAGCCGAGACCGACCACGGTGAATCGGAGCTTCTCGCATGAGTAGAAGCTCGCCGTCGTCGGGCGTTTGTCGTCGATCGACTTCGGTCGTCGATCTGGCGACGTGTGTTGCGCCAGTTCGAGACGCGCGCCTGACCGATCGTGCTCGTCATCCCGTCGACGTAGAAGTCGATCGAGAAGAGGAACCGATCGGTTGAGTGCAGTTCGCGTCGCGTCGGGCCTCTCGCAGCACCGCCCGGAGTGAGGTAGTCATCGGCAGGCTGGCGGCGCGGATGACACTTCGCGAGACTAGGCTCATGGCTTGGTCGCTGAGGAACATCCGCCGCTACCCCGTCGTTGCCGCCACGGTTCTCGTGGGGGTGATCGGCCTTCTGCTCTGGGCGGGGGGCTGGGCGGCCGGGGTGCAGTGGTTGTTCAGCGGTTTCGCGCTCGTCGTCGCGGCGGTGCAGGCGGTCGGCATGGTCAAGGACATCATGCGCGGGCACTGGGGTCTCGACATTCTGGCCGTGACTGCGATCGTGGCGACCGTGCTCGTCGGCGAGTATGTGGCCGGACTCGTCATCGTGCTCATGCTGTCCGGCGGCGAGGCACTCGAGGACTACGCCAACCGGCGGGCGAAGCGGGAGCTCGACGCATTGCTGACCCGTTCACCGCAGCGCGCGCACCGGGTGGACGGCGACCGCATCGTCGAGGTCGATGTCGCAATGGTCGCGGTCGGCGACGTGCTGCTCGTGCGCCCCTCTGAGATCGTTCCCGTCGACGGTGAACTGGTGTCTGCCGAGACCGCACTCGACGAGTCGTCGATCACCGGCGAGAGCGTTCCCGTCGAGAAGATCGCGGGAGACGAGGTGATGAGCGGTTCGGTCAACGGACAGCTCGCCGTCGAGATCCGCGCGACCGCGACGGCCGAGGCGAGCCAGTACCAGCGGATCGTCGTGCTCGTGCGCCAGGCCGCCGAGAGTAAAGCTCCGGTCGTGCGGCTTGCCGATCGCTACGCGGTGCCGTTCACGCTCTTCTCCCTCGCTCTCGCGGGCCTCGCCTGGTTGCTGTCGGGGGATCCTGTGCGATTCGCCGAGGTGCTCGTGCTCGCGACGCCGTGTCCTCTGCTCATCGCGGCTCCCGTCGCCTTCATCGGAGGCATGAGCCGTGCCGCCAGGAACGGCGTCGTCGTCAAGGGCGGAGGCGTGCTGGAACAGCTCGCCCGGGCGAGGACCGTCGTGTTCGACAAGACAGGCACCCTCACCAAGGGATCGCCGACGCTTGTCGAAGTTCGCACAGAACCGGGTTTCGACGAGAACGAGCTGCTCGGCATGGTCGCCTCCGCCGAGCAGTACTCCTCACACGTGCTCGCCACCTCGCTCATCGCCGCGGCGCACGAGCGAGGAATTCTGCTTTCCGAGGCCGGGTGGGCACGCGAATCGGCGACCAACGGCGTCGTCGCGAGGATCGGCGGACGCGAGGTGGTCGTCGGCAAGTTCGCGTTCGTGGCCCAGCACGCGCCGAACGCCGCGAGGACCGGTATCGAGAGCGGGCAGCTCGCCATCTACGTCGCCGTCGACGGCCGCTTCGCCGGGGCGCTTCTCGCGAGCGACCGTGTGCGCGACAACGCGGCGTCGACGATCGACCGTCTTGGTGCCCTGGGCGTGCGGAACACCATGATGCTCACGGGCGATGCCCAGGCCACGGCGGACCACATCGCGACCGAACTCGGCATCACCCGAGTGCGTGCCGAGTGTCTCCCCGCCGACAAGGTCGCCGAGATCGCCGCGATCGGGGAGCGACCCGTCATCATGGTCGGCGACGGTGTCAACGATGCGCCCGTGCTCGCGGCCGCAGATGTCGGCATCGCGATGGGGGCGAAGGGGTCGACGGCGGCGAGCGAGTCGGCCGACGCCGTGATCATGCTCGACGACATCTCGCGCACGGTCCGCGCGGTGTCCATCGGGCAGGACACCATGCGCATCGCCCTGCAGAGCATCTGGCTCGGCATCGTGCTCAGTGTCGCCCTCATGATCGTGGCCGCGTTCGGCCTCATTCCGGCGACGGCAGGCGCAGCCATCCAGGAGCTCGTTGATCTCGCGACCATCCTCAACGCGCTCCGTGCCATCGGCCAGCGCCGGGACATCGCCAGGTTCACACGGGTGGACCGCCCCGAAGCGGTGACTGCCGCGGTTGGCTGAGTTCCGGTGACATCCGTGTCTCACCGCGGTCGGTGGATGTGAAGGTGAGCTTCGCGCGATCCGAGACCGTCGCCTCCGCGACGAGCCGGGTGCCTGCTCTGGTTCGTGAACGGGAAAGCCGGGTGGCAGACTTGCGTGAAATTTGTTCGTAAGATTCACTAACAAACATGACCGCATCGCAGCTCAGTCATGGGCGAATCCTCCGCCCCACCGACAAGGTGCTGCCCGAGTACGCGCGTGGCCACAATCGCTCCCTCGTCCTGCAGACGCTCTATCGCCAGGGAGGGCAGAGCCGCGCCGACATCGCCCGTGAGACGGGGCTGACCCGGGTCACCATCTCCGACCTCGTCGCCCAGTTCATCGCCGAGGGGCTCATCGTCGAACTCGGTCAACGTGAGGACGCCCGCCCCGGCAAGCCGGCGACCATCATCGACATCGACCGCACCGCGTTCCAGATCATCGGGCTCGACCTCTCAGACGCGGTGGTGCTGCGCGGGGCCGTGCTCGACCTCGATGGGGGGATCCTCTCCCGCTCGGAGGTTTCGCTCGCCGGCAGCACGGGAGAAACCGCCGTCGCCCTCGTCACGGCCCTGGCCGATGAGCTCGTCAATCAGGCGACTGCCCCCATCCTCGGCATGGGAGTCGGCTCCCCCGGCATCGTCGACCTCTCCGGAGTCGTGCTGACCGCTCCCAACCTCGGCTGGAGCGGCGTGGAACTGCAGCGCATCCTGCAAGAACGCCTGTCGGTCCCGGTTCTCGTCGCGAACGACGCGAATGCTGCGGCGCTGGCGGAACACAGCTTCGGCGGCGCGGACGGCGACTTCATCCTCGTCAAGGTGGGCCACGGGGTCGGCGCCGGTCTCGTGCTCGGCGGCCGCCTCCAATTCGGCGGGAACTTCGCCGCAGGCGAGATCGGTCACGTCGTGGTCGGCACGGACGGCGGTCCATTGTGCGCGTGCGGCAAGGCCGGATGTCTCGAGGCCTGGCTCGCTGTACCGCGCCTCACCGCCCGGCTCGAGCAGGTCGACGCGAGCTTTGCGGACCCGGACCGGGCACTCGAGCAGCACGACCTCATACTTGGCGAGGTGGGCCGCCGCCTCGGCATTATCCTGGCCCCCGTGGTCGGCGCCCTCGACCTCGCGGAGATCGTGTTGAGCGGCCCGGCAGAGTTGCTCGACGGTCCGCTTGCCGCGGCTACCATCGAGACACTCCACCAGCGGACGATGGCCGAGTTCACCGGTGATCTGACGCTCCGAATGACCTTGCAAGGGCCGGACATCGTTCTGCGCGGTGCGGCCGTCATGGTCCTCTTCGGACAGCTGGGGGTGTCATAGACGACCCCATCCACCGGCTGCGTTCGAACCGGCGATGCCCTGGATGATCACCCGATCACATCCGAAGCACCACACTCGACCAAAAGCACCATACTCGACCAAAAGAAGGAATTCGCGATGAAGAGAACGCTCATCATCCAGGGGTGCATGACGAGAGGGCTCGTCAGTGGGGCGGTCAAGGGATGACGCTCGAAGGCTCCGCCCTGAGTCCTGCGGCCGAGTTGCGACGCACGATCGCGACGACGCTGCTGCCCGGGTTCTTTGGCACCACCCTTCCTGACTGGCTGGCTGAGCGCCTGCGCAACGGTCTCGGCGGTGTCTGCGTCTTCGGCCAGAACATCGTGTCGATCGCGCAGCTACGCGAGCTCACCGATGCGATCCGGTCCGCCAACCCGCGCGCGGTCGTCGCCATCGACGAAGAGGGCGGGGATGTCACGAGGCTCTACTACGACAGCGGTTCGCTGTATCCCGGCGCCGCCGTGCTCGGGCGGTCGGACGATCTCGCGTACACCGAGCACATCGGCCGCCTCGTCGGCTGGGAGCTGCGCCGCGCCGGCTGCACCCTCAACTTCGCCCCGGATGCGGACATCAACTCGAACCAGGACAACCCGGTGATCGGCGTGCGCAGTTTCGGCTCGGACCCCGCGCTCGTCGCCGCTCATGCTGCGGCCTGGACCCGCGGCCACCAGTCGACCGGTGTCGCTGTCAGCGCGAAGCACTTTCCCGGGCACGGTGACACCGCGCAGGACTCCCACCTCGATCTGCCGGTCGTCGACATCGACCTCGCGCAGCTGTGGGATCGCGAACTCGTGCCGTTCCGCGCTGCCATCGCGGCCGGGGCCCGCTCGATCATGACCTCGCACATCCTGATTCCCCGGCTCGACCCGAACCAGCCCGCGACCCTGTCGCGACGCATCCTGCAGGGACTCCTGCGCGAGGAGCTGCGGTTCGACGGCGTCATCGTGAGCGACGCGCTCGATATGAGGGGGGCGAGCGGCATCCACGGCATCCCCGAAGCCGCCGTGCGCGCGCTCGACGCCGGTTGCGACCTGTTGTGCATCGGAACCGAGAACACCGACGAGCAGTTGGGGCGGATCGAGCAGTGCATCCTCGACGCCGTCGTCTCCGGACGACTCGACGAGGCTCGCGTTCGCGACGCCGCCGATCGGGTGCTGCGCCTCGCTGCCGACGCCGTCGCGGCGGAGGCGAGCATCCCAGTGCCGGACGCGGTCGACACCGTCGTGGACCCCGACCTCGGCGTCGACCGGGCAATCGCGACGTTCGACCTCTCACCGCGTGCGCGCCGCTGGCTCGACGAGCAACCGACGCCCGCGGCGGTCATCCGCATCGAGACCGTCGCGAACCTCGCCATCGGTGTCGCTCCGTGGGGTCCGTTCGCCGAGACCGCACAGGACCCCGCATCCGTCGCCGGCACGGCGTGGGAACCAGCCCGCATCGTCTCACTCTCGGCGTCTGACGTCGCGCCACCGCTGCTGTCCAGCGGCCCTGTTGTGATCGTCGGCAGGAACATCCACCGCTACGACTTCGCTCGCGGGGCGGTCGACCGCCTGCGAGCCGGAGATGCCGAGGTGCTCGTCGTCGACATGGGTTGGCCGTCGGACGACCGCGCCTATGCCGACATCGCGACGTTCGGTGCCTCGCGCCTCATCGGCCGGGCGCTCCTCGACCGTCTCGACCATCGGAGCATCCGGCCGTGAGGATCGGCGTCGACGTCGGTGGCATCGAGACCGCCGCGATCACGGTGCCTCCAAGACTGCTGGGGTGGGCAGGGTGCGGATGCCGACCGGGTTTCGGTGCTCGGGTCGTCGCCGATGCGCCCGAACGACGCATGTGCCGAGTGCCGGCCTCGGATGTCGCGAGGATCATGATCGCGGAAGGCGTGAGCGCCCTCGGCGATCCGCTGATTGGCGACGTACGCCGGGTGCTGGCAGACTGGGCGGCGGCGTCCTGGTTGCTCGCCTTGCTCGATCCTGTCGGGCGGACGCAGATCGCTCCCATCGGCTTTCCAGTGGCCGCCGCCCTCAGAGGAGTTGAACAGTGGCAGAGATCGTCATCGTCGAAAACGCGGACGCAGCCGGCGAGCTGGTGTCCGATGCGATCCTGAGTCTCGTGACGCGCAAGCCCGACGCCGTGCTCGGGCTTGCGACCGGATCCACTCCACTGCCGAGCTACCGCGCTCTCGCCGCGAAGGTCGAGAGCCGCGCCGTCGACGTCACGCGCATCCGTGGCTTCGCGCTCGACGAATACGTGGGTCTGCCGGTCGAGCACCCCGAGAGCTACCGTTCGGTCATCACCAAGGAGGTCGTCGAGCCCGTTGGGCTGACTCCTGAACTCGTGCAGGTTCCCAACGGCGACCTGGCCACCATCCAGACCGCCGGCGACGACTACGAGGCTGCCATCGTCGAGGCCGGTGGGATCGACCTGCAGATCCTTGGAATCGGCCGCACGGGCCACGTCGGCTTCAACGAGCCGGGATCGTCGCTGGCCTCTCTCACCCGCACGAAGACGCTGACCGAGCAGACCCGTCGCGACAACGCGCGCTTCTTCGACTCGATCGACGAGGTGCCGGTGTATTGCATCACGCAGGGCCTCGGCACGATCCTGCGCGCCAGACACCTGGTGCTGCTCGCCTTCGGAGAGGCCAAGGCGGATGTGATCGCTGCCGCCGTCGAAGGCCCCGTTACCGCGAGCCAGCCGGGGTCGATCATCCAGTTGCACCCGCACACCACGGTGATCGTCGACGAGGGGGCCGCGAGCAAGCTCGTGAACATCGACTACTACCGGCACGTCTGGGCCAACCGCTTCGACTGGGAACAGCTCTAACGGCTCTCAGAACCGCGAAGCTGCTCCTGGCCACCATCGAGTCGCGACTCTACGCCGAAGCCGGCGTGCGGGGCCCGCTCGTGCGGTGCGTGATCCCGGCCGTCTGCATATGCTCGACCGACTCCACTTTTTGCGCCACGCGCGGGCGAACACGGGGGCGAGTCCGCCATGATCGTCGGGGCGGTACGTTCTTGCGCCACGCGCGGGCCGACAGGGGTCACCGAGTGGAGGCCGTCGGTGAGCCGTGTCGGCGCGCCCTCATGGACTCGTCGTGCGTTCCGCGTTGACGAGGAGCATCGATATGAACTCTCTCAGCCGCCGAGAGACATCCTCGCGTGATACGTGTTCCGGAAAGGCGACCGCCTGCAACGTGAGGCCGTCGAGGAATGTGTGGAGCTTGTCCACGGCGAGTTCATCGATGGGGTTGCTGAACTCGTCGGTCGCTTGCTGCGGAATGGCGAGGTCACGCGCGCTTGCCCACGCAATGCGACAGACGTGTCGCTCCCCGAACCAGCCAGCAGTCTTCAAGCCTGCAAGCTGCGGGTCGAGGCGTGCTTGCGATAGACCTTCGAGCCAGACGATCACCTCGATCCGGCGGTCTTCATCGAGCGGAAGCATCTCCTCCAGAAGTCGTTGGCTCAGCTCCCGGCCAGTATCGCCCTCGGCCATGTGTCCGCGCAGTCGCTCGACCACGCGCTGGGTCATCATCTCGGCGGCGAAACGCAGCAGTCCCGCCTGGTCAGAGAAGTAGTGGCGAAGCGCGCCGGGTGACACGCCAGCCTCGGCTGCAACGGCGCGTACCGTCGCGCTGCTCATTCCCCCGCGCCCGATGACACGCCAGACTGCGGCGGCGAGTTCTGCGCGGTGGGCCTCATGGTCGACAACCTTCGGCATGTCTCTTTTATAGCACGCTTGTGTTGCATACGCGCCGCTGTTACGGTACAAGTGTGTTGAAAAGGAGGATACGTGGTGACGATCCCGGAGGGGGGCGTGATCGTCGCTCTGGCGCTTGCCGACAGCACCAGCATCGGAACCTTGGTCATCCCCGTGTGGCTCATGATCGGCTCCCGAGCCGTGCCGCGACGCATCGCGCTCTACCTCGTGGTCCTCGCCGGCTTCTACTGGGGTGCAGGTCTCATCCTTCTGGTGTCCGTGAACCAGGTCGTGCCGTTCGTCGCGCAGATGAGCGCCGGCCGTGCCTGGGGGTGGTCTCAGTTGGTGATCGGTGCGGTGGTCGTCGCACTCGGTGTGATGGTCGACCGCAGGAGCTCGTCATCTGCTCGCCCTTCTCCGCGGCTTCAGCGATGGAGGTCTCGTGCGCTCCGTCCGGTAGAGGCACGCGGGGTCATAGCATTTGCCCTGGCCGCAGGGGTGCTGGAGCTGGCTGGCATGCTGCCTTTCTTCGTGGCGATAGGAATGCTGGCGAGGTCCGGCCTGGCACCGATGCACGCCTCGGCGGTACTCGCGATCTATGTCGTCATCATGATGCTTCCCGCCGTCGTGCTTCTGACGATCCGGACTTTCGCCGGAGGCCGGGTCTCACCTCTGTTCGAGCTCCTCGAACGATGGCTGGAGCGGCACGCCGATGTCGTAATCGGAACCGTTCTCATGGCCGTTGGCGGGTTACTCGCCGCAGACGCCGCTATTCGCCTCGATCTTCTACCCCAATGACTTCTACCCCCAATGACAGCAGCCGAGCAGATGACAACAGCCAAGAGGAGTAAGTCACGATGAAACCAAAAGCCATACTCGGATCGGTCTCGATCGCAGCCGGGACCGTTCTCGCAATCTTCTTCTGGAATCTCCACGTCCTCTGGTTCCAGGGCGGACCTATCGGCCTTGCGTTGATCGCGCTTGGCGGTCTAGAGCTCTGGGATTCGCGGCGAAGCACAGCGGGTCGTCATGCGCCGGGGATTCTTCAAGAGCTTCGTGACGAGATCCTTGGACCTCCTCGCGAAACCACACCACGCGAGGACTCGCCTGCCCAGGATTCAACGCTCGAGAAAACTCGGAGCGGCGATGAACCCACTGATCGCCCATGACCCCTGCGACGATGCCGATATCGCGTTCTGAATGATCGGCACCAACGTTGGAGGCTAGGACTGCCCTGAGCTGATCCTCGGGCATAGGCACGAGCGAGTTCCGTCCGGACGCTGGGCTAGCCACTACACGCCGACGCTCAGCTCGGTTCTCAACAGCACGCCCGCCATTTGCTGAGCGCGAAGACATCCTGCCTCCTTGGCGAGCCTCTCGAGAGTCCAATGTTCATCGGTTCGCAAATGCAGCATCCTCACGACCGAGTGCACCGCACCCGGAGTCGGCAGCTGTTCTCTATTTCAGGATTGCGTGCGTTGCCGATGTTCGGCTTCCTTGTGGGGGCGTCGTCGGTGCGGTTGATACTTAGTTTTCTGCCAGCCACGATCGAAGAGTGAATGCGCCGTAGTTCACGGAGTACCGAGTGCGATCAGGGTTCCCGTTGTTCCAGTGGTAGATGGCCACCGTCACTTGTCCATTCGATATCTCTGTACTCTCGGTCGGGAAGTTCTGCTCCGCAGTCTGCCCACCGCTGAGCTTCGTGAGCTTGTTCTCTCCGAAGGGGGTGGTGACTCGTATGTCAGCGTTCGACGCAGCGCTGTTCAAGACGGTCACGAGGAGTGAGATCCTTTCACCGTCGCGCCGCGCTTGAACGGTCACGGGACCAGAGGTCCAAAGAGCGCCCTCTTGAGCTCCTGACAGGGCCAAGCCGAAGAAGATCCGGGGTGCACCGTCGAGGAGCAGGGTGGCCGTGCGATTCGTCACGGTCAGCGCAGTGCTCCGACCGATCGAGTCGAGCTGGGTGACGGATTCCGCCGCGGTGCTTACCGTCAAGTTCGTCTTTGTCGGCCACGGATCGACCCACACCTCCGGCGCGGCGAAGTGAGGATCGTCCGCAGCATGATCAGGGTTCAAAATGTAGCCATCTGCCCTGCTCCAGAGAACTGCGGCCTCCCCATCGGGGGTATCAAAGAGAAGACCTCTTAGATTCTGGTCGTCGAATGCCAGCCATCCTATAAAGGTCGCCTGGTCGAAGATACGCGCTGCTGTGGCGTAAGCGAGCAATGATGGCTTCGCACTGACGTCTCGGTTCATGAGGCCGTAGTGGTATTCGCCGTCCTCGGCATTGGCAACTTGAGGTTGCCCGAGAACACTGTCGTGGAACTGGTACCAGCAAACGCATCGGATGCCTTCGGCCTTCGCTAGCGCCAAGGTGAGCAGGACGTTCTCGGCGGCATGACGGTAGGTGTCGTTCCACCATCCATTGGGGCGGGTGCACGCATAGGCTTCGGTGAGCCATATCTCCTTCTCGCCGTACTCGGCCATCAGCTCTTTCAGCTGAAGGAGTCCGCCGTAGAAGTTCCAATAGCGGCCGTTGCTCGTGGCTTCCCAGTTCTCGTCTGTAGGGATGTAATCGGGGGTGAAGTTGCCACGGCCGGGGTGGTAGGCGAAGCCGTCGATGAGATCCCAGCCGCCTGCAGCATAGAAGTTCTCGACCCAGGGCTTATCCATCCCTGCGAGCCCGTTGTTGAGGATCTTGGGCGGATTGGCGAGCGTCGCGGCCTGGACGACGACGGGCTGGAGTGCCTTGTCGATGTAGGCCTGGGCAGCGACTCCCGTGTTGAATGGCCGGTTCAGCTCGTTACCGACCTCGAAATAGGAGGCACCGGCCGAGACCGCTGTCGCCAGCTTCGCGGCGGCCCACTGCGCGGCGACTGCGTCACTCGCCTCGAGTGAAGGCTGGAGCTCGACGTTGTGAAACATCCCGCGCTCGTCGAACGCCGACGGAGGAAGCCCCGGGCCACCCTCATAAGAGATGCGGACCCAGTTGATGCCCACCTTCTGCCAGAGATCCAGCAAGGCCGTCGCCGACGGCACCTGAAGCCAGGGGTAATTGGCGATGCCGAACATGCTCGCCTCGCCGGCAAGATATTGTCGCGACGGGAGAACGGTCAAGGTCGTGCGCGCGAACGCCACGTCGGCGTCAGAGGCTGCGGAGATCTCTGCCAGCGCAATCCCCTGGGCGGGAGCGGACACGCTGAATGTGTGCTGCCAGGTGGATGTCGCGGCCACATTCGTCACAACCGCCTCTGTGGCGAGAATAGTGCCATCGTAGTCGCGCACCCACCATGACAACTTGACGTCGCGCGCAGCCTCGCAACCGTTGGCGACCAGCGCCGTCACCGACATCGTCTCGCCCGCAGTCTCCCAGATGTTGAACGCTTTGTCTGTCCAGATCTCCACGCCGAGCTGCCGGCTCGTGCCCATCACCGCGGTGGCGGAGGGGCGGGTGTCGCTGAAGAAGAAGTCGGCTTGGCTGACGTAGCTGCCGTCGGCCTGCAAAACACCGGGAGAATGTATCCAGGTGGAGTTCGTCCAGGCCTGTTTTGACCTCTCCAGAAGGAACATTCCGTGTTGTGCGTTCCAGGTAGAGACGTGCGCGATACCCGAGGTCTCCTCGAACGGGATTCCGCCACCGTCATCGCGTACCCAATCGGTGATCGGCACGAATCGGTCCGCTTCGCTCGCGGAGAGGATTGCGCGACTGAACAGAAAGCCGTCAGGGATGAGCGTCGAGGGACCTGAGATATGCCATTCGAGGTGAGCGTGGTTGGTCGAGACCGAGAATAGGCCATAGACGGCGACGGCGCCGGCTGCCGTGGGCATCGTGTAGTCCATGCGGATTCCCGGCGTACCATCGGTGAGCGTGACGAGCGAGGGCGTACCGCCGGTGGAGAGCTGTATGCCGGTTGAGCTGTCCTTGATCTGAAACTTTGATCCTTGGGAGCGAATCACGGAAGAGCCGTCGCGGATTGCGATCCTGCCTCCCACACTCGCCAGGATGCTGATCCCTCCGGCGCTCAGCGTCACATCGCCCGCCGCGGCGGAGGCGTGGATGGGGCTCGGCTCGGCGACGAGCAACACCCCCGCTGCGAAGGTGGCACCAAGGAAACCTCGGCGGGAGATGCCGGATCGTTTGGTCGACGTCATTGTCTCTCCTGCCGCAGAGTCGATGTGAATCGACTGCTTTATTTTGATAATACCTATTATCAATGTGTCTGGATATATCATGCGGACTTCACATGGTCGATGTCAAGAGTGCTTGCGGAATTTGAAGATAGGTATTAGCGTCGGGTTCGCACCGTGCAAATAGGCATTATCAGTTCGTGATTGGAAGTCGCATGTCACCGAAGACGCGCAACGTCACCCAGAAAGAGATCGCCCGCCTGGCGGGCGTCAGTCAGACCACCGTCTCGATGGTGCTGAACGATCGTGACGGCTCGAACGTGCGGATTCCCGCCGCCACCCGCGAGCGTGTCAAGCAGGCGATCGAGCAATCCACCTACGTGGCCGATCCCGCCGCCCGCCGCCTTGCAGGCCTCGACAACCGGATCATGGGCGTCTTCACATACGAGCCTGCGCTTTCACCGGAAAGCATGGACTTCTACGGCCCACTGTTGAACGGAATCGAGCGCGCCGCGGAGGAAGTCGGCTGCGATCTCCTCTTCTTCACCAGCTCACCGGTTGAAGACGGTCGTCGCACTCTCTTCCACCGCAAGACCCGCCTCCGGCTCGCTGACGGCTGCATCCTCCTCGGCCAGAACATGGACGGTGACGATCTCAAACGTCTGGTCGACGAGAGGTTCCCATTCGTTGCAGTAGGTCGCCGCGATGAGACCACCGCGCGTGTGCCCTATGTGGGGATCGACTACGTCTCGCTGACCGCCGAGCTGATCCGCCGTGCGAGCGAACTCGGACACCGCGAAGGCATCTACGTTCATCGCGACCGGAACAGCCCCACGGCTCGCGATCGCCGTGGGCAGATCGTCACCACGAACGAGTCCGGCGACATCCGCTTCACCCTGCTGGCGATCGAAGAGAACGACGTCTCCAGCGTCGTCGATACCTTGGCGTCGACCGGAGCGACAGTGGTCTTCGCCGAAGACACCTTTCTGGCCGAAGACGTGGCGCTCGCGTTCATCGCCGCCGGTATCGACGTTCCCCGCCGGGTGTCGCTCGCGTCCCTCGCAGAGGTCAGGGGACACCGCATTGCAGGCTGCGCGCTCACCGGTTTCCAGACTCCGCGTCAGCAGATCGCCGCCGAGGCCCTGAACCTGCTGCAGAGGCTCGTCATCACCCCAGCCGAACAGTGGTCCGACCTTGACACCCAACTCCTGCTTGACGGCAAGCTCGAGTTCGGCGAAACCCTCGTACCGCCGGACTCCGCTTCGTGAGCGGCCAGATCGAGCGCGCCATCACGGCCGACATCGCGATCATCGGCGGCGGGCTCGGCGGCGTGGCAGCCGCCCTGGCGGCGCTGAGACGCGGCCACCGCGTCACGCTGAGCGAGGAGTATTCGTGGCTCGGCGGTCAGCTCACCTCCCAGGCGGTGCCGCCTGACGAGCACATCTGGGTCGAGCAGTTCGGCATAACAGCAAGCTACAGGGCGCTTCGCGAAGGCATCCGTCAGTACTACCGCGACTTCTATCCGCTGACGAATGCAGCCCGCAAGAACCCCCAACTGAACCCGGGCCTGGGCCGCGTGAGCCAACTCTGTCATGAGCCCACCGTCGCCGTCGCGGCGATCACCCAACTTCTGGCGCCCTACTGTTCGAGCGGACTGCTGACAGTCCTGCAACCCTACGTTCCGGTCACCGCCAAGGTCTCTGGAGACAACGTCGACTCGATCACGCTCCGGAATGTCCGGACCGGAAATGAGGTCGTGGTCAATGCTCCGTTAGTGCTCGACGCCACGGAGACGGGAGATCTACTCCCGCTGACCGGAACCGAGTACATCGTGGGCTCCGAGTCGCGGGGGCAGACCGGGGAACCCAGCGCGCCGGAGACGGCGGACCCCTCGAACGTGCAATCAATCGCCTGGTGCTTTGTGTTCGACCACGTCGATGGCGACCACACCATCGAGCGGCCAGACGACTACGAACACTGGCTCGAACTGGCACCGTCGTTCTGGGGTGGCCCGATGCTCTCGTTCACGGCACCGAACCCGCGCACACTCGAACCCGAGGAGCGCACGCTTCACGTGAACTCTTCGGTCGGTGACGACCATGCGGATGGCGACCCTCGCTTCGACCCGGGCGACCAGGACCTGTGGGAGTTCCGCCGCATAGTGGCGCGCCAGAACTTCCTTCCGGGCAGCTTCCCGAGTGACATCGTGCTCGCCAACTGGCCATCGCTCGACTATCTCGGGGGATCTGTCATCGACACCCCGGACCGCGACTTCCATCTAGCCCAGGCGAAAGCGCAGTCGCGGGCCTACTTCTATTGGTTACAGACCGAGGCCCCCCGGCCAGACGGAGGGCACGGTTGGCCCGGGCTCCGGCTCCGCGGCGATGTCGTCGGCACCGACGACGGCTTCGCGCAAGCTCCCTACATTCGTGAGTCAAGACGCATCGTCGCAGTCACAACCGTCGTGGAGCAAGACGTATCGGTCGTCGCCCGCGGCGACGCTGGACCTGCCCGCTTTCCAAACTCCGTTGGTGTGGGGATGTATCGCATCGATCTGCACCCCTCCACCGGCGGCGACAACTACCTCGACATCGAGTGTGCTCCGTTCGAGATCCCACTCGGCGCCCTCGTGCCGGTGCGCACGCGCAACCTGATCCCTGCCGCGAAGAACATCGGCACCACCCACATCACGAATGGCGCCTACCGGCTCCACCCCGTGGAGTGGAACATCGGCGAATCAGCCGGTGAACTCGCGAGCTACTGCCTCGAGCAGTCCATGACCCCGAGAGATGTCCTCTCGGACCCAGGACTGGTGCGCCAGTTCCAAACCCGCCTCGTCGAGGTCGGAGTTGAAATCCATTGGCCCGAGATCGTCGGCTACTAGAGAAAAGAAGACGCATGAACACAGCAAAGAAGCTGGTCAGCCTCGCTGCATTGACAACTACACTGGCGGTGGTGGCGACGGGATGCAGCACCGATCCAGCCATTCCCGCCCCCACCACGGCCGCTCCCGGAAGCGTCGACCTGCGGATGACCGTGTGGACCTCGAACGAGGACCACCTCGCCCTCTTCAATTCGATTGCGGACGCGTACAAGGCGGATCATTCGGAGATCGGAACGATCACCTTCGACAGCCTTCCATTCGCCGACTACAACACGACCTTGACCACCCAGATCGCGGGCGGTAACTCACCCGACCTCGCATGGATGGGCGATCTATCAAAGGACCTCATTGCCTCTGGCGCCCTGGTTCCGCTGACTGACACCTTGAAGACGACCGAGGGGTGGGACTACGAAGACTTGCTCGACAGCGTTACAGCCCAGTTCACCGTCGACGATCAGCTATACGCGTATCCCTTCTCCAACTCACCGTACGCCCTCTACGTCAACAACGACCTGCTGACGCAGTCCGGGCAGACGCTCGACACCTCCGACCTCACTTGGGATCAGGTGTCGGCGATCGGCTCGGCCGTGAATGCGGCCACCGGTAAGGGTGGATTCGTCATTCGCGACTTCGGCTACTCCTCATGGAACACGCTGGCGACGGTATGGACCGGATGGGGCGCCTCGGCTTGGAGCGAAGATGGGAAGACCTGCACTTTAGACAGCGACGAGATGGTCGACGCCTTCCAGTTCCTGCACGATGCGATCTTCGTCAATAAGGCGATGCCCGGTCCAGGCACCACGGCCGACTTCTTCGCTGGGGACTCAGCGTTCACGATCGCTCAGGTGTCCCGCGCATCGCTCCTCGACGGCTCATTCGCCTTCGATGTCTACCCGCTCCCTGAAGGACCAACAGGAGCGTACTCGGTGCTCGGTCAGGCCGGCGTGGGTGTCCTGCAATCCAGCGCTCACGTGCAGGAGGCAACCGACTTCCTAGCGTTTCTTACGAACCCGGAGAACGCGGCCCAGCTGGCCAAGTACTTCCCGCCGCCCCGTGAGTCGCTCCTCACCGGCGCGGGGCTTGCGGCGAACAACACCAAGCTCACCGCCGATCAGCTACAGACCGTCGTCGTCGATCAGCTGCCTGGCGCAGTAACGCTGCCCAACCACACTAGCCCCGCCGAGATCGCCCAGAAGGGCAAGACGGGACTGGATGCACTGTGGACCGCCGACGCCGACGTTGAAGGCGTTCTGGCCTCGGTCTGCGACACCATCGCTCCGTTGCTGGCGAATTGACGTCGACAACGAATCGCTCGACAAACCGTGGGGCATCGCTCGATGCCCCACGGTCTGAGCGACACTCTCGGCGCCCGTTCTGGACGATCGTCCGTTGCGATTCGCTCACCGGATACCTCTTCATCATGCCGCAGCTAGTCGGCGTGCTCGTTTTCGTCATCGTGCCCGTGGGGCTGGCGATCTACTACAGTCTCAACGACTGGAACATCTTCACCGGCAAGCTCGACTTCATCGGCGGCGACAATTACGCCGCGCTGCTCGACGATCCGCAGCTGCCCGCGGTGTTGGGGGCGACGGCCATCTTTTCCGGCGGAGTGGTCGTCTTGAACATCGCACTCGGGCTGTCGCTAGCGATCATGCTGAACCGGAAGTTCCGTGGGGTCACGCTCTTCCGCACACTGTTCTTCTCGCCCGTCGTCATATCTGTGGTGGCCTGGACACTGGTCTGGGGGTTCCTCCTGCAGAACAACGGCGGAATGAACGGACTGCTCGCCCAGTTCGGCGTCATCGGGCCGAACTGGCTCCAGGAAGGGCCAACCGCGATGATCGCGGTGATCGTGACCCAGGTGGTCAGGAGCGTCGGCATCAACATGGTGTTGTTCCTCGCGGCTCTGCAAGGGGTTCCAAGTGAACTACACGAGGCCGCGAAGATCGACGGCGCCGGAAACGCCACGATCTTCGCGCGCATCACACTGCCGCTCATCTCACCGACCGTGCTGCTCACCGCCATCATCACCATCGTCGGCGCACTTCAGGCCTTCGCCCAGATCGCCGTGTTGACTGAAGGCGGGCCAGGGCTGTCGACCACGGTGCTCGTCTACTACGTCTTCCAGCAGGCGTTCGACTTCAACAACATCGGCTATGGCTCCACGCTCGCGCTGATGCTCTTGACCTTCGTTCTCCTCCTCACGATTCTGCAGTGGCAGCTGCGCAGAAAGTGGGTCTTCTATGAAGACTGAAACCGGTCCGCGAGCAACCTCCGGGGCCGCGATCGCCCGCCGGGTTGTGCTCTATCTTTCCCTCGTAGTGTTGGCCGTTCCATTCGTGGTGCCGACGGTGTGGATGATCGCCTCCTCGTTCAAGCCGCTGAGTGAGATCTTCGCCTCGCCGCCGTTGATCTTCACTTCGTCGCCCACCTTCGATGCCTATGTGGAGGCCTTCGAGTTCCAGCCTTTCGCCCATCAGTACCTCAACAGTGTCTACATCGCGGTGTTAGTGACTGGCATCACGATGCTTGTGTCGAGCCTGGCTGGCTATGCCTTCGCGCGCATCCGGTTCCGCGGCCGTAACCTGCTGTTCCTGGTAGTGCTCATAGGGCTTCTTGTGCCGGGTGAGGTGACGATCGTCCCGCTGTTCCAGATGTTCAAGCAGTTCGGCATGATCAACACCCACTGGCCATTGATCCTGGTCACCGCGCTGGCCGCGCCCTGCGTGCTCGCCACCTTCATCATGCGGCAGTTCTTCATCGCTCTGCCCGGAGAACTCGAGGAAGCCGCGCGACTCGACGGCCTCGGGCGCCTCGGAATCTGGTGGCGTATCTGCCTTCCGCTCGCCAAGCCGGCGCTTTCGGCTGTGGCCATCCTCACCTTCCTGGCCTCATGGAACCTCTACCTTGAGCCGACGGTCTACATCACCTCGCCCGAGCTGTTCACGCTTCCGCAGGCGTTGACGAGATACGCGGATGCGTACGGTGGGGAGATGTGGAACACCCAGCTGGCCGCGGCCACGATGACCGTAGTTCCCGTGCTCGCGGTGTTCCTGATCGCGCAGAGGCAGTTCGTGGATGGCCTGGCGCACTCGGGGCTCAAAGGGTGAGCGCGGGGTCGAAGCCCGGCGACGGGTGGTGGCGCAGTGCCGTTGTTTACGAGATCTACCTGCGCGGCTTCCATGATGCGGATTGCCGAAGGCCCGTCCCGAGCAGGCCTCGAGCAGCGGTTTCCACCGGGGCGATGGCCTCTACGCGGTCGCGAGGCGGTGATGCTCTAGGGTCAGGGAGCTGCCCCGTTGTCCGCTACCGGCCGGCATCCGTGCGGCCCGGTGCCGCCCCGGCGGCAGGCTCGCTCGAAGGTGTGGGGCGGAGGTAGTCGCTCAGGAATCCGACAAGCACGCCCCCGATGACGATTGCGAGTGCCGGCCAGAGGGCGACCGGTCCGACGAGCTCGCGCACATCGAAGTGGAACACGAATAGCGTGACGAGGATGAAGACGATCCATGCCAGGCCCAGCAGGGTGCCGGCGGTCGCGATCCTGCCGCCGAGTGTGCGTACCCTCTTCTTCTTGTCGAACTGTGCCGCGTATTGGGAGGGAGCACCGAATTCCTGGGTGAGCTCGGCGTCGCTGCTCCCGTGTTCGCGCAGTTCTCGCAGTATCTCTGCGATCTCGTTCTCCGCGTATCCGTGCCCGCGCAGATAGAACGCCAGCTGCCTCTGATAAGCCATGATCACTCTCTCTCGATCTTCCGCGCCGCGGTGTCGGCCGGCGCATCAGGTGTTTCCTCTGCCAGGGCGAGTGCCTCGGTCATGCGGGACCATGCGCCGCTCAGATCATGCTGTCCGCGCCTGCCCTCCGGGGTAAGCGAGAACACCTTGCGGCCGGGACCGGCCTCGTCGTGAACCCACTCGTAGTTCACCCATCCCTGGTCGTTGAAACGCTTTAGCAACGGGTAAAGCGTGCCGCCCTGGACCCTCGCGAAGCCCAGTGCGCGTAATTGCTCCAACAACGCGTAGCCATGGACCGGACCACGAACAAGCAGCCCCAACGTGGCCAGCGGAAGCGCTGCTCGCACGATTTCTGGATACTCTCGCGCCCTATTCACATATAGATAGTTACACAACTTATCTAGTCGCACAACCATTGTATTCGGTCGAGACGTGCAGGCGTCGATGCCGCGATGAAGCGGTGGGAGCAGTAGGAGACCGAGGTGCTCATCGCCGCAGCCGAACGGGTCGGGGGTACTCTGCGCCAACGGCCGGCGGCGCTCTGCGCCCAGGTCGCCGCACGTCACCACGTACGCGACGGCGAATCCACGATCCACCTCGATGCCGAAGGCGAAGGGGCGGCGGATGCCGTGCGCCGCGTCACCGAGCGCCGCATCGCCTATCTCGGACCTGTTCGCGGAGCTGGGCCTCGAGCGCCCGGAGGCCCTCAGACGTGCGCTCTTCGCGCTTGCCGTGGTGCAGGGACTGCAACAGCTCTCGGCCGTTCCTCCCAACCTCGAGGCGGACGACGCCCAGATCACCGCGACCGCGCTGGTGATGACGACCGAGGGGTTGTCGGGCTGAACGGTCGGGCTGAACAGGGTCGGGGCTGAGCGGTCAGCCCGCGACGGGCGATCCGCCGGCCCAGACGCTCTGCACCGCGAAGTGCTCGTCGAGCAGGACGGCGTCGGCCGCGAAACCGGCGGCGAGCGTTCCGAAGTCGGTGTCGCGACCGAGCACACGGGCCGGGGTGCGGGTGAGCGCGGTCACCGCCTCGACGAGGTCGATGCCGACATCGAAGACCGCGGCGCGTAACGCTGCGTCCATCGTCAGAGTCGATCCGGCGATCGTCGACGTGCCCGAGAGCACGGCGAGACCGTCGCGCACCGTGACGTTGAGCGAGCCGAGGCGGTAGTCGCCGTCCCGCTCGCCGGCCGCTGCCATCGCGTCCGTCACGAGGGCGACGCGACCGGGGGCGGAGCGGAACGCGATGCGCGCGACGTCAGGATGCACGTGCTGACCGTCGAGGATCAGCTCGAGGGTGATGCGCTCGTCTTTGAACGCCGCGACGATCGGACCCGGTGCGCGGTGATGGATGCCCGGCATGCCGTTGAACGTATGGGTGAGCAGGCGCGCGCCGCGGTCGAAGGCCTCGCGGGCGGTCGCGTAGCTCGCCTCGGTGTGGCCGATGGCGACGACGATGCCGTTGTGCACGAACTCGTCGATTGCGTCGAGAGCCCCTGGCAGTTCCGGCGCGAGCGTCACCTGGCGGAGCGTTCCGCGCGCCGCCGCGAGCAGGCCGTCGATATCCGCGTTGTCCAGGCCCCGTAGATACTCGGCATTGTGTGCGCCACGTCTCGCCTTGGCGAGGAAGGGGCCCTCGAGGTGCGAGCCGAGCACGAGGGGATCGGCATCGGTGACCGCTGCGATCACGTCCAGGCTGCCGCGCAAGGTGCTGAGAGGGTTTGCGATGAGGCTCAACACCGCGCGTGTCGTGCCGTGTGAACGATGCATGCGCAGGGCTGCCTCGATGCCCTCCGCCGTGTGGTCGAAGTCGTAGCCGCCTCCACCGTGGCAGTGCAGGTCGATGAATCCGGGCGTCAGCCAGGCGCCGCCGGCATTCGTGATCTCCGCGTCGTGCGGAGCGGATGCCCTCCAGCCGTCACCGGTGCCGGTCGCCAGAATACGCTCGCCCTCGGCGAGGAGCCAGAAGTGTTCGACGATGCCGTCGGCATCGAGTCTCGTCGCGTCGTGGATGATGACCGTCACGAGAGCTCCTTGCGGCCGTTGACGATCCCGCTCGTGGTCGCGACGAGCGCGAACACCACCGCCACGACCGGTTGGCCCATGCCCCACCAGGCGAACGCCGCTGTGCCCATAACGAGGATCTCGACGATCGCCTTGCCGAAGGCGTCGAGGCGGAAGACCGCCTTCGGCGAGCGGAACAACCCCCACAGCACGATCGCGATCCCGGGCGTGACGATGCCGATCAGCACGCCCGGCCAGGGCAGCGGCCACGCCGTGAAACCCCAGATGCCGAGTGAGACGACCGCGAAGATCTCGAGCAGGAAACGGAGGATGTCGTTGGCGCCGATCTTCGGCTGGGCGGGGGCGTCAGTCACTTTGCCAGCCTACCCAAGCCGGGTGCCGCGGCTTCGCCTCCTCGGCGGTCGTCGTCAGCGGAAGATGATCGTGCGGGCTCCATCGAGCAGCACGCGATCCTCGGCAAACCATTTGACCGCTTGGGTGAGGGTGCGGCTCTCCTCGTCCTGGCCGATGGCGACGAGTTCGCTCGGCGAACGGGAGTGATCGACCCTGACGACGTTCTGCTCGATGATCGGTCCTTCGTCGAGGTCGCTCGTCACGAAGTGGGCGGTGGCCCCGATGAGTTTCACGCCACGTGCGTGTGCCTGCCTGTACGGGTTCGCTCCTTTGAACCCGGGCAGGAACGAATGGTGGATGTTGATGGCCATGCCCCCGAGGCGTGCGCACAGTTCCGGCGAGAGGATCTGCATGTAGCGGGCGAGCACGACGAGCTCGATGCGATGCTCGTCGACGGCGCGGAGCACCCTCGCCTCGAAGGCCGCCTTGCTCGCAGCGTCCGTGACCGGCAACGACTCGAAGGGTACCCCGTAGAAGCCGACGAGATCGCGAAGCGTGCCGTGGTTGGAGAGCACGAGCGGAACGTCGACGGGGAGCTGGCCAGCCCGTTGGCGGAACAGCAGATCGTTGACGCAGTGGCCGGCGGTCGAGGCGAGCACGAGGGTGCGCAGCGGGCGGCCGACCTCGTCGAGTCGCCAGCTCATCGCGTACCGGTCGACGACCGGTTGCAACGCCAGCTCGAACTCGGAGCGACTCGCGGGCGCCTCGACCTGCAGACGCATGAAGAAACGGCCGGTGTCGAGACTCGCGAACTGCTGACTCTCGGTGATGTTGCCTCGCGCGGCGACGATCGCGCCGCTCACGGCGTGCACGATGCCCGGCCCGTCCACGCAGATCAGGGTGAGCACCCAGTGGTGGTGGAGTGCCTCGGCGTCGTCGAAATCCATCCGCCTAGATTACCCGGGGTGCGGATGTCGTCGTGGTGGGCTTCCGGTAGACTTGACCGTGGTCGTCGGCACCCGAGCGGCCCTGGGCGTGCACATGAGCGCGTAGTCGACCCACCGTCGCACGGCGAGCATCGATCGTCGGCCGGAACGAGTGGGGAACGCCATCCGTTGGTTCTCACAGATGACTGAAACCCAGCGCCGCGAGGCGCCAACGTCCTTCTTTCCCTGGGCAGGGCTGCTCGTGCTCGCAGCGGCGGTCTTCCTCTCCATCACGATCGAGATGCTTCCCACGGGACTCCTGCCGGACATGAGCCGCGAACTCGAGGTCGCCGAGTCGCAGGTCGGTCTCCTCGTCACGGTGTTCGCCTTCGCCGTCGTCATCACGAGCACCCCTCTCGTGGCGCTCACCCGCCGTGTGCCTCGTCATGCCCTCGTGGTGATCGTGCTCGCCGTGCTCGCGATCTCCAATCTGCTCACCGCGCTCGCACCGAACTACGAACTGGTCCTGGCCACCCGCGTGCTGGGCGGTGCGGCGCACGGCTTGTTCTGGGCGGTGGTCGGAGCCTATGCCGGCCATCTCGTTCCGAAGGAGCAGATCGCCCGG
This sequence comes from Luethyella okanaganae, assembly GCF_042660285.1. Lineage (NCBI taxonomy): Bacteria > Bacillati > Actinomycetota > Actinomycetes > Micrococcales > Microbacteriaceae > Luethyella > Luethyella okanaganae. The sequence goes on from NZ_JBHSTP010000003.1 coordinate 292,305, forward strand.
GCCGTCGCCATCACCACCGCCGGCGGCTCCCTCGCCTTCGTGCTCGGGGTTCCGCTCGGCACCGCTCTCGGTCACGCATTCGGCTGGCGGACCGCGTTCGCGGGCATCGCGGCGCTCACCATGCTCGGTGCCGTGCTCGTGTGGCTCCTGCTGCCACGCGTCGATCACCGTGCGCACGAGACGGATGCCCCGACCGGCGCCCGCAGCGGGCTCAGGGGCGACCCTACCCTCACTGCGGTCGTGCTCGTCTGCGTCGTCACCGCCGTCACGATGATCGGGCAATATGCCTTCTATACGTACATCGCGCCCTACATGATCGAGATCGTCGCGACCGGCGGGGCAGCGGTCAGCCCGTTGCTCTTCGCCTATGGCATCGCTGGTGCCATAGGCCTGCTGCTCGCCGGAACGGTCCTCGGCAAGCACCCTACTCTCGGCCTGCTCATCGCCATCCTGACGACCGGGTTCGCCGTCGGGGCGCTCGCTGGGCTCGTCTCGATGCCGGTGCTCGCCGTCGCGGCGTTCGTGCTCTGGGGCATCGGCTTCGGAGCCCTGCCGCCGCTGCTCAACACCCGTTTGCTGCATACTGCCTCGGCCCGCATCCGCGACGCTGCGGCGGCGTTCTACACGACGGCGTTCAACACCGGAATCGGCGGCGGGGCGCTTCTGGGCGCCGTGCTGTACGACTCGATCGGACTCGCCAGCCTGCCGTGGGCCTACGTCGGCATCCTGGTGTTGTCGTCGGTGATCGTGCTTCTTGCGAGCCGGATGCACCGGCGGCGGCGCTGACCTCCCTGAGGCGCTGACCGGGTGAGGCGCTGACCGGCCGTAGCGGTGGCTGGCATGCCGCACCGGCTGCCCGTCGCCCGTCGACTTCTGCCTCGCTACTCCGGCAGGAGCTCCTCCTGGGCACGCTCCCGGCGGAATGCGAGCTCGTCGGCGAGCACGACGCCGAGCATCACCGCGTTCGCGAGCCAGGTGAGTGCGAGCGGGGCGAGCACCGGGTGGAGCAGAAAGAACCCCCCAAGCACCGCGATCCCGACGAAATGCGAGACGAGCCAGCTGGCGCCGACCGCTCGTTTGAAGAGTACGTTTCCGAGAAGGTAGATCGCGGAGGCACTGCAGATGACGAGGGCGTTCCCGGCCGTCGTTCCGCCGTGTTCGCCGAGGGGATCGTCGAGGACCAGCTCGTCGCCGACCGCGGTGAGCACGATTCCGACGACCATGACCACGGGGATGTACGTGTAGGCGAGTCGTGCGACCAGACCCGAACTGCTCGCCTGGCGGATGTACTCACTGCCGCCGCGCTCACCATGGTTGAAATAGAGCAACCACATGAGCACCGTCCCGGTGAAGGCGGCGAGGAAGGCGGCGAGGTGCAGCCAATCCAGAGGCTCCCTGCTGAAGGCGGACCCGGTGACGATGACCGACTCGCCGAGGGCGATGATGAAGAACAGACTGACCCGTTCGGCGAAGTGACTACCGGAGACGCGCCAGGTCTCGGGATCGGAGTATCCGAGGAAGGGGACGCGGAACCGCGCGATGGGGCCGAGGTACTCGAGCACGAGGGCGATGGACCACAACCAGACCCGTTCGCCGGGCGGGACGAGGCCTCCCCAGATCCAGAAGACGCCGGATGCGACGAGCCAGAATGAGATCCGTGCGAAGTTGAGGGCGCTCGCGCGTTGGTGTGGTGCGAAGGCGAAGGCGGTGAATACGCTGCGACCCACCTGCATCAACACGAAGGCTGCGGCAAAGAGGAGGCCCTTCTCTCCGAAGGCTTCCGGGATCGCCCCGCTCATGAGCAGCCCGAGCAGCATAAGGGCGATGAGCATCGTGCGCACCCAGCCGCGCTGCGGGTCGAGCCAGTTGGCGGCCCAGGTCGTGTACACCCAGACCCACCACACGGCGAGCGTGATCATGATCGTGTGCAGGTGGGAGTCGAGGCTGGGGTCTTCGATGAGCAGGTGCGAGAGTTGAGTGATCGCGAAGACGAAGACGAGGTCGAAGAACAGCTCGACGAACGTCACCCGATGCGCCTCTTCGCCTGAGTCCGCGCGCAGCAGGCTGTGGGTGAAACCGAGTGCCGCCATCGGATGCCCTTCCAGCCGAAGTCTCGATTCTAGCCGTCTCCGAACCCGGGGAAGCCTCGAAGTCCCGCACATCGGGAGCCTACGTCCTCTCCGGATTCGTGCAACGGCGGCCAGGGCCTGCGGAACGATCGACGCAGGAGATCTAGCGGAACGGCAGACTCACGGATGCCCCGTGACGGCCGGCGCCGTCGTCGTACTCGGACGAGAAGAGGTTGTCCGTCGCGGTCTCCATGTCGCCGATTTCCGTGAGAGGGACGACGGCGAAGCCGTTCTCACCGAGAGGAACCGAGAGTTCGTGCGTATGCCGGCCGAGGAGCTCATCCACGTGCGTGAGCCGGACCGTCGTCGTGCTGTTCGAGATGCCTGAGACGACGAGTGCGGGACCGAAGATCCCGTGCTCGGGAAAGAACTCGATCGACGGGATCAGCAGCTCGAAACCCTGAGACTCGCTTGTCTCGGAGACGTTCCCGTCGACCGTCTGGGTCGCCGTGACGACGTGCTCGCCCGGCGGTACCTCGGCGATCGCCGACCACGCACCCGCGTCATCCACTGCGACGCTCAGGAGCGCGGCACCGGCATGTCCCGGGTCGTCGAGGTAGATGTCGACGATCGCGCCCGGCGTCGCGGTGCCTGCGATGACGGGGAAGTAGAGGCCGTCGCCGGTGTCGACGCCCGCGATCAGCGGCGGAGCGACGGGCACGGTGGAAGTGATCGGGGCCACGGGGCCGATGGGCGGAACGGGCGGAGGGGGTGGAGGGGGTGGAGCGGGATCGACCGGACGGAGGAGGATCCCCGGCCCCCGAGCGGGTGGATCGAGAGGGGCGGGCGGGGCGGGTTCGACGGGGTACGGGTCTGAGGGAGGCGGGGCAGGTTGCGGGGCGGGCGCGGCGAGCGGCGACTCGGTGACGGGAGGGTGCGGTTCGGCGGCCGGCCCGGCGGCGATGGAGCTGCCCGTTTCGTCTGGCGAGGGGAACGGCGTCGGGGCGAGGGTGACGGCCAGGGCCACGCCGACGACGGCCACGACCGAGCCGACGACGGCGAGGACGGCGATTGTCGTGCTCGGGCCGGGAGAGTACCCGCCGGTCGCCACTGCTCCGCTGCCGCCAGAACTCGTGCCGCCAGAGGTGATGGTGGCGGGCATGCTCGCCGCTGCGACCGCGCCGAGTGCATGGTCTGCGCCATGCGCTCCGGACTGCAGCCAGCTCGTGTAGGCGGAGGCGGCTCCGATGCCGGCGGCGAGGGGCAGCAGCACGAGCGCGAGTCGCGAGCCCGTCTCCCGCGCCTCGGCCGCCACGATCGCGCACTTGGCACAGTTGTCGAGGTGTTCGTCGACGCGCCTGACGTCGCGTTGGCCGAGGCTGCCGCGTGTGTACGCACCGAGGCGCTCGATCGTCCATCGGCACTCAGGCGCCGTCGCGGTGGAGTTCAGGTGCGCCTGGATCCAGGCCTGACGCAGACCCTCCCTGGCGCGATAGCAGAGCGCCGAGACACTGTTCGCCGACATGGCGAGCAGTGGAGCGATCTGTTGGGGTGTCATGCCCTCGACCTCGCTGTACCAGAGCGCCTCCTGCCAGCGCGTCGGGAGGGAACGGAAGGCTGTGGCTGTCAGGCTCTTGTCAAGGGCTTCGATGCTTGCGTCTTCGCTCGTGCCGGGGTCTTCGAACGACTCGAGGTTGTCCATCGAGGTTTCGCGACGTGCTTTGCCCCAGCTCGAGGCGGTGTTCCTGATCGTCGTGAACAGATAGGGCCGGAACGCCCCGGTGGGGCCACGCCCCGACTGCAGCAGTGTGTAGATGCGGGTGAAGGCCTCGGCGACCAGGTCGTCGGGATCGAGGCTCGAGGTGAACGACCGGGCGACGGTGCGGCCAGCGGCGGCGTGGCGCCGCCAGAGTTCGGCGAACGCCTCAGAACCGCCGTTTCTCGACTGTTCGATGAGCACGGTGTCAGGGAGGTCGGCGACACGCGACGGCACGATGGTCGGCATGATCGATCTCCTCTATGGCTGCACGCGCCTGACAGTCGGGCGATGTCGGGGCGGAATCGTCGGGTGTCGGATGGGCGGACCGTTGCGATGTGTGCGCAATGATCCACTCATTAAGAGACCGGCGACATCGGGATTCATGACGCGGTCTCTGCGAAATTGTCCATCGTCTTCGGGGGCGTCGCAACTCCGAAAAAAGTTCGGGGATCGCCGTCATGAACGGTGGGCGAAGCCGTCTCTTGAGGTGAAGGAGGGGAGGGAACGATGGACATCGCACTGTGGTCGGCGCTCGCCGTCGCGCTCGGCGCGGCATCCGTGCTCCTCCTCGCGGCCTCGATCTGGTTGCGTCAGCCGAGATACCGGCGTTCGCAGCCCGAGTTGGGGCGAAGACCTTCGTGCGTGATCAGGGACATAGACGCACGGAAGGCCTGACCCGAACCGAGGACGGGACAGGCGAGCCCGACCCGCCGGGGGTACGTAGAGATGCGGTGGCGGGAGGGCAGGAGCCGCGGGGGATCGGATGCCGCGGGGGGACATCCGACCCCCCGGCTCTCTGTCGATCGGGAGTGGGGTCTGCCAGGGGTCAGCCGGCCGACGAGTGCAGCTGGCGACCGGCGGCCCAGACGGCGCACACGGTGAAGTCGTCGTCGAGCAGGACGGCGTCCGCCGCGTAGCCGGGTGCGAGCTGCCCCAGTTCGTGTCCACGCCCGATAGCGGCCGCGGGAACCTCCGTGGCGGCGGCGACCGCATCGGCCACGGAGATTCCTGCGTCGACGGCTCGCCGCAGGGCGATGTCGAGCGTGAGCGTCGATCCCGCGATCGAGCCCCCGAGGTCGAGCCGGGCGATCCCGTCGCGCACGGTGACGCCGAGTGTTCCGAGAATGTAGTGTCCGTCGGATGCCCCGGCCGCAGCCATCGCGTCGGTCACGAGCGCGACCCGGCGGGGGGCGGACGCGAAGGCGATCCGTACGACCTCGTGGTGCACGTGCACCCCGTCGTTGATCACCTCGAGTGTGACCCCAGGCGAGTGCGTCGCGGCGGCGACCGGCCCCGGCGCACGATGGTGGATGCCCCGCATGCCGTTGAAGGCATGCGTCAGGATAGATGCGCCCGCGTCGAAAGCCGCCAGTGTCTGCTCGTAGTCGGCCGCGGTGTGCCCGACGGCCACGACGATGCCGGAGCCGGTGAAGGTCGCGATCGCCTCGGCGGCCCCTGGGAGCTCCGGTGCGAGCGTCACCTGGCGCAGCGTGCCCGCCGCGGCCGCGAGCAGCCGGTCGATAGAGGTGCGATCCGCCGTTCGTAGCAGCGTCTCGTCGTGAGCGCCCCGGAACTCTCTGTCGAGGAAAGGGCCCTCCAGGTGGCTGCCGAGCACGAGCTCGTCCTCGGCGGCGAGTGCGGCGACGACGCTCAGACCATGCTCGAGGCGCTCCTGGGTGCCGGTGACGAGCGAGATCACCGAGCGGGTCGTGCCGTGTGCGCGATGCACAGCAAGGGCCGTCGTGATCGCCTCGGCGCCATCGTCGAAGGAGGCGCCGCCTGCTCCGTGGCAGTGGATGTCGACGAAGCCGGGTGAGAGCCATCGGCCGGAGGCGTCCGTGACCGACGTGGCATCGCCTCGGTGGACGAGCCAGGAGTCGTCGGAGCCGGTGGCGAGCACCGTGCGACCGTCGAAGGCGACCCAGCCGGAGGCGGTCACGACTCCCCCCGATACCAGCCGGGCCGAATGAATGATTGCGGTTGCGACCCCCATCAGGCGACGATCACCTCGTAACCGTGCTCTGTGAGTTCGGCCCGCTGCTGCTCGGTGATCCCGGAGTCGGTGATGAGCGTTCCGAAGAGCCGGGCGTTGCCCATCGTCGCGAAGGCCTTCTTGCCGATCTTGCTCGAGTCTGCGACGAGCACCGCGCGGGCGGCGCGGGTCGCCATGAGCTTGTTGACACTCGCCTCGCGCTCGTCGTGCGCGGTCGGTCCGACGACGGGGTCGATGCCGTTCACGCCGATGAAGGCGAGGTCGAGCGTGATGCTGTTGAGCACGACATCAGTGTAGCTGCCGACAAGTTCGTAGGAGCGTGAGTGCACGACGCCGCCGGTGACGACGGTCTTGATCTGCGAGCGCATGGCGAGCTGAGCGGCGATGTTGATGGCGTTGGTCACGACGGTGAGGTTGGCGTGCGGACCCGCCTCCATGATGTCGGCACGCGAGCCGAGCACGGTGGCGATCGACGTCGACGTCGTGCCTCCGCACAGTCCGATCACGGCTCCGCGGGGAACGAGCGCGCTCGCGGCGGTCGCTATCCGGTGCTTCTGCTCTGCGTTCTGCTGGTGCTTGTAGCGCAACGGCAGGTCGTAGGCGACGGTCTGCCCCACGGCGCCGCCTCGTGTGCGCGTGAGCAGTTGCTGTTCCGACAGCATGTCGAGATCGCGGCGTGCGGTAGCCGGAGACACCTTGAGTTTCGACACGATCTCGTCGACCTCGACCTTACCGGTCTCGACCAGCAGTTCAAGCACTGCGTTGAGCCGTTCGGTGCGGTTCATCCGGTCTCCTCTGCGCTGCGGTGTTCGGTGTTGCGGAGCCCTGAGCCATGGAGTGCGAAGAGCGAGAGCAGTCGCGCGGCCTCTTCTGCGACGGCCCTGCGCCCGACGGCGAGGTATCTGCGAGAGTCTACGACGGCGGGATTCGCGTCGAGGTAGTCGCGGATCGCGCTGGTGAAGAAGCCGTTGAGGTGCGTGGAGACGTTGATCTTCGTCATCCCGGCGCGGATGGCCGCGGTGATCTGTGCGTCGGAGGCGCCGGAGGAGCCGTGCAGGACGAGCGGCACGTCGAGCGCCGCGTGGAGGCGGGCGATGAGCTCAGCATCGAGGGCGGCCGAGCGCTCGGTCATCGCGTGGGAGGATCCGACGGCGACGGCGAGGGCGTCGACTCCGGTCGCGGCCACGAAGGCGACGGCCTCGGCGGGGTCGGTGCGCACGCCGGGAGTATGCGCGCCATCCTTGCCGCCGACCTTGCCCAGCTCGGCTTCGACGTAGACGTTCGCCGCGTGCGCCCGCTCGACCACCCTGGCTGTGACGGCGACGTTCTCGGCGTAGTCGAGGTGCGCCCCGTCGTACATGACCGAGCCGAAGCCGAGGTCGATGGCCTGGTAGGCGAGCCCTTCGTCCTCCGCGTGGTCGAGATGCACGGCGACGGGCACGGACGCCGCACGGGCGACCGCGAGCGTCGCGACGGCGATCGGTTCGAGGCCGCCGTGGTAGCTGGCGCAGTTCTGCGAGATCTGCAGGATGACGGACAGACCGGCCGCCTCCGCGCCGGCGACGAGCGCCTCGGCGGTCTCGAGGTGGATCACATTGAACGCGCCGATGCCGACTCCGGCTGTCGTGGCGGACAGCATGAGGTCACGGGTCGGGTTGAGCGGCATCAGGACTCCTTGGTTGCGGGCGATTTGGTTGCGGGCGACGGCTGATCGGGTCTCGGAGCGGCCCCAGAGCCGGTTGCGGGCGGCATAGGTGGGGTGTCGTGTTCGACGACGAGTCGTTCCGCCAGTTCCGGATGGGTCGGAGAGATCTCTCCAGCCAGGGGCATGAGCACGGCCGCCGCCGACCAGGCGGTCGCTGCGCGCAGGAGCTGCTCGGGGTCGGTGACGCCGTCCGCGATGGCGACAGCCGACGCCGCGACGGCCGCGTCGCCCGCCCCTGTCGGGTTGCCGTGGAGCGGGTGCGGCAAGCGGGCGCGGATGACCCTGCTCTGGTCGTCCGTCGAGATCGCGACCATGCCGTCGACGCCGAGAGAGAGCAGTACGAGTCCTGCGCCGAGGGAGAGCAGCGTCCTGGCGGCTCGAATGGGATCGTCGTCGCCGGTCGCATCGACGAGCTCGTGGCGGTTGGGTTTGAGCAGAGAAGCACCGGCACGGGCCGCTTCGATGAGGCCCGGACCCGAGGTGTCGACGATGCTCGGGATGCCGCGCTCGGAGGCGAGACGGACGAGCGTCGGATAGAAGTCCGTCGAGGCGCCGTGCGGAAGACTCCCTGAGCCGACGAGGCACCGGGCGTCGGTGAGCGAAGCGGCCACGGCGCCTGTCAGCGTCTGCCATTCCTCGGCGCCGGGATTCTCGCCGAGCTCGTTGAAGATCGTGGTCTCGTCATGGGCGTCGTCGTAGAGCGCGATCGATCGGCGGGTCGGAGCTGCGACGGGGACGAGACGGTGGGGGAGACCGCTCTCCGTGAGTTCGGCCGCAAGCTCCGCGCCCGTCGGTCCACCGACCGTGGTGATCGCGAGCACGGCGCGCCCTTCGCCGTGCACGACGCGGGCCACGTTGAGGCCCTTGCCGCCTGCCCGGACGACTCCCGAAGGCACGCGATGGCTGTCGCCGAGTTCGATCCGCGGCACCCGCCAGGTCATGTCGACGGCCGGGTTGGGCGTCACGGTGACGATCACGATGCCACCGGTCGGTCTGCGGGCGCACCGTTGACGACGAGGTCGCGGGCGCGGAGGGCTGCGCCGATGAGGCCGGCGTTCTCGCCGATCTGGGCCGGCACCAGCCGGGGACGCCGATGGAAGGTGAGCAGACGCTCGAGTTCCGCGATGAGCGGATCGAACAACGCCGGTCCGGCTTGCGCGAGGCCCCCTCCGATCACGACGGCGTCCGGTGCGAGCAGCGCGACGAGCTGGCTGATACTGAGCGCAAGCGCCTCGATGGCCTCTCGCCACACGGCTCCGGCGATCTCGTCGCCCGCCTGGGCACGTGCGAGCACGTCGCGGGAGCCGTCGACCGCCAGGCCGGTGCGCTCGTTGTAGCGACGCGCGATCGCGCCGGCCGATGCGATCGCCTCGAGGTGCCCGCGCCCACCGCAAGCGCAGAGCGGGCCGTCAGGAATCACGATCGAGTGCCCGATCTCGCCGGCGAAACCGCCGGCCAGGTGCGGGTGTCCATCGACGAAGATCGCGCCGGCGATGCCCGTTCCGATGACCATGATCGCGACGTCGGTGAACGGGCGGGCGGCTCCGAGGCGAAACTCCGCCTCCCCGGCGCCGCGCACGTCGTGGCTGAAGGCGACGGGTACGCCGAGCCGCTCTTCTGCGAGACGCTTGAACGGCACGTCGCGCCAGCCGAGGTTGCTCGCGAGCACGCCGATTCCGCGGTCGTCGTCGACGAGACCGGGCACGAGCAGCCCGGCGGCCCGCGGCACGACGCCAGGAAACTCGCGGGCGTAGTCAGCGGTGATCTCGGCGACGCGATCGAGCACGGCCTCAGCGGTGTGCTCTCCCGAAAGCGGCGTCGAGGTTCTGCGCAGACCGAGCAGGGTGCCGTGCGTGTCGAACAACGCCGACTTCATATCTGTGCCGCCGACGTCGAAGGCGACGACGGTTTCGCCGACGCCGACGGGCGACGCTTGCCTGTGCTCCGGCCGGATGCTCACGAGGACAGGATCACCGAGCGGGTCAGATTGCGGGGCTCGTCCGCATCGAGGCCCTTGGCGCGAGCGCGCAGAAGCGCGAGCTTCTGGGCGCGGATGAGATCGGCGAGGGGGTCGAGGTCGCTCGTGACGAAACGTGCTCCGGTCGCGGTCACGTCCTGCTCGAGTCCGGCGGGAGCCTCTCCGAACATCCACGTCACACGGTTCGGTGCCGCGATCGAGATGGGTCCATGCCGGTATTCCATGGCCGGGTACGATTCCGTCCACGACTGTGAGGCCTCGCGCATCTTGAGCCCGGCCTCGTGCGCGAGACCGATGGTCCAGCCGCGGCCGAGGAAGGTGTACTGCTCCGCGGCGACGAGCTCGTCGTCGAGGTCTTCGGCCACGGCGGATCGGGCATCCGCGATCGCCCGACTCAGGTCTTCGCCGAGGGACGCGCGCAGGAAGGCGAGTGCCGTCGTCGCGAAGCGGGTCTGCACGACCGAGCGCTCGTCGGCGAAGGGGAGCGCGACGACCTCGTCGACGAGGTCGACGAGCGGGGTCTCCGGGTCGCCGACGATGCCGACGGTGCGGGTCCTGCCGCCGTCGGCGCGCAGCAGTTCGAGCACCTCCGTCGTCGTGCCGGAACGGGTGAGCGCGATGATCGTGTCGTAATCGCGGCCGACGAACGCCTCGGAGGCCGCGAAGGCGTCTGTGACGCCGTGTCCGCCCCTCTCACGCAGCGTCGCATAGGACTGTGCCATGAACCAGGAGGTGCCGCAGCCGATGATCGCGACTTTCTCGCCCGTGGCAGGGAGGCAGTCGAATTCGTCGCTGAGAGCGATGGCGCGCGCCCAGACATCCGGTTGCGATGCGAGTTCGATCGCCATGTGCTCGGCGCCGATAGCGGTTGTGGCGGCAGGTGTCTGGCTCTCAGACATGGAGACTCCTCGGTTCGGGCAACACGGTTACGGACGGCAACGATGATGCTTGATCTGACAATGATTACTTATGAGCGTAATAGCTGTCTAGTAATCACATCGACGACTAAAAGTTGAGAAAGCTCTGATCTTGGTGATTTGTTAGGACGGTTAATAAACTCCTGATAACGATTCGCCGCTTGTATTGACGCGGGGCTCGATTCGCGTCATGATTCCGATCATCGACGAACGAACATGATTGTTCTTTCGATGAAATGGTCATCAATCACCATTCACGGCGGTGTCGTGGAGGGGGTCGATGCCACACGCGCCGTCGCGTGAGGCAGCTTCGGCGACGGGCGCCCCTAACGAGAGTGAGGAAGCACTATGAAGAAGTCTCTGCGCATCGGTGCGATGGTCGCGACCGCGGCCCTTGCAACCATGACGCTCGCGTCCTGCGGTTTCGGCGGTGGATCCGGCGGCGATGCCAGCGGATCCGGCACCACGCTGAACCTGCTCGTTCCCAGCTATTCGGACAAGACCCAGGGCCTGTGGGAGGAAGTCATCACAGGCTTCGAGAAAGAGAACCCCGACATCACGGTCAACCTCGAGGTCCAGTCGTGGGACAACCTCAACGACGTCGTCACCACCAAGATCCAGGGCAACCAGGCCCCAGACATCATGAACGGCGGCCCTTTCGCAGGCTTCGCGGCCGACGATCTGCTCTACCCGATCGAGGACGTCGTGTCATCCGGCACCCTCGCCGACTTCCAGGAGTCGTTCGTCGAGGCGTCCTCGGTCGATGGCGTGCAATACGGCGCCCCGCTCATCGCCTCCGCTCGGGCGCTATTCGTGAACACCGATCTGCTCGCGCAGGCTGGCGTCGCCGCCGCGCCAAAGACGTGGGACGAACTGCTCGACACGGCCAAGAAGATCTCGGCTCTCGGCAACGGCATCGCCGGCTACGGCATGCCGCTCGGATCTGAGGAGGCGCAGGCCGAAAGCGCCATGTGGTTCTTCGGCGCAGGCGGAACCTTCGGCGACGAGAAGAAGATCACGATCGACGGTGTTCCCGAGAATCTCAAGGCCGCAACGTTCATGCAGCAGATGATCACCGAGGGTGCGACCCAGGCAGACGCCGGCGCGACCAACCGCAGCCCGCTCATGGACATCTTCGTGCAGGGCAAGATCGGCATGCAGGTCGGCCTCCCGCCGACCGTCGGCCAGATCGCCGAGAACAACCCGGCGCTGAAGTATGAGATCGTCTCGATGCCGACTCCCGACGGCAGCCCCGTCGCACTCGGTGTCGCCGACCACCTGATGGCGTTCAAGAACGACGACACCAAGAAAGAAGCCATCACCAAGTTCCTCGACTACTACTACACCTCGGATGTCTACGTTCCGTGGGTGCAGACCGAGGGCTTCCTGCCCACCACGAAGTCGGGCTCCGAGGCTCTCGGCGGCGAGGAGGCGCTCAAGCCGTTCCTCGATCTGCTGCCGAGTGCCAAGTTCTACCCGAGCACCAACCCGAAGTGGGATGCCACCAACGCCGCGTTCAAGAGCCTCATGGGCCAGATCGCACAGGGCAAGGCCCCGGCCGAGGTGCTCAAGGAGATCCAGGCTCAGGCTGACGCGGGATAGTCCCACCCATCACGACAAGGCATCGGTGATTCCGTGAACATGAGCACTATCGTCGACACATCATCGACCACGGCGGGGACGGCCACAGGCCGCCCCCGCCGTGGGGCCGGCACGAGCGGCAAGGACGTGCTCCACGCACTCCCCTGGATCGCCCCGGCCCTCCTCCTGATCCTCGGCGTCGTCCTGTACCCCGCCGTCGTGATGTTCTTCAACTCGACCCGCAAGATCAGCCTGAGCGGTATCGACCAGGGCTCCGTAGGAATCGACAACTATGTCGAGCTCTTCTCGTTCCCCTCTTTCTGGCCGATCTTCGTGCGCACGATCGTGTGGGTCGTCGCGGTCGTCGTGCTCACCGTCGTGATCTCGCTCGGCCTCGCCCAGATTCTCAACAAGGCGTTCCCCGGCCGCCAGCTCGTGCGCCTCGCGGTCATCATCCCCTGGGCCGCGAGCGTCGTCATGACGACGCTCGTCGTCTACTACGGCCTCGAACCGTACTTCGGCGTCATCAACAAGTTCCTCGTCGACATCGGCCTCATCGATACACCGGAGGGCTACGGCTGGACAAAGCACGCCGACACCGCCTTCATATGGTCGATCGTTATCGCGGTCTTCGTGTCGCTGCCCTTCACGAGCTATACGATCCTCGCCGGCCTGCAGACGGTGCCGGCCGAGGTGCTCGAGGCGGCGAAGATGGACGGGGCTGGCCCGGTCCGCAGCTATTTCGGCGTGATCCTGCCGCAGCTGCGGGGGGCACTCTCCGTCGCCATCATCATCAACATCATCAACGTCTTCAATTCGCTGCCGATCCTGAAGACCATGACGGGGTCGATACCCGGCTACGACGCCGACACGATCATGACGTTGATCTTCAAGTACATCCAGAATCAGCACAAGGTCGACGTTGCGAGTGCGCTCAGCGTCGTTGCCTTCGTGATCGTGATCGTGATCGTCGCGATCTACCTCAGGGTCGTCAAGCCGATGAGGGAGGTTTGATATGGCTGTCACCGCTCCCGCTTTCGAGACCATCAAGCCGCCGGTGCGGCGCAACAAGCGCTACACCCAAGACCAGGTCCCCGTCGGCCGCGTCATCCTGCGCATGGCTGCGGGCTTGATCGTACTTCTCGTCTTCATCCTGCCGTACACGATCATGTTCTTCGGCTCGGTGAAGACGAAGTCTGAGATCCGCTCGGTGAATCCCACATACTTCCCCACGGAATGGCGCTGGGAGAACTACGTCACCATGTGGTCGACCCCTGAGACGCCACTGCCGCAGAACATGATCTCGACGATCGTGATCTCGGTGTTCGCGACCCTGCTCGTGCTGCTCGTGGCGCTCCCCGCCGCCTACTACACGGCGCGGTTCAGATTCCCCGGGCGCATGGTGTTCCTGTTCCTCGTGATCGTGACCCAGATGCTGCAGCCCGCCGTGCTCACCTCGGGGCTGTTCCGGGAATTCATCGCGCTCAACCTCGCAGACACCTGGCTGGCGATGATCCTCGTCAACGCGGCCTTCAACCTGTCGTTCGCGGTGTGGATCATGCACAGCTTCTTCGCTGGGGTGCCGAAAGAGATCGACGAGGCCGCGCAGATCGACGGCGCCGGTCGGTTCACGGTGCTGTTCACGATCAACCTGCCGCTCGTGTGGCCAGGTATCGTCACCGCGATTGTCTTCACCTTCGTCGCATGCTGGAACGAGTTCGCGGCGTCGCTCATCATTCTCTCGACCGCGGGCAATCAGCCGCTCTCGGTGGCGCTGACCAAGTTCGTCGGCCAGTACGAGACGAGTTGGCAGTACGTCTTCGGGGTCTCGGTCGTGGCGATCATCCCCGTGGTGATCCTGTTCATGCTCATCGAGAAGCGTCTCGTCGGCGGCCTCACGGCAGGCAGTGTCAAGTAGGGATCCGGTCCCTCTGTCTCGCGCATAATCTGTATCGCCCAGTAATCGCACGACTCCACCCACCGGAGCGGAGGCCTTCGCGTGCAACGGAGGTGGATTCCGAGGAAAGTGGCCTCCTGTCGTTACGAAGGCCTCCACTCCGGCGGTGTACTCTCCGACCAGGGCGCTGGGTGGGCGCCGGCACAGGGAAGCCGGGGATCAGGCAGCGCGATGCAAGCCCTGGGCGATCGCGCCGAGCACCTCTGCCTCGACGGTCTTCCACTCGAACAGGATCTGCTTGTAGTCGTAGCGGAAGACGGTGTATCCGCGCAGCACCAGACGCCGGTCGTCGCGTAGATCGCGACGTCGCTGTGCTGGCTCGGAATGGTAGTCGAACCCGTCGATCTGAAGCACAAGACGATCCCCGATGAGTCCGTCGACGCGATGGCCGTCGATGACGACTTGCTGACGCACGGTGATGCCGAGACGGGCCAGTCGTGTGACGGGGATCGTTTCGATCCCCGAGTCGGACAGGCTGGAAAACTCGCGCGCCGCACGCGCTTCGAGCTCTCTGTGCGCAGCGGAAGCCGTGCCAGGTAGTCGGGACTGGCGAGTCCCTTGTTCTGTGCGGACTCCCAGACGACGAGCGCGTTCTCGAACGGCTGACAGTCGGCGATGCGTACGAGGATGCTCTCGATCGGCTCGACGAGGGCGAAACGGTCTACCGCAAGAGGGGCGTGTCGGGCCACATGATCACCGGGAGGGATGCGTCCGGCATTGCTCCGCACCGCGAGGTGCCGGCTTCGCCGCCGAACCCCGCCGACCACGGCAAGGATCCTTACTGCGGAGCAAGGGTGGAAGGAAGCGGCGGGCAGCGACTAAGCTGAGCAAGTCGCAACTGGCGTCGGATGGGTCACCATCGGGGAGCGACTGACACGGTTAGTGGCCGCACGCCTGGGCCACGACGAACCGCCTCGCAGAAGCTGCGGGGCGTGCTGCAAGCATCCGCTCGTCCACCGTTCATGTCCGAACCCTTCACGCAGGAGTCGCCAGTGTCTGACCGCCTTCCCTCCACCTTCAACGAACCGCTCGAGGTCGTCGACCCCGAGATCGCCGCCGTGCTCGAACAGGAGCTCGGCCGCCAGCGCGACTATCTCGAGATGATCGCGAGCGAGAACTTCGTGCCGCGCTCGGTGCTGCAGTCGCAGGGCTCCGTGCTGACCAACAAGTACGCGGAGGGTTACCCCGGTCGCAGGTACTACGGCGGATGCGAGTTCGTCGACGTGGCCGAGTCCCTCGCGATCGAGCGAGCCAAGAGCCTCTTCGGCGCCGAGTACGCCAACGTCCAACCGCACTCGGGCGCGACGGCGAACGCCGCCGTGCTCTCCGCCATCGCGAACCCCGGCGACACCATCCTCGGCCTCGAGCTCGCCCACGGCGGCCACCTCACCCACGGCATGAAGCTCAACTTCTCGGGCAAGCTCTACAACGCCGTGTCATACGGCGTTCATCCCGAGACCTTTCTCGTCGACATGGATGTCGTGCGCGACAAGGCGCTCGAGCACAAGCCGCAGGTGATCATCGCCGGCTGGTCGGCCTACCCGCGCCACCTGGACTTCGCGGCCTTCCGCGCGATCGCCGACGAGGTCGGTGCCAAACTCTGGGTCGACATGGCGCACTTCGCCGGTCTCGTAGCCGCGGGTCTGCACCCGAGCCCGGTCCCCCTCGCCGACGTCGTGTCGACGACCGTGCACAAGACGTTGTCAGGTCCCCGCTCCGGTCTCATCGTCTCCCGCGACACGGAACTCGCCAAGAAGCTCAACTCGAATGTCTTCCCCGGCCAGCAGGGTGGCCCGCTCATGCACGTCATCGCAGCCAAGGCGACCGCCTTCAAGATCGCCGCGTCGCCCGAGTTCAAGGACCGTCAGGAGCGCACCCTGCGCGGAGCCCGCATCCTCGCCGAGCGTCTCACCGCCGACGACTCGCGTGCCGCGGGCGTCGACGTGCTCACGGGTGGCACCGACGTGCACCTTGTGCTCGCCGACCTGCGCAACTCTCCGATCGACGGACAGCAGGCCGAAGACGCGTTGCACGAGGTGAACATCACGGTCAACCGCAACGCGGTGCCCTTCGACCCCCGCCCGCCGATGGTCACCTCGGGTCTGCGCATCGGCACACCGGCGCTCGCCACCCGCGGCTTCGGCGACGAGGAGTTCGCGATCGTGGCCGACGTCGTCGCCGAGACCCTCAAGCCCGGTGCGGATATCGTGGCGCTGCGCACGCGCGTCAAGGCCCTCACCGAGGCATTCCCGCTCTACCCCGGATTGCAGCAGTAGTCTCCGCTCCCCGGCCGGGCATCCATCCGGCCAACCGCCTGTCCTCCTCGTCGTCTGCGGCATCGTATGCCGTTGTGGGCCCCGGCAGCGCATCGTCCTCGATCCAGGACGGCGCATATCGGGTGAGTCTCCGCAACGGGATACGGGGCGGCGAAAGGACGAGGATCATGGGACGCAAAGAAAGGTTTGACTCATGACGGCCATCACACTCGACGGGATCGCCACGGCATCCGCGATCAAGAGCGAGCTCGCCGACCGGATCGGGGCGCTCCGCTCGCAGGGGATCGTTCCGGGGCTGGGAACGCTGCTCGTCGGCGACGATCCCGGCTCGCGCAGTTATGTCGCGGGCAAGCACCGCGACTGCGCAGAGGTCGGCATCGAATCGATCCGCATCGATCTGCCGTCGTCGGCGACCTCCGCCGACGTGCGTGCGGCGATCGCCGATCTCAACCGGGCGCAGGAGGTGACCGGTTACATCATCCAGTTGCCGCTGCCGGCGGGCCACAACGAGAACGCGATGCTCGAGCTCATCGACCCCGCGAAGGACGCGGACGGGCTGCACCCGACGAACCTCGGTCGCCTCGTGCTCGGAGTCGAAGGCGCCATGGACTCGCCGTTGCCGTGCACGCCGGCCGGGATCGTCGAGTTGCTGCACCGTTACGAGGTGCCGATGCGCGGACGCCACGTCGTCGTCGTCGGCCGAGGCCTGACGGTCGGCCGGCCGCTCGGACTGCTGTTCACGCGCAAGGGAATCGACGCGACGGTCACACTGACCCACTCGCGAACGGTCGATCTCGCCGCAGAGGTGCGCCGGGCCGACATCGTGGTCGCCGCCGTCGGCGTTCCGCACCTCATTCAGGCCGGCTGGATCAAGCCCGGTGCGGCTGTGCTCGACGTCGGCATCACCCGGGTGCAGGACGAGGAGACTGGCAAGAGCAGGCTCACCGGCGACGTGCATCCGGAGGTGGCATCCGTCGCCGGGCACCTCTCGCCGAACCCCGGCGGCGTCGGGCCGATGACGCGGGCCATGCTGCTGAGCAATGTCGTGATCGCGGCGGAGCGTCGACTGCGCGGCTAGGATGCTCATCCCGACTCTGTGCCGAAGGCGAGCGGATTCCGGTGGGATGCACGGCGGAAGAGGGGCCGATGGTGGAGCCATCGGCCCCGGCGACAACGCCGCGGACCATCGGAAGGCACCCCGCACAGCCGGTGCCGAGCCGGAAGACACACTTAGTGCTGTCCGTGGTGCGCGTGTTCACGCTCATCGTCTTCGAGCAGGATGCCGGCGGGGGTGGCGCAGCTGTCGCCACGCCAGGCCTCGACGCCCTCGCGCACGGCGAAGACCGCGATGACCAGTGCCGCGACCGCATCGGCGAAGGCCCAGCCGAACAGCGAGTTCAGCAGCAGCCCGAGCAGCACCGCGACGGAGAGGTAGCCGCAGAGCAACGTCTGCTTCGAGTCGGCGACGACGGTTGCCGAGCCGAGCTCTCGGCCCGTGTGACGTTCGAACCACGACAGCAGCGGCATGATGACGACGCTCAGCGCGGTCAACGCGATTCCGATCGGACTGTGCTCCGGCGTGAGGGCCCCTGAGAGCGTGAGCGCCGCATTAGCGGCGAGGTAGGCGGCGAGGGCGAAGAACGCGAGCGAGATCGCGCGTAGGGTGGCCTGTTCGTAGCGCTCTGGATCCGTGCGGGAGAACTGCCAGGCGACGGCGACGGCCGAGGCCACTTCGATGAGCGAGTCCAGCCCGAAGCCGATCAGCGCGGATGAGGATGCCGCGCCACCGGCTGCGATGGCCACGACCGCTTCGATGAGGTTGTAGGCGATCGTGATCGAGACGATCCAACGCACGCGCCGGTGCAACTGGGTGCGCCGTTCCGTGGTGAGCACGCTCGCCGGGGGCTGAGTCGGCGTGTCTGTCGGTCTGTCCACCGGTGTGTTGCCGGACCGTTGCTCGTTCACGGGGCGTCGCAGCAGCCGGCGACGGCGCACGCCTCGTCGAGGCAGGAGCCGGACTCCTCGACCGTGAGCACGACCTCGAGAAGCGTGGTGAGCGCATTCGAGATGTGCGGGTCCGAGATCTCGTAGCGGGTCTGCCGACCGGCATGTTCGGTTACCACGATGCCGCAATCCCGCAGGCAGGCGAGATGGTTCGAGACGTTCTGACGAGTGAGGGCGAGCGCATCCGCGAGTTCCGAGGGATAGCCGGGTTCGTCGAGCAGCGCCATGAGGATGCGGGAGCGAGTGGGATCCGCCATGGCGCGACCGAGACGGTTCATGACGTCGAGGCGGGAATCGGTGATGGGCACGACCCCATAGTACAGCGTTCACTGTATTAATAGTGACCCATTAATAGTGATCCGACTTAATAGTGATCCGACATTAGTGGTGGTCCGACGCCGGACCGGCCCCACTGAGTGGGCTTCCTCAGCCGATTGTGCCCACTGATAGAGCCCTGCCGACCGAGCGCATACGCGCCGACCGAGCGCATCCCGCATCTCCGATAGCGACCCCGCTGATCGAGCCTGTCGAAGTCAACGCCCGCCGGCCCGAGGGATGCGAGCCCCCTCCGGGCCATCAGTTGCCTTCGCCCGTCGTCGCGCATCGCACTCTCGTTGTATGGATTGGCTGCCGTCGGTTGTTTTCTCCTGTTGATCGATTACAGCATCACCGCCTTCATGAAGACGACGGTCATGATCGGACTCGCCTTAGTCGGATCGATTGTCTTCGCAATCCTGAGCGTGAAGGCGACCGTCCATTCCGACGAAGAGAAAGAACCGAACTAGCTTCGGGCGGTCCTGCGGGAGATGGCGAGCGATAGTTGCTGCTCCCTCCCTCAGACTTCTGGTCGTAGAGGGCGACGAATCGTCGAAAGGGCTCGAGGCGGGATGCGATGCCGCCGGACGACGAGATGCCACTGGCCGACCGTGGTCTTCAGCCGACCGTGGTCTTCAGTCGACCGTGGTCGCGTGCAACTCGGCGAGCCGCAGATATGACTCCGCATTGTTCCGGATGCCAACGCGCTCCTCGTCTGTGAGTGCGCGACGCACCTTCGCGGGCACCCCGGCGACGAGCGATCCCGGCGGGACGACCGTTCCCTCGAGCAGGACCGCTCCTGCCGCCACGAGCGAGCCTGCGCCGACGACCGCACCGTTCAGCACCGTCGAGGCCATGCCGACGAGGCAGTCGTCCTCGATCGTGCATCCGTGCAGCACGGCCCCGTGCCCCACCGAGACATTGCGCCCGACCGTCACGGGAAACCCCGCGTCGACGTGAGCCGAGACGTTGTCCTGCAGATTGGACGATTCGCCGATCGTGATCGGCTCCTGCTCGGCGCGCAGGACCGCGTTGTACCAGACGCTCGCGCCCTCGGCGAGGGTCACCCGGCCGACGAGCACGGCGCCGGCCGCGACGAAGGCCGAGTCCGCGACATCCGGGGCGGGGATGTCGTGCAGAGTGAGAACGCGGGCGGAGGGGTCGATGCTCATAATCGCCAGCCTAGCGACGCATCCAGCCGGGGAGCATTCGCCCGTGGCTTAGGATCTCAGCATGGTGAACACTGATCATCCGGCGGTCGATCGGGTGCGGGTCGCCCTCGCCGGTCACGGGCTCGAACCCGAGATCCGCTGGTTCGACACCGCCGCCACGACCGCCCAGGCCGCCGCGGAAGCGCTCGGAATCGAGGTGGGCGCCATCGCGAACTCGCTCGTCTTCACGCTCGATGGCGAGCCGCTGCTCGTGCTCACCTCCGGTGCGCATCGCGTCGACACCGCCTGGCTCGGCGAACGGCTGGGCGGTACCGTCGCGCGTGCCTCCAAGGAGATCGTGAAGAACGCGACCGGACAGGTGATCGGCGGGGTCGCGCCGCTGGGGCATCCCGCGCCGGTGCGCACCCTCGTCGACATCGCGCTCGCCGACTACGACGTGGTGTGGGCCGCCGCGGGACACGCCCACAGCGTGTTCCCGACGAGCTTCGACGAGCTCGTGCGGATCACGGGCGGCGTGCCGACGACCGTCGAGCCGGGCGGCTCGGCGTCGGCGGTCCATTCGGACTGACGGGCACGCTCGGCGGCATCGGGGCGTGCTGCCGTCGGGTCGGGATTGCCGAGGCCTTCCGCTCGCGAGGTCGGCAGGCCCAGGCCCAGGTGCGGTGGCGGACGGACGGGCAGGGCGGAATCCGCCCGCACGCTACCGCTCGCGGGTCGCGCCTTGTGCCGCTCGCACGGTGAACTGCTCCGGCACGGCGAATCCCGCCGCCGAGAACGCCGCCTCGATCGCCGCCCGCACCGCTGGCACGAGATCGCGCGGAACGAGGGCGATGACGGCGCCGCCGAAGCCGCCTCCCGTCATCCGAGCACCGATCGCCCCGTTCTCACGTGCCGTCTCGACGGCGAGGTCGAGCTCGGGGGAGGAGATCTCGAAGTCGTCGCGCATGGAGACATGCGAGGCGTCGAGCAGTCCGCCGATCGCCGCCGGCCCGTGCTCGCGCAGTGTGCGCACGGTGTCGAGCACCCGTTGATTCTCGGTGACGACATGGCGCACCCGTCTGAAGGTCTCGTCGTCGAGCACCGCGCGTGCGCGTTCGAGATCGCCGAGATGCACGTCTCGCAACGCGGGAACGCCGAGCGCGCGCGCGCCGGCCTCGCATGAGGCCCGACGGGCGGCGTATCCTCCGGTCGCATGAGAGTGGCTCACCGTGGTGTCGACGATGAGCGTTTGCAGGCCGGCGGCGTCGAAGCCGAGCGGGATCACCTCCGCGGCGAGGCTGCGACAGTCGAGGAAGACGCCCGCGTCGGTCCGTCCGAGCAGCGACGCCGACTGGTCCATGATGCCGGTGGGAGCGCCGACGGCCCTGTTCTCGGCGAGCTGTCCGACCTCGGCGAGGGTGCGCCGGTCGAGGTCGAGTCTCCAGACCTCGTCGAGGGCGACCGCGACGGCGCTCTCGATCGCGGCCGACGATGACAAGCCGGCCCCGATCGGAACCTCGGAGTCGATGTAGACATCGGCGCCGGGAACGGAGCTCAGGCTTGCGCCGAGCTGGCCGAGAGCCCAGGCGACGCCGAGCGGATAGGCCGACCAGCCGTTCAGTCTCTCGGGGGAGAGCTCGTCGATCGCGATCTCGACGGCGTCAGGCGCGAACGACGACGCGACCCGCAGCACCCGGTCGTCGCGCTGGCGGAGCGCGAGCACGGTGCGCCGGTCGATCGCGAAGGGAAACGCGTAGCCGTCGTTGTAGTCGGTGTGCTCGCCGATGAGGTTGACGCGCCCGGGGGCCGACCACAGCCCGCTCGGACGGTGTCCGAAACGGCGCAGGAACTCGTCGCGAACGGTGTCGCGGATGTCGGTCATGCTGGCGTCCCTTCGCCGGGGTCGCTCGCGCCGGCCTGGTCTGTGACAGGCTGGTTCTCCTGGCACGAGGCCGTCCAGCCGGGGGCGGCCGGGTTCGCGGCATCCACCCGCTCGATGGCCGCGCGAATGCTCGTCGCGGCCTGCTCGGGGCTGACGTCGCCGATCCACGCGCCCATGGCCGCCTCGGAGCCGGCGAGGTACTTGAGCTTGTCGACCGCGCGGCGCGGGCTCGTGAGCTGGAGCATGAGACGAATATCGTCGCGTCCGCGGTGCAGGGGCGCCTGATGCCAAGCGGCGATGTAGGGGGTGGGCGAGTCGTAGAGGGCATCGATTCCGCGCAGGAGACGCAGGTAGAGCACGGCGAGCTCATCGCGCTCGTCGAGCGAGGTGCCGGCGAAGTCGGGCACCTGGCGATGCGGGAGCAGGTGCACCTCGACGGGCCAGCGGGCAGCGAACGGTACGAACGCCGTCCAGTGCTCTCCGCGCAGGACCACGCGCTCGCCTCTCTGTTCGTTCGCGAGGATGTCGCCGAAGAGGGTGGGACCATAGCGGTCGATCGAAGCGAGTAGTCGCTGCGTGCGCGGCGTGATGTAGGGGTAAGAGTAGATCTGACCGTGCGGATGATGCAGGGTGACCCCGATGGCCTCGCCGCGGTTCTCGAACGGGAACACCTGCTCGACGCCGGGCAGCGACGAGAGCGCAGCCGTGCGCTGAGCCCAGGCCTCGATGACCGTGCGTGCGCGTGAGACGGACTGGGTGCCGAACGAGCCTTCGTGCTCGGGGCTGAAGCACACGACCTCGCAGCGTCCGACGGAGGTGCGTGTGCGTCCGAGGCCGATCCCGTCGAGATCGTCGAGCCCGTGCGGCGCGGTCCCATCGGTCAGCAGCGGCCCGAAGGACGGTGACTTGTTCTCGAACACGGCGACGTCGTAGTGGCTCGGGATCTCCGAGGGGTTCCCGGGCGACTGCGGTGCGAGCGGGTCGAGGTCGGCAGGCGGAAGGAAGACGCGGCTCTGCCGGGCGGCCGCGATCGACACCCATTCGCCGGTCAGGGCATCCTGACGCATCATGGCGTTCGCCGGGCGGGGGGTGAGCTCGCGCAGATCGGGAGCGCGTTCGGGGGAGAGCCGCGTGTCGGCGTCATCAAAATAGATGAGCTGCCGGCCGTCGGCGAGAGTGTGCTCGAGGCGGCGGATGCGCGGATCGGCGTCGTAGGCGAGCTGGTTCGATTCCATGGCGAGAGCCACGATACCGGGCTTGCGATTGCGAAACCAACTCTTTTGAATTGCCAGGTAAAAGAAACTAAGCGAAGATTGTCCCATGCAGAAGGACGATCGCGAGGCATTGCCGCCCCGTCTGCGCCGCGAGCAGATTCTCGCGCTGCTCGAGGAACGCGGGTTCGTGCGCGTCAGCGAGCTCAGCGACGCCTTCGGCGTGAGCGGCGTGACCGCCCGTGCCGACCTCGATCTGCTCGTCGACGAAGGGATCGCCGAGCGCGTGCACGGTGGGGCGGTTCCCGCCGACGCCGCGGGTCGCAGGGGCGGAGCGCATCGCCTGCCGGCGCGCGAGCCATCGTTCGAGGAGGCGCTCGAGGCATCCGCTCGGCCTAAGCAACACATCGGAGAGCTCGCCGCATCACTCGTGAAGAGCGGCCAGAGCGTGCTGCTCGACGTCGGCACGACCACGCTCGCCGTCGCCCGTGCGCTCAAGGCACGCGCCGACCTCGACGAGCTCGTCGTCGTGACGAACGGCCTCAGCATCGCCCTCGAACTCGAGTCGGCGATCCCTCGCTTCACCGTGATCGTGACCGGTGGCGCGCTGCGACCCCTGCAGCATTCGCTCGTCGACCCGCTCGCCGATCTCGTGCTCGATCGGATCCACGCCGATGTCGCCTTCATCGGATGCAACGGCGTCGACGCCGAGCATGGGGTCACCAATGTCAATCTCCCAGAGGCGGCGGTCAAGGCACGCATGCTGAAGGCGGCAGCGCGTTCTGTGATCGTGGCGGATGCGTCGAAACTCGGAGAGACTCATCTCGGACGCATCGGGTCGATCGACGAGTTCGACCTGCTCGTGACGGACGCCGCCGCATCCGCCCGTCGCCTCGACGAGCTGCGCGGGGCCGGGCTCACCGTCGTGGGCGACCGCCTCCCGACACCGCCGCCCGACGACTTTAGGCTGGACCCATGACCTCCCCCACCGGCGATCAGTACGAGCTGGCCCTCACCTCCGAAGGGGCGCATGCACGAGCCGTGATCACTCAGCTCGCCGCCGGAATCCGTGAATATTCCATCAACGGCATAGACCTGGTCGAACCTTTCCGTGTCACGGACAGTCCGCCCATGGGCGCCGGCATCGTGCTCGCACCCTGGCCCAATCGCGTGCGCGACGGGGTCTGGGAGCATGCCGGCGAGACGCAGCAGCTCGCGCTCACCGAGCCGGCCAGACACAACGCCATTCACGGACTGTTGCGTTTCACTCCGTATCGCGAACTCGAACGGGGCGTCGAAGCCCTGCGGCTCGGCGCGACGGTCTACCCGCAGCCCGGCTATCGCTTCCTGCTCGACACCGAGGTCGAGTACCGCCTCGCGGCCGACGGGCTCGAGGTGACGCACCGCATCCGGAATGCCGGAGACGGCGCGGCGCCCGTCGCGCTCGGAGCGCACCCCTATCTCCGTCTGGGCGAGACCCCCGTCGATGAACTGGTGTTGCGGCTCTCGGCGGCGACGCACATCGATGTCGACGAACGGCTGAATCCCGTCGGCGAGTCGCCGGTCGACGACACGGAATACGATCTGCGCGGAGGCGTGCCCGTCGGCAGGCTACGGCTCGACGACGGCTTCGGCGGGTCGCTCGTAGTCGACGGTGTCGTCGAGCACAGCCTCACGGCGCCGGACGGGCGGTCGGTCTCGGTCTGGGGCGATGAGCAGTTCCGTTACGTGCAGGTCTTCACCCCGCGTTCGTTTCCCGGGGGCACCGCACACGACGATTCGGGCACCCGCCTCGCGGTAGCGGTCGAACCGATGACCGCTCCGGCGGATGCGCTCAACTCGGGCGCCGGGCTGCGCTGGGTGCAGCCAGGAGAGACGTGGACGGCGCGCTGGGGCATCCGCCACCGCGGCATCGTCTGAGTTCGTGAAGGAGCGTTCGTGAAGGGGGCGGAGTTCGTGAAAGGAGCGACTCCGCTTCTTTCCTAGTCGTCGAGGACGAAGGTGACCTCGAGCACGACCTGATACGAGCTGATCGCGCCGTCGGACACCTCGACCTTCTGGTCCTTGACCCAGGCGCCGGGGACGTTGCGCAGCGTCTCGCCGGCCCGGTGGATGCCGAGGCGGATGGCGTCGTCGAAACCGGCGTCCGACCGGGCGCTGATGTGTGTGATGCGGGCGACTGAGCCCATGATGACCTCCTTGTGCCATAGACCCCGAGTCTTCTCTGCGCGGCTCGCGCGCGCAAGAGGCAGCGGCGCTGTCGGATCCGGTCGGACTGGGTTACGGTCGAAGCCGGTGCGTGTTCATGCAGCAGTCAGGAGGCCGTTCGTGTCGCTCGATCTCTCCGTGGCGTCGGATGCCGAGGGGCGGGGAACAGTGAGGCCGGCTGATGGTCACGGCGCCCCCTCCCCATCAGACGCCCGCCGTCGGGTGGCGCTCACGCGCATGAAGCGCATCGCCACCGGTCTGCTCGCTCTCGCCGCGGTCGTCTTCGCCGTCTCGTTCGCACTGCAGGACCGCTATCCGTGGTTGCAGTACGTGCGTGCGGCGTCCGAGGGAGCCATGGTCGGTGCGATCGCCGATTGGTTCGCGGTGACGGCGCTCTTCCGCTATCCGCTCGGTCTGCGCATTCCGCACACCGCGATCATCCCGAACCGCAAGGACGAGATCGGGGCGAGCCTGGGCGAGTTCGTCGAGACCAACTTCCTCTCCGACGATGTCGTGCGCGGCAAACTCGAGTCGGTCGGCGTCGCGGCCAGGCTCGGCGGCTGGCTCGCATCGCCCGAGAACGCGCGCCGTCTGACAGCCGAGGTCGCGGTCGCCGCGCGAGGACTGCTCACACTGCTGAGCGACGACGACGTCAAAGACGTGGTCGAGAAGCTCGCGCGGCGCCACCTGTTCGAGCCGGAATGGGGGCCGGCGATCGGCCGGGTCGGTGCGCGTCTCGTGGCGGCCGGCCAGCAGCGGGCGGCGGTCGACGTTCTCCTGGACAAGGCGGAGGGGTGGCTCGTCGACCATCCGGAGGCGTTCGGCAGTGTCGTCTCCGAGCGCTTGCCGCGCTGGCTGCCCGGCTTCGTCGACCGCATGGTGGACGACAGGGCGTATCGCGAGGTGCTCGGGCTCGTGCGCTCCGTGCGGTCGGACCCGTGGCATCCGCTGCGTCGGGCCGTCGACCGCTACCTCGCAGAGCTCGCCGAGGATCTGCAGCACGATCAGCCCATGATCGCCCGGGTCGAGACGCTCAAGGTGGAGCTGCTGGACAGTCCGCGGTTGCGAGAGTTCGCGGGGGAGGCCTGGGACTCGGTCAAGCAGAGCCTCGTCGAGGCGCTCGCCGACCCATCGAGCGAGCTGCGCGCCGGCCTCGAGTCGGCGGTCGTCGAGGTCGGTGCACGCCTCCTGGCCGATCCGATCCTGGCCGAGAAGGTCGATCACTGGGTGGCGGATGCCGTCGGCTACGTCGTGCAGAATTACCGTCACGACATCGCCGGCGTGATCACGGAGACCGTCGAGCGGTGGGACGCGCAGGAGACGACCGAGAAGATCGAGCTCCAGGTCGGGAGGGACCTGCAGTACATCCGGATCAACGGAACGGTCGTCGGAGCGCTCGCCGGCCTCACGATCTTCGCCATCGCGCAGAGTGTTCTCGCGCTGCTGTGACTCGTGCGGGAGCGTGCCGTCGAGAAGGGCACCGGGCCTGGTGCGCATACCTTCTTGGCGATGCTCGAGCGGCGAGCGCAGGGCGGCCCCGGGCCATGGACGACCACGGGGACGCCTCCCCCTCGCGCAGGGATGGCGCCTGGTTCCCGCCATCCCGGAACTACGGGGTCGGCGTGTACCGTCGCCGGTTGCCGCTGGCGAGGAGCATCATTGCGATCCACGCGATGATCGTGAGGCCGCCGCCGATCACCCCGTACCAGGGGCTGAGGCCCCAGAGCATCGTCCGGTCGCTCGCGATGCCGATAATCCCGTTCACGAGCAGCCATCCTCCGCCGAGGGTCAGAACGACCGTCGACACCATCAGGAGCCAGAACCTCGTCATTCGAGCGTGCGGCGTGAAGTTCTTGGCGTAGTCGGCGGGCTTGCCGAAGGAGACGTAGGGGTCTTCGCCGGTGTCCTTCGTGTGACTCTCTACTTGCCGCAGAACGTCGGCGACGAGCGCAGTCGGTGCGTCTCGAAGTTCTAGGGCGCCTCCGAGTTCGTCCAGGTAGGCGGACAGTGCCTCGTTGGTCATCGTTCCTCACTTTCTCCGTCAATGAGTGCTCCTGCGATCCGCGAGAACCTGTGCCAGCTCTCACGCAGTCCACTGAGCTCGTCTTGTCCTCGGGTGGTGAGTGAGAAGAACTTGCGACCGGGGCCGCCATCCCCTTCACGCCACATGGCTTGCAGCAGGCCATCGGATTCGTACCGGCTCAGGAGCGGATAGAGAGTCCCGCCCTTGACCGTCCCGAGCCCCGAGCGCTCAAGGCGTTGTGCGATGACATATCCATACGTCTCGCCCTCGGAGATGATCGACAGGACCGCGGGACCCAGCACCCCGCGATGCCACTCGGACGGCCACTTCACCTCGCTCATGACTAGATCGTATATCTAACTAATTAGAATATCAACTTAGATCAGAAGCAAGCTGATCCTGGCTGCCTGTCCAGGGCGGCTCCCGGTCCGGCAGTCAGCGCAGGCGTGTAAAGCTACAGTCGCGTATGCGGCGACATCCTGGATAGCTGGGCATGCAGAAGAGCTCGGCGTCGATTCGGGACGGATCATCGTGATGGGCGGGAGCGCCGGCGGCGGATTCGCCGCGGGGGTATGCCTCCTTGTAAGGGACAGAAAAGGGCCTGGCATCGTCGGACAGCTTCTGATCTGCCCGATCCTGGGCGACCGCAATGGAACGCCCTCCAGCCACCAGACGATACTGTCGGAACCTGGCACAGGTCCTCGGCGGTCTTCGCCTGGGGGCGGTCTTTGCCTGGGAATGCCTCCTCGGCTCCGCTGCCGGTGGTCCAGATGTCCCCGAATCCGTTGCCCCGGCCCGCGCCCGAAACCTCTCGGCCCTGCCTCCGGCCTTTGTCGAGGTCGGGTCAGCCGAGATGTTCCGTGACGAGTGCACGCAGTACGCCACCAGGATCTGGGTTGCCGGAGGGCAAGCGGAGCTCGTTGTCTGGTCCGGCGCCTGCCACGGGTTCGACGTATTCGCCCAGGACAGTGAGCTCACCCGCATCGCACTCGCGGCCCGCAGCTCCTGGCTCAAAAGAACCCTGAGAACCTTACCGCCACGGGACCTCAACGCTCCCAAAACACGACGACTCACCTAGCTCCCTGGGCGCCTCATGGGACTGGGTCAGCAGGCCCCGACCCAGAGATGGTCCCAGCCCTCTTCCCGCCGGGTGGCGTTGTCGTGGATGTACCAATCGATCCGCACGCAATGCTCACCGGGTGCGCGTACCGCGTTGGTGGTTGCACCGGCTCCGCCTGGCAGCGACACCTGTGACCAGTCCCAGTATGGCCTTGTGGAGGTAATGGCCGCGGTGAGGGTGTTGCCGTAGACGTGGTTGGTGGCGCTGGTCCAGTTCTGCCCGCCGCAGTCGGGTGAGTACCACAGGTCGATCCGCCCTTGCGTTTCCCCGTACACACTGTTCCACGCCGGGTAGGACAACACCTTGTACTGCCGCCCGAATTCGCAGCGTTGACTGTCGTAGGCGCTGGCCGACTCGACTCCGACCACCCCGATGCCTCCCACCAGGAAAAGGGTGGCCGCCAGCGAGCGCACGAAGAACCCACCCAGGCGCGTGTGCTTCAACAGATCTCTGCCATTACCGGCGGCGCGGCGCAGGGCTGTTGTTCGAGCTGCACCTACTTGCTGACGTCCCACGATCTCATTCCTCCCCCCAGGAGAGCCGTGGCCGGGCCCTGCGCCCGGCGCGGAACTGATCCCGGTCCTCGGTATTCAAGCACTGATTGCGGCCAGCTGCTGCTCAACATCCACCAAGCGCTATGCGCGCCAGCCTGGGCTCAGCCATCGGCCTGCACGCAACAGGTCGGCGGCTCCTGGGCACGCCATGCGGAAGCCCTCGCCTACGAGGAGCGGCTCCAGGCGACATTGACGACGATGTTCAAACCGCGCACGTCGCGGGTTGGAACATCGAACATTGGGTGGGCCCCGTGGGGCTCGAACCCACGACCCAAGGATTAAAAGTCCTTTGCTCTGCCAACTGAGCTAGAGGCCCACGTACTAATGTATCGCGGATCAACTATCGGTTTTTGCGGTTACGGTGGTCTCGCAGGGAGGATGTGTCGTAGAACGGAGGATCCGCGATGGCCGACGACTTCCACAAGCCGACGAAGTTCCCCTCCGGTATGTTCGAGGCGTTCCAGGGCGGCGAGGATCCGGCGACGCTCAGCCGGGTCGCCCATGAGACTGCGCATGCGTTGCTCGCACGAGTGCGCAACGACCCCGATCCGGATGTCGTCGAACGGCTCGTCGCCTACACCGACGTGAACGGCATCGACGCCGTGGCAGAGCTCTGGTCGCGCGCGACCCCGCGCAGCCTGCCCGGAGCGCTGTGGCGCGTCTATCTGCTGCGGATGCTCATCCGCCAGGATCCGGCGGGCACGAGCTTCCTGTTCCAGCGCGGCACGGAGGTCGCCAGAACGATCGACCCCGTCGTCGCCGGGGCGGCCACGCCGACAGGTCCCGATGAGATCATTGCGCTCACGGACGAGATCCTGCGAGGGCTCTTCACGGGAGACTTCGCCGTCGCGCTCGACCGTGGCGCGGCCTTCTGCCGGGTGATGGCCGCCGGTGCGACGAGCGTGGCAGACGACGCGGATGCCGCGGAACCGGATCGCGCGACCGAGCTGACGACGCGTGCACTGCGCTTCTCTCAGATCGCAGCCGAGTTCGGTTCGTGTGCTCGGCTCTGGCGGCACGACTCGCTCGACTGAGTTCACGTTCGCCCGCGCCCCTCCGCGTCTGTTCCGCTGCCGTACCCTCTTCGGGTCTGCTGACCCGCCCGAACCGGCAGTAGATGCCGCTTTGTCGCATCCGGAAGGGCAACTACTGCCGGTTCGCGAGACGGCTGCGGCGCGCGCGAGACGGTTGCGGCGCGCGCGAGACGGCTGCGACGCGCGGGAGACGGTTGCGGCGCGCGCGAGACGGTTGCGACGCGCGCGGGACGGTTGCGACGCGCGCGGGCGGGAATAGCGCTGCGCGGGCTCGGTTACAATTGGTACTGGCCGGGCCGCAGTAACCCCGGGCTCCAATATTCGCCGCTCCGAGCGGCCTCGCGCCGAGAGGCGTTCTGCGGCCCGACCTTTCCATGTACGAGGGGTTGCCTATCGACTCCGTCGACCCGGGATGGATGCCTACTCCGAACAGGGGCCTTGCTGCCGTGCCCGGCTGCCCAGGGCTGCCCCCGAGGATCGGGTCCTCCGCCGTCTGACCTCGGAACGCGTAAAGTCGGAGTATGCCGCCGCCGTTCACCCTCCTCATCGACCCCCTGCCGGCCGACGCCGCTCCGGCCGACTTCTCGAGCACCTTCACCGAGGTCGACGCGTCCGCTCCCGCTCTGCGTGTCGGCGAGCTGAGCACGCAGCGTGGAGACGGCATCTTCGAGACGCTCGGTGTCGTCGACGGACATGCCCAGGAGGTGGGTCCGCACCTGGCGCGGCTCAAGCACTCCGCCGAGATCTGTGAGCTGCCGATCCCGAACCTCGCCCAATGGGGTGCGGCGATCTCGTTCGCGATCGAGAACCTGCCGAAGTCGGGCGAGTTCTCGATCAAGCTCGTGTTGAGCCGCGGCGTGGAGGCGGGGCCGGCTCCGACGGCCTGGTTGCATGCGACCGTCGCACCCTCGTACGGCCATGTTCGCGAAGCGGGTGTGCGAGTGGTCACCCTCGACCGCGGATACGCGCGAGGCACCGCCGAGCATGCGCCGTGGTTGCTGCTCGGTGCGAAAACCCTCAGCTACGCGGTCAACATGGCCGCGCTCCGTGAGGCAACCCGCCGCGGGGCAGACGACACGATCTTCGTCACCTCCGACGGTTACGTGATGGAGGGGCCGACGTCTTCGGTCATCATCCGCCACGGTGATGCCTTCGCGACCCCCGCCCCGAGCGGCGCCATCCTGCACGGGACGACCCAGCAGAGCCTCTTCGAGCACCTCCGCGGCGAGGGCCACGTCGCGGACTACCGGGACATCTCCGTCGCGGAGTTGCGGGCCGTGGATGCCGCCTGGCTTGTCTCGAGCGTGCGCCTCGCCGTTGCAGTCACCGAACTCGACAGTCGGGCCATGAAGACGGATGCCTCAACGACTGCGGCGTTCAATCGTTTCCTGATGCTCCCGCGCGGGTGACGGCGCAGGCATGAGACAAGGTTTGGCGGAACAACAACACGAGATGCTCCCGCGCGGGTGACGGCGCAGGGCCTGACGGTGCCCTCCGCGGGGCACTGAGGCGTCTCGTTACCCGAAACGGCCGGAGACGTAGTCCTCGGTAGCCTGAACACTCGGGTTCGAGAAGATCGAGGTGGTGTCGTTGTACTCGATGAGTTTGCCCGGCTTGCCGGTTCCCGCGATGTTGAAGAAGGCTGTGCGGTCGGAGACGCGTGACGCCTGCTGCATGTTGTGGGTCACGATGACGATGGTGTAGTCGTTTTTCAGCTCCTCGATGAGGTCTTCGATCGCGAGTGTCGAGATCGGGTCGAGCGCCGAGCACGGCTCGTCCATGAGCAGGACATCGGGGGAGACGGCGATCGCGCGGGCGATGCAGAGACGCTGCTGCTGACCGCCGGAGAGACCGGAACCGGGAAGATGCAGGCGGTCCTTGACCTCGTTCCAGAGGTTTGCGCCGCGCAGCGACTTCTCGATCACGTCGTCGGCATCGCTCTTCGACATGCGCTTGTTGTTGAGTTTCACGCCCGCGAGCACATTGTCGCCGATCGACATCGTCGGGAACGGGTTCGGGCGCTGGAACACCATGCCGACCTGACGGCGCACAAGCACCGGGTCGACGCCCGGCCCGTAGAGGTTGTTGCCGTCGATGAGCACCTCGCCCTCGACGCGAGCGCCGGGGATGACCTCGTGCATGCGGTTGAGCGTGCGCAGAAAGGTAGACTTCCCGCATCCGCTCGGGCCGATGAAGGCTGTCACCGTGCGGGGTTCGATGGTCAGCGAGACGCCCTCGACGGCCAGGAAGTTGCCGTAGTAGACGTTGAGGTCGTTGACTTCGATGCGCTTGGACATGGGTTCCTTCTGGTCGGGCTAACGTGCGATCTTGGGCGCGAAGAACTTGGCGATGAGTCGGGCGATGACGTTGAGCAGCGCGACGATGAGGATCAGGGTGAGTGCGCCCGTCCAGGCGCGGTCGATATAGGCCTGGGTGTCGGCGCCCTGGTTGGCGTACTGCGTGTACACGAAGACGGGGAGCGTCATCATCCGTTCGCTGAACAGGTTGTAGTTCATGCTCGCCGTGAACCCGGCGATGATGAGCAGCGGGGCCGTCTCACCGATCACGCGGGCGATCGAGATCATGATGCCCGTGATGATCCCGGCGACGGACGTCGGCAACACGATCTTCACGATCGTGAGCCACTTGGGCACGCCGAGCGCATAGGACGCCTCACGCAGCTCGTTCGGCACGAGTTTGAGCATCTCTTCGCTCGAGCGCACGACGACGGGGATCATGAGCACGCTGAGCGCCACGGCACCGCCGAAGCCGAAGCGGATCCCCGGGTCGCTGAAGAGGAGCGCGAACAGGGCGTAGGCGAAGAGACCGGCGACGATCGAGGGGATGCCCGTCATGACATCGACGAAGAAGGTGATTCCTCGGGCAAGCCGGCCACGGCCGTATTCGACCAGGTAGATCGAGGTGAGAAGGCCGATCGGGACCGAGATGACCGTGGCCATGCCGGTGATGAGCAGGGTTCCGATGATCGCGTGCAGGGCACCGCCCCCCGGGCCGACGACGTTGCGCATCGACGAGTTGAAGAAATCGGGGTCGAAACGTGCTGCGCCGTTGACGACCACGGTGAACGCGACCGAGATGAGCGGCAGGAGCGCGATCGTGAACGCCGTGGAGACCAGAGCGGTCACGAGACGGTCTTTGGCCTTCCGGTACCCTTCGACGGCGCGGGAGACGATCCAGATCGCGATGCAATAAAGCACGATTCCGAAGAACACGGCGCCGGTGATGTTGTAGCTCGTCGTGACCACGGCCGCCTGCATGACCCCGAAGATCGCGCCGGTCACGGCGAAGCAGCCGAGCAGCAGCCAGAGCGCGGTGAACCGGGGAAGCTTGCCTGCAGTGAGCGAGTTGGCGATCGGGACGGAGACGGTGGTCATCAGTTCGCTCCAGAGAATGCCTTGCGGCGGTTGATGATGAACCGGGCGAGCATGTTCACGGCGAGCGTGATCACGAAGAGGATGAGGCCGGTGGCGATCAGGATGCTGATACCGACGCCGTGCGCCTCGGGAAAGTTCAGGGCGATGTTCGCGGCGATCGTGGTCGAGTTCTGCGATTGCAGCAGTGCGAACGAGACGATCGCGGCGGGCGAGAGCACCATGGCGACGGCCATGGTCTCGCCTAAGGCCCGACCGAGACCGAGCATGGTGGCTGAGATGATGCCGGGACGGCCGAACGGCAGCACTGCCATCGTGATCATCTCCCAGCGGGTCGCCCCGAGGGCGAGGGAGGCCTCCTCGTGCAGCCGCGGGGTTTGCAGGAAGACCTCACGGCAGAGTGCTGTGATGATCGGCAGGATCATGACAGCAAGCACGATCGCGACGGTGAGGATCGTGCGTCCGGTGCCGGAGACGGGGCCGGCGAAGAAGGGCAGCCAGCCGAACCAGTCGACGAGGCTCGAATAGAACGGCTGCACGGCGGGGGCGAGCACGCCGATACCCCACAAACCGAACACCACGGAGGGGACGGCGGCGAGCAGATCGATGATGTAGCCGAGACCCTGGGCGATCCTGCGCGGTGCATAGTGCGTGATGAAGAGCGCGATGCCGATGGCGAGGGGTACGGCGAAGATGAGGGCGAGCACGGCCGACCAGAGCGTTCCGAAGGCGAGCGGCCAGACGTAGGCCCAGAAGTTGGGGACGTCGCCCTTGAAGTCGGATTCGTGTGCCGTGAGGGCGGGAAGGGATTGCGCGACGAGGAAGACGGCGACCGCAGCGAGTACCACCAAGATGAGGCTGCCGGCGACGACGGTGGCCGTGGAGAAGACCCGATCGCCTGGGCGTTCCTTTGCTTTGACGGCAGGGGCGGCGACTGAAGTCGTCATGTGTGGCGATTCCCTCGGGCTGGTGGGGCTGATGAAGCGGGGATGAGGTTCGAGCCGACGGCCACGAACCTCAGTCTGCCCGACCCGAACCCCCTGCGCAATGCCGCAGAGGATCCGAGCCGGGCAGTCTGGAGGGGGTTTTACTTGATGGCGGCGATGACGTCCGCGACCTTGGTCTGCAGCTCCTTGGAGAGGGGCGCTGCACCGGCGGCTGAGGCGGCCTCGGCCTGGCCGGCGGCGCTGGCCATGTACCCCACGTAGCCCTTGACGAGCTCACCCTGCGCGGCGTCCGCGTACTCGGTGCAGACGATCGCGTAGCTCACGAGCACGAGCGGGTAGTGGGTCGGGTCGGTCGTCTTGCGGTCGAGCGCGATCGCGAGGTCGTTGGCCCCACGACCCGTGACGAGCGGCGAGTCGTTCACGACGGCGGCAGCGGCCTCTGCCGTGTAGCCGACGAACTTGCTGCCGACCTTGATCTTGGCGACACCGAGCTTGCCTGCGCGCGAGGCGTCGGCATAGCCGATGGTTCCGACACCGTTGGTGACGGCGTCGACGACGCCCGAGGTACCCTGAGCGCCCTCACCGGTCTTGTAGGGGAACGGGTCGGCCGGCTTCTGGTCCCACACGGTCGGGGCCACCTGGAAGAGGTAGTCCGTGAAGTTCTTGGTGGTGCCGGAGTCGTCCGAACGGTGCACGGCGGTGATCGGCGTGGCCGGGAGGGTCGTGCCGGAGTTCAGCGCGGCGATCGCCGGGTCGTTCCAGACGGTGATCTCGCCCTTGAAGATCTTCGCGAGCGTGTCGGCGTCGAGGCTGAGGTTCTTCACGCCTTCGATGTTGAAGATCACGGCGATCGGGGAGATGTAGACCGGGAGGTCGACGGCCTTGGTGCCGGGGGCGCAGGAGCCGAAGGTGCCCGCGAGTTCCTCGTCCTTCAGGAACGAGTCCGAGCCGGCGAAGTCCGAGCCGCCGGCGATGAAGGTCCCGCGGCCGGCGCCGGAACCCGAGGGGTCGTAGTTGATCGTGAGATCGGGGTTGGAGGTCTGGAAGGCCGCGATCCACGCCTCCTGGGCTGCGCCCTGCGAGGATGCGCCTGCGGCGTTGAGGGTACCTGAGAGGGCGGGTCCGGCCTCTTTGGTGGGGGCGGTCGTACCGCCTTCGTTCGCTGCGCACGAAGACAATGCGAGAGCGGCTGCGACAGCAATGACCGCCGGGCGGCCATAACGCTTGAAGTTCACAAGAATCCCTTTCAGGGGTTGATTGCATGACACAGGCCGGTGCTGGCCCGCCAACGACACTATGTGCGTTGCGTAACGCGATGACCCCTAGATGATGAACGGAAGGTAAACGCGATGCGAAGACCGGCGAGCCGGCCGGGGTCAGGCCCGTGGCGAGTGGGTCTCGATGGCGATGATGCCGGAGCTCGGATTGTCGGTCGAGAGGTGCACGACCGAGAATGCGCCGGTCTCGAGCGCAGCGGCATCCGAGAGGTAGGAGCCGGTCGTCGTACCGGTGGCGAGCGCGATCTCGCGCATGATCTCGGGGAGGATGGGGCCATGGGCGCAGATCACGGCCGTCTTGCGGGCGCGCACGCGTTTTCCGATCACGGTGCGCACGTCGCCGGTGCCATCGCCGTAGGAATCCTGGCTGATGAGTTCGGTGCGACGGATCTCGAGGCCGCACGCGACGGCGAGTGGCGTCACCGTCGTGACGCAGCGCGTAGCCGTGCTTGTCACGATGCGCTTGGGGCGCCATGCCGCGAGCGTGTCGACGATGCCGGCCGCCTGCTGCACGCCGCGCTCGGTGAGCGGGCGCGTCGCGTCGGGACCGTTCCAGTTCGACGGGCTCATCGCCTTCGCGTGACGCAGTGCGATGAGGGCGAAGGTGCGGGTGATGCCGGCGTCGACGAGGGCTGCGAAGGCTTCGAGGATCTCGACGTCGGTCGAGTAGCTCAGGTAACTCCTGGCCTTCTTGATCGTCACCCATTCGAGCGCGGCGACCTCGCCGTTCGGAACGAAGGTGGAGTGACGGATGGCGGCGTCCGTGATCTCGGCGGCCCAGTAGTGCACGATCTTCTCGCGACCGTTGCCGAGGGAGTAGCTGGACACCCCGACAGGAATCCCGAGGGCGACGGAGAGCCCGGTCTCCTCCTGGATCTCCCGCACGGCCGTGCGGGGCAATGACTCGCCCGGATCGACCTTGCCCTTCGGGATCGTGACATCGCCGTGCACGGTGCGATGGATGACGAGCACCATCGTCTTGCCTTCGACGACCCGCCAGCATACGGCTCCCGCCGCATAGACAGCCGTTGTCACCGTCGGTTCCCGGGTCGCTTGCGCTGCGCGATCTGCTGCATCAGCCTATTCTGCATGTCATCGAGCGGATGACCGGAATCGTCGAGGTGATGCCGTGTCCACTCTCCGCTCTCGTCGAGCCACCACGACGAGGTGCGCCCGTCGAGGGCACGTTCGAAGAGGGTGTCGACCTCGGCCAGGTGTGCCGGATCGGTGAGACGCACGAGTGCTTCTACCCTGCGGTCGAGGTTGCGGTGCATCATGTCCGCGCTGCCGATGTACGCTTGCGGGTCCCCGCCGTTGTGGAACGAGAAGATCCGGGAGTGCTCAAGGTAGCGGCCGAGGATGGAACGGACGCGGATGTTCTCGCTCATGCCCTCGACGCCCGGTTTGAGGCTGCAGATTCCGCGCACCCAGACGTCGACGGGCACTCCGGCGTTGCTCGCCCGGTACAGGGCGTCGATGATGGCCTCGTCGACGATGGAGTTGACCTTTATGCGGATGCCGCTCGGCTTGCCGGCGGCTGCGTTGGCCGTCTCGTCACCGATGCGCTTCAACAGGCCCTTGCGCAGGTGCAGAGGTGCGACGAGCAGGCGTTTGAACTTCTTCTCGATGGCGTAGCCGGAGAGCTCGTTGAACAGCCGGGTGAGGTCCTTGCCCACCTGGTCGTCGGCGGTCAGCAGGCCGAGATCCTCGTAGATGCGCGAGGTCTTCGGGTTGTAGTTGCCCGTGCCGATGTGGCTGTAGTGGCGCAGCTCGCCCTTCTCCTGTCGCACCACGAGGGCGAGCTTGCAGTGCGTCTTGAGGCCGACGAGCCCGTAGACCACGTGCACGCCGGCCTTCTCGAGCTTGCGCGCCCAGGAGATGTTGGCCTGCTCGTCGAAACGAGCCTTGATCTCGACGAGCGCGAGCACCTGCTTGCCGGATTCCGCCGCGTCGATGAGTGCCTCGACGATCGGGCTGTCTCCCGAGGTGCGGTAGAGAGTCTGCTTGATGGCGAGCACGTGCGGGTCGGCGGCAGCCTGCTCGATGAACGCCTGCACGCTCGTCGCGAACGACTCGTACGGGTGGTGCAGCAGCACGTCGCCGCGGGTGATCGACGCGAAGACATCCGGCTGCATATTGGGCTCGTGCGGCTGCAGGTGCACGCTCGTGGTGGGAACGTGCTTGGGGTAGTGCAGGTCCGGCCGATCGATCTTGGCGATGTCGAAGAGCCCGCCGAGGTCGAGCGGCGCGGGAAGCCGGAACACCTCCTGCTCGGTCACGTCGAGCTCACGCACGAGCAGGCCGAGCGTCACGCTGTCCATGTCATCGGTGACCTCGAGCCGGATGGGCGGCCCGAAGCGGCGGCGCAGGAGTTCCTTCTCGAGCGCTTTGATGAGGTTCTCGGTCTCGTCCTCGTCGACAACGACGTCCTCGTTGCGGGTGACGCGGAACACGTGGTGCTCCACGATCTCCATGCCGGGGAAGAGGTCGCCCAGATGGTTGGCGATGAGGTCCTCGAGGGTGATGAAGCGCTGGGTTCCGGCGACCGAGTCGATCTCGAGGAAGCGCGGGAGCATCTGCGGCACCTTGAGGCGGGCGAACTCCTGCTTGCCCGTCCTGGTGTTGCGCACCCGCACGGAGAGGTTGAGCGAGAGTCCGGAGATGTAGGGGAACGGGTGCGCAGGATCGACGGCGAGCGGCATGAGCACAGGGAAGATCTGCCGGGAGAAGTAGTCGTGCAGGCGGGACTGCTCTGCATCGTCGAGTTCGGCCCACGTGACGATGTTGATGCCGGCTTCGGCGAGAGCGGGGCGCACGTGGGTCTGGTACGCGGCGGCGTGCCGTTCCTGCAGCTCGTGGGCCTTGCCCGAGACATCCGACAGCACCTCCTGCGGCGCGCGTCCGACGTTGGTCGGCAAGGCGAGTCCGGTGAGGATGCGCCGCTTGAGGCCCGCGACGCGCACCATGAAGAACTCGTCGAGATTGCTGGCGAAGATGGCGAGGAAGTTGGCGCGTTCGAGCACGGGAACGGCGGCGTCCTCGGCGAGTTCGAGCACGCGCTGGTTGAACGCGAGCCAGCTCAACTCCCTGTCGAGGTAGCGCTCCTCGGGCAGCGTGGTGTCGCCCGCAGTGTCGAACGGCTCGAAGTCGTCGTCGAAGTCGCCCCCGAGCCCACTGTCAATGATGTTGTCGACATCCATCTGAACATCATGGCATCCGCGAGCACCCGAAGAACGGGCCCCCGGTAAACGAGAGGTTAACGCGACTCAGCTCGACGCCTGTGCGGCCTTCTCGTCGTCGTCATCGTGCACGTTGAAGCGATAGCCGACGTTGCGCACCGTTCCGATGAGCGACTCGAGGTCGCCGAGTTTCGCGCGCAGGCGCCGCACGTGCACATCGACGGTGCGCGTTCCGCCGAAGTAGTCGTAGCCCCACACCTCGCTGAGCAGCTGCTCGCGAGTGAACACCCGCGAGGGATGCGTCGCAAGAAAGCGGAGCAGCTCGAACTCCTTGTAGGTGAGGTCGAGCGGCCTGCCGCGCACCTTCGCAGAGTAGCTCGCCTCGTCGATGATGACACCCGAGGTCTGGATGCGCTCTGAGGCCTCTGGCGCGAGGCGCCCGACGGCGAGCCGTATGCGCGCGTCGATCTCGGCAGGCCCGGCTGAGTCGAGGACGACATCGTCGACCCCCCAGTCCGGACTCACCGCGGTGAGCCCGCCTTCCGTGAGCACGAGCAGCAGCGGGACGGTGTTGCCCGTCGTGCGCAGGATCTGGCAGAGCGCCTTGGCCTGCACCAGGTTCTGTCGGGCATCCACGAGGATCAGGTCGGAGTCCGGCGCAGAGATCAGTTGTTCGGCTTGAGCGGGAATGAGCCGCACCCGGTGACCGAGCAGCGCGAGCGCGGGAAGAACCTCATTGTTGACTGCCGACGTCAGGATCAACAACTGCGCCACGCGCATCCTCCAGCTTTATCGTGCCGCCCATCCTATCCTGACGCCCTCGCGGAGGGGTGCGGGGCAGAATAGACGCATGAGCGTCGAGACGGGCAGCGTGGGGAAGGCATGGAGGAGCGTCGCGCCGATCTGGCTGCTCGGGGCCCTGGGAATCGTCGTCGTCGCCGTCGTCGACGCGGAACACCGCCTCGCCGGGATCGGGCTCACACTCGCCGTGTGCACGGTCACGACCCTCGTCGTGCAACTCGCGACCCGACGCAAGGAAGGCTTCGTCGACAGGATCACCATGAGCGTCATCGGCGCCGTCGTGCTCCTCGCCGTCGCCACCGTCGTGTTCGCCCTCGTGGCGGCGAGCACCGGCGCTGCCCTCGTCACCGGTTAGACTCTCGGTATGTCGATGCTCGCACTCGAACTCTTCTTCGTCGGCCTCCTCGCCCTGGCAAGTCTCGCCATCGCCTGGGTGTCGGGCGTCGTGCTCTTCAAGCTCTTCCGGGGGCAGCGGTAGCGTGTCATGATCGAGCTCCCCTCCGGGTTGCCGGCTGAACTCGTTCCGCTCTCCTGGCTCGTCGGTGTCTGGGAAGGCTCAGGCGTGCTCGACTACGCGATCGGCGATGAGAAGGTCACCCGTGAGTTCGGTCAGCGGGTGAGCTTCAGCCACGACGGGCTGCCGCACCTCAACTACAGCTCGTACACCTGGCTGTTCCCCGAGCCGGGGGGCGACGAGCCGAAGCCCCTCGCCACCGAGACCGGATATTGGCGCCTCGCCCGCCCGCTCACCGACGCGGATCCCGGCCCCGCTATGCTCCCGGGCGTCGGCGAGCGCGTCTTCGACACCGCCGAAGCGGTCGAGACCCTGCGCAACGCCGACGGCGGTTTCGACGTCGAGGTCTCGCTCGTGCACCCGGGCGGGGTCAGCGAGCTCTACCTGGGCCAGGTCAAGGGTCCGCGCATCGATCTCGCGACGGACGCCGTGATGCGCACTCGCGGCGCAAAGAACTACTCGGCCGCGACCCGGCTCTACGGGCTCGTCGACAACCATCTGCTCTGGGCGTGGGACATCGCCGCGCTCGGGCAGGATCTGCGCACACACGCCTCCGGGCGTCTCGCCAAGATGGAATGAGCATCGTGACCGACAATCCGTTCCTCCGGCTCTCCGGCGCTGTGCAGGCCGAGGGCATCGACCTGGGCGTCGCAGCCCACTACGGCAACCCGATGATCGAGCAGCGTCATCTGCTGGCCGGCACCGCGATCGTCGATCTCTCGCATCGCGGCGTGCTCAGCGTGTCCGGACCGGACCGCCTGATCTGGCTCAACTCCGTCGCCACCCAGCGCCTCGATCGTCTCGAGCCGGGGGAGTCCGCCGAGACGCTGCTGCTCGACGGCACAGGACGCATCGAGCACGACATCCGGGTTCTCGACGACGGGACGACGACCTGGCTGCTCGTCGAGGCGGGTGAGCTGCCCGGCCTGCACGCCTGGCTCGACAGCATGCGCTTCATGCTGCGCGTCGAGGTCGCCGACCGCACGGCCGAGTTCGCGACGATCGGCTCGATGGCGGCCGACCCGGCCGCCGAGAGTGCGTCGGTCCGTCTCGCCGCCGCCGCTCCCAACGGGCTGCCGCTCGTCTGGCACGATCCGTGGGCCGTGGTCACCCGAGGGGGCTGGCAGTATGCGGCACCGGAGGGACATCCGGCAGCCGACTGGCGGTGGAGCGAGGTGCTCGTGCCGCGCGAAGAGCTCGTCGTGCTCGTTGCACGGGTGGAATCCGCCGACTCCGGCGTCGCGGGAGTGCTCGCGCTCGAGGCTCTCCGCATCGCCGCGTGGCGTCCGCGGCGCGCGACCGAGGTCGACCAGAAGACCATCCCGCACGAGCTCGACTGGCTGCGCTCCGCCGTGCACCTCGACAAAGGGTGCTACCGCGGACAAGAGACCGTCGCCAAGGTGCACAACCTCGGGCATCCGCCTCGCCGTCTTGTGATGCTGCATCTCGACGGTTCGGACACCGTACTGCCGCTGCACGGCGACGAGGTGTTCGCCGAGAAGACCAGACCAGAGGCGGAAGCCGGATGGCGCGTCGTCGGAGCCGTCACATCGGCCGCGCTGCACCATGAGCTCGGCCCGATCGCGCTCGCCGTGATCAAACGCGCCGTGCCGGTGTCGGTCCCGCTCGAGGTGCATTCGCACGGCGAGGTCGTCGCGGCGAGCCAGGTCGTCGTCGTGCCCCCTGGAGCGGGGGCCGCAGCCGACGTGCCGCGATTGCCCCGCCTCGGCGTTCGCGGGCTCTAGGCGGCTTCTCGCGCGTCGGTCGCGTCACGCCCTGCGGTCTGTCAGCTCGGCGATGGCGGCAGCTGTGACGACGAGCGCAGTCGACTCTCGCGGATCAGTAGAGTGGAAGCCATGACTGCGCCTCACACTCTCATTCTGCTGCGTCATGGAAACAGCACCTGGAACCAGGCCAACCTCTTCACCGGCTGGGTGGATGTGCGCCTCAGCGAGCAGGGCGAGACAGAGGCGAGGCGAGCCGGAGAGCTGCTCTCGGAGTCCGGCCTGCTGCCGGACGTGCTGCACACCTCGGTGCTCACGCGCGCGATCCAGACCGCCAACATCGCCCTCGACGTCGCCGACCGCGCGTGGATCGACGTCCGCCGTAGCTGGCGTCTCAACGAGCGTCACTACGGCGCGCTGCAGGGGCTCGACAAGGCGGAGACGCTGGGGAAGTACGGGCCGGAGCAGTTCCAGCTCTGGCGTCGTTCCTTCGACGTCCCGCCGCCGGCCCTGGCCGACGGCTCCGAGTACTCGCAGGTGGGCGACCCTCGCTATGCGGGGCTGGCCGATGCCGAGCTGCCTCGCACCGAGTGCCTCAAGGACGTCATCGTGCGCATGCTGCCGTACTGGGAGTCGGACATCTCGAATGACCTCCGCGCGGGCAGGACCGTGCTCGTCACCGCTCACGGCAACTCGCTGCGCGCGCTCGTGAAGCACCTTGACGGCATCGGCGACGATGACATCGCCGAGCTCAACATCCCCACAGGCATCCCGCTCGTCTACACGCTCGGCGGTGATCTCATGCCGCTCGAGCCCGGAGAGTATCTCGACCAGGAGGCCGCTGCGGCCGGCGCAGCCGCCGTAGCAGCCCAGGGCAGGAAGTGACGGCCGTAGAGCGCTGACGAGAGTCAGCCGTCGCCCGCCTCTCAGCGGGAGGCGTCCGAGGAGTGGTCCGGGTCCCAATCGCCGGTTGCGAGGTACTGGACTTTCTTTGCGATCGAGACCGCGTGGTCTGCGAAGCGCTCGTGGTACCGGCTGGCGAGGGTGGCGTCGACGGTGTCGGCTGCCTCGCCCTTCCAGGTCTCTCCGAGGACCTTGTCGAACACGCTGAGGTGCAGGGCGTCGATCTTGTCGTCCTCGTTGCGAATGGTCTCGGCGAGCTGCATGTCCTCGGCCTTGAGGAGCTCGGTGAGTTTGTTCGCGATCTCGACGTCGAGGCGTCCCATCTCGGCGAAGGTGCCGCGCAGGGTCTTGGGCACGACCTTGTCGGGGAAGCGATAGCGTGCGAGCTGCGCGATGTGCGTCGACATGTCGCCCATGCGTTCGAGCGATGCGCTGATCCGCAGCGCGCTCACGACGATGCGCAGGTCGCGGGCGACGGGCTGCTGGCGGGCGAGGATCGTGATGGCGAGTTCGTCGAGCGTGATGGTCAGCCCGTCGATCTTGCTGTCGTCGGCGATGACCTCCTCTGCGAGGCTCACATCGGAGTCGTTGAACGCTCTGGTCGCCTTGTCGATCGACACGGCGACGAGCTCCGATATCTCGACGAGCCGGTCCTGCACCTCGCGGAGCTCCTGCTGAAAAACCTCACGCATGAGTATTTTGGTCCTTCCTACCCTGCGCGCATGCGCGGGCGATTGAGACCCGCCTGGCCCCCGGCTCATGATGCCGTCGCCAGGTTAACAGCTGGTGCCGCAGGCCTGAACACTCCCTGAAGGAGTATCGCTCGATCCGCGATCCGGACGGGCGAGGTCGATGGATTCACTACTCTAGTGGCATGGACTCCACGTGGTTGGTGCTGATCTCTCTGGCACTAGGCCTTGCGGTAGGTGCGGGTTTCGTCGCACTCCTGCACGTCGCCGAGCGACGCGGGGCACGTGCCGCCGAGGTCGTGAGTCCCACCATCCCCGACGGCATCGACCAGGTGCTCGAGGCGCTCGAGTCGGCCGGCGTCGTGCTCGACCCCTCCCACAACGTTATGAAGGCCTCCCCA
Organism: Luethyella okanaganae; assembly: GCF_042660285.1. Taxonomy (NCBI): domain Bacteria; kingdom Bacillati; phylum Actinomycetota; class Actinomycetes; order Micrococcales; family Microbacteriaceae; genus Luethyella; species Luethyella okanaganae. The sequence goes on from NZ_JBHSTP010000003.1 coordinate 335,869, forward strand.
GGCGCGCTCTCGATGGGACTCGTCTGGAACGGCGGGCTCGTGCATCCTGAGCTCGTGGAACTGGTCGACGGCGTGCGCCGGACGGGCGAGGCCGTGAGCAAGGAGCTCGTCATCACGCGCGGACCGTTCGGTGACGCGAGCATGTACCTGCGCGTGCGGCTCGCCAGGCTCGGCACCCGTTTCGTGCTGCTGCTCGCGGAGGACCGCACCGAGACGCACCGACTCGACGAGGTGCGCCGCGACTTCGTCGCCAACATCAGCCATGAGCTCAAGACGCCGATCGCCTCGGTGAGTCTTCTGGCCGAGGCTCTCGACCAGGCGGCGGACGAGCCGGAGCAGGTGCGTCGTTTCGCCAACCGGCTCACAACGGAGTCCGGCCGCCTCGCTCGCATCACTCAGGAGATCATCGAGCTCAGCCGGTTGCAGGCGCAGGATGCCCTCGCGACGCCGCGACTCGTGAGCGTGGACGCCGTCGTGGCGGCGGCCGTCGACCAGAACCGCGTCGTCGCGGAGTCCCACGACGTGACCATCGTGGTCGGGCGTAGATCCAGGGTCGAGGTCTATGGAGACGAGACCCTGCTCGTCGTCGCCGTTCACAATCTCATCGCCAACGCCGTGCACTACTCCTCGGCCGGTTCCCACGTCGGGGTCGGAGTCAAGCATTTCGACGGGATCGTCGAGATCGCCGTCACGGATCAGGGGCTCGGCATTCCCGAAGAGGACATCGACCGCGTCTTCGAGCGCTTCTTCCGCGTGGACCAGGCGCGGTCACGCCACACTGGCGGCACTGGGCTCGGCCTGAGTATCGTCAAGCACGCCGTGCAGAACCACGGCGGCGACATCCGGGTATGGTCGCAGCCGGGTCATGGTTCCACGTTCACGATCCGTCTTCCGGAGGCGGTGCAGAACGTCGCCGGTACACACAATGCAGTCGAAGCAAATGGAGAGAACGTTGACACGTATCCTGCTGGTTGAAGACGAGAGCGCGCTGAGCGAACCGCTGAGCTTCTTGCTCGGACGCGAGGGCTACGAGGTCACGGTCGTCGCCGACGGCCCGAGCGCGATCAGTGAGTTCGAACGAACCGGCACTGACATGATCCTGCTCGACCTCATGCTCCCGGGGATACCCGGAACCGAGGTGTGCCGCGAGATCCGTCAGCGCTCCTCGGTTCCGATCATCATGCTCACCGCGAAGGACTCCGAGGTCGACATCGTCGTCGGTCTCGAACTCGGAGCCGACGACTACGTGACCAAGCCGTATTCCACCCGTGAGTTGCTCGCACGCATCCGTGCCGTGCTGCGACGTCAGATCGACACCGAGCACGACGACGAGAGCGTGCTCGAGGCCGGCACAGTGCGCATGGACATCGAACGACACACGGTAGCGGTCAACGGGGTCGACACTCCTATGCCGCTCAAGGAATTCGAGTTGCTCGAATTGCTGCTGCGCAATGCAGGGCGGGTGCTCACTCGCGGCCAGCTGATCGACAGGGTGTGGGGCACCGACTATTTCGGCGACACCAAGACCCTCGATGTGCACATCAAGCGGATTCGCTCGAAGATCGAGGCGGTTCCCTCGGAGCCCACGATGCTCGTCACCGTGCGCGGACTCGGGTACCGCTTCGAGGCCTAGCCTCCACGTGCCGCGGGCGGCCGGTTCATGCTCGGTTCAGCGAGCGGACTCCTGCCCGCAGCGCCCCAGCGACGCCTCAGTTTTCGACGTCGGCCGGAAGCAGCTCGGAATACTCCGGCAGGCCTCCGTCGAGCACGGGGATCAGCAGCTCCTTGCCGGATGCCTCGCCGTACTGGAAGAAGACGGGAACGAGTGAGCCGGGGATGCTGTCGATTCCACGGAGGATCACGACCTCGCCGTCGGGTTCACCGAGCACAGTGGTCGAATCGCCTGCGAGGACGACGTGCTGGGTGATCTTCTTGCCCTTCGACTCGAACTGGACGGCGAGGCGTGCGGCCGTTCCTGCCTTGTTGACGACGGTCACCACCAGGTTGCCGTCCGTCCCGGTCTCAGAGATGAGGATCGCATTGCGCACGTCGAGGTCGCCGATGTCGGCGCTGACCCCGTCGCTCGCGTCGTAGTGCTTCGTGGTTGCCTGCGGGGCGACGAGGTTGCATGCGCTCGTGCCGAGAAGAATGCCAGCCGCCAGAATGACCGATGCCGCGATACGCGCCCTCACAAGACCTCCAAAACGGTGGCGTCCTGCACGGCGACGGGCCGGGGACGCTGCGGAATTCGCTACGAGTTTAGCCTATGCGGTCGGCGAGCCCCGGAATGGTAAGGCGAACCTTACCAGGTAGCGCTTGTGGTATCCTATAGTTCGCTGAAGGGATATCAATTCATGCTTTTTGAGGTTGGCGAGACAGTCGTTTACCCCCACCACGGAGCCGCAACGATCACCGAGGTGAAGAAGAGAATCATCAAGGGTGAAGAGAAGCTCTACCTTAAGCTCAACGTCACACAGGGCGATCTCACGATCGAGGTTCCCGCCGAGAACGTGGACCTCGTCGGTGTTCGCGATGTGATCGGCAAAGAAGGACTCGACCGCGTCTTCGAGGTTCTGCGCGCTCCGTTCACCGAGGAGCCGACCAATTGGTCCCGCCGTTACAAGGCGAACCTCGAGAAGCTCGCGTCCGGAGACGTCATCAAGGTCTCCGAGGTCGTGCGCGACCTGTGGCGCCGCGACCAGGACCGCGGTCTCTCAGCGGGAGAGAAGCGCATGCTGGCCAAGGCTCGCCAGATCCTGATCTCAGAGCTCGCGCTCGCCGAGAAGACCGACGAGGAGAAGGCTTCGACCGTGCTCGACGAGGTTCTCGCCTCCTGATCCCCACCTCCTCGAGATGACGCGATCCGCTGTTCTCGGGAGGCGGAGGTGAACGATTGGCGTTAGCTCACGGTTCTGAGGACGGGCATGAGTGAGACGATGGTGCCGGACGCAGCAGTCGTTGTCGTCGCGGCGGGCAGCGGAACCCGACTCGGGCGGGCCGAGCCCAAGGCCTTCGTCTCTGTTATGGGTCGACCGTTACTTGCCTACGCCCTAGATGCCGTCTTCGGTATGGACCGGCCGGTCCAGGTCGTCGTCGTCGCGCCGCCGGGGTTCCTGGCTGAGGCACGTGCGATCGGCGAGGACGTCGCCGGGTCGGCATCCGGCCATCTTCGCGTCGTGGTCGGAGGCGCGACCCGGCAGAGCTCCGTCGCCGCCGGGCTCGCCGCGCTCGACCCTGCGATCGAAGTCGTGCTCGTGCACGATGCCGCACGTGCGCTCGCCCCGAGCGGTCTGCACGACGCCGTCGTCGCCGCGGTCCGCGAGAGCGGCGTGGGAGCCGTCCCGGGCCTCGCCGTCGTCGACACGATCAAGCGGGTGAATGCGGCCGGGGGAATACTCGGCACCGTCGACCGTTCCGAGCTCTCCGCCGTGCAGACCCCGCAGGGCTTTCCCCGCGATCTTCTCGAGGCCGCCTACGCCGCCTCCTCCAAAGAATTCACCGACGACGCCGCTCTCGTCGCATCGGCCGGTGGAACGGTCAGAATCGTCCCTGGCGACCCTCTCGCCTTCAAGGTGACGACGTCGTGGGACCTGCGGCGCGCGGAACAGCTCCTCGCCCCCGAGGCTCGTGCGAGCGCCCCCGGCGGTCTGCGCGTCGGGACCGGGGTCGACGTGCACGCCTTCGCCGCCGACATCGAGACCCCGCTCTGGCTCGCCGGACTGCACTGGCCCGGCCAGCCCGGTCTAGCCGGCCACAGCGACGGCGACGTGGTGAGCCATGCGATCTGCGATGCCCTGCTCTCGGCTGCGGGACTCGGCGACATCGGCGGAATCTTCGGCACGGACGATCCGCGCCTCGTCGACGCGCATGGCGAGGTGTTCCTGAGGGAGACCCTGCGCCTGATCGAGGCGGCGGGATACCGCGTGGGGAATGTGTCCGTGCAACTCGTCGGCAACCGTCCCGAGCTTGCGCCGCGCCGCGCCGAGGCCGAGGTCTTGCTCGGCGGTATCCTGGGAGCGCCAGTCTCCGTCTCGGCCACAACGACCGACTCGCTCGGTTTCACCGGTCGTGGTGAGGGTATCGCCGCGATCGCGACGGCGTTGTTGGTCCTCGTCCTTTGACGCCCTCTCGATCCGTGTCGATGTGCGGCGAACGCCCCGCCGCCGATCGGTAACAGTGCGGGGCCGCCGGTAGGCTTGCTGCGTGACCGTGCGACTCTACGACTCGAAGGCTCAGACGCTGCGCGACTTCGTTCCGATCACCCCGGGATGCGTCGGCATGTATGTCTGCGGGCCGACGGTCCAGTCGAGCCCGCACATCGGGCACCTGCGCAGCGCGCTCGTCTACGACCTGCTGCGGCGCTGGCTGAACTATCGCGGGTTCGACGTCACCTTCGTGCGCAACGTCACCGACATCGACGACAAGATCCTCGTCAATGCCGAGGACGGCAATGAGGAGTGGTGGGCGCTCGCGTACCGCTATGAGCTCGAGTTCACCGCCGGCTATCAACGGCTCGGCATCCTTGCCCCCACCTACGAGCCGCGTGCCACGGCGAGCGTCACCCAGATGCAGGAGATCATCGCGCGTCTGATCGAGCGCGGCCACGCGTACGCCGCGGACGATGGATCGGGCGACGTCTATTTCGACACGGGCAGCTGGCCGGGCTACGGTGAGCTCACCCGGCAGAGCCGCGACAACATGGAGGCGGCGACGGACGCGGATCCGCGCGGAAAACGCGATCCGCGCGACTTCGCGCTGTGGAAAGGGCACAAGGCGAACGAGCCGCAGTCGGCGGCGTGGGGCTCTCCGTGGGGACTCGGTCGACCGGGCTGGCACATCGAGTGCTCCGCCATGGCGGAGCGCTACCTCGGCACCCATTTCGATATCCACGGTGGCGGCCTCGATCTGCGCTTTCCGCACCACGAGAACGAACTCGCTCAGTCCACGGCGGCCGGCGACGAGTTCGCCAACTACTGGGTGCACAACGGCCTCGTCAATGTCGGTGGTCAGAAGATGTCGAAGTCGCTCGGCAATTCGATCTACGTCTCCGAACTGCTCGACTCGGCCCGTCCGATCGTGATCCGTTATTACCTCGGCGCGGCTCACTACCGTTCGACCCTCGACTATCATCCCGGTTCGCTCGATGAGGCCGAGGCCGCGCTCGATCGCATCGAGGGCTTCCTGGAACGTGCCGATCGACGGCTCGCCAACACCCGGTTCGCGTCTTCCGGTGTCGAGATCGTTCCCGACCCGTTCCAGGAAGCCCTCGACGACGACCTCGCGGTGCCGCAGGCGCTCGCCGTGCTGCACGAGACGGTGCGCGCCGGCAACGCCGCCCTCGACGCCGAAGACCTCGGCGCTGCGGCGTCAGCCCGGGGCCAGGTCGCGGCGATGACCGAGGTGCTCGGCATCAACCCGCGGTCGGCGGAGTGGACGGCCACGGACGACGTGGCGACTCGTCGCGCTCTCGACGCGCTCGTGACCCGGCTCATCGACGACCGTGCCGCTGCGCGCAGCAACAAGGACTACGCAGTGGCAGACCGCATCCGCGATGAGCTCATGGCGGCCGGCATCACCATCGAAGACACCCCGTCGGGTGCGCATTGGAGTCTTGGATCATGAAGAACAGCAGTGGGAAGCCCCGCGCCGGAGCCGTGAGGAAGGGCCGTAAGGGCCCTCAGGTCGGGTCGGGCGGTCAAGGACGTCAGGCTCTCGAGGGCCGTAAGCCGACTCCGAAAGCCGAGGACCGGCCGTACCATCCCGCGGGCAAGCGTAAGGCGGCCCAGGAGCGCTACGAGGCGGCCGGCGGCAAGGCGCGCGTGAGCGGACGAGGCGGTGCAGCGGCCCCTCGCGGCGCGAGTGGAGCTGCCCGCCGGTCCAAGTCGGGGGACGAGACGGAGATCGTGACGGGTCGTAACTCCGTCGTTGAGGCGCTCAGGGCCAGGATCCCTGCGACGGCGCTCTACGTCGCTGCCCGTGTCGAGATGGACGACCGCGTCAAAGAGGCGCTCAAGCTCGCCACGAGCCGCGGCATCGCAATCCTCGAGGTCATGCGCCCTGAGCTCGACCGACTCGCTGGCAGAGACAGCGTGCATCAGGGACTCGCGCTCAAGGTGCCGCCATATGAGTATGCGCATCCAGGAGAACTGCTCGACGAGGTCGTCGGGCGCGGTGAGACGCCGCTCTTCGTCGCGCTCGACGGCATCACCGACCCGCGCAACCTCGGCGCGATCATCCGTTCGACCGCCGCCTTCGGCGGGCACGGCGTGATCGTTCCGCAGCGCCGCTCCGTGGGCGTGACCGCCTCGGCGTGGAAGACCTCGGCGGGTGCCGCGGCACGCACACCCGTCGCCATGGCTCCCAACCTCACCCAGACACTCAAGGCGTTCAAAGATGCGGGTGTCTTCGTGCTCGGCCTCGATGGCGGCGGCGACGTCTCGCTGCCGGGCCTGGAACTCGCCGACCGTCCTGTCGTGGTGGTGGTCGGAAGCGAGGGTAAGGGTCTCTCGCGCCTCGTCACCGAGACGTGCGACGCGGTCGTGTCGATTCCGATCAGCGCCGCGACGGAGTCGCTCAACGCCGGCATCGCGGCGTCCGTCACGCTCTACGAGATCGCGCGCTTGCGCGCCATCTCCCGCTGAACAGTCGCCGGCGGGATCACACCTTGAGCCGCCAGTCCTCCTCGTCCTCAGAGTCGGCGGAGGCCATGTCGACGGGGACCGCGATGACGCCCGTCTGCGGGTCGATCACGGTCGCCTCGTCTCGGCGATGACGCAGGATGTCGTTGATGTATGAGGTGACCGCTTCGGCGAGCGGGATGTCGTGGCCGGCCTTCTGCGCCATGAACCAGCGATGTTCGAGCAGTTGATGGAAGACCTCGGCCGGCTCGAGCTTGCCCCTGAGGTCGCCGGGGATGGCGCGGACGACCGGTTCGAAGACGCGCATGAGCCACTCGTGGGCGACCATCTCCTCGTCGAACTCGGTCTTGCCGTAGCTCGCGCGATAGGAGTCGAGGTCGTTGAGTAGACGCCTGGCCTGGTTCTCCTCTGCGTCGAGTCCGGTCAGGCGCAGCAGTCGACGCTGGTGGTGGCCGGCATCGACGACCTTCGGCTGGATGCGCACCGTGGTACCGGTGTCATCTGTCTTGATCGCGAGTTCTTCGATGTCGAAGCCGAGATCGTTGAGACGGTTGACGCGCTCGCTGATGCGCCAACGCTCGGAGGACGCGAATGACTCGGATCCCGTCAGCTCCAGCCACAGTTTGCGGTAGGCCTCGACGATGCCATTGGAGATGCGGATGGGGTCGAGTTCGTCGGCGACGCGACCACCGGCCTCGAGATCCATGAGCTCGCCGGCGATGTTGACCCGGGCGATCTCGAGGTCGTTCTCGCGCTGCCCGTTCGACAGGCCGTCGTAGAGCTGGCCGGTCTCGGCGTCGACGAGATATGCCGCGAAGGCTCCTGCGTCGCGGCGGAACAGGGTGTTCGAGAGCGAGACGTCGCCCCAGAAGAAGCCGATGATGTGCAGGCGGACGAGCAGCACGGCGAGGGCGTCGACGAGCCGGGTCGCCGTATCTGGGCGCAGTGTCTGCGAGAAGAGGGCGCGGTAGGGCAAGGAGAACTTGAGATGTCGGGTGACGAGCACGGGCTTGAGCGGTTCGGCCTCGTCGTCGCTGCGGTTTGTGATGACCGCGACCGGCTCGACGCAGGGGATCTCGAGCCGCTGCAGGGTGCGCAGCATCTCGTACTCGCCCTTCGCCATCTCCGCCGTCGTCTCCTTGATGGCGACCACGTGCCCGCCGAGGTGGGCGAAACGCACGAGGTGACGTGAGATACCCTTCGGGAGCGAGACGATGTGCTCATTCGGCCAGGCGTCGAGCGGCAAGTCCCACGGCAGGTCGAGCAGGGCCGGGTCGGCCATCGCCGAGGTGATGTTGAGGGAACCACTCATGATGTGTTGAGCCTAGTCGGCGGCGGAGCCTTCTTCCGCCGACAAAGCGGGTTGCCCATCGGACGAGCGGGGCGCGCCTGTGTTGAGCGTCGGGGAAGAGCCCTCCTCCGCGAACGGTCTCGCGGGGGATGGCTCCGAAACGACGCGGCTAGTGCGCGATCGCCTTGTTGAGCAGACGTTCGCCGCTCTCGGCGTCGAAGACGTGCACGTGATGAGGGGTCGGGGTCAGCCACACCTTGTCGCCCGCGTTCGGGTGGGTGCGCCCGTCGACGCGCGCGACGATGTCGGTGCGCTTGCCCTCGACCGTCGAGTGGCCGTAGAGGTAGCCGTCGGCACCGAGTTCCTCGACGAGGTCGACATCCACTTCGAGGCCCTGGCCGGCTGTGGTCGACACGACGATGTCCTCGGGCCGGACGCCCGCCGTCACCGAGGTGCCGCTGGCGCTGTCGAGCGCCTGACGCTCGACAGCGACGATCGCGCTGCCGAACCGGATGCCGCCTTCGGCGATGTCGGCGTGGAACAGGTTCATGGCGGGGCTGCCGATGAAGCCGGCGACGAACACGTTGTTCGGCTGCTCATAGAGGTCGCGCGGGGTGCCGACCTGCTGCAGCAGGCCGTCCTTCAGCACGGCGATACGGTCGCCCATGGTGAGTGCCTCGGTCTGGTCGTGCGTGACGTAGACCGTGGTGACGCCGAGGCGGCGCTGGAGCGAGGCGATCTGGGTGCGGGTCTGCACGCGCAACTTGGCGTCGAGGTTCGACAACGGCTCGTCCATGAGGAACACCTGGGGTTGGCGCACGATGGCGCGGCCCATGGCGACACGTTGACGCTGACCGCCGGAGAGCGCCTTCGGCTTGCGGCTGAGGTAGGGCTCGAGATCGAGCAGTTTCGCAGCCTCGAGCACGCGGGCGGCGCGCTCGTCCTTGTTGACGCCCGCGATCTTCAGGGCGAAGCCCATGTTCTCTGCCACCGTCATGTGCGGGTAGAGCGCATAGTTCTGAAAGACCATGGCGATGTCGCGATCCTTCGGCGGAACGTCGGTGACGTTGCGATCGCCGATGAAGATGTTGCCGGCGTTGACCTCTTCGAGTCCGGCGAGCATCCGCAGCGAGGTCGACTTTCCGCAGCCGGAGGGTCCGACGAGCACGAGGAACTCGCCGTCGGCGACCTGGAGGTCGAGCTGATCGACGGCCGGACGGGTGCCGCCTGGGTAAAGGCGGGTTGCTTTGTCAAAGGTGACAGATGCCATGGTGTTTCTCCTTCACCGGCAGGTACGTGCCGGACGATCCGTTGTGATGGAATGCGTGGTCGCCGCCGGTCGACAGCGACCACCGACCAGTATCGCACGACATGGTGTGCTGCGGGGGCGTCGGCTCGGGCGGGCCCTGGCCGCCAGAGCGCTGGTCCTTCGGTTTCCGTCGTCCACCGCGCCCGCAGCTACCGTTTGGGCATTTCCCAGGGTCGAGCCCTACTATTTTGAGTGCATTTGCATATTTGCATGCGACCCCCAGTCCTCGGAGTGAGCACACATGACTAACGGCGGATCGAACGAGCCCCGTCCCACCAGGAACCAGCGACGCGAGGCTGCGCGCGAGAAGGCTCGACAGCTGCGTGAGGAGCAGCGGAAGAAGGACCGCCGCAACAAGTTCCTGCTTCAGGGCGGGATCGGACTCGCTGCGATCGCGATCGTCGCGATGGTCGCCCTCATCATCATGAACTCGATCCGCCCGGCCGGCCCAGGGCCGGCGAACATGGCGAGCGACGGCATCCTTATCGGCGAGGGCATGCAGACTGTCGAGACGACTGCGCTGAAGGCGGGAGAGGAGCCTCTCCCGTCGAAGCCGGACGAGACCGGAACGGTCGCCGACATCCGCGTCTACGTCGACTACCTGTGCCCGTTCTGCGGGCGGTTCGAGCGCGCGAACTCCAACCAGATCAAGCAGTGGGTCGATTCGGGAGCCGCGACCGTCGAGATCCACCCGATCTCCATCCTCACGAGCAAATCGGCGGGAACGCAGTACTCGCTGCGCTCCGCGAACGCCGCGGCCTGTGTCGCCAACTACTCGCCGAACGACTTCTTCGCGTTCAACAGCGCATTGTTCGTCGACCAGCCCGCCGAGGGCAGCCCAGGCCTCAGCAATGAAGAGATCAAGGGCAAGGTCAAGGATGCCGGCGTGAAGTCGACCACCGCGATCGACAAGTGCATCGACGACATGACCTTCAAGTCATGGGCCAGCGATGTGACCGAGCGTGCGTTGTCAGGTCCGATCCCGAATTCCGAGGTCAAGGCCGTCACGGGAACGCCGACCGTGCTCGTCAATGGCAAGCAGTACACGGGAGCGCTCGACGATCCCAAGGAGTTCGCGGCCTTTGTGCTGCAGGCGGCGGGGGAGACCTATTCGACCTCGACGCCGACTCCCACGCCTACGCCGGCGGGATAGTCGGCCGCTCCCGCTCTCGCGCTTCCTGAACTCGGGCTTCCTGAATCGGGCTCGGCCCAGCGAGGCAGGGCCGGATTCCCCGTGGCCCGGATGCAGGCCCTGCGCCGACCAGTTCGGAGGTGGGCGTGACCCCGATTCCCTGGCACGGATGCAGGGGCGTTGCAGGTGTGGTTGGCGGGGCAGCCCGTGATACGGATGCTGAGCGGCCCGCGGCGCGGGTGCGGGTGCGTCTTACCGCAGCCGCTTCGATCCGGGTGCGTCGAGTGGCAGTCCGTTCGGTCACCGATTTGAGGACGCAGGGCTCAGGGATTTGGCCGCGCCAACCGGTGAGCGGGTAAGGTTGTTCGGGGCCTCATGGCCCGTGCCGGCTTGGCGCAATTGGTAGCGCACCGCTCTTGTAAAGCGGGGGTTGTGGGTTCGAGTCCCATAGCCGGCTCTGTTGCCTTGGTTCCGCGCCGTTTGTTGCGGTTCGCGCCGTCCGCGACGGCGCGAACCGCAACAATGGCGCTGAGCACTGGTGCTCGTCTGGACCAGCACAGTGCGTCAGCGGGATACGCGCGTCAGCGCAGCACCGAGCTGAGCAGCAGGCTCGTCTCACTGTTGACCACGCCGTCGATCATGCGGATGCGACCGAGCACGGCATCGAACTCGATGAGGGTCTCGGTCTCCAGCTCGGCGACGAGATCCCAGCCGCCATTCGTGGTGTGCAGCGCGCGGATCTCCGGAAAGCCGCGCAGCCGGCGGATCACGTGGTCGGTCGTCCGGCCCTCGACCTCGATGAGGGCGATCGCGTGGATGCTCAACGGGTCGATCTCGTCACGCACGCGGACGGTGAAGCCGACGACGGTGCCGGATCTCATGAGCCGATCGAGCCGGCTGTTCACCGTGGCACGGGCGACCCCGAGACTGCGGGCAAGGCTCGCCACCGACGCCCGGCCGTCCTGCCGGAGCTCGGCGAGGAGGCGCCGGTCGAGTTCGTCCACAGTCATCATAGACATAATGTATATCCGAACTACGCAAAATAATAGATTTGTGTACTGATCGCTGAAGATTCAGCCATGGCGATTGCATATCGTCGAAGACTATTCTGTGGAAGGAAGAAGGGAACACACGGATGACGCGTTTTGTCGACGTTCACAACATGGTCAAGTGGGTCGCCGACACGGGGCCGGAGCGCATCATGGCCGGCATGGTCGACTACCTCGAAAGCGATTTTCGGCGTTGGGAGACCTTCGACAAGACCCCGCGTGTCGCGAGTCACACGCCCTTCGGCGTCATCGAGCTGATGCCCACGAGCGACTATGAGACCTACGGCTTCAAGTACGTCAACGGCCACCCATCCAACCCGGCTCGCGGATATCAGACGGTCACCGCTTTTGGCGTGCTCGCCGATGTGCATAACGGTTACCCCACCTTTCTCTCGGAGATGACCGTCTTGACGGCGCTCCGCACGGCGGCCACCTCGGCCATGGCGGCCAAGGCGCTCGCCCGCCCCGGCTCGGTTACGATGGCGATGATCGGTTCCGGCAGCCAGGCCGAGTTCCAGACGCTCGCGTTCCGCTCGACGCTCGGCATCGACACGCTGCGCATCTGGGACACCGATCCGGATGCCATGGCCAAGTTCGTGCGCAACGTCGCGCCGCTCGGCTTTCACGTGACCGTCGCCTCCAGCGCTGCGGATGCCGTGGACGGCGCCGACGTGATCACCACCTGCACGGCGGACAAGGCGCAGGCCACCATCCTCACCGCCGACCTTGTGCGCCCCGGAGTGCACATCAACGCGATCGGCGGCGACTGCCCTGGCAAGACCGAGCTTGAAGCCTCCATCCTGCGCTCGGCCGGCGTCTTCGTCGAGTTCGCCCCGCAGACGCGCATCGAGGGCGAGATCCAACAACTCGAGCCCGACTTCGCGGTGACGGAACTCTGGCAGGTGCTCGCCGGCCGTGCGCCCGGCCGCATCGACGATGCCCAGGTGACCGTTTTCGACTCGGTGGGCTTCGCGATCGAGGACTTCTCGGCACTGCGTTACGTGCGCGATGCCGTGTCCGGCACCGAGTACTCCGTCGAGATCGACCTCGTCGCCAGCCCAGGCGACCCGAAGGATCTCTTCGGACTCGTCGGCGCGCTCTCACCCGTCGGCTGATCTCGATGGCGGTCCAAGCCCCCGCGGCGGTCGTGCTCATCCGGCCGCACCACTTTCTGCCGAATCCGGATACGGCGGCCGATAATGCCTTCCAGGTCGTCGGTCACGCGGTCGAGACGCCTGCGGTGGCGCGTGCGGCCTTCGACGAGGTGACCGCCGCGGCAGCGACCCTCGAAGCGGCCGGTGTGACCGTGCATCTCTTCGAGGACACCGGAGCGGGGCGGCCTGACAGCGTCTTTCCGAACAACTGGCTCTCGACGCACTCGGGTGGGCACGTGGCGATCTTTCCGATGTTCGCCCCTAACCGCCGCACGGAGCGGCGGAGCGACATCGTCGAACTCCTGAAGAAGCGCTATCGCGTTCAAGACGTCATCGACTATTCCGGTCTCGAGTACGACGGCGTGTTCCTCGAGGGCACCGGGGCGATGGTGCTCGACCATGAGAGCCGTATCGCCTACGCCTGCCGTTCCAACCGGGCCGATCCGATCGCACTCGAGAGGTTCTGCACCAATTTCGGCTACGAGCCGATGGTGTTCGATGCCGCAGACGAGCACGGCACCCCGATCTACCACACCAACGTGCTCATGTGCATCGGAACCGATTTCGCGCTGATCGGGGCGGAACTCATCTCGTCAGCCGCCCGCCGAGGTGAAGTGGTCGACCGGCTCTCGGCTCACGGGCGGACCGTCGTCGAGCTCACGCCAGCGCAGATCCGCGACTTCTCCGGGAACGCCATGGAACTGGGCACGCCGGGCGGTCGTGTGCTGGCGTTGTCGAGCCGGGCGCTGCGGAGCCTCACCGTCGTGCAGAAGGCCACGATCGAGGCGTCCTGCACAATCGTTCCCCTCGACGTGCCCACGATCGAGCTGGCCGGTGGATCCGTGCGCTGCATGCTCGCGGGCATCCATCTGGATCCACGACCTGATGGCGGGCGCCTAGAATGACGCGGTGAGCGAGACGAGGAACACCGGAGTCATCGAGACCGCTCGCGCGCACGCCGTTCGCTCCGCGGTCCCCGTCTGGCTCGCTCTCGTCTTCGCCGGCGTCTGCGGTGCTCTCGTCGCGGTGCAGTCCCGAGTCAACGGCGAACTCGGCGACCGTCTCGGCGACGGCTTCGCAGCCGCCGCGATCTCGTTCGGCTCCGGTCTCGCCATTCTCTTCGCGACACTCGCTCTGTGGCGCCCTGGCCGGGTCGGTCTGCGCAGGGTCGTGGTCGCGGTGCGCGAGCGCCGGCTCAGCTGGTGGATGCTTCTCGGCGGGTGTGCCGGCGCGTTTCTGGTGCTCTCGCAGGGTCTCACGGCCGTGGCTCTCGGCGTCGCCCTCTTCACCGTCGCGATCGTGGCCGGCCAGACGATCAGCGGGCTCGTGCTCGACCTCACCGGTATCGCCCCGGGTGGCAAGCGCCGGCTCACCGTGCCGCGTGTGATCGGTGCGGTGCTCGCCCTCGGCGCGGTTGGCTGGGCGGTATCCGCGCAATTGCCGGGCGGCGTTCCGTTCTGGATGCTCGTCACGCCGTTCCTCGCAGGCCTGGGGATCGGGTGGCAGCAGGCCGTCAACGGCCGAGTGAAGGCGGTCGCCGGGAGCGCCATGAGTGCGACCCTGGTCAACTTCCTCAGTGGAACGATCGTCCTCGTCGTAGCGACGCTCGTGCACAGCATGGTCGTCGGCTGGCCCGATAGGCTGCCGAGCGAACCCTGGCTCTACGTCGGCGGCGCCATCGGTTGCGTCTTCATCGCCGGCGCCGCCCTGCTCGTGCGCATCACCGGCGTGCTGCTGCTCGGGCTCGCCACGATCGCAGGACAGCTCATCGCCGCGCTCGCGCTCGATCTGCTCGTGCCGAGCGTGTCGCATCCCGTCGGATTCTCGACGGTGGCCGGGACGATGCTGACGCTCGTCGCCGTGATCGTCGCGAGTGTCCCGTGGCGCAGGCCGGGCGTCAACGCAACGTCGTCAGGAAAGCACTCGGTGTGACCTTCTTCGTGTGCGAGGAACGCGTCCGGTCGGGCATACCTCCGACATAGAGCCATCCGAGCAGCTCTTCGTCCTTGCCGAGCCCGTGCATCTTGGCGACGGCTTTCGCTCGCGTGTGCGGCCCCGTACGCCAGATGACGCCCCATCCCGCGTCGTCGAGCAACAGGCTCAGCATGTGAGCGACCCCCGACGTCACCGCCTCCTGCTCCCAGCGGGGCACCTTCTCGCTCGGGACGTAGCTGGCGACGACGGCGAGGAGCAATGGCGCACGCAGCGGCTTGGCCGCGAGGGAGGACGCGTCGTCGCCATTCAGCCTCGCCGCCTTGGCAAGGGCTGATCCGAGCCGTTCCCGTGCTTTTCCGCGCAGCGCGATCAAGCGCCACGGGCTCAGCGAGCCGTGGTCGGCGATGCGTCCGGCCGCCGCGATGAGATGCAGCAGCTCCGAGCGTTTCGGCGCGGCGTCCGTGACCCGGGAATAGGAGCGACGCGAGAGGATCGCTTCGTAGAGGGCGGACTCCGGGGGAGAGGAGGCGGACACGGCGCCTTACGCTTCGTCGGCCGTGTCGGCGGCGGTCTCGGCCGGGGTGAACTCGAGGGCGATGGAGTTCATACAGTAGCGGTCACCCGTCGGTGTGCCGAACCCGTCGTCGAAGACGTGTCCGAGATGCGAGCCGCAGTTCGCACAACGCACCTCTGTGCGCGCCATCCCGAGCGTGCGGTCTTCGATGAGTTCGACGGCCTCAGGGCGCACGGACTCGTAGAAGCTCGGCCAGCCGCAGCCGGAGTCGAACTTCGTGCCGCTCTTGAACAGCTCCGCTCCGCATGCACCGCAGGTGTAGACGCCGGCGCGGCCCTCGTCGAGCAGTTCGCCGGTCCAGGGTCGCTCCGTCGCGGCTCCGCGCAGAACCGCGTACTTGCCGGCTCCGAGCTCGTCCTGCCACTCCTGCTCAGACTTGGACACCTGGTAGCTCATGGCCTTTCCCTTCGTCGTGTGCGGGCTCCGCGACGGGCGCGGCTCCGTAGGCACATCCTAGGCACCGCTCGCGGTCCACGCACAATGAAGCAACCGTCGACGCCTCCTCCTCATTCCGTTCTCAGACCTGCCTCCCCGCTTGGGCGAACTTCCAGTGAGCCCCGCATAGGATGAGCCCGACAGCTCGGCCCGCACCGTGTGGCCGGATCGCTCTGGCGGTAGGGGCTGGATGGAGGAGAGCATGGCGAGTGCGAGGCATGGTCGCGACATCCGCAGCCCGGCCGAGCCGCTTTCGGAGCGCGACACCGCGATCCTCGCCTTCGAGCGGCAGTGGTGGAAACACGCCGGAGCGAAGGAGGAGGCGATCCGGGCGGAGTTCGGCCTCTCCGCCGCCCGGTACTATCAATTGCTGGGCGCGTTGATCGACTCCCCGGCGGCGCTCGTGCAAGACCCGATGCTCGTCAAGCGACTGCAGCGGATGCGGGAGGCCAGGGCCGCAGCCCGCGCGCGGCGATCCCTGGGCACCGCCGACTAGTTCCCGACCAAGCCTGAAAAGACAGACCAGACACGTAACCCATGGCAATTTCCTATCCAAAAGACCGCTTCGACGACGTGCCCGAGAACATCGAGCGGGTAGGCGCTCACCGGGCTCCCCGGAGGCGCGGTCGCGGTTGGATCGCGTTCGTCTGGGCGACGGTCGCGACGATCGTGCTCGTCGGCATCGGCGTCGTCGGTCTGTTCGTGCTCAACGATCGGCTCTCCTTCGGCACTTCCGGTGGGCAGAGTGTGCCTCAGCAGGCGGAGTCCCCGACCCCCACTGCCCCTCCGACTCTTGACCCGAGTCTCACGGTGACCGTGCTCAACGGCACGACGACGGCCGGGATCGCCGGCACCGTCGGCGATCTGCTCGCGAGCCAGGGCTGGACGGTCGCCGCCCGATCGAACGCGAGTACCGAGGACATCGTCGAGACGCTCGTCTACTATGCCGATCCCGCCCACGAGGGCGCGGCCCGTGGCGTCGCGGCGGCACTTCCGGGAGCGGGCGTCACGCTCTCTGCGGACTTCAAGGACTCAGGAGCGAACCTCGTCGTGGTCGTCGGCAGCGACTACGTGCCGCCGGCCGGTTAGACGCCGGGAGCGCTCATCTCGACCCGGCGCAGATGAACGCCGACTGAATTGTTGTCAATCTGCGACTTTTCGACGCGAATTAACCCTTGCCGTCTCGCATGGCTCCATTAGTATCTGGTGCTGGTCGATCATTTTGTCGTCCAGCGGAACCTCGGGTTTCGGCTGTGTCAGCACGATGGGCGCAGTCACTGCGGCAGGCCCGGTACAGGCATTTGGGCACGTGCTGAGAGAAACATCGCAACGGGGAGTAACAACATGGCGAATGGAACCGTGAAGTGGTTCAACGCTGAAAAGGGCTATGGCTTCATCACCGTCGAGAGTGGGGGACAGGACGTCTTCGTTCACTACTCCGCTATCGACATGAACGGCTACAAGGTCCTCGAAGAGGGGCAGCAGGTCGTCTTCGAGGTCGGTACCGGCAACAAGGGCCCTCAGGCGGAGTCGGTTCGACTCGCCTGATCGGCGTCAATGTGCAGGCCGCGCCTGCGCTAATGCCGTTCGAATCGTTGGGCGGCGTTAGTCTTTGCAGCGTGGCGGAGCAGTGGGAATGACGGTACGGCGTCTGCGAGTGCTGGAGATAGGCGGTGTCGCCGCCATTCTGTTGGCGGTGGTGAGCGGATGCGCGGCCGAGAGCCCGACGCCGGGGGCGACGGGCGACGGGTCCGGATACGCGTCGGGCTACCGGCCCCCCGCGCCGACGGAGCTCGCACCTCTGCGTGGCACGACGATCCCGGCCGGCAGTCTCACCCGGCCCTCCCTGGCCGCGAAGGTCGACAACCACGAGGAGGCACGCCCGCAACTCGGGCTCGAACGCACCGATCTCGTGTTCGAAGAGCTCGTCGAGGGCGGAATCACGCGCTACGTCGCCATCTGGCACTCCGAGCTCCCCGACGAGGTCGGCCCGGTGCGCTCCATCCGGCCGATGGATCCGGACATCATCACCCCGTTCGGCGGCATTGTCGCCTATTCCGGCGGGCAGGAGCAGTTCGTCGAGATGATGATGGCCACGCCCGTGTTCAACGCGGTGTTCGACTACGACGACACGGGGCTGTTCTACAGGGACGATGTGCACGATTCGCCGCACGACGTCATCGTCAAGGCGGCTGAGCTCGTCGGGCGCCACCTCGACCTCCCGAGTCCTGGCCAGCAGTTCGCCTATTCGTCGGTTGCAGCATCGGCGACGCCCGCGCTCGACGGCGCTCCCACCTCCTCAGTTCAGCTGCGCTTCTCCGATGCGCGCTGGCCGGGCTGGAGCTGGGACTCCGCCGGGCAGCAGTGGCTGCGCTCGCAGGAGGGCCAGCCGGACCTCGACGATGCAGGAACCCAGCTGCGCGCCACGAACGTCCTGACCCTCCGGGTGGGAATCGACTGGTCGTACGGCGAGGTTCCCAAGACGGTCATGGTCGGTGGCGGCGAGGCCTGGGTGTCGACCGGCGGCAAGACCTCGCATGGCACCTGGTCGAAGGACGCCGCGGGCGGAGTGATCCGCGTCGTCGACGACAACGGCGTGACCATGCGTCTCGCCCCAGGCAACACCTGGATCGAGCTCGTGCCCGATGACCAGGGTTCCGTCGAGATCACCCCTTAGCTCGCCTGGAGACTGGTCGGGCCCGCTTGCACTCTCGGCATCCGAGTGCCAGAATCGACTTAGCACTCGCCTGTTTTGAGTGCTAACCATCGAATCTTTGAACGTCCGGGAAGGGACGAGAATCACACATGGCAAAGATCATTGCTTTCAACGAGGAGGCCCGCCGTGGCCTCGAGCGTGGCCTCAACCAGCTGGCCGACGCCGTCAAGGTGACCCTTGGCCCGCGTGGCCGCAACGTCGTGCTGGAGAAGAAGTGGGGCGCCCCCACGATCACCAACGATGGTGTGTCCATCGCCAAGGAGATCGAGCTCGACGACCCTTACGAGAAGATCGGTGCCGAGCTCGTCAAAGAGGTCGCCAAGAAGACCGACGACGTCGCGGGTGACGGAACCACCACCTCGGTCGTTCTCGCTCAGGCGCTCGTGCGCGAAGGACTTCGCAACGTCGCCGCCGGTGCCGACCCGATCAGTCTCAAGCGCGGCATCGAGAAGGCCGTCGAGGCCGTCGAGGCCGAGCTCATCGCCAACGCGAAAGAGGTCAAGACCAAGGAGGTGATCGCCGCGACCGCGTCGATCTCCGCTGCCGACGAGGCCATCGGCGCCTTGATCGCAGAGGCCATCGACAAGGTCGGCAAGGAGGGTGTCGTTACCGTCGAGGAGTCGAACACCTTCGGCACCGAGCTCGAGCTGACCGAGGGCATGCGCTTCGACAAGGGCTTCCTGTCGGCGTACTTCGTCACCGACCCCGAGCGCCAGGAAGTCGTCTTCGAAGACCCCTACATCCTGATCGTCAACGGCAAGGTCTCCAGCATCAAAGACCTGCTGCCGATCGTCGACAAGGTCATCCAGACCGGCAAGCAGCTCCTCATCATCGCCGAGGACGTCGACGGCGAAGCCCTCGCGACGCTCATCGTGAACAAGATCCGCGGTATCTTCAAGTCGGTCGCCGTCAAGGCCCCCGGCTTCGGCGACCGTCGCAAGGCCCAGCTGCTGGACATCGCCATCCTCACCGGCGGTGAGGTCGTCTCGGAGGAGCTCGGCCTCAATCTCGAGAACGCGACGCTCAAGCAGCTCGGCAAGGCCCGCAAGGTTGTCATCACCAAGGACGAGACCACGATCATCGACGGCGGCGGCCACCCCGAGCTCCTCAGCGGCCGGATCGCCCAGATCAAAACCGAGAAGCTCGCCACCGAGAGCTCCTACGACCGTGAGAAGCTGGAGGAGCGCCTGGCCAAACTGGCCGGCGGTGTTGCGGTGATCAAGGCCGGTGCCGCGACCGAGGTCGAGCTCAAGGAGCGCAAGCACCGCATCGAGGACGCCGTTCGCAATGCGAAGGCCGCGATCGAAGAGGGCATCGTCGCCGGTGGTGGCGTCGCCCTGATCCAGGCCGGCAAGACCGCATTCGAGAAGCTGAACCTGAGCGGCGACGAGGCGACGGGTGCGAACATCGTGCGCGTGGCAATCGACGCGCCGCTCAAGCAGATCGCCCTCAACGCTGGCCTTGAGCCGGGCGTCATCGTCGAAAAGGTGCGTAACCTCCCCGTTGGCCATGGCCTCAACGCCGCGACTGGCGAGTATGTCGACATGTTCGCCGCCGGCATCCACGACCCGGTGAAGGTCACCCGTTCCGCGCTGCTCAACGCCGCGTCGATCGCAGGCCTGTTCCTCACCACTGAGGCCGTCGTCGCCGACAAGCCGGAGAGGAACCCGGCACCGGTCGGCGACCCGACCGGTGGCATGGACTTCTGAGTCCCCGTCGCTCGACTCCATTCACGCGCTGGGCGTCTCCTTCTGGAGGCGCCCAGCGTCGTTTCATCGGCTTAGGATGTCCACCCGTTCACGTGCGGCCCGGCGCTGACATCCATTCACACGGGTGGACGGGACTGGCCCGGCTCTCGCGGGTGTGCTCCGTGGCTCGATCTACAGGGGTCAGCGCGCGAACAGGTTCGCGTTCGCCTGCTCGATATCCGCATAGTGCTGGCCGGCCGCCCCGAGCGACCGGTTGAGCGCGCAGAGACTCTCCTCGAGCTGCTGCTGGACGGCACGCCACTCGCTCGCCGCGGCCTGGAACGCCGATGCGGCCTGCCCCGTCCAGCTCCCCTGCAGGTTCGCGACGAGCGAGGTGAGTCCGCTCGTCTCCGCGCGGATCCTGTCGATGCATCCGTGCACGGCTGTCGTCGTAGTGAGCACCTCGTCGCTGTCGACCGTGTAACGCGTCATGTCGTCTCCTCGCTCGTGTTGCGAGGAGGCTAGCGCGGGCGCCGCGGGCATCGTGTGAGAGACCTCCCGGGTGGGGAGAACCCGAGCTGTCTGCTCACTGTGCAGGGTGAGAGCGCTGCGGGCCGGTACGTCGGGCGAGACCGCCTGAGCCCGAAATCGACGGACACGGAGGCGGACCGCGGGCCGGGCACGCCGGGCAAACCGGCGAACCCGGCCGTGCGCCCGGCGTGCCCGGCCCCGCGGCCGGGACGGATGTCGGGGTTACTCGGCGGCGATCACCGACTGTGGGGCGCTTGCCGAGTAGGCGAGTGGCAGGTTCACGCGGAACGTCGCTCCGCCGCCGGGTGTCTCCACCACGTCGACGGTGCCATTGTGCGCGGCGACGATCGACGACACGATGGCGAGGCCGAGGCCGCTTCCGCCCGTCTCACGGGTGCGGGAGGTGTCGGCGCGCCAGAAGCGCTGGAAGATCTTCTCGCGGATCTGCGGGGGGATGCCTTCACCGTGGTCGATGACCTCGATCGACGCGCGATCGGCGTTCCGGTCGACCGAGACGCCGATCTCGATCGGGCTGTCATCGGACGTGAAGCGCATAGCGTTGCCGAGCAGGTTCGTGAGCACTTGGCGGATCTTGTTCTCCTCAGCGAGGACGACAGCCGGGGCGGCATCCCGATGTTGCGTCGTGACGGTCGTGGATTCCGGGACCACGGCATCCGTGCGCTTGGGGCGACGACTGCGCAGCCGGGCGATCGTCCCGGCGAAGGTGATGGGGCCGGTGGCGGTCGCCCCCGGCCCGATGCGCTCAACGGGGTTCGGAACCGTGGTGAGCGGCTCGACCTCCCCGGTATCGACGGGCGCTGTCGGTGCCGTCGGCGCCGTCGTAATGACGGTCACGACGCGGCCGGGCGAGGAAGCCATGGCGTCCAGTGCCGCGTCCCGGGCGAGAGGAACGAGGTCGACGGGTGTGAGCGCCAGCGGCTTGGTCTCATCGAGGCGAGCGAGCTCGAGCAGGTCCTCGACGAGGCCACCCATGCGGATCGCCTCTTTCTCGATGCGGCCCATCGCCTGCGCGACCTCATCGGGCGTCTGCAGGGCGCCCATGCGATAGAGCTCGGCGTAGCCGCGGACGGACACCAGGGGAGTGCGCAGTTCATGACTCGCGTCGCCGACGAAGCGGCGCATCTGGTCGATCGTGCGAGCGCGGTCCCTGAAGGCGCGATCGATGCGGTTGAGCATGGTATTGAGCGATCGGTTCAGGCGGCCGACCTCGGTGTTGGGGGTCGCCCCTCCGAGTCGCTGGCTGAAGTCGCCGTCGGCGATGGCCGCCGCCATGTGCTCGACTTTGCGCAGCGGGCCGAAGGTCGACGTCACGAGCATCCGGGTGATGAGCGCGCCCAGGATGACGACGGCGACGCCGAAACCGAGGAAGATGCTCAGGTAGGTCGTGAGGGTCTTCTTGGTCTCGCTCAGGTTGACGGCGACGAGCGCCGTTCCGAGCTCGATGCCGTGCTCCAGAGACACGGGAACGAGCACGACGTGGAACTCGCTGCCCGTCGCCTGGTCGTGACGGCTGAGCACCGCGCCGTTGAGCGCATTGGCGCTCGTCAGATCCGGCGCAAACTCGAGCTGGGGCAGATGGTCGATCGGCACCGAACCCCAGTTGCGGTTGCAGAAGTTGCCTTGTGCGTTGTAGACGGCGACGAAGTAGTCCGACGGGACCTCGTTGCCGGTGCTGCGCGGTGGGCTGCAGGTCATCGGCACGAGCTGTTCGAGGGTGGACTGCGATTGTGCGACGGTCTGCAACCGGGCATCCATCTGCATCAGAACATACGCCTGCAGCATGGTCATGGTGCCGATGCCGGAGACGAGCAGCCCGAGAGTCAGCATGAGCACTGTGACGCCGGTGATCTTCGTACGGAGCGAGATGCGATTCCAGTGCTCGGTCAACGTTTGATGCATGAGACGTTCAGTTTAGGAGCGCAGTCTGTGATTAGACCTTGGATGCCTTGAGCATGTAGCCGAAGCCGCGCTTGGTCTGGATGAGCGGCTCGCTCGAGTGCTGGTCGAGTTTGCGGCGCAGGTACGAGATGTAGCTCTCGACGATGCCGGCGTCGCCGTTGAAGTCGTACTCCCAGACATGGTCGAGGATCTGCGCCTTGCTCAGCACGCGGTTCGGGTTGAGCATCAGGTAGCGCAGGAGCTTGAACTCGGTGGGGGAGAGCTCAATGGGCTCGTCGCCGACGAGCACCTCGTGGGTGTCCTGGTCCATCGTGAGTTCGCCGGCTCGGATGACGGCGTCTTCGTCGGCGTGCATCGTACGGCGCAGGATGGCTTTGATGCGGGCGACGATCTCGTCGAGGCTGAACGGCTTGGTCACATAGTCGTCGCCGCCGACGGTGAGTCCGGTGATCTTGTCTTCGGTATCGTCCTTGGCGGTGAGGAACAGGATAGGGGCCGTGTAGCCGGCCGAGCGGAGGCGCTTGGTCACGCCGAAGCCGTTCATGTCGGGCAGCATGACGTCGAGGATGATGAGGTCGGGTTCCTCCTCGAGCACGGCGGAGATCGCCTGTGCTCCATTGCCGACCGCGCGCACGGCGAAGCCGGCGAAGCGGAGGCTTGTGGTGAGGAGGTCCCGGATGTTGGGCTCGTCGTCGACGATCAGAATTCGAGGTCCATCGGTCATGGAAACAGTATCTGCGCGTTGGCTGGAAGTTTCCTGATTACCACGTGGATGCTGCTCGCTCCAGGCCGCGTGGTGGCGGGCGAGGATGGCGCCATCGTGTCAGCTCCTGGCAAGGCGCGCACGCGGCATCCGGCATCGGGGTCGCTCACGATCGTGTGCTCGCATCCTCGTACCCTCGGCGATACCGCAGAGCAGGGCGAAGTCGCGTTCGGGCGTCTCGCCGTCCCGGGATTCCCGAGCCCGAGCCGTGAGAGTAGCCTGACGAGGGAGGAGGCGTCATGAATGCCGAGAGATTCGTCATCGTCGGTGGAGGGCTCGCCGGGGCGAAAGCGGCGGAGACCTTGCGCAAAGCCGGCTTCGGCGGTCGAATCACGATCGTCTGCGGTGAGGCGGAGCTGCCCTACATCCGGCCGCCCCTCTCCAAGGCCGTGCTCACCGGGGCGGACGAGCGTACGACCATCTATGTGCATCCGGCCGAGTGGTACGCCGAGCGGGACATCGAGTTGAGCCTCGGCAGACTCGCCGTCGGGTTGCGGCCTAGGGACCGCTCCGTGACGCTGGACGACGGCTCTGAGCTGCGCTACGAGCGCCTCCTGCTCGCGACGGGGGCGTCGGCGAGGGAGCTTCCGGGTGCGTGGAGCGAGCTCGACGGCATCCGGTATCTGCGCACGGTGCAGGATTCCGACCGTTTGCGGACGGACTTCGCGGGTGGTGGCAGAAGGGTCGTGGTCGTCGGGTCGGGATGGATCGGGCTCGAGGTCGCCGCCGCGGCCGCGAGCTACGGCAACCGTGTGACGGTGCTCGGCCGGGAAGTGGTGCCCCTCGCCACGGCGATCGGCAACGAGCTCGGCGAGGTCTTCGCCGCCGAGCACCGCGCGCACGGCGTCGAGCTGCGCATGCGGACGACGGTGCGTCGGCCGATCGGAGCGGACGGCGTCGTGACCGGGGTCGAGCTCCCCGACGGAGAGATCGTGCCAGCCGACGTCGTCGTCGTCGGGGTCGGGGCGGTTCCGAATGTCGAGCTCGCCGAGGCGGCCGGGCTGGCCGTGAACGATGGGATTCTCGTCGACGCGTCGTTGCGCTCGAGCGACGAGGCGATCTTCGCCTGTGGGGATGTCGCGAACGCGTTCCATCCCGTTCTCGGACGGCATCTGCGGGTCGAGCACTGGGCCAACGCCTTGCGAAGCGCCCCGGTCGCCGCGCGGGCGATGCTCGGCGGCACGGCACGCTACGAACGGGTGCCGTACTTCTACAGCGATCAGTTCGGGCTCAGCATGGAGTATGCGGGGTACTCTGACCTCGCCCGGGATGCCGCGGTGAGCTACCGTGGCGATCCTGCATCCGGCAGCTTCATCGCGTTCTGGACGCGGAATGGCCGGGTCGTCGCCGGCGCGAACGTCAACGCCGGCGACGTGAACCATTTCTTTGAGCCGATCATCCGTGCCGGGGCTCGGCACGATCCGGCCCGATTGACGGACCCCTCGGTTTCCTTGGAGTCGCTTGCCGAAGGGTGAACACCGATGGCTGCTTCTCGAGGCGGCTGAGTCAGCACCATGCAGAAGAGGCAGGGGCGGCGTCAGACGGCGTGGTGCACTCGGGTCGGCTCGTGGCGATGATGCCCGCGGGGTCCGGAGCGGCGACTCGACCGAGACGGCTTAGGCGGCAAGGTTGTGCGCGTCGAGGATCGTGTAGCTGTATCCCTGCTCCGCGAGGAATCGCTGCCGGTTCTGTGCGAAGTCCTGGTCCACCGTGTCGCGTGCCACGAGTGTGTAGAAGTTGGCGGCGAGACCTGACTCCTTCGGGCGCAACAGACGGCCGAGACGCTGAGCCTCCTCCTGCCGGGAGCCGAACGAGCCCGAGACCTGGACCGCTACGGTCGCCTCGGGCAGGTCCACGGAGAAGTTCGCCACCTTCGAGACGACGAGCACCTGTTCTCTGCCTTCGCGGAAGGCCTGGTACAGCCGCTCCCGCTCGTCGACCGGAGTCGATCCGGTGAGCTTGGGCGCGCCGAGGGCATCCGCGAGCTCGTCGATCTGATCGAGGTACTGGCCGATGACGAGGATGCGCTCGCCCCGGTGCCGGTGCACGAGCTGTTTCACGACGTCGAGTTTCGCGGACGCGGTCGCGGCGAGCCGGTAACGCTCGTCGTCGGCCGCCGCCGCGTACGAAAGCCGTTCCGTCTGCGGCAGGTCGATGCGCACCTCGTAGCATGCGGCGGGGGAGATGAAGCCCTGGGCCTCGATCTCCTTCCACGGCGCATCGAATCGTTTGGGGCCGATGAGCGAGAACACGTCGCCCTCGCGACCATCCTCGCGCACGAGCGTGGCGGTGAGGCCGAGACGACGGCGCGCCTGGAGCTCGGCGGTGAGCTTGAAGACCGGGGCCGGCAGCAGGTGCACCTCGTCGTAGATCACGAGGCCCCAGTCCATCGCGTCGAGCAATGCGAGGTGGGCGTACTCGCCCCTTCGCTTGGCGGTGAGGATCTGGTAGGTCGCGATCGTGACCGGCTTAACCTCCTTGACCTGGCCCGAGTACTCGCCGATCTCCTCGGCGGTGAGCGAGGTGCGCTTGAGTAGTTCGTCGCGCCACTGCCTGGCGGAGACCGTGTTCGTGACGAGGATGAGCGTATTGGTCTTCGCCGTGGCCATCGCGCCGGCTCCGACCAGGGTCTTGCCTGCGCCGCAGGGCAGCACGACGACGCCGGAGCCACCGTCGAAGAAGTTGGCGACTGCCTTCCTCTGGTAGTCGCGCAGGTGCCAGCCCGCCTCGTCCAGTTCGATCGGATGCGGCGTTCCGGGGGTATAGCCCGCAAGGTCCTCGGCCGGCCAGCCGAGCTTGACGAGCTCCTGCTTGAGCGTGCCGCGCGCCCACGGTTCGACGAGGAACGAGTCGGGCGACGGATGCCCGATGAGCAGCGGCGCGATGCGCTTGGCGTTTGCGATCTCGGTGAGCACGGCCTGGTCGAGCGACCGCAGCACGAGCTCGCCGTTCGTGTTGCGCTCGATCACGAGGCGCCCGTAGCGGCTGACGGTCTCGGCGATGTCGATCGAGACCGTCTGCGGCACCGGGAACTTCGAGTACTTCTCGAGAGTGTCGAGCATGGCGGTTGCGTCGTGCCCGGCGGCGCGAGCGTTCCACAGGCCGAGCCGGGTGATGCGGTAGGTGTGGATGTGCTCGGGGGCGCGTTCGAGTTCGGCGAACACGGCGAGGTCGTGCCGCGCGTCGTCGGCAAGCGGATGCGCCACCTCGAGCAGCACGGTGCGGTCACTCTGGACGATCAGCGGGCCATCGGACATAACCGTCAAGTCTAGTGGTGCTCGGTGAACGACCGGAGTCGTTGCGATGCAGGGGCTGCTATGGCGATGGCGCGATCGTCACGATGCTGGACAGCGGAAGAGTGCGCTCGATGTCCGAGGTTCGGTCCCGCGCCCGCAGGCGTCCGTTCGCGACGCTCGTCGGTTCGAGCAGGTAGTCGGAGACGACGCCGCCGGGAAGTCGCACGCTCACGGTGAGGGCTTGCTTGGCCCTGATCGCGATATCCAGCTGCCGTGCCAGCCAGGCCTGTCCGGTCTCGGTGGTATCGGCGTTCGACATGCGTAGTCGGGCGATGAGCTCTGACACCGGGTCGCCGGCGGCGGCGGGGCTGCTCTGGGTCGCATGTCGTCGCCGTAAACGGATGATCTCGCCCTCGGCGTCCTCGGCGGCCACCGGATACCGGGCGTCGCTCAGCGCCCAGAAGACGACGTCTGCCGTGAATCTGCTGAGCAGCCGGTGCGGACCGGAGCGCAGCAGCCCGAGAGAGGCGAGCAGCTGGTCGACCGCGACCGTGCCGAGCAGCTCGGCGTCGTCGGAACGAACAGCGCTGTGCATGGAATCCTCACCGTGCACGGCGCTGACTCGCAGTCGTCCGTATCGTGCGGCCGACTCGGTCACGAGATAGTCGAGCGGTTGCGGAACGCCCGTGAGCGAGATGCCGGCGAGAAACTCGAGTATGGTCTCTGCGGTCTCTCCGGTGGCCAGGGCTCGGTTCACGGATGCGGCCGTGACCCGGTAGCTCGAGGCGAGCTCTCGACCCTCGACCTCGGCCATGCCGCGCAACCGGGCGTCGAGGGCTGGGGTCAGCGGGCCAGGAGCGACGATGGTGAGGTCGTGCTGCAGATAGACGTTCTCGACCTCGGGAGGCAGCAGCGATGCCACGGCGTTCTCGGCGTCGTCTGCGCGTCCTGCGAGCAGCAGCGCACCGGCGGCTCCGGGAGTGCCCCCCGCGGTGATGCCGAGCAGTTCGGCATCGCGCGTGCGCTCAGCGATGCGCTCGTCCATGCGTGTGCCGGCGGCCGGGTAGATCCAGGCGACGTAGCCGAGCAGCGCGGAGCCCCACGGCCGGTGCGCCCGAGCGGCGAGGACGTCGCGCACGTCGGCGGGCAGCTCCGCGTGCCAGGCGCGCGCGAGCACCGCCCAGCGGGCGCTCGTGCTGCCATGCAGCCATTCCTCGCCGGCATCGGTGGCGAGCCAGTGCCCGGAGTCCCGCGCGACGAGTTCCGCTCGCACGGCGATCCCGAGGTGGGCCGGAACATCGTCCAGTGAGACCCCCATGGCCAGGGCGAGACGCTTGGAGTCCGGTAGCGAGAGTCCTCCGCGGCTGAGCTCGCGCGCGGGCTCGGCTGAGACGGAGGCGACGAGTTCCGCTGTCGCTGAGACGGAGGCGAAGGCACGTTCGGCTGCGAGTCGATCGACGATGCGGGTATCCGCATCGACAGGCGCATCGACGGCGACGGGCGGATGAGGCGCCGCCAGCTCGGCAACGCCCGGAAGTCCTTCCCTCGGCCACGCGCACAGGCGTTCCGACACGGCCGCGAACGGCATCAGGGTGTGACCATCGAGAGTTGCGAGCAGGAGGCCGTGCAAGCGCGCGGAGCGTGCGAGCACGATCTCGGCTGTGACCGACTCCTGCCCGAGCTCGGAGAGACGGGTCGCGATCGCCTCTGCAGTCGGGGCATGCTTGGTGAGCAGTGCCGGGCTCGTGGCATCCGTCCGACCGGGCTCGTCCTCCCCTTTTGCCGCAAGTTCGCCGGCAACGGCGAGCACCGCCAGACGTGTGCGGTCGAGGTTGGCGAGTGCGTGCTGGATCGACTCGGGGGCGAGCAGTGCCTCGGCGAGATCGAAGTAGTCATGGATGCCCGTGCTCGCGAACTCACGCGACTCGAGCGCCGCCGCGAGTTCGGTATCGCCCAGCGAGCGGAGTCGTGCAGCGAGGGAGAGCATCCCTACCCGCTACTGCTTGGCCTGTCGGGCTTCGCGGCCGCGCCGGATGCCCGAGAGGATCATCAGCACGATGATGAGGAGGAATCCGACGGGAAGTCCGATGAGGGGGAAGACGGTGACCAACGGCCATAGTCCCTGGCCGAAGTCCGCTTGCTGCATGCCGCTCGCGGTGGCGGCGATGATGGCGATGAATGCGACGATCGACAACCCGACGACTCCGGCCACCATATAGGCGAGCACGCGCTCGGTGCGATTGCCGGGGTCGGGAGTCTTCGAGGTCACAATCTCAAGGATACGGGCAGGGCGGCGTTCGAACGAATAAGCTAGGACCGGACGACGCCGCGATTCGGCGTGCCCGCGTAACAATCAGTGAGGTTCAACATGCCTACCGGCAAGGTCAAATTCTACGACGACGAGAAGGGTTTCGGCTTCATCAGCTCTGATGACGGCCAGGAGGTCTTCCTGCACGCGTCGGCCCTGCCGGCCGGCGCGTCGGTCAAGGCCGGCACCCGCCTGGAGTTCGGCATCGCGGACGGCAAGCGCGGCGCTCAGGCGCTCTCGGTGCGAGTGCTCGACGCTCCTCCGAGCCTCGTGAAGCTCACCCGCAAGCCCGCCGACGATATGGCGATCATCATCGAGGATCTCGTGAAGCTCCTCGATGGCATCGGCGCCAACCTCAAACGCGGTCGCTACCCCGAGAACTCTCACAGTCGCAAGATCGCCGCGATGCTGCGCAAGGTTGCTGACGAGCTGGATGCCTGAGATCGACAGCACGGACGAGTTCGCCGGCGAGGTCCCGGTCGCGGAGCCGACGACCGGGACCGGCCCCGTCGCCGCGGGCTCCGACGGGTCGGGAAGCGGAGACGGCAGCGGTCGTGAGGAGGGCGCCGATGGGACCGAGCCCGCTCCGCTGGATGCCGCCGCCGAGTGGGCGGAGCGTCCTGTGCCGGTCGCCGACGAGGTGCTGCTCGCCGCGGTCGATCTGGCGCGAGCCGCTCTGCTCGAGGTCACGCCGGCCGAGACCATCGGCCGCCCGGTCGGTCACGTCGTCGAGGGGGAGCATGTTCTGTCGTTGCTCTTCGAGTGCGCGCTGGCCGGGTATCCGGGCTGGCACTGGACGGTCAGCCTCTCGCGCATCGATGACGAGGCGGCACCGTCGGTTCTGGAGGCCGAACTCATGCCGGGCGACCACGCCCTGCTGGCACCAGAATGGGTGCCGTGGTCGGAGCGTCTCGCGGACTATCGCTCCGCTCAGGAGCTGATCGAAGCCGAGGCCCTGGTCGCGGCGGTCGGCGACGTCGGTCCGGGCGAGTCCGACGACGACATCGACGACGACGACGATGATGATGATGATGATCTTCACGACGTCGAGGACGACGATATCGACGGCGTCGACATCGACCGGCTCGGCGAGCACGATGATGACGAGCCTGATGATGACGAGCCTGACGACGAGCCTGACGACGACGCGGATGACGACCAGCAGGACGAGGACGAGCAGGACCACGACTTCGACGAGCAGGACCACGACTTCGACGAGCAGGACGACGATGCCGCGCTAGCGGCGGCGAACTTGCACGACGAGCAGGCCGGCGAGCCCGAGCCCGACGCCGATGGCGCTGCACCAGGGCCACCAGCCGAATCCGGCGGCATCGAGTTCGGCGCCGAAGATCAGAAGCACGACGAAGGCCACTGACCAGAGTCCCGTGCCTGCGAGCACGGCCTTGCGTCCGTCGGCCCTCGCAGGCAGCGGATCGGGACGGCGTTCGCTGTCTTTCAACCAGATACGCATCGCAGCCAGTGTGTTGCGCCGGACGCCGCCCCGTCAAGTCATGGTCTGCACTGGACCCGTTGCCCCAGTGTCGGCCCAGGAGGCTTCGCGGGCGCAGCCGACGGAGAACGGCGGAGCAGAATGCTCGGCGGCGGAGATAGAGCGCTCAGCCGGCGGATAGGGTGCGCGTAGCTGCAGCGTGCTCGGTCGGCGAGGTGCCGCTCAGCCCAGGTTGTCGACGACGAACTCGATCGACGAGACGAGCGAGCGCACGTCGTCCGGCTCGATCGCGGCGAAGGTCGCGATGCGCAACTGATTGCGGCCGAGCTTGCGGTACGGCTCTGTGTCGACGATCCCGTTGGCGCGCAGGGCCTTGGCAACCGCCGCCGCATCGACCCTGTCGTCGAAGTCGATCGTCACGACGACCGGCGAGCGGTGCTCGGGGTCGGCCACGAAGGGGGTTGCATAGTCGACGCGCTCTGCCCAGTCGTAGAGCACACCCGACGACTCCGCCGTGCGGGCGGCCGCCCAGGAGAGCCCGCCGTTGTCGTTGATCCAGTCGAGCTGGTTCTCCAGCAGCAGCAGGGTCGAGAGGGCCGGCGTGTTGAGGGTCTGGTTCAGCCGCGAGTTGTCTACGGCGTTCTT
This sequence comes from Luethyella okanaganae, assembly GCF_042660285.1. Lineage (NCBI taxonomy): Bacteria > Bacillati > Actinomycetota > Actinomycetes > Micrococcales > Microbacteriaceae > Luethyella > Luethyella okanaganae. The sequence continues at coordinate 366,643 of NZ_JBHSTP010000003.1, forward strand.
GAGGCTCAGGAACTCGGGGATGTAACGCTCGCTCGCCGCGATCCGCTCGACGCGTTCGAGCGCGGCGGGAGAGAAGAGCGCGAGCCAGAGCCCACCATCCGAGGCGAAGTTCTTCTGCGGCGCGAAGTAGTAAACGTCGGTCTCGCCCGCGTCAAAGTCGATCCCGCCGGCGGCGCTCGTCGCATCGATCACCGTGAGCGCGCCGTCGTCCCCGTGCACGCGACGCACAGGCGCGGCGACCCCGGTGGAGGTCTCGTTGTGCGGCCAGGCGTAGACATCGATGCCCGCGACGGCCTCGGTCTCGCTGCGTGATCCTGCCGGGCTGCTACGCACGTCGGGGGCCTGAAGCCACGGAGCGCCGGCCGCCGCGGCGAACTTCTGGCCGAACTCGCCGAATGTCAGGTTCTGGCTGCGGCGCGCGATGAGGGCGAAGGATGCCGCATCCCAGAACGCCGTCGAACCACCGTTGCCGAGCACGATCTCGTATCCATCCGGAGCGCGGAACAGTTCGCCGAGTCCCGCGCGAATCCGGCCGACGAGGTCTTTGACTGGAGCTTGGCGATGCGAGGTCCCGAGGATGGCGGCTCCCGGCCCGGTGAGATGGCCGAGCTGCTCATTCCGCACTTTGGACGGGCCGCATCCGAAACGTCCGTCGGCGGGCAGGAGTGATGAGGGAATGGAGAGCTGCGGCATACCTTGAGTCTAATTGTGCCGCCACAGGCAGGTAGGCTTGTTATGCACCGGCGCGACTGACACATGGGGAGGCGTGAATGACGGATCTCATCGACACCACGGAGATGTACCTCCGCACCATCCTCGATCTCGAGGAGGAGAACATCGTTCCTCTGCGTGCGCGCATCTCGGAACGGCTCGGTCACTCCGGACCGACGGTGTCGCAGACCGTAGCGCGCATGGAACGCGACGGCCTTGTCGTCGTCTCCGGCGACCGCCATCTCGAGCTCACGGCGGCCGGCCGCAGCAAGGCCGTGCATGTCATGCGCAAGCATCGGCTTGCGGAACGTCTGCTCGCCGACGTCATCGGTCTCGAGTGGGAGTACGTGCACGACGAAGCATGCCGCTGGGAGCATGTGATGAGCGAGCAGGTCGAGCGCAGACTGCTCGAGCTTCTCGACCACCCCAAGGAGTCCCCGTACGGCAACCCGATCCCGGGCCTTGAAGAGCTCGGTGAGATACCGGCCGATCCGTTCATGACGGGTGTGGTCAACATCGTCGACCTCGTCGCGCGGAACGCCGAGCCGGTGACCGCGTCGATCCGCCGTCTCGGTGAGCCGGTGCAGTTCGACCCAGAACTGCTGGCCCAGCTCAAGCAGTCCGGGGTCATGCCCGGTGCCGAGGGCGTCTTCTCCGCCGCCGGCTCCTACGTTCTCGTGCAGGTGGACGGATTCGGCGAGGGTTTGGAACTACCCAATGAGGTCGCCGGGCATATTTTCGTCGCCTCCTGAGCCCCGGGATCCTGCGGGACTCGACCGATTCGCCGTTACCGATTCGTGAGAAATCGGTGTTCTCGATGTGACATCGGGATGAACCTCCCGTATCCTCGTACGAGTCCCACTGACCAGAAGCCGGTCGACGGACTCGAATCAGGACGTCCCCCAGACCCGTCTCTTGGTTCGAACAACAATACGCGTATGCGCATTGGACGGGGCAGCTACCTAGTGTTGCAGGGGCGCCGGAGGTGACTTTGGCTCTATTAGGTCCCAAGCGTTTAGGCCCCAAGCGTTCCGTGAGGAACGACGATTCGAAAAGCATCACCATCGCGAAGGCTCCGGGCGAACCCATCGATCGGCCTGTGACCCCTACGCCCGGCCACACGAGCCGTCGGCGCGGTGCCCTCGGCAATGTCGTGGTCATGGCTCTCGCCACCGGCATGGTGGCCACTGTCGCGCTTCCGGCATACGCCTTCGCGCCGGGCTCGAACGGAACCCGGTTCGGCGCGACGGCCGCCACCGAGATGAAAGCCGCGCAGGCGCAGCACGTGATGGTCGACGAGCAGGCGACGACCATCACCGTCGCCCGCGACGGGTACACTGCCACGAGCGAGGCCGAGTTGCGCCAGGCGGAGGCCGACGCACGTCGCGTCGAGGTCGCCTCGCAGATGGCCGCATACGCCGCCGCATACTCTGGTCCCTCTGTCGGCGACCTCCTCTCCAGCCCTGCGTATCCGAACTACGACCTCGCCTCGGTCTACAAAGTGGCATTGCAGTATCAGGGCGTGCCCTACGTCTACGGCGGGGCGACCCCGGCCGGCTTCGACTGCTCCGGCTTCATCATGTACGTCTACGCCCAGTTCGGCATTGGACTGCCCCATTCCTCCTCCGGACAGGGTGCCGCGGGAACGCGCATCTCCGAGGCCGACGCCCGGCCAGGCGATCTCGTGATCATGGACGGGCACGACGGTTTCTATGCGGGCAATGGCAACATCCTGCACGCGCCCTACGAAGGAGCGTCCGTCCGGGTGCAGCCGATCTGGACGAGCAACTACTACATCGTCCGCCTCGGCATCTGAGCCCTTGCCAGGATGCGGACTTCGTGAATCCGCGATGAACACTCTGCAGCGGCATGCGCGATCGGCGCGCCATGGTCATATGACGTGCCGATTGTGGTTTAGCCTGTAGCCCTGACGTATCGAGAGTTCTCGGGAGAGCCAATGGTCGAGTCACGCAACATCCACACCACGGATGACCGCTGTCTCTTCTTCCTGCGGCATAGCAGTCAAACGTGCCTGAGCCACCCTGTGGCCAGGGGGGCGCTGTCTTTCTGACAGTGTCCTTTTTGTTTGCCCGCTCTCTCCCGCGGCCTCGGTCGGCAGGGTAGTTCGAATGGCTGGAAGCCGTCCAGCCTGCTTCGAAAGGGAGACCATGCGCACACTGGTTCTGAACGCCGGCTACGAGCCGCTCACCGTCGTCTCGTTCAAACGGGCCCTTGTTCTGGTTATGAACGACAAGGCGACGATCGTGCAGAGTGACACCGGGCATCCGGTGTGGAGCTCGTCGGGAGTCTGGGACAGACCCTCGGTGATCCTCCTCAGCCGCTACGTCCGTCTGCCGCACGTTCGAGCCATGCCCGTGAGCAGGCGCGGGGTGCTGCGCCGCGACGACCATAGGTGCGCGTACTGCGACAAGTCGGCGACCACGATCGACCATGTGCTGCCGCGTTCTCGCGGGGGTCACGACACCTGGGACAATCTCGTCGCCTGCTGCCTGCGGTGCAACAACGTCAAGGGCGACCACACGCCGGCCGAAATGGGCTGGCGGCTGCGGATCACTCCCGGGATGCCGCAGGACGGCGGCTGGCTCGTGCGTGGCGCGGAGCGACCGCAGCCGCAGTGGCACGCCTTTCTCGCTCCGGCAGCGTAACCCTAAACCTGCCCCTGAAAGTTCGTGACCATTTCGTGACAATCGTCGTGATCTCCCGTAGTGTGGGGCGAGTCCCGAAACCGGCGGTCGCGAGTCGCCACTTCATATCGGCACCTAGCTCTCGAGCAGGATTGAACGCGGGGCGCCCATGCGCCACCACGGAGGACATGCAGTGACAGAACCCGGATCGGCCGGACTCGAGAGTAAGTCACATCCGGACGCCAATGGTGCCTTCGCGCCGGCCAGTCGAGCCGCTCTCCCCACGCGTCGCTCTCTGCGCGAACAACGTGCGCTCGCGGGGTTGGCTTCTTCGTCTGTCTCTCCTGTCGAGATGGCTCCAGATGCCGCCGCTGTGACCGCTGGGCCAAAGGCCGCTGCCTCCGCTCCGGGAGCCGGCGTGACCGGGGCACCCGACTGTGCCGAACCGGCTGTGCCCGTCGCACCCCCGGCCTCCGTTCTGTCCGTCCCCGCGCCATCGACACCGCGGCGCACTCTGCCGGCCGCGGTATCCACCGCCCCGCCGACCGAATCGGCTTCGGCGAGGAGCAGCGCCAGACGCAGCCCGTTGAGCCTGGCCGTGACGCTGCTCGTCGTGCCGGGCCTGTTCCTCACCGCGGCGCTCCCAGCGTACGCCTTCACGCCGGGAACGGGCGAGCCGCAGTTCGAAACCTCCGATCTGCGCGACCAGGTGCAGGCGAGCGCGCAGAGCGTCGACGTGTCGAGCCTCTCGGCTCAGGTCTCGGTGTCGCGCGACGGCTACTCGGCCGTGTCGGCCGACGAGATCCGCCGTCTGACCACCGAGGCCGAGCGTATCGCGACCGCTCAGGCCGCCGGCTCGCGCACCGCGTCCAGCGGCTCATACAGCACGCCCGGCGTGCGCCAAGAGGGCGACGACTACCCCTGGCCATGGGAGCTCACCGACAACCAGGGCGGCGGACTCTCCCCGCTCGGCTACTACTACCGCGAATGCGTCGACTTCGTCGCCTGGCGCCTCAACCGCGATGCCGGCTCGACCGGCAGCCCGTGGAGGTGGAAGTGGAGCAACCTCACACCCAGCGGCGGCAGCGCCTACAACTGGGCGAACGCCTGGCAGAACCACGGATGGGCCACGAGCCACGACCCGGTGCCCGGCGCGGTCGCCTGGTTCACCGGCAACCATGTCGCCTACGTGCAGGCCGTGAACGGCGACGGCACCGTCACACTCGAGGAATACAACTGGGGCAACGACCACGCCTATCATCGCCGCACGGTGCCGAGCGGCGAGGTTCCGCTCTACCTGTATCCGCCGCTGTAGGCCACTGAGGCGGGCGCATCTTTCACGCTGTGTCTTCCTGCTTGCCGTGTTGTGTCTTCACGCTCGCGCCCCGTATCGTCGGTCGTTGCGCCTCCTCGCCGGTCTCCTGGCCCGGCGCGTCTCCCGTTAGAATCGAACGTCAGCCTCTGTAGCTCAATGGAAGAGCAGTTCCGTCCTAAGGAAAGGGTTGGGGGTTCGAGTCCCTCCAGGGGCACTCGAAGGAAGCCTGCGCGCCGTGAACCGCTGCTACCCCGTCACCCCGGTTTAGCCGACCGTCGCTCCCGCTCCTGAAATTGTGCCGTTTGTGTGGACGGTGGCGGTCATCGAGAACGAAGAGGTGAAGATTCCGGCCTGGTTGACGTTCCAGCCGCAGTAGAGATTACGGGCGGTTGTTGAGCCGGAGTCGCTCTTGGCGACGTTGGAGATGCCCCACGGCGGGACCACGTAGTTCGTGAAGCAAGCTTGCGATCCGGTGTATCCGAGGGCGCTGCCTGCGCAGGTATTGCTGCCCCCATCACAAACAGGACTGTGCTTGCAGCGACTGCAAGCACTCCTTGGTCAAATCTGTTCCCGTCATTTTCATTCCAACAATCTCTTTCGTAAGCGATTGATAGTGCGCCTCCTGAAGGAGGTCGCTATAGGGGTATGTCCAGGCGGAAGCGGATGGTTCCTTTGAATTTGAAGCAGACTATTCGGTGCGTTGGAGGGCTGTTTAGAAGCCTACTCTTTGTGCCAGCATCGCCGTTCACGAGCGACGCGCTCTTTCGGCGACTCGGTCGAAGTCTCGAAGGAGGAACAATGAATATCTCAGACGTACTCCCGTTGTTGCTAATTCTCCTCGGTGGAATTGCCGCCGTCGCATGGCTTGTCTTCATTGTCATTGCCGCAGTTCAGGTCGTCAGGTCCACCACGATCCAGTACTGGTCGAAGGTGTTGTGGGTCGCCGCTCTAATTATCTTCCCGTTCCTCGGCGTGGTCGCATGGTACGCGTTTGGCGACCGGACCAGGCAGGTTGAGAACGCGATCGCCACCCACTTGCGCTGAACGTCCGCTCGGGTGTCGGTGTTGGTCTTGCTCCCGGGTCAGGGACGGAGGCGCGGGTGCAGGATGACTCGTCGGACGTCGCCTTATGGTTGGAGGCGATCTCAGGTACTGAGGCGTCATTCGCAGCGCTGTTCGACCGTTATCGAACCCGCGTGTTCCGAAAGGCGTATGCACGCGTCCGCTATGTCGCGGATGCAGAAGACATCGTCGCGACGGTGTTCCTTGAAGCATGGCGGAGCCGCAAAAAGTTCGCATCGTCGAAGGATCGATCCTCCCATGGCTGTTAACCGTGACCACGTATGTGGCGTTGAACCAGGAGCGTTCAACCCGTCGATACCGACCGCTACTCGCTGCTTTGCCTACAGCGCAGGAACAGCCGTACCACGCCGAGGACGTCGCGGAACGACTCGACGAGGCATCGCGGTCAGTAGCGGTGCACCAAGCAATGGCCGGTCTGAGCCTTGCTGACCAGACCGTTTTGGACCTATGCATCATCGAAGAGCCTCGCGGAACCCGCCGGCGGCACCCTCGCGGTACTCCGCGTCACCGGCTACGACGACAAGGGCCGACGTAGCCGCAAGCAGTCTCACCCTGCACTATTCCCTCATCCGAGTGTCCCCGAACAATACGCAGTGGGGGGCCGGATCAGTCACGAATGTCGGCAGCGCTCGCCTCCAGAACAACCGGGCCGTTAACTGTTCAGAAGGCCCCGGCAATTTCCAAGGATGGGCCCAAGGAGAACTCACCCCGCCCCCTGGCTACGTGCTCAGTGGCTCTCCCGTCTACAGCAAGTACGGTCCGACCACTTCGGTGGCTTGCGGAAACGCCCGACTTGCTGGAGCCGATGAAGGCTCGTTGAGCGAATCCACCACGATCACATTCGTGCGTTCGGACCTAGCAGACTGACGCTTTCGGCAGGCACTACCGAGAAGGGGATAGGAGGCCACCTCCTATCCCCTTCTCCTAGCTAAAACACCGAGATGTTGCCCGCGTTAGGGTTGGTTCCCATCAGATGAATGAGCCCGCTCGTTCGCGGATCCTGAAACGCCCCTGGGACCTCATCGTTCATCTCCACAAACAGTTCAAACTGACGGCCAGAGGACCTTCCCTCAATCCACTGAAGAACCTCAGTGATGTCCTGCACATCGAATAACGCGTAAGCATCCAGTGCCCACGCCTGTCCCGACTTCTCCCAGAAGTTTACCCGGTACGAGGGCCGTTCGAGCACCTCGCGGGGTTCGGCATGAACAGTTTCGATGACCTGCATACGTATAGGTTACAAGCGGGCCTGGCCTGTGAGCGAGATCTGCGCGGCGACGCCCGGTTGCCTGGTCCCCTTAGGCGGTGTTTGAGCACAGTACGGCTCACCAGTTGAACAGCGTTCCGGCGTTGCAGCGTTTGGCGTCCGATCGGCTAGACAGCGGGCAACCAGGGTGACATTTAGCGATGCGAGAACGCCGCCATCTAACGCTACAAATCACACCCGCTGACCTGACCACCCCGGCACGTTGCGGGCAGACGACGATTCGGCATGTGTTGCCGATGCTTGACACATTACGCAATGTGGCGTAATTATATGGCATTGGGATCGGTGACTGGCCTCGCACAAGATGACTGTCGCTCTCCGGTCGCTAAGGACGCGCTGAACAACTGCAACTCGCACCACTGCGATTCGAGAAACGCTGGGTACCTCGTCGTTCCGTCCGATGTGAACGCCGCACCGGGAGGCTCGGCATCCAGCCTGGACTCACACCTAGGAGGCGTGGTCAATGGATGCTTCTAGCGGCCAGCTCACTGAAACCGACTTCGACGATCTAGAGGTCACCGCGTTCGACGTGCTCTCCAGAGTCCGGCCGTGGCCGACAATAATGTGCGACCGTCCTCGGTGCGCACGTACACGCCGGAAGCGGACTCGATGGACGTACCCCATTTTTCGAAGCTGGGCATGTGCGTCATCGGTAGCCAGACTGGATATACATCTGAGGACATTGGGGCGTCATTTACGCCGGTGAGTTCGACCATGCCCACCTCCTATCTATCTGGGTGTCAGGACCGGGTCGATCGAGTCGCATCCCGCCAGACGGCGACAAATGCCAGCCCAGCGAGGCCGAGTAGCCATACCAGGAGCATCCAGATGTGAAGCCATGTTGTTACTCCGTCGCCTACGGCCTCGAGCAATGCGGCTGACCAGTGCCGCGTTGGGACGAACTCGGCTGCGACTTTCGCCCACTCGGGCAGGGTTTCGTAGGATCCGAAGAACCCGCCAAGCCAGAGCATCGGGAAGAGCAGCACGGTGGCGAAACCGATCGCTGACTTGCCCCCGAAGGAATAGCCGATTGCAACGCCAAGGAGCGACATGATCACCGCACCTAGCGCAAGGAGGCCTGCCGTAGCCGGCCACCTCTCGAGTGGTAGGTCGACATCTGTGATCCAATAGCCCAGCGCCACTACCGGAAGGGCGCCCGCGACGATGAAGATGAAGGCCGTTAAGACTCGTGATAGTAGAACAAGCCAGTAAGGGCGGGCGAGCGTTCGTTGGTATGGATCCCATGCATTCGCTCTCTCCTCTGCGATGCCGGCGCCTAGGTGGTATAGAGCGACCGCGGATATGCCGGACGCGAGGACCACAATCATCGCCCAGTTCGCGACGTTGTTAGAGGGGCTGCCTCCGGCAGCAAAGATGATGAAGAGAATGATCGGAAAGCCGATCGCAGTGGCCATAGCGATCGGAAGGCGCACAAGTTCAACGACTTGGGTGCGGACGTACACGCCGAGGAGGCGCGACATCCGCACGGGCGCTACGGCTTGGCCAACTTGAAAGCCTGCGCTGTTGGAGTCGTTCACTGTCTTGACCTCGCGGCAAGGATGAGGATGACGTCTTCGAGATCCGCCGGTGTGGCTGTGATCGATCGCGGGTCTACTCCAGCTTGTGCCAGGTCCGCTACGAGGCTGTCCGCGTGATTCGTCAGCGTGATGTTCTGCCCATCCCGAGTTGCTCTGTTCTCGACCGGAATCGATGTTCCATCCGGCCATGTGCCGGCGAACGCAACGCGATGAGACCCGATTGCTCGTACGGCCTCGGCGGCAGGCCCATCGGCGACGACTTCGCCCTGGGAGAGAAGTACGACTCTGCGGGAGAGCCGTTGAACTTCGTCCGGCACATGGCTCGTGATAAGGATGCTGCCTCCACCGTCCGCGAAGGCGTTGATGCCCTGCCAGAGAAGACTGCGATGCTCGATATCCAAGCCAGCGCTTGGCTCGTCAAGGACCACGAGCTCGGGGTTCCCCGCGAAGGCGCAGGCCACAGCGAGTCGTCGTCGCTGGCCGCCAGACAGCTTCTGCGGCGTCCGTTTGCGCAGATCGTTGAGGCCGAACTCGTCAAGCAGCCGTGCGGTAGGAATCGGGCTGGCGTAATGTGCCGCGACAAATCGTAGAATCTCGAAGATGGTTAGAGTCGCGGGGAAATCAATGTCCTGCAGGCACACTCCGAGTTCCGCTCGAGTCGTGTGATGCAGCGGATCTCTCCCGAGGACACGAACGGACCCGCTCTGTGGTCTCGCCAGACCGACGACTAGCGAGATCAAGGTGGACTTGCCGGAGCCGTTCGGGCCCATTACCCCGACGATCTCTCCGCGGCCCATGTGCAGCGAGACGTCACTCAAGGCGCGAACGGGGCCGTAGTGCTTGCTCACGTGTGTAACCTCGATGAGCGCGTCCATAGAACTTCCTACCTTCCAAGTGTGGTTGGCGGCCGAGGATAAGAAGCGATCCTCTGTGGGGTCGAGCCACGATCCAGAGTCACTATCTTCCGGGCTCGCGATCTCGTGAGGGCCTCCGGCTTGAGGCGCGCATCCGAGTAAGGACTGCGGCTGCCTGTTGGGCGTTCGGCACTGAAACGCTGACTTTCGCACCGTCTGTCCGCGTTACGACGAGGGCGGGCCCGGTGCCGTGAGTGAGGGTCAGCCTTCCTGGAAGCAAGATAGATCCCCTCATCCTCCGAGTCTCGTCCTTGCTTTCCGATAGGTGGATAGTGGAGATGCGCGATGGCGGTATCTGTAGGAGCACTACCCGAGCGAATGGGAGAGTGACCCGGAGGCCGCGCCAATCGATGGAGACCCTGATTCGGATGAGCGTCGCCACCAGCAATGTGGCCACAACGAGAGCTGCGAACCCCACCCAGGGTTCCGGCACCGCGCCGGCCACGGCAAATGGTAGCCACACCAAGAACGTAAGAGTCCCACTGACTACCGCCAGCGTGACAAAGCGTGGAGCGGTTGTAGTGCTGCTCCAGGCGACGGCCTCCTGTGGTTCGGTGGTGAGAATGGTGGCGGTGCGCGGGGTCTCTTGGTCGGCTGCAATCCGAGGTGAACTAGCGATGAGGTGAGGAACGATGCCGTACGCGCTCGCGAGAAGGAGTGGCGTTAGCGCGTCGAGGCCTACCGATTCATCCGACCGAGAAGCGTTTAGTAGCGTCATCGCAGCCGCAGTTGTGAAGCCGACCATCGCGCCGCCAGCGAGGAACGCGCAATATCGGAGCGAGGTCGAAAGCGAAGGCTCTCTATATGCCAGTGGATTGAAGATCGCGGCTGCGGCAGACAGCACTGCCAACACTGAAGCCGCTGCTGAAGTCGGCAGGCTCACGGTATGTGAGATGCTGACTTGAACCGCGACACGGCTGTTGGGCTCCTGAGACCAGATGCTCCACACCGCGACTACGGCGAGGAGCGGCAACCAGAGCGAGAGAACCGCTGCGACGTTGCGCGGCGAGCGAAGAGAGTCGGTCTCTCTACTCATACTCGCTGCTCCACCAGGCGGGCGAGATCCTGTCTCGTGATACCGGCTCGTCGCGCGGTATCGAGCAGCTTCTCCACCAAGCCGGCGATCTCTGCGTGGACCATGGGCGAGTCGTCGCGAATCCACGCCCCCCGACCCTGCCGCATGTCCACGATCCGGTCGTCGCGAAGCTTCGCATAAGCCCGGAGCACCGTATGGATGGTGACGCCAAGAGCGACCGACAGATCCCGGGCCGGGGGGAGCCTCTCGCCAGGAAGAATGTCTCCATCGAGTAGGCCCGTGCGCACTTGGTCGGCGACCTGAGCCGAGAGGGTCTGCGGAAGCGAATGATCGATCCGGAACAGCATGTTACACATGGTACTGTAACATTAGTGGTTGAAGCTAGAATCCCAGTGAAGGTTTGGAGAGGCCTTTCCGTCGTGAGCAAGCCAAGAAGCAAGGTTGTGGCGATGTGGATCGGCGCGTCGCGACTTGTCGCGGCGATCCTTCTCCTTTGCGCGCTCGGCCTGAGTCTCGCCGAATCGTTGCTGACTGCTTCGATGTCATTCAGTACTGGTGCCTACGCAATCGCGGCCATTGTGCTTCTGAGCTCAGGTCTCTTCCTCGCTCTCTCCCAGCGGGAAACGCGCGTGCTGGACGTTCTCTTCCTTTCTGCTACTTGCTGGGTCGTGGCGTCGGTGGTGATCGGGTTGCTGGAAGGTGGGCCGACAGTCAACCTTGGCGAGACAGTTCTCGCTGCGTTGGCGGCCGCCTGGATGATCGTCGACTGGACTATCCTCGGCCCCAGCAGGCGACCTCGCCTCTCAACCATCTGGGTGACGTTGTCCTACCCAGCGTTGTGGATCTGGTACGCGATGATCCGGGCTAGCGCCATCGAGGTGTATCCCCTGCCGATCGTCGGGCCAGAGGTTGATGGGCCTCTAGCGATGGTCTTGTCCACGGTTGCCTTTGGTCTTGCGCTCCTTGCACTTGCCGGTCTCTTCTGGGTGGTACGCCGTCACCGGCCGCAGTTTACTTCGAGCGATCGGCTGCACGACGTTCGCGGGATGCCCTGATCGGACCGACAGCGGCCCGTGGCCGGCGAGATAGCGGAAAGACGCGCCCACTCCTGGCCACGAGGCGCAGCGCGATCTACCGTGCGTGGGCGAGCTTTGCCGACGAGTCGGCCGTGAGGTAGTCGAGTGCGACCTGCGCGGTCTGTCGAGCGAACTGGTCGTCGAGGGGAGCGGTCAGCGGCAGCAGCGCACGGGCCAGAAGGGGGCCGACAAGGAGGTCACAGACCATCTCGCCCCGGTGACGCTTGCTCGGATGAGGACAACCGCAGCCACAACATCACCGTCTCCTGAACGGTGAGCTCCCCGGCGAACCCGGACTCCTGGAGCATCATGCCGAGGCGGGGCCGGAGGGCTCGCCTCTGACGGCAGGGGTCCAGACCCAGCACTCGGACGGTGCCGGCCGTGGCCGGTCGGTGCCCTTCCAGCGTCTCCATCGTGGTCGTCTTACCTGCACCGTTGGTCCCCAGCAACGCGAAGAACTCGCCCTGCCCGATCGACAGGTCGAGGCCCTTGACGGCCTCGAATCCACCGTAGGAGCAGCGCAGCCCCACCGCGGCGAGGGCAGGACTGTCAGCCGTCGCGGTCGAGCCGGGGGGGGTGTTGTGTAGGCATGAGGTCATCGTCCGCGGCGGGGCACCGCTGCCAGTAGTGCGACCGTCCACGAGTCGGCCGGGCAGCTCTCACGAAGAAGCCGTTACAAATGTCACAGGCTTACTGTTGATGAGTATGGAGCCGGCCACCCGATCACGCGAGGACAGCAGCTCCCTGTCTGATCCCGGTGGCGGCATCCGGGGCACCTGGCAATGGACCTGGGTTTCGATGCTGGCCCCCCGTCTCCGCCCTCGCAGCCGTGATCCGAGACATCGCGGCCGGGCGCCGCTACGTGGACCCCGACATCGCCGCCGCCGCCCTCGCCGCCGACCGCTGCCCACTCACCCCGCGAGAACTCGACGTGCTCCGAATGACCCGACAGAACTCACCCATCCAGCACATCGCCTACACCCTGCACCTCGCAGAAGTAACCGTCCGCAACTACCTCTCCACCGCCATGACCAAACTCGACGCACCCTCACGCCACGCCGCCGCCGAAATCGCCTGGGAACACGGCTGGGTCTAGGGACGGGGGTCAGTCGACGGCAAGCGTGCGGGGTATCTCGTGTCCGAGGGCTGCCATGGTGGGCACGACGGTCGCCGTGAGGATGAGCACGAACCCTGCCGCCCGTCTGCGCAAGGGGGCGCAACCCCGGAAAGACCCGATCAGAAGGTCAACGCCAATGCGCGGCGTGGGGCTCGTCTTACTGCTGGCTCAGGCTGATGCGCAGTCCGATCTCCGCAGGGATGAAGGTGCAATTAGTTGATACGACTGTTGATACGCAGACACTTATCCACAGGCTACTTCCCAGTGTTTCATTGGGAAGTAGAATGGTCATGGACATCGTCTCCTCTCCGTCCTAAGGAAAGGGTTGGGGGTTCGAGTCCCTCCAGGGGCACTTTTGGGTCAAAATAATACGGGCGCCGTTACGCAGCACGTAGGCGATCGTAGAAGCCCTAGCAGGCAGTTCCCGGTGCGCCCTGCCGAAGAGAGCCGATTCACAAACTACGTGCGATACCTGTGAAATGTGAATCTGCAGTTTGGCGTAGGGCCACACAGGGATGGCCCTACGCGCTAACTGACTCTGCAGACCTTTTTGCGCGTTCTCGCGGCGCTAGGAACGAATTAGTTGCCGCGAACGGTTACTTCGTCCACGAAAGACCATGCGCTGCTCGCTGGGGTGATCGTGAACTTTACATATCTCCCAGTTCCGGAAAGGTTGTATCCGGCGTAGGTGTATCTCTGGTCGGCATCGCTGATTGCCGGAGCATTGAGCGTGACCAGCGGGGTGAATGTGGTTCCATTCATGGATACGGATACGGCAATCTGGCTGGGAAGAAAGATGAAGACCGACTTCGTCTGCAACCATGAGGTGCCGATCTGGTTGATCGTCTTCGAGGTTCCGAGATCTACCGTGAATGAGTAGACGCTCGCCGAATTGCGACCCTGCCACGCGGCGTCCGTATAGTTGGTCGAGCCAGTTGTTCCATTCGTCAGTTCCGTTCCTCCGGTGTCGGGATAGCTCGGATCCGCAGCCAACGTTGTCGTGTATGTCTTGCCAGACGAAACCAACGGTGAGGGAGCGGGGGCGGCCGACGTCGTGGCGCTCGCGGAAGAACTTAGGCTGGACACATTTCCGGCCGCGTCGAATGCCGCAGTCTGATACGTGTATGCCGTCGATGGCGAGAGTCCAACATCGCTGAAGCTTGTTGATGTGCCTTGGAGCGTCTTTACGAGCGCGCCTCCGCGGTAGATCTGGTATCCGGCTACTCCGATGTTGTCCGTCGACGCAGTCCAGCTGAGGTTGATTGCAGTGATTCCTGCGTTCGTTGCCGTGACTGATGTCGGAACCGTGGGCGCGGAGCTCTCAACAGTGCCGCTGCTCAGATAGTTTCTGTACGTCGTGTCGTAGACCGCTGGCACCTGGCTCGGGCTGTCGTAGTGATCGTATGAGAATGACATGGTCTTGCTGACGTACGGAGACACTGCGTTGAGGTCTGCGACGACGTGCGAAATTGACATGGGCGTGAAGTCAGGATTGAACGTCTCGCTGTCGGCCCACAATTGGGTCGCCGGTCTTCCGGCTGTGATTGCGCTCTTGGTAGCGGAGAACCATGTTGAGAGTTGGGCGGTTGTGGCGTGACCGGCTCCGACCCCGTCCTGTAACGCGATTACGTCGATCGGCGCTGAGCTGAGAATGCTCGTCCACATTGTCGTCCATTGGCTACTGGTCTGGCCTCCGGATGTGTTGTAGAACGGGCTGATGATCACCGGCTTACCAGGCGTGAGGGTGTGAAGGTGGTTGGCGATCGTTGTGTAGAAGCTCGCCATGTTGCTCCAGCTGGTCGTGCTGGTGAAGTTCCAGTTATCGACCTCGAATGGAAGGTACCAGCCGGCGAGTGATGCGTGCGTTCCGTACTTCGCGTACAGGTCGTCGGCAAGCGCGTTTGCTTTGGCTGCTTCGTTCGTCAGCCAGGTGTTGTCGCTCGCGTACTTGTTCCACCAGTCGTCGTTGGTCTGTAACCCGAGATATTCCGAGATCCCCGCGCTGTCTGCCGCGGTAAGCACGCGGCTGACTACATCGGTCGATGTGCTCTGCGAGTAACCGCTCAAGCCGCTCGGATAGACGGTCGTACTGTTCTTCGTATCGGCGGTCCATTGCAGCACCTGACTGTTCAAGCACGCATTGTTGAGCGTTGAGAGTTCACTGGTGAGCTGGGTCGAAGTGAAACCGTCGATAAGGCCGGGCTGCACGAAACTTCCGTCGATCCGCGGGCTGGTCGTACAAGTGGTTGCGAAGGCCGGGGTGGTAGGCGCCGCGAGGGCTGCGACGAACGCAATCCCGAGCGCGAGGCTCCCGATTCGTCGTAGTGAACGATGGTGCATTGTGTACTCCTTTAGTTCGTAGGAAGTGCGTTAGCACGAGCACACAAGCGTCGATCGTCGCGCGGCTCTAGTTGATTGGTGTACACCAATTACAAACATTAAGCAACGCATTTGCCGAATTTCCGGTGATAATGCGCTGATTGGGCAAGTCCAATCAGCGAGGGAGAAGCGTGAGCCCGATTTCGAAGCTTCGGGCCCAGGGGAGCGAGACGTCAGCCACTGACCATTGCGTCGAAGAAGTCGTGATGCGATCGACGTACTGTTGGAGCCCGCTAACGATTCGATCTCGCGCCAGACGCTGGGTTTGCTCCGGAACGGGTCCGATCTGGCCCCCGAATATGGTGTCGTGGAGGGCGGGCCGGATACCGCTCTGATACGCGCTATCGTCGAGAACTCGTGTGAGGAGCGCACGCTGGGCTTCGAGCTCGTCGAAGGTTCCAGTCTGTCCTCCCACCCAGTGCGCGATGGCCTGGGCCACAACGCCTCCGATAGTGTTTCCGGCGGTGTTCCATCCGCCGTAGGACGCTAGCTTCATCAGCAGGCCTTCGTCCGCGAGCTTCTCGACTAGGGCCGGGTCCCCGCCGTTGCTGAACCGCACGTCGGCGAGGGCGACGGACAGCCCATCCTGAAGCGCGCCACGGGTCAGAGCGATTGTGCGCTCCGTTGCGTTGGGATCGGATGTCGGACGGGAGCCGAAGTAGTCGCCGTGACTGGGATCCGGGGCGTGCGCGATTAGCACGATGTCAGGTCGCTCGCCATTTTCTGCGAGACGTCCGCCTGCTGCGATGATCTGGCGGGTGAGGCTGTCGAGCAGGGGCGCATTCTCGAAGTTAGGTACTCGTTCGAGCCCGTCGATCTCGCCGCAAGCGATCGAGAAGGTCGGGGGCTTCATGCCACTGGTCAGAGCGCGGGCAACGAGGACTGCGCCCACCTCGTCGGCCCCCGGGTACATCATCACCGATCGGCCACCGGGCAGCGCCCTGCACCAGTGCCGTAGCCAGACCTGCTCTGCCGATCCCGCAGAATATGGTGCCGTATCGTCCGCCGTCAGCGCTAGGGTGTCCAGCTCCCCATTCTCGTGAAGGGCAACGGTTGCCAGGTTGACCATGTGATTCCGCAAGCGCCGGAGTTCGAAGTCGCGGGTGACGTCGCTATCCACGTCCTTGTCAACGAAAAAGCTGGAATGACCGGTTTGAACGTCTTGCTCGAGTGCTCGGTGGAGGTCGCCACCGATCCGATGAAGTTGCCGGCCCACGCTCGACCAGTACTCGGGTTCCTCGACGGCGGAGTATGAATCGCTTGCACGCATGATCAGAGACGCAGCTGCCACATTCATGTGAGGGTTCAAATTCCGCAGCTCTGTGAAGATCGCTAGTCGACGAAGGACTTCGTCTGTCGTGTCCGAAGTGATACGCGCTGGAATGATGCCGCCATGTACGACGGTGTCGATGCATGCAACCAGGTGAGTGGTCTGAGGGTTGCGCACTTGCTCCCGCATCCACTCATGCAATTTGTTCAGCTGGGCCGGCTTGCGCATGGCCGGCAGGATTTCTATCGGAGGGACGACGATTTCGACGCCGGCTATGGCCGCAACCTGTTGGGGAAGGTCGACGTTGACTGGTCGTTCGTCAAGCGGGACCAATGCGATTCGCATGAGCGAACTCCTTCAGATGAATTGGCTCGCGTCAGCGTGCTCGATGAATTTCGAGCTCGTAGTGATACCGGTCAGCCCGGTAGATCGACTCGGCGTACTCGATAGCGACATCCCGGGCGTCGTAGCTTGTCCGCTCGACGAAGAAGGCGGGGGAGAACGGTGGTGCGTGGAGGATGCGCGCCTGCTCCGGCTCGAGAACGCTGGCTCGGATGCTCTGCTGCGCCCATTCGAGTCGGAGGCCGTAGTCGTCCTCCATGATTTTGTAGAGCGACTCACCGCCGACATTGTCGATCAGTCCAGGAAAGAGAAGGGGATTGAGGTAGGAGTCCTCGAGCGCCATCGGTTCGCCATCAGCTGTGCGGGCGCGCCTGATGTGGAACAGCTCGGCAGACGGACTCACACGCAGTAAGGCGCCGAGTTTCGCGCCGGCAGGAACTGTTTCGCTGATCAGCGTTGTCGAACCGGGCATCAGACCGCGTGCCCGCATGTCCTCGCTGAACGAAGTCAATTCGACCGATTTCGTGATGCGGGGGGCAGCGACGAACGTTCCCGCACCTTGCACGCGATAAACGAGTCCGTCGTTCGCTAGTCGGTCGAGGGCGCGCCGAACAGTGAGTCGGCTCACGTCGAACTCGGTGGCAAGATCCCTTTCTGCCGGAAGCTTCGAGTGTGGTTCCAAGCCCTGGTCGATTACGTCCATAAGATGCTTGCGAAGCCGCTCGGACTTCGTATGCTGTTCAGCCATGCGCCCTTGTCTCGTTGCGAATTATTGGTGTGGTCCATTTTAGGGAAAGTACCAGCCCGCGCATAGTGTTTGGGCTATTTTCGCCAGGTTTGTTGACATTGACTCTGAAAATGGAGTACACCAATCACAAGACAGTTCCATTTCGCATTCCCTTACCCCTGAAGGACCCACATGAAGAACAGCAGTATTCAGCGGCGTTTTGCGCTCCGCGCTGCGGCGGTATCGAGTGTTGCGCTCACAGCGGTTGCGCTCATTGGATGCGCCGGCGGCCAACCGGCCGGTCCGACAACGATCACCTTTTCTTACTTGTGGGGCGGGCCAGAAACCCAGTCCCTGCAGAAGGTCATCGCCGACTTCAACAAGAGCCAGTCGGACATCAAGGTTGTCGGTGTCTCGAGCCCGGACGCCCAGAAGCAGCTGACATCGATGTCGGCAAGCAACGGAAGTTTCGATGTCTCCGACAACTTCGGCAACGTCACCGGGTCGTGGGCCGCGAAGGGCATCCTTGCGCCGCTCGACGAATATCTCAAGGCGGACGGTGTCAACCTGAAGGACTTCGAACCGTCGGCACTGCAGCAGATGCAGTACAAGGGCAAGACGTACGCTCTTCCCATTGCGGTGCACACCCAAGAGCTCCTGTACAACAAGGACCTTCTGGCCGCGGCAGGTGTTCAGCCCCCGACCACGACGGATGAGCTTGCGACTGCGATCGCCAAGCTTACGAAGACCGACGCGAACGGCAACATCACGCAGATCGGTCTGGGAAACCCGTCGACCACGACTCTGCTCACGACCCTGGGATACGCCTTCGGCGGTACCTGGGACGGCCCGGACGGAACTAAACCCACCCCAGACGACTCGAAGAACATCGCCGCGCTCGACTGGTACACGAAGAACGTGACCAACAAATTCGGGGCCAAGAAGATCGCCGCCTTCACCAGTGGCCTTGGTCAGTACATGTCCGCCCAGGATCCCTTCTACACCGGCAAGGAAGCCATGGTGGTCGACGGAGAATGGCAGGCAGTGAACATCCCGAAAGTCGCGCCCAACCTGAAATGGGGAGTTGTCGACATCCCGGTTGCCGACTCGAGTCTTGCGGGCACGACCAACGTGTCGACCAGCACACTCTTCATCCCGGCCAACTCGAAGCACAAGGCGGAGGCTGCGAAGTTCCTCGCCTACATGATGGGCGACAAGGCCATGACCGAGTTCACCCTCGCTCTGGGGAACCTTCCGTCGAAAACATCGCTCCTCACGGATTCGGCGTACAGCGCGATTCCGAATTTCGATGCGTGGCTCAAGCCTTTGGCCAGCCCGAACGCGAAGGCCATGGCGAGCCAGCCTTACAGCGCACAGTATTCGACTGACCTCGGTACCGCATTCGATGATGTCGTCCGCGCAGTGGCGACTCCAGCGGACGCGATGAAGTCGGTTGCTGGCAAGGCCTCGTCCTACGATGCCGGCTAACGACCGACCTCTCCGCAGACGCGTCGCGCGGCGCCAGACCCTCCTGGGTCTGGCGTTCGCGTCGCCGTTCATCGTGGGCGCCGCGGTATTCATCGCATACCCAGTGCTCGCGTCGGCTGGCTACAGTTTCACGAACTTCAACCTGTTCCAGTCGCCTACATTCGTCGGTCTGGACAACTACGTTCACATGCTGCAGGACTCGACCTTCTGGAAGAGCTTGGGGAACACCCTGTTCCTCACTGTCCTGGGTGTGCCGCTGACCATCATCATTTCGCTCGCCGGGGCCCACATCCTCAATCTCCCCGTGCGAGGGCAGCCCCTTTATCGTGCGCTGGTGTACTTGCCGACAATCGTTCCGGTGGTTGTCGGAGGGTACCTCTGGCGGTGGCTACTCAACACCCAGTACGGCTTCGTCGACTACTTCCTTGGGTTGCTTCACCTTCCCCAGCCCGCCTGGCTTGAGGAACCGGACTGGGGAAAGCCAGCCATCCTGATTATGTGCCTGTGGACCATCGGCGGGACGATGATCATCTATCTGGCGGCCATCAAAGAGGTTCCGCGCGAGCTCCATGAGGCCGCAGAGATCGACGGGGCCGGATGGTTTTCCCGATTCAGGTACATCACATGGCCGACAGTTTCGCCTGTGACCCTGTTCCAGATCATCGTGACGGTGATCGCGTATCTCCAGATCTTCACCCAGCCGTACCTCCTCACGCAGACCAGACTCAACGCAGCCAGCGGGGGTCCGGGGCAATCGATGATCAGCTATGCGATGTACCTGTTTCAGAACGCCTTCGACTTCCTGAAGATGGGATACGCCTCCGCAATGGCCTGGGTCCTGTTCCTCATCACGCTTGCCATCACGCTGATCCTGCTCAAAACGTCTAAGAGGTGGGTGCACTATGACTCTGAACGCGACTAGGACGCTCGAAGTACGAGAGCCCGTTATCGAACGAGAAGAGTCCGCTCGAGCGCGTCGGCGCACGCCGTTGCGTGCGCGTGCCCGCTATCTCGTGGCATGGGCGTTGGGCCTGGCTTTCGTCTTTCCGTTTCTCGTGATGCTCAGTACAGCGTTCAAAGGTCCCGCAGATGTTTTCAGTTCGCCGCCCACGCTGTGGCCCAAGGAGTGGACCCCCGACAACTTCGCTGCTGTCTTCAATGCCATTCCGTTCTGGCAGTATCTGGGCAACACGCTGCTAGTTGCGGGCCTATCGGTGGCCGGCATGCTGATCGCCTCGCCGCTGGTCGCGTATTCGCTGTCCAAGATTGGCTGGAGAGGACGCCGCCCGCTTCTCATCGTGGTCATGGCGACGATGATGCTGCCGCCCCAGGTCACGATGATCCCGTTGTTCCTGCTATGGAACGGACTCGGGGCGACGAACTCGTACCTGCCACTGGTTGCGCCAGCTTTCTTCGGGACCCCGTTCCTTATCTTCATGATCCGCCAATTCCTGATGTCGGTACCAGATGAGCTATTGCAAGCCGCACGAATCGACGGCGCGTCTGAGTTCCGGATCTATTTCTCAATCGTCCTGCCGCTTGCTAGGCCGGCGTTGATCACTGCAGTGATCTTTCAGTTCGTCTGGGCATGGACCGACTTCCTCAATCCGCTCATCTATCTCAACGACTCCTCGAAATACACGCTCTCCATCGGCTTGTATTCGTTCTTCGGCGAGCACACCGTCGAGTGGGGACCCCTGATGGCGGCATCCGTCCTGTTTACTGTGCCGGCGCTCGTAATCTTCGTCTTGTTCCAGCGTTACTTCATTGGAGGGATCAGCGCCGGTGCTCTCAAATAGCGATGGATTCGACCTCAGCCTCGAGTCCCAGGAGCAGATCCTGCCAGGCATGACCGAACAAATGCTGAAGGCACTCGCGGGCTCCCTGATCGTCTCGTGTCAGGCATCTGGGAATCATCCGATGCGCAACACGGACGCGATCGTCCGCATGGCCTCGAGCGCGCTTCTCGGAGGAGCGTCGGCATTGCGCATCAATAGTCCCCCGGACGTTCGCGCCGTCAGAGCGATCACCGACGTTCCGATCATCGGCCTCGACAAGGAGCCAGGACGGATGCGCAACGTGATCACTGTGCGACCGGACCAGGCAGCGGTGCTTGCGGCAGCAGGTGCAAACATCGTCGCCGTGGATGCCACCTCAGAAGTGACCGACGATATTCAAGGTCATCTGCGGCAGGCGGGGATCGCCGCCGGCGTCCCCATCATGGCCGATGTCTCTACTCTGGAGGAGGGCCTGATGGCGTGGGATTCAGGGGTCGGGCTTGTCGGAACGACCCTATCCGGATACACCCCGTATACCCTCCGGGGCGACCTCCGTCCCGACATCGAACTGGTCGCTGCCCTGTCGTCGCGCGGAGTGCGCGTCATCGCGGAAGGTCGCTATGTCACTCCCGCCGAGGTGAGAGGCGCATTTGATGCGGGCGCATTCGCCGTCGTCGTTGGGGGTGCGATTACCGATCCCGTAGCGATAACGCGTCGGTTCGTCGCGGCCACCACGAGACAACAATGAATCCAACCCGCTACTCGATCGGCATCGACATCGGGGGCACCAAGATAGCGGCGGCGATGGTAGATGGTTTCGGTCGTGCCTCGAGCGTGCTCACTGTACCCACACCAGCCAAAGCCGGCCCGCGGGCCATTCTTGATGCGGCTGCTGGTCTCGTCGAGCGGGTAGTCGATGTGTCAGGGATCGTGCCGGCCGCCTTCGGTCTTGGAAGCGCCGGCGCTTTCGACCTCGAAGGTACGGTCGTAAGTTCCACGGAGCACCTGTCCAACTGGGCAGGAACGGAGGTTGCCGCGGAGCTGCAGCGGCGCCTCGGCTCGCCGGTCTCCGTGCTAAATGACGTGCACGCGGCAGCGCTCGGCGAGCTCTGGACCGGGCAGGTTCCTCGTTCATCAATGCTGTTTATCGCGGTCGGGACGGGGATCGGTGGCGCGATCGTCGTTGACGGACGGGTGATGCGCGGCGTTTCCGGGCTGGCCGGGTCGATCGGTCACGTTACCGTTCGCGCGGCCCGATCCAGGATGTGCTCATGCGGCGTTCCCGACCACGTCGAGGCATACGCAAGCGGCCCAGCGATTGAACTCACCTATCGCGACCTGACGCACACACGTCTAACACTCCCGGAAATCGGTAGCCGTGCACTTTCCGGCGAACCGGAAGCGCTTGCAGTGATTCGAGAGGCAGCAGCGCTTCTCGCAGAATCGGTGGCTACGACCGTCACTCTTTCAGATCCAGGAGCGATCGTTTTAGGGGGAGGCGTCCTCGGACTCGGTGAGGTCTTTGCCGCTCCGCTCGCCTCGCATCTCGCTGCACATTTGCCGCCCCTTTACGCCGCGACGACCCTCGAGGCGGCGATGCTCGGGAACAACGCGTGTCTGGCCGGCGCGGCGGGTGTCGCTCTCCGGGTGCTGGACGGCGCCAGCATGTCCGACTTCGTCGCTTGAGAATCGAAGAAAATGGAAGTCATTGTCCTGGACGGCGCCGACGATGTCGCAAGGGTGGCAGCAGGCATCATTGCAGAGGTTTTTCGAGGGGCGCCCTCAGGCGTATTCGGACTAGCCACGGGCTCGTCGCCCCTCGCGATCTATTCCGAGCTTGCTTGCCTGTTTGACCAGGTGGACCTTGATCTGACACGAATTCCAGGATTCGCGCTCGATGAATACGTCGGGATTCCGATCGGGCGCCCCGAAAGCTATACGGCCGTACTACAACGTGTCGTCACCGAACCATCGAGAATGGACACAAGGCGGGTTCACGTTCCAGACGGTCGAGCAGACGATCTCGACGCGGCGTGCGAATCATACGAGGAGGCTATCCGCGAGGCTGGAGGGGTGGACCTCCAGCTATTAGGGATTGGTCGCAACGGACACATCGGATTCAACGAGCCGACATCGTCGTTCGCCTCCCGCACTCGCGCCAAGACTCTCGCGCCACAAACGCGCGCGGACAATGCTCGCTTCTTCGCGTCGCCCAAGGAGGTCACCGTGCACTGTCTCACACAGGGGTTCGGAACCATCCTGGAAGCTCGACAGCTTCTCCTAGTCGCCACTGGGATTTGAGCGGGATGCGTGATCGCGGGACTCCTCCTACCGACGATTTGCGCAACCTTCGGCTGCGGCAGAGCCTGACTCGACGGCTGCTCGATGACCCGGTGCTCTATTTCGCTGAACTGTCCGACGAAGAAAACGCCTACTTGCGCGGCCAGCGTTCTGCGATCTGTCGTCGCATCACCGATTTGACCGGACTGGTCGCCGAGATCCGGGAGGAAGGTCTCGCGATGGTGGACTTCGATGATGACCTCAGCGACGTGCGGATGCCCGAGAAGGGCACCGAGGGCCATGTGACCCTCCTCGTCGCCGAACATCTGGCGCGCTCGGGGGAGGTCGCACATGAGGTGGACAGTCTTGTCGCCGTGGTGCGGGCGACGGCTCCAGGCTTCGCTCCGTAGAAGCCACTGCACCCGTTTTGTGGAATTCCGTCGAGGACACCGATGGCGAACACCGGGGATCGCGTGGTTGCCTGTAGCACCGCTAAATCCGGGTGGAGTGGACGCAAACGAACTGGGTGCCGAACCTGCAGGCATGTTGGACATCGGATCCACGCCGAAGTAGCCGTTACCACCCTGCCAGAGCTGGTTAGCGCGAGCTGGATCAGTGGTCGCGAGGTTAGATACGAAGTTGTTGTACGAGGAGTCGACGGATCGTGCGCAAGCGGAGTCTGCACCCTTGAATGCGTTGGTGAGAGTGTCGAATCCCGACGTCCCGGCAGGACTGTTCGATACGCCCTTGGCAAAAGCAGAGAGAATTCTCCCATGCGCCTCACCGCGTTCGCGGAGTCATGAACTTGGCCTGAAGCGCCATCCTCTGAATGCGCGCGCCAGGGTTGGACATGAACTGGCGCGTAGCGAGAAGTGGCTCCTGCAGCGCCATCTTGCCGTAGCGAAGACCGTTCTTCGCAAGGCCCTTGATGGCGGTCGCACCGGCGGAGCGGCTGACGATGCTCCCCACCGGCACGTCCCGCCGACCCGTGCGGATCGTCGGGAACCTGCGGCGTGGGCCCACGCCGCAGACCGCTTCGATACGCGACGTGCAGCGGGCGGCCGGTTTGGGGATACGCCCTGAGGCGCCGATAGTCTGATCGGGTGAGCGAACAGCAGGCGAATTTAGCGAAGGCGACCCTGGCCCTTCTGGCCGAAGACCGGGTGGTGGTCGCGGCCCGGGTGCTGGTGCTCGCGTTCACACCGTTGCTCGATCGGCCGTTCCCGTCGCTCACCGGCGCCCGCCTGGCCGAAGCGGTGGCCAGTGTCGGCGGCGCCTCGCTGAGTAAATGGTCCTGGAGCATGTATCGGAGCGCGGATGCCCAGTTGGCTCGGCTCATCCTCGAACTCGAGGCGCTCTGGGAGGCGGCCGGGTTGACCCGGCGCAGCCTCGGTGAAATGGTGAATGAAGTCGCTCTCCTTCGGCGTGGTGAAGAGCTCTTGAGGGGCCAGACCCCCACCTTCCGAGTCGAAGAATCGCTGCGGGCGCACTCGAGATAACGCTCTGGTCTACGGCCCCCCTTTGCCGACCCCATGGACGGAAACCGGATGTCAGGGTGCCAGCCAGGACCACAGGGTGAAGTCGCCGTAGTCGACGGTGTAACGCGTGTGGTCCGGAGTGCCGTTGTTCCAGTGGTAGACGGCGACCGTCACGCGACCACCGGTGATCGCGTCGAACCGGTAGGGAAGCCGTGCTGTGCTCGAGCCTGCTGATAATGGGAGCGCCCGCTTCCGCGGCGGCCTGTCGACGAAGATCCACCACCTTGTCGATGGACACGGTCGCCCTCTGGCGATCCTGGTCTGCCCCGTGCAGTCGGGTGACTCGCCGATGTTCCCGCACCTGCTCGCCCCCATCCGGGTCGAACGACCACGCGGCCGCCCAGACGCCGTCCTGACCGACAATGCTTACTCGTCGCGTGCTCATCGGGAGCTGTTGTGCCGCCGGGGTATCACCGCAGTCACCTCTGGGCCCGGTGACAGTGAATATCTCAGACGTACTCCCGTTAGTTGCTAATTCTCCTCGGTTTCTCCTCGGTGGAATTGCCGCCGCATGGCTTGTCTTCATTGTCATTGCCGCAGTTCAGATCGTCAGGTCCACCACGATCCAGTACTGGTCGAAGGTGTTGTGGGTCGCTGCGCTGACTGTCTTCGCGCTCCTCTCGGATGCAGAAGATATCGTTGCGACGGTGTTCCTTGAAGCATGCGGAGCCGCAAAAGGTTCGCATCGTCGACGGATCGATCCTCCCATGGCTGCTAACCGTAGCGTTGAACCAGGAGCGTTCAACCCGTCGACACCGACGGCTACTCGCTGCTTTGCCTACAGCGCAGGAACAGCGGCCTGCCTTGCGCCTTTCGCAGCCGGCGCTGCTCAGAGGCGGGGGTGACGAGGGCAGCGGTGTGCGGCTGCTCGCCCCGGATCACAGCGACAAGCCCCGATCCCAGTTGACCGCCGAGACGCCGGCATGCTCGAACCAGCCTCCGTCACGGATCGCGCCGCGCCGCCGGGTCGCGGCTGGCCCACGGCTAGGTGTTGCGTGCCATGACATTGCCGACAGCTATTCTTGACCTGACAGTCAAGAATGACTTAGGGTTGATCCGTGGGTAGACCGAGAATGTTTGACGACGATGTCGTGGTGTCGCGTGCGATGGAGGCGTTCTGGACCCACGGCTATGGGGGTACCTCGCCGGCGCAATTGGCCGAGGCGACGGGAATTGCGAAGGGTAGTCTCTACAACGCTTTCGCGAGCAAGCGGGACTTGTTCGATCGCTGCCTGGATCTCTACCACCAGCAGGTCTCGGAGATGGCCCAGAGGCTCCTTGAGCATCCAGGATCGACGCGGGAGTGCATCGGGGCCGCATTGCGTTCTGTGGTTGATGGCGATCTCGCCCAACCGCATCGTCGCGGCTGCCTGATAGGAAACACCGCTGTAGAGCTCGCGGGTCACGACGCCGAAATCGCGGGGAAGTTGCGTCGCATGCAGGACGAGTCCACGAGCTGGTTCGCTGCGAGGATTCAGCGCGGCCAGCTCGAGGGTGACATCGCCCGCGCCCGCGATCCGCAAGCCCTGGCCGAACACCTTGCAAACACGTTGGCGGGTCTTCGGGTCATGGCGATGACCCACGACGCCCCCGTGCTCCACCGCGTCATCGATACCGCGCTGGCCGTCCTCTAGGGCGCTACCGCAATTGCAGTTGCCGCACTGCCATGCCCCAGTTTTAGACCAGTAGTTCAAGAAAGGTGGATCAGGATGGATCTCTCACTGCGCGGAAAGGCGGCGGTAGTGACCGGCGCGAGTCGCGGAATCGGATTGGCAACCGCACGCGCCCTTGCCAAGGAGGGGGTTCGGGTGTTCGGCGCGGCTCGCACGATCACTCCCGAGTTGCACGAAGTCGCAACCCTCGCCGTCGCGGCGGACCTGTCCACACCGGACGGCGCGCGGTCGGTTGTCGATGCCGCTATCAAAGAGACAGGCGGCGTCGACATCTTGGTCAACAACGTTGGTGCCGGAGATGTGGACACGTTGCAACTGGGAGGGTTCCTGGATGCCGACGACCAGCAGTGGCGGAGCCTGTTCAACCTGAACCTTTTCGCCGCCGTGTGGGCTTCGCGAGCTGCATTGCCCAGCTTGATTGAGCGCCGCGGCGCGATCATCAACGTGTCCTCTATCAATGCCCGCGTGCCATCGACCGGTCCGGTGGGCTACAGCGAAGCAAAAGCAGCACTCACGGCGTTGGGCAAGCGGCTGAGCGAGGAGTTCGGGCCGAAAGGCGTCCGGGTCAACACGGTCTCGCCAGGACCGGTTGGCACCGGTCTCTGGCGCGACCCCAACGGTTTCGGCGCCAAAGTCGCAGCGACTTTCGGTGCGGCCCATGAAGACTTCCTGACTGCGTTGCCGGCAACCTTCGGCGTCGCCTCCGGCCGCATCGCCGAACCCGAGGAGGTCGCAGCGCTGATCGCGTTCCTCGCATCGCCACTGGCCCCAAGCATCGTCGGAGCCGACCTCGTCATCGATGGCGGAACCATCAAGACCAGCTAACGCAATCAGGACAGATCCCCTTTCACGTCAACAGATCAGGAGCAAACCCATGAACACCGAATCGCTGACCGCATTCCAGAACGACTATCTGGCCACCTGGACCGAGCCTGACGCCGAGCGGCGCCTCGGCAAGATCCACCAGATGTGGGCACCGTCTGGCCGACTCGTCGTGTCATCGCTCGGCATCACCCTCAGCGGCGTCGAAGAGATCGCAGCGCACATCACACGGGTTCACGACGACATGATCGCCGGCAAAGGGCTCATCTTCGCCTACGACCAGGCGGTCGTCGCCAGCGATGCCCTGCTGTTGCGCTGGTCGATGCTGGCTTCCTCAGATGAAGTCGTCGGTCGAGGTGCAGATCTCGTGTTCCGAGACAGCGAGGACCGGGCAGAGACCGTCTACATGTTCATGGGCGTCAACTGATCTCGCGAGCGGTCCACGCAAACGCACCCCCGACGATCGAGGCCGACCCAGACTCGCCGAGCGCTGCCAGACCAGGACGACCGCCCACGTCGACGTGAGTCAACCGCCCGAGAAGAGCATTCGGTAGTCGTCGAGGTGCTTCCTCCAGCCATCTGGGCATAGCGCTGTCCCGAGTCATCGCGTTGGTGTACTCGCGAGCATCGGAGAGGGTAGGTCGCTGGCGAGGGATGCGCCGGTTCCAAGCAGTCCGGAGGACGCTCAGCAACTGCCGTACTTTCTGCTCGGCAGGGCGATCGCTCGGTGTCAGATCGCAGGGGCGGCTGCCGACACGATCCATCAGGTGCTGCTTGGTAAACGTTTTTCTCGCTCCGGCGGCGTGACCCTGAACCTGTCCTGAAAGTCCGTGACCATTTCGTGACAACCGTCATGGTCTTCCGTAGCGTGGGGCGAGTCCCGAAACCGGCGGCCGCGAGTCGCCACTTCATATCGACACCGAACCCACGAGCAGGATTGAACGCGGGACGCCCCTGCTCCACAATGGAGGAGATGCAGTGACAGAACCCGTATCGACCGGACTCGAGAACGAGTCACATCCAGACAACAACGGGGCCATCGCACCGGCCAGACGACCCGCCTTCCCCACGCGTCGCTCTCTGCGAGAACAGCGGGCGTTCGCGGGGTCTGTCTCGTCGCCTGTCTCCCCTGTCGAGACCGCTCCGGATGCTACCGCCGCGACCGCCGGACCAGGGGTTGCGGCCGCTCCTGTTCCGGGAGTCGGTGTGACCGGGGCGCCCGACTCTGCCGAATTGGCTGAGCCCGCCGCACCCCCGGCGTCAGTTCCACCCGTCTCAGCGCCGGAGCCCGGATCGGCTTCGACGAGGGGCAGCGCCAGAAGACGCAGCCCGTTGAGGCTGGCCATGACGCTGCTCGTCGCGCCGGGCCTGCTCATCACCGCGGCGGTTCCGGCCTACGCCTTCGCGCCGGGATTGGGGGAGTCGCAGTTCGAGGCCTCCGATCTGCACGAACAGGCTCAGGAGAGCGTGCAGAGCGCCCGCGTGCCGGACCCCTCGGCTCAGACCTCGGTGACGCGCGACGGCTACTCAGCTGTGTCGGCCGACGAGATGCGCAGCATGGCCGACGAGATGCTCAGCATGACCGTCGAGACCGGCCCCGCCGCGGCCACTCAGGCCGTCGACTCTCGCGTCGCGTCAAGCAGTGGCTCCGATAGCACGCCCGGCGTGCGCCAGGAGGGCGACGACTACCCTTGGCCGGGAGAGCCCATCGGCGATCAGGGCGGTGGAATCTCCCCGATCGGCTACAACTACCGCGAGTGCGTCGACTTCGTCGCCTGGCGTCTCAACCGCGACGCCGGTTCGACCGACAGCCCGTGGAAGTGGACGTGGGGTGACCTCACGCCCAACGGAGGCAACGCGTCCGAGTGGGCGAGAGCCTGGCAGGACCACGGATGGGTCACGAGTCACGACCCGGTGCCCGGTGCGGTGGCCTGGTTCACCGGCAACCACGTCGCCTACGTGCAAGCCGTGAACGACGACGGCACCGTCGCGCTCGAGGAATACAACCAGAACTACGACCACGCCTATCATCGCCGTACGGTGCAGAGCGGCGAGGTTCCGCTCTACCTGTACCCGCCGCAGGCGTAGGCCGTAGGCCGTAGGCCGCTGGGCGCGGCGCGTCTTTCGCGCTAGCTCGCTGCTCGCCGCGTTGTGTCTTCACAGTCGCGCCGCGCCCGCGTCGTCGATCCTCGCGCTTTCTCGGGCGTCCTAGCCTGGCACGTCTCCCGTTAGAATCGAACGTCGGCCCCTGCAGCTCAATGGACGAGCGGTTCCGTCCTCAGGAAGGGGTTGGGGTTGGGGTTTTTCCACAATGCGCCTACAGGCCTGGGGGCTTCAGGATGAAGCCCGGCGGGTCTTCGCCCGGTCCGATCGCATAGGGGGTGAGCGTACGGATGGGGTCTGATGTGTTCGACGTTATCATCAGCGGCGGTGGGCCTACGGGGATGATGCTGGCCAGCGAGTTGCGGCTGCACGACGTGGACGTGCTCGTGCTGGAGAGGGATGCGGCGCCGAGCAAGGCGGTCCGTTCGCTTGGGCTGCACTCGCGCAGCATCGAGATCATGGACCAGCGCGGGCTGCTGGACCGGTTTCTCGCACACGGGCAGCAGTATCCCGGCGGCGTTGGAGGCTTCGCCGGGATCACCAACCCCCGGCTGACGAACCTGGACACCGCGCACGCCTATGTCCTCGGCATCCCGCAGCCGGTCACCGATCGCTTGCTGGCCGAGCGTGCCGGCGAGCTCGGCGCACAGATTCGTCGCGGATGCGAGGTGACAGGTGTCGAACAGGACGAGGACGGGGTGCGCGTCGAGCTCGCCGACGGCGCACGGCTGCGCTCGCGCTGGTTGGTCGGCTGCGACGGCGGACGCAGCCTGGTGCGCAGGCTGCTGGGTATCGGCTTCCCCGGCGAGCCCGCCACGATCGAGTGGCTCCTCGGTGAGGTAGAGGTGACCGCGCCGACGGATGAGGTGGTCGAGGTGGCGGAGGAGGTGCGCAGAACCCACAGGGGGTTCGGTATCGGACCCACCGGTGATGGCCTGTACCGCGCCGTGGTGCCCGCGGCGACCGTGGCCGAGAATCGCTCGGTCCCACCGACCCTGAAGGAGTTCCGGACGCAGCTGCGGGCGTACGCTGGCACCGACTTCGGCGTCCACTCACCGCGCTCGCTAACCCGTTTCAGCGACGCCACCCGGCTTGCCGAACGATACCGAGTGGGCCGGGTGCTCGTCGCGGGTGACGCGGCGCATGTTCACCCGCCACTGGGAGGGCAGGGTTTGAACCTCGGCATCCAGGATGCCTTCAACCTTGGTTGGAAGCTCGCCGCCGAGGTCGACGGGTGGGCACCGGACGGACTGTTGGACAGCTATTACGCCGAGCGTCACCCGGTCGCGGAAGACGTGCTGACCGTCACCCGCGCCCAGAGCGAGCTGATTTCTCCCGAGCCCGGCCCGCAGGCCGTGCGCCGGCTGCTGGCCGAGCTGATGGACTTCGAAGACGTCGGCCGCTTCTTGGCCGAGAAGGTCAGCGGGATCGGGATCTGCTACGACTTCGGCGAAGGACCCGAGCTGCTCGGCAGACGACTGCGCGACATCCCTCTGTCACGGGGTCGTCTCTACGAGCTCACTCGCGACGGGCGCGGGCTCCTGCTGGACCAGACCGGCGGACTCTCTGTGACGGGATGGGCGGATCGAGTCGACTACGTTGCGGACGTCAGCGCAGAACTCGACGCGCTCGCGGTTCTGCTCCGACCGGACGGCCACGTCGCATGGATCGGGGAAGACCAGACCGCTCTGATCAGCCACCTGCCGACATGGTTCGGAGCCGCCTCCAAAGGCACGGTTGAAAGCTTCTCGACGTAGTGTTCCGCAGCCCGACGCCGAAACGTGACATCGGAGGCATGGCTCGCCCCGGTACGTTTCTGGAGGGCTGACGATCATCCGAGCGCGACGCATTCGCGGTGCCGGCGGGTCGGCGCGAGGCGTCTCACAAGCTCGGTGGAGAGTGAAGCGGCTGGCGCGGCAGTTCCCGAGCGTGGCGAGGGTCAGAGTCGGCGTCGACATCGGGTTCGTTCTGGCGGCAACTTTGATGTAAAGAATTCTAGACTTCTCTCTCGCAACCTCCTAGTGTAAGAAGTCAAGAATATTTGACATCGAAGGATCGGCAATGAGACTCACTCCTACGAACTCTGTTCGCCGTGCGAGCCTGACGGCTGCGGCGTCACTCCTGGCGATGGCCTTCATCGCGGGGTTCGCGCACTTCTTCTTGCTCACCGCGGAAAGCCCCATCGCCCTGTTTAGACTCGGGGTGGCCAGCTTCGTCGTCGTGGTGATCCTGGACATCGTCGTGGCGTGGGCGCTGCTCACGGTTCTGATCGTCATCGATCAGGGCTGGGCGATTCTCGCGGCCTGGTTCCGCGTCGCGTTTGCAGCGGTCTTCGCAGTCGCAATCGGCGTGCTGGCGCAGCCGCTGCCCGGTTCTGCCGATGGAACCTTCAGAGCGTCGACCCTCGAGACATTCGACGCGATCTGGACGGTCGGGCTGATCCTCTTCGGCATGCATCTTCTGGTCGTCGGCGTTCTCGTGGCCGGTCCCTCCGTCGCAGAGAAGGTCGTGGGCATCCTGCTCGTGATCGCGGGTCTCGGCTATGTCGTGGACGGGTTCGGCTTCGTGTTGATGCCCGAGTTGTCTGTGGCTGTCTCGGAGTACACCTTTGTTGGAGAGGTGGTCTTCATCGGGTGGCTCTTCGTTAAGGGCGGTGCTCGAGGATGGCCGCGCGCCAGGTCGCACGTCACCCCGGCCGCCACCGCCACCGAGGGCGAGAAGTAGCGAGCGTCCGCCGCAGCCACGACGGTTCGGGGAATTGCAGCGGTATCGCCGCGTTGTATCGCAGCATGACGAACATCGCAGCTACTGACATCGGAATCATCGGCGCCGGCAACATCGGCGGAACGCTCGCACGCAAGCTCGTGGAACTTGGTCACCGCGTGACGATCAGCAACTCGCGAGGTCCTGAGACGCTCGCAGGCCTCGTCGCCGAGCTCGGCCAGAACGCGAAGGCCGGCACCCCGACCGAAGCCGCCGAGGCGGGGGAGTTCGTGATCGTCACCGTGCCGCTGAGGGCGTACCGCGACATTCCCGTCGAGCCGCTCGTGGGCAAGATCGTGATCGACACGAACAACTATTACTGGGAGCGCGACGGTCGCATCGCCGAACTCGACGCTGGCGAGGCGACGACCTCGGGCCTGCTGCAGGCCCATCTTCCTGAGTCGAAGGTCGTGAAGGGGTTCAATCACATCATCGCCGCGACGATCCTCACCGACGGCACCCCGGCAGGCACGCCGAACCGCCGGGCGCTCGCGACGGCGAGCGACTTCGACGACGCTGCTGCTCTCGTCACCGCGCTCTACGACGACTTCGGCTTCGACACCATCGTCGTCGGACCGCTCGCGGAGAGCTGGCGTGTCGAGCGCGACCAGCCGGCCTATGTGATTCCGCAGACCCGTGAGGAGCTTCAGGCGAACCTCGCGCGCGCAAAGCGCGATCTGGTCGCGTAGCACGTGCGGCACGTGGTGTCGCGCGCGCATGCAACTCAAGCGGTTGCGATACGAGTAGAACCGGCAGTAGATGCCCTTATCCGTCGCCTATAGCGGCACCTATTGCCGGCTCAGCGTGCCATCGGATTCACGCAGTCTTGCAGGAAGGGCGCCGTGAGGTCGAGTCCCGTCTGCCTCTGCGGCAGTGCCTACCCAGGCTCACTCAGGCCTACCCAGTCTCGAGAGGGTCATCGTGGTGGCGGGCACCCCCGATCACCCCGCAGACACGATCCCCCGCGAGATGGCGAACGCCGTCGCCATCACGGTGGGGGCGAATCGCTGCGCCTGCGACAGGGCCGTGGCGCCCGTGACCGAGATGGCCGCCAGCGCAGAACCATGGCGGTCGAGCACGGGGGCGGCGACGCAGAACAGGCCGAGCTGGGACTCCTCGACGTCGTACGCCACCTTCTCGAGACGGGCGCGAGCGAGCTCCTTCCGCAGCGCGTCGACCGTGGTGAGGGTGTGCGGGGTCATCGGTACGAGGGTTGGGGTGAGGGCGTTCAACGAGACGTCGTCCTGTCTGGTGAACGCCAGAATCGCCTTGCCCAACGCCGTCGCATGCAGCGTCATTCGGCCGCCCAAGCGGGTATGCGGCACGCGCAGGGTGCGGGTGCCGATCTTCTCCAGATAGATGATCTCGTTGCCCTCGCGCACCGCGAGATTGGCGGTGAGTTTCGTCACTTCGTGGAGCGTGTGCAGATAAGGTCCAGCCGCGTCCCGCAGGGTCGTCTGACTCGGCGCGAGGGTGCCGAGCTCGAACAGCTTGACGCCCAGTCGCAGACCCTGGGGCGTGCGCTCGAGCGCCCCCCAGTCGATGAGGTCCTGCGCGAGACGATGCGTTGACGACCGTGAGACTCCGGATCGGGCGGCCAGCTCGCGCACGGTCATGACAGGGTGCGCACGGTCGAACGCGTCGAGAAGGCTCAGCGCTCGCCGCAAAGAGGTGGGGCTGTCCTGAAGGGCGGGACTCGACATAGGAGCCGATTGTACGCCGCCTCACAATGGGATCGCCATGATTGTCGCCAATGTTGGCAGCTACTTTTTTGAAGGGAGACCCGGTGCCCCGCAGCAGTGTCGTGCGTGTCGATGCCGTCACCCTTGTGGAGCGCTCGGCCGCGGCGCTGCGCGGTCTCGGCGCGCCCGATGCCTCGGCACGGTTGCAGGCCGAGCATCTCGTCGAAGCCGAGTTGCGGGGTCACCCGTCCCATGGGCTGCGACGGCTCTTCGTGCTCGCAGCGCGCGTGGATGCCGGCCTCATAGACCCGGCGGCACAGCCGTCGTTCGAGTGGACCGCTCCGAGCGCCCTCGTCGTCGACGGAAACCGCGGTTTCGGCCCGGTCACCGCCTACCTGACGATCGACATGCTCCTGCACCGTGTTCGGCAGACGGGCATTGTGGCGGCGGCGATGCGTCGGACGCACCACCTCGGCATGCTGTCGCCCTATCTGGAGCGCATGGCCGGAAGCGGGTGCATCGGACTCGTCCTTTCATCGACCGAGGGACTCGTCCATCCCTGGGGCGGAGCCGGAGCGCTGCTCGGCACGAACCCCTTGGGCATCGGGGTGCCTGCCGCCGGGAGCCCGCTCACCCTCGACATGTCCACGGGCGCCGTGTCGGCCGGCAAGATCCTCGACTACGCAGCGCGTGGGATGACACTGCCGGAGGGCTGGGCGGTGGATGCCGAAGGCCGATCCACGACGGATGCCGCGCGTGCCGTATCCGGGGCGATCTCGCCGTTCGGCGGCGCCAAGGGCTACGCGCTCGGGCTCAGCCTGGGTGCCGTCGTCGGCGTCCTCACAGGGACCGCGCTCGGCGCCGACGTCCGCGGCACGCTGGACGCCGAGTTCGAGACCACGAAAGGGGACGTGATCGTCGCCATCGATGTGGCGGTCTTCGGCGGGTCGGCTGGGTCGCCTCTGCTCGCCGACTACTTCGCGCAATTGCGCGGCAGCGGAATCGACGGGCGCGCCGTGACGGTGCCCGGTGACCGCGCGCGGGCCAGCCGGGAACTCGCCTTGGCCGACGGTGTCGACGTGAGTGCCGATGTCTGGGATCGGGTCTCCGAACTGCTGGCGAGTCAGGCCGTCGACACGCCCGGTACCGACATGCGCCGAGAGGGGATCACCCCATGAACGAGTCCATCGGCGTTCTGCGCCTGCCGAATGAAGTGCGCTTCGGTTTCGGTGCGCGGGCCGCGATCGCTCCGATCGTCGCCGGGTTCGGCCGGCGGGTGCTGGTGGTGGCCGATCCCTTCATCGCGACGACAGCGGAGTTCGCCGAGGTCGTCGAGGCGATGCGCGCGATCACCGGCAACGTGGAGGTGCTGACCGATGTTCCGCCGGAGCTGCCGAGCGAAAGCGTGCACAGGGCTGGCGCGATCGCAGCCTCCTTCGCGCCAGAGGTCATCGTCGGCTATGGCGGCGGAAGCGCCCTCGACGCCGCCAAACTTGTCGCGGTGCTGGTCACGCACGGCGGTTCCCTCGACGACTATTACGGCGAGAACGCCGTGCCAGGACCGGTCGTGCCCCTCGTCGCGGTGCCCACCACGGCCGGCACGGGCTCGGAGGTCACGCCCGTCGCCGTGATCTCAGACCCCCATCGTGAGCTGAAGGTCGGCATCTCCAGCCCCCATCTCATCCCGCGAGCGGCTGTCGTCGATCCCCAACTGACGATGGACGCACCCGTCGGCGTGACCACCTTCGCCGGCATCGACGCCTTCGTGCACGCCGTCGAGTCCTACACGGCCGCGCAGCTCGAGATCGATCACGCGCACCCGTCGCCCGTCTTCGTGGGGCAGAACCGGCTGACCCATCCGCTGTCGCTCGAGGCGGCTCGCATCATCTTTCGCGCGCTCCCCGTCGCCGTGCGTTCCCCGCACGACCGTCAGGCCCGTGCCGACATGGCCTACGGGAGCCTGCTCGCGGGAATGGCCTTCGGTGCGACGGGAACCCACCTCTCGCACGCTATCCAGTACCCGATCGGTGCCATGACCCACACGCCGCACGGCCTCGGCACGGGCACGCTCCTGCCATACGTCATGCAGGCCTGCGTCGACGCGATTCCCGAGGCCATCGCCACCCTCGGGGAGGCCATGGGAGTGACGGCCGGCGCGGGTGGTGCGACCGCGCACCGGGCGCAGGCCACTGTGGACGCGATCGCGGCGTTCTGCGCCGATGTCGGACTGCCGGCCTCTCTGGCAGAGCTCGGAGTGAGCCGCAACGACAGAGACCGGATCGTGGAGCTCACGCTCCAGGTTGCGCGCCTCGTGGCGATCGCGCCGATCCCCGTCGACCGGGCGCTTCTCGGGCGTCTCGTCGACGCGGCGATCGTAGGCGATCGGAGTCTGCTCGTGGCGCGCCTCCCGACACCAGGACCCGCACAGAGACTCCGACCGAGAGGGCAACCATGAGCTACCACTCGCAACTCTTCATCGACGGTCGATGGCGCGATGGCGCCGACAACGCCACCTTCGATGTCGTCGATCCCGCCGACGGCTCAACGATCTCCTCCTTCGCGGCTGCGACAGAGGCGGATTGCCTGGAGGCGGTGGGAGCGGCGGAGCATGCCCTTCCCGAGTGGAGCGCCACCAGTCCGCGTGCCCGGTCGGAGATCCTCTACAGAGCCTTCGAGATCCTGCGCGAAGAGAAGGACTACCTCACCGAGATCATGGTGCGCGAGAACGGCAAAGCCTGGGCGGATGCCGCGGCCGAGGCGACGTACGCCACAGAGTTCTTCCGCTGGTTCGCCGAGGAGGCCGTCCGCGTTCCCGGCGATTTCCGCCTCTCGCCGAACGGCGACAAGCGGATCGTCGTCACCCGGCAGCCGATCGGCGTCGCACTCCTCATCACGCCGTGGAACTTTCCCGCGGCCATGGCGACTCGCAAGCTTGCGCCAGCGCTGGCGGCAGGATGCACGACCATCCTCAAACCCGCTCGCGAGACCCCTCTCACGGCTGCCTACGTCGTCGATGCGCTGAGTCGCGCAGGGGCGCCGGATGGTGTCGTCAACCTGGTCACCCCGGTGCCGACGGGTCCGCTCGTCGCCACGATGTTGGCGCACCCCGCGGTGCGCAAGCTCTCGTTCACGGGGTCGACCGAGGTCGGCCGCGAGCTGCTGCACGCTTGCGCCGACACCGTCGTGAGCTCGTCGATGGAGCTGGGCGGCAATGCCCCCGTGATCGTGCTTCCCGGTGCCGACATCGACGACGCGGTCGCGGGAGCCCTCGTTGCGAAGATGCGCAACGGCGGATCGGCGTGCACCGCCGCCAACCGCCTCTATGTCCACTCGTCCCTTCACGATGCCTTCGTGTCGCGCTTGGCCGACGCGCTCTCCTCGGTGAGGATCGGTCCTGGCCTCGACCACGGCAACACCCTTGGCGCACTCGTGTCCGTCGCCGAGCGCGACAAGGTCGCGCAGCTCGTGTCGACGGCCGTCGAGGAGGGAGCGCGCATCGTGCGAGGCGGACGCAGTCTCGACGACGGGGCATTCATCGAGGCGACGGTCGTCGACGGTGTGCGTCACGGCGACACCATCAACCGTAGGGAGATCTTCGGCCCGGTGGCCGCCGTCGTCCGCTACGACGACGTCGACGAGGCCGTGCGCATGGCGAACGACACGGAGTTCGGACTGGTTGCCTACGTCTTCGGTCCCGAGGACGACGCGCAGCGCGTCGCCCTGCGCATCGACGCCGGCATGATCGCGGTCAACCGCGGCGTGCTCAGCGACCCGGCAGCGCCCTTCGGCGGCACCAAGCAGAGCGGGCTCGGCCGGGAGGGGGGCTTCGAGGGGATCCTCGAGTTCCTCGAAGAGAAGTACCTCGCACTCAATCTCTGAGAGCACCAATGGACGGGCGATGATGCCCGGAAAGGTCAAGACGACAATGCATAATCACATCTCATGGCGCAAGCGCGGACTGACGATCGCCGCGGCGCTCGCCACAGCCGTCGCGCTCGCCGGATGCACGGGAGGCGGTGCCGGCCCGAAACCGTCCGGCGGCAACGGTGAAGCGGTGCAGGGCGGCGAGTTGACGATCATGTCGGCTGGCGGTGTCCCCAGCTGGGATCCCCTCTTCACATTCGGCACTCTCCCCGGGGTGATCACGGATCGCCTGATAGCCGTCTACGGGCAGCTACTGTACGTGGACCAGACCGGCACCGCCATCCCGAGCATGGCTAAGAGCTTCACCACAGAGAATGGTGGAGCCACGTGGACCGTCGCGATTCGCGACGGCATCACGTTCACGGACGGCACCCCGTACGACGCTGCGGCCGTGAAGTTCAACTGGGACAGGGCTGCCGACCCTGCCAACACGGCATCCATGATGGCGCTGGCGCAGTCGTTCACCAGCGAGGTCGCCGACGAGCTCACTCTGACGCTCACGTCACCGATCCCGAATCCGGTGCTCGACCTGCAGATCGCCGAGCAGCTTCAGCTGATCGCGTCTCCGACGGCCCTGCAGGCCGGCGACTACACGAAGCCGGTTGGCGCCGGTCCGTTCGTCCTCGTCAAGGAAGACAAGCAGGTCGGCGAGGATCTGGCGCGCAACGCCGATTATTTCGAGCAGGGTAAGCCGTACCTCGACACGCTCAAGTACCGCTCGATCGGCGACCCGTCCCAGCGCGTCGAGACGATCGCCTCGGGCGGAGCCCAACTCATGAACGGCTTCCACTCCGACTTCCGCGACT
This sequence comes from Luethyella okanaganae, assembly GCF_042660285.1. Classification (NCBI taxonomy): domain Bacteria; kingdom Bacillati; phylum Actinomycetota; class Actinomycetes; order Micrococcales; family Microbacteriaceae; genus Luethyella; species Luethyella okanaganae. Next base: position 404,920 of record NZ_JBHSTP010000003.1, read on the forward strand.
ACGAGAACGACGATCGCTTCGCCTTCTTCGAGGTCGAGAACGGCGGCTTCCGCCATTTCGCCTTCAACAACACGCGAGCGCCCTTCGACGATGCGCGTGCTCGGAAGGCGATCTCGCTCGCGGTGAATCCGGAAGAACTCGTGCAGGCGCTGCTCGCCGACCCGACGCAGCTCGGATCGACCACCCTCTTCAACGATGGCTCGCCCTATTACGAAGCCTCGCTGGGGCTGCCGAAGCAGAACCTCCAAGAAGCGCAGAGGCTCGTGGACGAGCTCGTCGCAGACGGTGTCGACATGAACATCGTGGTCGTGCCGGCTGCGATCCCCGAGCTCATCCGCGCCGCCGAATACATGCAACTGTCGCTTCAGCAGCTCAAGGGCGTGACGGTCACCATCGAGCAGATCCAGATCCAGGACTGGCGCTTGCGCACGCAGAGCAACGATGACTTCGACATCACGTTCTACCCCGGCATCTACGATGTGAACCCGGCGCCGACCACCATGACGAACATCTTCCAGACGGGAGGGGCCGACAACTTCCAGAACTCCTCGAGCCCTGAGATGGATGCCGCGCTGGCGGAGCTACGGGCTGCGACCGACGAGGCCGGTCGCACGGCGGCGGTCACGAAGGTGCAGAAGTACTTCGTCGACGAGGTGCCGATCTCGGTCTTCGGCTACGACAACCGGGTCTTCTTCCATCAGGCGAACGTCGGCGGCTTCGTCGCGATCGGTCGTGGCGCGATCCTGCCGCAGGAGCTCCACTACACCGAGTGACGTCGAACATGAGGAGGGGACGCCGTTCGGCGTCCCCTCCGTCGCGTCCGGCTCCGGGTCAGGGGGCTGGGGAGGCTGGCCAGCCCAGAAGGCGTCTGACCGTGCCCCCGAGGATGGCCGCGCGATCGTCCTGGCTGAGCATCTCGTCGTCGCGGATGTAGGAGAAGGACTCGGCCCAAGAACTCCAGTCCAGGTCGATCGTCCAGTCGCTGGCCCACATGATCCGCTCAGCGCCGAACGCCTCGACAATGCGGTGCAGGGCTGTCCGCACGTCCTGGTATGGATACGGCTCCTCGGACAGACGCGTGGCGTGGCCCCATTTCAGGGCGACATTCGGGAACCGGGCGAGCGTCGCGACCTCCTCGAACTGGGCGAACCGGCCCGGGCGCGCTGCACGGGATCCGGGCATGGCGACCCCGAGATGGTCGATGACGACGGTCAATTGCGGATGGTGGCGTGCGATGTGCTCGATCGCGTCGAGCCGCCCGGGGATTCCGATGCCGTTCACCTGGAGGAACACCGGGACGGAATGCCGTTCTGCGAGAGCGAAATAGCGATCGTAGCGTCCTCCCGTCAACTCCTCGGCGAACGCCGCTACGGCTGCGAGGTTCTCGGGTGACTCGCCGGCGCTCGGGGGCTTCGGAACGAAGGGCAGGATCCGCAGCGCGAGCCGCCCAGGGCGCTCGCGGACCGTGGCGATGACCTCCTCCAACCCCGGGTCGTCGGGTTGCACGCGTGTGACGTAGGCGAAGCGGTCGGGATGCCGCGCCACGGCCTCCTCGCCCAGCGGGCTCGTATGCCGCACCGAGCCGCCGGACAGCGGATAGTTGGGCAGGGGGCGACCGTGTTCGTCGAATCCCCAGAATTCGTCGATGACGAGGGCGTCGATCCCTGCGGCGTCCATGGCCACGAGGCCGGCCTGCAGGCCCACCATGTTGAGGTGCACTTGGGCGTCGACGATCTCCACGCGATTCTCCTTCACGGTCGCCGTATTATGTTGACAATAATGGCGTAGATAGCGGCAGGTCATGCCTGTCATGCCCAGTACACTGGGGCGGTGTCGGCCAGGGTGGGGCGTCACACGGAGGTGGGCAATGCCAGCAGCGGATCAGCCGGAACAGGGGACAGTGCGGGTCGAAGTCGTCGACCGCATCGCACACGACATCCGCGACGGCCACTATCACCCTCGTGAGCGGCTGGTCGAAGCCGATCTCGCCCAGACCTACGCCGTCTCGCGGTCGGCGATCCGCTCCGCGCTCATCGAGTTGGCCGCGATAGGACTCGTGGAACGCGAGGCGAATCGGGGAGCGCGGGTTCGACGGGTGTCGATCGACGAGGCGATCGAGAGCACCGAGGTGCGGCTGACGCTGCAGGCGCTGTGCGCCCAGCGTGCAGCCGAGCGCGTCGACGACGGGCAGCGGGATCTCCTGCGAGCCCAGATCGCTCTCCTGCACGAGGGCGTCGATCACGGCGAGGTCGCCGTCTACACCGGTGCCAACGCCGAGATCTCGCGCCTGATCCGAGAGATCAGCGGTCACGGCACCGCGACCAGGATCATCGAGTCGCTGCAGAACCAGGTGAGGTCCAATTGGTATCCCTACCTGCTGCCCGACCGGCGGGTCGAGTCGATGCACGAATACGACAAGGTCGTCGAGGCGGTCATTGAGGGCGATTCGGATGCCGCGTCGGTGGCGGCCCTCGAGCATCGCGCACATGTGCTCGAAGCGCTGAACGGCATTCGCGAGGCCATGCTCAGCGACGCCCATCGGGCCGCGCCAATTCCTCCGTGACGAAGTCCGCGGCGCGCTCGCCGATCATGAGCGAGGTCAGATAGGTGTTCGCGCGTGGCACGACGGGACATATGGAGAGATCGGCGACGGTCAGCCCCCGGATGCCGTGCACGCGCAGGCGGGGATCGACCACGGAGCCGGGATCGGTGTCCGCGCCCATGACCGCACCGCCGCTCAGGTGGGAGGTGTCTGTCGCGCAGCGGAGCAGCCACGCGTCGATCGTCGCGTCGTCCCATCGTGCGTCGACGGGCTCGCCGTTGCGATCGCGGACGATGCGCCCTCCGTGCGACAACAGGGCCGTGGCCGTGCGCAGGGCGTGGCGGCCCGTGGCGAGATCGCGCTCGTCGCCGAGAAGATTGAGGCGGATGCCGCTCGCCACTCGCGGATCGTCCGAAACGATGTGCGACGATCCGCGACTCGCGCAGTGGCCGAGTTTCACTCCGAACGCCACCTCCCGGAAGTCTGGCGACGGGGGATTGGCGGCGACGACGAGCAGGTCTCCGGAACGCGAATGTGCGAGTCCCGACGAGTAGCGCAGCGTGACGTTCCCCCGTGCCCCGTTCGCCGCCGGCTGGGCGGAGTCCAGTCCGGCGGAGAGCCAGAAGCCGACATGATCCTGAATCCCCTCTCCAACGGGCAGTGAGGCGTGCTGTGCGATCCCGAGCCGCGCGAGCAGCTGGTCGGAGCCTATTCCTGAGCGTTCCAACAGCCCGGGTGTCGCGGCGGCGCCTGCGGCCAGCACGACCTGATCGGCCTCGACGACCTGCACTGTTCCGTCCGGCGCCCTCAGCTCGACCCCGACGGCCCGGTTGTCGCGCACGATCACACGCGCGACGAGCCTGTCGGCGTGGACGACGATGCGGCCGTCTTCACGCCAGGGCTCGACGTAACCGTCGTAGCTTGTGACTCGCACCCCCAGCCGAATGTTGCTCGCGGTGCGCGAGACGCCCAGTGCCCCTGGGCGGTTGTAGTCTGGCGCCCAGTCGTGACCGGCAGCGGCTGCGCCGTGGGCGAGCAGCCGGTCTCCGCTGCCCCATTCGTGCTCTCCGCGTCGCACCACCGGGGTCGGTCCTCCGCGGCCGTGATAGGGCGCGGCTCCATAGTCGAGATCGTCCTCGAGGCGGATGAACGCGGGAAGCACGTCGTGCGGACCCCAGCCAGCGCAGCCGAGTTCCGTCCAATGGTCGAACTCATCGTCTGGTGGCCGCACGACGACCAAGCCGTTCAGCGACGATGTGCCCCCCATGCCCCAACCGCGCAGGTAGGGGAGCGCGTCCCGCCCGTCGAATCGCGTGGCCGTGACGTCGGGAAACGCGAACCGGCTCGCCGCGCGGCCGTCCACCCGCCAGGCGAAGATGTCGTCGCTGGGACGCCGAATCTCGTCGTCGCAGGACTCGCTGCGCCAATCGGGGCCGGCCTCGATCAGGTCGACGGTCGAACCGCGCTCGGCGAGCCGGCCCGCCACCGCGCAACCTGCCGAGCCCGCTCCGACGACGATGACGCGTGAGCCCACTACAGGCCCAGCTTGGCGCGCAGTTCCGCGGGCATCCGCTCGACGGGAAAAGGCCACACGTAGTCGGGACCGCCGATCAAGGCCTGATCGACGCGGCCCGCCTCGGCGAGACCGTCGAGGACCTCGCGATCGATAGCCCGCCTCTGGACGGCGACGTCTTGCCGCAGCTCCTCCGCATCGACGACGCCGATCACCACCACATCGATGAGCGGCTCATCGAGGGCGAACGCCATGGCCGCCTCTGGCAGGGCCAGACCCGCGGCGGCGGCGGCATCCTGCATCCTGCCGACCGCCTCGACGACCTCGGGCTGTGCCGCCCAGAAGGAGTAGAGAGGCGCGTCCACGCCGTGGACGCCGGTTCCCAGCAGGTTGCCGGTGAACGGCGAGGTGAGGATCGTGCCGATGTTCCGTTCCTTCGCCTTCTCGAGTAGCCCCGAGGTCTTCGCCGACTGGTTCAGCAGGGTGTACAGACGGGGGAACTGGATGACATCCCACTCGTCGCTCTCCACCGCCGCGAGCAGCGGAGGAAGGGTGCCGGTGGCGATGCCGATGCTGCCGACGAGTCCTTCGTCCTGCAGCCGTCGTAGTTCCGGCAATGCTCCGTCCTTCCCATGGATGACGGCGAGATCGTCCTCGTCGCGCGGGTCGTGCAGCATGAAGAGGGGGATCCGCTCGAGGCCGAAGGCGGTGAGGCTCCGTTCGACGCTGGCCCGTACCTGTGCCCCGGAGAAGCCTTTGCCGTGGCCGAACTTCGTCGAGACGATCAGCTCGTCGGGCGCGTTGTCGAGATCGCGGATGACGTGTCCGAGCATCTCCTCATTGTCGTAGGCCTCCGCCGAGTCGAGCAGGGTGACGCCGAGGTCGAACGCATCCCGGACGAGCGCGGCCACCGCGTCCTCCTCGAGAACCTGCACGGCCGGATGGGAACCGGTGTTGGCCAGGCCCCAGGCGCCGAGGCCGATGCGCGAGGTGGTCAGGCCTGAACGGCCGAGTGTCGTCGTCGTGGCGCTCATCTGTTCACCACATCTTTCAACTCTTCGGGAACGCGGTCGAGCGGAAAGGGCCACACGAAATCAGGTGCCCCCATGAGCCGCTCGTCGACGGCTCCCACCTCGGCGATCGACTCCAACTGCTCGCGCGTGAGCCCCGTGTAGAGGGATTCGACGTTCTGCGTGAGTTCCGCGGGGCTGCGGACGCCTATGACGGCGACATCGATGAGCGGCTCGGAGGCCACATACGCGACGGCGGCCTGTGCGATGGTCACGCCGAGTTCGTCCGTGCGGTCCTGCATTCTGCCGACCGCCTCGATCACCTCGGGCTGCGCGGGCCAGTAGGCGTACAGCGGCTTCTCCACCCCGCGCACCCCTGTGGCCAGGATGTTACCGGTGAACGGTGCGGCGAGCTGGGTGCCCATGCCCTTCTGACGCGCCTTGTCGAGGAGCCCCGAGGTCTTCGCCGCACGGTTGATGAGCGTGTACAGGCGGGGGAACTGGATGACGTCGAACTCCCCGGAGTCGACGGCGCTCTGAAGGGGCAGCATGGTGCCTGTCGCGACGCCGATGCTCCCCACGAGCCCTTCGTCCTGCAATGTCCTCAGACCCTCGAGCGACCCTCCCGGAGCGTAGATCGCCGCCATGTCGTCGGCGTCGCGGGGATCGTGCAGCATCATGAGCGGAATGCTCTGGAGGGAGAGCGCTAAGAGCGATTTCTCGACCGACGCCCGAACGCCGTCGGCGGTGAACGGCTTGCCATGACCGTACTTCGTGGCGATGAGCAGTTCGTCTGGCCTGTTGCGCACTCGGCCGAGCAGACGCCCGAGACGATCCTCGTTCTCATACATGTCGGCGGAGTCGAGGTAGCGGATGCCGGCGTCGAAGGCCGCTTCCAGCACGCCGATGATGGTCTCGTCGTCGCCGATGGTGGCTGCGGCGGCGGCCTTTCCGACCCCCCAGGTGCCGAGAGATAGTTGAGAGGTGGTGATGCCGGTACTGCCGATGGTGACGCTCGGCACGGTGTTCTGTGTCATGGATGCTCCTGGTCTGGTGCTGGCTCAGTCGGGGATGATCACGTCGCCCGTCGAGCGGGCGCGGAGACCGTCCCACACGGACTCGGGTACGTCGCGGCCAGGGGTCGGCTCGCCCTGATTCCCGTGGTTGAGATGTCCGTCGCGCTTGCCGTCCTCCAAGGGCATGGCCATGACGATCGCGTTCATGGCCTCCTCGGGATCGAGGGCACCATGGGCGAAGCCCTTGCCCGCTGCGAGCAGCTCGCCGGGGCCGACCGGGACCTTCAGACCGTTGTAGTCGAGCGTGAAGTGGCCGCGGAAGACCAGCCAGTACTCGTCGCCGTCGTGGTAGTGGTAGTCGCAGGGATTTCCCGGCCGGAACATGCAGATCTCGTTGCGGACCGTGTGGTCCCAGTCGCCCATCACCCGCACGAACTCAGCCATCGACTGTCCCGAGTTCGTGATCGTTGCACCCGTCGCGGGAATGTCGAAGTAGTCCCGTTTGTGCAGGGTGACCCGGCCGTGCTCGGATTCCACCTGGACCTGTCCGCTCACGACCGTGATGCGATCCTTGGCCGTGGTCGGTTGCAGGCGTATGGATGCCTGGAGGGGGCGATCCTGGTAGTAGCCCCAGTACGGCACGTGGCCGCTCTCGTCGGCGGTGATCGAGTGGTTGTTCGTGACCATGGTGCGACCGAGGTGGTGGAACTCGAAGTCGTGGATCTCGACCCAGGGGAGTCGCTCGGTTTGCAGGGTCTCGCGGGTGTAGATGGGCATGGTGGTCCTTTCGAGTGGCGGTCGGCTCAGACGGCGCGAGCCGACTCGCGCAGGCTCTGGTTTTTGAATGCGGCTATCTCGGCCTCGACGTAGTCCTCCACCGGTATGCGCTCGACGCCGGACTCCGCATGGATGCCGTCCACGCCGGTATGCGCATAGAGGAAGTCGGTCGATTCCGGGGTCCCGAACGGGCCACCGTGCGCCAGGACGAGCACCTCGGGATTCGCGCCCTTCGCGGCATCCACGATCGCCTGGACGTGTTCGGCGGCCTGCTCGATGGTCTGCGAGTCCTCCGGCCCGCGACGGCCGCCGAAGGTGAGACCGCAGCGGGCGATCACCAGGTGGGCGCCCGCGTCGGCCGTGCCCTTCGCGAGCTCGACGGTGTACGCCTGACCGACTGTGTAGAGGCCTCGGTCACGGGCAGCGGTGATGAGTTCGAACTCGCGGTCCGTCCCCTCGCCGACGTCTTTGCGGGCTTCGCCCCAGCCGGGGAACGTCCCGACGGTGGGAAAGTTGGTCACGCCGTCGAAGCCGACCTCGATGAACTGGTCGATCACCCGGCTCAGCCGACGACGGGAACCGTCGGTGGCTTCGATCCCCGCGATCAACGGGGTTCTCTCCACCACGTTGTCGATCTCGGGGAGCATGTCGAGCGTCATCTGCGTCGCATTGCCGATGTTGACCGTCGTCGGCACCCCGAGATGCCGCGACCTGCCGGAGGCGGTTACGAAGATGAGATCGACACCCGCCACCTCGGCGCATTTGGCGATGATGCCGACACCGGCGGTCACGCTGACGATCGGGGCTCCTGCGGCTCTTGTGGCGGCGAGGCGATCGATGATGCTCTGCTGGGTGAAGTCGCGTTCGGCGATCATGATTGTCCTGTCTTTCACGAATGCGGATGGGTCAGGCGTCGGCGGTCAGGCGACGGCTCTTGAATGCGGTCACCGTGTCGATCACGGCACGCTCGACCGGGATACGCTCGGCGCTCGAGGCGCCGAGGAAGCCCTGCGAGTCGGTGTGGGTGTAGAGGTAGCCGGTGTCGTCCGGCGACGAGATGGGTCCGCCGTGCGAGAGGCAGATGATGTCTGGATTCTCCTTGCGTGCGAGCTGTATGAGGTTCTGCACGTGCTCGGCGCTCGCCTCCAGGGTCATGGCCGAGACGCCCGCGCCCGCGAGGCCGCCGGTCGTCCAGCCGGCGTGCGGAACGATGACGTCGCATCCGGCGGCGGCCAGGCCGATCGTCTGCTCCTCGGTGTATCCGTAGCAGATCGTGAAGTAGTCGCGATCGCGGGCGATCTTGACCATCTCGAAGTCTCGGCGAAGGCCGAGGCCGACACTCGCCCGATCCGCGCCCCGCACGGGGTCGGGTCCGACCGTCGGGAAGTTGATGAGACCGTCGTATCCGGTCTCGTAGTAGTCGTCCACGAGTCGGTGGAGGTCGAGATACGTAGGGTCCTGGGCCTCGGCTCCGCCGACGATCGGGCAGTCGGCGACGACGTTGGAGATCTCGGAGTACATCGCGAGCGTCGTCGGGTTGGCATGGTTGAGCAGGTGGCTCGTTGGCAACCCCATGAGGCGCGTGCGGCCGGTGTTGTAGACGATGATGATGTCGGCGCCGCCCGCTGCGGCGGATGAGGCGATGAGCCCCGAACTGCTACCGGCGCCGATGACCGGCTTGCCGGCGGCGATCTGCTCGCGAAGCCTGTCCAGGATCTGAGTACGGGTGAATCGGGGCATGGTCATTCCTTCGGTGAAGCGGTGTCTAACAGCCTGAGCAGGGTGGAGGCGGCGAGCCGGGCGAAAGCCTCGTCGTTGATGTGGTCGGAGGTCGTGGTCACGGAGATGCTGGGGTGTATCGTCGCTCTGACGGCCTCGTCGAACGCGGCGTCGGCGTCCGCGTCTGCGAAGACGCCGCCTACGGCATCGAGTGAGGAGAATCCGCCGCGCGGGATGAGGACGGCGACCGGCCCAGTCGACCGGTTCAGCTTCTCGGCGATCCACGACCCGACGGCCGCGCTCTCGGCGCGACTGGTTCGAACGAGAGGGACCGTCGGCAGATGCCAGTGGATGGCGCGGTCGGCGTAGCGGTCGGGAACCGGCGGCGGCACATTGATGACGTCGACGGCGCCGGGGACGATGAGCTGAGGGACGCCACGGACACCGGCGGCCTCCAGTCGCAGCGGGCCAGCGTCGCAGAGGCCGCCGACGAGATGGTCCGTCACCTCGGTCGTCGTCCAGTCCACGACCCCGTCGAAGCGTCCATCCGCGATGAGGCGTTCCATGGTGCGTCCGCCCGCGCCTGTCGCGTGGAACACCACCACGTCGCAGCCCGCCTCTTCGAGGGTTCGCCGCACGATGTCCCCGCCGGTCGTGGTGACGCCGAACATGGTCATGGCGATGGTACGGCGCGCTCGGACCGGGCGGGTTCGCGGAACGCACGCCATCCCCGCGATCGCGGCGGCGGCATTGTCGAGTACCGTGCACAACAGGCTGTTCAGGCCCGCTACGTCGACGACGCTCGGCATGAGGGTGATGTCGTTCTCGCCGCTGCTCTTCACGACGGTCGTGAGCACGAGTTTGGGAAAACCGAAGGGCAGCTCCGCGAAAGCCTCCTGAGAGATCCAGCCGCCGGTTCCTCCGCCGATGCCGATGACGCCGTCGAGGCGTTCGGCGGACGCCTCTCGGGCTAGCCAGGTTCCGGCGGCGTGAGCCGTCGTCTCCATGGCGGAGGCGCGGTCGTCGCCCGCGGCATCCGTCGCCCCGAGCGTTGCCAGCATCGCGCGCGTGACATCCGCGTCGCGAGGTGAGGCTCCGGTGAGCGCCGTGTCGACGAGCACGGTCTGCACCCCGTGCAGGTGCAGGCGCTCCACCAGGTAGCGCGCCTCGAGCCCCTTGGTGTCGAGAGTCGCCACGACGGCCACCCGAGGTGCATCGGAGGCGGGTGCGGTGGTGCCGATCATCGGTGAGAACTCCGTCGTTCGTAGCTGTCATGGATCCGGATGCACCGTCGGCGACCGGTGAGCATCAACTTACGACCGAGTCGGCAACTGTGTCAACATCATTGTTGACAATATTGTTCATTCTAGCGGTAATCGTTGACCGAGGGTCGAGCGGTACGCGGTGAGCATGGCGATGATCCGGCCCAGATGCTCGGTCATGAGCTCGTGCGCTCGAACTCCGTCGCGAGCGAGGATCGCGTCGGCGATGGTGACGTGATCGTTGAGGGAGTCGCTGAAGCTCCCCGCCTCGAACGCCGCCGGAAAGTGGCGTTGCAGATTGTGTCGTCGGATGCTGCGAAGCTCGCGGGTCATGCTCTCGTGTCGTGAGATGCGCATGAGGCATTCGTGGAACTCGACGCTCTCGGATCGGTATCGGTGAGGCGAGTCGGAGGCCACGGCGTCGGCCATCGCTCGAACATGCCGGCTCAGCGCGACCCGATCCTCCTCTGTGGCGCGAAGGGCCGCGTAGCTGCTGCAGAGGGACTCGAGCGCGAGCCTGACCTCGGCGATCTCGATGGCCTCCTCGACGGTGAGGCCCCTGACGTGGGCTCCACGATTGGGCAGGCGTTCGACGAGTCCATCGGCGGAGAGCAGCACCAGGGCTTCGCGGACCGCCGCGCGGGCGCATGAATAGCGCTGCACGAGCTCGCTCTCGACGAGGCGCTCGCGAGGCATGAAGACTCCACGAGTGAGATCGTCGCGCATCTGTTCGGCGAGCCGGCCTGCGGCATCTCGCGCATCCATGGAGCCACCTCCCCTGGAATCCCGGGCTGTCTCCGTCAGTGTATTCGACCGTTGTCATTCGTGCCAACAAAATCGTCAACAATATAGTTGACGCAATGGGCGCCGCCATCTAAGCTCCCAAATACATCACCCGGCACGCGCTCTGCGCGTCCCCCCATGCATCGAGGAGGCTGCAGGTGCCGCTCTACGCGAACCGTCAGGAACTCAAGAACCGTCCGGAGAGTGAATCGTGGGTCGACATCGACGATGTCGAGTTCTTCACCCTCGGCAACGCAGATCGGCTCGCTGAGGGTGAGGAGCCGCCTGCCTCACGCTGGCCAGACCCCATCGACGACGCGGAGGCGAGTCTGCATACGACCCACGACATTCCCGTCGCGCGTCGTATCGTGCCGACGACGCCGAAGGAACGGATCATCGTCGTGTCTGGCGAGGCATATGTCGAGACCGAGACTGCTCGCGCAACCCTCAAGAAGATGCAGTGGATCGACGTCCCGGCCGGCGGCGCCATCGTGCGCAACGCGCTGAACCCGGGCCCAGAGGGGCACCGAGGCCAAGTCGAGATCGCGCGCATCGCCGGACGCTGGGGAGAAGCGGTCCGGACCGCGATCTTCACCTTCGGTCCCGGCCGGCCGTGCGACTACCACTATCACGACGGAGACGAGTATTGGTTCGTCTTCCGCGGCCACTTCACCCTCCGCTATCGCGGTCAGGACCATGAGGTGCAGCCCGGTGCCATCCTCGCTGCAGGCATGGGCGAGGAGCATGGCGTGGTCGACCCGTCCGAGACCTTCGAGGGAATCGGTTTCGCCACGCAGCTGGAGGGGCGAAAGCGAGACGGCCACCTGTGGCGCGCAGTCCACGGCGAGCCCGTCGAGACGCGCTGAGTCCCATCCCAGCATCCAGAACAACCGAAACCAGCACCGAAAGAGAGTACGTCAATGAAGATGTCACACCTCCGGTTCGCAGCGGCGTTCGTCGCGAGCGCGCTGCTCCTCTCAGGCTGCGGCGGAACGGCCGATCCAGCGCCGACGGAGACCGCCGCGGGCGAGACGCCCGTCGCGGGCGGCGATTTGTCGATCCTTGTCGCTTCCGGCATGACGAACTGGGATCCCGGCGCATCCACCGGCTCGTTCCCCGGCGTCGTGTGGGACCGCCTGTATGCGGTCTATGGCGCCCTCATCACGGTCGACGTCGACGGACGGGTCCAACCCGGCCTCGCCGAGAGTCTCACCACCGACGACGGCGGGACGACGTGGACGCTCACCCTACGCGACGGCCTCGCCTTCACCGACGGGACGACTCTCGACAGCGGCGCGGTCAAGGCCAACTGGGACCGCTTCGCCGAACCGGCCAATGCCCTCGGCGCGGCGCGCATCGCGAGCACTTTCACCTCGAAGGTGGTGGACGCCACGACGCTCGCCATCACGCCGTCCACGAAGAATCCGATTCTGGACAAGCAGATCGCGGATGCCATTCCCTTCGTCGCGTCGCCGGCCACGTTCCCGGCCGGCCCGGGTCCGTATACCACCCCTGTCGGAGCCGGCCCCTACGTGCTCGAGAAATGGGACCCTGCCGTCGGCGAGACCCTCGTCAAGAACGCCGACTACTACGACGACGGACTGCCCTACCTCGACAGCCTCACCTTCACGCTCGTCGCCGACCCCGCACAGCGGGTGAGCACGGTCGTCCAGGGCGGCGCACAGAGCATGAACGGCTATCCGTTCCAGTTCATCTCGGACAAGGACAACCCGGCGGTCTCGACATTCGCGGTCGCGTCCGGTGGTGTCCGTCATCTGGTCTTCAACACCCAGAGCGATCTGTTCGGCGAGCTCCGGGCGCGACAAGCCGTGCAACTCGCCATCGATCCTGCAGAACTCGTGCAGACGCTCACGCAAGATCCCAGTGCACTCGGCGGCACGAGTCTGTTTCCCGAAGACTCTCAGTACTACGACGCCTCGGCGGTGCTGCCGAAGCGGAACCTTGAGAAGGCGCAGGCGCTCGTCGACGAACTGAAGGCCGAGGGGGCCGACCTTCAGGTCGACATCCTGGTCGCCGCCGTGCCGGAGCTGGTCCGTGCCGGCGAGCTGCTCCAACTCACCCTGCAGCAACTCGACGGGCTCACTGTCACCGTGAACCAGATCCCGATCCCCGAGTGGCGGGCCGAGGCATTCGACAAGGACAACTTCGACATCACCTTCTACCCCGGCGTCTTCGATCTCAACAGCCCCGAGGTGGGAATGGCGAATCTGTTCGGGAAAGGCGGCCTCGACAACGTGGCCAACTTCGGAAACGACGATATGAACGCGGCGATCGACAAGGCGCAGAAGGCGACGAGCGATGAGGCTCGTGTGGACGCCATTCGTGCGGTGCAAGAGGTGTATGTGCGCGAGATCCCCATCGTGGCGTTCGGCATCGACCACCGCACCTTCCTCCACGGGGCGGATGTCACGGGCTTCGCCTCCATGGGACGCGGAGCGCTGTACACCGATCGGCTCGGGTACGTAGCCGAGTAGCGATACCGGCGGGGTCGGGAGATGAATCGGTCCCCGGCCCCGCTGCACCAGGAGACAAGGATCGATGGAGATCACATGCAGGGCACACTGAGGGCGATCGGGTCCAGACTGATGTACGGAATACCCGTGCTCGTCATCGTGACCTTCGGCGCCGCGTTGCTCATGGACTTCATGCCGGGTTCGCCGGGGCAGGCCATCCTGGGCGATCAGGCGACCCAGGAACAGGTCGACGCGATCAACGCGCAGTTCGGCTACGACCAGCCCGTCGTTCAGCGGTATCTCGCCTGGGCGGCATCCGCCCTCCGTGGCGATCTCGGCGTGACCCTGTTCGGGCATGAGCCGGTCGCCGAACTGGTTGTGAAACGGCTGTCAGTCACGGCAGAGCTCGCCGGGATGGCGCTCGTGATCGCGCTCGGCGTGGCAGTTCCACTCGCGCTCCTGGCCGCGCACCGCGCCGGACGCTGGCTGGACCGTGCCCTGAACTTCGCATCGTCTGCACTGCTGTGCATCCCGTCGTTCGTGACGGTGGTGCTCGTCTCGCTCGTCTTCGTCATCTGGCTCGGGTGGTTTCCCGCGACCGGCTGGGTGTCGCCGGCGGATGATCTCGGCGCCAACCTCAGATACGCCTTCCTCCCGGCCCTCTCACTCGCCGCGTACGAGTGTGCGTTCTTCTACCGCGTCATCAGGTCCGATCTCTCGGGAACCCTGCGCGAGGACTTCATCCTGGTGGCGCGGGCCAAGGGCCTCCCCAAGTCCTACATCCTGACCAGGCACGCCCTCCGACCCTCGCTCACCTCCCTCGTGACCGTCATCGGCCTCGCTCTGGGCCGGCTCCTCGGCGGGGCGGTGATCGTCGAGTTCTTCTTCTCGGTGCCGGGTCTCGGCGCCGAGTCGCTCAACGCGGTGTCGATCAAAGACATGGCGGTCATCCAGGCGATCGTCGCCGTCTGCGTGATCGCCTACGTGCTGATCTTCATCGTCGTCGACCTCGCCTATACCTGGATTGATCCGAGAGTGGGTGTGCGATGACGACTCGGCTGACGCCCGGCCCGATGACCCAGGGCTTCGCAGCTATCACCAAGCCGCAGCGCGCAGGGTCGTCGCTGCCGCTGCTCCCGCGTATCAAGCAGAGACGCCCGCGCACGGTGCGACGGGGGATGCTCTGGTTCGCGGTGATCTGGCTGACCGTGCTGATCCTGGCCGCCGTGTTCGCCGATCTCATCCCCGGCCTGCCGGTCTATGACGAGAAGATCGGCAGCTTCGCCCAACCGCCCGACTGGAGCGTCGCCGGACTGCTCGGGACGGACGGGATCGGACGGTCCAACCTTTCGCGAATCATCTACGGGGCACGTGTCTCGCTCACGATCGCCGTCGCCTCGACCCTGATCGGTCTCGTCATCGGTCTCATCGTGGGCATGGTCGGCGGCTACTATCGAGGTCTCGCCGAGACGGTGGCGAATATCATCGCCAATACCCTGTCGGCGTTGCCGCCGTTGCTGCTGTTGCTCGCCCTCATCTCTGCGATCGGCGCATCCCTTTTCGGAATCACCGTCGCGCTGGGCCTCGTGATCTCCGACCTCTACATTCGCGTCAGCAAAGGCGCCGTGATAGCGAGCGCCAACCGGGAGTATGTGCTCGCGGCGAGAGCCTTGGGAGCCGGAGACGGCCGCATCATGATCCGCGAGATCCTGCCCAACCTCGTGCCCGTGCTGGGCGCCATCATCCCGATGGCGATGGCCATCATGATCGTCGTCGAAGGCTCTTTGAGCTTTCTGGGCTACGGGATCCCCGCGCCGACGCCCAGCTGGGGCGGCATGATCGCCGCAGGCGGGGACATCATGCGCCAGTTCCCCTGGGTCATCGTCGGCCCGGTGATCACCCTGTTCCTTACGGTCCTCTCGTTCAACACCGTCGGGGACTACCTGTCGAGCCGCACCGACGCGAGGGAGGGAAAACTGTGACCGGGATAACGAAGCCGGACGATGTCGTGTGCAGGGGGGTGTCAGCCGAGCTCGTGCGGGTGGAGAACCTCACGCTCGACATCGACACCCCTCAGGGCACGGCGCACATCCTGCGCGGTGTGTCGATGTCGGTCGCCCGCGGGCAGACCCTCGGCATCGTCGGCGAGTCCGGATCGGGCAAGTCCATGACACTGCGCACCGTGCTCGGGCTGACACCATCGGGTTCGATGGCAGGCGGAACCATGACCTTCGACGGCGAGGACCTGAGCGGCATGAACGCGGAGGCGCGTCGGGTCATGCTCGGGCGCCGCGTGGGAGTCGTCTTCCAGAATCCGATGACCTCGCTCAATCCCGTCGTCACGATCGGTCGCCAAATGGGCGAAGCCGTGCGATTTCACAAGAAGCTCTCCAAGCGGGACGCCCGTGAGCTGAGTGTCGAGCTGCTCGGGCAGGTCGGCATCCCTGAGCCCGGCAAACGGCTCGCGGACTACCCGCATCAGTTCTCCGGCGGAATGCGTCAACGCGTGATGATCGCGATGGCCCTCACCTGCGAGCCCGATCTGCTCATCGCCGACGAGGCGACCACCGCCCTCGACGTGACGATCCAGAAGGGCATCCTCGACCTCCTGCAACGTCTTCAGGCTGAGCGGCAGATGGCGATGATCATCGTCTCGCACGACCTCAGCGTCGTAGCCGGTCGCACCGACGAGGTCGTCGTGATGTACGGCGGACGGATTGTGGATCGCCGCCGCACGGCGCAGCTCTTCGAGCCGCCGCTGCACCCCTATACCAACGCCCTCATGCGGGCTATTCCGCGGCTGAACATGACGTCGCACACTCGGCTCCCGGCTCTCGGCGGCAATCCTCCGAGCGTCTTCGATCCGATCATGTCGGCCGAGGAGGTCGACCGCAAAGACAGGGAGCGTTGGGCGACGATCTCGGAGTCCGTCGTCGATGCCGTCGACGAGAGGGAGCCGGGCGTCATCGGGAGTGGTCTCGTGCGCGCTGACGGCCCCACCGCCATCGAGGTCGTCGTCGACGTCGAGACACGCGACGAAATGCAGGAGAGTGGAGAGGACATGCGATCATGACCCCAGCAACCGCGGCCGATGCAGCCACACGACCGGGGTACCTGCGCGATGGAGCCCTGCTCACAGTCGAAGACCTGCATTGCTCGTTCAAGACGCCCTCCGGCCGGGTCAGCGCCGTGCGTGGTGTGAGCTTCGACGTGCTACCGGGAGAGACGCTCGGGCTGGTGGGAGAGTCCGGTTGCGGCAAGACGACGACGGGGCGTGCGATCCTGAGGCTGCCAGCCGCCCAATCGGGCACCGTCACCTTCCGGGGCGATGACATGTCGACCTACAGCCGTCGGCAGATGCTTGCGGCGCGTCGACGATTGCAGATGATCTTCCAGGACCCGCTCTCGTCGTTCAACCCCAGGCGCAAGGTCGTCGACATCGTTGGCGAAGGCCTCGACATCCAGGGCGTCCGGCGGGCTGAGCGCAGGGAACGCATCTCGACGGCCTTGCATCAGGTCGGCATGAGCGTCGAGCTGGTGGGGGACCGGCGCGCCCACGAGTTCTCCGGTGGGCAATGCCAGCGCATCTCGATCGCCCGTGCCCTCGCGTTGGGACCCGAGCTCATCGTCTGCGACGAGCCGGTCGCCTCCCTCGATGTCTCCGTCCAGGCCCGCGTCCTCAACGTGCTGCAGGACATCCGCGAGAACAACGACCTCTCGCTCGTCTTCGTCTCCCACGACCTCGCGGTCGTCAAGGTCATGAGCGACCGCATCGCGGTGATGCATCGCGGCCGCATCGTCGAGATCGGCGACGCGGATGCCGTGTACGCGAACCCCTCGCATCCCTATACGCGTCGGTTGCTGGATGCCGTGCCGGTGATCGCCGAGAGCGAGCGACGTGTGACGCTGCCCGCAGTCTCGGACGACGACGAGTGGCGCACCGTCGACCGTGAACTCGTCGAGGTCGCCTCCGGCCACTTCGCCGCCATCGGCGAGGTCGTGAGCGAGAACGTGAAGGCGTCTTCATGACGGCACGTGTCGTGGTCGTCGCCGCGGGTTCGCACATCTTTCGCGCAGCACATGCGCCGGCGATCGTCGAGCTGGGGCTCAATGTTGTGGGACTCTACGACTCGGCGCGCGAGCGGGTCGAGTCTGTGGGTTCCGAGTTCGGTTGGCCGGTCGTCGAGACCCTGGAGGAGCTTCTCGCCCTCGACGCGGATCTGGCCGTGATCTGCGCCCCGCATCCCGCCCACGTCGATCTCGCGCTTCGCTGCATCGCGGCCGGACGTGCGATCCTCGTCGAGAAGCCGCTGGCGGCCCGCCTCGGCGAGATCGATGCCATCGTCGAAGCTGTTGCTACGACCGGCGTCACGGTGGCCGTCGTGCAGCAGCATCGCACGCGTGCAGAGGTTCGCGAGGCACGTCGCCTCGTCGCAGCCGGTCACCTCGGTCGGATCCACCATGCGGTCGTCGTGGCGAGCTACCCGAAGCGATCCAACTACTACAGCGACACTCCCTGGCGGGGAACCTGGCAGGGAGAGGGCGGAGGCGTGCTGCTCAACCAGGGCCTGCACGACATCGACATGCTCCTGCACATTCTGGGCTCACCGCGACGGGTCATCGCGGTGATGCGTACCCGGGTCCACCCCGTCGAGGCGGAGGACACCTCGGACGTGCTGCTGGAATGGCAGGACGGCGCGACGGCGAGCATCCACGTCACGAGCGCCGCCCCACTCGACGAGACGCGAATAGAGGTCTTCGGCAGTCGGGGCTCCCTGCGCATCAGCGCGCGGGGGCTGGAGTCGCGGGAGTTTCCTGAGGACTTCGACGTGTTCGCCGCCACGAGCGGAGGCCACTTCGACGCGTTCCCCGTTGGGGAGTGGCGGCTCATCGTCCCTCACGCCGGTGGAACCCACCGCGACGTCTACACGGACCTGCTCGCGGCGCTCGAGGGCGAATCGGAACCCGCGGCCACCGCGTCGGACGCCCGGGCTGCGGTCGAGGTCATAGCTGCGGCATCCCTGTCGTCTCTGCGTGGGGCTCCCGTGGGCCTGCCCCTCGATGCGGCAGCGCAGGACGCCTTCGTCGACGAGCGCATCCTCGCTGCGATCCGCTCGGATCGTCCGACTGCTTCGACACCGGGGGCCCGAACCGTGACCCGATCGCCCGCGCTCGAGCAGACGCCGCTGAACAACCTGAGGGATCTCGGTGGAATCCCCGTGTCGGGTGGGGTGATCGCGGCAGGCCGGGTCTTCCGCAGCGACGACGTCTCGACGATCCCGAGCGATGAGGCCCAGGCGCTCTTCGATCGGGGCATCCGAACGATTCTGGACCTGCGTTCCGCCGCCGAGGCCGGGCACACCGGGCGGGGACCTCTCGGATCCTATGACATCGCCTATCACCCGGTGCCGATCGTGCGCGGCATCGCCGATCATGAGGAGTTCGTCGCGCATCTGCGTGACGGTACGGGTACTGCCGACGTTGTGGGCGAGTACTACGCAACGACACTCGTCGCCGAGGCCGAGACGATCGGCCGGGGCATCCGGCGCATCGCCGAGGCGCGAGCGGGTGTCTTGTTCCACTGCGCAGCAGGCAAGGATCGGACGGGTGTCTTCGCCGCGGCCCTGCTGGCCGAGCTCGGAGCCTCACGGGACGACATCGCGGCGGACTACGCGCGATCCGCCGAAGCCGTGCCCCGGATCATGGCCCGTGTGAGCGCGGCGATCGGCCACCTGCTCGGAGAGTCGAACACGTACTTTCTCGCGGCGTCGAAGGGGAGTGGGCCGGTCAGTGCGCTTCTGGGTGCCGAGGCGGCTGCCATGAAGACCATGATCGACATTGTCGAAGAACGACACGGCGGCATCCCGGCGGTACTGCGCGGCGCCGGATTCGACGATGCGACCCGGGATCTGCTGCGGCGGAGACTAGTGACGCGCCGGGAATGACGAGGCTCGCTCAGGCGCCCTCGACGGCCTGCCGCACCGCGCCGAGACCGCTGCGCAGCGCCGAACGGTAGATGCCGATGTCGCTGCCGTAGGCGAGCACCCGGAATCCGCGTTCGACGAGGGACACGGCATCCTCGGCGCCGCTCGCGAGAAAGCCGACGGCCTTGCCGCTGGCCCGGCCCGCCGCGGCGACCCGGTCGAGGGCGTCGAGGTAGAGCGGGTTCGTGAACTCCGTCGGGATGCCCATACTCGTGGTGAGGTCGAAATGCCCGACCCAGAGGACGTCCACTCCGTCCACGGCCGCGATCTCCTCGACGTTCTCCAGCCCCTCGACGGTCTCGATCTGCACCATGATGATGACCTCGTCGTTGGCCTTCCTCATGGCGGCCACGGGCTCCACCTCGGCGAAGTCGTGAGCGGCGAGCCCGAACATCGTTCCGCGTATGCCCTCCGGCGGATATCTCGCCCACGACGCGATCGCGCGCGCCTCCTCCGCTGTGCCGACCATGGGGACCATGAGGCCGGTTGCTCCCATGTCGAGAGCGAGGGCCAGGTTCTGGCGCGAGGCCGATGGCACGCGAACGAAGGGAACGGAGCCGGCGGCACGGGTCGCTGCGAGCACCGGCGTCATCGTCTCCCATCCGAAACCCGTGTGCTCCCCATCGACGAGCACGTAGTCGGCGCCGACGGAAGCGGCCACGCGGGCCGCTGCGACAGTGGGGAAGGCCAGGAGGAAGGTGCCGATGACGACCTCGCCGGAAGCGATCCGCGTGCGCAGGGACCCTCCGTCGGCCATCTAGCTCACCGTCTTCGGGGCGTCGGGGACGCCGGTCCAGCGCTCGTGGTCAAATGCGGCGGGGTTCACCACGACGTGAGACGGTCGAGTGCCCCTGGCGACCTCGAGCAGCGACCTGACGCACCCGGAACCGTTGCCGTAGGCGAGCAGATCGGTCCAGCCGGTCGCGTGCGGCGAGAGCAGCACAGTGTCTGCATCGAGGATCGGATCGTCGTCTCTCGCTGGCTCCTCCTCGAGCACATCGAGTCCGGCCCCGCCGATCCGTCCCTTGAGGAGGGCTTCGGCGAGGGCGTTCTGATCGATGAGCGGACCGCGTGCCACATTGACGATGATGGCATGCTCCTTCATCAGGGCGAGGCGTTCCGCGTTCACGATGTGGTGTGTCTCTGGCGTCAACGCCGCTGTCACGACGACCGCGTCCGACTCGGCCATGAGCTCCTCGATGCCCACCAGGCGCGCGCCCGCCTGCCCGGCTACCGCAGGATCGAGGTAGGGATCGTAGGCGACGACCTCCATGCCGATCGGGGCAAGGAGCCGCTGAACCTCGCGGCCGATGTTGCCGAATCCGATGATGCCGAGCGTCTTGCCCGGAAGGCCGAGCCCGTTGTACCGATAGCGTTCGCTCCAGTCGCGTCGTTCCCGCACGATGCGGTCCTTCTGGCGCACATTGTGAGCCACGGACAGAAGCAGGGTGACGGCGGCGAGAGCCATGGGACCGCGCACTCCGTCGGGCGTGATCGTCACGGGTACGCCGGCGGCGGTGCAGGCGTCCAGGTCGATGGTGTCGTAGCCGACGCCGAAGCGAGCGACCACCTTGAGTCTGTCGGCACCGACCAGGGACTCAGCCGAGACGGCGTTTCCCAGCACCATGACACCGTCGAAGCCGGCGAGTGCTCCCGGCGAAAGTGGTGTCTCGTCGACAGGGAGGAATTCCCACTCGATCCCGGGTTCCGCCTCCAGCTGCGCCATTCCGATGTCTCCCCACCCAATCGTGCCATCGTCGCTGCGGAAGTCGCGGGTCAAGGCCACGCGAAAGGTGTCGGCCATCGTATCCTCTCGGTCGTGCTGGAGTACCTCTTGATGATGATAGGAATCAGTGGAATCCGCGGCCAGGGTTCGTCCCGAGAAGCGGGACGATCGGATCGTGTGACGGTACCGTCGCGCCAGAAGAGACGGTATTGCATCAATCATGAATGTGATGGTCTCGTCTCGCACACAGATGGGATGGCGCCGTCGCACTGAGGGGGCTTCGATGCGGGCACGTAGTCCGAGAGATCTCGGTGCGGTCGTATACGAGGAGCGGCGCACACAATGTCTCTTCCGAGACGAGGCGATCAGGATCGCGAAAGCCGTCAACACCTATGCGAATGCGAAGGAACGCTGCTACACCGTTGGCTGAAAGTGCGGGGCGTTGTCGTTGACGTCGTGGCCGACGAATGAGGTCTGGTGCTCTCGGTGCAAGGGCTGAACTGATCCGACCCCGTCGCCCCGCAGCCGCAGCCCTCAGCGCGTGCGGGCGATCGTGGTCGGTCCGACGTGCGCGTCGAGCCACAGCGTGAGAGGCCGTGAGCCGTGCAGGGCATCGACGACATGCGTCTTCGCGCCCCCGGTGTGCAGCCATCCGTCGATCGGCCACTGCTTCCACGCGGCGAGATCCTTGTTGCGCAGCAGCTCGGCACGGGGGTGGTCTTTCGGATACCCACGGGGGGCGCTCTTCAGGCTCTCCCGGACGGCGACCTCGATCCCCTGGTTCTCGACCTCGGCGATCGCCCGCACCAACTCCTCGCCGCTGCGCTCCTCGGCGGCCGCGGCGCGGTAGCGCTCCAGCTGATCGGGGGCCATCATGTGGCATCCGGCGCCGACCGCCAGTCCGTTGGCCGAGAACTGGACGTAGCCACCCGTTCGCAGCGTGGCGCCGATCGCCGTCTTGTACGGGGACTTGTCCGCGCTGAACCGGATGTCCCGGTTCGGCCGAAAGATCTTGCCCTCGCCGAACTCTTCGGCCAGCTCCTCGAGCAGCGCCCTCATCGGAGCGAGGACGCTCGCTTCGTAGACGTCTTTGTTCTCGTTCCAGTAGGTCTTGGAGTTGTCGGCCTCGAGGCCCGAGTAGAAGTCGAGGCCTGAGGCCGGCCATCCGGCGAAGCCTTCAGTCGCGGCGGCCATCATTTCTTCCCCCGAGTCTTGGGCTGCTTGGCCGGGAGTGCTGCAACCTCGGAAAGGGCGGTCTGAATCCAGGACGAGGCGAGTTCGGGCGTCGAATGCCAGGATGACGGGAGTGCCGTATAGCCGCCCATCGGGCGTTCGTCCGGCCCAAACGGCCCGGTGCCTTCTATCGCCTCCAGCTCGCTCCGCGTCGTCTCGTCGACGAGACGGACTCCGAGCGCAGAGCCGAACAGCCCGGCGAACATGTTGCCGTTCACGAACGCGCCGAGATTGCCGAACATCGGCTTGATCTGCACGGCCGGCGACTCGGAGATCAGAGAACGGAAGACCTCCTTGTCCTGCTCTGTCGGTTTGGGTATCTGCATGGCCTGCTCCTTATGATGTGATGGATGCCCTGGGAACATCATCTCTCCAGCCGGGGTGGTTGCGCATCGATGGGATCGTCTGCGATCCGCACCGGGGGTCAACCTCCCCGCGAGACTGCGTGAATCGTCGAAAAGAGCCCCGTATCCGACGATTCACGCAGTCTCGCGGGGAAGAGCGCCTGCCGAGACGGCGCAGGCCGGCATGTTAGCTGCCCGTACAGGAGGTGATCCGCCCGCTCCTGTCCAGATCGGGCAGGTAACGGACGCGGTCGAACAGATCGCTGCGGGTGGTCACGTGCGACTTCTTGAGGGCGTTGGAGATGTGGTGTTCGACGGTCCGGATGCTGATTCCGAGGTGTTTCGCGATCTCCGTGTTCGTCAGCTTGCCGGCCAAGAAGGCGATCTCGACCTCGCGCGCGGTCAGCTGCACGAGTGAATCCTGAGGAGCCCTGATCGTCATGTGCTGCCCGGCCCGGGGGAAGCGCGTCGTGAAGGCAGACGCCGCTCGTTGGAGTGCGCCGGCCGCGGCGGACTCTCCGTAGAGCACATGCCGCTGGGCCGCGCCCCGCAAAAGCATACCGACCTGATAGGTGTCGCCGTCATACTCGTAGCGGTCGAGCAGTTTCGTCAGTCGCTGGTGGTCGTCGTCCAGCACAGCCTCGGCGATGTCGAGCAGCTGATCGTGCGACGTCACCCCCCTCTCGCTGAGCAGTGTCCTCACCTCCTCGAGAATTCTCGCGCCGGGCATGACGCACAGCGCGAGGAGGGAGGAATACACGGCCTCCAGCACGAACCCGCGATCGAGTTGCCGTGTGACAAGGTCGATCGCACGCCCTTCGAAGGCGTCCGGACGGGTGCGGAACTGTGTGAGGAGGTCGTAGACGCCTTTTCCGATCCCGGGGAGGGGCCCGACATCGGGAGCGTCGGCACTGGCCTGGCTCGCGAGCGAGAACTCCGAGGAGGTCGGCGCCGCAGTCGCCGTGCGAATGCAGGCGAGCCTCAGCATCGCGTCGTACAGCGAATCCACGAGAAAGCCAGGGCGGCCCATCGCCAGGACGCAGCCGATCACATGTTCTGCCTCGTCGAAATGCCCGAGATAGATGAGTGACACGGCGGCCACATAGCTGCTCGCCACGAAACCGAACTGGTCGACCTCCTGACGGGACGCGGTGCGGACGCCTGCTGCGAAGACGAGCGCCTCCTCGATGCGTCCAGCGCCGAACATCGCCAGCCCGCGGATGAAGGGCTCGATGCGAGGCACGAGCTCGAAACCGTCTGCGCCGTCGACAGCGTCCAGCGCCGCCTGCGGATTGAACCGATAGACCTCGAGCATCCCACGCACGACCGCCAGCACACCACTCCGGGGGTGGTGGCTGGACGACCGGGCGAAGAAGCCGTCGATGTCCTCGGGGATGCCGATGGCGTTGGCTTGGAGGAACAGGGCGAAAGCGTCGATCTCGGGTCTCCAGGCCGCATGATCCGTGCCGAAATCGACAAGTGCGCGTCGCGCGGCGTCGAGATCGCCGGAGCGCGAGAGAGACCACATCGCGTGCGTCATCGTGAAGAAGAGGTGCTCCGCCGGATCGGCAGCCGAGGCATCCGTGT
Organism: Luethyella okanaganae; assembly: GCF_042660285.1. Lineage (NCBI taxonomy): Bacteria > Bacillati > Actinomycetota > Actinomycetes > Micrococcales > Microbacteriaceae > Luethyella > Luethyella okanaganae. The sequence goes on from NZ_JBHSTP010000003.1 coordinate 428,890, forward strand.
GCCGGAACACGGTCGCGACTCGATCCGGGTCGACGGGGGTGCCCCAGTGGACCCGGAGGAAAGCCACGGCATTCGACATCGTCCGCTGGGCATCCCATCGATCGAAATGAACCTGCTCACGCGATTGGAGTAGCTCCAGGAAGTAGCGTGTCGCCGCCGCGTTCTCTGTGGTTCTCTCGAGGCGCAACGCGGCGATGACGTTCGCGATCGTCGGGGACGGGGGTTCCTCCGCGGGCATGGGGCGCAATGAGGCGTCCAGAGCGCGGGTCGTGTGTCTCTCCTGGATTCTGTATCGCGGCCAGATGCGTTCGTCGCGGAAGTAGTCGGCGATGAGCGGAGGAGAGACGGCAGCGTGGATGTCGCCATCGATGTCGTCCATCGCCTGGACGAGGCCGCGTCGTTCGAGCACTGCGAGCGTGTCGGGAGCGATCGCCTCCCAGAGGCGTTCCACCGGCTGGGCGCCCAGCATCGACATCGCCTGAAGTGCGCTGAGACAGTTCTGATCGAGACCCTGCAGGAGCGTTTCGACCGCTCCGATCAGATGCTCGTTCCACAGGGTCTGGCCGGTCATGCGCCATTGCCCGTCGACGAGTGCCAGTTGGTGGGCGAGGATCGCACTCTCGGCGATCCGCGAGATGAGGCGGGGATTCCCCGCGGATTTGGTGAGGATCGTGGCTGTCGTGTCGGCGTCGACCGGTGCCTTCAGGAGGTCGGTCACGAGACTATGAACCTGGTCGTATCGAAGCGGCGACAACTGGACGTGGGCCTCGGGCCAGCGACTGTATGGCGAGGGGAGGGGGCCGGCCGCCGATTGAGCATATTCGCTCATCGTCAGCACGAGTGGGCAATTCGTGCGGCGTTGAACGAGGTCAATGACATCCATGGAGTTCGTGTCGATCGTGTCGAGGCCGTCGACCACGAGCACGGGTGAGCCCGACCGGGTCACGTGTTCGGCGAAGGTGTCGACGAATCCCCACGACCCGTTCTGGCGCGGGCGGATGTCGAGTCCGAGCGACCCCAGACCGGCGAACGGGGTTCCCCGGAACGTGTGATCGGCGTCGATGCCGTACACCGGCGTTCCGGTCTTCTCCAACTCGGCGATGACCTGCCGGGCCACCGTCGATCGGCCGCTGCCGGCCGCACCGACGATTCGCACGCTCATGCCGCGAGCCACATAGTCGATCGTGCGTCGCACTTCGTGTTCGAACACTGTCGACTCCTCCTTCGATGATCGGGTGACGGATGCGGACGCTGGCTTGCGTGCATTCGTCGAGGAGGTGCTCTTGGTGTCGCCAGTCCCCCGTTGGGGGATTGTAGACGGGAATGACTCATCAATCGAGTTGACAGCGGCAATGGGAGACCGCCGCCCAGGACTGATCCCGCGGATTGCCGCCACGCTTCGGACTCACAGAGAAGGCTTCTGCCCTGTGGGGGAGCGGGAGTCTTCTTGTCGGGCTCGCGATAGTGCGCGAGCGCGGATGGTCCGGAGCCGGGGCTGTTCTGACAGCAAAGAGCCTACCGGTCTCGCCTTGTGGGCATCCGGCTGCCTGTGGCGAAGACAACGTCGTCGGCAGGCAGGTCGGAGAGCGCGAGGCTGCAGCCGAGGGTGCCCAGCGGTTACTCGGGGCGCCGGTCGCGGCGAGTTCGGCAACCGGCGCGCTTGCCGCCAGTGACATCAGCCGAGGCGAGGATGGACGCGAGTGCTTTCGCCGGAGCGAGTCGGGTTCTCGCGCGCAAGGGTCATCGGTCCACCCACCAGGGTGCGTTGTGTGTCTGCGAGTCGGGTTCACGCGCGCAGGGGTCGTGGGTTCCTTCGATGTCTGGAGACGCTCCGCGGCACAGGAGGGCGAGACCCGGTTTGCCGACGAAGCCCCTGAACGGTGCGAAGCCAGGGAGGCTGCCCTACGAGCGGCAGAATACGAGGAAGGACCACTTTCTAGGTATGTCGACGGGCGGAAATAGGTGGCTCATTCAAGGAGATAGGCAGGGAAGCGGCACCAAATCAGAGGCAGCGGCCGAGATTTCCATGCGAGCGGCCTACGAGTCGGGTCGGAGTCCTCCGATTTTTCCCGATTTCACACCTATTTCGTTACGAGGCAACCCTGGGGTGGGGCGATCGTGGTACCTAGACGAGTTTGGTGGTGGGATTCTGATTCCAGCTCGCACGCCCCCCATCCGCGCGGTGAATTGGTTTTCGTCGCGTGGAGTGACGAGCGGATCCGGGTTCTTGCACTCCACTTCCTGTGCGAACCCGGGGGTTGGTCCCGGATCTACCTGACGATTCGGGACCTTCCCCCTGCCCGGGGTCGATCGGACTCCATGGGCCACTACGAAGCTGCCGCCCTGAGGACGGGAGTGGAGGCCTCCGCGCGGAGAGGAAGACAAAGTCCACGAAAGTCACCTCCGTAGCGTGCGAAGGCCTCCCGTCCCGCGGATGGCAGCGGGCACAGATGGCGGCGAGGGAGACGCGGGCTCCAGCGAACCGACCCTCACCAGAGCAGGGCCGGAAAGGTAGGACCGGGCCCGCTCGGGGCGGATTCCTCGGCGTCGTCGAGTCGCCGTTGAAGCCGCATGGCGTCGAAGGGCGACCGGATTCCTTCGTGGTCGGGGTTGTCGAAGTAGACGAAGACATCGCGCCCGCGATTGTCTGGGCAGCTCTCTCCGCTGAGCCAGGCGACGACGCGTTCGGCCCAGAGGTCGAGCGTCGCGTCGTCATAGCCATCGGGAAAGTGGTTGGCGTCGCCGTGCAGGCGTACGTAGACGAAGTCGGAGGTGACATCGAGGATCTCGGGCCAGTCCGGTGAGTTGGTGACGACTGCGGCGACATCGTGACTGCGCAGCAACTCCGGAAAGCCGGGGGCGAGAAAACTCTCGTGGCGCACTTCGAAGGCATGTCGGATGGGGCGGTCCGGCAACTCCGAGAGCCTGCTTGCCCCCTCTTCGAGGCCTAGCCGCTCATGGAGCAGCTGCGCGTCGCGAACCGAGTGGGGGAGTGCGGCGAGGAAGTCCTCCGTGACATCGGGATGGAACGAGAGAGACGGCGGCGTCTGCCAGAGCACTGGACCCAGCTTCTCCTGGAGCATGAGGGGACCGGGACCGAAGAACCGGGCGACGTCTGTCTCTGGCGTTCTGAGGCGATGGTCGTGCGTGACTTCGCGACTCCCCTTCACGGCGAAGAGGAAGCCGTCTGGTGCTTCGGCTCGCCAGTTCAGAAAGGTCGAGCGCCGAGGGAGTCCGTGGAAGGTCGTATTGATCTCCAGCGATCGGAGGTGTCCGGTCGCGTACTCGAACTCTCTGCGCTGCACGAGTCCAGGCGGATAGAAGTGGCCCCGCCATTTGGGCTTGTTCCACCCGGAGGTGCCGACGCTCGCTCGCGCCTGGTTCTCGTTCATCGTGCTCACCGCCCCTGGGGATCGCTTCCATTCTGCGCGCATCGGGCGGCATTCGAATAGGCGCCAGGTGTGTATTCGTCGGCCCGCACGAATGCAGGATGAGGGCTGTCACGAGCCCCTGGCGGGCTCAGCCGCGCTCTCGTCCTGCAACTGCGACGACGAGAAGCGATTGGTCGAGGCCCCCGATTGTGTGTTTCATGACCGCGCGGATGCCATCGCCGTCCACTTGAGAGAATCTGTTTGCCGTACTAGCATGCCGCGTAATCACTCTCTCATTACGGTTGGCATGAAGCGTTCAGGGGAAGAAAGTGAAGAAAAATAAGGTTGCGGCACTTGTCTCGGGATTCGCTCTAGCGTTTTCGATGCTCGCCGTGGCTGCTCCGGCTTCTGCCGCGTCATGTTCGACCCCGAGCGTCGTCGCGCCTTATCTGTCTGGTGCGAAGGTTGCATGGTCGGGGTCCGGCAGTTGCGATGTCAACTCTCATCTTGTGGAGGTCTTATCCATCACTTCGGACCTTTGCCTGACGCACAGGCAGGCGAGGTGAGCCGGTGGGGAGGCCCAAATCAACCGATCAGCGCTTCTGGCGCTATCTGTGACAATGGTGGCTCAACAAGCTATTACACGCGAGCGAAGATGTCGGGTCAGATCCAGCAAGGCACGTGTATTTTCTTGACATCGGCGAACAGTGTCAACGTGACGCTCAACCATTGTTAGAAACTCGTAACGAGGCGCCACTGTCGCTAGACCATTTCACGGTTCGGCGACAGCGACGTCTCATTCTCGATGGCATCACGCTGGACTTTCAGTTCGGGGTAACCGCGATCCTCGGTCCGAATGGTGCGGGAAAAACGACTCTTCTCGAAGCGATTGTCTCCCTAGGACGACGCTGCGACGGTGAAGTGAGGTTTAGTGGACTTCAGCCGACCACCATCCGATCCCGACGGAGAGTCCTTGAGCGCCTAGGGTTCATGCCTCAGGACTGGGAATTCATCCCCGGCTACACCGTCGCCGAGACCGTAGAATATGCAGCCTGGTTGAAAGGGGCTCATTCTCGGCGGCTGTCCGAGATGGCGCAAGCCGCATTGGGCAATGTCAATCTCGCAGGAGAGAGCGATCGCAAGGTTGGCCGCTTATCCGGCGGGATGCGGCAGCGCGTCGGCCTAGCGGAAGCGCTTGTATGTGAGCCGGAGATACTCGTCCTCGACGAGCCGACAGTTGGTCTTGACCCAGAACAACGGATTGAGTTCCGCTCCGCCCTGCGGGCGCGTTCGGATCAATCGGTCATCTTGATGAGCACCCATCTTACGGAAGATGCGGGCTTGCTCGCTGATCGGATAATCGTCTTGGCGAAGGGCCGGATTCTCTTCGATGGAGCGCCGGATGAGCTTGAAACTCTTGCTTACGGAGACGATGCAGGCCATTCGAGCCTTCTAGAGCAGGGGTACATCAAGATCATGCGGGCCAGTGCACCCTCGTGAGGATTTTTCTCCGAGAGTTGTGTCGGACTCGAGCGAAATGGGTCAGCTTGCTGGTTCTTTGTTTCGCGGTTGTCGGCGCGCTCAGCATGATTCGACCTGGGGTGGTTCTGTGGGCAGACCTTACATCCGGGTATTCGCTTGCTGGCCTGATCATCAACCCGCTCACAGCTGGCTTCTTTGCCTGGGAGGCGGGTCGTCGTGGTCGGGCTCTCCTCGCGCGCGGACACGGGTCCGCTCGCCCACGCATCGTATTGGTGACCATCCACCTTGTCGCTATGTGCACATGGCTGGTGCTGGCGATGGGCCTTTCCCTGCTCATCGTGGAAGCGATTTGCGGATTCGGAGTTGCATATGGGGCTCCGGTTTGGCCCTGGATCCTTTCCTCGTCAGCAGGCACTCTCCTGGCGGCAACAATCGGCTATGTCAGCGGAATATGGCTTGGATCACGGTGGTTTGTCGGCCCGGTCGTTGCCATCACTCTGTTCATCCTCCGAGTCGCCATCACAGCGCGCGGACTCCTCCCGTACTGGGTCGTTCAGGCCTATCCAACCACGCTGAACACCACAAATCCCTTTGTCGAATATGTCACCGTGACCTTCTTGTCCCAAACCCTCTGGTATCTGAGTCTCGCTGTACTTCTTGTTCTCCTCGTGTCCTTCGTCGGCGAGCGGCGCGACTGGTCGATGATCGCAGTACTCCCGGTGGCTGCAGCAATGACAATGGGACTGTTGGGGCTGCACGCCACAAATGGCCAGGTCACACGCGGTTACAACGAACGCAACTATGTCTGCCAGTCGACACCGATCGACGTGTGCGTTCATAGCGCCTTCGAGGCAGGACTTCCCGAGCTGGAGACAGCTTTCACGGCCTTCAACGCCCGAATCGCAGGAACCTCACTTGTGGCGAACAAACTTGAGCACAACGTCGGCGGCGTCGGCGATACTGTTTCAGACGGGGCAAGATCCCTTTATGCGGAAGACCTTGGTCCTGGCTTCGAGCTCAATACGCTCACCCTCTATCTTCAAAGCTATGGTGGTATCCAGCTCTGCACCGAAGCAGAATCGGCGAGTCTGCATGCCGTTGTGGACGGATGGATCCTCGGCCAACCCGACCAGATCTTTGGCATAACCGACGTCGCGAAAGCCAATCCGAACAGTTTTTGGAATCTCGATGATTCCGGCCGGCATGCCTGGCTGGTTGGGCACGAAAAGCCATATTTAGCATGCACCTTGACATCTCAGGACTTTGAATGAGCGGCGTATGGCTCGCGCTACAGGCTCGGCACTTCCGCACCGCTCTGGTACTGGTTCTGAGTACGGCGTTCATTACGGCATCGTTCGGTTTGCTGCTCTTCCCCGCAAGCTACCGAGCCGACTTTTCACTCCCTCTCCTCATGATTGTTCCGGTACTTCCCGCCGTCATCATTGGTGCTTGCGCTGGCACGCGACTCCCCGGCCAAGAAGCGCGCGCAGCTCGACCGATGTGGCCGACGCGAGTGCTCCATGTCGCACTCTTGCTCCTAGCTGGCGCAGCGTCGCAGCTCATCGGTGGCTACGCTCTAGGCCTTGACTACGAGCTCATCAGTGTCATGAGGAACTTCGTCGGGTTTACAGGCCTCGCCCTCTTATCGAGTGCGATACTCGGTGCCGCATTCGCAGCAACTGGACCTATTCTCGCGATCGCCGTTCCTCCGTTTTTTCTCAACGACCCCTCTGAAGACCCCGACGGGATCTGGCTCTTCTTTGCTCAAGGTCATGACCACTTCGGAGCGCTACTCACCGCGGTCATGTTGTGTGCGATAGGTGTGGTGTTGTCTATTGCGCGCGAAACAGGGCGTAGAGGATTCCGCAACGTGTGACTTTCCCGCGACGACGTCGTGCTGTTACGCGGAGTCGAGGGGCGGTCCATCGGATCGCTCCACCCAGTGTTCGTCCGAGGCGCAGGCATAGGCGCAGGGCGCGGTCGCACAAATGCAGGGTGAGGACCGTCACGAGTGCCTGGGAGGGTGCAGCCGTGCCCTCATCCTGCAACTGCGAACAAGGCCGCCGGCCGACCGCCCGTGTCGTGAACGTGTCGGGGTAGCATCAGGGAACGTCGGCCTGGTCGCCGTCGGCCTGGTCGCCGTCGGACTGGTCGCCGTCGGACTGTGCGGCAATGACGGTCCTTGGCCGATCGGATCCAGAACCCCCGTGAGGTACAGCAGTGGCGACTGACTCCCGGCGTTCACGAGCAGGTCCACCCGGCTGGAGCGGTCCGGTCGTCTGCTCAGCACGTCGAGCGCGATGTCGTCGCTTTTGCTCTGGTGGTGAGCACGTCGCGACCCGCTCACCACCTCGGCGACGGAACGTTAACGACCGCTGAGGTCGTATCCGCCCGAACTCGGATCGACGATCGTGAGGTATCCCCCGCCGACGAGCGTCGAGGGGAACGCGATCGTCCTTCGCACGCGGGAGTTCGCGGTGTCGATCTGGGTGACCTCACCCTCTCCTCCGCGAGTGACGAACACCGACGAGCCATCCTCCGTCACGGCGATGGAGCGCACTTCGGCCGTCTTGGCATCCTGCCCGGCGACCGGGCCTGTCTTCAATGGCGTGAGGGCGATCGTGGACTTCTTGCCGTCGTACGAGTTCGTCTTCTCGTCCCGATCGACGAGGACCAGTTCGTCGCCGCTGCCGCCCGTCACGACCGTCGCGGCGAACGGCGCGCTCACCGCCGCACGGGTGGAGATGCCGGAGCCGAGTGGCAGAGTGGAGAGACCTCCTCCGGTCATCGAACCGGACAGCAGATATACAGGCGTCTTCTCCCAGGGGGCTCCCTTCCCGACGATTCCCGCCTGCGTGCCGACGAACGTCTTTCCGTCCGGGGCCATGCGCGGGCGATAGCTCTGTGCCACACCGTTCGGATACTCCGTCGTCACCGGCGTTCCGAATCCGTTCGGGGTCAGTGGCACGGTCTCGACGCCCGAGTGCAGCGTCGCGCCGATCGTCTCACCCGTCTTGTCCACGAGCGGACCGTGCGGATAGGCGCCGAGGGCTGTGGATCCCCAGGGCGCGGGGGCGGCATTCCCGTTGGTGATCTCGGACACCAGGTAGGCGTCGAGTTCTCCGCCGGACGAGATCACGAGTCGCAGCGGGTCACCGACGAGAAAGGTGTGCATCTCCTCGGTTCCGGTCTCGCCGTTGGTAGCTAGAACCACTTCGTTCGTGCTCACCGAGATGGTCCATTGGGTGTCGAGGCTGAGATCGACGAGCGTCACCTGTTGGGTGGTCAAGCCGTCGAAATCGGATCCGACGGCGATGTAGCGCTTGCTCGCGTCGGTCGCGATCCAGCCGGCGCGTTCCCAGGTTCCGTTCGCGTTGGGGATGTCGAAGCTGCGCTCGATCGCAGGGGCGCCGTCGTCGTCGATCCTCAGCACGTCGAGGCGCGGGCTCGACTCGTCGACGAAGGCGAGACGGCCTTCTCCGAGCTGGATCGTGCCGGCATGGGAGCCGAGTTCGACGTTCTCGAGCTTTCCGGTCGGTCTCCCGTCGGCCACGTCGTTGACGTAGAGCGCTTTCGCGGCGGTATCGGCTGTCAGCAGCCAGTGCTGGTCTGCAGCGGCTGCCGAGGTCGGAGTCGGTGCCGTCTGGCCGGCTGCCGCGCAACCGGCCAGCAGAAGCGCGACGGGAAACATTGCCGCAAGCGCGACGCGTGCGAGGGAGGATCGTGGAACTCTCACCGGGTTCAGCCCTGGCGTCCCTTCCAGCGGGGGTTCAGTTTGTTGATGACGTAGACGCGCCCTCGGCGGCGGACCACCTGCGAGCCGGGCTGTTTCTTGAGGGATTTGATCGACGAACGGACTTTCATGAGTGATGACCTCCATTTAACGAGAATGATTCTCAATAGAGTAATCTATTGGGTGTCCCGTCGATGACCAGGAGTCGATGACCAGGAGAGGAAGGCTCGGATTGAAGCCTCGTGTCGATGTGAGCGTCGTGCTCGGTATGTGTGGTCCGGAACGTTCGCGTAGCGCGACGATGCTCGCCCGGCGAGAGAGACGAGTCCTCATCGGGGCAAGCGGATACCGCACATCCGCCGAGCACGCCGAGCACGTGCGCACCTCCCTGCTCGGCTTCGCGGCGACCCCGAACCTCTCGGTCGTGGTCGAGTTCCCGTCGGATGCGCGTCCGACCGACGTCATCGGACTGCTCTTGGCAGAGGACAACTTTCCCGGACTGGACATCCGGTTGACCTCGATCCTGACCGTGGTCGACGCGAGCCACATCCGAAACGACTTCGAGGACGAGGAGTATGTCGTCGCGGACCGCGTCGACTCGTCCTCGGAGAGCGATGTCGTTCAGGTGGCGAGGGCGTCGTTCGTGATCGATCAGATCGAGCACGCGAGCGTCCTCGCGCTCGTCAACTGGTCGGCGATGCGCAGAGGAGACCTGACCGCGCTGATGGCGCTGCTGAGCCATCTCAACCCCACCGCACGCATCACGCTGGACCGGAAGACGGTGAGCCGGGTACCGGACGGCGGTCAGGCGCCGATCTCGAAAGAGTCGGAGACGCCGGGCTGGGTCCGACTCCTGAACGACTCCTTCGAACCCCGTTTGGCGGATCCGCGGGTGTCCGCATTCCACTATGAGCAATTGCGCCCCCTCCACCCCGCTCGCCTGATTCGGATGCTCGACACCGAGGTCGAACAAGGGGTTCACGGAACGGTCATCCGGTCGGCCGGATTCTGCTCCTTCGCCACCCGCCCGGGTGTCATCGCCCGATGGGACCACATCGGGAGCATGATCTCGTTCGAGCCGCTCGAGCGCGTGACGGGTGACGAGCTGCTGGCGATCGGTCAGGACCTCGCCTTCATCGGCATGGACCTGGATCGACCGGGTCTCACCGCGGCGCTGGACGCCTGTGCGCTCACCGATGCCGAGTTCACGCTCGGCTCCCGCCACTGGGCGACCTTCTACGACCCGCTGCCGCGTTGGAACCTCATCGTCCGCCCTCGCTGAGGGTCGTGCGCGAGTCGTCGCAAGCGGATGGAGCCGGTCGTCCCTCCCGCTCAACGGACGAACCGGGACCATCCGTGTGCGGCAGTCGCCGCCGGGCGCCGATTCCACGCATGACGTCGACGCACGATGGCCGGCTCCCGGCCTCGGAGCCGGGAGCCAGCCATCGTCTTTCAGGACCGGGGCGTCATCCGCCGATCGCGCGGAGGGCGTTCACCTGTCCATGACCGTTGAACCCGTTGTAACCCGCTCCGCCCTGGCACACCTGCGGTGCGCCGTTCGAGGTGGAGGGGAAGGGGGCATACGGTGCCATGTCCGCCGGGCAGGCCAGGGAATCGGCCGTACTGCTAATACGCGCGGCCACGGCTCCCGGCTTGCTGACACCGCTGCTCACTATGAGCGCGGCGACGCCGGCGACATGCGGTGAGGCCATCGATGTGCCCTGCAGGTAGCAGTATCCGGCTCCTGAGGGGTCCGTCACCGGGCGGGCGCACGGCAGGCCGGCTGGCCAGGTGGAGAGCACGCGTCCGTTGGGCGCAGTCGTGGTGCGCTGCAGGATCGAGTCGCCACCGGGTGCCACCACGCTCACGCTGCCGACGCCGTAACTGGAGTAGAAGGACTTGACCACGTTGTTTCCGTTCGCCGTCACGCCGACGACGCCGGGCACCTCCACCGGAACCACTGCGCACGCATTAGAGATGGCACGCGTGACCGCCGTCGTGTCGTCGGGGCTCGTCACATCCTGCGTGGGGTGGGCGAGGTCGTCGGACTCGTTGCCTTCGGCCGCGACCACGGTGGTGCCGCTCTGCTGGGCGAATCGGATCGCGCGGCGCTCGGCCTCCCAGATGGCACGCTGACCCGGGTCGTTCTTGCAGTTGAAGAGCCAGGGATCGGCAAAGTAGCTGTTGTTGGTCACCTGGATGCCGTTCGTTCCCGCCCACATGAACGAACACACCACGGCCTCGGGAAAGAAGAAGCCGTCGGCGTTGCCCGCCTTGATCCCGGCGATCTTGACATTGGGCGCGACGCCAACGATGCCGAGGTCGTTCTTGGCCGCCGCGATGGTGCCGGCGGTGTGGGTGCCGTGGCCGTTGTCGTCCATCCATGCGGCCGGATCCTGGTTCGGCACGCCACCGACGCAGGAGACGCTCTTGGAGAAGTCGACGTTCGCCGCCAGATCCGGATGCGTGTAGTCAAGGCCGGTGTCGATGTCGCCGACGACGACCGAGGTGCTGCCGCCGTTGACGGCTCGTGCGGCCGGTGCCTGGATCTGATCCATGTCCCACTGCAGGCCGCTCAGGGTATCGCTGCCGGGAGCCGGAGTTCCGGGATCGACGGTCACGGCGGCATCGGACGTCTCGCCGTTCTCGATGGCGATGCCGAAAGTGGCCGTCGAGGCGGCGCCCTGCACGGAGCCGTCGGCCTTGCGCAGCGCGGCGTCGAAGCCGACGCGATCCGACGTCACGATCGCTACACCGATCTGCGGGTAGCTGTTGACGACCGTGCCGCCCGCTTTCTGGACGGCGGTCAACGACGAGGCAGACACGCCGTTCGCTTTGTAGAGGACGATGTAGGTCTGCGTGGCCCCGGTTTGAGGAGTCGCGGTCGCGGGTGGCGCGGCGGCCAATGACAAGCCTGCTGCAAGAGCCAAGGCACCGATCGGTGCTATGAATTTGGTGAGTTTTCGCATTGTGCTGCTCCACTTCGTCCCGCGAACGGCAGCATGCGATAACAGGCCACTGCGTTGGGATCCTGATCTCGTTCCCGCAGGCTGTTTGCCGCGGGTCCAGCCAGGGTGCGACCGACATGCCGGTTGCGCCCTGCGACTCCGACAATAGTGAACGACCCGCTCGCAGACAAGGGCACGCACCCGTTGTTCACTCGATATGGTGCAGCTTCGGGAGCTCGGACCGTTTGGCGGGGCGACGTCGGCGTCAGTCCACGGATTCGATCTGCGTGCGGATGAAGTCCTTCTCGCTCACGGAGAGCGAGGTCCGTGTCGCCGGAAGGGGACGGCCGCACACCCGTTCGATTTGCTCGACCACCACCGCGCTGAGCGGTTCGTCGAGATTCAGCAGAAGCTCGTGTTTCGCTTCGATGTTCAGATGCGGCCACCATCGCTCGATCGCGAGCTCGGGTGAGCCGTGCTCGGAGGCATACATGGCGTCCCTCCTTCGATGCGGTGTCATTTCCAGCTTCGGTGATGTGCTGCGTTTCGGCAAGAGGAGGTGCGCCCCGACTCCGGACTTCGGCGGCTCGTCTTTTCGCGTAGGGTTCGGGCGGACGCCGTTCGGCCCCGTATCCTGAGCCTTGATCCCGAGGAGGAACCGGCTATGGCCCTGATCGACAACGCCGTCTACGTCGACGGACGGCGCGCCGCCACCCCTGCGAGTCTCGACGCCACATTCGAAGCGATGAAGGAACACGGCGGTTTCGGCTGGATCGGGCTGTACCGGCCGACGCCGGAGGAGGTGCACGCTGTCGCCGCCGAGTTCAACCTGCACCACCTCGCGGTCGAGGACGCCCTCACAGGACATCAGCGTGCCAAGCTCGAGCGATACGGCGAGTGCCTTTTCGTGGTGCTGCGTCCGGCCCGCTACCTCGACGTGGAGGAGGAGGTGGAGTTCGGCGAACTGCATGTGTTCGTCGGTCCCGACTACGTTGTCACCATCCGCCACGCGGAGTCCCCCAACCTCGCGGCCGTGCGCCATCGGCTCGAGGCTGCGCCCGAACTGCTCGGACTCGGACCGGAAGCGGTGCTCTATGCGATTCTCGACCAGGTCGTCGACGAGTACGGTCCCGTCGTCGCCGGTCTGGAGAACGACATCGACGAGATCGAGGACGACCTCTTCGACGGGGACACGGAGGTGTCCCGGCGCATCTACGGCCTCTCGCGCGAGGTCATCGAGTTTCAACGCGCGACCAAGCCGCTCGTCGAGATGATCGAGGCGCTGCAGCGGGGGTTCGACAAGTACAAGGTCGACCTCGAACTGCAGCGTCATCTGCGCGACGTGCTCGACCACGCCATCCCGATCGGCGACCGGGTGGCCTCGTACCGCCAATTGCTGCAGGATGCCCTCACCGTGCACCTGACTCTGGTCGGCCAGCGGCAGAACGATGAGATGCGGCACCTCTCGGAGACGAGCCTCGCGCAGAGCGAGGAGGTCAAGAAGATCTCCGGCTGGGCCGCGATCCTGTTTGCGCCGACCCTCATCGGAACCATTTACGGCATGAACTTCGACCAGATGCCGGAGTTGCACTGGACCCTCGGCTACCCGTTCGCGATCGGGCTGATGCTGGCGATGGGTCTCGGCCTCTACTGGGTCTTCAAGAAGCGCAACTGGCTCTGAGCAGGCACGAGCGTGGCCCGTGTCGTGACCGGGGCTTGTCCGTTCCGGCGCGACCCCGTCCAACCGCTTCGCGCGGTCGACCGGTTGCTCGCATGCGATGCACAGACCGCACGATTAGCGCAAAAGCTCTTGCTACGCCGACTCCGTCCCGGCGTCGGTGGTGCTCGCCTCGATCTGGGCATGAACAGCGGGCATGTCGAGACCTTTCACGGCGTCGACCAGCTCGGCGAAGGCGTTCGCAGGCAGGGCGCCTGGTTGCGAGAAGACGAGCACCTGCTCGCGGAACGCCATGAGCGTCGGGATGGACGTGATGTTCGCCTCCGCCGCGAGGCGCCGGTTGGCGTCGGTGTCGACCTTCGCGAACACGATCTCAGGATGCTTCTCTGAGACCTGTTCGTACACGGGCGCGAACTGACGGCACGGGCCGCACCACGATGCCCAGAAGTCGACGAACACGATGTCGTTGCCGAGGATGGTCTCGTCGAAGCTGGCTTCGGTCAGGTCGATGGTTGCCATGGTGGTCTTTCTTGTCGATGATTCAGGAGAGGGTGAGGAAGAGCTTCTCGAGCTCGTCGATGGTCACGTGGCTCGGCTCGGCCTGCGCGCCGCCGGGCGTCGAGGAGTTGGCGTGATCGCCGGAGACGACCTCATCAGCGAGGCAATCGCGCATCGCCGCGGAGACGATGGCGAAGCCGGCCTTGTCCAATGCCCCGATCGCCGCTGAGAGCCCGGTCACGACGGTGCGGCAGTCCGCTCCGTTCTCGACGGACTCGATCACGGCGTTGAGCTGCCCTCTGGCCCGCTTGAGCCGGTTGAGGATGCGGCGCTGCGCGTCGGCCGAGGCGGGCGTCCCGTTCTCGGTCATCGTGCGTCCTGCCCTTTCATGGCCAGGGTTCTCGCTGCAGCGAGTTCCCGCATCCACTCTTCGCTTCTGGATACCCCCAGGGTATTCTAGAGTGCTGTGAGGATGCCTGATAGTCGAGCGAAACTCCGCGGAGTTGACGGGTTTTCCGGGTGCGTCGACTTAGGGTGTCGGTGTGTGGCGACTGGAGAGAAAAAGCGACAACGACGACATCCTGTCGGAGTTCGACGACCGTGCTGCCCCGATGTCTCTTGCGGCGACATCGCCGCACGCCCTGAGCCTCGGCGATCCGAGCCTCGTCGCCGGCAACATCGCCGAACCCGCCTGGACGCGGTGGCGCGAGGAATTGAGCGGAATCGGCGGCCGTTCGCCACTGCTGCACTTCGACGACAAGCCTCGCACGCGCATCGAGCTCAGCGTGACCCATCCCGGTGGACTCCCGCAGTTTATCATCGGCAAGACGACGCTCCTCTCGAGCCTCATCCGCGACGAGTTGGCGTTGCGCAATGCGCGCCTCGCGGCAGGGGCGATCACGCAGAAGGGCATCGAGCTGCGCTCCATGCGCGGTATCGAAGCCGTGCACCTCGCGATCGGTCTCGCCCAGTGGCGTTTCGGCGAGGAGGAGTTCCTCGCCCCCGTGCTGCTCAGGCCGCTCGCCATCCGTCGCTACGGGCGTGACTTCGAACTCAAGCTCAAGGGTCAGCCGTACCTCAATCCCGAACTCGCCCGTGCCCTGCACGAGCAATTCCAGATCACCCTCGACGCCGACGCCTTCGTCGCCCTCGCCATCACCAACGGGGCGTTCAAGCCGCAACCTGTGATCGACCGGCTGCGCGGGCTCACCTCGCACCTCGCCTGGTTCAACGTGATGCCGCGCCTCGTCGTGTCGTCGTTCGCCGATGTGGGCCGCAGCATGGCGGCGGATGCCGCCAAGCTCGACCACCCCGTGATCGACGCGGTCGCGGGCAACCCGAGTGCCCGTGTCGCGCTCGAGGGATCGTACAACCCGGTACAGACGGTTGGGCAGGATGCCCGCCCGCCCGCGACCGACACGCTGTTGCTCGATGCGGAC
Source organism: Luethyella okanaganae (assembly GCF_042660285.1). Lineage (NCBI taxonomy): Bacteria > Bacillati > Actinomycetota > Actinomycetes > Micrococcales > Microbacteriaceae > Luethyella > Luethyella okanaganae. The sequence goes on from NZ_JBHSTP010000003.1 coordinate 444,039, forward strand.
CCCGAGCAGGAGAACGTCGTCGCGCAGATCGCCGCGGGCAACTCGCTCGTGGTGAAGACCCTGCCAGGAACCGGTGGGACCCAGACCATCGTGAACGCGCTCGGCTCGCTCGTCGCGCAGCACAAGCGAGTTCTGGTCGTGAGTGCCCGCCGTTCAACGCTCGACGGCATCACCCACCGGCTCGCGCAGGTGGGGCTTCCCGGAGTCGCCGTGACGACGCGGACGCTGCGCCGCGACGTCATCCAGTCGATCACCCGCAACGAGAAGACGACGAAACCGAAGGTGAGCGATGTCGACGACGCGCTTGTGCGCTTGCGCAAGGTGCTGCTCGACTACCGGGCCGCGCTCACGCGACGCGACCCGGTGCTCGGCGTCTCGGTGCTCGACGCTCTTGGCGAGCTCGCCCGTCTCTCGCTCCTGCCGACGCCGCCCTCGACCACCGCACGCCTCGACCGAGACTCCGTCGAAGCGCTCGCACACGGCCGTGCCTCCGCGGCGGAATCGCTCATCAAGGCCGCCGCGCTCGGCGAGTTCCGCTACGGCCCAGGCGACTCGCCATGGTACGGTGCCGCTTTCAGTTCCACCGCCGAGGCTGGCGCTGCGCATGAGCTCGCCAAGCGGCTCAACAAGGTCGAGCTTCCCCGCCTGCTCGAGCGTGCCAGCGGACTCATCGCGCAGACCCGCCTGCGCCCGTTCGAGTCGATAGCCGAGCTCGGCATCTATCTGCGGCTGCTTCTCGACATCCGCGAGACGCTCGACAAGTTCCAGCCGTCCGTCTACGACCGCTCGCTGACGGAACTCATCGCGGCCACCTCTTCGCGCCGTGATTCTCCCGAGATGGCCGGAGCGAACCGTCGTCGACTGCGCAAGCTCGCCCTCGAATACCTGAGGCCGGGCGTGCACGTCACCGACCTCAACGATTCCCTGCGTCGCATCCAGCAGCAACGCACCCTGTGGCAGCGGTATGTCGTCGCGGGGTCTACGCCCGAGGTGCCCGTTGGCATCGCCGATGTGCATGTCGCCTTCCAGCGGGTCTCCGAAGACCTCGCACGCCTCGACCAGCCACTCGGCGTGGCGGGTTCCGGCCGCCAGCTCGCCGCGCGCCCCATCCGCGAGCTCATCTACACGCTCTCGGGGCTCGCGGCGGAGTCGGAGGTGCTCGCCAATCTGCAGGAGCGCACAGCGTTGCTCTCCGAACTGCGTAGCCTCGCCCTCGACCCGCTGCTCAGGGACCTGTCACAACGACACGTGCCAGAACAGGATGTCGCGGCCGAGCTCGAACTCGCCTGGTGGCAATCCGTGCTCGAGTCGATGCTCGCGGGAGACAAGGCCTTGCTCAACGCGAACACGCAGGTGCTTGACCGCCTCGAGGCCGATTTCCGCCTCGTCGACGAGGCGCACGCATCGTCATCCGGTCAGCTGCTCGCCTGGCTGCTCGCGGAGACCTGGAAGATCGGCGTCGTTGACTGGCCCGAGGAGGCGGATCAACTCCGTCGGCTGCTGCGCGCAGAGCACACCACGCCCGACTCGCTCCATGCCGCCGCCCCGCACCTCGCGCGCGTGCTCGCGCCGATATGGCTCTCCTCGCCGTATGAGGTCGCGTCGATCGGGGATCAGGTCTCCTTCGACTCCGTGCTGCTGGTCGATGCGGGCGCGACGACCTTCGCCGAGAACCTCGGGGCGATCCGGCGCGCCAAGCAGATCGTGGCCTTCGGCGACCCGGTCACGCAGACGCCGTCGCTGTTCGAGACCGGGCTCGCGGAATCGGGGGATGCGGCAGCCGGCGGCGAGGCGAACGTCGACGCGTTGCACGCCGACTCGGCGCTCGCTCGACTCGGGGAGTTGTTGCCGACCCTGACGCTCACGCGCAGCTACCGTGCTGGCGGAGAAGACCTCGCCGAGCTCGTGAACCGCCGTTTCTACGCCGGGCGGATCGACTCCCTGCCGTGGGCCGGGAGTTTTCTCGGTCATGGCAGCCTGACCCTCAACTACGTCGCGGGCGGGCACGGAATGCCCGATGCCGACAGTGGTGCGGTGGAGAGCGTCGACGCCGAGGTCGCGAAAGTCGTCGAACTCGTCATGGACCACGCTGTGAAGCGTCCCCGTGAGTCGCTCATGGTGATCACGGCGAGCGCCCGCCACGCGGTGCGTGTGCACCAGGCGGTGCTCGCGGCGTTCTCGAAGCGCACCGATCTCTCCGACTTCATCCTCAAAGATCGCGCGGAGCCGTTCACGGTGCTCACGCTCGAGCAGTCCGTCGCCCAGAGTCGCGACCGGGTGGTCTTCTCGATCGGTTACGGCCGCACGCCGCACGGCAGGCTGTTGTCGAACTTCGGCGCGCTGGGCGAGCCCGGCGGCGATCGGCTCCTCGCCGTCGGCATGACGCGCGCGCGACGCTCGATGGACATCGTCTCCTGCTTTCGCCCGGAGGACATCGACGAGAGCCGGCAGGGACACGGGATTCTCGCCCTCGCCCAGGTGCTCTCGCAGACCGAGGCGCGCGAGGCGGAGAGGCATCTGCACGACGACAGTGAGCCGATGCTCGTCGACCTCGCCGGCAGGCTCGAGAAGATGGGGCTCACTGTCGCCCTCGGCCACCGCTCGAAGCTCGCGCTCGCGGCATCCTACGCTGGTCGTGCGGTCGTCATCGAGACGGATGCCTCGGTCGGCACCGCCAGCCTGCGGGAGTCGCTGCGGTTGCGCCCGGAGGTGTTGCGCCGCCTCGGTTGGCACTACCTGCGCGTGCACAGCTTCGAACTGTTCAGCGACCCGGATGCGGTCGCCGCTCGGGTGGCGTCGGTGCTGGGCTTCCCACGCCCGTAACCCCTCCTCCCTTCCTTCCTTCGCGAGACTGCCCCTCCGCGAGACTGCCCCTCCGCGAGACTGCGTGAATCGTCGAAAAGAGCCCTCTTTTCGACGATTCACGCAGTCTCGCGGAGAGGTCGTAGGCTTGAGAGGATGTCAGAGAGGCCGAAGAGCACACCGCGTCAGTCGGTCGAACGAGTACCGGGGCGCTCCCGTCGTGCTCGGCTCACGCCGGTCCAGGGAACGGACGTGAGCCCCGAGGGTCCTGTCGAGCGTGAGGAACGGGCGCCGGGCGTTGGGGGAGCGGCATCCGCCGATCCGAATGACGAGAGGCTTCGGCTGGATCGCCCCCCGCACTGGTAGAACGGCGAACCGTTGGCAGGGCGGCGAACCAACCGCTGGTAGAACGGCGAACCGCTGGTAGAACGGCGAACCGCTCAAGCGTGGTGCTTGCCCTCACCCGCGACGAGCGCGTCGCGGATCTCGGTGAGCAGGTCCAGCTCGGTGACGGGTGCACCCTCTTCGGCCTGCCCGGACTTGCGGCGCGCCTCCTGCGTCTCTTTGAGTTTGTTGATCGGCAGCACGAAGACGAAATAGACCACGGCGGCGATGATGATGAAGTTGATGATGGCGGCGACGACGACGCCGAAGCTCAGTATCGCGTCCGTTCCAGGGATCGGCACGTTCATCGCGGTATTGAGGCTCTCGGCCTTGAAGATCGCCCCGATGAGCGGATTGAAGATGCTGTTCACAAGCGCCGTGACGACGCCCGTGAACGCGGCGCCGATGACCACGGCGACGGCCAGGTCGATGACATTGCCACGCATGATGAATTCGCGGAAGCCCTTGAGCATGGTCTGTTTCCTCTCTGTTCGCCGAATCGTCAGGACGCGGCGGAAGCGCCGCTCGACTTTCCGGATGCTGAGGAAACGCTAGCCGATGACGAGGATTCCTTCTTCGACGGCACTCCGGATGCGCCCGAACCGGTCGATCCGGAATCCGACCCTGATGAGGCGCCCGAATCCCCGGAGCCCGAGGTTCCGCCGCCTTCCGAACCAGTGCCGCGCGAATCCGTGCGGTAGAAGCCGCTCCCGTTGAATGTCACGCCGATGGAGTTGAACACCTTGCGGAGCTTGCCACCGCAGACCTCGCACAGGGTGAGCGAATCGTCCGTGAATGCCTGATAGATGTCGAAGGCGTTGTCGCACGCGGTGCAACGGTAGGAGTATGTGGGCACTGGGTCTCCATGCTCGTTAGGCGGCGCGGCCGCAGGAATTCAGAACGAGAGGATTCTCGTCGGCGTCACGACGCCGTCGACCGGTTGGTCGTGCACCTCACGCGGAACCTCGTCGACGATCTCGCTGTCGAAGAGCACCGCATACACCGGTGGACATCTTTCCATCGAACCCAGGGTCTTGTCGAAATAGCCGCGTCCCCAACCCATGCGCATGCCGCTCCCGTCGACGGCGGCGGCTGGGACGACGATGAGATCGACGTCGTTGATGACGATGGGGCCGAGCAGTTCTCCGACCGCCTCCGGAACGCCGTAGAGGCCCTCGGTCTCGACATTCTCCTCGCCGACCGTCCAGTCGAGCAGGCCGTCGTCACGGGAGATGGGGAACAGTACGCGGATGCCCTGCGCCTCGGCCCAGTTGATGAAGGGACGGGTGTTTGGCTCGCTCGGCGCGGAGAGATAGCAGGCGATCGACCGTGCGGACAAGTCAGCAGCGACTGTCTCGAGATTCCTGGTGAGACCCGTGGTGGCGGCCTCGCGCTCGCGTTGCGACATATTCTGTCGTCGCTCGCGCAGTTCGGCGCGCAGCGCGCGCTTCTGATGAGCTGGATCGGAGGCCATGCCATCATCCTAGGCGGTAGGCAACCCGTCACTCAGAGCGTGGAGTCGGTGCGACACGCGGGTCAACGCGGCTTGGCCGCAGGCGACGCGCACCTCGAAGCGGGAGTAGAACCCGGCATCGCGCCCACGGTTCGCGTAGCATTCGTCACCGGTCGCACTCGGCACCTTCTCGGCGAAAGCGTCGGCGCACAGCCACGGTCGTGCGTCGCGTTCGCGGCACCCGTCCACGATGGCCTGTCTGGTTTGCCGCCGTTTCGTATGCCCCTGGAACGCGACTCGCTACCCTGGAGGGATGAAGCATCGCACAACGAAGGCTGTCATTCCCGCGGCGGGACTGGGCACCCGCTTCCTTCCGGCCACCAAGGCCATGCCCAAGGAGATGTTGCCGGTCGTCGACAAGCCGGCCATTCAGTATGTTGTGGAGGAGGCCGTGAACGCCGGGCTTACCGACGTCTTGATGGTCACGGGACGCAACAAGAACGCCCTCGAGAACCACTTCGACCGGGTGACCGAGCTCGAGAACACGCTCGAGCAGAAGGGCGACCTGTCGCGCCTCGCGAAGGTCAACGCTTCGACGGATCTCGCCGACATGCACTATGTGCGGCAAGGAGACCCGCTCGGCCTCGGCCACGCCGTACTGCGGGCGAGGATGCACGTGGGCAACGAGCCCTTCGCCGTGCTGCTCGGCGATGACATCATCGACGAGCGGGATGTTCTGCTCAGCCGAATGCTCGAGGAGCAGGAGAAGCGTGACGCCACGGTCATCGCGCTGCTGGAGGTCGATCCCGACTCGATCCATCTCTACGGCGCCGCCGCGATCGAGGCGACCGACGACCCTGACGTCGTGCGGGTCACTGGCCTGGTGGAGAAGCCGTCCCGTGAGGACGCGCCGTCGAACTATGCGGTCATCGGACGTTACGTGCTCAAGCCGGAGGTGTTCGGCATCCTCGCACGTACCGAGCCGGGTAAGGGCGGAGAGATCCAGCTCACCGACGCGCTTCAGGTGATGGCTGCGAGCCCCGAGGCGACGGGCGGGGTCTATGGCGTCGTCTTCCGTGGGCGTCGCTATGACACCGGTGACCGACTCGACTACATCAAGGCGATCGTGCAGCTTGCGGTCGACCGAGAAGATCTGGGACCGCAGCTCCGCCCGTGGTTGCGCGACTTCGCGAGCCACCTCGACTAGCCTGGATCCGTCCACCCGGGCTGCTGCCCCCGAGAGACGGGCTGACCGTGCCTACCGCTATTCCCACACTGCGCGAGGGCGCCATATCCCTGCGTCCCATCCGGCTGCGGGATGCGAAGGCGCTCGAGCGGGAGCTGCTCGACAACCGTTCGTGGCTGAGACAGTGGGAGGCGACGAGCCCGCATGGACCGGGTGTGTTCGACATGCGCACGAGCATCCGAAACCTGCTCGCCAACGCGCGGAGCGGCCTGGGTCTGCCCTTGGTGATCGAGTATCAGGGCCAGGTTGCCGGTCAGCTCAACGTCTCGTCGATCGTGCACGGCTCGCTGTCGTCGGCGACGATCGGCTACTGGGTCGCCGAACGCTTCGCCGGGCGATCCGTCATGCCGACGGCCGTGGCCCTCGCGACCGACTACTGTTTCTACCAGTTGGGATTGCACCGCATGGAGATCTGCATCCGGCCGGAGAACGCGCCCAGCCTGCGTGTCGTGCAGAAGCTCGGTTTCCGCTACGAGGGGCTGCGTCGTCGTTACATCCACATCAACGGGGACTGGCGGGACCACTTCTGCTTCGGCCTCGTCGTGGAGGAGCTGCCGCAGGGCGTGCTGAGGCGCTGGCTCGACGGCGAGGCCCCGATGGATGCCGCCGAGGTGAGCGCGTCGGACCTGACCGCGGTCGCCCGTCCACTGCGTGTCGCGGATCGATGACACACCCTTCGCGCTCCGGAGACTTGGCAGCCACGCCTCTACCGTAGTGACCATGGGTGGTGAGGCGTTCGGCGGAGGAGTCATGGTGGCGGTCGCCGCCGGGCTCTGGCTCGCCTACTTGCTGCCGACCTGGCTGCGCCGCAGGCAATACCTCGCGACCGAGCGCAATGCCGTGCTTCTCCAGCAGACGCTGCGCATTCTCGCCGAGACGGCGGAGACGCCGCGCGAGGTGCAGGTCGAGGCCACTGCGCGAGACGTCGCTGCCCAGTCGCGGATCCTGCGGGAGCGCGAGGCCGCCGCCAGCGCGAGGCTGAAAGCCGAGGCTGAGGCAGCCGCCGCGGAGCGTCGACAGGCGGAGGCCGCGCGCGCCGCCGCCGCTCGGGCCGTGGCCGCCCGGCTCGCCGCGGACCCCGCGGCCGTCGCCCGTGGGCGCCGTCGTTCCCTGCGTCGCTGGCGGGCGTTCGCCTCGCTCGTGCTTCTCGTCTCCCTCGCCATCGTCATCGCGGGCTGGGTGCTCGGCGCCGTCGCGGGTGCCTGGACCATGTTCGCTCTCGGATGTGGCGGGGTCGCCGTCGCTTTCTCCGGCCTCTCGGCGCTCGCCGGCGCCGGTCGCGCCGTTCCGCCGGTGACCGCCGCCGGTACCCCCTCCGGGCGCGTCGTCGCTTTCGAACCGGTCGAATGGGAGGATGCAGCGCCTGCTTCTCTGAGCTGGACCCCGCGGCCTCTGCCCAAGCCCCTCTACCTCTCGCGAGGGTCGATCGCCGCGACCGCCATGGCATCCGTGGACGCCGCCGCGGAGCTGCGCAAGGCGGCCGCCCAGGCAGAGCTCGCCGTGCGTGCCGCCCGCCTCGATCCGGCGGTCACGCCCATCACACGCTCGCGACCGGTCGCTGTGCCGGGCGCGGTATCCGAGCGGGGGCCGGTGTCGGCAGCTGCATCTGCCGCTCGCGAAGATGCGACGCGCGAGGACGCTGCAGGCCGCAGCCGTTTCGCCGCCATGGGCGTCGTCGGCGAGACCGAGCCGGGAATAAGCGACCTCGACGCCGTGCTTCGCCGCCGCCGCGCCGTGGGCTGACCCGTGTCATCTGCGCTCACATCCGTGTCCATGTTGGTGTTCGTGTCGTGAGTGACTCGACGGGCGAACTCCCGATGGGCGACCCAGCCTGCTCGCAGATGTCTGCCCGGAATGAGGCTTGTACGTGACAGACCCGCAGCGCGTGCGTGTCCGAGTGCGAGGCGGGACTCCCAACCCCGCGAGCTGTAGCAGGCCCTGGGCGCCGCCACCCGAGGAATGCTCGAAGCGCCTCCGAAGCGGTGGTATCGTGGATATTCGCACGGGCCTATGGCGCAGTTGGTAGCGCGCCTCGTTCGCATCGAGGAGGTCAGGAGTTCGAATCTCCTTAGGTCCACAATTGTGATGAGTCGCGACAGAGGTCTCGCCTGAGTCGCGATAGAGGTCATATCAGAAAGCTTCTGGCCATCGGCCGGGGGCTTTCTGTGTGTTGTGCCAGTAGCTGCGGTCGGGGTCGATGGTGTTGGTGGCGATGACTTCGCCGGTGTCGAGGTGGATGACGGTGACGGTGGCGTTGTCCGCGATGGCGAGGACACGTTTGCCGTGGTGTTCGGTTCCGATGCCGAGGTGGTGCATGCGTCCGGCTCTGCGGAAGCTGGTCTTCGCGTTCGTTGCGATGTGGTTGTATCGGAGCCTGTGGTGTCTGGGCATCTGCGGCTCGGCGGGGAGTGCTTTCGGGCTGGCCCGGTATGCGGCTGCGGGGGGTTGCACGGTCGTTGGCGGCGATCTTCGCGGCGGGCTGGGCGTAGAGCAGGATCAGGCAGGCTGCGGCGCGGTCCTCGACGCTGGCGCTGTCGGGATCGTGTAGGAGTCGGCGGGAGAGGGCGAGCTGGTCCTCGGGGTCGATGTCGTGGCCGGGATCCTTCATCTGCGCGATGGGATCGAGTAGTCGCGCTTGGGGAAGGTAGCCGCCTCGTTTGAGCCAGCGGATGAAGATCAGGCGTGCGCTGCGGTTGGTGCTGAGCCAGGCGTCGGCACAGGTTTGCGGGCAGTCGTCGAGGTTGTGGCCGAGAGCGGTGAGGTGGTCGAGGAAGGCATGAGCGGCCTGGATGTCGCTGAGCACAGGTCGCAGGTTGCGCCCTGGTAGAGGATCGCGAGGTGGGAGCCGACGGTACTCAGTCTTCCTGGCTGGCGACAGTGGGTATTGTTGCCCGAAGAATCCACCCGTCGGCGGTGCGTCCCGCTTCCAGATGCCCGCTGTTTCGTGCGAGACGTTGCCGTGCGCGGCTCAGGCCGCGTCCGCCGGGGTTGTCTTCCCGCAAAGCGGAGTCGAGGGATGCGATGTTCTTCACGACGAGTTCGACCAAGTTCGATTGAGCATGGATGTCGATGCTCGCGGACCGGGAGTTCGGGGCGTGTTTGATGATGTTCGTGACGGCTTCGATTGCGGTCTCGGTGAGGAGCCGTTCCGCCAACGGCGAGATAGTCAGCGAGGTGCTCGGCGCAGAAACCTTGGTCGGGATCCCCGCGTCCTTGAGCAGAGTGCCCAGGGACGAGCTGGCGTCCACGACGTGCCCGTCGTATCTGGGCGCGTGGGCGCCAGGTGCTTCGGTTTTCGTGTCCTGCATCAGTGAGAGCAGGGACTGGATATTCTGGAGAGCCTGTGCGGCAGACTCCTCGATTGTGGTGAGCGAGACTTGGCGCGCTGCTTCGTCCGGCTGTCTCGGCAGAGCGCGAGTGTGGAACAGGATGAGCGTGAGGTCGTGGGCAATGCCGTCGTGGAGCTCATCGGCGATCCGCTCCTGTTCCTCGCGGGCGATCGCTTCGAGATTTTTCACGACGCGGGCACGTTCGGCAACGAAGATTGACTCTCGTGCGGCCACGAGCCGGAACGCGACGCCCGCCAGGAGGGCGATCACCGCGATGCCCGCGATGCCGAAGACCCCGCCTCCGGTGAGGGCCGAGCCGTTCAAGGCGATGTCCGCCGTCAGGACGCTCAACAGCACAACGTGCACCACTATCACCCAGGGGGCGCAGGTCGCTGCAACCAGACCGAGGGCGATCGCAAGTTCGAGCAGGTCTCCACCGCTCCGGGTGAAGACGGCACCCACGCTGCAAATCACCATAACGATGAACGCAGCCGTCATCGGATGCCAGGCGAACGCGCTGAGGCCCGCATAGAGAGCGACCGCCAGAAGGTCGTATCGCGTGAACTCTGCACTCGCGACAATGAACCCTATCGCGATGCACAAGAGCACGCCCACGGCCGCGACCAGGAGAAGCCGTGCCACGGGATGGAGTGAGCGCTGCTCCCAGAAGGTGCGCGAGCGGAGCATCCGAGCGATGGACGTCCGCGCGGCCTCGTCGAGCACCATCTCCCGACTATCTTCGGGGGATGCGAAGCCTTCAGGCACAGATGCCCAACATCTTACAGAGCCAGTCACCCAGGTTACAGAGCCAGTCACCCAGGTCGGCGTTGGCCCCGGTAATTTCTCGAATGACTACTCCAACGATCAGTCCCACGCTGCTCTCCTTATCTCGGGCCGCGGATCGACGCCGGCCCGCGAGCTCGACCTAAGCCCGCAACGCGGCATCTTTCACCCAGCCTAGGCGCGTGATCTGTGGGGTCGCGAAAGCGTGGCCCCAGGGCTAAGGATCAATCGGCCGGGCCGCGGTATCGTACTGAGGTGAGTGAGGTCGTGCGTGTTCTCGTCGTTGATGACGAGGCTCTGGTGCGACATGCCCTGCGTGCATTCGTCGCCGCCGACGATCGCGTCACGCTGGTTGGTGAGGCAACCGACGGCTCTGAGGTCGTAGAGGCCTGCAAGGCATCGAACCCCGATGTCGTGCTTATCGACATCAAGATGCCTGAGGTTTGCGGAGTCGAGGCGACGAGGCGGATCCTGGAATGGAATCCGCGCTGCCGTGTCGTGGCGCTGACGACCTTCACCACCGAGTGGCGTGCGCTCCAGGTTCTGCGCGCGGGAGCCTGCGGGTACCTTGTGAAGAACTCGACGCCGGATCAGATCATCGACGCTGTCGTCGCGGCCCATGCCGGCGACCGCGTCGTATCTCCTGACGTGCAGAAGAGATTCGTGCGCGCAGCGATAGAGGCGGGCGGTCAGCAACGTACCGATGCGCCTGCGTTAAGCGACCGCGAGCGGCAGATCGTCGACCTGATCGCCAAGGGACTCTCCAACGCCGGGATCGCTGAGGCACTCCGCTACTCCGAAGGCACGGTGAAGGCGGACATCCGCCACATCAACCACCTGTGGAGCGTCGAGAACCGCCTGCAGATTGTGCTCCGGGCGACCGAGCTGGGGATTGTCAGCCTCTGATCCGACCTTGTGGATCGCGCCCTTAGCCCCAGGGCTACGAGTCCCTGCCGAATCTTGAGCGGCCGGGCGACGACGGTCATGATGCAAGTGTCCAGCTCGGGAATCGGCTGGATGTTGGAGGGAAGTACTCCACCACCACCATCAGCAAGGAGTCTCAAGTGTCAGTTGCAGTAATGCCACTCTCCGCAGTGGTGAGGTCGGTCGATGCGGTGTCATCGGTCGTGGAAAACATCGCGGGATACGGGCGGACGGCGTCGACTGGCGCCTCTCCTGCTCTTCGCGGTCATCGCCGTCGCAGCAGCCGTCGTCGCCATCGCTATCATGGGACTCGCCGCCGCTTGGCTGATGTACTGTACGGCCAACTGGCCCGGCTCGTGGCCGGCAGTGGGCGTACCTACCGAGAAGAACGGGTTCTACTACTTCGGCTGCGTGGTCCCGCAGTAGGAGTCATCATGGTAACCATGTTGGACATCCAATCCGTCACAAAGAAGTACGGCAAGCATAAAGTGCTTGGTCCTGTATCCGTGTCGCTGGAACAAGGCCGTTACTACGCGCTTCTAGGCCCAAATGGTGCGGGAAAGACTACCCTCCTGCATATTTTCATGGGTTTGACGAGTTGCTCGTCCGGCGTGGTTACCGTGCTCGGCACGTCGATTGACGATCCCGAGGCACGGCGGCACATCGGTTTCAGTCCAGATGACGTGCCGTTTCCCGAAAGTCTGACTGGCTGGGAGTTCCTCGAGCTCCACAACCGACTGCGCAAGCGGGACGATTCCGAGAGGTGTCTCAAACTGTCGGGGCTATTCCAGATTAAGCACGCGCTCGATCAGCAGATATTTGAGTACTCGCATGGTATGCGCAGGAAACTGCAATTCGTCGCCGCGGTGTCGCACGAGCCGGCCCTACTCGCGCTCGACGAGCCGTTCCGCGGATTGGACCCTCGGTCATCATTCCTGCTACGGACCTTCCTGCAGAAATACGTCGACGCGGGCAACACTGTTCTTGTTGCAACCCATGACATGCTTCGAGCCGAACGGGACGCAAGTGAGCTGATCTTGCTAGACAACGGCCTTATTCGCTCCCGGGGGTCTGCGGCTGACATCCGGGCGGAAGCTACGGGGTCACAATCTCTCGAAGAAGCATTCAACGCTCTTACCATCGACCGCAAAGCGGCCGCGATTGACGACGAGATCCTCGCGGATCTCACAACAATAAGGAGGTAGGGATGCGGCGTTCAATTGTGTTCGGCGTGATTGCAGGAATTTTTACCGGCATCATAGCTCTTGCGCTTGCCATGGTGGTATCCCTCGCGCTCACATTCACTAACGGTGCAGAAGTGGTCATCCCGGGGATCTTCGAATCGTGGCCGGGCAGTGCCCCCAATGGCTCCCCCCAGCTTCGGTTCCTCCCGAACTTCGCTGGGATGGGGATCGCGCTCATTGCGTGGACAGCGGTTATCACGCTCCTCTTCGTCTATCTCGCAAAGCCGCGTCGCCGGGCGGCGGAGGGCGCAAAGGCGCAATAGTGTCTCCCGCAGGGGTCGAAGGGAACCGCGGGATAGATAGGTTCTGACATGGTGATTGCCCACGACGTCGGGGAGGCCAAACACCGTTTTAACGCACAGCTTTACGCACAGCCCCGCGCGTCTAACACACAGCCCCCGTGAGGCCGCAGCTGCGCTAGGTTGACTCGTTGGCCGAGATTTCTTCTTGCTCGGATGTGATCGCCCAACTTGCTAGGAGGCGGAGCGCGTCCGCGGTCGGCGTGTTTGGCGCTGCGGTGTAGACGAGCAGCGTGAGTCCTGGGTCGCTGGGCAGTTCCATGGCCTCGAAGCTGAGTTCAAGGCTTCCGACGACGGGGTGGTGGAGTTTCTTGAACCCGGTGCGATGGAAGCGGACGTTGTGGGCCGCCCAGCGTTGCCGGAAGGTCTCGCTGCGGGTGGAGAGTTCGCCGATGAGGTCGGTGAGTGCTTTGTCGTATGGGTGGCGTCCGGCTTCTTGGCGGAGCATGGCGGCGATGTCGTCGGCGGCTTGCTCCCAGTCGGCGAAGAACTCTTTCGACGCGGGGTCCAGGTAGGTGAAGCGGGCGTTGTTGGCGGGTCTGCGCGGATCGGTGAGCATGGGGGAGTAGAGGGCGCGTGCTAACCGGTTGCTGGCGAGCATGTCATGGCGGTCGTTTCGGACCCAGGCGGGGGCGTCCGTGATCGCGTCGAGCACGTGCTGAACGGATGGCCGGACCTGTTGAGCCAACGGGCGTCGCGTGCGGTCAGGTGCTGGTCCCGCTTTGCGGGCGAGGTCAAACAGATAGTCGCGCTCGGCCTCGTCGAGCTGGAGGGCGCGGGCGAGCGATTCGAGCACCGTATCGGATGCGCCCGACAAGGTGCCGCGTTCGAGGCGCACGTAGTAGTCGACGCTCATGCCGGCGAGCATGGCGACTTCTTCACGGCGCAACCCTTTCACGCGGCGGTTGCCGCCGTAGGCCGGCAGCCCGGCCTGCTCGGGGGTGATCCGGGCGCGTCGGGACGCGAGAAACTCGCGCACATCATCCCGATAGGCCATGACATCGACGGTACGCCATCTGCTTGGCTAAGAGGGAGGCACTGGCGTTACCTGCAACGACTGTCACTCCTGCGCCCGCGCGGACCTATCCTTTACTGGAATCACTGCCGTCGTCGATTGCCGTCGTCGATTTCCGGGCGGCTGACTGCTGAAAGGATCTCATGCGAGCCACCTATATTTTCGGTGCCGGGGACGTCCGCGTCCTGGATGCACCAGACCCGAAGATCCTCCAGCCCACGGACGCGATCGTGCGGGTGACCCGGGCTTGCATCTGCGGTTCCGATCTGCATCCCTACCACTCCCTCCTGGCGAAGCCGGGCGGGCAAACGATCGGTCATGAGTTCATCGGTGTGGTCGAAGACGTCGGCGTCGACGTCACCACCGTCAGGAAGGGTGATTTCGTGATCGCCCCGTTCGCGATATCCGACGGGACGTGCGAGTTCTGTCGCGAGGGGTTGCAGACTTCGTGCGAGCACGGCGGCTTCTGGAACGATGCCGCCTTCGGCACGGCCGGCGCCCAGGCTGAGGCGGTGCGGGTTCCGCTGGCTGATGGCACCCTCGTGATGGTGCCGGGCACGGTCGACGAGGCCCTCTATCCGGGACTGTTGACTCTCTCCGATGTGTACGGCACGGGTTGGCACGCCGCTGTCCGTGCCGGTGTGACGACCGGTGACGCGGTCGCAGTCGTCGGCGACGGCGCGGTCGGGCTGCTCGCGGTCCTCTCGGCGAAACAGCTCGGCGCCGAGCAGATCATCCTGATGGGTCGCCACGAGGCCCGCACCGATCTCGGTCGGGAGTTCGGGGCGACGGATGTCGTCGCCGAGCGTGGCGAGAAGGGCATTGCGAAGGTGCTTGAGCTCACTGGCGGGCGCGGCGTGCGCAAGGTTCTCGAAGCCGTCGGCCATTTGCCGGCCTACGAGCAGGCGGTCGGCATCGTTCGCGCCGGCGGTGTGATCTCCCGCGTGGGTGTGCCGCAGTACGACCAAGGTTCGATCGGGTGGCCGTTCTTCGGCAAGAACACCACCCTCACCGGCGGTCCGGCGCCCGTGCGCGCCTACATCGGGCAGCTCATGCCTGCCGTCCTCGACGGCGCGGTGCAGCCGGGTAGGGTCTTCGACCGCGAGATCGGTCTCGAAGAGGTGCCCGATGGTTATCTCGCCATGAACGACCGCACCGCGCTGAAAGTGATGGTTCGCCCGTGACCGATTCTGAACTCACACTGGCGCAGCGCGCCATCGGTGACTTCGCGCCGAAGCTCGTCGAGCTCACCGACGACGTCCTGTTCGGAGACGTCTGGGCCCGTTCCGAACTGCCGCGGCGTGACCGCAGCTTGATCACCGTCGCGAGTCTCGTCACCTCCGGCAGCACGGAGCAGTTGGTCGGTCATCTGCGTATCGCCAAACAGAACGGTCTGACCGAGACTGAGTTGAAGGAAGCCATCATCCATCTCGCGTTCTACGCCGGCTGGCCGAAGGCCATGTCTGCCATCCAGCTCGCCAAGCGGGTATTCGCTGAAGACGAAATCGAAGGGGGCCCATCATGAGCGGTTGGACCGGATCCGAGCTCGAGCGCATCGGTCGTGCCGACGAACTGCGCATCGCCTCGCGGCGCAAGGATGGAACGCTGCGCCCCTTTGGCACCATCTGGGCGGTATGCGTCGATGACAGCATCTTCGTTCGCTCTGCCCATGGCCCCGAGAACCCGTGGTTCGTTCGTGCGCAGCGCGCCGGAGCCGGGCGCATCCAAGCAGGCGGAGTCGAACGCGATGTCATCTTCACGGAGGCGGACCCGGGCGACCAAGAGACCATCGATGCGGCTTATCACCAGAAGTACGACCGCTACGGGCAGAACATCGTCGGCTCCGTCGTCGGCGAGAGCGCGCATGCGGTCACACTGCGTCTAACACCAACCGCTCCATTTGAAGGAGAGTCATGACCATCACCGTTACATTGAACAATGGTGTCACCCTGCCTGCGCTCGGTTTCGGCGTTTTCCAGAGCCCGCCAGAGGAGACCGCACAGGCTGTCGAGGTCGCTCTGCGAACCGGCTACCGGCACATTGACACCGCCGCCGCGTACGGCAATGAGCGGCAGGTCGGCGAAGGGCTGCGCCGGTCCGGTGTCGACCGTGCGGAGGTTTTTCTCGAGACCAAGGTGTGGGTCTCCGACTACGGCTATGAGAAGACGTTGCACGCCTACGAGAAGGCGACCCGCAAGCTCGGGATGGAGCAGCTGGACCTGCTGATCCTGCACCAGCCCGCCCCCGACCGGTTCGAGCAGACCATCGCCGCCTACAAGGCGCTCGAGACCCTGCTCGCCGACGGCAAGGTGCGGGCGATCGGGGTCAGCAACTTCATGCCCAGCCACCTGGAGCAACTGCTCGACCAGACGAACATTGTGCCGGCCGTGAACCAGGTGGAGCTGCATCCGTACTTCACCCAGCTGGAGGTGCAGAAAGCGGATGCCGCGCACGGCATCCTGACCCAGGCGTGGTCCCCGATCGGCGGCATCACCTTCTATCCCGGCTTCGGCGATGAGCGTCGCAGCGTCATGGACGACCCAACCGTGCAGGCCATTGCACGGGATCGCGGCAAGACGGCCGCGCAGGTGATGCTGCGCTGGCACCTGCAGGAAGGCCGCTCGGCCATCCCGAAGTCCACCAACCCCACGCGCATCGCCGAGAACTTCGACGTCTTCGACTTCGAACTCAGCACCGACGATCTGGCCCATATCGACGCCCTCGACACCGGTGTGCGGGGCGGCCCAGACCCCGACACACCGCGGCCCGAGTTCTTCGCCCGGGTCATTCCCGAGGCGTAGACGACACCGCCAAGCACGAAAGACAGAACACGATGAGGATCGAAGGCAAGCAACCCACGGTGAGAGGGCCCGAGACGACGTTCACCGGTGACGTCTGGGTCGACGCGATCGCGTTCCCACACGAGGACCGGCAACGCATGGTCGTCAGCCGCGTCCGTTTCACCCCCGGCGCCCACACCGCATGGCACTCCCATGCACTCGGCCAGACCCTGCACGTCACCGAGGGGATTGCGCTGATGGGTACCCGGGACGGCACGGTCGTCGAGGTGTACCCCGGCCAGACCGTCTACACACCCCCGGGTGAAGAGCACTGGCACGGTGCGACACCCGACGACTTCATGGAACACCTCGCCATGCTCGACAACGGCGACGACCCGGCCACCACAACCACCTGGCTCGAACACCTGGGCGACGCCGAATACCGGCGCCCCTGACCTATCCGCATCCAGAACCAAAGAGGGATCCGCGATCTCGCCGTATCAAATCACGTAACCTGCTCGTCATCTGTGTCAGCGCAGGAATCACATTGGTCTCTGAGGAGGATTTCATCCACGATACTGACGCGGTGGTGGGAGGGCTTCACTGTTCGGGCACCAGGACGGTTTGGTCGCTGAGCCGACACGTCGTGAGGCAAGTCCGGGTCGACAATCCGCCGGCGTCCTGCTGTGGTTGCTGATGGCTGCCGTGCTGGAACAACCCGTGTGCTTGGGAGCGTGGTGCTTCACCATTGCGTCACCTGGCCACGCGCAGAGAAGCTCGAATCCGCACCAACGGCGAGCTATGGTCGGAGACATGACTATTCAGCGGATGGACAACGTCGCCATCGTCGTCGACGACTTGGACGCCGCCGTCGCGTTCTTCACCGACCTAGGCATGGAGTTGGAAGACACAGGGGCGATCGAAGGCCTTTGGGCGGACCGCACCGTCGGACTCGACGGTGTCCGGAGCGACATCGCGATGATGCGGACCCCGGACGGCCACAGCAAGTTGGAGCTGACCAAGTACCACACCCCCGCGGCGTCCGGCGCCGAGCCGGAGAATCCGCCGCCCAACACCCTGGGTCTGCATCGCGTCATGTTCGCCGTCGACGACATCGACGACACTATTGCCCGCCTGCGCGCACACGGTGCCGAACTCCTCGGCGAGGTGGCGCAGTACGAGACCATCTTCCGGCTCTGCTACCTTCGCGGCCCCGCGGGCATCATCGTCGCGTTGGCCGAACAGATCGGCTGACAGGAGCCCGCCGCCCTGGGGAATGGCGCCGACAAACGCGACGTCGTCGCACCCGGCTGTTGTCTAAAAGCTGAGACGACAGGTTCATCGCCCCGACCTCGCTCGCCAGGTTCGGATCCCGGCGCTCCGAGCCTGGGCGGCGGGCTCCGTGAGCGCTGTCACAGCCACGAGACTGCCGGTGCGCTGGTCCGGATCAAGACCGGGAGCTCGAAGGTCCGCAGTGTGCCCTGGGGGGATTCCGGCGCGCACCACCAGCGCCCACAGTTCTTCGTGGCTGACGAGCCCAGCCGGGTCGAGCCGCCTCACGGCCGACATGCCCCGCACGATCGGCCCCGATACCACGCGGCGATTCGCCCACATCCTGGCATCCTGAAAGGCTCGCACGGTGAAGGCGGACATCCGCCACATCAACCACCTGTGGAGCGTCGAGAACCGTCTGCAGATTGTGCTTCGGGCGACCGAGCTGGGGATTGTCAGCCTCTGATCCGACCTTGTGGATCGCGCCCTTAGCCCCAGGGCTACGAGTCCCTGCCGAATCTTGAGCGGCCGGGCGACGACGGTCATGATGCAAGTGTTCAGCTCGGGAATCGGCTGGATGTTGGAGGGAAGTACTCCACCACCACCATCAGCAAGGAGTCTCAAGTGTCAGTTGCAGTAATGCCACTCTCCGCAGTGGTGAGGTCGGTCGATGCGGTGTCATCGGTTGTGGAAAACATCGCGGGATACGGGCGGACGGCGTCGAGTGGCGTCTCTCCCCGAGCGGTGACCAACAATCCCGCGCCTCTCCTGCTCTTCGCGGTCATCGCCGTCGCAGCAGCCGTCGTCGCCATCGCTATCATGGGACTCGCCGCCGCTTGGCTGATGTACTGTACGGCCAACTGACCCGGCTGTTGAAGGGGGAACTAATGAAACTGAAGACCATTGTTGCGACTGCAGCGACGATCTCGCTCCTACTGGCGGCCGGGACCGCCGCAGCAAGTGCTGCGGAACCACCGAGCGCGACGGATTCTGCAATGTCCGCGCTCGGCAACCTGGGACTCGTCGGTTTCGATTCGCAGTCGCGGACGGCTTTTGCCTCTGCTTCTGGGAGCGGCACACTCAGCGCGTCGAGCGGGTTGACGGTCGATGGTCGAGACACGGCGGTTTCGATCAAACCCGTCACCGAGGCGAAGCCGGTGGAGATTAGCGGAGCGCTCGTTTATGGCGTATCGGAAGTGTATTCCTACGCACTGACCGGTGCGGGGGCCGCGGCAAACGCTGGATACGTCATCCTGAATGATGTGTCTGCGCCGAGCAGCCACCAGTTCGAAATCACCGCGAACGGGAAGCCCGCGACTCTCTCCCTGGTTGACGGGCGCGTGACGGTGGGTGATGAAACCGGAACAGTGATCAACTCGATCGCTCCGGCGTGGGCGAAGGATGCGAACGGCAAGAACCTCTCGAGCTCATACAGTGTGAACGGCAACGTTCTTACGCAGACTGTTGTTCACGGGGATGACACCGCGTACCCGATAGTGGCTGACCCGGGCCTTGAGTGTGACTGGGCGTTCTGCACTGTCCTGATGACCCGCTCCGAGACGCAGCAGATGGCATCTAGCATGGCAGCTGCGGGAGCGCTCGTCGCCGCGGCCTGTGGCCCAGCAGCATGGGCGTGCGGAATCGGAATCGCGCTCATGGTCGACACCGCTAACCAAGCGGCGAACCAGGGAAAATGCGCCGGGATCCGTAAGCAGACCATTGCTGCTCCGGTGTGGCCGGTCATCGAACCTTGCCGCTCGTAGTCCGAATATGTTGGAATTGAGGACAGGAAGTAATCATGACAGATTCCATCAGGAAGCCTCGGCCGTTTTTCCCGCCGAGCAGGGCAGGTGTCTTCACCGGCATCGGCCTTGTGGCCATCGCGCTCGTGGCATCGGCGTTTGAATCGGCTGGAGTATCGGCCATCTCGCCCACCGCGGTATTCGTTGTGCTCGTGGCGGCGTTCGCCACTGTTCCGCGTGCCATTCAGCCCAAGGGCAACGGGATACTTGCTCCGATCGGCCAGTCTGCATCCGGGGCTATTTACGTATCGACGCTGGTCATCGGGGTCGCGGGAATCACCGCCTCTGCGACAACTGGAACACCAATATGGGCGATCCTTGCACTCGTTGCCTGCATACTCGGCCTGGCCACAGGGCTGACTTGGGCGATCTTTTCGCGGAACGCAACTCCACGCGCTCCTGCAATTTGACCCTCGCCTGGATCGGTAGAAGGGGCCAGTCTGCTTCGTCCAGGCGGGCCCCTTCTGCATGTGTCGCTGTGGAAGCGGGTTGGATGAGATCGTGCGCTACGCGGCAGGTCTGCGGCTGGGGTAGCCATAGGTCGTAGACCTGGCTACATTCAGCGGGTTCGCGATCTGTTCGTGTCCTCGGCGCTCATGGGCGGACCTCTCCGCCCGCCGCCGGTATGGACGGCGATGGCTGGGGCGTGGGCCCGGACGGGCTCGGCTCGGGTGTTTGGCGCGGTTCGGCGACAAGCAGGATGACGGTCACCCCGAGGCGGAGCACGGCGCCTGCGCCGGGTTGCGTGCCGGTCACGGTCGCGGCGCCGGTCGCGTCGGCTGGGATCGTGGCGGCGGTGAAGCCCGCTGACTCCAGCAGTGCTCGTGCTGTTCCGGCAGCCATTCCAGCGACCGACGGCACGGAGTTGGTGCCGTTGGCGATGGTGATGTTCACGGTGGATCCGGCGGCGACGGTCTGCCGCGCGGTCGGGTATTGGCTGAGGACGGTGTCGGCCTTTTCGGCGGATTCCAATCGGGTGACCGTTCCGAGCGCCAGACCCGCCTGACGCAGAGCGATCTCGGCAGCGGCCAGGGTCCCATACAGGGTCGGCACCATGATGCCCTCGGCCGGCGGGGGCGCTGGTGGTTCGGTCGGGCTTTCGGCCGGCGGCGTCTCCGATGCGGTGGCCACCGTCGGCGAGAGGCTGGGGATGACCACCTCAGGACTGGCGGTGGCCGAGATCACCGCCCAGCAGGCGAGGCCGAGGATCACCGCGCCGGCGACGACCGCGACGAAGCCTCCGGGGGCTGGCGCGGCGCGCTGTTCCGTGGCGGGCTCCTCCGTGGCCAGGTACTCCAGCTCGCCCGTTCGGCCCGGAGGCAGAATCCGGGTGGCGGCGGCGGCCGGTGCGGCTGCACCCTCCACCTCCTGGGTGCGGGAGGCTGTGCCGGCGCCACGGGTCAGAGCCTCGGCCAGGGCGGCGCGGAATTCGGCGGCGTCGCGGTAGCGCCGGGCCGGGGTTTTGGTCATGGCGCGGGTCACGACCCGGTCCAGTGGACGTGCGGCGGGTACGAGCGCCGAGGGTACCGGTGGCGGAGCCGACACCTGTGCTTCGAGCACGAGGGCTGCGCTTGACCGGGGGTAGGGCGGGCGGGCGGTGAGCAGGAAGTACAGCAGAGCACCCGCCTGATACAGGTCGCCCGCGGCGCGGACGGGCTTGCCCTGTGCCTGCTCGGGGGACATGAAGTTCGCGTTGCCGACCACGGACGCCGGCCGTGCCCCGCTGTCGCCACCGGGTACGGCCCCGGAAGGCTCGCCGTGCTCCGTGAGCAGGATGTCGTGCCCGAGCGCGGCCAGGCCGGTGGCGGCGGCGATGCCGAAGTCGAGGAGGCGCACCCGGGAGCTCTGCAGCCGCTCTCCGGTGAGGCGGTTGCCGGCGCCGTCGAGCATCACGTTCTGGGGGGACACGTCCCGGTGCACGAGCCCGATCGCGTGGGCGGCCTCGAGGGCGGCCAGGACTCCATCCAGCACGGCGACCGCCTCGGCGGGAGGCAACGGCCCGGTCGCCTCCACCCATTCGGCCACGGTCGGTCCGTGCACCAGGTCGAGGGCGATCCACGCCATCGTGACCCCGCCGGCCTCGTGGAGCCCGAAGTCGTGCACCGCGACGACGTTGGGATGCCGCAGCGCCTGGGCGGCCTGCGCCTCGCGGAAGAACGCCTCCCGCGCTGCTGCGTCGCCGGAGAGGTGGGGGTGCAGTACCTTGATCGCGACGAGCGTTGCGCCAGCGGAGGTCTCCGCCAGTTGGTCGAGATCCTCCGCCTCGAACACCGAGGCGGATCCGCCAACGCCCAGGAGCTCGCCGAGCCGGTATCGGCCGCCGAGCAACTGGGTGGCGTCCTCCTCCGCCTCGCTGTCTTCCATCTACCCGAAGCGCCCGTTGACGTAGTCGAAGGTGCGCTGATCCTCCGGTTCGGAGAACATGGCGTCCGTGTCGCCGAACTCGACGATCCCGCCGGGGGTCCCCGCGGAGGCGAGGAAGAACGCGCACTGCTGGGAGACCCGCTGGGCCTGCTGCATGTTGTGGGTGACGATCACGATCGTCACCTCTTTCTGCAGTTCGGTCATCGTCTCCTCGATCACCCGTGTGGAGGTGGGGTCCAGTGCGGAGCAGGGCTCGTCCATCAGCAGCACCTTGGGTTTTACGGCCAAGGACCGGGCGATGCACAGCCGCTGCTGCTGGCCACCCGACAGGCCGCCGCCGGGCTGTCGGAGCCGGTCTTTGACCTCTTTCCACAGTCCGGCGCTGGTGAGGCTCCGTTCGACGATTTCGTCCCTCTCGTCCCGGCTGGCGCGGATGCCGGTGAGTTTCAGGCCGGCGATGGTGTTGTCGTAGATCGACATCGCCGGGAAGGGGTTGGGTTTCTGGAAGACCATGCCGATGTGCTTGCGGGCGTCTTGCAGCTTGCGGCTGCGATCGTAGATGTCGACCCCGTCGAGCATCACCTCTCCGGCCAACGATGCGGACGGAATGAGTTCGTGCATCCGGTTCAGGATGCGCAAGAAGGTCGACTTCCCGCAGCCGGACGGACCGATCAGGGCGGTGACCTGACCAGCTTCCATCGTGAGGGAGACTTTCTCGAGCACCTTGTGGTCTCCGAACCAGGCCGAGACCTCCCGCGCCTGCAACACGGAGAGCGGGCCAGCGAGTTCCGCGGCGCTGGTGGCAGCGATCTCGGCGTCGGTGTCTCGCGCGGTCGCGACGGCGGGCAGCAGGGTGGTGTGCTCTGTGCTGTGCCCGGTTGCCGGGAGCTGTTCGGGAAGGGCGCCGCCGAGTGGTGTGCCCTCTGCGGTCAACTCGGCGGCTTCCGCCGCGCTCAGGTGCACGGTGGTCACGTCATCGTAGCTGGACTCGGGGGTGGCGTGCTGGTTCGTTTCGGTGGTCATTTTGTCCTCTGGGATCGGTACTACACAAGATTGGGCAGGGCGTTCATCACGACATCGGCGCCGGTCACGCCGAGGACGAGCATCACGGGCACGCCGATCAGCCAGCTATGCCAGCGACCCCAGCTGCGCCACAGCCACCACAGCGTGATCCCGGCCGCGGTGAAGAACACGAGGATGAAGAACGCGATGAACCAGGCTCCGGGATCCTGGCCCATCTCCCGTTCCCCGGCAGGCAGTGCGGCATTGGCCAGCACCCGGGTGGGGGCTTTCTGCACGGCGGAGGTCAGTTCGGCGTCGATGCGCAGCACGCCGGTGGGGAACAGGGCGAGTCCGTCAGCGGTCAGCAGTTCGAGTCGGCCTTGCCCTTTGCGCAGCGGCTCGGGTTGCGGGTCTCCGGCGTGCCGGAGACCGAATACCCGGTAGCTGTTCGTTCCCTGCCCGGTGGTGATCGTGATCTCGTCCCCCGGGGCCAAGCGACTCAGCCCGCCGAAGGGGCCGCCGTAACTGGACTGCCTGCCGAGGATCACGCTGGTGCCGGGCTGACCGGGCATGACTGTGTCGCGCCGGTGTCCGGGTCCGGATCGCAGCGTCTGGCCGGTGGTTCCCTCCCTGACCACCTCCGACAGGCCGATCGCGGGGATCTCCACCAGCGCCACCGGGGTGCCAGGCGTCACCAATTGCCCGTTCAGGTCGAGTTGCCCGACCGGGGTCTCGGCTTTGGCCAGGGAGGTGCGCAACTGCCCGTAGCCGATCTGCTGCTCGCGATGGTGCTGAAAGGCGGACAGCACGGCGACATGGGTGGCGAAGGCGAGCAGCAGCAGCGACACGGTCAGCACGGCCGCGCCTGTCCACCAGATGGCGTCGCGCGGCGCCAGCTCTCGCGGTGCGGCCGGTAACCGGGAGCGGCCGCTCCGCTTCGGTGGAGTGCCGCCGGGGGGTCTCCGGCCTCCGGGACCGCCGGAGGGGCGCGGGCGGGCGACCCTGCGGAGTACCTCGGTGACCGCATTGCCTGGGCCGCTCCGTGGGCGAGCGGGGTGGGTGGCCTCCGGATCGGCGCGGGTCGGCGGGGCGATGGAGTCGTCTGCCTCTCGGCTCGCTTGCTGCCGGGAGGGTGTCGTCTGGATCGTCATGAGGCGCTCGCCGCGGCCGCTGTGCCGGCTGGTGCTCGCATGGCCCGCACCAGCCGCCAACCACCAAGAAGGGCCCCACCCAGGGCGAGGGCGCCGCCGACCCACCACAGCCACGGCGGGATGCCCTGCCCGACCGAGGTGGCGGCCGTGCCGCCGCCGACCAGAACGGTGGCGAGAGCGATCCTCTTGCACCAGCCGGTGAACTGGAGCACATGCGTGCCCGCGAGGGTCCCGTCCGCGACCGGGAACACCGCCTGCACCTGGCCGCCCGCGTCGGCGGTGAAGGTGCCGATCAGGGTCGGGTCGGAGAACAGCACGAGCTGAACCTGCTCGCCCGCGCCGAAACCGGTCACGGTCGCGGTGACCTGCTGGCCGGGCAGGTACAGCTGCCTGTCGACGGATGCCTTCTCGCCGGTTGCGGCCGGACTGAGGGGAACCGCCGGCTCGGCCGGAGTGCATCCGGGTGCCGCGGAGGTTCCTGCTGGGGTGGTCGTGTTTGACCCGCCGGTGCTGGTCTTGGCACCCCCGGTCGAAGCCGGTGGTGGCGTCGAAGCCGGTGGTGGTGTCGACGCCGGTGGTGGTGTCCGTGTCGGCGTTGGGGAGGGCGTGGTACGGGGAATGGTGACGGTGAAGTCGGTGCCGTCGGTGCCGTCGTCGGCGTGGGCGGGAGCCGCGACGGCCAGCGCCGCCCCGGTGGCAATGGCCAGGCAGACGGCCACAATGCAGGCCAGGACGCGGGAACGCGATGCCCGGGAGCGGGGTGTCTGGGGGGAGATGAGGGTCATCGGACCGGCTCGCTTTCTGTGACAGGGGCGGCCTCGACGGCCGCGGTCTGAGTTTCTGCGCGGATCTGTTCGGTGTAGGTGGCGAGTTCTTCGCCGAGGAGCCGTTGTGATCGGCGGCGCCACCACAGGCCTGCCCCGATCCCGCCGCCGACGAGGGCGAGGAGACCCACCAGTGACCACGGCACCGCCCAGGCGACGGTCGACGCTGTGACCGGCGCCGGTGGGGTGTCGCCCGCGGCGGTGCTGCCCGCCGCGACGGTCGGGGTGACCGTGACGCTCGCGAACAGCAGCAACAGGGGTGGCACCTCCGGGAATGATGCGGTGACATGCGCAGTGCCCCCGGGAACGAGGTTCTCTACCGAATCGAGGGTAACGGTGCCGAGATCGATGCCGAAGGGGCCGGTCAAGGTCACCACGGGCCTAGCGGAGAGGCGCACGTTGCCGGTGTTGGCCAGGGCGAAGCCGACGCGCCCGGTTCCGGGGCCGAACGGATTCCAGCTGCCGTCATAGCCGGAGGCGGTTCCGCTGACGCCCAGCTTGGGGGTGAGGGTTCCGTCGACTCGCAGGTAGATGCGGGTACCGACCCGCTGGTTGACCTGCACGGCCGATCCGGTGGAGTCGGTCGCGGTCTCCTGAAAGGATGCGACGATCCCGGCGGCATGGTCGCCGGGGGTCGCGTCGTGCGGCACGGTCACGGTGAACGGGATATCGATCCTGTTCCCGGGTTCAAGGACGATCTGCACGCCGAGCCGGGCCGTGCATGCGGCCTCGGCGGCATCGTTCGTGTGGGAGCATACGGCGCTGGAGGAGTCGATGCTGGTCCACGCGCCCAGGTCGGTGGAAGCCCGCTCCGCGCCGGTCAGGGTGAACGCGGCTGTGTCCGAATCGGTGATGGCGTCGGCCCCGTACACTCGGAAGGTCGCCGGGCGGGCCGAGAAGTTCGACACCGATACCCAGTCGCTGATCGTCGTTCCCGGCGCGACGCGGTAGTCGAACTCCGTGCGCCCGTCTGGTCCGGACGGGGTCGACGGCTGCACGCTCCAGCTCACCTGCCCCTCACCCTCCGCCTGTGCGCTGGCCGGAATCGTGACGGCACCGGCCGGCGCCAGCAGCAGGGCGGCGAGGACCAGTCTCACGGCGGGGATACGGTCTGTCATGGAGTCTTTCGGGTCATCGGGCGGAACGGTGGTGGAGCGCGGAACGGGTATGGGGTGGTTCCCGCTGTGAAGCGGGAACCACCCCCTGGTGGTGTGGACGGATCCCTAGATCAGCGTCAGGGTGAGGGTGGCCTTGTAGTCGCCCGCGGCGCTGTCGGCGGGCGCCTTCAGGGTTATGCCCGCCTTCACGGTGGTGTCCGCGACCGTCGCGCCCGCCGCGGTCTGAGCCAGCGGCTTGTCCGTCGACAGGCCGCCGCCCTCGCCCGCGACGACTTCGGTGCCGGCCGTTCCGGCGCCGGTGCCGACGAGCGCCGGCTTCCAGCCGAGGTGGCTCGCCGCGATCGTCTTGCTGGCGTCGGCCGTGTTCGCGAAGGCGCCGGCCTTGCCGTTCAGGGTCCAGGCGGTGCGGGTGTCCCGGTTGTCGGAGACCTTCACATCGCCGAGGGTGCCGGTGGCGACATACGAGGTGCCCTGCAGTGTGGTGCCGGTCAGTGCCACGTTCCCGGGGGTGATCGTGAACTTCAGGCCGGTCGCCGATGCGGGGATCGTCACGGTGATATCGGTGTTCTGCGGTGCCTGCGGTTCGGCGACGGTGGTCACCGTCGTGGTCGCGTCGGCGGCAGAATCGGTGTACTTCGTGTCGCCGTTCGCCCTGTACCCGGCCGTGAAGGTGTACGACTGTCCGGCATCCAGCACCGGCGTCGTCCAGCTGGCCACGCCGTTCGCGAGCTGCACTTCGCCGGTCACCGGGCTTGCGAGCCCGGCGTGGGTTCCGGAGAATGCGACCTTTCCGCTGGCATCGGTCGCGGTGCCTGAGGCGCCCGACACCGTCGCGATGAGCGTCGCCGTGCCGTTGGCGTTCGCCGTCGACCCGCTGAAGGCGACGGTGGGGGTGGTCTTCGTCACCGGGTTGCTTGGGTTGTCGACGACGGTCCATGACTCTGCTGCCACGTCGACCTGGAGGGTGACGAGGAAGTACTTCGAGTCGGAGAACGGTGCGTCTTCGGCCCGCTGGTCGGGGTCGCAGGTGATGACGAGCTTGTTGAGTCCGGTTGTCAGCGAACCAGGGGTGAACCCGGACCAGTTGGAGGCGTAGACGTTGTCGAGCCAGATGACGTCGCCCGGTTCTCCGCGCAGGCCCCAATATATGGCGCTCTGATTCGTTCGCGCTGTGGCTGCTTGCGAGACGGTTCCGCCTGGCGCGATGACAAAGGTTCTCGACGAGCTGCGGTACCCAGCGGGGCAGCTTTGGTCGGTCTCGATCTGGGCCGGGCCCCAGCGGAGTGCGGAGGTTCCCTCCACCACGCCGGTTCTGCTGGAGGGGGTGAGCTTGACGGTGGAGCCGGTGATCTGCAGGGCCGGATCGAGGGTGTTGGTGGCGGCGTTGGCGGGCAGGGGGGCCCAGGCCAGCAGCGCCAGCACGGTGCTGGCGACGACGGCTGCTCCGATCGCCGACCGGCGGCGGGTGCGGCTAAGGGCGTTCATAGGGTTCCTTATCGTGTTTCGGGTTCCCATCTCGTGATGGGACGGGTTGTGGACAGGAGTCTGGGAGAGCTTCGTCGCTGGATGGTGCGGTTGTGCTTGATCGGGTGCGAGGGGCTGGGGCGGCCGCAAGGTGAGCGACCGACCCAGCCCTCGTGTCACTAGTTGATGGTGAACGAGGTGGTGTCACCGGGGTTGTAGGTGACTCCGCCGATGTTCACGCCGCCGGCGAGGCTGCCGAACCCGAAATCAGTGATCACGAGTGCGGTCGACGGGCCGGGACGGTCCACCGTGTACGCCGAGGCGGTCGACCCCTTGAACACCGCGGTGAGCTGCGGGTTCGTGGCCAGTTCCGACGCCTTGACGACGGTGAACACCGGGCGGGCGATCGGGAAGGCGGTGTTCAGCGTGTTCGACACCGTGGTCGGCGAGATTCCGCCGACCTTGCCCAGGACCGCGCCGTTCCGACGGTCATTGATGGTGACCCCGGGGTAGTTAGCCTGGATGGTGGCCTTGTTGCTCTGTGCGATCCACTGCGCGATCGAGAACGGCACGATCGCGGTCGTCGGCAGCGCGGCGAGCACGCTTCCGTCGTGCTCCTGCACGCTGCCACCGCTGTAGGTGTCGGTGACAGCCGGGCCGAAGGCGACTCCGGCGCCGACCAGCTGGGTCTGCCAGAAGCTGCGTGTGCCAGAACCGGACTGCGGGATGAACGGCGTGATCTGCACGCCGGCGGTGCCCGGCGTTCCGACCTTGTAGCTGGTGCCGTTGATCGTCACATTGGCCCCGTTGGCGGCGGAGTAGATCGCCGTCAGCTGGGCTTTGGTGAGATCCCGTGGGATGGTGGTGTTGCTGGTGTGCACGGCGAAGCTCACCGCGTCCTCAGCCAGCGGGATGTACGAGTACGCCCCGCCACCGCCGGCCACCCAGGTCGCGCCGCTCGAGGAGCGGGAGAACTGGATGTCCGTGGCGCTGAGAGTCTTACCCCGCCACTGAAGGGTGCCGCCGCTCTTCGCCGCCTTGAGGGCGGTGAGGCCTTCACCCGAGCCGTTCGGGCGGTCGAAGATCGTGCCGCCCGACTTGGTCGTGATCGGGTCGTGCACCGCGCCGGTGGTCGGGTTGATGGCGTCATAGGAGCCTGCGACGAGCGACCCTCCATAGGTGATGACCGAGGAGAGGCCGTTGTTGAGGTCCTGGGTGGTGTCCGATCCCACCCCGCTCAGGGTGCGGTAGCTCGGCGTTCCGGTGGGGTCCGCGATGGCGGCGGTGCCGCCTGCGAGGACGACGGCGGCGGCAGCCACCGTGGCGAGGGCGCCGAGGCGCCACTTGGTACCGATTTGCATCAGTATCTTCCTTTCGATACTGTTTCCCTCTGTTACGCCCTTCTGGGCTCGGCCCCCTACCCGACTTTCGCGAGCGTGGTGGGGGGCCTTCTCGTTCGGCCGGGAAACAGAGGCCGTTCGAGTAGTTTTCGGTGGCGGTACTATCCGCCATGGGGTCGGGTTCACCCGGCTGCTCCTTTGCGGCGCAGCAGGAACGGGGCGGCAGCCAGCCCGCCGATGCCCGTGAGCAGGGAGGCGCCCGGCAGCAGGCTCTGCACCGGGATGGCCGTCGACGCCGTGTCGGCGGTCGCCGGGGCACCGTTGGCGCTGACTGTGGTCTGCGTCGGGGGGTTCTGAGGGGGTGACGTCACAGCAGCCGGGGCACCGGCCGGGGTGGTCTTCGCACCACCGGGGGCCGTTCCCTGCTCGGGCTGGGCCGGGGTGCGCAGCGCGGTCGCCAGTTGCGCGGTGGCCGCGATCTGGGTTGCGGTCAGCGGCACGTAGCCCGGCGGGAGCTGCCCGGCGGCGGCGCCGCGGAGATTGCCCGGACCGGCGCTGTAGTCGAGCAGGACCGCCAGCTTCTCGCGGCTGGCGCCATCCAGGGTGGTGGAGTTCAGGTTCACCGCCGCATACAGGGTCGCCGTCAGCGGGTAGGCGTCCACCGGCAGCGCGGAGAAGTCGGGGCGGCCGATCCCGGTGGCCGGGTCGACGGTCATCGCCGAGACGGCGGCGCTCATCGAGGCGTCGCTCGGGCCAACGAAGGCGCGCGCCGTTGCGGTATCGGCCTGCGCGGTGGTGGTGGCCAGCGGCAGTCCCAGCTGCATGCTGCTGAGCCCGTACCGGTCGGCGGAGGCGGCGTCCATCGGGCCGAGGGTCAGGCGGCTGCGCGAGGCGAGCTGCGGGCTGTACGCCACCCAGGCGCCGTTGGACGTGCCGACGGGCTTAAAGGGATCCCATTCCTGGGTGTACCGGGGGTCGGTGCGGAAGACGCGGCTCGCGTTGGCCGCCAGGCTGCTCGAATAGGGTTCCATGGTCAATGAGTCGATCCGCTGGCCCCTGTACTTCTCGTCGGCCTCGGCAGCCGACCCGGGGGCGAGGGTCTGGTCGGCCTTCAGGAAGGAGTCGATCGGCTGGGTCGCCAGATCGAAGGGCAGGCCCCCGCCCTTGGCCGTCGGATTGGTGGCGGGCAGGTAGTAGGGGTTGATCGTGTTGCCCCAGGGGTCGGCATCGCCCTTGAGGAAGGCGACCGCGTCGGCGTCGGATTGGATGTACTGCCAGAGCAGTCTCACGGTGTCCTCTCCCTGCGGTCCGCTCACCACGAACACCCCGCGGGACGGGCTGAGTCCCTGCTGCGCTGGGTTGCCCAGGGCGATCCACTCCGGATCATGCGGCAATGAGGAGGCACGATGCGGCCAGTAACGATCCACATCCGTGCGGTCGTATTGAGCGGCAACCCAGGGGATGTCCATGTCGTAGGACTGGGTGAGCGATTTGGCCAGCAGGCGGGGCGTCAGCTTCAGGGTCGTGTAGCTCTGCGTCGTGTCGTCGGCGACGTAGCCGATGACCAGGCCGGTGTTCGCGACCGGGGCGTAGCCGATCTTCGCGGCCTGCAGCAGGGCGGGGTCGGCTGAGCCGATGCTCGTGGCTGTGAGCGGGTTGGCGACCACGCTGAGCTTGGCCACTCCGGTGAGCAGCTGGTTGCGCGTGACGTCGCCGGAGCCGGTGGTCAATGTGTAGGCGTTGCCGCTGCTGGAGCACAGCCCCGGCTGCCAGGACGACATGGCGTTGCTCAGCAGCTCGCTGCCGACCACGCGCATCTCGGCGGCTCCTGCCGCGCAGCTGCTGCTGGTGTCGGCGAAGTCCAGCGGCACGGTGATGCGGTCCTGCCAGTACGAGCAGTTCTGATCCACCGGTCCGCCGAGCTGCGAGGCAGTGGTCTCGCCGAATGGCCTGCCGCCCCAGCCCGCTGTCGCGCACTTCAGGTCCTGGCCAGCGGTCAGCTCGCCGGAATGGGTGCCGCGCGGCACCACCACCAGCCAGCAGCGCGAGCCCACCCCGGAAGGCTTCGGCCTGCCGCAGCCGAGATAGGGTTGCGCGGCCGCGGACTGGGTCTCGATCTTGACGCTCGCCGTGCCCTCGGCGCTGACGGCGACGAAGGGCTGCTCGTTCGAGGTGCTGGTGTCGAAGAAGGAGAGCAGCCCATTCACCCAGGCCTTGCTGCCGCCGATGTCGAGCTCCGTCCTGACGTTCTGTTCGCCCGTGACGGCCCGGAACGGAGTGTTAGCGGCGACGTCAACTAATGAGTCCCGCCCGCTGGCGGCCCAGCCGACGAGAACGCCCATCGCGGCGCCTGCTTTCGTGTTTCCGGTGTTGCTCGACCACGCCCCGAACTGGCAGGTCTCGGCGAAGTCCGCCGCCAGCGGGTCCGGACCCCAGCACTGGAAGATCTGCAGATAGTTGCTCGCGCTGCCGGGCCAATCCTGGTACTTCGTTCCGGCCATGCCGGAGGCGGTGACGGTCACCGCCTCGTCGCCGAGGTTCGTCGTCTTCGACACCGACACCTCCAGGTTCTTGAAGTCGTCCCAGTGCCCGGACCCGGCGTCATTGCCTTTGCCGTCGGAGAGCAGCCCGGCGTGGTCGACCTGATGCTGCTGCACGCTCGCGTCGTTGCCGCCCGCCCACTTCACGGTGGCGGCGGGCTCGTCGCCCGCCGCCTGGGCGCCGAGTGGCGCGGACAGGCCGGCTATGCCGATCGCCGAGAGCGCGGCGGCGGCGCACAGCGCGCGGGCGAGGCGGCGAGGACGGGGGTTCGCAGTCACGGTGTGATCGGCCCTTCGGTGTCAGCGCGGCGAGCCGCGGGTCGGGGTGGGGAACAGGGAGCGGCGACTGCGTTTGCCGAGCAGCGGCGGCACCGCGGCGAAGGCGAGCATGCCACCGCCGGCACCGAGCATCGCCAGCGACGGAAGGATGCCGACGGGGGCGACCGGGATGGATTGCGGGGTCGCGTCCACCAGCACGGGCACGGCATCCGCCTGCACCACGGACGAGTCTCCGCCGGCCGTTCCGCCGCCCGCGGTCGTACCCGTGCCGCTGCCGGTACCGGCGCCCGCTGCCGCTTGATCGTCTCCCGCGGCCTGGGTCGGCGTGTCTTTCGCACCGCCGGTCCCGGCGGTGCACTGGGTGGCGCCCTGCCTATCGCAATCCGCCGGATAGGGGGCCTCGTTGGCGAGCTTGTTCGAGCCGTCCGGTGAGAAGGTGGGGTTGTTGCAGTCGATGGTTCCCTTGATCACCGGGTTGCCGCCGGGGATTCTCTCGATCTGCTTCTGCCCGGCCTGCACCAGGTTGATCGGCAGTGGCGAGTAGCCGAGCGTCTCGGCGTCGTTCTGCCCTTCGCAGAGGAAGTAGGCGCCGAAGTCCGCCAGGGTGAGGCCTTTGTTCTCGGTGAACCCGGACTCCAGCTGCGTCGGCAGGATGATGTAGGAGTAGCTGGACAGCGGATAGGTGCGCGGATCGCCGGAGGTGTAGACGTCGCTGAGGTTCTGGGTGAGGTAGTCGGGTGAGGTGATGTCCTCGTTGATATGCGCCGACAGCAGCGCGACAGCGACGTTCTGCGCGGTCGGCTCGGTGTAGTAGCCGGAGCTGTTGAGCACTTTCGCGACCGGGAACCCCGAGTTGAGGGCGTAGGAGTACTCGACGAAGGTGATCGCGCCGACCGCATGCGACTGTGCTACGTAGCCGGCGACGCCGTTGGATCCGGAGCGGGACACGAAGCCGGAACCCGGCGCCACCGGGTAGTTGCTGGTCACCCCGCAGTGGTCGTTGACGAAGGGACGGCCCACCTTGCCGCAGTAGGCGTCCCACTGCTGCGTGTGTTCCTGGCGCAGCCAGATCGACACTTGCGCTGTCGCTCCGGAGCCGTCAGAGCGCACCACCGGCACGATCGGGATCGCCGGCAGGGCCAGAGCGGGATTGTCGGCCTTGATCGCCGCATCGTCCCAGGTGGTGATGGTGCCGGTGAAGATCTTCGCGATGGTGTCCCCGGACAGGCGCAGGTTCGTCACCCGCCTGCCCCCGATCTCGAGGTTGTACATGAACGCGGTGCCGCCGGCGACGATCGGCATGTAAGCGAACCCTCGGCTCGGGCGGGCGTCCGCCTCCTGGCTGTTTGCGATGCCGTAGGGGATCTCGGAGACGCCGAAATCGGCGGTGCCCTGTGCGAAGTCGTTGCGGCCCTGGGTGGAGCCGGACTCGGAGTAGGTGATCTTCCATTGGTAATTGGCCCAGACATTGCGGATCCAGGCCTGCAGCGCATTGGCCGACCAGGTCGACCCGGACCCGACCAGCGGGGCGTGCACGGTGCCCACCGCCTGCGCGGGAAGGGCACCCGCCGCGCCGAACACGCCTGTGGCGATCAACGCCACCCCGAGCAGGGCCACC
Organism: Luethyella okanaganae; assembly: GCF_042660285.1. Lineage (NCBI taxonomy): Bacteria > Bacillati > Actinomycetota > Actinomycetes > Micrococcales > Microbacteriaceae > Luethyella > Luethyella okanaganae. The sequence goes on from NZ_JBHSTP010000003.1 coordinate 477,072, forward strand.
GCGACCCGCGTCCGACCCCAATACGCCGGCCGTCGCGTGCTCATCGGACTGCCCCCCGGTCGCCGCTAGCAGGCAGGGGCAGGCTCGCTCCAGGGGTGGCGATGCGCGCGCGCTGCCCCGCAAAGCGAGCGGTGTCCCGCCGGGAGGCCACTCGGGCGCGGGCCTGACCGCGCCGGGTCAGCACGCCGGCGCCTTTGCCGCCGATGACCCTGGCCATCAGGAACAGCACGAACACCAGCACCATCAGCACCGCCGCGGCGCCGAAGCCGCGGGCGATCTGCGTCGCCTCCGGCGACTTCACCAACGTGAAGGTCGCGAACGGCAGCGACACCATCGGCCCGGAGAACGGGTTGAGGTTGTAGAAGGTCGTGTACCCGGCCGTGAGCAGCACCGGCGAGGTCTCGCCGATGCCTCGGGCGGTACCGAGGATGATCGCCGTCATCAGCCCCGACTTGCTCGTGGGCAGCACCACATGCCAGATGGTGCGCCACTGGCTGGTGCCCAACGCCAGCGACGCCTCCTTCAGGGTGCCGGGCACCAGGCGCAGCACGACGTCGGCGGAGCGGATGATGATGGGGAGGATCATGATTGTGATGGCCAGGCTGGCGGCGAACCCCGACTTGTCCAGCCCGAACATCAGCACGTAGGTGGCGTAGATGAACAGCCCGCAGATGATCGAGGGCAGCGCGGTCATCGCCTCGACGACCGTCCGCACGGTGCGGGCGAAGGCGTTCGGGAACTCGGCCAGGAACACCGCGCACAGCAGCCCGAGCGGGATCGCGATCGCCAGGGCGAAGGAGATCATGATCAGCGTGCCGATCGCCGCATGTGCCATGCCGCCGATGGTCAGCGGGTCCAGCGGCCCTGCCAGCGACAGATCCTGAACCCAGAAGTTCCAGTGCAGGAAGGCCTCGGAGCCGCGAGAGAGGGTGAACACGACCACCACCGCCAGTGCCAGCAGCAGCACGGCCGCCAGAGAGTGCACCAGCACCGTCACCACCCGGTCCGCGATCGTCACCCGGTTGTCATCGAAGCTGATCAGCACGACGAAGAAGCCCAGAAACAGCGTGTAGGCGACCAGAACGAAAGGCAGCACCCCTTGGAAGGAGACGATCTGGGTGAAAAGCCAGGCGGCCGAGGCGACTCCGGCGACGAGGGCACCGACGATCCGCAGGATGTCGTCGCGGCGGATCCGGGCCAGGTTGCGTCGCGTCTCCGGTCGTGTGGGGTGCAGATGCCCGTCGCGGCCGGGGATGTGCGTGCGTGAGACCCGGCCAGAGGTCTGAACCCGCGGGTGGGTACGCCCCTCCCCTGGGGCAAGAATCTGGATCGTCGTCGTCATGGGATGCGCTCTCTCAGCTCGCCGCGCCGGAGCGGGAACGTTGGATGATGATGCCCGCACCGAAGTTCACGAGCATCGTGATGGCGAACAGCACGAGACCGGCCGCCATCAGCGCGGACAGCTCGAAGGGGCTCGCCTCCCCGTACCTCAGGGCGACCAGCGAGGAGATCGAGTTCGTGCCGGTCTGAAGGATGTGCGGCTGGATCACGAACACCGGGGAGATCACCAGATAGACCGCGATCGTTTCCCCCAGCGCCCGCCCGAGGCCGAGCATCGTGCCGCCGATCATGCCGCCGAGGCCGAAGGGGTAGACGACCGAGCGGATCATTCCCCACCGCGTCGAGCCGAGCGCCAGCGCTCCCTCGCGTTCGCCGATGGGTGCCTGGGAGAAGACCTCCCGCATGATCGAGGCCGCGATCGGGGCGACCATCATGGCCACCACCAGACCCGCCAGGAAAGCACTCGCGGTGAACACCGTCGGGGTGGCCAGCGGGTCGTTGGGGTTGAAGTTCGGGACCGCGAAGATCGGAATCCAGCCGAAGTAGGTGGAGATCCACTGGGCGACCGGGAGGATCGAGCCTTCCAGCCAGAACATCCCCCACAGCCCGTAGACCACCGAGGGGATCGCCGCCATGAGGTCGACGATGCCGATCAGCAGCCGTTTGAGGCCGTCCGGGGCGTAGTCCGAGATGTAGGTGGCGGTGCCGACCGCAAGCGGGATGGCCACGCAGATAGCCACCAGGGCGATGACGACCGTGCCGAACAGCACGGCCGCGATGCCGAACCGGCCGGAGTTGGGCTCCCAGTCCTGCTCGGTCAGGAACGACGGGCCAGCGGCACTGATGGCCTCCGCACCGCGGACGGCGAGGAAGAGACCGACCAGGGTCATGATCGCCAGGACCACCACGCCGCCGCCGTGGGTGGTCACCCGGAACAGATTGTCGGCTGTCCCGCGTGCCGAGCTCAGCATACGCGGCACGTCCCCGCCCGCTGCCGCTCCGGCACGGCCGGACCGTCGTCGCGGCGGACCGCCTCCGCCCCTGGGAGCCTCAGCAGACGCCGGGGTCGCGGCTGCGGCATCGTCCAGGTCGAGCTGATCGAGCTCGCCGCCCAGGACCCTGCCCATATGAACCCCCGTCGATTGTCACCTTCGCCGACGCGACCGTCGGTCGCCGTCCCTGTGTGGCAGATGTGGTGTGCTGCGGTATCGAAGCCAGTAGTTGCAGGCCATGATGGGATCACCGTGACCGCGACAAGGCCCATCTTGCAACAGGCTCACGCACTTCGCAAACCAAAACGTCGGTGAATCATCCAGGGGCGATGAACGATGAACCACCGGAACTTGAACGTTAGGTGAACCCGAGAGGGATGGCGGATGACGGGTGATTGAGGGCCGTCGAGATCAGCCCCGGAATCAGGGCGCTGCGCGCTGCCTGTCGAATCGCCGGCGTCGGCTCGGCCGTCAAGCCTCAACCATGGGTTGAGGGAAGTTTGCGTGCCCCGGCGTGTCGACCCCTCGGGACAGCGCGGCCGGGAGCAGCCGGGGGCTCAGCCGGTTGCGCTGCGCAGGCCCGGGCCGAGCACCGTCCAGAGCCGGTCGAGCCGCGTCGGCGCATCGCTGGGCTGACTCATCGGCGCCGACGAGACGCAGACCCCGTACACGCACTCGACGACCGTGGCGGCAACCTCGCGGATCGCGATCGAATCGGGCACCTCGCCGTCGGCGATCCCTTGCTGCAGCCCGAGGATGACGAAATCGTGCCAGAGCATGAATGCGGAGTTGGCGGAGTTCTCGCCGGGCGCGTCGAGCTCGTCGGTGATCCGCAGCACCGCGCGGGCCCGCACGTCGTCGTCCAGGCGCACGGCTACCGCCCGAAAGAAGGCCTCCAGCGCGGGCAGGCCGCGCAGTCCCGTTTCGACCACGTCGAGGATCAGGGCGGGCCAGCGCTCGGCTTCTTGCGCCACCAGCGCCTCGGCCATCTCCTGCTTATTGGTGAAGTGGTGGTAGAGCCCACCCTTGGTCATCTGGGTGCGGTCGAGCACATCCTGGATTCGCGTTCCGCCCAAGCCGTGCAGCCAGAACTCCTCCGCGGCGGCATCCAGCAGCAGTTCTCGGGTCCGCTCCGCCTGCTCTCGTCGGATCATCGGCCTGTCTCCACCCGATCAGGCTATGCCATTCGACCTCGATGAGTGGGTCCGTTTGGCCTGGGTGGTCTTGGGTGGTGTGGGGCTTGGCATCCGCCAGACGGTCCCTCATCGCCTCGGTCCCTGACGCCCAACGGACCCACTCGTCCAGGACGTTCGGTAGGCACCGATCGCGCCACCGGTGTTTCCCGGTCGTTTGGTTTCTGGGCGTAGTATGCGCAAGTCCTCACCGGTTCGCACCGTGCGGTTCCGTGGCGGTCACATTATGAACGAGCGAACATCACCGATGCCGATGCCGATGCCGATGGCGTCACCGAGTGACGGGTCCGGAGCCGGGCTCGGAATGCCGGTGTCTTCTTCCGCCGATGCTACGACGCCACTGTCGCGGCGGCTTCTGGCGGACGGGCTCTGGGCGCTTGGGCTCGCCATCGTTTCCGTCGCCTACTTCCTCGTCACGATCGCTGTCGGCACGAGCTTCTTCGGCTCCAGTATCGGGCCTGCCGTCACGGCGGCCACTGTGTGGGGCACTGTGGCGATCTTCGCCCTGCAGGCGGTCCCGATTCTCTGGCGTTCCCGCTTTCCGGTGCTGTCCTTCATCCTGGTGTATGCCTGCTTCATCGCCGCTATCGCCGTGTCCGTCGACCGCAATCTGACGGTGACGATAACCCTGCTGTTCGCTGTCTTCAGCCTCACCTCGCTCACCGGCTGGAGAACCTGGACTCCGGTTCTCGGCCTCGCTGTGGCGCTCGACCTGATCATTCATCTCGTACTGGCCGCTGTCGCATCGGGCGGCCTCTCCGCCTTGATCGTCCTCGCGATCGTCTCCCGGGTCATCCCCACTTATGTCGCGCCTGTGCTGGCCGGCCTTCTCTATGGCTCTCAGCGTCGTCGCGCGACGCTCGCGTCCGACTACAGTGTTGCTCTGCGCCAGGCGCGTGACAGCCAGCTTGCCGTCGCCGTCGCCTCCGAGCGCAACCGTATGGCCCGTGAGCTGCACGATGTGTCAGCGCACCACATTTCCGGCATCATCCTGCAGACCAAGGCGGCGATCCGCGTGCGCGAATCCGATCCGGCCACCACCGTCGAGCTGCTCGAGTCGATCCGGGTCGAGGGCGAGCTGACCCTGCAGAGCATGCGCGAAGTGATCGGCGTGCTGCGCGAAGACGACGACGAGGCCACCGTGGCCGGGCCCACCCTGAGCCGCCTGCCCGACCTCATGGCCTCCGTTCGTACCCTCCACCCCTCTATCGACCTCTCCGTGTCGGGCGACATCGACGACCTGTCCCCGACCACCTCGCTGGCCTGTTTCCGGATCATCCAGGAGTCGCTGACCAACGCCCGCAAACACGCCCCGGGCTCCCAGGTGGCGATCCGCCTCCGTCGCACGAGCCGCGAACTCATGGTCGAGGTCTCCAATACCCCGGTTGAGAGCGTGCCCAGACAACCGGAGGGCCGAACGGGCTACGGGGTTCTCGGTATGCGGGAGAGGGCCACCATGCTCGGCGGCACCCTCCGGTCTGACCGCACCCCCGATGGCGGCTGGAAAACTCACGCGATCATTCCTCTCGAACGGTGGGCATTGGCATGATCCGAGTGCTCATCGTCGACGACCAGCTCGTGGTGCGCCGCGGCCTGCGTGTGCTGCTGGACGACTTTCCCGATATCCAGGTGGTGGGGGAGGCGGTTTCGGGCCCGGGAGCGATTGAGGCCGTCGCCGAGTTGCGCCCCGACGTGGTGCTGATGGATATTCGGATGCCGGAGGGCGACGGCATCGCGGCCACGCGCGCTCTCGCCAGCGGCCAGGATCCGGTGCCGGTGGTCGTCATCACCACCTTTGACCTGGACGAGTACATCTTCGCCAGCCTGGAGGCCGGAGCGGTCGGGTTCCTCCTGAAGAACGCTGAGCCGGAGGACCTGGCGGCCGCCGTTCGATCCGCGGCCCGCGGCGACGGTCTGGTCTCACCGTCCGTCACCCGGCGGGTGATCGCCGAGTTCGCCCGGCGGCGGCAGATCGCCGTACCGGAGGGTCCCGACATTCGGCTCCTCACCCCGCGCGAATTGGACATCGTCCGTGCCCTCGGTCAGGGCCAGACGAACGCGCAGATCGCCGGACACCTCCACCTCGAACCGGGCACTGTGAAGGCGCATCTGTCGAGGATCATGGCAAAGCTCGACCTTCAGGGACGTGTGCAACTGGTGATCTGGGCTTTTCGCAACGGCCTGTCCAGTTGAATTCGCGCGACCGCCGAGCCGAACGGCATAACGCGAATACTGACTTTCGGCAGGCGCGCGGGTCGGCCTGGATTTCCCAGAATGAGAGCGCGACTTCACCGGTCGGGGAGTGCCGCGCGCATCATGCGCCGGCCGGACGGCATGGTGTCCTCTCGAAAGGCCTGCCCGGTGGATCCCACTTATCTGCGCTTCACAGCCGCCGATCCGGTCTTCTACGACATACCCACCCTGCACCGAACCGCCCGGCGCACGGTCCGCTACCACCCCGCAGATGGTCAGGCGTGGGCCGGTTGGGAGCACCACGACGACGGGTTCTGGTCTTTCTGGCGGCCAGCCGACCGGCAACTGCCCGATCAGGGCTGGAAGATCCATGTCACGACGACACCCGCCGATGCGGCTCGCGTCCTGCGGCTGGTCTCCGCCTACTGTCACGATCATTCGCTGCCGTTCAAGCACCTCCCCGGCCTCGATGAGCTGCGGGCGGCCAACGCGAAAGACGCGGACCGCGCGGCCTCCGGCAAGTTCATCACCATCTACCCGGGCGACGTCGCCGAATTGCAGAGCGCCCTGAACGGCCTCGACGCACTGATCGGGGGTACCCCCGGTCCCTACGTGCTCTCCGACCTGCGCTGGAAGGACGGTCCGCTCTTCGTGCGCTACGGCTCTTTTGTGCGCACCATCGCCCGCGACCCCGACGGCCGGCAGATCCTGGCCGTCCGGAACCCGGACGGGGCGCTCGTGGAGGACCGTCGCGGGGCCGGCTTCGCCCCTCCGCCCTGGGTCGAGCTTCCCGGCTTCCTCAGCGAACAGCTCGACGCCCTTGGCGCTGGCACCGCGCCAGCGGACTTCGGCTACCAGATCACCAGGGTGCTGCACTACTCCAACGCCGGCGGCGTCTACCAGGCGACCACGCCCACTGGCGACCCGGTCGTGCTGAAGGAGGCGCGCCCCCATGCCGGCCTCACACCGGACGGCCGCGACGCGCGCGACCGCCTGATCGATGAGGAGTCCCGGTTGAGGGCCCTTGCCGGGCCCACCGTGGTTGCCGTGCGCGAATCCTTCGACTTCCACGGGCACCGGTTCCTCGTCCTCGACCACGTCGACGGCGCCAACCTCGGTGCCGAGATCGTGGCCCGGTGCCCGGCCATTCGCGCCACGGCAGCCCCCGCCGACTATCTGGAGTACCGTCAGTGGGCGCTCGGCATCGCCGCCCAGCTCGATGAGGCCTTCGGCCGCATCCACGCCGCGGGGTATGTGCACGGTGACCTGCATCCGAACAACGTGCTCGTTGCCCCCGATGGATCAATCGTGCTTCTCGACTTCGAGATGGCGCGATCCGCCTCCGACGATGCTGCCGCTGTCATCGGAGCCCCCGGTTTCGTCGCCCTCGACGGCCGCGGCGGTCTCGCCGCGGACCGCTACGCCCTGGCCTGCCTGAAGCTGTTCCTCTTCTTTCCCCTCACCCCGTTGCTCGGCCTGGACCCTCTGAAGGCCGATGACCTGCTGGACGCCGCCAGGGACGCCTACGCCCTCGACGAGACCTGGCTCGCGGGTGTGCGGGCCGGGCTGGCCCTGCCGGGTCGCGACAGCCTGGGCTCCCGCAGCCGGCTCGCCCGCGCTGCCGACACCGCCATCAGGAGCTGGTCAGTCGGCAGTGAGGACGCCGTCCTGGCCCTTCAGGTCATGATCGGCCGATCCCTCGGAGCCAGCGCCGACTTCTCCCGAGCCGACCGGGCATGGCCCGGCGATATTCGCCAGTTCGCCGAAAACGGGTACGGTCTTGCGCACGGCGCCGCTGGCGTCATCCACGCCCTCGACGCGTGCAGCCTTGATATCGACCCCCAAGCATTCGACTGGCTCGCCGACGCCACCGGTTTCGCCGACGGCACCTCGGAGGCCCAACAGCTCGGCCTCTACGACGGGCTCGCCGGCGTCGCCTGGCTGCACCGGCAGCACAGTCGCGACAGACAGGCGGACGAACTCCTGAACCGGCTGCGTGCCATAGACCCGTCCCGGCTCGGCTCAGACCTCTATGGGGGGATGCCCGGCCTCGGGCTGTACCTGCTGGCCGAGGCCGAGCGCGACCCGGCGCTCGAAACCGACGCCGTTCAGATCGCCACCATCTTGCGCGCCCGTCACGATGCTCGGCCGCGGCTGGACCCCGGCGATGCTGCCCCGACCGTGCGAACCGGGCGAGGTGGTCTCATGTGGGGCCCCTCCGGAACCGCGCTGTTCGCCCTGCGCCTCTACGAGCGCACGGGGGACCGCGCCCACCTGCGGCTGGCTGTGGACGCCCTCGACCGTGACCTCGCCTCCTGTGCCGTTGCCGGCGATGGGTCTCTCCAGGTCAACGAGGGCTGGCGCCTGATGCCCTATCTCGCGACCGGATCCGCCGGAATCGGCTTGGTCATCGCCGGGCTCCTGCCGCATCTCGGCGACCCGCACCGCTATCTCGCCGCCCTCGACGGAATCCGGGCTGCCGCAAGCACCCCCTTCGTCATCGAGCCGGGCCTGTTCCACGGCCGCGCCGGCCTCATCCACTTTCTCGCCTACCTTGCTCGCACCGGTCTTGGCACCGCCGCATCCGATGCCGCGCTGCTCGCGCACGTCGAGGCTCTCAAGATTCACGCGGTGCGGCACCGCACCGGCATCGCCTTCCCCGGTCAGGGGTTGCTGCGCTTATCCTGCGATTTCGCCACCGGCTCCGCCGGGGTGCTCACGGCCCTGCAAGCTCACGGCCTGCTCGCCCACGACGAGAGCCGGGACGGCTGGGACACCCTCCTCCCGCTGCTCCTGCCGGCCCCGGCAAGCCGTCTCGTCCTCACGAACCCCCGCCCGCCGCACGAGGAGAGGGGGTGATTTGACCGTGGGGTACCTACTCAGCCTCCAAGTGCTCGATGAGAACCCGGACAGCCAGCGAAACAACCAGCTGGCCAGCGCGATTAGTTTGACCGTCTGCATCAGCACCACCTCGCAAGCTATCTGCTGACCTGCCAGCGGGGTGCCTGGCGGGCATTTCCCACCCTGCCTGGCACCCACGCCGGGTGCCTCAACGTTCTCAAGGGCATGGGCGGCGGCGAGGTCGTCGGCGCGACATACCGCCCGATTCTCGAAACCACCGCGACCCCGCGACCGGCGGCACGCCGACAGCGACACCGGCCTCTGTCGGCAGCAAACCTGTCGCGATCTCCGACCATCGTGTATGCCCAGTGTGACCCGGCGAACGCATCGGCGCACGCCCAGTCACCTTCCTCATCCAATCCGATGGCCTTCCCACAGCATCCTCCCCACCGCGGGTGTTGCTTCCACCGTTTGAGTCCACTTTGCATCCACCGATTGAATCCGGTCTCCACGGCACGCCAGCGGGTCCAGATCGCGGGCGTCACACTCGATGGCGGCCCAGCATGGGTGGAGTCCACGGCGCAGAAGATCGACTCGGCCGCCTCGCTCCTTCTCGGCCTGGCCTTCACCGCCCAGCTCGCCGCTGCCACCCTCGGCATCACTCAGTTCCCGGGCTGGGACTCCCGGCAGAAGCTTTGCGTCACGGTGTTCGCCGGGAGAACTGTCCGAGCGTCGAACGGGGGACGAGACCGTCCTCGCCGAACGCGATGTGGGCGAATCGGCGACCGATCTCGGCGTAGAGTTCGGTGTCGGGATGGAGGGAGTCCGGCAGCGGGTGGCGCAGGAGATCGGCCGGCCCGTACAGCGCGAGTCCGTTGAGGTAGGCGATGTTCTCGCCAGCGTTGACCCGCATGGTGACGACGTGCTCGACGTGTCTGCGGGAGTTGGCGAGAGTGAGCGCTCCCTTGGCGATGTCGGCGGGGTCTCCGTTGGTGTGGCAGCGGACGCCTCCGTCGGCGAGGAACTCCACGTCGCTCGGTCCGGGGATGTCGTCGCTTCCGGGCCACAGGATGGAGGAGGCGAGCACGATCGGGGTATCGGGATGTCCCTGCCGGACGCGGTCCAGGAAACCGTGGAGTGCCGGGACGAAGGTGCGCTGATCCATCGACCGGGCACCTACGATATTGACCCCTACCTTGACCGAAATGACGTCAGCGGGGGTGGCCGCGATCGAATCCGCGACAAACGGGTCCAGCATGCACTGGCCCCCGAAGCCGAGGTTGATGACGTCGAGGCCGGCGATCGCGGCGGAGACGACCGGCCACACGCTCGTCGGCAGCTCCGGCTCGACACAGTGGCTGATCGAGCTGCCGTGATGGATCCAGACCGGCAGACCAGTCTCAGCGGCTGCGATTACTGGGGCGTCGCCGTCGACGTCGAGCAGGTCGATGATCATGCCTTGCGGGAGAAACACCGTGACTGTCTTCTCTCCCAAGGGCAGCGAACCGAACTCGACAAGTGACGAGTCGCTGCTCGCTGTGGTCGTGGCTTCCTCTCCCGTGATCGAGACGTGCAGCACGCGGTCCACGGGCGCTTCAGCGGTTGCGACCGTGACACCGTCGATCTGGGCGAGGAACCGGTTGCGCGATCCCGGCATGTCCCCGGTCTGGATGCGTGTGCACCGAACGCGGAGAGCTACCCTCGCACCCGTCGTTTCCAGTCGGAGACGCACGCCGCTGGCGGCCGACGCGACGGCGCGCAAGTTCTCACCGGCGGGCGGAAAGTGAGACCAGTGATGCACGGGGATTCGAACGGGGCGCACTCCGCCCGGTACGGACACCAGTCCGAGATGGCCCTCGAGACGGACACTGCCGCTTGGCAGGGATACGACCTCCCCGCATCCTGCGGCCGTCATTCGCCCACCATCCGTGCCGCTTGGCTGATGAAATCCACGGTGTGGGAAATCACCAGGTCACGTTGCGGAACCTGTGTCCAGCCGTGGTCGGCGCCGTCTACGACGATCAGTTCGGCGCGGTGACCATAGATCTGCAGGTAGCGCTCGGCGTAGGACAATGGAATGAAGTCCGCGGTTCCGTGAAGGAGGCGGACCGGCCCGGCGTAGGCGGCTGCGCGGCCGTAGACGTCGAACGATACTGCGTCCTCGCGCATCGCCGGACCCATCCGCATGCCGAGGAAGTCGAAGTATCCCTCGGAATCCAAGGTTCCTAAAGATTTTCCCTGGAGGGTGCCGCCGCGGATCTCGTCCGCGAACATCGCCGCAGTCGACCACATCGTCACCGAGCGGAGCGGCAGTGCGGACTCCGCCGCGACGATGGAAGCGATGACCGATCCCAGACTCATGCCGACCAGATGCAGATTGCCTGCATCGATGGCGTCGAGGTCAGCGATGGCCGCCAGGACCTGGTGTGCCTGACGGACATCCAGAGAGACGGAAGTGTCGAAGAACTCTCCGTCGCTCTCGCCGTGGCCGGCGCGATCGTAGGCAATCACTCCGATGCCATTCGCTGCGAGTTGACGTGCAAGGGTGACGAACAACCGGGTTGTTTCCACTCGCGAGTTCCCGAAGCCGTGGAAGAGCACCGCGGTCGGGCTCGGATTGCTAAGCGACGGCACATAGTGAGTGCCACGTAGGCAAAGTCCATCGACGGCGGTCTGAAATGGTTGGATCGCGGTCATGGCTGCTCCCTTCGGGACGGAGGTCAGGTTGTGGTTCTAGGCTTTGATAGCGGTTGGAAAGCCGGGTTCCTCTTGCAGCGCGACAAGCTCCGATTCATGGTCGAACTCGTTGCGAGTGTTTCGGTGGAAGCTGAGCCAACCGATGAAGAACCCGGTCGCCGCGAGGAGTGACACGCCGATGTACAGCGCGCTTGGATTGAGCAGGACGAGCGTCGGCGTGACGATGTTCAGTCCGGCGGTTGCGAACCGGGAGACGGCGTAGACGGTGCCCTGCGCCGTTGCCCGCAGCATCGTCGGGAACGATTCCTGGGTCCAGACCTTCATGATCGTCTCGCCGCAGAAGGCGCTGAAGAACACTGTGGCTACCGTGGAGATGATGAGCGTTGGAAGGCTGAACCCGAAGACTATGGGAACCAGGTTCGCGACGACGACTCCAATTGAACCTGCCACGTAGTAGGACACCCGGAGCTTTGTGTCCACGGCGGCCATGAACCAGATCGCACCGACGACTGCGGCAGGCATGGCAAGAGTGGTCCACGAGTTGTACTCCGCGATGGAGGCACCTGTGACATTGACCGCGACGAAGGTGCCGAAGCTTCCTGCAACGCTGGCGGCCATCGCGGTAAGCGTGTAGTAGCCGATCAGGGTGAAGAACGGACGGCGGTACGGGGCGCGCCCGAAGTCGCGCAGACGGCCACGGTCGGCTCGGACACTGTGGATCCCGGCGCGGCGCTCATCGCGTGCGGTGAGCCAGGACGCGGACTCGGGAATCGTCAGTCGCAGCAGGAGTACGCCGAGGGCCACCGCTCCGAATGTACCGAAGATGACCAGTCCGCCCGTGGGGCCGGCAGCGCCGAAGTTGATGGCCAGCAGCACGGCCAGAAGGATGCCGAAACCGCCCAGCAGGTTCGAGAAGACGAGGATCTTGCCGCGATTGCGGTCCTTTGCCGCCTCGGAGATCGTCGCCAGCGCGACCGGGAGATCGGCCCCCACGCCGATGCCGATGAGGGAGACGCCGATGAGGAGGGTTGGAACAGCCACGCCAAGGAGAGGAACCGCGGCGCCGATCGCGGTGAGGGCCATGGTTGCGATGAACACCGTGCGGCGGCCCCAGCGGTCGCCCAATCTGCCGCCCAACAGCGAGCCGATCGCCACGCCCGCGGTCAGCACGCCCGTGAGCAGGCCGACCTCGGTTGGGGAGAGGCCAGGCATGTCGGGCTTGAACGCCTGGAACAGCACCAGCGCGATCGGAATCCCGGTCGTGATGCCGGTGTCCACGAATGTGGCCAGGCCGCAGACGACACCGACCCACCACGCATTGGGGGTGGGTCTGCCTGTACGGGGCTCAGACATGCGATTACTCCTTCGTAGTCGGGTTGCCGACCGCAGCGCGCCAAGAACGGACCAGAGGCTTGCGGGGGCGTCAGATCATGATGCTATACCGATATAGCAAGCGTCAAGATCAATATTTATAAAAATCAAAAGTTTCTTTGAGCCTCTTCGGAGGGGGGTTCATCGGGTTGCAGGTGGCGTGGAGATGGAGTGGCCGAGCGTCAGCGGCATGGGTACGCGGTGAATACGCGGCACGGTGGTGCCGCTGAGCAACAGCTGGGCCGCGAGCCGGCCAAGCGCTTCGTGCGGCAGCGTCACGGAAGTCAGCGTGGGCAACACGGCCGTTGTCAGGGGGCTGCCGTCGAACGAGATCACCGACATGTCGTCGGGTACTCGCAACCCTGCCGCTTGGAGCGCCTGGTAGGCGCCCACTCCAACCGCGTCGTTGACGCAGATGAGGGCGGACGGGGTGGCGCCCGATGCGAGGAGTTTCGCAACGCTGCTTCGCCCGTTGGCCACATCCCAGTCATCGTCGATCATGGCTCTGCCTGCGAGCTTGGTGCCGGCGGCGGAGAGCGCCGTATCGATCCCCTGAAGCCTCTCGGCGAGAGCGAGCGGACTCCAGTTGTGCCAGGCGGCGCCCCCCGTGGCCCCTGGAGGGAAGACCCCGACGAACCAAATGTGATCGTGGTGGCCGGCCGAGAGCAGAGCCGTCGCCGCTGTCGCCCCGGCAGCGACCTCGTCTGGAATGACCGCAGTCGTATCGGAGTCATCCGACACGCAGTTCAACAGAACGAACGGTGCGTTTCGAAGCAGTGCCGGGACGGCAACGGTTCGGGTGAACATCGACCCGTAGATGATTCCGTCAACGTCCCGGTTGATGAGACTCAGCAGCAACCTCGACTCGAGGGACGACTCTCCCTGAGTGTCCACCGTGTAGAGCAGCGCATCAGCGTCGTGAAGCGATTCAAGTACGCCGCGTACCATCGAGTTCGCGAACGACGTCGTGCCGATGAAGTCGGACACGAGCGCGACGGTACCCGAACTGCCGGTGCGCAACGTCTTGGCGGTCGTGTTAGGGCTGTATCCGAGTTCCTCGGCCGCACGGCGGACGCGGTTGGAGGTATCAGCTGAAAGCCGCTGATCAGTTCGACCGTTGAGTACGAAGGAGACAGCGGACCGTGAGACGCCTGCGCGTTTGGCCACCTCAGTCAGGGTCACGCGACCGTTGCCGCGCTGGCCTTGGCTGCGTCCGTCCATCCGCTCTCCTTGTCCCATCCCAGCATAGGCTGCGTTCGGCGGCGCAGAGACGTCAGTTGACGTTCACGGCGTGGGTATTCGCGGCGGCCGCCATGGTCAACGGCGTCGTCCTGAGCCCCCACGATTGTCGTGCCGCTCCAGGGAGCAATGTCGCTCATAATGGTCAGCGGCTCGATCGGCATGGCGGCCGTTATATGCCTCGCGCCCGACTGCGTGCTGGACTGATGGGGGATCGTGTGGCAGCCTCGAAGTTGACCTCGTCGCCGTGGGGACGACGGGCGGCAGGGACGGAGCATGGCATGGGACTGATCCACATCGACCTGTTCACCACGCTCGACGGCGTCGCGCAGGCGCCAGGTGGGCCGGACGAGGACACCGACAGCGGGTTCGCGTTCGGCGGCTGGCAGGCGCCTCTCATCGACGAGGTCGTCGGCGAGCAGATCGACTCCGGGATGGCTGAGATGGATGCGCTGCTGCTCGGGCGCCGGACCTACGACATCTTCGCGGCGTACTGGCCGCACGTTGCGGAAGGGAGCATCGCGCGTCTGTTCAATCGCCTCCCGAAATACGTGGCATCGCGCCAGGCGCGGACCCTCGAGTGGGCCAACTCCACACTGCTCGGCCCGGACGTCGCGGTCGCCGTCCGCGAGTTGCGCGCCCGGCACGAGAATATCCACGTCATCGGCAGCCTCGACTTCGTGCAGACCCTGTTCGCCGAGCGGCTCTTCGATCGGCTCACGCTCTGGGTGTACCCGATCCTCCTCGGCAGAGGAAAGAAGGTCTTCGCCGATGGGGTTGTTCCGACGAACCTCAGACTCGTCGAGCCGGCCGTCACCTCGCCGAAGGGCGCTGTGCTGCAGCGCTACGCGCTCGCCGATGGCACGCCCGGCGTTGGCGACATGTCGGCCGGCGACCGGGAAACCTAGGAGTGCATGACAGAGGTTCTCCGCCATAGCCTGGACCCGGCAATTGTCGGACACGACTCCAGGTCGTGCTGTCTCCGAGTGCTTTTCGGATCAGCGGTGCGGTCGGCTCCGGCTTCAGTTCGCCGGTGACGCGGGTCATCACCCGGAAACCCACGCGGCTCTCCACCCCGACGCGGCAAGGATCGAAACGGATGCGCCACTCATGTGACTACCGCCCGCCGGTGAACCGCACCGCCACCGGCACATCCTCGCCATTGGCCGCCGCCACCGCCAGCAATACCATCCCCGCCGCGCACCAGCCATCCACCTTCACCGCACCGACAAACCCGCAAGCGGAAGCACCGTCACCGGGCCGCTCTCGGACAGCGGCCGCTCGGTGCCGGGTGCCCTCGCGATCAGCTGGTTCACCGCGTCGAACCGCGGGAGCGAGAGTTTCGAACCGGCGTTCCAGGAGCGTTCGGCCATCGCCCGCAGCGGGCTGCGCACGCCGGCGGCGACCTGGGCTTCGGTCTGCGCGGCCGGCCGGTCGCTCCAGATCGCGAAAGAGGCTCCCCGGAGGTACGCCGGGTATGGCTGGGGGATGACCTGCGGTCCTGTCTTCAGGTCCGGGAAGACCCCGGGATGCCAGTTCTTGGCCCAGATCCGCGCCGACGTCGGATAGATGTATCCGGCCGCCTCGCCGAGCACGTAGTAGAACATCGAATCGTTGAAATTGACCAGTGTGTATCCACTGTCGATCGCGGTCTGCAGCGCCGCATGGTTGGGGTCCCAGTTCGTCCACCAGGTGATCTGCACATCCGTGTTCAGCTTCACGACGTTGCCGCGCATCATGCCGTCGTTCCAGACCCGAACCGTGAAGCCTTTGGCCTCGATATAGTCGCTCATGTCGTTCGCGAACGCGGTGAGCAGGTCGAACCCGTTGGCGGTCGGGCCGAACCGTTGCTTGGCGGCATCGTTGAGGATCGGGTAGTTCGACATGTGGTCGAAGTCCACGAACTCGTCGGCGCCGAGGTGCCAGTATTTCGACCCGGCGAACAGCTCGGCGTACTCGTCGATCAGTTCTTTCGCGAAGACGATGGCCTCCGGCTTGGTGATGTCGAGGGCGCCGCGGACATCCGCGCCCCAGGCATTCTTGAGCCGGAGCTCCGGATGCGCGATCAGCGCCTGGGTGAGGTGCCCGGGCATGTCCAGCGCCGGCACGATCTGAATGTGGTTCTGCTTCGCGATGGCGATCAGTTCGCGGACCTCGGCCTTGGTGAGGCGCTCCGCGGAGACGACCTCTGGGTGAACGTCGCTCGCGATGCGGAAGCCCTCGTTCTCGGAGAAGTGGAGCTGGAGGGTGTTCAGCCCCGCATACGCCAGGTCCCGGATCTGGGCTTCGAGCCAGTTCTTCGTGTAGTACTTGCGGCCGACGTCGATGTGAAGGCTGCGTTCCACGACGGCGGGGCTGCTCGAGACGCTGCCGGTCGGAATGCGGCCCTGCGCCTTGAGGTTCTGCAGGAGCTGCCGAGTGCCGTAGAAGACCCCCTGGACCCCCTCACCCGTGACGTTCACCCGGTCGGAGACCGCGATGGCGTATGCCTCGGGCGAGGCGGTGCCGGGCAGGTCGGCCTGACGGAGCACGATGTCCCCTGGGCGGATCTGGTTCTCGTCGCCGACGACGATCGGCGGTGCCGCGGGGAGTGCGTCGGAGGTTGCGAGCTCGGCGCTGAGCCGCTCGGCCTCCGCCTGTAGGAGCTCCCGCTGTTGCCGGAGCACGAAGAGCCGCGAGGTTGCGGTGAGCTCCAACGCCCCGCCGTCCAGCGCGAGCTGCGACGGCTGGGGGAGTCCTGTCCAGGCAATGGCCGCTTCGCTTCCGTCCGTTTTCACCAGGGCGTAGTCGACCTGCCCCGAGATACCGGTGGCCGCGCTGTTCTTGTCTCCGGTCAGGCGCAGCTTCAGGGTGTGGGGGCCCTGTGCGAGCTCGCCGGTGTTGACGATGAGCAGCGAGTTGGTGGCGGTCTGCGCGTATCCGTCGAAGAGGGTCTCGGGGCCGCCGTCGACGCTGAGGGCGTAGATCCCGTGTCCGGGATGCTTGCGGCCGTAGAGTTCCGCACTGGTTCCGACGAAGGAGATCGTCGCCGTCGCATCCTTCTCGGCCGACCAGTGCTCGGTTCCGGCGTACCAGCCGGTCGTCGGGAGGCCGGCGTCTGCGTTCCAGACCCCCGTGTAGGCGAAGGAGTTCTCGCCGGAGAGAGTGGCGTCGTCGATCTGGTGTGTCGACCCGGCCGCGGTCGCGGGCCGCCAATCGTCTATCGCCGTCAGGCCGGTTGCGGCCAGAAGGGTGGCGAGGGCTGCCCCGAGAAGGTGGCGAAGCGACCGGATTCGCGGTTTTACCGGGGGAAGGGGAATAGGAACGGGTTTTGTATGCATGAGGTCACCATCGTTTGAGCGAGCGATCGCTGGGTGAGCACGGATGCCGAGTTCGGTCTCGGAGCCCGCGGTCGGTGGGGGGAACGTCATCGTCGGGTCGCTCAACGGGGTTTCCGCGTGCGGCCCTGCATGCTGTCCGCCGGGTGTGCTGGCGGTTGTCTAGAACTATAGGGAGTAACTAAATTAAGTCAAGACCTTCGGTGGCAGAAGTTCCGAAGCGACCCTCCCGTCCGCCGGTAGATCGCTTGCGGGTCGTCTTGTCGGACGATCGTCCAGCCGGCGAACACCGCGCGCAGCCAGAGATCCCAGTCCTCGCATGCACGTCGTCGTTCGCTCGATGCGGTGCTGGGTCTCTTTCTCGCGAGTCTCACGATGAGGATCACGACGACAGGGCCGAGGACGAGAGGGCTGAGGCCGTAGGCGAGATCCGAGAACCAGTGTTCGGGGTCGTTGAGTGCGAAGGCTGGCCATTGGGCGCCAAGAACGGGTTGGGTGACCGACTGGAATGCGGCGTGCCCGACGATCTCGACCGGTGTTCCCGAGATCGTGATCGCCGCCGCTCCGAGCCCCAGGACTACGACGGCCGTGATGGCGAAGGGAAGCGGTAGCCGAGGGCGCCGATGCGGGCGTTCGTCGGTGTCTGACGGTCGGGGAGCAGTCCGTAGGCCTTGGCGGGCTTGCCCTCCCATCGCAGGACGAGGAACAACAGGACGAGGAAGAGCGGGAACGTGGCGCACGCGCGAACAGCGTGGGAAACGTAGCCGTACTCCGGCCCGAAGGTCAGGTCGCTGAGGAGGCTGAGCCCGATCCAGATGGCCGCCGCTCCGACAAACACGACGGCTAGCCTGAGCCACCGGCGGGATGAGGCGCCTGTCGCGGGTCGTATGGTCATGTTCAGTTCTCCTCCGAGCGGGCGGGGTGGGCGTTGCGGGTCTTGGTCAATGAGGTGAGGTGGTTGTCGAGGATGGCCAACGCCTGTTCGGGCGTGAGCTGGCCTGCATCGTGGAGCAGGTGGGCTGCCAGGCCATCGAGAAGCGCATGAAGGCGCAGCGCCTCGAGGTCGAGGTCCAGCGCCCCTCGCAATGGTTGCCCATCATCGACCAGGGCGAGGATCCGCTGGCTGTCGCCTCCTTCGGTCAGGGATGGACGACTGCTTCGGCCTTCGGGGGTGGTGCGCCGATCGCCTCGATCGAGATGTCGATTGCTCGCCTGGCGGTGAGGAACGGTCGCATTCAGTCGATCGAGCGGCGCACGAGCTGTCTCGGCGGCCGGGCGACGACGACCGCTGTCGCCAGCCCGATGCCGACGACCGCGAGTGCCAGAGCGGCCTGGACGCCCCAGAGCGGGACGGTCTCCAGCCAGGCCCCGCCAATGGCCGTCTTGCGGTTCCAGGCGATCTGGTAGGCGCCGAGCGCGACTCCCGCGGTCAGACCGATGGGGACGCTTGCCGCGAGGATGACGATCGCCTGGGTGAGCGCGAAGCGGCGCAGAAACCGCGGCGCGGCTCCGACGGCGTGCATCGTGGTGAAGTCCCGCAGTGTCTGGGTATGGGCCAGCAGGAGCGAGATCGTGGTCGCCGCGAGGGCGAGTGCGGCGAGCAGGGCGATGGGAAGGAGCTGCTCGCTGCGCCCCCAGACGAACTGACGTTGCGGTTCGCCGATCCACGCGAGAGTCGTGTGCGCCTCGATGAGCTGTCGTGCCCGGGCGAGCTGGCCAAGGGACAGTTCGGGATCGGTGACCACGTATTCGCCGAGGTATTCGAGTTCGGTGACGCCGAGCGTGCCGGCGGTCTCGGGTGAGACCGTGGTCGCGGACGCGATGCCGCGCAGGAACGCGCCAGGCAACTCGACGATCCGGTCGGCGTTGCTCTCGTCGGGCAACATGTCGCCCGAGATCGCGACGCGGACGATGCCCTGGTCCGAGAGCCTGGCCGCATTGTTGACGACGGCACCTCCTGCGTCGAGCACGGCTGCTGCTGCGTCCGCTCCTGGCAGCCCCGAGGCGCGGAGGGCGTCGCCAGTCATGACGACGGTGTCAGAGCCGCCCCACCACGGCACGGACAATCCCGGGTTGTAGGCATGGTTCCAGTCTGTGCAGTGCAGCGGCGCTCCGACCCGCACAGCGGATGCCGTATCGGGGTAGAGATCGTCTGGGCAGGAGGCGTTCTCAGGCATCACGGCGGCGAGATGCACATCGCTCTCGCGCAGCGGGATCGCATAGACGGGCTCGTGTCCGGTCACCGGCAGCTCATCGGCAAGCACCGAGATCGCGTCGGCGATGACGAGCCGGTCGAAGCCTTCGCTGACGGGGACCTGCGCGCCGAGCACGAGCCTTCCGCCGGAGACCATCTCGCCGACCCTGTCGCGATCGTTCGCGGTGGCGGAGCCGGCGAGCACGGCGAGGTAGGAGGCGGCGAGCACGGCGACGAGCACCCCGGTCGCAGCCGGCAGGAAGCGGGAGCGATGATCCGCTGCGTCGCGCAGCGCCAGACGGAAGGCGATGGGCAGACGGCCCGCAAAGCGCGCCCCGAGAGTGGTGATCGCGCGCGCCGACAGCAGCAGCCCCACGATGGTGAGCACCACGGTGGCCAGCAGCAACAAGAGACCCAGGCCGCTCGAAGACGTCGGAGGAGCCCCCGGGGAAATGTAGCCGGGCTCCACACCCGACGGCAGCGCCAAGCTCCATGCGCCGCACGCGATCGCGGCGGCAAGGGCGATCGGGCCGGCGATCTCGGCGAGCCGACGGAGCATCGCACCGTGGCTACCGACTCGGTGCGAGCGCGGCGTCGCGTGGTCCTTCAGCGCGTCGACGGGTCGAAGGCGGGACGCCGAGCGAGCCGGCAGCAGCGTCGCGACCACTCCCAGCAGCGCGGCCATGCCGATGGCGACGGGAACGATCCACCAGGGGAAGTGCGCCAGCAGGTCTCGGTCCGGCAGCAGAGCGCGGCCCGCGAGCAGTGCCGTGGCGGTTCCGGCCACGGCTCCGAGCGTTCCTCCGGCGAGGCCGATGACGAGCCCCTGAGCGGTGATGATCCGGCGCAGGTCGGCGGGGGCTCCGCCGACCGCGGCCGCGAGCCCTAGGGTGCGTCTGGCCTGGTCGGTGGAGACCGCGAACGCAGGGGTGACGAGGAAGAGCACGAGCAGAGCCCCGACGGTGCCGGCGAGAACGACGGAGACGATCTGGAGCAGCACGGCGCCGGCGTCGACGGCCACGGGATAGAGCTCCCCTGCTGCGGGATAGTTCTCCAGAACGTGCCGCGAGACCGCGAACGCCTGGATCAGGTTGATCGCCCTGGCGTGCTCCCAGGAGACGGGCTCATCGCCGACGATGAGCCAGTGTCCGTCGACGCCGGCGGGATCGGCTGTCGCCATCCGCGAGATCCAGCCCTCCGGCGCCCAGACGCGCTGGGCATCGTCGGCGACGATCCCCGACACCTGGTAGGCGCGCTGGGAGTCCTGGATCACGTCGCCGATGCGTCCGTCCGTGCTGTACCAGCCGGTGGAAGGCGGCGCGACGAAGGTGACGACATCCCCGACGGCGATGTCCAGCCTGTCGGCGAGTGCCGAAGTGATCACCGCCTCGGTCGCGTTCGTGGGCGCGGCGCCTCTCTCGACCCGGGGGAGCATGAGCGCCAGCGCCTCACCGCCGGCCTCCTGCAGCGATGCGGTCGAGACGGCGGCCAGATCGAAGTCGCCCACCGTGCCGGTGCCGGCCTCGGCCTCCTGGCCGGCTTTCAGCTCGGTTCCGGTCGTCGCGAGAAGTCGCGGCGAGTTCCAGTAGGGCAGCAGACGATCGCGCCCGGGCAGCAGTGCGGCCAGCTCGTCCTCGCCGGCCGGCTCCTGTTCGAAGTCATCCATCCACGGTCCCGGCGTGCCCTCTGGCAGTTGCGGGAAGGGCATGCCGGTGCGGGGCACCGCCGTTGCCGTCACGACCGCCTGCACGCCGTCGGGGATGCCTGCAAGCGCAGCCTCCCGCGCAAGCGGTGCGGACTGCGTCAGTGCGGTACCCGTGACCAGTGCCGTCACGGGGAGCGCGACGAGCAGTGTCGCGAGGATCGTACGGGCACGATGGCGCGCGGCATCCCGTCTCGCGAGACGAAGCGCCGGTTGCCAGCGGTTCCACCTTCTCGTCACGGTGGTCTGTCCCGTCACGGTGGTCTGTCTCGTCACTGTCGGCACCGACCGAGCAGCTCGGATGCGTTCGATGGTCCGGTCTCGTCGACGATCCGCCCATCGCGCAGGAAGATCGTGCGATCGGCCCAGGCTGCGAACCGCGCCTCGTGCGTCACCATGAGCACTGCCGCGCCCCGGTCGGCCCGCTCTCGCAGCAGCTGGAGGATCGACGTCCCGGTCGCGGAGTCGAGCGCCCCGGTCGGTTCGTCGGCCAGCAGCAGCCGGCGCGGGCCGACGAGCGCCCGCGCGATCGCGACGCGCTGCGCCTGACCGCCGGACATGTCTTCTGGGCGCCGGTCGGCCAGCTCGGCCATGCCGACCTCGGCGAGCACCGCGAGCGCCTCCGCTCGTGCCTTCCGCGCGGGCCATCCGTCCAGCTCGAGTGGGAACGCGACGTTCTCGGCGGCGGTCAGCGCCGGAAGGAGATTGAAATCCTGAAAGACATAGCCGACCGATCGGCGGCGGATGGCCGCCCGCTCGGCGATGCCGAGTGGCCCGAGATCTGCACCCTCGACCAGCACCCCGCCGGAGGTGGGCGCATCCAGGCCGCCGGCGAGATTGAGCAGGGTCGACTTTCCTGATCCGGACGGCCCCATCACCGCGACGAACTCGCCGGCGCTCAGCAGCAGCTCGGCTTCGACCAGGGCCGAGACCGCGTGAGCCCCCTCGCCGTGAACCCGGGTGACCCGCCTGAGTTCCAGAGCCGCACGAGCCTCAGTCGGCATCGGAGACGGCGTCTCGGAGCCTCCGTTCGGCCGTCGGAACGCGGTCACCGGCTGTTCCTCGCCGGCTCGTCGACCGGTTCGCGGTCGTGGGTCGCCGTGGTGACCGTGAGTGCACCCGCGCGGGCGACCGACTCCTCCACCGAGTCCAGCCAGCGCAACTCTGCCTCGGCGGCGAAGATGTGGTTGTCGAGCACGAGCCGGGCGGGCAGCTCGCCCGGTTCGACCGCGCGCCTCGCCCGTGTGACATCGTGCAGCAGGCGCTGCATCGCCGACCGTTGCCGCTGCACCAGCGCCACGACGTCGACCCCTGGAACCACCACCGCCAGGGCTAGCTTGATGATCAGCTCGTCGCGTCCACGATGCTCACGCGACACCGGGCTGCGCCACCACTGCTCGACCTCGTCGCGACCCCGCGACGTCAGGTGCCACGGCTCCGCCGAGGCGGGGTCACTCGTGTCGCCCCCATCCCGCACGACCAGCCCGTCGCGCTGGAGGCGCTGCAATGTCGTCGAGACCTGGCCGATGTTCAACGGCCAGGTCTGACTCGTGGTCAGATCGAAGTCCTTCCTCAACTGATACGTCGTGGACGGCCGCCGCGACAACAAGGCCAGCAAAGCGTGTTTCACCGACACGAGGACCTCCGATTCGATTCCGCCGCTCGGGGCGGGTTACCAGGTAACTAAGTTACCTGGTAACTATTGCCTTTGGCAAGCGCCGTCGATTGCAACCGGAGCACATCGTGCCCGCCCGGTAGGAATCAGTCGTCGTGCAGGGTTATGAGGCAGAGCTCGGGTTCGGCGAACGGAAGGAGCTCTGGCCGCCGCTCGACCCCTCGTGCCTCGAGGATCCGCTCGACGAGGCCCCTGTGCACAGAGCAGATGACCTGGGGGTGGTCGCGAGCCGCTTCGCGGAACGGGCATCCTCGCAGTCGGATCACCTTCTCGTCGATGAGGGGATCGAAGCCGAGCCCGTCGAGCAGCCGCAGAAGAGTTTCGACCCCATCTGCGGCGTCGTCATGGGTGGCGAGGAGCTCGTCGGCCCAGCGATGGCCTGCCTCGACCGACTGTGCCCGTCCGATGTCTCGCTGCGCGAGCGCCCCCGCCAGCACCTCGATGAGCTGCTCGCGGCTGTCCTCTCCGAGTCGTGACGATGCGAGGTAGCGGATGCGTGGACGTCCACGACGCTTTTCGACATCCGTCTGGCGGCTCACGAGGTGCGCCGCCTCGAGGTGCTCGAGATGGAATCGGACCGTGGTGACGTGGAGGCCGAGACCGGAGGCCAGCGCGTGCGCGTCCGCGGGCGCCGTCGCCCGCGCAACCGCGTCGAGCACCAGCCGTCGGGTACGGGACGCGAGTGCGACGTGGACGCGCGAATCGGTCGAATCGGGGTGTATCTCAGGGCGCATCGCAACCGTCCTTGCTCGCGATCGTCTCGAACTCGCTCCCCGATCTTCCCTGCATCCTGCGGCTGATCGAGCCGGCGACCCGGCGTGCCTGGACTTTCGCGAGTTCGGCTTTCTCGCCGCGGAACCGCTCGTCGACATTCGTGATCCACAGCTGAAGCCAGCGATCGAAGTGCTCCGGTCGCAGGGGATACCGCGCGTTCAGCACATAGTGGATCTGCAAGGCGTTGCGCCGGTAGAGACCGGTGTTGAAGAGCACGGTCTCCCAGAAGTCGCACATGATCGGCAGATGGCGGTCGAGGTCCATCGCGGCCACGTCCGTGAAGATCGGGCCGATGAGCGGGTCTGCGAACGCCCGTCGGTAGAACGCGTCGACGAGGTAGAGGATGTCGGCCCTGTCGCGGATGTCTCGGGTCATGTCTTCACGTTATCCAAATAAACCGGATAGTGTTGCGGTTAAATCAAATTCGAGTGGAGAGGGAGCTGATGGACGCGCGACGACATGCTCTGATCGCTGGCGACGCGGAGGCCCTGATCGGGGTGCTTCCGGTCGAACCGGGGAGCGTTCGTTCACGCCGCATCTTCGCGGGGCCCGGCGGAAGCGCGGTGCGGCTGGCGCTGGCCCGAGGTGAGGTGCTCGAGGAGCACATCTCGACCGTGCCGTTGCTGCTGCAGGTGCTCTCGGGACATGTCGCCGTCGACGTCGACGACGAGCGGGTCGACCTTCCGATCGGCGGCCTGCTCCATATCGACGCGAACGTGCCGCACGCGGTCGAGGGACTCGAAGACGCGCAACTGCTGCTGCTGCTCATGGGCGAGAGGTCGCGGCACCCACGCACCGAACCCGCGACGCGGCCGCCCTCGGCGTGAGTTCGTCTCCTCCGGCCGACCGTGCCGACCGTGCCGACCGTGCAGGCTTCGCGTTCGGTGTCGTTCTCGTCGTCGCGGGCGGGCTGGTCGCCGCCGCCACCGGCCCGCTCGAGCTGGTCAAAGGCGGCTGGCTTGCCGCCTACCTCGTGCTCGTCTGCGGTGTCGCGCAATGCTGCCTCGCCGTGCAGGACCGACTTCTCGTGACCACGGAACCGTCGGCCGGTCGTCTGCAGGCGAGCCTGCTCGGCTGGAACGCCGGAAACGTGCTCGTCATCGGCGGCGTTCTGGCTGCGGTGCCGATCGTCGTCGATGTCGGGGGCATCCTGTTGGTCGCGGTGCTCGTCGTCGCGGCAGCGGCCGCGAGACATCACGCGTCGCCGCTGCGCGCCGCGCTCTACCGGGTCGGGTTCGGCGTCCTGATCGTCAGCGTCCCGATCGGGCTCACACTCGCGCACCTGCGCGCGGTGAGGTGAGCATGCGACATGCGAGGACTGGCCCGTGGGCACCCCGTCGCTGGTGCGAGGTATCCGGTGTCCTGCCGGGCAGGCGCTCGACGCCTCGGGGCGTTCCCGCGCCTCATGATCCTCGCATCGTGGATTTCTCCGATGGGTCACGCGACCGGCGTCACGCCCTGCGATAGGGTGCCGACGAGCCGATTGATCCGCTCCACTGAGTACACCTCGTCTGTGACGAGCCGCGCCAGCCCGTGCACCCCGGCACGTCCGTCGAGTGCGCTGGGCACTATGCGCAGCTCACGTGTTGCCAGGGGTAGGGAGCGGCGGTAGACGACCTCGCGCACCCCCGCGAACAGCAGCTCCTGGACCGCGGCCAGCTGACCGCCGATGACGATCGTGCGGGGGTTGAGGATGTTGACCAGGTCGCTGACCGCCGTGCCGATGATCGTGGCGGCCTGCCGCATGAGGCGAGTGGCATCCTGCCGCCCCTCCAGCGCCTCGCGGATGACGTCGTCGATGGAGTCGACAGGACGCCCCAGGGCTTTGAGATCCCGCACGAGCGCCCAGCCTCCCGCGTAGGCCTCGATGCAGCCCAGATTGCCGCAGCGGCAGACGGGTGCGTCTGTGCCCGTGGCGTTCGCCTCGAGGGGGATGTGCCCGACATCGCCTGCTGCGCCGTCCGCGCCGCGATAGATCTCGCCGTCGATGACCAAGCCGGTACCCACCCCCGTGCCGAGTTTGACGAAGACGATGTCGCTCGTGTCGGCATGCACCAGGCGATGCTCGCCGAAGGCCATCGCGTTCACGTCTTTCTCGACGATCACCGGGCATTCATAGTGCGGGCGGAAGTAGGCGGAGATGTCGAAGTCGTGCCAGCCGGTCATGATGGGTGGGCTGACGACGCGTCCGCTGTCGTGGTCCACCGGTCCCGGGACGTCGATGCCGATGCCGAGCACTTCGGAGGGAGTGCGCCCCTGTCGGTCGAGGAACTCGTCGAAGAGTCGTTTGACGCGTGAGAGGACGGCGGCGGGACCGTCGGTGATGTCGATGCGCTCGTAAGCCTCTTCCAACACGGCGGCGACCATGTCGCACAGTGCGACCCGCATCCCCGTGGCGCCGGTGTCGGCGATCAGGATCACGCCTTGGTCGCGATTCAGGTGGAACCGGTCGGCCGGTCGCCCGCCCGTCCGTGCCCCGACGTCGGTCGGCTGGAGCAGTCGCGCTGCGAGCAGAAGACTGAGACGCTGGTTGATAGCGGTACGTGACAATCCTGAGCGGCGCACGGCCTCGGATTTCGTGAGGCCGTTCGTGCTCGCCCTGAAGAGGCCGAGGAGGGCGCCGGGGCTGTCGCGTAACCATGGCGAGACCACTGTTCCGTTAGGCATGCTCATGATGTTAGTTTCCTCCCTCGCTGTACGGCTCCCCCGCAGGTCGAAGGAGTTTCATCATCACTTACGACTTTCATTGTATGAGCTATTGACTTTGAAAGTTAGAAAGGCGTATCGTCGTCTTCACCGAGCCACCGATGACGTGTGGCTCCTCACCAAAGGAGTTGAGATGGCACGCACAGCACGCCGACGCCCGCCTCTGTTCGTCACCGCTATCGCCGGACTCAGCGCGGCCGTGTTCCTGCTCGCCGGCTGTTCGGCCGGTGGAGGCGGGAGCGACGGCGGTTCGACTGACAAGGTCCATGTCACGCTCATCACAAAGGATCCAGACAACCACTTCTGGACCGCAATGGTCGACGGTGCTACGAAGGCCGCCGAAGACAACAATGTGGACCTCACTGTCGCGGCAGGCAAGGACCAGACCGACGCGGACGGTCAGATCCGCGCGATCGAAGATGCGATCGCGCGTGGCGACAACGCGATCCTCATCGCCAACAACGGCCCAGCCGTCGACGATGCGATCACGAAGGCCCGCGATGCCGGTCTGCTCGTCATCGCGCTCGACACGCCGACCGACCCGCTCTCGCTCGTCGACGCCACCATGGCATCAGACAACTTCCACGCGGGCGAGCTCATCGGCCAGTGGACGGCGGGCGCCCTCGGAGGCAAGAAGGCCACGATCGCTTTGCTCGACCTGTTCGGCGACAAGATCGTCTCCATCGATCATCAGCGCGATCAGGGCTTCGTGACGGGCATGGGCATCGATCCTGCGAACGACCAGGTCAACGGCGATGAGGCCGCCAGGGGCACCTACTCAGCCGGCGACTACGAGATCGTCTGCAACCAGGCCACCAACGGCGCCGAGGACGGCGGACGCTCCGCCATGGAGAACTGCCTCTCGGCGAACCCCGGCATCAACGTCGTCTACTCGGCCAACGAGACATCGGGCGTCGGCGCCGTGGCCGCACTCAAGGCTGCAGGCATCACAGACGCTCTCGTCGTGTCGATCGACGGCAGCTGCAGCGGCATCCAGTCTGTGGTGGACGGCCAGTTCGGCGCTGTCGCGCAGCAGTACCCGAGCAAGATGGGTCAGCTGGGCGTCGAAGCCGTCATCAAGTGGGTTGCGGACGGCAGCGTCCCGCAGCCAGAAGCCGGCCTCGACTTCATCGACACGGGAATCACACTCGTGACCGACAAGCCGGTCACAGGGCTCGACAGCATCGATTCCGCCAAGGGACTCGAGCTCTGCTGGTAAGCCTGAGAGAGGCAAGCCCGAGATACGGAGGCAAGCACGATGACGACCACCACGCACGAGCAACTGACGGCTGCTGAGGCATTCCGTTCGCGACCTTTGACAGCGGTGCAGCGCATCCAACGCGTGCTGCACCGACACCCCGCGATCAGCCCGCTCATCGTGCTGATCGGAGCGGTCATCGTGTTCGGCCTGGTGAACGAGAGGTTCTGGCAGCCTTCGAACCTCTCGCTGATCCTGCAGCAGGTGGCGATCGTCGGCGCGCTCGCCGTGGGGCAGACCCTCATCATCCTGACCGCCGGCATCGATCTGTCCGTCGGCGCGATCATGATCTTCGTCACGATGGTGATGGGAACCCTGGCAGGCCAGTACGGTCTGCCAGGGTGGCTCGCCTTCCTCGTCGGCATCGCCGTGGGCGCCCTCGCGGGACTCATCAACGGGGTGCTCGTGGCACAGGTCAAACTGCCGCCGTTCATCGTCACCCTCGGTACCCTCGGTATCTTCACGGCTCTCGCACTGCTGATGAGCGGAGGACGTTCGATTCGCGGCGACGTGCTCGGGCCTTTCCTCACCTGGACGGCCACCTCGTTCTCGGTCGGGCCGTTCCAGCTCACGGTCGGCGTCGTGATCGTCATCCTGCTGTACCTGGTCGGCGGTTTCGTGTTGTCTCAGACAGCCTGGGGGCGCCACGTCTACGCGGTCGGAGACGATGCGGACGCCGCACGCCTCGCGGGGATCAGCACCAAGCGCGTGCTGCTGAGCGTGTATGTCGTCGGCGGCATCATCTTCGCCCTCTCCGCCTGGGTGCTCATCGGGCGGGTCGGGGCGGCCACGACCAACTCCGCCGTCGACGCCAACCTCGACTCGATCACCGCCGTCGTGATCGGCGGCATCAGCCTCTTCGGCGGTCGCGGCCGGCTGCTCGGGACGCTGCTCGGCGCGATCATCGTCGGCGTGTTCCGCAACGGACTCGCCCTCGCACGGGTTGACGTGCTGTATCAGACGCTTGCGATCGGCATCCTCATCATCGCAGCGGTGAGCCTCGATCAATGGATTCGACGGACGGGAGCCAAGCGATGACCGAAACGCTCGCCCCGGTCCTCTCGGCCCGCGGACTCGTCAAGACCTACGGCGCCGTCGTCGCGATCGACGGCATCGACCTCGACCTCTATCCCGGTGAGGTCCTCGCCATCATCGGTGACAACGGTGCCGGCAAGTCGACACTCGTCAAGTGCATCACGGGCGCGGAGTCGCCCGATGCCGGAACGATCTCGGTGGATGGCCAGGAGGTGCATTTCCACCGCCCCCAGGACGCGCAGGCCGCCGGCATCGAGACCGTGTATCAGACGCTGTCGCTCGCCCCCGCGCTCGACATCCCGTCGAACCTGTTCCTCGGCCGGGAGCAGCGGCGGCGCGGCTTTCTCGGCACGGTGCTGCGCATGCTCGACCACAAGGCGATGCGCGAGCAGGCGCAGAAACGGATCGACGAGCTCGGCATCCGCACCCTGCAAGACATCACTCAGGTCGTCGAGACCCTCTCGGGCGGGCAGCGCCAATCGGTCGCCGTGGCCCGCGCCGTCGCGTTCGGCAACCGCGTCGTGGTGCTCGACGAGCCGACCGCCGCGCTCGGCGTGCGTGAGACGGCGCAGGTGCTCGACATCATCCGCCGGCTGCGCGATCGCGGCCTCGGTGTGATCCTGGTCAGCCACAACATGCCGGACGTGTTCGAGGTAGCCGACCGCATCCATATCCAGCGTCTCGGACGCCGCGTGGCCGTCGTCACTCCGAGGAGCCACACGCCGGCCGAGGCCGTCGCCATCATGACCGGGGCCGTCGTCGCCCCGTCGACGGAGGCGTCCGCACGATGACGCTCGCGACCATCCTGCCGGTGCCGACCATCGCCGCACCCCGCAAGATCATCATCGACACCGATCCCGGCGTCGGCATCCCCGGAACCGACGCCGACGACCCGATCGCGCTGCTCCTGGCCATCGCAGACCCGCGAATCGAGTTGCTCGGTGTCACGACGGTCTTCGGCAACTGCCCGCCCGAGCTCGGTGCGCGCGGTGCGAAGGCGGTGCTGGAGGCGGTCGGGTGCGACGTGCCGGTCTCGGTGGGAATGGGCACCCGGCTGACCGGCGATCTGCCCGGACGGCTGCCCATGATGTACGCCGGTGAACGCGGCAGGCCCGGACGCATCGAGCTGCCGAGCCTCGGCGACTCGATCACCGGGATGCACGCGGCCGACTTCCTCATCGAGACGGTGCACGCGCACCCGGGGGAGGTCACGGTCGTCGCGATCGGCCCGCAGACCAACATCGCCCTCGCCTTGTTGAAAGACCCGTCGATCCGGGACGAGATCGCGTCGATCGTGTTCATGGGCGGAGCCCTCGGAATCGATCCCCGGTATGGTCGTGGCAACGTGACCCCGGTCGCCGAGTGCAACATCTGGTACGACGCGCCCGCCGCCGACCTGGTCTTCCGGTCGGGCATCGACCTCACCATGGTGAGCCTCGACGTGACGAATCCCGCAAAGGGGGTCGTGCTGCCAGAGGAGACCATCCGCAGATTCGATCCGACCGCGGCGGGGGCAGAGGGGATACTGTCGGCGATCTGCGAGACCTACCTCGACGCGCCGATGTTCGAATGGGCGCATGGCTGCGTGCTCTACGATCCGCTCGCCATGGCTGTCGCGGTCGACCCGGCTCTCGGCCGCTTCGAGACGATGAGCGTCGGCGTCGAGACCGGCGGCACCTACAGCATGGGCCAGACCGTCACCGTGCGTGACGCGGAGCCGAACCTACGTGCTCTCGTCGACGTCGACGGCCGGGCCGTGGTCGGCGACATCGTGCGCACCATCCTGCCTCACCTCGCCATCGAAGAAGGAGCCTCATGACGACCTCCGCCCCCCGTAACCCGCTCGGCGTGCACGCTCTCGTCTGGGCCGGCAACACGTCTCACGCCGAGGTCGAGCGCGCTGTCGAGCGCACGGTCGCGCACGGCTTCGATCTGCTCGAGTTGTCTCTGCACGACCTCGACGGCTTGGACATCGCCCACGCCCGCGCCCGGCTCGACCAGGCGGGCATCGAGGTGGTCTGCTCCAGGGGCCTGGCCTTCTCGGCCGATGTGTCGAGTGAGGACCTCGCCGTGGTCGCGCGTGGCGCGGAGCTGCTGCACCGCTCGCTCGTGGCGACGTCGCAGCTCGGCGGCGGCGTGTTCACGGGCGCCTTGTATTCTGCGCTCGGCAAATACGGCCACCCGCTGTCCGCTGCGGGGCGCGCGAACGCGGTCGGCGTCATCCGGGAGCTGGCGAAGGAGGCGAGAGGGCTCGGCGTCACGCTCGGTCTCGAGATCTGCAATCGCTATGAGACGAATGTCGTCAACACCGCGCGCGAGGCTCTCATGCTCGCCGACGACATCGGTGAGGACAACGTGATGATCCACCTCGACACCTACCACATGAACATCGAGGAGGACGATTTCGTGCGCCCGGTGCTCGACGTCGGCGACCGCCTCGGGTACGTTCACATCGGTGAGAACCATCGCGGATACCTCGGCCAGGGGCACCTCGACCTCACGGGGTTCTTCCACGCCCTCGGCACCGTCGGCTACGCCGGACCGGTCACCTTCGAATCGTTCTCGTCGACGGTCGTCGCCGCAGGCCTCTCCCAAGACCTCGCCATCTGGCGTGACCTCTGGAACGACGGCGACGATCTCGCCGCGCATGCTCACGCCTTCATGGCCAATCACCTCGCTGTGAACGCTTCGGCGCATGTCTGATGGACTCCGCGCGCGGCTGACCGCTCTGCTGGAGCCGGGCGAGCGCGTCATTCTGGGGATCACCGGATGCCCGGGCTCTGGCAAGTCGACGCTCGCGGAGTGGGTGTTGCGACAGGCCGGCGCCCAGACGCAGGTTGCATGGGTGCCGATGGATGGCTACCACCTCGCAGACAGCGAGCTCGACAGACTCGGGCTGCGCGGCAGCAAAGGCGCCATCGACACCTTCGATGCCTACGGCTATCTCGCGACGCTCCGACGTATTCGTTCGGAACGCGCGAACATCGTCTACGCGCCCGAGTTCGACCGCGAGATCGAGCAGCCCATCGCCGGGGGGATGGCCGTGACGCCGGCGGATCGGCTCATCGTGACGGAGGGCAACTACCTGCTCGACGCGTCGCCGCCGTGGCCGGATGTGCGCGCAGAGCTCGACGAGGTCTGGTATTGCGAGGTGTCCGACGAACTGCGACGCGAGCGCCTCGTCGCCCGGCACGTGCGATTCGGCAAGACGCCCGATCAGGCGCGCCGCTGGGTCGACGAGGTGGACGAGGCCAACGCCGGCCGGATCGTCGCCAGCCGCGACAGGGCCGACCTCATCGTCCCGACCGACACCTTCGACCTGCTGCCATCCGACCCCTGGAGACCCGGTTCATGACCATCTTCCGACGCCCAGCCAACGCCGCCGCGGGCGACGCCATTCCGTTCGAGCACGACGGAGAGGTCCACCTCTTCTATCTCTCCTCGCCGGCAGGCACTCTCGACTACCCCGAACGAGTCCGCACCACGTGGCAACACGCGCGCTCGCGTGACCTGCTTCGATGGGAAGAGCTTCCCCCTGCCGTCGAGCCGGGAGAGGTCGACGCCTATGACGGCGGCGGCATCTGGACCGGCTCTGTCGTGGAGCATGACGGCACGTTCTACCTGTTCTACACGGGGCACCACGTCGCTGCCGCGAACCCGCAGACGATCTGCCTGGCCACCAGCACCGATCTGGTGACGTTCCAGAAGCACCCGGCCAACCCGCTCGTGCTGCCGGTCGAGGGCTGCGAGCCCGTCGACTGGCGTGACCCCTACGTCTTCTTCAACGAAGACGAGCGGGTCTGGTGGATGCTGATCGCCGCCCGCCGCTCGGACGGACCGCACTGGTCCAGAGGC
The DNA here is from genome assembly GCF_042660285.1 of Luethyella okanaganae. Lineage (NCBI taxonomy): Bacteria > Bacillati > Actinomycetota > Actinomycetes > Micrococcales > Microbacteriaceae > Luethyella > Luethyella okanaganae. The sequence continues at coordinate 509,455 of NZ_JBHSTP010000003.1, forward strand.
TGCATCATGCTCGCGACCTCGCCCGACCTCCTCGCTTGGACGGTGGAGCCGGAGCCGCTCTATGCACCCGGTACGACGTACTGCCCGGAGTGCCCAGAGCTCTGGCGGGATGACGCCGACCGGTGGCACCTCGTCTACTCCCGCTTCTCGGAGGAGGCAGGCACGGTCTCGCGCGTCGCCGAGAGTCCCCGCGGGCCGTTTCGCGAGCCGTCCCGGCCCGAGCTCGGTGGCCGGCGCTGGTATGCGTCAAAGTCGGCGCGTAATCCGACGGGGGACGGCCGCGTCTTCTTCGGGTGGATCCACGACCGGGTCACTGACTCCCGTGGACCTCGCTGGCTGTGGGGAGGGGACTTCGCCACGCCTCGCATCGTCACCGCGTCCCGAGAGGGCTCTCTCGACGTGCGGCCGGTGACGGTCGAGGTCGGGCCCGCCCTGTTCGCGACGGGACGGCTCGAGGGGATCGGTGGCAGCGCGGCGGCCGTCGTCGCGTCGCTCCTGCCTGCTCGGTCGCGCTTGCGACTGCGTTTCGGCGCCTCGGCTGGAACGTCTGCGGTCGGGGTGTCTTTGCTCACCGACGGGCGTGGTGCCGGGTGGCGTGTGGATATCATGCTCGCCACGGGGGAGGTGCGATTGCGTCGCGAGCCGACCCCGCTCGACGACTTCTGGGCCGACCTCACCGGCCGTGCGGCCGAGTACCGTGAGGTCGATGGCGAGTTCGTTGCGCGCGGGCGCCTGCGCGCCCCCACCTCCGGGTCGCACCTCGAGCTTCTGCTGGACGGCGACCTTTTCGAGGCGTACCTCGGTGGGGAGGTGGCGTTGACGCATCGGCTCGATGCGGGAGCGAGTTACGCCGCCACCGTGTTCGTCGTGGACGGCGTTGCAGACTACACGGCGGAGATCGCCGGGCTCGACACGCCCGATCCGCTATATGCAGTTCGAGGCATCCAATCGACGTAGAAGAATTCGTCGGCGTGAGCCGTCGATCGACGCGGAGAGGAAGAGGCCCCGGACTGGGGGCAGAAGGTTCCTTTCCATCATCTCGTCTTCCATTGACGCGCGAGATGCGCGCGGCGTACTGTTTCGCCTGGGTCTTTCAGGATCTTCCGTTCCCGCGGAACTGAGGAAGACTCGTGAACACCATGCGCGTGTCGGTCTTGAGGTGGCGCGCGAGTTCGGACGGCCTCTGGTCGACCGGCACTGCCAGGCTGGGTAACACCGGATTCCGGAGCTGCATCGCATGAGACCGACGAAGCACAGTGGAACGCCGTGGCGCGCGCTGACCGCCGCGATCGCCGTGTGCACCGTGATAAGCCTCAGCCTGCAGAGCACTGGTCCGGCTATCGCGACACCGATGCTCGTCGCCGGGGCGCGCGAGACCACTCTTCCGGTGACTCTGACGCCGTCTGAGCTTCTCGATCTGTTGCATCAGGGCGAGCATCAGGATGCGCCGGAGGTCGGACCTGCTTCGGGCAGCGGCGTGATCACCGACGGTGATCTGCAGGCCATCGCCGGGAGCGCAGCCGCGCAGTGGCCCGGATATGACGTCGGCTGGGCCGGGCTCTTCCTGGAGGATCTTCCCGGGGCAGGCCTCGCCATCGCCTACGGCGGCAGCATCGCCGTCGACCCCGACGCGGCCGGCTGGGGCTGGTCGCTCGCGGGCGGCTCGATGGACCTCGTCACGGTGCTCGCCCACGAGTACGGCCATGTCGCCGGTTTCGCCGACCTCGAAGGCGGCGACGACCTCATGTCGCGAGTCCTCGGTCCGGGGGAGCAGCGTTTCAACACTCCCGACCGCATGTATCCCGCGCCGCCTCCCGCTTCGGACCCGACCCTCCAATCATCGCCCGGCTCGACATCCGTCACCGACCAGGCATCCGCATCGGAGCCCGTCGTAGACACTGCGGCTCCTGCCGCGGCGACAGGCGAACCGGCTTCGACTCCTGCGACATCCAACGGCGATGCTCCGGCGGCCCCCGCCTCCATCGCCCCGAGCGGCGGCGATGCTTCCACCGTGTTGCCTGGGTCGTCCGAGGCATCCGTCTGGGTTCTCGCGATGGGCGGCACCTCGGCCGCGCTCGTCTTCAACGCCGACGGCACGGCGACCTTCGGAGCCGAGACCCGAGCGCTCGACGGGCTCACCGAGATCCGGGTGCAGGGCTCCGACGGCGACGACGTCTTCACCCTCGACCGCAGTGCGGCCGACCCGGCGGTCACCGTCGCCTTCGACGGCGCGGCCGGCTTCGACACGCTCGTCACGGTCGGCGACGGGGCGATGCTCTCGCTTCCGGTCGACGCCCACTCCGGGGTCCTCCACCTCGGCGCGACGACGGTCGTCTACTCGAACATCGAGCCGATCACCAACACGGGCAGCGCGACCGACATCGTCTTCACCCTGAGCGGCAGCGACGATGCAGCCACGCTCACCGTCGTCGGCTCCGGGCTGCAGCTGAGCGGCGCCACTTTCGAGACGACCGTCTTCTCGGCACCCACGGTGTCGCTCACGATCAACGGCGGCGACGGTGCGGACACGATCACGATCGTCGGATCCCTCGACCTCGTCGGGGCGAAGCTCGTGATCAACGTCGAGCGGATCGTCGTCGGGCCGGGTACGGCGATCTCGGCCAAGGAGATCCTGCTGAACGCGGAGCAGTCGACGACCGGCGGCCCCGCGCTCGACCCCGCCTGCCTGCTGCTGCCCGCCACGCACTGCGCCGACGTCTCGATCACGGTCGACGGCGCCACGCTCGTCGCCGAGAAGATCACCCTGAACGCGGTAGCGAGCGTGGTGCCCGACGCGGGTCATGCCACCGCCTATGCCGTCATCGTCGACTCGAACGCGACCGTCGAGGTCACGGGCGCGTCCGTCGTGAACGCGACCGCCGGCGATGTGGTGCTGGCGGCGAGCTCGACGGTCGGACCGGTCACCCTGAACAAGAAGTACGGCGACGCGGCGATCGTCTTCTCCGACGCATCCGTCACCGTCGGCGGCTCATCGGTGATCACGGCGAGCGGCAAGACGAGCCTCTCGTCGACCTCGACGGTCACCGTCGGCGCGACGCCAGGGTCGGACGCCACGAAGGACGAGGGCAGCGCGGGCTCAGACGGCAACGCGAGCTTCGACGCCGCGGTCGCCGTCGTCACCGTCACCGCCGCTGCGCTCAGCAAGGTCACGAACACGGCGCACCTCGCGATCGGGGGAGTGCTCGAGGTGCTCGCCGCGAACCACGCGACCCTCGACGGCGTCGCCGATGCGAAGGATGCCACGGGCGGCGCCGGCATCGCGATCGTGCACCTGAACCAGAGCACCGAGGCCGCGATCGACTCGACGAGCACGACGCCGACGTCGGCCGCCTCGCTCATCGTGCTCGCCGAGCAGGAGTCCTCGCTCACCGCATCGTCGAACGCGGGCAAGGGCGGCGCGCAGAACACCGACAAGGACGTGAACGACCCGGATCGCGCGAGCGGCCAGTCGTCCACCTCGGACGGGAGCATCGGCGTGGCTGGCGCCCTGTCGGTGTCGGTCCTCGACGCGAACACGAGGGCGCACATCAGCGGCGCGAAGGTGAACACGACGGGCGCGCAGAGCGTCACGGCGACCGCGAGGAACACCGTGACCACGACCGCGGATGCCGGCACGACCGACGGCGGCGGCGGAACCTCAGGGTTCGGCCTTGCGATCGGTGTCGCGGTCAACGTCGTCAATCTCCTCACCGAGGCGTTCGTCGGGGCCGGGTCGGCGCTTCAGGCCGCGAGCCTCACCGTCGAGGCCCAGGGGCCTTCCACGGGTGATTCGAGCTTCACCGCCACCGCGATCTCGGGCAAGAAGAGCGGCGGCAGCGTCTCCATCGCCGGTTCGCTCGCCGTCAACCTGATCACCGCGCTCACCGTGGCGGAGCTTCGGGGCGCGGGCAACTCCGTCAACGATGCGGATGTGACGCTGAAGGCCAAGGCCAGCCACGCGAACAACGCGAAGGCCACCTCGAAGCAGGACGGCGGGTCGGTCGGGGTCGGGGCATCCGTTGCCCTCTCGATCATCAACGTCGGTGTGCAGGCCGGACTCGCGGCGGCATCAGCCGTCACCGGCGTGAAGGCTCTCACCCTCGAGGCGCTCGGCGCCGATGAGACGAAGACGGAGACCGAGGGCGGCGCTGGCGGCGGTTCCTCCGCCTCGCTCACCGGCGTCGCGAGCATCGCGATCTCGAACGTGCGCACGGCGGCCTCGATTCTCGGCGGATCGGCGCTGGCCACGAGCGGGGCCATCACCGCGAAGGCCGACCAGACCGCGAAGGCGACGACGAGCGCGAAGGGCGCCGCGACCGCCGGCAGCGGCGCGAGCCTCGCCGCGACGATCTCGTTCGCGCTCACCTCGGCCGACCACGTGGTCGACTCCTCCATCTTCCGCGACGTCGACGCGGGCGGCGCGGTGAGTCTGGCGGCGGACAGCGTCTCGACCACCGCGACGAGCGCGACCGCGAGCGCAGCGGCTGCCCCCGACGAGGGCTCCGACGGCACCGGCAAGAACGCGAACCAGAAGTCCGACGCGAAGCTCGGAAACGCGACGAGCCGTTCCTCCGGCGGCGGGAACTCCAGCACGCCGGCCGCCCAGAACGAGGACGGGACCGCGGTGACGGTCGCTGCGGCCATCGCCTTCAACCTCGTCGACTCCACCACGACCGCGACACTCGCACCGGGGGCGGCCCTGACCGTGGCCGGACCGGTCTCGTTCATCACGCGGAACAACACGGATGCCTCGGCCACCGCCGACGGCACCTCGACGGGCGCAACCTCGGTCGGCATCGGCGCCGGCCTTGCCGTCAACCGGGTGACCCTGCTGAACGAGTCGAGCCTCGGCGTCGGCTCCGCGCTGACCGCGAGCGGCCTCACCCTGAGCGCGACCGTGAAGCCCGTGGCATCCGACGCCGTCCATTCCTTCGAGGCGACGGCGAAGGCCGGTGCGACCGATGGGAGCGGAACGCTCGGCATCGCCGGCGCCTTCGCCCTCAACCTCGTGAACGCGACCACGCTCGGCGTGATCCACGGCAGCCGGCTGCCCGGCCCCTCGCCCGACCCGGTGCCCGGAGTCGCCGTCGCCGGCGGCGCGGTGACCTTCGCGGCGGCATCCAAGATCATCGACAAGGCCTCGGGCAAGGCGAGCCAGAGCGGCACCGGCACGGCCGGCATCGGCGCGGCCTTCGCCCTGAACCTCGTGACGCACACGGTCTACGCGGGCATCGACCAGGTGCTCGATCCGACCCGGGGCCCTCCGCTCACCGGCGCCGGCGCACTCACCATCACCGCCACCGAGGAGCTGACGCTCACCACGGAAGCGGAAGCCGGCGGTTCATCGGGCAGCGTCACCATCGTCCCGGCCATCGCGATCACCCTGGCCACCGTCCGCACCAGCGCATCGCTGGGCGGCAGCAGCACCGCACTCTCCGCCTCGAGCGTCTCCGCCCAGGCCACCCAGAGTGTGAAGGCCGGCACCACCGCCAAGGGTTCGACCCAGGCGGGCTCGACCGCCGGCATCGGCGTCTCGCTCGCGCTCGCCATCCTCGACACCGTCGTCGTGGACTCCGGCAGTGCTCGCAGCGTCACCGCCACCGGCGCCGTCTCGTTCCGAACGCAGCAGAGCGTCGATGTCGCCACCCTCGCCGAGGCATCCACGAAGGGCGCCTCACCCTCGGAGGGTTCCGGCGGCGGTGGCAAGGACGTCAACCAGAAGGCCGACGCCAACCTCGGCAAGGCGAACCAGTCGCGCAACACCAACGGCGGCCAGACGTCGACGAGCTCCACGCCGAAGGCCGCGTCGAACGAAGACAGCGGCAACTCGCTCTCGATCGCCGGCGCAATCGCCATCAACGTTGTCGTCTCGACCTCGCGGGCCTGGTTCGGCAACGGGGCGTTCATCTCCTCGGGCGGCGTGGTCATGCTGAAGTCGCTCGCGAACACGGATGTCTCGGCCGGCGCCAAGGGCGACTCCGCCACCGAAGGCTCGGTGGGCATCGGGGCCGGCGTGGCCATCAACGACGTCGATATCGTGAACCAGGCGCTCTCCGGCACGGCGACCATCACCGGCACAGGGCTCGTGCTCACGGCAGGGCTCGCCGGAGGCGACGCCGACGACGTCATCAGGCGCTGGACCGGCACCGAGTGGAAGATCGTCGAAGAGGGCAAGGAACTTCCCGGCCCGTCGAAGGACGACCTCGCCTACGTCACGACGAACGACGGTACCGACGGCAACGACGGCATCTACAGGTTCAACGGCTCCGACTGGACGATGGACACCGATACCACCGTCGCGAGCGGCGCGGCACTGCCCGGCTCGCCCGCGAACGGCGACTACTTCCTCCTCACCACCGCCCGCGACGGCAAGCCCGCGAGGAGCGTGTGGAAGTACGACGGCGCCGTCTGGGAGTGGATCACCGCCGACGTCTACGCTCAGAAGGAAGAGCTGCCGAAGGACGACGTCGAAGAGGATGCCTGGTTCCGGCTCACGGAGCAGGACGGCTCGAAGGCGCCCGGCTTCTACCAGCGCGACGACCAGCACCAATGGATCCTGCAGGCCGGCGTGACCGTCACCGACGGCGACCACTTCCCCGCGAGCCCCGCGGCCGACCAGCTCTTCCGCCTCTGGGAGCACGAGGTCACCGCGACGGCACGGGCGGGCGCGAGCAAGTCGACGAGCGTCGGCGTCGCGGGCGCCCTGGCCATCAATATCCTCGGCAACACGACCGAGGCGCTCCTGCAGCCCGGAGCCTCCGCCACGCTCACGAGCGGCGCGGTCGCCATCTCGGCGCAGAGCAACGAGCGGGACCTCGCGAAGGCCACAGGCAAGGCCGAGGTCGGGTCGGCGACCGGCGTCGGGGCATCCGTCGCCCTGCAGGTCATCGACGGCAGCGTGGTGCGGGCCGAGGTCGAGAGCGGCGCGGCGCTCACCGGCGGCTTCTCGCTCACGGTCGACGCCTTCGGGTTCCGCGAACTCATCACCGCTGCAGAGGGCGGCACCGCTGGCGGCACGGCCGTCACGCCGGTCGTGTCCCTCGTCGTGAGCGTCGACGATCATGTCACCGCCCGGATCGGCACCGGCACCGCCTACCTCGGCACCGGTGCGGTATCTGTGCAGGCCATCCACCTCACCCGCATCGCGACCGAGGGCAACGCGGAGGCGGCAGGCAAGGACACCGCCGTCGGCATCGACATCGCCGTCAACGCCGTCGTCGGGTGGGATACGCTCGCCGAGATCGACCGCGACGTGCAGGGGACCTCCGTCGCCGTCGTCGCCGAATCCGAGATCGTCAGCGAGGCGAAGTCGGTCGCCAGCGCGAAGGGCTCAGAGGAGTCCGACTCGAGCGGCGACAGCAAGGCCAACGGCGAGGTGAACGGCAACAACCCGAACACCCAGAGCACCTCGTCGTCGACCTCGGGCATGCCATCGTCGAACGGCGGCACGAACGGCTCCAATGGCGCCAATGGCGCCAACTCGCAGCAGAGCGGTCAGTCGGGCCAGAGCGGCAGCGGCGGCGACAGCAGCACCGGCGTCGCCGCGGCGATCGCCGTGAACTGGGTCGTCGCAACGTCCACCGCCCGCATCGCCGCGAACCGCGTTGTCACGGCGACCACCGGTGCCGTCACCGTGCGCTCGCTGTTCGCCGTTCGCGCGAACGCCTTCGGCATGGGTTCGGCGATCAACCTCGACAGCACCGGGGCACAAGTCGGCGCGACCATCGGCCTGAACGTGCAGGACATCACCAACCAGGCGTCGATCGGCGCCGGGGCGCACGTCACCGGTCAGACCGGGATCATCGTCGAGGCCGGCGTGCCCGACGGCACCCACAACGACTTCATCGTGTGGTCGTTCGCCGCGGGCGGCGGCAAGAGCACCGCGTTCGCCGGTAGTGCCGCCGTGCAGATCCTGCTGCTCGCGACCAGTGCGTGGGTCGGCGCGGGTGCCGAGCTCGACGCACCGGCCGGCGGCATCGTCGTCGAGGCGAAGCAGCCGATGCGGCTGCAGAACCTCGCGATCTCCGGTGCCCTCTCGACCGGGGACGGCGCGGCCATCGGCGGCGCGTTCCTCGTGAACGTCCTCGAGATCGAGACGAAGGCGTGGATCGACTCGACCGGTGGCAACCCGAGCGACGTGGACGCATCCGGAACGATCGCCGTCACCGCGACGAGCACGCTCGAGGCACTCGTGCCCGAGGTGCCCGCACCGCTCAAGGGCAGGATCGACTGGCTCTCGCTCAGCAACGTCGCGATCGCGGGAGCCGCGAGTTCGGGCGGCGCGGCCGTGGTCGGCGCCTTCATCGTCGACATCTTCAACGTCGACACGCAGGCCTGGATCGGCGATGGCGCGCAGGTCAACCAAGAGGGCGCGGTCGGCGGCGCCGGCCAGAACGTCACCGTGTCGGCCGAGGACGGCCTCACCATCGTCGACGTCGGCGGCACCCTGGCGCTCAGCAAGTCCTCCGCGAGCGTCGGCATCAGCGTGGTCGTCGAGATCGTGAACTCGAACGTGCGGGCACGCATCGGCACCGGGGCGTCCGTTCGCGCCGGCGGTTCGGTGACCGTGCAGGCGAAGGCGAGCGAGGATTGGTTCGTGCTGTCCGTCGCGGGAGGCGCGAGCGCCGGCTCGGTCGCCGCCAACGGTGCCGTGCTCGTGTTCGTCTTCAACCAAGGCGGCAGCGACCCCCAGGTGCTCGCGAGCATCGGGGCGAGTCTCGTCGACGCCCTCGGCGACGTCAACGTGCTCGCCAGCCGTGACGCCTCCGGGCCGTTCTCCTCTGGCAACCTCTCGATCTCCACGAGCTCGCCGGGCATCGGCGCATCCGTGACCGTTGTCGTGCGCGACAGCGATGTCACCGCCTCGATCGCCGGCGGCGCCGACATCCGCGCGGGCGACGACTTGACCGTCGAGGCGAAGCAGACCGGCGATTTCATCCTGCTCGCGGTGGGCGGCGCTGGCGGCCAGTCGGCCGGTGTCGGCGGCTCCGTCGTCGTCGACGTGCTCACCGACCGCACCACCGCCTCCATCGGCGCGGGTGCGAAGATCAATTGCGTCGGCCTCGGTTGCGCCAACTCGAGCGCGGCGCTCACCCAGGACGTCGTCGTGAGCGCCTCCGACGACACCGACCTCCTCTCCCTTGCCGGCGTGCTCGCCGTTGGTGGAACCGTGGGTGTCGGCGTCGGGGTCGACATCGAAGCGATCAACAAGACGACGGCCACGTCCATCGGCAGCGGCGCCGTCGTGCGCGCGAACGGCGACGTCGTCGTGATCGCGAACTCGAGCGACGACCTCACCTCGATCTCGGTCGGCGGCGGAGGCGGCGGCACCGCAGCGGTCAATGTGAACGTGACCGTGCCCGTCATCACCATCACGACAACGGCGACGATCGGCACGAATGCCGACGTGCGCGCCGGCGGCAACGTGATCGTCTCCGCCGACGAGGCGATGTCGCTCTTCACCATCGCCGGCAACATCTCGGTCGCGGGCACCGCCGCTGTCGGCGCCGGCGTCGCAGTGCCCGTGGTGACCAAGACGACGACCGCGCTCATCGGCGCCGGCGCTCGCGTCACCGCGCTCGCGCTGGCGGGGCACATCACCCACTCCACGGTGAACTCGGGCAGCTACGCGACGACGGGCACCGACGTGCGCTTCGACCCGCGCGGCACGCTCGGCGGCTGGCCGGTGCCGTTCCCGAACCCGTTCCCGCTCGGCTCGCAAGGCCTGCAGGCCGACGGCGCCACGATCCGGCTCGGCTACAACCATGGCTTCCAGCTTGGCCAGCAGGTCGTCTACGACGCGGGCGGAGGCGCCCCGATCGCAGGTCTCACGGACGGCGCGACGTACTACGTGATCCCGGTGTCCGCAACCGACATCCGGCTGTACCTGGAGCGCGGCCCCCCGGCGAACCCGAACTGCGCCGACCCCCTCCTCGTCTGCGGCCTGAGCCTGCCCGTCGGCGCCAAGATGGGCGAGAACCACCGGTTCGTCGCCACCACGCGACCCGGCGTCGCCTCGGACGTCTCAGCCAGGTTCACCGCGGAATACGCCGTCAACGTCGGATCCAACTACATCGTGCTGCCGTACGTCCTCTACGAAGACGACGGCACCACCCCCATGACGCTCCACAACGGAGACCCGGTGGTCTACAGCGCCGGCGGCGGCACCCCCATCGGCGGGCTCGTCGACGGGGCGAGCTACTACTTCTTCACGACGAACCCGGCGGACCCGGTCGACCTGAACCACGTGCAGCTCGTGCGCACGAAGTGCGAGGCCACCGGCAAGAAGCAAGACTGCAACACTCCAGCCGACATCGCCCGCGGCACGCCGATCGACTTCACGTCGACCGGCAGCGGACGCTCGCACAGCCTCGTGCCCTCGGGAATGCTCCCGGCCGGCAACGCCGCCGAGTCGGGACCTCAGGTGATCACCGCACCCGTGCGCGCCGGCTTCGGCGGGGTCGCCATCGTAGCCTCGAACAGCGACTACCTCGGCTCCATCGGCATCGCCGCTGGCGGGGCAGGCACGGCCGCCGTGAGCCTCTCGGGTTCCATCGCCGTCGTCACGGTGCACACGACCGCCTCGATCGGCAGCGGTGCGCGCATCAACTGCGCGTTGGGCGACCTCCTGTGCGCCGCGAACGACGCCGGTGCATCGGGCAACCAGTCAGTGCTGGTCTCAGCCGTCGACAACTTCCGTACCCTCGGCATCGCCGCCTCGATCGCGATCGGCGGCTCGGCCGGCGTCGGTGCCTCCGCGGCGGTGCGGGTCGTCGAGCTCCACACGGATGCGTTCCTCGGCACCGGGGTCGTGGTCAACGCGAAGAACAACATCGAGATCAGGGCGAACGCCAGCGACTCGGTCGTCTCGATCAACGCGGCCGCGGGTGGCGGCACCGTCGGCGTCGCCGGAACCGTCGGTGTCTCGGTGATCAAGGAGTTCACGAACGCCTACACCGGCATCGGCGACACGCTGCGCGCCGACAACAACATCGGCGTCTTCGCCTCCGCAGACTCGAAGCTCATCCTGATAACCGCCTCGATCGCCGCCGGATACGTCGGCGTGGGCGTCGGCGTCAGCGTCACCGTCGTCACCAAGGAGACGAAGGCGTACCTCGGCCAGAACAACACCGTGGTCGTGAAGGCGCTGGGCGGCGGGCTCACCGGCGTCAGCAACGGCACGCTCGGCACGAACGGGTTCCCGACCGCGCTGTTCCACGGGCTCGCCGTGCAGTCCGACTCGACCGAAAAGCTCTTCGGTCTCGTGGCGGGCGTCGGCGCCGGCTTCGTGGGCGTCACCGCCAACATCGGCGTCAACGTCTTCACCGTCACGACCCTCGCTTACATCGACCTCGGCACGAAGATCAATCAGGGCGCAGGCACCATCGTCGCCGGCGTCGGCGCCGGCCAGGGCGTTTCGGTCACAGCGACCGACCTGTTCGACTCGCTGACCTTCGCGGGCGGTGTCGCGGGTGGATTCGTCGGCGCCGCGGGCGGTATAGACATCGGCGTAGCGAGCATCAGCGTCACGGGCTACCTCGCGACGGGCACGGATGTCTGGGCGCAGGGCAGCGTCGCCGTCAACGCCCTGGCCATCAAGCACGTGCAGTCCTACGCCGTCTCGATCGGCGGCGGCTTCGTCGGCGTCGCCGGGGCGGTCTCGGTCTGGTCGATCGGCACGGCGCCGACCGCGAGCTACTCCTCCGACGCGACCGGCCCGAAGCGCGGCCCCTGGCTCGGATCCACCCCGTACGACACCGGCGACGTCGTGACCTCCGGCGGCGCCACCTGGGTCGCGAAGGCGAACAGCACCGGCGTGCAGCCCGGCACCGATGGAACGAAGTGGCAGCAGGATGTGCCGCAGAACGCCACGAACGGCGAGGGCACGAACGGGCAGCATCAGGCCGACCAGGTCGCCTCAGGCACTGGCAGCGACACACCGGCATCCGTCTGGAGCAATGCGGTCAACTACGTCAAGGGTGACTACGTCACCCTCGACGGCGTGAAGTACCAGGCGACCGCGGATGTCTCGAACGGCGGTGCCGACCCCGCGCACAATTCGAGCTGGTACGCGGTGAAAGACGGCTGGAAGTCCGCGCTCGACGGCGCACCCGCCGACTCGACCCCGGCGTTCGTCACGGCAACCCTCTACGACACCGGCGACTATGTCACCTTCGGCGGACACCGGTACCGCGCCACGTCTACCTTCGTCTCCGGTTCGAGCCCGACGATCGACACGGCGCGTTGGGCGAATGCCGACGACGACTACCGCTTCCGGGTGTTCGGCGGCGCCGCGGCATCCGACTCGAGTGTCAACGGTTCATACACGGCGACGAGCCCAACCGCCGACCAGTTCACGCAAGCGGCGCCCCCGTCCGGGGTCTCAGCAGGCATCTACGGCTCGGTGCACTCGATGCTCGCCGACGTGCGGGTGCGAACCAACGAGCGGGTCGACGTGTTCGTGCTCGCCGGCGCGGTGGCCGGTGGCGCGGGCGCCATCGGCGCGGGCATCGCGATCCTGAACATCGCCGGCAACGTCGACGCGGGCATCTACGGCGAGGCGATCGTCTCCGCGGCTGGCAAGGTCGTCGTGTCGGCGGAGCTCGACGAGGACGTGCTGGTCTTCGCGGTGACCGGCGCGGTCGGCGCGGTCGCGATCGCCGGCCAGATCCTGGTGCTCACCGACACCTCGAAGCAGACCGCGCACATCGACGACGACGCGGCGATCCCGCAGGCCGGCGGTGGCATCGAGGTCGCGGCGGTCTCCAGCAAGACCATCGCCGGATACGCGATCGGCATCACGCTCGCGGCGGGCGCCCTCGGCGCCGCCGTCTCCGTCATCGACATCGGCGGCGACACGAAAGCGCTCATCGGCGACGTCTCCATCGGGGCATCGGGACCTGTCGGCGGCATCGGCGTCAACGCCACCGACCACTTCGACCCGACCGCGCTCGCAATCGGCGTCGTCGCCGGCGCAGGTCTGGCGCTCAGCGGAGTCGTCGCCATCGTCGAGTACTCGGGAGCCACGCGGGCCGCATCGTTCGCGCACGGCACCGTCGTGATGCCGGGCGGCGTGACCGTGAAGGCGCTCGGCGACCGCCAGCCGATCCACGGCGACACCGTCAACGTCGCCGTCGGCGGCGGTGTCTCGGTCGGATTCACGATCTCCATCGCGACGAGCGACCGTGACACCGAGTCGGAGCTCGGCGGGTCCGTGAACACCACCGGTGCGGTATTGGTGGAGGCCGACGCCCGCAACGTGGTCTCGGCCGACACGCCCGGCGTCGCCGTCGGCCTCGCCGCCATTGCCGCCATGATCCCGATCGCCACGGTCTCGGGGCACACGACAGCGACCGTGAGCGGGACGATCGCCGGCTCGTCGAGTGTCGCCGTGCACGCTATCGCCGAGAACCGGGCGAAGGCCGACGTCCTGGTGATCGGGATCTCGGGGCTCGGCGTCAACGTGGCCGTCGCCGTCGCCGAGATCTCGGCCGGAGCCGACGTCACCGCCGTCGTCACGGCCGGCGCCTCGATCACCTCGAGCGGCGCCGTCACCGTGCTCGCCGAGCTGAAGGGTCCAAACCTCCGCAACGAGGCCATCGCGGGGGGCCTGAACGTCGCAGCCGCACTCTTCGCCAGCGGGGCCGTCTTCGCCGCCCAAGCCGTGGTCGCAGGGGCGGTCAAAGCCCACCTCGACGGCAACGTCACGAGCTCGGCCTCGGTGCTGGTCAAGGCCAAGGGCGCCAACTATGCATCGACCGACCTCGTCGTGGTCGCCGGCGCCGGACTCGCGGGCATCGCCGTCAGCGTCGCAGACGCGCAGGTGCGCTCCACCGCCGTCGTGGAGGCCCGCTCCACCGACGCCGATGACGACCAGTCGATCGTCAGCAACGGATCGATCGGCTTCGTGGCCGAGTCGGCGAACACCGCCGCCACCTCGACCGGCATGGGCGCAGGCGGCGCGCTCTTCGGCGTCAGCGTCTCGGTGCCGACCGCGCTCGTCGCCGGCGCGACCACCGCCTCCGTGCAGGGAGACCTCACCGCGGGCGCAGCAGGGGTCACCGTCTCCGCGATGAGCCACAACACGGCGACGACCGAGGTGGTCATCGTCTCGATCGGCGGCCTCGGCGCCGTCGCCGTGAACGTCGCAGCAGCAGAGATCGCCGCCGCCGCCGCGACCGACGCGCTCGTGCTGGCCGGCTCCGTGGTGAGCGCGCCCGGTGGAGCGGTTCTCCTCACGGCCACCTCCACGAACTCGGCGACGGCCACGACCACCGCCATCGGCGCCGGACTCGGCGCCAGCGTGAGCATCCAGCGGAGCACGGCGATCGTCGCCGGTGGCACGAAGGCCTTCTTCGACGGTGCCATCCCGAGCACCGGCACGAAGACCGCGAGCCTCACCGTGCAGGCACGCGGCCGCAACCAGGCGGTCAGCGACACCGACGTCGTCACGGTCTCGCTCGGCCTCTCGGGCACCGCGGTCGTCTCCGAGGCAGAGGTGAGCGGCGACACCGTCGCCGTCGTCGACACGAACGCCTCCATCAACGTCTCGGGCGCCGTCTCGATCGACTCGCAGCTCACCACCGGCGGCAACGGCCAGCAGAACTACGCGCTCGCGAAGGTCTATGGCGGATCGTTCGGCGGCATCTCCGCCGGCCTCGTCATCGCCACTGCGACGATCACGGGCGACGTCATCGCGAAGCTCAACGGCGTGATCGCCGGTTCGGGCTCCGTCGCCGTCAACGCCGACTCCGTCATGCTGGCCGACGCCGACAGCACCTTCGTCAGCATCGGCGCGCTCACCCTTTCGGGTACCTCCACGATCGCCGACGTCGCGGCCGACACGATCGCCGGGGGCGATGGCGGCACCGCGAACACCTCTGGCGCGCTCATCGTCACGGCGGACTCGAGCTACACGGCGATCTCAGAGTCCGACGGGCCCACGATCGGCCTCTTCACGATCGACGTCAAGCTACCGAAGGCCCGCGTGAGCGGCGCGACTCGCGCCACCTACCTCGGCCAGCTCACGAACGGCACCTCGGCGACGGCGGCGGCGAACTCGCACAACACCGCGACGGCGGATGCCTCCGAGATCATCGCCGTCGGCATCCTGGCGGCATCCGTCGCCTACGCGCTCGCCGAGGTCACCGCGACGACCGAGGCGGGCATCGGCGGCGCGACCGTCGGATCCGGTGCCGTGACGGTGAGTGCGACCTCGGACGACGATGCGACCGCAGCAGCCGGAGGCGGCGTCGGAGGCGGCCTCACCATTGCGCTCCTGCAGCCCGATGCGCAGGTGCTCGGCATCACGCGTGCGTTCGTCGGCAACGGCAAGACCGTCACCGCCGGTTCGCTGAACATCACAGCGACCGCCACTCCCGACGCCGAGGCCGAGGCGAAGATGGTGGGCATCTCGGCCCTCGCCGGCGTGCTCGTCGCCGGCCCGCTGGCGAAGGTCGGCGGCACGACCGAGGTGTACATCGGCTTCGACGAGACCGTCACGCTCGGGTCGGGCGCCGCGGTGCTCACCGCGAACCGCGTAGCCAACGCGACGGCTTCGGCCACGAACTTCTCGCTCTCGCCGATCAGCATCTCCTTCGTCGACCTCGAGTCGACGACAGAGGGCACCATCGCCGCGCACATCGACGACCGGGCGGATGTCTCCGCCGGCAGCGTCGCTCTCACGGCGGGCGGCACGAGCACCCCGTCGGTCGAGAGCAAGGCCGTGCAGGTCACGATCATCGGCGTCTCGGGAGCCCAGGTCCGCGCGACCGATACCACGACGGTCGCGAGCTGGATCGGTCCGGCCGAAGGAGTCACCGCTGCAGACGGCAGCGACCCGACGAACGTGACGACCTCCGGCACGGGTATCACGGTCACCGCCTCGTATACATCCAAGCCGTATGCCTCGTCGGTCGCGGCCGGATTCAGCATCGGCTTCTCAGGCGCCGTCGTGAAGGCGACCGCGACGTCGACGCCGACTGTGCTCGCCTACCTCGGCGACCAGGCGCAGGCGATCGCCGGCGGCGGCGGCGCCGTGCGACTCGAGGCCGCGGCGATCGCCACCGCGATCGCGGATGCAGCCGGCTTCGGCGCGTCCCTCGGCGTCGGCGTCGGCATCACCTCGACGAAGGCGGACCTCCGCCCGACCGTCCGAGCATTCACTGTCGGCGGCGGAACGTTGAGTGGGGCCGTCGTCATGCTGCTCGCCCGGGCGAACGCCGATCTGAACGGCGTGGCTGTCGCACCGACGTA
Source organism: Luethyella okanaganae (assembly GCF_042660285.1). Lineage (NCBI taxonomy): Bacteria > Bacillati > Actinomycetota > Actinomycetes > Micrococcales > Microbacteriaceae > Luethyella > Luethyella okanaganae. The sequence continues at coordinate 525,709 of NZ_JBHSTP010000003.1, forward strand.
CACCTACAACACGGTCATCGGCGACGCGACCCCGACCGTCGTCGCGCCGGCCTTCGCCCGGGTCTCGCTCGGCTCCGTCGCCTTGATCGCCGGCATCGCGGGCGGCTCGGCGGAAGCGATCAACTCGCCGACCGTGAAGGCGGTCGTCGGCTTCGGCACCGCCGTCACCGCGACCGGTTCCCTGAACGTCGTCGCCCGCTCGTTCGGCGACTCGCAGGTCGACGGCTTCGCCCTCGCCGCCGGCCTCGGTGCCGGCATCGGCGTCGTGAGCGGGACCGCGACCTCCGGCGGCGGTGTGAACGCAGAGTTCAACGGCACCTCCGGCACCATCGGGACAGCGAACGTGCTGAGTGCGGTCGCCGTCAAGGCCCTCGCTCAGGGTCGTGGATTCAGCGGGGCGCTCGGTGTCGCCGTGACCGTCGGCAACCAGACCGTCACCGTGAACCCGACCGTCAACACGCTCGTCGGCGGCTCGCTCATCGGAAGCGGCCCAGTGGTCGTGAAGTCGGATGTCCGCACCTCCGCCATCGCCGAGTACCGTGCCCTGCAGCTGGCCGCATTCGCGGCCGCGGGCACGGCGAACATCAACGCCACGGACTCCTCGAACATCCGCACCGCGGTCACGGGCACCGGAACGGTGCGGAGCACCGGATCCAACGCCTCCGTGCTTGCCTGGCACAACTTCGACGGCACGAGGTTCCTCTCCGAGAACCTCGTGGATGCCTCGGTGAAGCAGGTCTCCGCCTCGCTGCTCCTTGCCATCGGCACCGCTTCGCTGCACGCTGTCGCACAGGCGACGACGAAGGCCGAGGTCGAGGCGGGTGCGACCCTCGCGGCACCGAACGGCGTCGTGAGCCTCCAGGCGCTCTCGGGCAACTACGCGGAGTCCTACTATCAGCGCACAGCAGGCGCCCTCATCAGCATCGCGCCGAGTTCGAACCCGAGTGCGACGGCTTCCGGCACCACGCAGGCGAACCTCCTCGGCCACGTTCGCGTGTTCGACGGCGTGAACTATCTGAGCGGCGCGACCACCCTGACCGTGCTCGCGCAGGCCAACGACATCGCCACAGCGGGCATCAAGAACATCGGCGGCGGCGCGATCACGATCGCCGACTCCGATTCGACCGCCCAGGGAACGCCGGGTGTCACGGCGACGCTCGGCGGCGCGACATCCGTCATCATCGTCAACGGCCACATCACCGCGACCTCCACGAGCTCGAACGACGCCGACGCGAGCACGTACAGCGCGACCGGTGGCATCCTGAACGTGTCGACCTTCAAGGCACGCGCATCGATGACCCCGACAGCGAGCGCGCTCATCACCGGCGGCGCCTCGATCACGGCAAACGGAACGGTGACGCTGAAAGCCTCGTCGAACCCGCCGCTTCCGGCCGCCTCGGACGGCACGTTCGACGCTGTCAACGGGGTCGACGGCGCGACGCACTCCATCACGTTCAGCTCGACGCACAACGCCACCGCCGGAGACGTCGTCACCTACAACACCCTTGGACAGCCGACCATCTCGGGCCTGACACCCGGCCGCCAGTACGCGGTGATCGTCATGGACGGCGACACCGTGCAACTCGGCGTCGTGTTCAGCAGCTCGAACGTGGACACCGCGAAGGACATCATCGACTTCGGACTCCGCAAGCACCTGCTGAACACCGGCGACGTGCTGCTCTACCAGCTGGTGAGCGGCAACCCGCTGAGCGCGATCGGTGGGTTGTCGGCCGGCACCCTCTACGAGGTCTTCACGGTCGACGACTACAAGATCAAGCTCCGCCCCATCGGCTTCACCACGGTAACCGACACGGTGAACGCGAGTGCTGTCGACAATGGCACGCACGTCATCGGGGGCTCGAGCGGATTCGGCAATGGCGACTACGTCAGCTACCACGCGCTGGCGCCGCTCGCGACGTTCAGCAGAGGGCAGGTCAACACGTTCTGGAACGACGGCGCCAAGCAGTGGCAGCCGACCGTCGGCAGCAACACGAACAACATCTCTTTCGCCGTCGACGCCGATCACAACGACAGCTTCGACGACATCGGCCTCGCCAGCGGCGAACTCGTGCTCTACGCGTCCAGCGGAGCGGCGATCGGCGGCCTCGTGAACGGTGTCTACTACTGGGTGATCCGCAAGTCGGGCAGCAGCTATCAGCTGGCCGACAGCAAGTGCCACGCGACGGGACTCGCCGCGGACTGCGGCGGCTCGGCTCAGTCGATCGTGCCGATCGTGCTGAACCCCGCGACATCCGGCCCACTCGTCGTGCACTCCCTGACCAGGGCGAACAATGCGCCGATCAACGGGCTCGTCGACGGCAACGGCTACTTCGTCGTCGGATGCCCAGCGGGCGGGTGCGACGCGGCCGGCTACCAGCTGTCGAACTCGAACGGTGGCCCCGCGATCCTCATCACGCATAGCGCGACGACGATCGACGGCATCGGATTCTCGTTCACCGGCGGACCCCACCAGCTCCGCACGGAGGGCATCAACCTCACGAGCCAGGGTGCGACGGTGCAGCAGCTCGTCTTCGCCATCGCACCCGTCGCGGGGCCGGCGCCGAAGAGCGAGAAGCTCGACGGCATCGGACAGGCGATCCCGTTCTCGGCGGTCGGCGGCGATCAGATCGTCTCGGCCTCGGCCACCGGCGGCGGAGGAGGCGCGATCAGCGTCTCCACGGCGAAGTCGTGGGCGGTCTCGAAGGCCACCGTCTCGGCCATGGTCGGCGCGAACGCCCAGGTCACGGCCGACGCGATCGTCATCACCACAGACGGGCACTCCGACGCGAAGACCGTCTCCTCCAACGACAGCGGCGGCCTCATCTCGGTGAACGGCGCCGAGGCCGAGACCGACGTCTACCTGAGCAGCACCGTCATCGTGGCATCCGGCGCGGTCCTCACCTCGGTCCACGACACCTCGGTGATCGCGAACGGCTCCCTGCACCCGATCATCATCGCCTCCTCGGGATCGGGTGGCCTTTTCGCCGGTGGCAGCGGCGGCGAGACCGCGCGGCTCGACTACGTGACGCTTGCCGACGTCGATGGAGCCATCTCAGCCGGCGACCACGCCACGGTCGAGGCGCACACCAGCATCTTCGGGTACGCGGCGGGCACCGCCGACGTCGGCGGCCTCGGGGTCAACGCCGACACCTACACCGACTTCCACGTCGGCGACGGCGCATCCAAGACCTGGAGTGGCACCGCGTACAACCTCTGGGGCGCCTCGGCGTCGACGCTCGCCGACATCGCCGGCGACGTCACCGGCCGCTTCGTCGCCCTCAACGCGGTCGTCGACCCCGTCAGCATCGAAGCCCGCTCCGACACGCACGCCACCGCCTTCGGCGCGAACTCCGACGCCGAGACCTACGTCCACATCTTGGGCGCCGCGCTCGTCACCCTGCGCGGCACCGCCAAGATCAACGGGCAGGTCGCGACGCTCCTGAACGCCGAGTACCGCAATTACAACGTCATCGCCCACGCACACGCGGGCTGTGGATGCTTCGGCGGCGACACCGACGGCGATGCGACCATCGACGTCGACACCACCGCGAAGGTCGACGGCCTGCCCGGCTCCGTCATCCGCACCGCCGACCTGACGGTGGCCGTGAACCAGAAGGCGACCTCCGGAAGCTTCAACCGCGACGACTCGCGGTCGGGCGGATTCCTCGACTTCGGCAATGCCTCGGAGCACGGCGCCTCGACCGTGAAGCGGCAGATCTTCTGGGAGGTCCGCGTCATCATGCTCGGCGAGCCGAGTCCGTGGCTCGAGATCGACGCGAGCGGCACGATCACGAAGATCGTGAACGTGAAGGTCTGCAACGACACGGGCATGACGAGCTGCTTCGAGGACAACCCCGTCACCGGCGTGCACACGCAGGGCACGCTCACCGGCGGCACCTTCTATGTCGATGACATCGTCTACGATCGCGGTGCGAACGCGCGCTTCCTCGCCAACGATCTCACCGGGGTCTGCGGGGCCAACGGCGGCGGCTGCGCACCCCTCGGCGACATCTGGGGCCGCGGCGGCGTCTTCGAGTTCCAGCAGACCTGGGACTTCGTGAAGCTCGTCAACGCCTCCCACTACAACATGGTCACGAACATCATCGATGTCGTGAACACGCTGAACTCGCCGCTCATCGACATCCGTGTCGATCACATCCCCGCTGGCACGGGCACGAACACCCCTGGCCTCGATTCGGGTGCGCCCGCACCGTCGTTCGACTTCGACATCGGGTACAAGTTCCCGCCGACGCTCGTGCTGATCACCAACACGTGCGCGTTCACCTGCCCGGTGCAGAATCCGTTCATCCGGCTCGACGACTACGTCGAGAACCCGATCGGCACGACGCGCATCGCCAACGCGTCGGGCGACATCCTCTCGGGCCCCGGCAACGAGCTCATCCGCACGAACGTGCTCGACCTCGATGCCCCGCGCGGGAACATCGGCCACCAGAGCCCAACCCACGCCAACCCCGACCTCGAGCGCAACCCGATCATGGTCGAGCTCGTGAAGTTCATCCATCCCGACCCCGCGTTCTGCCAGGACCTCGGACTCGGTGCCGCGCCGTGCCTCTACGACGTCGTCGTCACGGTCGACGCAGGCGCGGACGCGGTGCTCGACCTCACGGTCTTCCGTCGCACCGACGAGGCGCTCGGCAACGCGATCACCGTCGTGATCGACCACGTCAACGCGGGCGACGACGTCGACCTGGTGCTGAACGACAGCAAGGCAGGCGACGACGTGGGCTCGCTCACGCTCGTCGAGGTCGAGCTGTACAACCCCGGCACGCCGTACTATCACTTCACGTTCCCGAACACGTACAATCCGGCGCTCACCGACGGTGGTCCGCTCTCGCCGTGCCCCGGCGGCGCCTGCGGCAACGGCTCCGGCACATACGAGACGCATTTCCGGCCGGACGGCTCGAACCCGAGCCTCGCGCACATCCTCCGCGCCCTCGGCACCGACAACGACGGTGAGATCGACTCGAGGTACGACTTCACCGCCGTACGCGCGGGCGACGACATCGACATCTGCCACGTGACGACCGGCGGCGAGGAGCCGAAGACCTGCTTCACGACGCAGATCGACAGCGGATCGCACGCGGTGACGGCCGATGCGACGCCGGACACGACGATCGACATCGTCATCGACACGGATGTCGCGTGGAGCGGCGGAAGCCCGATCGCGTCGCCCGTCGACGACCCAGGCATGGCCGTGAACGTGCGCCAGATCTTCATCCGCACCAATGGTGACATCACCGCCACCGAGCTCGTGGGCGACCTGCTCGTCGGCCACATCCACTCGACGAACGGAGACGTGACGCTGCACTCGCCGATGCGGATCCTCGACGCAGACGGCCGCCCCACGATCGACGTCACCGGCGTCAACATCACGATGTACGCGGGGGAGGACGGCGGCGTCGGCGGCATCGGCCTTCCGACCGACTTCCTCGAGATCAACACCTCGGTACTCGACCCGACGTGGGACGACGTGTCCGACGGCGTGCTGAAGGCGTACGACACGGCGTCCGACGACGAGCTGACCCTCGGCATCTTCATCGACGAGCTGACCGGTGATCTGCCGCTCTCCGAGGTCTTCACCGCGGGCAGCGCGTCGCTCGCCACCGGCAACGTCTCGGTGCGCGCCACGGCCGGTTCGGTGCTCAACGCCCGCCTCGACGACGGCGACGACATCCGTGGCCAGGCGGTCGACATCGACGCGAACGGCGGCTCCATCGGCCTGCAGTCGAAGGACGTCATGATCGACTCCGGTCGTGCGCCTCCGTTCGAGTGCGTCAACCTCAATTGCGGCAACAACCTGAACGGCACCTCAGACGCGGCCCTCTCGACCGCCGGTGACGACGTGGCCCTCGAAGCCACGCAGGGCATCTACCTCACCGAGACGGACGCCTATCTGCGCCTCGTTCTGGCGCACTCCCTCACGGGGAGCATCCGGCTGACGGTCCGCGAGACCGGCCAGACCGACGAGGACCTCTACCTGGTCAAGGACGGCACCGCCCGCTTCGCCGAGTCGAACACGCGGGGGCCGAACAGCGACGCCGACGCCCCGCGCGTCATCGCGAACGCCACGATCCTCGCCGAGCAGGGCAGTGTCGAGCTCCGAGTCGGCGACGATGTCACCCTGCACCAGAGCTCGCAGATCCTCGCCGATCTCTCGATCGACATCCGCGGCGACTTCGGCAACGACGACACGAACGGCACGCTCGCCGACCCGAGCGACGAGTTCGGCACGAGCATGATCCTCCGCGGACGCATCATCGCCGACTGCGTGCTGACCCCTGGCGGTCCTGGCGACGAGCCGATGGGCGCATGCGCCCCGTCGACGGCCAACCCGGTGGCAGGCCGCCAGACGAACGTCTGGGGCGGAAGCGACGTCGACCTCATCGACCTCGGCGACCCGAGCGGCCTCGACCTCGCGCAGACGACGAACGCAGCGCTCAACAAGGAGCAGCTGGGCGATCCGGGCTACATCTTCCTCGGCTCCAAGACGACGATCCACGGCAACGCGACACTCGCCTCGAGCACCGCCGACGGCGAGGACCGCGTCACGGTCTGGTACCTGCAGTCGATGAACGTCGTGACGAGCCCGACGGGTCTGCAGACCGGCATCGGCGCCGGCCACACCCTGAACCTCGACGGCCAGGGCGAGAGCGACCACTACGCCGTGTACACGAATGGCAGCCACGGCAACATCCGCAACTACGTCGTCAACGTGCTCGACACGGGCGCACCGGACGCGGGTGTCGACGAGCTCGCGATCTACGGGTACGACAACCTCGCCGCGGCCTACAACGGATACCTGCCGGGCACCACGACGAACGCCGCGGCCGACGACATCTTCCTGCTGCGGGCACTGAAGTGCATCGACAACGAGAGCCCGTTCGCGTTGAGCGCCGACGTGCCGAGCGGATGCCTCACCCCCACCGAGATCGCGAACCACCCGGCGTTCGTGGCACTCCTCGCCGGCTCCGGAGCGGCAGACGGCGGTATCGGCAGCTACCGCGATCGCATCGCGGGCAACGAGCCGAGCGCGCTCGTGCAGCGCATCAACTACGACACCTCCATCAACGGCCGCATCACGGTCTTCGGTCAGGGCGGCAACGACGCCTTCTACGTCGACGACACGACGGCGACGATCACGCTCGACGGCGGGGCGGGCAACGACACCTTCCAGATCGGCCAGATCTTCGGCACCCAGCGCGACGGGCAGTCGGCGCCGGATGGCGGCGCACTGCTGCCGGCCGACACCTTCCCGTCGCTCGTGCCCACCAGCCGCGGCTGGCTGAGCCCGGGCACGCACGCGCCGCTGCTCGCGACAGGCGGCACCGGCAACGACCGGTTCACCGTCTACTCGAACCAGGCCGAGATCCAGCTGAACGGCGACGACCACAACGATCTGTTCGTCGTACGGGCCTTCGCGATCGCCGCGGTCTGCGACACGAACGCCGACCAGACTCCCGGCTGCACGCTGAGCGATGTCGACTACCGCCCGGCGAACGGCGTGTTCCCGACCGTCAACGGCTCCCGCCTGAACACCGTCGGCGGCGTGACGGCCATGTTCGGCAGCTGCGAGCTCGGCGGAGGGGCGTGGCGGTTCGACAACGACGGCGACGGTGTCTGCAACAACGCCGATGCCCACATCACCTACCACCACGCGACCGGATCGAACATCGACCTCGACAACGCCATGTGGGAGGACGACGTCATCCCGCTCGACGCGAATGGCATAGCGGTGCCCGTGATCGGCCTCGGGTTCTCGACCTCACGCCCCCTCGACATCCGCGCCGGCGGCGGCGAGGACGAGGTGCAGTACAACGTGAACGCCCCCGTGAACGTCGACGGCGGCACCGGCTTCGACAAGCTCGTGATCCTCGGTACCGAGTTCGCCGACGACTTCGCGATCACCGACAAAGCCATCTACGGCGGTGGCCTGAACGTGAAGTACGCGACGATCGAGATCGTAGAGATCGACGGGCTTGAGGGCGACGACCAGTTCTTCGTGCAGTCGACGGCGTACGGCGTGGCCTATCGGGTCATCGGCGGACTCGGCTCCGACCTCATCAGCGTCACGGGCGACGTCACGGCCGACATCGTCACGCGCGAGCTCGAGGGCCTGTCGGGGGCTGTCGACCACATCGTGACCGCACCGAACGACCCCGGCTACGACGGGTTGCCGACCGACGGCGTGCCCTACAACCTCGCGACCGGCGAGGGCGGCATCGTCGTCATTCGCGAGCACATCGGCGGCACCGCGGTGCGCGAGGGTGCTGCGGGTACCGCCGTCATCAAGAGCTACGACTATTACACCGTCGAACTCGCCGTGAAGCCCACTGCGAACGTCTACGTCACCGTCTCAGCGGCCCGGTCGCCCTCGCAGGAGGCGAACGGCGCCGATCTGAACCCCGAGCCGCTCGTCGACGGCATCGGCGACACCGTCTGGCTCTGCATCGGAACGAGCGACAGCCAGTGCGACGAGTTCGGCGAGTTCCAGCGGCACAAGATCGTCAACGGCGTCGTCGTCGACGAGGCCGGACGCGCGGTCGTGCTCACCTTCACCACGGTCGGCGACGACTGGAAGACCCCGCAGCGCGTCTACCTGTGGGCGGTCGACGATCCGCGCGCCGAGGGCGACCGCGTCGTGGTCATCCAGCACTCGGTGCTCAGCGAAGACCTCCGCTTCGACGGGGCCGCCGTACGTCAGGTGAACGCCCTCGTCTACGACAACGACACCCCGGGCGTGTACGCGGTGCCCGTGACCCCAGGCGGAAGCGCTCTCGACGGTCGCACCATCGTGATCGAGGGAAGCGCCGCGACCGAGCGCACCGACGACATCCTGCTCTCCCTCGCGAAGCAGCCCGCAGCCGGCGACACCATCTGGGTCAGGATCTGGATGGACGCCGACAGCCAACGTCTCATCACCCTCGACTTCTCTGCGATTCCCGCGGACCGTTGGCAGCAGTTCTCCGACGGCGAAGGCGGCACCTACTACGCGGTGAGCTTCGACCACGACGACTGGGGCGTCCCGCTCCGCATCATCGTGCACGCCCGAAACAACTCCGACCCTGGCGACCCGCTGACCGCCGTCATCAACTACCAGCTCGACACACTGCTCACGGCGCCTGCGGCGGCATCCGCCTACCCTTTCCCGAACCTCCGCAGCGCGTCGCAGCGCACCGACGTGCTCGTCTACGACGACGAGACCCCGAACGTCGTGAGCCTCCCGACGGGCACCGACACCGTCGTCATCAGGTGCGGCGACGTGGCCTGCACGATTCCGGGCGGCACCGACGGCTACACGATCCGGCTCACCAAGGCGCCGAACGGCATCGTCACGATCGCCCTGATCACCGACGGCCTCGTCGACGTGGTCTCGGTCGACGGAGTCTCGGTCACCCCGGCCGGCTACCAGCTCGTCGGTGGCGACATCCCGAGCCGCCGATTCCTCGGCAACCTGAGCTTCGCGGGCACCACCGTCTCCCGTGCGAACGGCAGCGACCTCGGCAGCTTCGTCGACGAGGGCTTCGTCGCCGGCCAGCGCATCCGCATCTCCTCCTGTGGCGTGACCGTCTACACGATCGTGAGCGTCGGCCCCGACGGCAAGACGCTCGCGCTGGACGCGTCCGTCGGGGCGTGCGGCTCGGGCACAGGTGCGGGCATCAACCTCCTCGCCCGCTCGGGCAGCTGGGACGGCACCGCGACGACCGAGCTCGCCGGCGGCGCCTGGCGCCTCATGCGCCCGCTCTCGGGCAGCTGGCTCGCCGACGGGTTCCTCGAGGGCCAGTGGGTCGAGATCTGCCAGGGCGGCACCTGCGTCCGCGCGAAGATCGCGGTGATCCGCGGCGACAACGCGGGCCACGACGAGAAGCTCGAGCTCCGAACGTTCGGCCTCTCGGGCGACTCGCTCGCCGCGTTCGCCTCTGGCGGCCAGTTCAGCGTCGTGCGCATCGCCGCAGTCGTCACCTTCGTCGCGGCCGGCGACGACTATGCCACCGAGAAGCACATCGAACTGGCAGCGGATGTCGCGTACGACCAGCCGATCCAGCGTCATGGCGTCAAGATCTTCCCCGCCTCGACGCACCTCGTCTCCAAGCTCCGCGGCCCGCTCGCCGTCGAGGGCGGCGTCACCGGCGCCGACCGTTCGCTCGAACTCGGACTGAAGCTGCCGGGCGAGCAGGACGGCCCGCTCTTCGCGATCGCGACGCAGGCGCCCGAGACCAAGCAGATCGACATGTTGAACATTTACAACGACTCGAGCCAGGCGCACGGCCGCGGGGTCATGAACAGCACCTCGCTCGCAGGTTTCGGCATGGCGAAGAACCTCGACTTCGGGGCGAGCTATGGCGGGGCCGAAGGCCAGACCTTCGGTGAGCCGCAGGTCTTCCCCGGCGGCATCAGCTATGGCACCGTCCAGTTCGTCGACGGTCAGTTCGTGACGAACGGCGCGAAGTCCTCGATCGAGATCTTCAACCTCATGCTCGGCGCAGGCAACGACCGCCTCGACATCCAGGGAACGCTGCAGCCGGATGACGCGGTGAAACTCACGGGCACTGTCGTGCTCGCGCCATCCGCCGGCCAATTCGGCTCCACCCATCGGCTCAGCCGGCCGACGCCGTTCGACTGGAAGGCGCAGGGCTTCCTCGTCGGCATGCCCGTGACGATCAGCGGCATGACGGGGGTCTGGAAGGTCGTCGGCTTCGGTGACGACGACCCGGGCGACACGACCGACAACACCGTCGTGTACCTGCAGCTCCTGAGCGGCGCGGCGGCGACCGGCACATCGCTCCGCACGATCATCGGCGCCGACGTGCCCGTGACCGTGAGCACCCCGGTCGTCATAACGCCGAACATCGAGGGCGACGGCGGCACGGTCACCCGCTCCACCGGCGGCTGGGCCGACGACGGGTTCGTCGTCGGGCAGCTCGTGATGATCCAGGGCCTCACCGGCCAGTGGCGCCTCATGGAAATCTCTGCCGACGGCAAGACGCTCACCCTTCGCCGCGGCGACGTCATCGCAGCTCCGGCGACCGGTGAACGGACCGTCTTCGTCCCCGGCCCGCACGGCGGCATCACGGCCGTGCACGGTGGCGGCAACTCGCCCGTGCTGAACTCCTTCGACATGCTGCGCTCGCTGCCGGGCGCCGGCGCCCCGGCCGGCACGGCGCTCGTGCTGACTCGCCTCGACGGTCTGCCGTGGGGTCTGACGCCGTTCCTCGCGGGCAGCGGCTACGTCGCCGGCAACCCCTACGGCAACGGTCCGCAGCATGTGCGGCTCGCGGGCGAGAGCTTCACGCGTATGATCCTCGGCTTCGGCAACGCGCCGTGCCCGTACGCCGATCCGTTCCCGCACTGCGGCGACGGCGCGGTCGTGCACCTCTCAGGCCCGATCTACGCCGGTCCGCTCGGCACGGTCGCAACGACGGTGTACGTGGCGAAGCCGGTCGAGGTCGCCGCCACCGCGCCGATCCAGGTGCGCACAGACTCCCTCGTGCGCGCCGACGGCGGCTCGTTCATCGCCGACGGCTTCACGGTCGGCATGCAGGTGCGTATTTCGGGCATGCCGAGCACGTACACGATCAAGGAGCTCACCGCCTCGACCATGATGTTCTGGAACGTCGCATTCCAGCCCACCGTGTCGCTGAACACCGCGGGGTTAGCGGTCTGGAGCGCGCCGCAGTTCACCGTCACCGGGTACGACCCGACGCGTGATGGCGGCCTCCGCATCGGTGGCGACGTCATCACGGTCTGCAACCTTGTGAACCCGATCGACGGCATCGCCTGCGATGTCGAGCAGACGGCCGGCCCGGGCTCGCCGCTCGTCGTCTACGGCGATACCTCCCAGGACGGGGTCTGGTACTCGGGGCATCCGTACGACGTGCTCGGTATGGAGTTCGGCCCGAAGCCCTTCGACCCGTTCACGCGCATCCCCGACGCCGAGAACGAGGACGACGAGTGGATGCTCGGACTCACGCATCCCTACGACTACGCGGGCAACGACATCATCGACGCGTCCGGACTCTTCGCCCACCGCGCGGCGAACAACCTGCCGACCGTCGGATTCTCAGCCTACGGCGGTCTCGGAGACGACCTCATCATCGGCAGCCAGGCGGGCGACCACCTCGCGGGTGGCTCGGGCGACGACGAGATCCGGGGACTGCGCGGCGTCGATCACATCTACGGTGACTCGGGGCTCAACGTCAATCTCTTCACGAGGGCACTCGAGATCCCGGTCACCGACCGCTCGCCGAAGCCGTCGGTCACGGGCGCCGGGTTCCTGAACAACGGCACGACCATCGAGCCGTATCCGTCACCGGTGCGCGACGATCTGTTGGTCGCCGGTCGCGACCTGCTCTCCGGCGATGGCGCAGGAACGATCGTGGGCGGACCCGAGTCGGTCTACGACGACATCGTCTTCGGCGACCACGGCGAGATCGTGCAGAACGGCCCGGCAGCGTACAACACCGCCGACCCGAACCTCCCCGAGCTGCGTCTGCAGCGGATCCAGACCACCGCGATCTCGACGATCAGCTCCATCGAGAGCCGAAACCCCCAGCGCGGCTCCGACGATGTCGTCTTCGGCGGCCTGGGTCGTGATGTGCTGGTCGGCGGTGCCGGCCATGACATGGTCGACGGCGGCGAGGCCGACGACATCGTCTTCGGCGACAACGTGATCTTCGTGCGCACGCCCGGCGACTGGACGAGCCAGCACTTTCAGACCCTCTGCGGCACACTGCTCTACAGCCGAACGGACCGCCCGAACGCCTGCGGCGGCGTGGTGGGAGAAGACGACTCTGGCCTCCTCCTCGTCGATGGAACGCCTCGCGCCTACCGCGACCCTGACGGCGCACCGTGGTGGGCTGAGTACGACGTCACGAACCTCTTCCACACCTTCGCCTTCGATGAGGGCGCCGTGGGCGCTGGCAGCTTCGGCAACGACTACCTCGCCGGCGGCCAGGCGCACGATGTGGTCCTCGGCCAGCTCGGCAACGACACCATCCAGGGCGATGGCGGCATCGACGACGCCTTCGCGAGAATGACGGATGACCCGAGGCTCACCTGGCACGTGGGCGCCTCGCGCACGCCCCTCGGCTGTGTTGGCGCCCCGGGTTCGATGGTCTGCGACTACACGGGCGTGCTCGTGGTCGTGCCGTCGTTCGAGGCGGCCACCGACGGCGAGGACTACCTCGAGGGCAACGCGGGCAACGACCGGATCTTCGGCAATCTCGGCCAGGACGACATCGTCGGCGGCTCGAGTGACTTCTTCAGCCTGATCACTCCGGGCCTCCGTCCCGACGGGGTTCCGGTACCGGCCGCATGGTACGCGCCGGGCGACGATCGCGGCGCCGACCTCCTCTTCGGCGGCGCGGGCACCCGGATCGGCGTCAACAATCAGACCTCTGGCATCGCAGGCGTCCCGGGCCTCGACGGCGGCATCCTCGCCGACGGCACGACACCAGCGAATATGCACGCACGCGATGCCGACACCATCGTCGCCGACAACGGCCGCATCATCCGCATCGTGGGCGTGAACCATGTCGACGTGAACCCGTCGGGCGCAGGCCAGACCCGGTCGGGCCAGCCGAACTACGTCACCTTCAACTACGACAGCTACGGCACGCAGAAGCTCGTCGTGCGCGGAGTGCACCTGCTCGACTACACGGTCGGCGGCCCCGACTTCCTGCCGCAGAACTTCGGCCTCCCGATCGGTTCCGACTGCAACGGCTCGCCAACGCAGCCGACGTGCTCCGCGATCCTCGACACCGCGACCGGCACCTGGAAGTACCTGCAGATCGGCGGTCGCGACGAGGTGCACGGTGAGACGGGCGACGACACGGTCTACACAGGCGCTGACCACGACGCGATCTACGGCGACGCACAGGACGACGACCTCATCGGCGGTTGGGGCAACGACTGGATCTCGGGCGGCACAGGCTCCGACGGCATCCTCGGCGACGACGGCCGCATCTTCACGAGCCGGAACACCGGATGTTCTGTCAACTCCTCGGCCGTCTGCGCCGAGCTCGCCGAGCCGCTCTTCGGCATCCTCAAGTTCCGCACCGTCGATCCGAGCACGAAAGACAGCAACGGCGACGTGTTGAACGAGTTCGTCTCCACCCCGGGAGATGTGCAGACGGCCACGATCAACGTCGCCGGCCAGCTCGTGAAGGCGGCGGATCTCACGGTCTACAACCTCGGCCCGAACGAGAACATGAGCCAGCACCACGTGGCGAACCAGCCGACGTTCGACGCGAACAACTCCGACGACATCGTCTTCGGCGGCTGGGGCGGCGACTGGATCCACGGTGGCGCGGGCGACGACGCGATCTCGGGCGCCGAAGCCCTCGGTGTGGGCTACGCGCAGCACTTCTCGCCGGTCGGCGACCCGATCGGCCTCGAGTACATCGACTTCGCTCACCCCTGGAACCCGGGCGATGTTCTGCACTTCGGCGCCGATACGAACGCCTGGCACTCGAACAACCACAACGAGATCCGTCTCGGCGAGTTCCTGCTCTACGACGAGTACGATCCTCGCCGCGTCATCCTCTTCAACGGCGACGGCACCGTGTGGAAGGGCGGGGCGGCACCATGGAACCGGTCGTTCTTCCTGAACAACGACGCGGCCTCGGGCAACTGGGTGGTCGCCTGCGTCGCGGTCGACAACCAGGGCAACTGCACGCAGACCATCACGAACCAGCCGTCCGACGGCGATGACGTTCTCTTCGGAGACCTCGGCAACGACTGGTCCGTCGGCGGCACCGGCAAGGACACGATCTGGGCGGGCTGGGGCAACGACCTCTCGAACGCCGATGACCTGCTCGCATCGAACGGTGGTCTGAACGACGTGCCCGATGGGGTGAACTCGAGCTACCAGGACCGTGTCTACGGTGGAGCCGGCCTCGACATCCTGATCGGCAACACCGGCGGAGATCGGCTCATCGACTGGGTCGGCGAGTTCAACTCCTACCTCGTGCCGTTCGCGCCGTTCGGCATCGCGACGGTGAGCCGTCAGGTCAACCCGTGGCTGCCGGAGTTCCTGTACGCGCTGTCGCGCAGTCAGGGCGCCGATCCCACCAGGGCGACAGACACCGGCAACGACGCCGCGCGCAATGGAGAGCCCGACGGCGAGCTCGGCCTGATCACCCAGCACGATCACGGTCAGTGGCAGACGCAGACGGGTGGTCCGACCGATCCGCAGGCCGGCAACATCCCGGGCGGCAGGCGCGATACTCTCCGCGGCGCCGACTTCAACGACGGCACGCTGCAGGGTTTCGCCACCGACTCCGGCGTGTTCACCGTGCAGTCGGGTGTGCTGAAGGTCACCGCGACGGACTCTGGTCAGGATGCGGTCGCGGTCTGGTACTCCGATGCATATCAGAGCGTGTACTACGAGCTCGCCGCGAAGATCTCGATGGACAAGCCGATCGGAGGCTGGAAGGCGAACGCGTTCGTCGTCTTCGACTACTTCGGTCCGTCCGACTTCAGGTTCGCCGGGATCGACGAGTCGATCAACAAGGTGGTGATCGGCCACCGGAACGCGTCGGGCTGGTGGTACGACGCGCAGAACACGGTGCCAGGCGGCGTGCGCTCTGGCAAGTACTACAACCTGAACCTGGTGGTTAACGGGCTCGTGGTGACCGTGACGATCGACGGCGGGAACGCGTTCAGCTACCAGTACCAGCCGCGTATCCTCGACGGCGAATCCGTTGCGCTGAACAAGGGTCTGGTCGGGTTCGGCTCGCAACAGGCACGCGGATGGTTCGACAACATCGCCCTCACGGTGATCTCTCCGGCGATCACGCTCGACCGCGCCGAATACTTCGACGACGGCGTGGCCGAGGCATTCACTCCTATGGCGGGCTCGTGGACTCTCGCTCAGGGGAGATACGTCGGCACGGTCGGCGAGACCGGCCTGGCGGCGGCCCTCGCCTCCTACACCGCGACCGGTGGCGGGGTCGCGCGCCTCGACCCGCTGAGCTACGTGGAACTCGAAGCGGTCTTAGCCGCGAACGGCTACTCTGGTCTCGTTTTCGACTACTACGGTGCGAGCGATTTCAAGTTCGTCGCCCTGGATGTCGCGGCGCAGCGCGTCGTGATCGGCCACGTGTCCGCGCGCAGCGGCTGGGTCGTCGATCGGTCTCTCGCGAAGACCATCACGGCGGGGGTCGATCAGACGCTGAACCTCGTGCTGAAGGCGACGGTCGTGACGGTCACCCTGAATGGGCAGGTGCTGACCTCATACGTCTACAACTCGCCGTTGGCCGACGGAGGGACGGGAATGTTCGGCCGCACCGTCGCGCAGTCCGTCGACTCGTTCCGGTTCCGCACCGACGATACCGCCTTCGTCGGTGCCGCGCCGCCGTTGCCTGCCATCGCCATCTCCGATGTCGCGACCGCCGAGGGTGCCGCGGGCGCCTCGAAGGTGGTCACTCTCACGGTGACGCTCTCGGCACCGCAGACCACACCGCTCACGATCGACTGGCAGCTCATGGCGCCGGCGGTCGGAACGGCGGCGACACTCGGGCAGGACTTCCTCGGTGCGGCTTCCGGTACCGTGACCTTCGCGGCGGGAGCCACCGCGGCGACGATCTCCTTCACGATCGTTGGCGACGCGGTCTTCGAAACCGACGAGGTGTTCGTGGTGCGGCTCCTGCCGGCGGGCCGCGTGAACCTCAAGGACGCGTTCGGCATCGTCACCATCACGAACGACGACGCGAAGCCGAAGGTCACCGCGTCCGCCACCACCACCACGACCGCGTCCGCCACCGCCACGACCACCACCACGACCACCGCCGCCGCCACCCCCACCACCACCCCCACCACCACCGCAGTGTCTTCGTCCGTCGGTTCGACGATGAGCGTTGCCGATGCGACGACGAGCACCGTGGACCCCTCGGCCACGACCGCCTCGACCCTCGCAGCGCCGTCGGCCGCTCCGTTCGCTATGAACGATCTCGGAGGCGGCGCCTACAGCTTCACCGCCACCGGCGCGAACAACCGCGACTTCTATCAGGTGCGTGTGGTGTGCCGCGTCGATGGAGTCGTCGTCTACTCGACCACGCTCCTGCTCGTGATCGGCGCCGACGGCACTGGCACGACGCAGGTGATCCATCTGCCGGGCGGGGACTGCGCCGCCACGCTCGAGATCCCCAAGCAGATCAACCGCCCCCGTGTGCTGCAGTCGATCGCTTTCACCGTCGCGTAGCCGCCGTGGTGTCACGACGGCAAGGTTTGCTCGCACCCGGAAGCACGCCGAGCTCCGACGTGCAGGAGTGGATCGTCTCCGGTCACTGCCTGGACGGTCTCCTCCACCGCATCGCCGATGGCAGCCGGTGGCATGCGAGTGATCCCGCGACGATCAGCATAAGCGCTAAACCCGAGACGGCGAGGACATTCGTGTTCACTCCGGTTGCCGCGAGGCCGGTTGTGGGCGTCGTCGAGGATGTCGGCGGCGATCCAGGGCTCGTGGGCAAGAGAGCCGGAGGGGTGGGTGCGAAGTCGAGAGTCGAGTCCCGTTCCCCGGTTGTCGTGAAACTCTCTGAAGAAGCCGACCAGTTCGACACCTCGAGATCGTGCGACTCGTTGCCCGCCGCGAGAGGGGCGTAACGTTCGAGAGCCGCCTTCGGCTTCTTCTGGTCGACGGAGGCCTGCGCGGACCGAGCTCTGCGGGAAGGCTCGGCCTGGTTGACGAGCGTCAGCGCGATGACCTGCCCGTCGCCCGGAGTGACCGTGATCGTGCCATCGTCAACGACGATGCCATCGCCGGTGAACCTCGGAGGTGCCCAGGCGACACCGTCGAGGGCGGGAAGGTCGACCTTCTCGATCGTCATCTTGGTTCCCGCCGGGACACGCGCGGAGTTCACCGAGCGGCCGTTGGCCGGAACCTTCAACGTCTCGGTCGTGTCCTCATAGCGATAGGTCACGGTGAACGAAGTGTCGACGGGAACGAGGTCCGCCGCCGGGCCTGCGAGTTCCGTTCGCAGAGCGAACCGGCCCGGGCCCGCACAGGTGCCGGTTCCTCCGCCCGAGGAGGCGATCACGACGGAGCCGGGATACTCCTCGTCGCGCACGACGACCGTGTTCTTGTACTCGTCGTTCGGGATGGCGTCGGCTCGGATCCTGGTGAAGTAGGTGAGGCGGTAGAGCGCGCCGTGATCGACGGGGGCGAGGAGTGTCGCCGAGAAGCTCAGGGCGTCGTCCGAGACGGTGACGGCGAGTTCTTCGGGCGGAACGGCTTGCCATCGACCGGCGTCGAACGCCTCGTATGCCGCAGGCATCCGAGTGAGCCGGATTCGAGCGTCGTCACTGTCGACGATCTTGTGGTGCTCGCCCGACAGATCGATGCGGTCCGAGAACGTCAAGGTCTCCCCTGTGACCGCGGCTCCCGGCACGAGCACAGCCCAGCCCAGAAGGCTCGGGTCGTCCATGTCGGTGACCGGCCATCCGTACTTCATGATGCGGTCCGGCAGCTGTCGTGTCTGTGCTCCCTGCGCGAGAGCAATCCGCTTGCCTCCGGGAAGGGGGACCTTCGTGACCTTGCCGTCGACAACGAAGACGACGACGGAACTCTCGCTTTGCCGCGCATTGACGTTCACCCAGAGCTTGCCGCCGACGCCGGTCTTGTTATCGATGTAGTGCGAGAGTGTGCAGCCCAGGGTCGGCGCTCCCCGAACGTAGGAGACGAGACACGTGCCCATGATGGCGCCGTCGGTGCTGGTCACGTCGAAGGCGGCGTTGGAGGTGGGGCTGAAGATCGGGGGAAGAGTCATCGCGAAGGTGTCGCCACCTCGCGCGCTGTCGGGAACGGCCCAGTCGGCCTTGACGGAAGCCCACTCGCCGGCCATCAGCGGTTTGCCGATGTCGCCATGGTTGGTGACGACGATCGAGTCGGCGACGATGGCCGAGTGTTGTGTCGGTTGTGCGGCGATAGCAGCGTTGGTGCCCACAAATGTCAACAGCCCGACGGCTATGACGCCCACTACCGCGGTGATCGATGTTCGCAACAGTCTCATTGACGCTCTCTTTCAGGTTTCAGGTCAGGTTTCGGTTCGGTAAGCGCGCGGAACGCATCGGACCCGAGAGTCCGGAGCGCCTCGACGCACCGTGGACCAGCGAGCTGGCCGAGTTCACGGCGGGGCAACAGACATTTCGTCGATCCGCCGAGGAGAGAGAGGATGCCCGGTAGAGGGGTTCCGCAGTGACGCAGAGCTATCCGCTTCGTCGGGAACGAAACATCGGGCGAACTAAGATAGTCATACTCTCCAACAAAGAAGATAGTATAACTATCCTCTTCGTCGAAGACAACTCGGGCACTGATATGCTGACCGTCGCGGCGGATGGAGTGCGCATGAGGATCGCGGAGTTGTCTGCACGGTCGGGTGTTTCCACGCCGACGATCAAGTACTACATTCGTGAGGCGATGCTTCGCCCTGGGGTGCGTGTCAACGCCCGCTCGTCCGACTACGACGAGTCCCATGTGCGCCGCCTCGCCCTCATCCGAGTGCTCACCCACTCGATCGGGCTCTCCGTCGAGAAGACCCGGACGATCCTCGGCGTGCTCGATTCATCCGAAGCGGGCTTCATCCAGGGGATGGCCATCGTGCACGAGGCGCTCCCGCCTTACCGCGATGTGGACCTCCAAGCCGCAGAGGTCGCCGCTGAGCTCGCCGAAGCCCGCGAACTGCTTTTGGAGCTAGGCCTCGGACATGACGAGACCAGGATCGGTGTTCCGGTTCTTGTGCGTCAGTTCGCCCGGGCGCTCCGGGCGACAGCCGATGCAGGTATGCCGCTGGACATCGACCATCTGCGCGCCTACGCCGCCGCCGCCCGTCAGATCGCCGCAGCCGATGTGACCCAGATGTCGACGATATTGGCGACGGAGGCACTGGAGCTCGCGGTAGCCGCAACGACGTTGTTTGAGTCGGTTCTCCTGTCTTTGCGGAGGATCGCCCAGATGGACGCCATGCTCGCGATCCTCGATGCGCCTCGAGGGTTGATCGGCGTGCAGGCCGCACAGCAGAAGGAGTGAGTCCTTCGCGTCGAGTCGGCTCACGCCGTGCGTTCCGCGCGTGCGCGATCGGGAGGCCGAGACGTGGGCCGAGCACTCCAGCGGGTGTGGGCGTTCTGCCCGTGCACGGTCGGGAGCGTCACGCTCGTCGCGACGGTCGCTCAGACCGGAGGTGCTCGGCGTGCGGCTGAGAAGACGCGAGGCCGTTCCTGGCCGACTCACTTCAGCAGCCGTGATAGCACCCTGTCGGCGAGCGGCTTGCCCCCGGTCTGGCAGCTCGGACAATACTGGAGTGTCGAATCGGAGTAGATCACCTGGTGTATGGTGTCGCCGCAGACGGGACAGGCCTCGCCGGTGCGACCGTGCACCTGCAGACCCGACCTCTTCTCCCGCTTGAGTTCCGATGCCGCGAGTCCATTCGCTCGCGCGATCGCTTCCCTCAGTGTGGTCTGCATCGCTGCGAAGAGCCGGGACACCTCCTCCGCGCTCATCGAGGCGGGCTTGAACGGCGACATCCTGGCCGCGTGCAGGATCTCGTCCGAGTAGGCATTGCCGATACCCGCGATGATCGACTGGTTGCGCAGAACCCCTTTGATCTGCGAGCGTCCCGCCTTGCCGAGGATGCCTGCGAAGGTCTGTTCCGTGAAGTCGTCGTCGAGCGGGTCTGGCCCCAGACGGGCGATTCCCGGCACCTGGAGCGGGTCGGCGACGATGTAGAGCGCGAGGCTCTTCTTCGTGCCGGCCTCGGTGATGTCGAGGCCGGACCCGTCGTCGAGCACGAGTCGTGCGGCGAGAGGTCCCGTGCCCGCACGAGCTGAGGTCTTGGGGGCGGTCGCGCGCCATCGGATCCAGCCGGCTCTCGCCAGATGCACGATCAGGTGCAGCTCTCCGATCGTGAGGTCGAGGAACTTCCCGTGCCGCATGATAGGGCCGACGAGATGATGGGCGAGCGCTGAGACGGGAGGATCGAAGGTCTTGAGCGCAGCGAACGACAGCACATCGAACCGCTCGACCAGGCGGCCCGCGAGGCGCTCGGCGAGGTCCATGACGAGGGCGTGTACTTCTGGCAGCTCAGGCACGAATCCAGTCTCCGCTTCGCTGTGACGTCCGTCCAGATACCCGGTTGATCGTCGAACGGACCGTCATTGCCGCCTCCCGCCCTTCGCCCTGCGGCAACCGGAAGTTCATCGAGAGCGTCCTCAAACCCTCGCGCTTTTCTCGTGCCTGTTCGATAATCGGATCAGGGATTCCAAAGAACAGAGGAGAACAACGATGGCAACACGTCTGAACCCCTACCTCGGTTTTCGCGACAACGCGAAGGAGGCGATGGACTTCTATCACTCGGTCTTCGGAGGCGAGCTGACGCGCAACACCTTCGCCGAGCTTCACGGCAGTGAGGATCCGGCTGAGCAGGACAAGATCATGCACTCCATGCTGGTCACCGACAACGGCCTGACGCTCATGGCGTCTGACACCCCGAACAGCATGGACTACACGCCGGGCAGCAACTATTCGGTCTCGCTCAGCGGAGAGAACGCGGACGACGCCGAGCTGCGCGGCTACTGGGGCAAGCTCATCGACGGTGGAGAGGTCGCCGCACCGCTCGAGCCCGCGCCGTGGGGCGACAGTTTCGGCATGGTCGTCGACAAGTTCGGCGTCACCTGGATGGTCAATATCGCGGGGGAGCAGTCGTAAGCACGGCGCTCTTCTGAGGTCAAGGCCGGCGTCCCGAGACGCCGGCCTTTCGCATCGGTGCGGCCGGTGGCTACGGCCGACGCGGCGTGGGCACGCCATGTCGACCACGTCCTCAGGCTAGGCGGGATGCGTCCCGTCACGAGGACGGAGTATGATATCTTAATGAGAATCTTTATCATTAAGCTCCGCGGGTGAATCGTTACGAAGGTTCGCCGCGTGGTTGGTCCTGGAGTAGCTCATGATCGGTGTCTCCGCTCTCGCGTCGGAGTCTTCGCGCCCCTCCTGCGACCCCGGCCGGCTTGGCGCCGTTCCCGGAAAGGGGACGTCGATGTGGCCTTCGAGGCGAGGGGCGTGGGGCCTCGCTCCCGAGTGGAATCCCTGGCGGTCCGGGTGGCTTCGCGGCGGCGCGCGATTCGCGTCGCCGAAAAAGAGCGCGTTGGAGTGCCAGGCGGGGGTGGAAGGCCATGGGTGCCTGGCGGGTCGACGGGCGTGTAATATTAGGTTAGCCTAACCAAAGTCATTCGGTTTTGCCTGGGTGCGATATCCGGCCGCAGGGACGCTGCGGCAGACCAAACATTGGAGCGAAGTCCCATGGAGCGTGCCCGAAATCTCGGCACCGTCGCGCTCGCCTCGTGTGCCGACGACGCGACCGCTGGGCCGGAACAGGCCAAAGCAGGGCCGATTCGCGACACAGCCGGAGCTTTTCATGACCGGTGACGGCACCCTCACCTCGGAGTCATTGCGCTCCTCCCATCGCCGTTCCGGCAGGGTCGTCGTCGTCCTCGGATTCGCCATGTTGCTCGCCATCGCCATCTCCGCAGGTATCGGACCGGCGTTCATCGACCCGCTTTCGGTGCTGGGCATCATCGGCCATCACACGATCGGCTTGCCTGCCGAACCGGGCTGGACGACGACGGCCGACACGATCGTCTGGGTCACGCGTATGCCACGTGTGCTGATGGGTGTCGCCGCCGGTGCGACACTGGCCGTTGCAGGCGCCGCGCTCCAGGCGATGGTGCGCAACGTCCTCGCAGATCCATACATCCTTGGTGTCAGCTCCGGCGCGTCCACCGGAGCCGCAGTCGCCATCATCGTGCTCGCCGGCAGCGGCGGCGGAGCGCTGCTCCTTTCCGGCTCGGCCTTTCTCGGTGCTCTCGCCGCAACCATGCTCGTGCTGCTCATCGGCGGTGTCTCGGGCGGCTCGGGGCCGGTCAGGCTCATCATGGCGGGAATGGCGGTCGGCTACGTGCTCAGCGCCGTGACGAGTTTTCTCGTCTTCGCCTCAGATTCCCCCGAGGCGAGCCGTTCCGTGATGTTCTGGCTTCTGGGCTCCCTCGCCAACAGCCATTGGCCGACTGTGCACCTCGCGCTCGCTGTCGCGGCATTCGTCGTGCTCGCCCTGACCCTGATCGGCGGTCAGCTGGACGCTCTCGCCTCGGGTGACGAGGCGTCGCTCGCCCTCGGCATCCGGCCGGATCGCGCTCGCATGCTCCTCATGGTCGTCATCTCGCTCGCCGTCGGGGTGATCGTGGCCGGGGCGGGCAGCATCGGCTTCGTCGGGCTCGTCGTGCCTCACCTGGCGCGCGGCCTCGTCGGAGCGCGGCATCGCACCCTCCTCCCCGCCTGCGCCTTCCTCGGCGCGATCTTCCTTCTCGCCGCCGATGTACTGGCACGCATGGCCTTCATGCCGCAGGAGATGCCGATCGGCGTCGTCACCGGTGTCGTCGGCGCCCCCCTCCTGCTCGTCCTGCTACGTCGCGGCCGGAGCCAGACCTCGGCGAGGAGTCGCGTTGCTCGCGGCCTCGCCATCCCCCCGAAAATGACAAGGAACCACAGATGATCAGACCCCTCGCCGCACTCGCTCTCCTGGCTGGAGGTGTTCTCGCGCTGAGCGGATGCTCGGCCGGGCAGCCGAACGAGCCGGGCGCCGTCGCCGGGACCTTCCCCGCGACCGTACAGAACTGTGGCGCCTCGGTCACAGTGGACGCCGCGCCGAAGCGCATCTTCCTCGTCAACAACGACGACGTCGCCCTGCTCGACGCTCTCGACGCTCTCGATCGCGTCGTCGCACGCACCGTAGAGCCCCTCGACGGCATCTACTCCGATAAGACCTATCAGAAGCTGGCAGCGGCCGAGCTGGTGGCCGTCGACAAGAACGCCACCGGCGGCGCGGTGGTCTCGCAGGAGACCATTCTGGAATACGAGCCCGACCTCGTGCTCGCTCCGGAGAATGCGGTCAATCGCGAGTCGCTGCTCGCAGCCGGGATCCCGGTCTACTCCCCGCCCGCGTACTGCTCCGATCCCACTGCAGGGGTGACGGGGCCGGCCACCTTCGAACGGGTCTACGATCAATTGCTCGCCTTCGGCGCCATGCTCGGTGTGCCGGAGACCGCTCAGACGCGCGTCGACGAGCTGAAGGTCGCGGTCGACGGACTGGGCGCGGCCGACAACGGAACCGCAGCCGCCCTCTACGTTCCGGAGGGCGGTGGAACCCTCTCGCCGTACGGCGGCCCGAGCATGGTCACGCCGGTCTTCGAGGCGGCGGGATTGACCAATGTCTACGCCGACGCACCCGACCGCGTGTTCGACGTCAACATCGAGGATCTGCTCCAGAAAGACCCGCAGACCATCGTTCTGCTGTACTCGTCCGGCACCACGGACGCCACGGTGCGCAACTTCACCTCGGTGGCCGGTGTCGAGGGATTGAGCGCGGTTCGCAACCACCGGGTGGTCGCTCTGCAGTTCTCATTCACCGATCCGCCGACTCCATTGTCCGTGGAGGGCGCGCGCCAGCTGGCGGCGAAGCTCGCAGAGCTGCCGTGATCCAGGCCAGCGGCGTCGTCTTCGCCCGCCGTGGCCGCGTCGTGCTCGACCGCGTCGACCTCGTCGCGGCGCCCGGCACGGTCGTCGGGATCATCGGCCCGAACGGGAGCGGAAAGACGACGTTGCTGCGCATGCTGTTCGGTGCACTCGTTCCCGATGCGGGGACCGTCCGACTCGACGGTCAGGAGCTCGGTCGGCTCGGGCGCAGGCAGATCGCCCGTCGGATCGCCGTCGTCGCACAGGATCCGCCGGGGGATATCGCCCTCAACGTCGCTGACACGGTGATGCTCGGCAGGCTCCCGCTCCGCCCCGCTCTCGCCCTGCCCGCGCGGGGTGACTACGCCGCCGTCGCGATCGCCCTGAACCGGGTCGGGTTGGCCGGGCTCGCCGAGAGACCGCTGTCGGAGTTGTCCGGGGGAGAGACCCAGCGCGCGCTGATCGCAAGGGCCATCGCCCAAGAGGCGGATCACGTCCTCCTCGACGAACCGACGAACCACCTCGACATCCGCTACCAGCATGAGATCCTCGCACTCGTGCGCACGCTGTCCGCCACGACCGTCATCGTTTTGCACGACCTCAACCTGGCGGCCCGTTACTGCGATCGGCTCCTGCTCCTGGACGAGGGCAGGGTCGTCGCCAGCGGAGAGCCCGGCGACGTTCTGCACCCCGAGAACATCGAAGCCGTCTATCGCGTTCCTGTCAGCAGGATTCCCCTCGCGAACGGCTCGATGCACCTTATCTTCTCAGACACCGCATCGACACGGCCGGTCGACGAATCGTCGCTCCTCAGCCAACATTCAGAAAACGAGATAGGAGAACATCCATGACCATTGGCACTTCACTGACGGCGGCCCAGACCCCGCACGAACTGTTGCAGCGCTGGGACGCGCAGCAGGCGGCATACATCAGGCATCGCGCACTGCGCTTCGACACCATGCTGCGGGTGCTTGAGCGCATCGGTAACGGCCGCCCGCGTGTGCTGGACCTCGCGAGCGGACCCGGTTCGCTCGCCGCGGCCGTGATCGAGAGATTTCCAGGGGCCGAGGTCGTCTGCGCCGACAAAGACCCGGTTCTGCTGGCGATCGCGCGCGACGTGCTCGGCAGCACGGGCAGGGTCACCGTCGTCGACGCCGACCTGAACGACCCGAGCTGGGTCGGGACGGTCGGCGGACCGTTTGACGCCGTTGTCAGCTCGACAGCGCTGCACTGGTTGCAGCCCGAGGTGCTCACCCGCGTGTACTTCGAACTTGCGGGACTCATCCGAACAGGCGGGGTGTTCCTGAACGGCGATCATCTCTGCTACGACGAGACGTCTCAGCCGGTGCTGCGTCAGGTCGCGGCGGACGACGACGACGCGACCCAGGCGGAAGCTCTCGGGGGCGGATCGGACAGTTGGGACGAGTGGTGGCAAAGCGCCGAAGCTCAGCCCGCATACGCGCTGGCGGTCTCCGAACGAGCCGAACGGTGGCGGGGAAAGCTCGAGGCTCCACCCAAGGTCACCCTCGAGTTCCACCGTGCCGTGCTTCGCAGTGCCGATTTCGCCGAGGTCGGCACGGTGTGGCAGTACCTCGACGACTATGTCGTGTACGCCGTGCGCTGATCCGGCTCAGGCCTCGGACTCGAGGATGCGCTTGGCTCCGTCGAGGGCGGCGAGTTCCGCGTCCATCGTCTTCTGCACCATGCCTGACATGACGAGCTTCTTGACACCGGACAGCTGCGCGTCGAGCGTGAAGACGACCTCGGTTCCGACCTCGGTCGCGCGGAACTCGTAAACCGCCGTCGGCCGGACGGGACCGGCCGTCGTGAGGATCGCCACGCGGGTCTCCGGCTCATACGCGGTCACCTCGAAGTCCGCGACGATTGCGCGGCCTCCCGGACCGGAAACGCGTTGCCGATAGCTCGCGCCGACTCCGAGCGGGCCGTTCCGCTCGATCTCGAGCACGCCGCGACGCCACCGTGGATCGTTCTCGGCGTCGGCAAAGAACGCGAAAACATCGCTTACGGGGCGATCGATCACGATCGTACGGCTGGCATGAGGCACTGCAAGACCCTTTCGGAGTGTGAGGAGATCAGCATAGCGGCCTACGACGGATCTGCCTCGGGAGTGCGCCGAAATCGTCGCGTCGATCCGAACTGCCATGCTGGACCCGAACTGCCATGCTGGAGGGGTGCGAGTACTGCCCAGGGACGAACTGTTGGCCGGCATGAGATCCGAGCGTGCGCGGCTCGAGACCGCGCTGTGCCGTGTCGAGGAGCGAGGGCTCTTCGGCGCGATCGCCGTCGACGCCTGGACGGTCAAGGACGTGCTCGCGATACGTGCGCGGTGGACCGAGATGGTCGCCGCTTGGGTCATTGCCGGCGTCAGGGGCGAGACACCGCGCACCCCGGCGCTGGGCTACACCTGGGGCGAGACTCCGAGGCTCAATGCCGACATCGTCGCTGCCGAGGCAGACGCAACACCGGCCCAGTTGCGTCATCGTCTCGGCGCCGCTCTCGCCTCGATCGAGCTCGCCGTGAGTGATCTGAGCGACGAGGATCTCTTGAGCACCGGCCGTTTCTCCTGGACCCGGGCTTGGTGCGTCTCCCGATGGGTGTCGACGAACACCATCACCCAGTATGCCTCGCTCGGGCGGATGGTCCGGCGGGTGCTGCGTGCCGCGGCCGAGGGAACGACGGGGTGAAGGGAACCGCGCGCTGCCCCTGCCTGAGCGGCGAGAGCTACGATGCCTGCTGCGGCCGGCTCCACAGGGGCGAGGCGGATGCCGCGACAGCCGAGGCGCTCATGCGCTCACGGTTCTCGGCATTCGCCGTCGGAGACGAGGACTATCTGCTACACAGCTGGCACTCGAGCACAAGGCCGTCCGCACTGAATCTCGATCCGGGCCTGCGCTGGTACCGTCTCGACATCGTGCGCACCGATCGTGGCGGCATGCTCGACGTCGAGGGCACGGTCGAGTTCGATGCCTACCATCGGTCCCCCGATGACCGCGGGATGCAGCATGAGACGAGTCGCTTCGTGCGGGAGGGTGGTCGCTGGGTGTATCTGGACGCGCTCCCGACCGGATAGCGCGAACGGATGTGGGTCGCGACCGTGGAGAAACCGTGGAGAATAAGCCATTGCCCCCGTGTGCGAGGGCAATGCGCGGCAGCACGATGGGAGCATGACTGTCGAAGCCATCTTCGCCGCCCGCACACTTGCGTTGTTCGCGGCCTCCGTCGCCCTGCTCGTGGGGTGCTCTCAGAATGCGACTCCGACGGATGGCGCCGTCGACCAGCCGTCAGCGGCCGGCGGCGGCGGTGCTGCATCCTGCGACGCGGCGACCGCGGAAGGCTACGAGCTGTTCAGCGATCCCGCGCTGAGCGTGCACCCGGAGGACGGCGTCGAGTTCGGCGGCGGCACCGCCATGAGCTTCACCTACGAGCTGCACGACGAGACGCGCTCCCCGACGAGACGCGCTCCCCGACGTACGCCTACAACCTGGCCGTCATCCAGGATGACGGTAGCGTCGCGCCGATGACCGGCGCACCGTTCTTCGACGTCTCGGGCGGCGGCGTCAGCACGGCTGACAAGGTGTTCCTGTCGGAGACCGACGGACGCCCCGGATTCTTTACCGTGACCGTGACGCAGGACGCCGCCTTCGACGGCGACTCCTACGACGCCACGGTGATCGAGCTCGGTCGCTATTGCGTCGCCTTTGTCGTGAGCGAATAGCGGGGAACGGCCGGATGGCCGTCTCGACCAGAGGGGGGCGTGTTGCCGACTTACTCCGCCGAGGTCTCCATCGTGAGAATCGAGGTGCCCTCGTCGTCTCCGATCGTCAACTCGACCCTGACCGTGCCGAGCTCGTCGAGCGATGAGACGTGAGTGCCGCCACACGGGATGCTGACGGATGCCTCGGGCAGTTCGCAAACCCAGTGACGGCGATCGGTGAGTCGCGGTCCGTCTCGGTCGACCCGCACCATCGCTGAGCTGGCGATCCACTCGGCGAGGGTCGCGTTCACGGACTCCGCCACCATGGGCAGGCTCTCAGCGAGCCCGTCCATGTCGAAACCCTTGCGCCGCAAGGACTTGTTGAGCCGGTACACGTCGATCGAACCGTGCTCGTGGATCGTCGACGACTCGATGGCCGAACCGTCGAAGTCGGGCTGGCCCAGGCCGTCCGGGCGGGTCTCCTTGCCCCATCGGTGCGCGAGGGCGCGGTTGAGCGCGAGGGACGCCACGTGGCATGCGCTGTGACCGGTCGAGAGTGCGCGGCGGTAGGCTCCGTCGACGATCACCTCGACGGTGTCACCCTCGGCGAGCCCGGAGCCAGCGGCGACGACATGGGCGACGACGAAGATCCAGCCCTCCGTGCCCTTCCGTACCGGGATGTCGGCGCCGAGGAGAAGCGTGGAGCCATCCGTCGCCGCCACGATGCAGTCGACGAGGGGGCGGTCGGCACCGTCGATCCGCAGCGCAGCGCGGTCGGCGCCTTGGTCAGGCCAGCTAACGTCGACCGGGTGGCAGCTCGTGGAGTCCAGCAGGACGATGTCGTGGTCGCCTCGTGTCTCGACGTGGAGGACGATGGCCGCGTTGCTCAGCGCACCGCTCGGATAGTCGGCGATCGTGTCGGAGTCGGGAAGGGTCATATCGTCAATTCTGTTGCATGAGGCTCTGCTGTATGGGGCGGGCGTCGTGACCCGCTTCGGGAACGGGAGCGGCCCGGTCGATTCGACCGGGCCGTTCCCTTTCTCGTCTCCTCGGTCACTCTGGTTGCAACACCGAGATGATGTTGCCGGACGGGTCGGCGAACCAGGCGATCCTGGGGCCGGGCCATCCGATGGAGATACCGTGCTCGTCCTGGTCGAGACCGTCGTAGTAGAGAAAGCTCACGCCGCGGGTCTCGAGCTCGGCCACCGCTTGGTCGATGTCGTCGACGACGATGTTGAGCATCGTGTAGCTCGCCGGCTCGTGGTTCTCCTTGCCGTAGGCGAAGACGGACGCGCCGTTGCCGAGCTCGATCCTGAACGCGCCGCTCATGTCCTCGGTGGTCGCCACGCCGAGAGTCTCACCGTAGAAACGCCTGGCTTCGTCGACGTCGCGCACCGAGAATCCGCTGAATACCGCCGAGGGCGTGAACATCAGACGGCCTTCTTACGGCCGGTGATGAGACCCCAGATCAACAACACGATGATGGACCCGCCGATCGCGAGCAGCCAACTCGACCACGACCAGAACTCGTTGAGGTTCGCGTTGAAGAGCAGGCCACCGAGCCAGCCGCCGAGCAGGGCGCCGACGACGCCGAGGATCAGGGTCGCGAACCATCCGCCACCCTGTTTGCCCGGCAGGATGAGTTTGGCAATAGCCCCGGCGATGAGGCCGAGGATGATGAATGCGAAGAATCCCACACTGTTCCCCCTTCATTGAGGCCGGCCGGGTCTCGGCCGATCCACCTCCAGCCAAGCATTGCTTGCCTGCATCGACAAGGGGTCTGCCTTTATCGGTGACGAGACGTTGCTCTCGACGGATGTCGATTCTCGTCCCTGTAGTCCCCTCGCCCCGCTGTCATCTGCCGTCCTGTCGCCACCGTTTGCCCTGTCCCTGCTCTCGCCCTGCCCTGTCCCTGCTCTCACCTTGTCCCCACCGCTCGGGAGGCCATCGGCCGGAGTGGAGGCCACAATCGCGAAAAAGGTCCTCTCGCGCGTGCGAAGGCCTCCGCTCCGGTTATCGGAGCGCGGGCTGATGTCGAACTTTGAGACTGCTCGGAGCCGGGAACTCGCCTTCCGTGGGATTCGACGCGCCTCAGCCCCGCTCAGCGGTGAGGGCCGCAGCGGTTTGCCTGTGCGTCGCGAGCCTGAACCATGCGGTGTCGGGAATGCGCGCGAGGAAGGGGCCGGCGATGACGATCGAGAACTCGCCGCGTGGGGTGAGGGCAAGCCCCGCCCGCCGCCGCCCCGGGATCGCGATGCCGCAGATCGACCTTTTCAATTCGAACGCCCACGATCTAAAGCTACCCTTCTACGAGCGGGCCGAGCCAGGCGGTGGCCACGGTGCCGTGCGCAGACTCGGCATCTGAAGGGTGGAAGATCCCGGCCACGACGTCACGGTAGAGCCGGCCGAGCTCGTCGCCGGCGAAGTAGGAGCCACCGCCGGAGACCCGAAGCGCCTGGTCGACGACGTGGCGGGCGCTCTCGGTCGCGCGGACCTTGACACCGACGAGCAGCGAGAACCAGCGGGATCCGTGGTCGGTGATCGTGTCGACATCGTGTGCGATCGCATCCAGCTGGGGATAGATCCCGTCTTGCGCGATGGCGGCATCGGCGACGCGCCAACGGATGTCGGGGTCTTGGGCGAGCGGCCGACCGTCGTTCTTCATCGAGGTGCGGCGGTGGGCGGCCTCGACGGCGAGTTCGAGTGCGCGCCTGCCGATTCCCGTGTACACGGCCGCGAGCAGGATCTCGAAGTTGGCGAAGATCGCGAAGATGAGCGGATCGGTGTTGGGTCCGGGGTCGAGACGGCGCACAACGCGGTCGGCGGGGGCGAATGCGCCGTCGAGCACGGTGCTCTGACTCTGACTGGCACGCATCCCGAGGGTGTCCCAGTCGTCCTTCGTTCGGATGCCGGGGTCTTCTCTGTCGATGAAGCCGTAGACGATCTTGGGGGCGTCGTCCGACTCGGTGTCGAGACCCATCGTGCCGAGGCGCGTCCACGCCGGTGAGAGCGAGGTGAAGACCTTGGTGCCCACGAAACGGTAGCCGCCGTCTGGCTGTGGGTGCGCCGCCGTGCGAGACCCGAAGAGCATAAGGTCGTTGCCGGCCTCGCTGATGCCGAAACCGAAGATCTCGCCGCGCCCGGCCTCCGCGAGCAGGAAGTCGAGTGAGTCGTCGCCACGGTCGTGGAGGGTCTTCGCGACACCCGTCCAGACGAGGTGCATGTTTACCGCGAGGGAGGTCGCCGGTGCGGCCGCCGCCAGGCGCACCTGCTCCCGGGCCACGGCGCGCAGGCTCAGCCCTTGGCCGCCGAACTCGACCGGGACGAGCGCGCGCAGGTAGCCGGAGGCACCGAGTTCGTCGAGGTCCTCAAAGAAGAAGGCGTTGTCGCGGTCGTAACCGACGGCCCTGGCGTGGATGCGCTCCAGGAGCTCGTCGCTGAGAATAGTCCGTTCCGCGGAGCTTTCCGTCGCAGCGAGGTTCACCCCGTCAGCCTACGCCGTGGCATCCGATCCGCGGTTACTGGTGTCGGTTCTCGGGCGGAGCGCTCGGGGCCTGCGGTGAGACGCCGGAGTGGTCCTGGCGACGCGCACGGTCGCCACGCAGCGAGAGGAGCACGATGAGCAGCACGATGCCGCCGACGACCGCGAGCAGCGCGAGCCAGGGGAGCAGCACGCCGATGACGATGAGGGAGCCGCCGAGGAAGGCGATCACCGAGTTCCAGCCGGCGACGAGCCCGCCCCAGAAGCTGTCCGGAGCGCCCGGTGCGATAGTGCCCACCGAGATGAAGTCGACGTTCAGTGTGGAGAAGTCGATCTGGTCGTTGAGATAGTCGCGCTGCGTCGTGAGCGAGTCGAGCTCGGATTGACGCTGCGAGAGGGCCGATTCGATCGCGATGAGGTCGGTCGTGTTCGTCGCCTGGCTCATGAGGGCGAGCAGACGGCCGACGGACGTTTCGAGAGCCGTGATGCGGGCGTCGAGGTCCTGGGTCTGCTGGGTGACATCCGTCGCGCTGATCGACACGTAGTTGACGGTGCCGAGTCTCTTGAGGTCGGCGAGCACCGTGTCGAGCTTGCCGGCCGGCATGCGGATGACGAGGCTCGCGCTCGCGCTCTGCGTCTCGGTCGCCGGTTGCTCTGTACGGCTGTCGATGCGGCCGCCGGTGCCGTCGACGAGTCCGCTCGCCGCGTCTGCTGCGTCGATGGGACTGTCGGCGGTGATCGAGACCGAACCGCTCGTGACGATGTCGCGGTTCTCGAGCTTGATGTCGGTCGTGGTCCCTTCGGCGAAGGACCCGGGGGTGCCGTCGGCCGGCGCCGGCTCGATCGCGCCGCGACTGGAGCTTTGACCGCCCATGGTGCTCGAGCATCCGGCCAGGAGGAGGGCCGAGAGAATGACTGCGGTGACCGGGAGCGCTCGTTTCATGCCACAACCTTATGGGCGGGCAGCGAGGGTATGTCTGGATGCGCTCTGCGAGTCCGGTCACGATCCGATCTCGGCCCCTCGCATCCGGCGGGAGGTCCAGGCGGAGCGGTTGTCATGATGAGGGCATGGCTTGGCTGGGTGAGCTCCTCGGGCGTTTCCGGCGCCGCAAGGCGCCCATCCTGCATGTGGCCTCGGATGTCTGCGACGGCCCCGTCGTGGTGATGGTGCACGGGATCGCCTCGACCTCCGTGACGTTCCAACATCTCGTTCCGATGCTCGAACGACGTCACCGCTGCATGCGGTGGGAGCGACATGCGTCCAGTGGCCGGGCTCGACCCTAACTCGGCTGCACGGCAACAGCCTCCGTGTCGGGGATCGGGCTCGCGTCGCGACCGCGCAGATCGGGGTGCCAATGTCGTCCGAGAGCCGGCACGATGAATCCGGCGAAGGCGAGGACACCGGCCACCCAGAAGGCACCGCCCGCGCCGTTGCCGTCGATGAGGAAGCCGGCAGCGGCAGAACCGAGGGCAGCGCCGATGAGCTGGCCGGTGCCGACCCAGCCGTAGGCCTCCGCGGTGTCGCTGAACTTGACGCTCGCCGAGACGATCGCGAACAACACCGCCAGGGCCGGGGCGATTCCGATTCCCGCGATGAAGAGTGTGACTGAGAGCCACCAGAAGCTCATCGCGCCGGCAGCCGCTGCGGTTCCGACGAAGACGATGAGCATGCGCCGTGCCAGTGCCCAGGGGCCGATCGGCAGATGCCCGAACGTCAGACCACCGGCGATGCTGCCGATGGAGAAGATGGCGAGCACGAAGCCCGCCTCGCCGCCGCCGTGCCCGAAAACCGCGACGACTCCGGCCTCGACCGCGGCGCACGCGCCGACCAGAAGGAAGCCGACCACGGTCGCGAGCAGCACCGGTGGCTTCTTCAGCACCGCACCGAGCTTCTGCTTGCTGCGGGGGATACGCACGCGTCCGAGCTCGGGAGAACCGACGAACCAGACGCCGCCGCCGACGAGGAAGGCGACGGCGAGCAGGATGCCCCAGACCGTGCCGATCTGGGTCGAGACGAAGGTTGTGACCACGGGACCGATGACCCAGATCATCTCCTGGGCGGTGGCATCGAGTGAGAAGAGCGGAGTGAGCTGACGGGAGTTGACCATCTTCGGGTAGATGGTGCGGACCGCCGGCTGGATCGGCGGCATGCTGAGACCGGCGACGAATCCGACGACCATATAGGCCGGGACGGTCATCGGGATGACGCCGATCGCCGTGACGGCCCCGGCGCAGAGGACGAGGGTGAGCACGATGACGCGACGCATCCCCCAGACGCCCATGAACCGGCTCGTGAGCGGACCGGCGATGGCTTGCCCGATGCTCGTGGCCGCGAGCACGAGACCTGCGGCGCCGTAGGAGCCGGTCTGTCGTTCGATGTGCAGCAGAAAGGCGAGGGAGAGCATTCCGAACGGGAATCGTGCGGTCAGTTGTGCGGCGATGATGCGGCCGACGCCGGGCGTCTTGAGGATGTCCGAGTAGCTGCTCACAATCAACCAACTCTATCGATCTTGGGCGGTTCGCATTCACGGGCTGGCGAGGCGAATCGCGCCACTTCTAGATCGGAGACATCCGAATGTCTCGTCCGCTCGTCGGCGCCGACGAGCTCGCTACGCTCTACGCCTCGGCCGCGCCGCCCCGCGTGCTCGATGCGCTGTGGAATCGACGCAACCGTGGAGCTTCCGCGGCAGGGGATGCTGCTCGACGCCCTGGCGGTCGAGCAATACAGCGGTGATATCGAGCCGATCGATCCCCGGGTCGGCCATATCCCTGGGGCGGTGAGCGCTCCTGCCACGGGGAATCTCGACATGACCGGTCGCTTCACCCAGCGACGCGGCTCCAGGCGCGTTTCCGCTCTGGGAGTGACGGAGAGGCCCGGTCGGCGTCTACTGCGGCTCCGGTGTCACTGCGGTGCTCCTGCGGCGATGCGCCGTAAACGAGCGTGAAGAAGAACGTAGATGCAATAAATCGCTACTTCTTGCCGAGGTGCGTGCATGAGAATGCGCTTCCAAAACGTTATCGACGCACGGATTCGCCCGGGTTAGTCTGTATTAGGCTCAGTGGCGCCCACTGTGGCTATGCGCCTTCGGCGACGAAGTGACCGCACCAGATAGTAAAGGATGGAAAATGCGCATTCGCTATGCCGTTCCGGCCCTCGCGGCCGCGACAGTACTCTTGCTCTCCGGATGTGTCGACAACGCGACCCCTCCGACGGGCGGTTCGACGGGTGCGACATCCGCCCCGACCATCGCCAAGGATGACGCTGCTGCCGCACTCCTTCCCAAGGACATCGCGGCCGCAGGCAAGCTCGTCGTCAGCACCGACCCGACTTACCCCCCGAACGAATACAAGGACCAGGACGGCAACCCGATCGGCTGGGGCATCGAGATCGCCGCCGGTATCGCCGCCAAGCTCGGACTGACTCCCGAGTACCAGATCTCCAAGTTCGACAACATCATCCCGAGTGTCACGGGAGGCAAGTCCGACATCGGCGAGTCCTCTTTCACCGACACGATCGAGCGCGAGAAGCAGGTCGACTTCGTCAACTACTACACCGCGGGCATCCAATGGGCATCGGCCGCTGGCAAGAACGTCGACCCCGACAACGCCTGCGGGCTCAAGGTCGCCGTGCAGTCGACCACCTTTGAAGACACCGACGAGGTCCCAGCCAAGAGCGACGCGTGCGTCGCCGCAGGCAAGGCCCCGATCGAGAAGGTGCAGTTCGACGCCCAGGACTCCGCGACCAATGCCGTCGCGCTCGGCCAGGTCGACGCCATGAGCGCCGACTCTCCCGTCACCCTGTATGCGATCGCCCAGACAGGCGGCAAGCTCCAGCTGGCCGGAAAGACCTTCGACGTCGCCCCGTACGGCATCGTCGTCGCCAAGGGCTCAGGCCTGGCCGAGGCCGTTCAGGCGGCCTTGCAGTCTATGGTGGACGACGGCAGCTACATGGCCATCCTCGACGCCTGGGGTGTCGCCGACGGCGGCATCTCACAGATCACGATCAATGCGGCTGCGAACGGCTAGCCGTGTCCGATTCTGAACGGAATCGTCCGGCGGTGGGGGCGACCCTGCCGCCGGACGGCGTCGATGGCCCGAGCGAGCCCAGTCAGCCGGCGCCGATCAAGGCGATCAGACTCAAGCACCCGTGGCGGAGCGTCTTCGCCGTGCTCCTCCTTCTTCTCTTATCCGTGGTGATCATCGATGCGGCGCGGCGCCCGGCGTTCGACTGGCCGTCGGTCGGCAAGTTCCTCTTCGATCAGCGCATCTCGCAGGCGGCGTTCGTGACGCTCGAGCTCACTGTGTTCTCGATGGTCGTCGCCATCGTGCTCGGCATCGTGGTCGCCGTCATGAGACTGTCGCCGAATCCTGTCGTGAAGAGCATCGCCTGGTTCTACCTCTGGGTCTTCCGAGGGACGCCGGTCTATGTGCAGCTCGTGTTCTGGGGTTTGATCGCGATCATCTACCAGACCATCGACGTCGGCATCCCCTTCACCGAGCCGTGGATCTCCGTTCCGACGAACTCGGCGCTGAGCCCGTTCTGGATCGCGGTCATCGGCTTGGCGCTCAATGAGGCCGCCTACATGGCGGAGATCGTGCGCGCAGGTCTGCTCTCGGTCGACCGTGGCCAGGAGGAGGCTGCGACGGCTCTCGGAATGAGCTGGTCCCAGACCATGCGCCGGGTCGTGATCCCCCAGTCGATGCGCATCATCATCCCTCCGACCGGCAACGAGGTGATCTCTATGCTGAAGACCACCTCGCTCGTGACGGCCGTGCCGTTCAGCTTCGATCTGTACAACCGTGCCCGCGACATCTCTGCCGAGACGTTCAACCCGATCCCGCTGCTCATCGTGGCGTCGCTCTGGTATCTGTTCTTCACGTCGATCCTGATGGTCGGCCAGTACTTTCTCGAGAAGCGTTTCGCCCGCGGAGTCGGCGAGCGCAGGCCCGACAAGGGTGTCGGCCTGCCGCCGACGGGCACGGTCCCCGTCGTCGGTGCCGGGCAGTCCACCGTCATCATCGCCCCATCCCACGAAGTCGGAGGAAGCTGATGACCGACACGACGGCCGCGGCCGCGGCGTCCGCGGTTTCCTCCCCTATGGTCTACGCCGACTGTGTCTCGAAGAGCTTCGGCTCGAACGAGGTGCTCAAGTCGATCTCGCTCGAGGTCAAGCGCGGTGAGGTGATGTGCCTTGTCGGCCCCTCCGGTTCGGGAAAGTCGACATTCCTGCGGTGCATCAATCACCTCGAGGCGCTCTCCGCCGGCCGGTTGAGCGTCGACGGCGAGCTCGTCGGCTATCGCGAGGCCAACGGCAGGCTCTACGAACTGCACCCGAAGGAGGCCTCGAAGCAGAGACGCGACATCGGCATGGTGTTCCAGCGCTTCAACCTGTTCCCGCACATGACGGCGCTCGAGAACGTGATGGAAGCGCCCATCCGCGTGAAGGGTCAACGCCGGTCCGATGTCGAGAAGCGTGCTCGTGAGCTCTTGGCCCGGGTGGGACTCGCCGAACGGGCGGACTACTACCCTGCGCACCTTTCGGGCGGCCAGCAGCAGCGGGTTGCGATCGCGCGGGCTCTGGCGATGGATCCGAAGCTCATGCTCTTCGACGAGCCGACCTCGGCTCTCGACCCGGAACTCGTCGGAGAGGTTCTCGACGTGATGAAGGAGCTCGCCAAGTCGGGCATGACCATGATCGTCGTCACGCACGAGATGGGCTTCGCGCGCGAGGTCGCCGACACGCTCGTGTTCATGGATGGCGGCGTCGTCGTCGAGAGCGGCAATCCCCGCGAGGTCCTTACGAACCCGCAGCACAACCGCACGAAGGCGTTTCTCTCCAAGGTTCTCTGACCTCCGGTCGAGAGTCGCCGTTTCCGACGAGGGAGCCCGGTGTGCCGGGCCGACTCGTCGGAAACGGCGACTCTCGCGTGGTCAGTTCGCGAGCACCTTGGTGATGCGCTGCAAGGACACGGACTCAGCGGCTCGTAGCTCCTGCGCGAACAGGCTGATACGCAGTTCCTCGAGCATCCAGCGGGCGCGCATCAGGGGAGGCCTCGAATGCGGAACCAGGGGGATGCATCCGCCCGCCTCATCGAAGCGCGCTGTGGCCGTCTGCACCTCGGTCATCCACACACGGTCCCGGCCGGGGTTCTCCTGCAGCTTGGCGATGCGCACTCCGATTCCAGCGAGGTAGCGGGGAAGCTGGCGCAGTCGTTCGAGACCGGTCTCGCCGACGAAACCGGGGTAGACGAGCCCTTCGAGCTGCTGTCGTGCGTCGCCGAGGGCGGGGAGCAGTGCCATGCTGGTCGCCGCCTTGAGGGCCTTCTCCGCTCCTCGCGCGGCCGTGAGCGTGCGTGCGACGAGCCCGACGGTCTCGAACATCGAGTCCATCACGACGCCCGAGACCCGATCGCGAACCGTCTCGAACTCACCGCGGGTGAAGAGCAAGCCGTCGGGCCTCACCCGGTAGAGCACGTCATCGATGCACGCGCCGAGACAATCGTCGAAAAGCGCCTGCGTGCTGGGGTACGGGCTTGCCGCGAGTGCGAGCTTCTCGGCTCCGGTCAGATGTTGCCGCACGTAGTTCGCCGGCGACGGAATCGCGAGAGTGAGCAGTCGACGAATGCCGTCTGGCATGGCAAGCGTTTGCTCCTCCGCTGTGCTCAGCAGCCGGATGCTCACGCTCGCGCGGTCGTCGACGAGTGCCGGGTACGCGCGGATCACGTTGTCGGCCTGACGGGTGTCGACGTGACGGGGAAGCTCCCCGAAGTCCCAGTTCGTGATCCCGGCGCGTTCGAACCCGCCGGAACCTCCTGGCGACGCGTCGGGTCCTGTCTGTTCCCCGGCGGCGCCCTCGACGGTAGGCGCCCTGACGGGCTTCGCGAACGTCCTCGCCACGGCCTCCCGTGCCCGATCGGCCAGTTGCGCTTGGAGCGCGACGAGGTCCTTGTTCGAGGCGATGGCCCGCCCGCGCTCGTCGACGACCCGGAAAGTCAGGCGCAGGTGAGCGGGGATCCGATCGAGCTCGAAGTCCGCAGCGCTCACCGTCGTGTAGCTCAGACGCTGGATGATGGCGGCGACGGTCGCCGCGAGCGAGCGATCCGGGATCGGCTCATCGGGCAGTTCCGCTGCGATCCTGGCCGCCCAGTCGCCGGCCGGCACGACGTTGCGTCTGATCGCCTTGGGCAGGACCTTGATCATCGCCGTCACGAGCTCGGTGCGTAGCCCCGGCACTTGCCAGTCGAAGCCGTCTGGCCGCAACTGAGCGAGCAGCACGAGCGGCACCTGCACGGTCACGCCGTCGTCGTCGGCGCCGGGCTCGAATCGGTAGTGGAGGCTGAGGCTCTGGTCGTCCTGCCGCCAGGATGGCGGGAACACGGTCTCGTCGACCTCGGGGGTGTCATCCGGAACAAGTGCCTCAGCGGTCATGGTGAGCAGCTCGGGCGTCTCGTGCTTGGCCTGGCGCCACCAACCCTCGAAGGTGCGAGTCGAGAACACCTCTTCCGGAATGCGCCGCTGATAGAAGTCGAAGACCGCCTCGTCGTCGAACAGGATGTCGCGACGCCGGCTGCGCTCCTCGAGCGCGGCGAGTTCGGCGCGCAGCGCACGGTTGGCGCGATCGAAGGTCTGCCGCGATTCCCACTCGCCGTCGACGAGCGCGTGCCGGATGAACAGCTCTCGCGCATAGGATTGGTCGATACGGGCGAACTGGATGCGTCGTTTCGCCACGATAGGGACGCCATAGAGGGTCACCCGCTCGTAGGCGACGACAGCACCCTGCCTCTTCTCCCAGTGCGGTTCACTGTAGGCGCGTTTGCACAGCTCGCCGGCGAGCGGCTCGGCCCAGGCTGGATCGATCGCGGCGTTCATCCGGGCGAACAGCCGACTCGTCTCGACGAGCTCGGCGCTCATGACAGCCGCCGGCTGCCTCTTGGCGAGTGCCGAACCGGGGAAGATCGTGAAGCGTGCCTGCCGCGCGCCGATGTATTCGCCTTTGCCTCGACGGGCTGCCGCTCCTGCGCCCCGCCCGCCGGTGTTCGCGGTGGCCTGCGTCATATCTCTGAGACCGATGTGGCTGAGCAATCCGGCGAGCAGAGCGCGATGGATGCCGTCGGGGTTTGGCTCGGACTCGTCGCCCGGTTTTGCGTCGATCACGTTCAGGCCGAGCGGCTTCGCGAGCTGGCGCAGCTGCCGGTAGACCTCCTGCCACTCGCGCACGCGCAGATAATTGAGGAACTCGGCCTTGCAGAGGCGTCTGAACGCGCTGCTCGACAGTTCCCGCTGTTGCTTCTCCAGGTGGTTCCAGAGGCCGAGCAGGGTGAGGAAGTCACTCGTCGGGTCGGCGAAGCGCGCGTGTTTCTCGTCGGCCGCCTGCCTCTTCTCGAGTGGACGTTCGCGCGGATCCTGAATGGTCAGGCCCGCGACGATGGCGAGCACGTCCCTGCTCACGCCCTGCGTCTTCGACTCGACCACCATGCGGCCGAAGCGCGGGTCGATCGGCAGTTTCGCGAGCTGGTGCCCGATGCGGGTCAGACGGGGAACCGCGGCTCCGCCATCTTTTTCGACCCGGTGCGTCGCGCCCAGCTCGTTCAGCAGATCCAGGCCGTCCTTGACGCCGCGCGGGTCAGGAGGTGTGAGGAAGGGGAAGGCGGCGATGTCCCCGAGGCCGAGGGAGATCATCTGCAGGATGACCGCCGCCAAGTTCGTGCGCAGGATCTCGGGTTCCGTATATTCGGGCCGGCGCGCGAAGTCCTCCTCGGAGTACAGGCGGATGGCGATCCCGTCGCTCGTGCGCCCCGAGCGTCCGGAACGCTGATTCGCTGAGGCCTGCGAGATCGCCTCGATCGGAAGGCGCTGCACCTTGGAGCGCACGCTGTAGCGGCTGATGCGCGCTGTTCCGGCATCCACCACGTACTTGATGCCGGGCACGGTGAGACTCGTCTCGGCCACGTTGGTCGCGAGCACGATGCGCCGGCGCACACCAGCGATCTTCGACGGTTGGAAGACTCTGTGCTGGTCGGCCGACGACAGACGGCCGTAGAGGGGGAGCACTTCGGTGACCCCTGCGCCCATGCCGCCACCGAGGCCGTATCGACCGCGTACAGCCTCCTCGGCGTCGCGGATCTCGTTCTCGCCGGAGAGGAATACGAGCACGTCGCCATTCGACTCGCGGGCGAGCTCGTCGAGTGCCTCCACAATGCCCTGGAGATAGTCCCTGTCGTCGCTCGTCGCGTTGTCGTCGCCGGCCTCTTCGGAGTCGTCGCCGGCCTCGGCGACGAGGGGGCGGTACCGGATCTCGACGGGGTAGGTGCGGCCAGAGACCTCGACGATCGGGGCAGGCACCCCTGCGGCATCCGCGAAATATCGTGCGAAGCTCTCGGGATCGATCGTGGCCGAGGTCACGATGACCTTGAGATCCGGCCGCTGGGGCAGCAACTGACGCAGATAGCCGAGCAGGAAGTCGATGTTGAGGCTGCGTTCGTGCGCTTCGTCGATGATGATCGTGTCGTAGCGGCGCAGCAGTCGGTCACGATGGATCTCGTTGAGCAGGATGCCGTCGGTCATGAGCTTGATACGGGTGTCGGCACTCGCCCTGTCGGTGAACCGCACCTGGTATCCGACGAGTCCTCCGACCTCCTGTCCGAGCTCTTCGGCGATGCGCTCCGCGATCGTGCGCGCCGCCAGCCGCCTGGGCTGGGTGTGACCGATGCTCTCACGGCCGAGCTCGAGGCAGATCTTGGGCAACTGCGTCGTCTTTCCCGAGCCGGTCTCGCCGGCGACGATCACGACCTGGTGGTCGCGGACGGCGTGCGCGATCTCATCCCGCATCTGGCTGACGGGCAGCTCGGAAGGGTAGCTGATCGCGATGGGTGCGGGAGAGGAGGTCTCGGACATGAGCCTTCTATGGTATCCGTCGCAGGCGACGCTCCGAACGTTCGGATGAGGAGCATGGCACGTGAGGGCGCCGCCATGGTAGCTCTGGTCCGGGAGTCCTCGGCTTATTCGACCGTTATCAGGTTCAGCCGGCGAAGAAGCAATGGAGCGTGCCTCGATCGGCAACGGCAAAATTGTTGCTGATACAAAGTACTTTGTGTTACAAAGTATCCATGATTGAAAATGAGTTGCCCGAAGCCGAAGCCGAAGCCGAAGCCGAAGCCGAAGCCGAAGCCGAAGCCGAAGCCGAAGCCCGCGCGATGCTCGCCCTCATCGAGGAGCAGCAGCGCAAGGTTGACCGTGAGTTCCTCCGCCCCATTCCCCTGCTCTATGGCATCTGGGGCGTCGCTTGGCTCGTCGGCTTCCTCGCGCTGTGGACGGGCCATGGAGCCAACCCGTGGTTCACGATCCCTCTCGCGGTGGGTGGAACCGTCTTCGGCGTTCTCCTCATCGCATCGATCGTGGCCTCCGCGATCATCGGCTCCCGGATCAACCGAGGTGTACGTGGTGTCTCGAGTTTCGCGGGCATGGTCTATGGCCTCTCCTGGAGCGTCTGCGGCGTCTCCTTCGCCCTGCTCGGCATGGGCCTCATCGCCCAAGGACTCTCCAGCGAGCTCGCGAGCCTCTACTTCCCCGCCGGCTACGCCCTCGTGTGTGGAAGCCTCTACCTCGGCGGCGCAGCGCTCTGGCGCGACAAGGGCCAGCTCGTCATCGGCCTCGTCATGCTCGCGCTCGGCGGGTCCAGCTCCTTCGCCGGAGCCCCGACGAACAACCTCGTCATGGCGATCGCCGGCGGCGGAACCTTCATCGTCGCGGCTCTCGTCCTCGCCCGACCCGGCCGGAGGTGACGCCATGGACGAACTCGACCCCGTCATCCACGCCGCCGCCCGTCTGAAGATCACCGCAACCCTCGCCACGATCGCGAGCGGCGACCGCATCTCCTTCCCGCGCCTCCAGGAACTGCTCGACATGACCGCGGGAAACCTGTCGACACACCTTCGTAGGCTCGAGGATGCCGGCTACGTCGACGTCGAGAAGACCCACCAAGGGCGCATGCCCGTCACCTACCTCGCGCTCACCACCACCGGACGCCGGGCTTTCGAGGACTACACGGAAGCGCTGCGTGCGCTGCTAGGAACAGCATCATGACCGTCCTCGTCCGCTTCGATCACGGGGGTCGCCGCTTCGGTGAGCAACTCGCCGCCGACGGCGTCCGATGTAATAGCTAAAGGGGTGCGGCATCCGCACCCGACTCGGATCTGCCGGCACGTCGAAGTACATTCGGCCCTGGATCCTCGCCACCGCGCGGCGTCGACCGCCGTGTACGCGAGCAGCGAAACCCTGGCGTACTCAGGCGCGGCGCGTTGGCATCCGTGGTGGGATGAGAGCATGACGATTCCGATGCCCACCATCACCCTCAACGACGGCCGCGCCATCCCGCAGCTCGGCTTCGGTGTGTTCAAGGTCGATCCGATCGAGACCGAACGGGTCGTGAGCGACGCGCTCGACGTCGGCTACCGCCACATCGACACGGCCCGCATCTACGACAACGAGGCCGGCGTCGGCAAGGCGCTCGCGGACTCCGGCATCGCCCGTGA
The DNA here is from genome assembly GCF_042660285.1 of Luethyella okanaganae. NCBI lineage: Bacteria > Bacillati > Actinomycetota > Actinomycetes > Micrococcales > Microbacteriaceae > Luethyella > Luethyella okanaganae. The sequence goes on from NZ_JBHSTP010000003.1 coordinate 568,954, forward strand.
TGAACTCTTCGTCACGACCAAGCTCTGGAACGACGACCAGGGAACCCAGAGCGCCTTCGATGCCTTCGACCGCAGCCTCGACAAGCTCGGACTCGACTATGTCGACCTTTATCTCATCCACTGGCCGGCACCGGCGAAGGACCGCTACGTCGAAAGCTGGAAGACACTCGAGCAGATCCGCGAGTCCGGGCGTGCTCGGTCCATCGGCGTCTCGAACTTTCTCGTGCCGCATCTCGAGAGGCTCCTCGCCGACGCGGATGTCGTGCCCGCGGTCAATCAGATCGAACTGCACCCCTATCATCAGCAGCCGGCGACGACGGCGTTCAGCAGAGAGCGCGGCATCAACATCGAGGCGTGGGGCCCGCTCGGCCAGGGCAAATACGAACTGCTCGAGCTGCCCGAGGTGACGGGTCCGGCCAGCGCGCACGGCAAGACCTCGGCGCAGGTGGTCATCCGCTGGCACCTGCAGTCCGGCAACATCGTCTTCCCCAAATCGAACCGGCGGGAGCGCATGGCCGAGAACTTCGATGTCTTCGACTTCGCCCTTTCTGACGCCGAGGTCGCGGCCCTCACCGGTCTCGAGCGGGCGGGCCGCGTGAGCGCGAATCCCGAGGAGGTCGACTAGGGTGTGTGTCTCGACTCGGCACCGGCTGTGCTGGGTGGACTCCGGTGGTCTGCGGCGTTGTCACCGGGGTCGATAGCTTCGCTATCGCCCCCTTTCCGTTCTGCATCCCATCGAGTCCGTTCCGCTCGCCTTCGGCACCGTGGGAGACACACCCCAAGCCGGGGTGAGGGCCGAGCGGGGACTCTCAGGAAAGACGGCGCGGCGCGTCGCAAAGGCCTCTCTGCAGTGCGCGTGGACGGCGGTGGTGATGTCGGTTCGCGGGGATATCCCGCTCGCTGCCGGTGATTCTCGCGGTGCTCGCGCCCGTCGCGTCGGCACGACACGCCCGGGAGACGGCACCGGTTTGCGCGACTTCTGGGATCCGCGTAATGTAATCCCCTGTCACCCCAAAGGTGCGGGAAAGCGGAAGAGCTTCCCGGCCTCAAGCGGGACCATCCCAGGAGAAGAAGCCGAAGCGATTCGGGCTATTTCTTGTTCTGATGACGTTCTATCGCAACCGGTTTCCGGGAGCGAGCGGAACGGAGAGCATTACCAGAGAAGTCACCCCGGGTAGCACGCAGACAAGCGGAAAACCGGGTGTGTCTGATTTTTGAGAACTTAACAGCGTGCACAATGTTATATGCCAATTGTTATGTGCCGAATTGGTCTCTTGTGTTTGATCTGGTTTTT
>NZ_JBHSTP010000004.1:0-128475 GCF_042660285.1 Luethyella okanaganae
AAAAACCAGATCAAACACAAGAGACCAATTCGGCACATAACAATTGGCATATAACATTGTGCACGCTGTTAAGTTCTCAAAAATCAGACACACCCGGACTCGAGCCTCTCAGCCTTCATCTCGGGGCAACTTCTCTACCCTACCACCCTGTTTCGCGGTGTCAAATCGAGTGTCTCGCACTCCGACCGCTCATACTGAGCACAGCCGCAAACACTCCCGAACTGTATGACCAGCTCTTCGAGTAGGGGCTTTCATCTTAGGCGTCAAACCGTGTCGTTGCAACAGCAACGGTCAGGCTCTGGCTGAGGATTTCGTTTCGCTTGAGGCCGGGAACCTCTTCCGCTTTCCCGCACCTGTGGGGTGACAGAGGATTACACTGCGCAGGCCACCGCGACCGGGCAAATCGGCCTCGCGTCCCGTGCATGCCGCATCCCGCGCGTGGCACACTGTCCGCAGCCGTTTGGGCTATTCGACGAACACTCCCGCGAGCGTCTTCTTACCGCGACGCAGCACGGCGACCCCGCTCGGAAGCACCGCATCCCGAATCGTCGCGGCTTCGTCGACGACCTTGACATTGTTGACGGAGACACCGCCCTGCGCGATGGCTCGCCGGGCCTCCCCCAGGCTTGCCGTGAGTCCCGTGTCAACGAGCAGCTGTGCGATCCCGGCATTCGGCGCGGTCGTCGTGTTCGGCAGCTCACGGAGCGCGGACTCGAGAGTCGCGGCATCGAGCTCAGCCAGGTCACCTTGGCCGAAGAGCGCCTCGGCTGCCGCGACCGCCTTGCGCGTGGCATCCGCGCCGTGCACCAGGCTCGTGACCTCGAACGCGAGCGCACGCTGTGCCTCGCGCTTGAACGGTTGCGCCTCGACGAGTCGCTCGAGCCGCGAGATCTCCTCCCTGCTGAAGAAGGTGAAGATCTTGAGCCTTTCGACGACATCGACGTCATCGGTGTTGAGCCAGAACTGGTAGAAGGCGTAAGGACTCGTCATCTCAGGATTCAGCCAGATGGCGTTGCCCTCGCTCTTGCCGAATTTGGTGCCGTCACTGTTGGTGATGAGCGGGGTGCCGATCGCGTGCACGCTCACGTGCTCCACTCGGTGGATGAGGTCCGTGCCGCTCGTGAGATTTCCCCACTGGTCGCTGCCGCCGCTCTGCAGGACGCAACCGTGCTGACGGTAGAGCTCGAGGAAGTCAAGCCCCTGCAGGATCTGGTAACTGAACTCTGTGTAGCTGATGCCTGCCTCGGAGTTGAGTCGCGCCGCAACCGCATCCTTCTTGAGCATCGTGCCGATGCGGTAGTGCTGCCCGATCTCGCGTAAGAAGTCGATGGCCGACAACGGCGCCGTCCAGTCGAGGTTGTTGACCAGACGCGCCGCGTTATCTCCTTCGAAGCTCAGGTAGCGGGACACCTGCACTTGCAATGAGCGCACCCAGTCCTCGACGACTTCCCGGGTGTTCAGAGTGCGTTCCGCCGTCGGCCGCGGATCACCGATCAGCCCGGTCGAGCCGCCGACCAGCCCGAGTGGACGGTGTCCAGCGAGTTGTAGACGACGCATGAGCAGCAACTGGACGAGATGACCGAGGTGCAGGCTCGCAGCGGTCGGATCGAATCCGCAGTAGTAGGTGATCGGCTCGCCCGCGAGCAGGGCTTTGATCTCGTCCGCATCCGTCGACACATGCACGAGGCCACGCCATTGGATCTCTTCCCACAGGTCGGGAAAACTTGGATCGTTGGACTGGGCGGCGAGGATGGCGGGGTCGGACACGGAGCCAGGTTATCAGCGAGGCGACGGCGACCGATTCGAGCGTATCCTTGATCCGAACATATGAAGCTCTGAGGCTTCATAAGCTGATAATTAGGCCTGTATACTTAATGTGCTAGAGATTTCGAAGGAGTGGTCATGTTCGTCATCACGGCCGACCAGATCGACAGTCGCAATGACATCGATCGAGCCGGCTCCCTCCAGGCCCAGTTGAACGAGCGCTACCGCAATGCCCTCGCCCTTCTCTTCGATCAGACATCGGGCGACGAGCTTCAGGCGGCGACGGACTCCCCCGCCGTAGCCCTCGATGTCGTGCTCGAACTCACCAGGACCGGACACTGGAGCGTGGGACTCGGCGTCGGTGCGGTGCGCACTCCGTTGCCGGATGCGGCCCGCAAGGCCACGGGTCCTGCTTTCGTCGCTGCACGCAACGCCGTCGAGGTGGCGAAGCGTGCGGACGCCCGATTCGCGCTGCATGGTCAGGAGGCGTCGCCGGATGCCGACGACCAGCCCATCCGGGTATCCGACGTCGAGCCGCTCGTGACGATGCTGCTCCTGCTACGCGCGCGCCGCACGGGGCAGGGGTGGGAAGCCGTCGACCTCCTCACCGCCGGACACAATCAGCAGTCGGCGGCAGCCCTGATCGGCATCTCCCCCGCAGCCGTGAGCCAACGGTTGAAGGTGGCGATGTGGAGCGTCGAGGAAGACGCACGGCCCGCACTGATTAGGCTGCTGGAGGAGCTCGACCGATCGGGCGCCGGAATGGAGCACGTCGCGTGATCCCCTTCTTCACCCACTGGGATATCCTGGCCGTTCTCTCCTGGGCGCTCCTCGTGATGGTCCTCACAGCCGGCGCCACCTACGCCGCGCTCGCCTTCTTCCACAGGAGTGTGCCCTATACGTGGGCGGCGGCAGGCGGACTGTTCGCCGGGCTGATCGTCACGTGGCTCGCCGACACCTCGGTCCCGCATGTCATAGGCGGACTCATCGCGTTGCTCGGCCTGGCGCTGGCGATCTTCGGAGGCGGCCCCGCCGCTGTGCTCGCCCTGTCCCTGGCCACCCACGACAGCGTGCCGCCGGGCCTCCATGGCGGGATCATGGTGCGCGATGCCCTGATCCTCGACGACAAGACCCCGATGACAGACGCCCGTCACGAGGTCCTCCAAGGGGGGACGACGATCGGAGTCCTGGAACGTGCCGCCGCGACCGGCGCGATCATCGCGGGATTCCCTGAAGCGCTAGCCATCGTCGTGGCGATCAAGGGTGTCGGCCGATTCACAGAGCTCGCCGCAGCCGAAGCCCGGGAGCGCTTCATCATCGGCACGCTCGCCAGCCTCACCTGGGCATGTCTGTGCGGCGCGATCGTTCGACTCGCCATCGGATAGGGCGACCAGACAAGACGTCCGCGCGACGCAGCCGGTCGCATGACGCCATCCCATCACTCACTCGTGGGACTTCGCATGTCTGCGATACGGCGAGACGGTCGGCTCCCCCGGCAACCAGAACCGCCAGGGGAACCCCGCACTCCCGCCGGCGCCACTGACCCCGGTGCGCGGTCCGGAGGCGAAAATCTCGGCATCGCCGGAGACAGCCAGCCGAAACGGCTCGGACAGGATGTCGGAGCCGCCGTCACCGAGACCGATACCCAGGGCCATGGCGAGCCGAGCCGGCCCCCGTGCGAGATCGCGATCGACGGACGCGGTGGGGCGCCGCCGCATCCGTGCCAACTCGAGCCCCCCGACCACTTCACCACCCCTCAGCAGCACAGCGGATGCCGCCCCGGCAGGCGAGCACACAATGTTCGCGCACACGTGCATGCCGTAGCTGAAGTACGCGTACAGCCGACCGGGCTCCGCGAACATGACCCGGGTGCGCGGTGTCGGCCCGCGGTGCGCATGCGAGCCGGGATCCTCACCAGCACCCCGATACGCCTCGACCTCGGTGATTCGCACGGCGACGATGCCTTCCGGAGTGCGGTGGCTCAGAATCGCGCCCAGAAGCTGCGGGGCCACCTCGACGGCGTCGCGCTCGAAGAACGCCCTGGTGGGCGTTCGCGGTGCCCCGGCCACGGTCAGATGCGACCAGCAGGCAACGCCGCCGCCAGCACTCGTATCCTCTCGGTGAGCGCAGCGAGTTGCTCGGCCACTCGCACCGGAGCGGTGCCGCCGATTCCGTCGCGGCTGTTCACGGATCCCTCGATCGTCAGCACCGACCGCACCTTGGGCGTGAGGTGCGGCGAGATCGTGGCAAGGTCGGCGTCGTCGATCTCGTGCAGTTCGATGCCGCGATCTTCACAGAACATGACCATCGACCCGGTGATCTCATGTGCGTCCCGGAACGGCACATGCTGCTTCACGAGCCATTCCGCGACGTCGGTGGCGAGCGAGAAACCCTGCGGCGCGAGCTCGGCCATGCGCTCCGGGTGGAATCGCATGGTCGCCACCATCCCTGTGAACGCTGGCAACAGCACCTCGAGGGTGCTGAGCGAATCGAAGACCGGCTCCTTGTCCTCCTGCAGGTCGCGGTTGTAGGCGAGTGGCAGCCCTTTGAGCGTCGCGAGCAGTCCCGCGAGATTGCCGATGAGGCGCCCGGCCTTGCCGCGCGCGAGCTCGGCGATGTCGGGGTTCTTCTTCTGCGGCATGATCGACGATCCGGTCGAGTACCCGTCGTCGAGGGTGACGAAGCCGAACTCCCGGGTGTTCCAGAGGATGATCTCCTCAGCGAGACGTGATAGGTCGATGCCGATCTGAGCAAGCACGAAGGCGAACTCGGCTACGAGGTCACGACTTGCGGTGCCGTCGATGGAGTTCTCGACGACACGCCCGAAGCCGAGTTCTCTGGCGACGAGAGCCGCGTCCAGGCCCAGGGTGTTGCCAGCGAGGGCGCCGGATCCATACGGCGAGGCATCGGCACGCACATTCCAGTCTGCGAGGCGTTCGAGGCCGCGCACGAACGGCCAGCAGTGCGCGAGTAGATGGTGCGCCAGCAGCACCGGTTGCGCGTGCTGCAGGTGCGTCCGGCCCGGCATGATCACGGCGGGGTGCGCGGCGGCCTGTGCAGCCAGCGCATCGATGAGATCGATCAGGAGCCGCGACACCCGCGCCGAATGGTCGCGGAGCAGGAGACGGATGAGAGTGGCGATCTGATCGTTACGGCTGCGCCCGGCGCGAAGCTTGCCGCCGAGGTCGCCACCGGCGATCTCGATGAGGCCGCGCTCGAGCGCGGCGTGGACATCCTCGTCGCTCTCGAGGGGGAGAAACCGGCCGTCGCGCACGGCCTGCTCGAGGGCGTCGAGCGCGCCGAGCATGCTTGCGAGCTCTGCCTCGTCGAGGTAGCCGGCAGAAGCGAGGGCCAAGGCGTGCGCCCGCGACCCGGCGATGTCGTATTCGGCGAGTTGCCAGTCGAAATGGGTCGACTTGCTCAGCGCGGCGAGTTCCGGCGATGGACCGCCCGCAAACCGTGCCCCCCACAAGGCACCCTCCGTCGTGGCGCCGACGCCGGCGATCTCATCCTTGCTGTGCTCGTTCTTGCTGTGCTCGTTGCTCATGGCATCCGCATTTCTCGTGGTTCCTTGTCGACACCCGGCTCAGGCGTTCACACTCGCCGTTCGCCCCGATGGAACGGCCGGCCACGTCGACGGGCCGGCCGTTCCGGCTACGCACCGAGGTCGCGTTTGGCCGAGATCTTGCTCGGGAGCGACCACAGCTCGATGAAGCCCTTGGCCAGGGATTGGTCGAAGGTGTCGCCGGTGTCGTAGGTAGCGAGGCTGAAGTCGTAGAGGCTCTGCTCCGACTTTCGGCCTGTGACGACCGCTCGACCCCCCTGCAGCTTCAGACGGATGTCGCCCGAGACGTACCGCTGCGTGTGGTCGATGAACGCATCGAGCGAGCGCTTGAGGCCGGAGAACCAGAGCCCGTCGTAGACGAGCTCTGACCACTTCGCCTCGACGGCGCGCTTGTAACGACCCTGGTCGCGCTCGATCGTCACGTTCTCGAGTTCTTCGTGCGCGGCGATGAGGGCGATGCCGGCCGGAGCCTCGTAGACCTCGCGGCTCTTGATGCCGACGAGGCGGTCCTCGACGATGTCAATGCGACCGACGCCGTGCTTTCCGGCGAGGGTGTTCATCGCGACGACGATCTCGAGCGGGGTATGAGCGACCCCATCGATCGCGACGGGGATGCCGGCGTCGAACGTGATCGTGACCTCGTCGGCCTCACGGAACACGTCGGGGTTCTGGGTGTACTCATAGAGGTCCTCGATGGGCGCGTTCCACGGGTCTTCGAGGAAGCCGGTCTCGACGGCACGACCCCAGACATTCTTGTCGATCGAGTACGGGCTCTTCTTCGACTGCTCGATGGGAAGGTTGTGCTGCTCCGCGTAGACGATGGCCTTGTCGCGGGTGAGCGCAAGGTCGCGCACGGGAGCGATGCTCGTGAGATCGGGGGCGAGGGCAGCGACGGCCGCCTCGAAGCGAACCTGGTCGTTGCCTTTGCCCGTGCAACCGTGAGCTACGGAGTCAGCTCCGAGCTTCTTGGCTGTTGAAGCAAGGTACTTGGCGATGAGCGGACGACTCAGCGCCGAGACGAGCGGGTAGCGCTTCTGGTACAGCGCGTTGGCTTTGAGCGCGGGAACGATGTAGTCGCTCGCGAACTCGTCCTTGGCGTCGACGACGACCGACTCGACTGCACCGCAGTCGAGCGCACGCTGGCGGACGTCCTCCATGTTCTCGCCACCCTGGCCGACATCGATCGCGAGGGCGACGACCTCTTTGCCCGTCGCATCCTTGAGCCAGCCGATTCCTACCGAGGTGTCCAGGCCACCCGAATAGGCGAGTACAACGCGTTCCGCCATGGTTCTCCTTCTATGAATTCTTCGGTCCAGTTTACGGCGGGCTCAGCCGGCGTTCTTCGTCAGCAGCCACGCCAAGAGCGCCTTCTGCGCGTGCAGCCGGTTCTCGGCTTCGTCCCAGACGATGCTCTGCGGGCCGTCGATGACGTCGGCCGTCACCTCGTAGCCGCGGTCGGCCGGGAGGCAGTGCATGAACAGCGCGTCAGGCTTCGCTCCGGCCATGAGCCGGGCGTCGACGCGATAGGAGCCGAGCTCAGCGACACGCACCGCCTTCTCCTCCTCCTTGCCCATCGACACCCAGGTGTCGGTGACGACCACATCGACACCGGCTACGGCCTCGACGGGGTCGGTGAAGAGCTCGACCGACCCGCCGGTACGGGCTGCTATGGCCGAGGCATCCGCGACGACCGAGACGTTCGGGGTGTAGCCGTCCGGCGAGGCGATCCGCACGTGCATCCCTGCCGTCGCACCCGCGAGCAGGTAGGACTGGGCCATGTTGCACGCCCCGTCGCCGAGAAAGGTGAGCGTCTGTCCGGACAAGCGTCCGCGCTTCTCCGTGATGGTGAGGAGGTCGGCGAGCAGTTGACAGGGGTGGAAGTCGTCGGAGAGCGCGTTGACGACCGGAACGGTCGTTCCGGCCGCCATCTCGTCGAGATCTGCCTGGGCGTATGTGCGCCAGACGATCGCGGACACCATCCGTTCCAGCACGCGTGCCGTGTCGGAGGGCGTCTCCTTACCGCCCAGCTGACTGTTCGCAGTGCTGATGATGAGCGGACTGCCACCGAGATCGGCTATGCCGACCGCGAAGGAGACCCGGGTTCGCGTCGACGACTTGTCGAAGATGACGGCGACCGTCTGCGGTCCTTCGAGCGGCTTCCTGCCGAATCGATCGCGCTTGAGTTCCGCAGCGAGGTCGAGGATCTCGGACTGCTCATCGGGGGTCACGTCGTCGTCGCGCAGGAAATGTCTGGTCATCGGTCGCTTTCTGTCTGGGTTCCATGATCGAGGCAGGCGAGGGCACGCGCGAATCGTCGCTCGAACTCGGCGAGCTCCACCTCGCCGATGATGAGCGGAGGCGCGATACGGATCGTCGACTCGTTCGCCGCGTTCACGATGAGGCCGTTCGCGAGCGCCGCCGCGGCGAGCTCCTGCGCACGGGGTTCCGTCAGAGCAATGCCAAGCAGCAGCCCCTGACCGCGCACACCCTCGATGTGGGGCGATGCGTAGCCGCGCACGATGTCACGCAGCTGCGCTCCACGTTCTACAGCGTTCCGGACCAGCCCCGCGGACTCGATCTCTCCGAGCACGGCATTGGCCGTCGCCGTCGCGAGCGGGTTGCCTCCGAAGGTGCTGCCGTGCTGGCCGACGGTGAACAACTCGGATGCCCGGCCGAACGTGACGAGGGCGCCGATGGGGACGCCGCCGCCGATCCCCTTGGCCACCGTAATGGCGTCGGGCCGAATGTCGGCATGCTGGAAACCGAACCACTCCCCTGTGCGCCCAGCACCGGTCTGGATCTCGTCGACGACCAGCAGGGCGCCATGACGCTCGGTGAGCTCCCTGGCACCTTTGAGATAACCCTCCGGCAGGGGCAACACGCCGGCCTCGCCCTTGATCGGCTCGACGAACAGCGCCGCGACGGACTCGTCGATGGCCGTCTCGAGCGCCTCGAGCGTGCTGTCGATGTGTTCGACTCCGCCGGGCAGCGGCTCGAACGGCTCACGCATGTGGGCCTTGCCGGTGAGGGCGAGGCTCCCGATCGTGCGGCCGTGGAAGCTGTCCGTCAAAGCGAGGATGCGCGGGCGAGCAGTTCCGCCGTTCAGCCGTGCGAGCTTGAACGCCGCCTCGTTCGCCTCGGCACCGGAGTTGCCGAAGAACACCCGGCCGCCTGACCCCGTCGCCGCTAGGCGAGTCAGGCGTTCGGCGAGTTCCAGCTGGGGTGGTGTCGCAAAGTAATTGGAGACGTGTGCGAGCGTCGCGGCCTGACGTGCGATCGCCTCGACGAAGACCGGATGCGCATGGCCGAGGGCGTTGACGGCGATGCCTGCGAGAAAGTCGAGATACTCGACCCCGTCTGCATCCCACACCCGTGCCCCTTCACCGCGCACGAGAAGCGCGAGGGGCCGACCGAAGGTGCGCATCATTGTCGCACCCGAGCGCTGCTGCCAGGCGTTCACGACACCACCTCCGTCTCGAGAACCACCGGTTCCGCCCCAGCGACCACCTCGGTGCCGATACCGTTCTGGGTGAAGATCTCGAGCAGGATCGAATGGGGCACCCTTCCGTCGATGACCGCGGCCTTCGCCACCCCGCCGTCGACGGCCTCCAGACAGGCCGCCATCTTCGGGATCATCCCCGATTCCAGCCGGGGCAAGAGATCCCTGAGGGTGGGCGCGTCGATGACCGAGACGAGGGATTCGCGATCGGGCCAGTCACGGTAGAGACCCGCGACGTCGGTGAGGATCACGAGTTTCGCCGCGCCGAGAGCGACGGCGAGCGCAGCCGCGGCCGAATCGGCGTTCACGTTGAGCGACTGCCCCGGGACTTCCGCATCGGGCGCGATCGACGAGACGACGGGGATTCGGCCGGCCTCGAGCTGGGCATGCACAGCCGCGGGATCGACGGCGATGACGTCGCCGACGAGTCCGAGGTCGACCTCCTCACCGTCGACGACGACGCCACGACGACGCCCCCGAAACAGTCCGGCATCCTCACCGGAGAGACCTGCGGCCAGCGGACCGTGCTGGTTGATCTCACTCACGAGAGCGCGGTTGACCTGGCCCGTGAGCACCATACGCACGACATCCATCGCCTCGGGGGTCGTGACCCGGTACCCGCCACGGAACTCGCTCGGGATGCCGAGTCTCTCGAGCATCTCGGAGATCTGCGGACCGCCGCCGTGCACGACCACGGGTCGGATGCCGACGTAGAGCAGGTAGACCATGTCCTCGGCGAAGGCACGCCGCAGTTCTTCGCTCACCATGGCATTGCCGCCGAACTTCACAACGACGACCTGGTCGTGGAAGCGTTTCAGCCACGGCAGGGACTCGATCAGGGTGGCGGCTTTGCCTGCTGCGTCGGCGTGGAGCCGCCGGGTCTCGTCGTCGATGCCCATCGTCAACTCGCGTACGCACTGTTCTCGTGCACGTAATCGTGGGTGAGATCGTTGGTGAGGATGGTCGCGCTCGCACCACCCTGTTTGAGGTCGACGACCACGGAGACCGCACGCGGCGTGAGATCGACGAGCTCACGCGGTTGATCGGGCTGGCCCTGCGAGCACACGCGGATGCCATTCATGCTCACATCGACGTCGTAGGGGTCGAAGGGCGCCTTCGTCGTCCCGATCGCGGCGAGCACCCGACCCCAGTTGGGGTCGTTGCCGAAGACAGCCGCCTTGAAGAGGTTGCTGCGCGCGACCGCGCGACCGACCTCGACAGCGTCGTCCTCCGTCACCGCACCGAGCACCTCGATGCTGATGTCGTGACTCGAGCCCTCGGCATCCGTCTGCAGTTGCAGAGCGAGGCTCGTGCAGACCTCGACGAGCGCGAGCCGGAACGCCTCGGGGTCCGGCACGACGCCCGATGCCCCGGAGGACAGTAACGAGACCTGATCGTTCGTCGACATGCAGCCGTCGGAGTCGAGCCGGTCGAAGCTCACCCTGGTCGCCTCACGCAGCGCCACGTCGAGTTGCCCCGAGCCGAGGACGGCGTCGGTCGTGAGCACGACGAGCATGGTCGCGAGTCCCGGCGCCAGCATGCCAGCCCCCTTGGCCATGCCACCGATCGCCCAGCCGTCGCCGCGGAAAATCGCGGTCTTCTCGACGGTGTCGGTCGTCATGATCGCCCGCGCCGCGTCGGTCCCGCCCTGATCGGAGAGTTCGCGTGCAGCGAGGGCGACACCCGCCTCGAGCACCACACCGTCGAGTTGGTCGCCGATGAGGCCGGTCGAGCAGACGAGCACGTCTCCCGCAGAGATCCCGAGCGCCGCCGCGACGGCCTCCGCCGTGCGATGCGTGACCTGGAACCCTTGCTGTCCGGTGAAGCAGTTGGCGCCGCCCGAGTTCAGCACGACGGCGTCGACCTCGCCGTCCGCGATGACCTGCTTCGACCAGAGGATGGGGTTGGCCTGCGCCCGATTGCTCGTGAAAACCGCCGCCGCCGCCCGCGAGGGTCCCCGGTTGACCACGAGCGCGAGGTCACGCGCACCGGATTTCTTGATTCCGGCGGCGACTCCGGCCGCTTCGAAGCCGAGGGGGGCGGTGACACTCACGGTGCGACTCCATTCAGTGAAAGACCCGTCGTCTCGGGCAGGCCGAGCGCGATGTTGGCGGATTGGATGGCGGCGCCGGCCGTTCCTTTGACGAGGTTGTCGAGGGCCGCGACCACAACGACACGCCCAGCGGCCTCGTCGACGGCGAGTCCGATGAGTGCCGTGTTGGCGCCGAGTGTGTCCGCCGTCCGCGGGAAATCCCCCTCGGGAAGCAGCTGGACGAAGGGCTCGTCCGAGTAGGCGTCGTGCCACGCGGCCCGGACGGTCGCGGCATCCGTGCCTGGAACGATGCGCGCCGTCGAGGTAGCCAGGATTCCCCGTGACATCGGCACCAGGACGGGCGTGAACGAGATGGTGGGCGCCGTCGCCCCTGCCGCACGCAGCGCTTGCCGGATCTCGGGGATATGCCGGTGCGTCCCGCCGACCGCGTAGGGATTGGCCGAACCGAGGATCTCGCTCGCCAGCATGGTGATCTTGAGGGTCTTTCCGGCCCCGGAAGGGCCGACCGCGAGCACGGCGACGAGGTCGCGGTCGTCGATCACGCCCGCACGGACGCCGGGCGCGAGCGAGAGCGCCACGGTGCTGGCATTGCAGCCGGGGGCTGCGATACGCCGCTCCCCGACGAGAGCCTCACGCTGCTTGAGCGGGCTTGCCGAGCCTCCGACGAAGAGTTCGGGGACGCCATAGCTCCAGGCGCCGAAATACTCCCCTCCGTAGAACGCGGTCCAGTCGCTTTCGCTCCGCAGCCGATGGTCGGCTCCGCAGTCGACCACGAGGGTCTCTGGGTCGAAGGCGGCCGCCAGCTCTCCCGATTTCCCGTGCGGCAGCGCGAGGAAGACCACGTCGTGGCCAGCGAGGACCTCGGGTGTCGTCGCTTGCAGAGTGAGATGTGCGAGCGAGCGCAGGTGCGGTTGCACCGCCACGAGCGGTTGTCCGGCGTTCTGATGCGCCGTCACCGTCCGTACCTCGAAGTCAGGGTGTCCGGAGAGTATCCTAAGGAGTTCTCCGCCCGCATAGCCGGATGCGCCGGCCACGGCTACCGCGAATGTCATGCTTCTTCCTTATTGAGTAGGCGACGGGGGACCAGCGGCGACGCCCACGTCGACCCACTCAGGGGTCGCATATGCGTCGCCTAGATTCGGCGGTCGTTCCGGCGTCGGCGCGGCACGCACACGGCCACGACGGGCTGTGCGAGAAAAGCGTGCTGAGCGAGAAGCATGTCGAGATCCTAGCGTGCGACGTTGGAGAAAGCCAAAACCGGCACCGGCCTCACTCGCGAATCGTCGCGCCGAAGAGTTCTGCGGCGCGCTCCGCGCCGCTCAGCTTCGCCGCACTCGCCTCCGCCGCCGTCAGGGTGCGGTCGGCGGCACGGAACCTGAGCGCGAAGGTCAGGCTCTTGTTGCCCTCTGGCAGACCCGTCCCCCGGTAGTCCGAGACCAGTCGCACATCCTCGAGCAGTTCACCGGCCCCCTCGACGACCGCCGCACGCACCGCGCCGGCCGGAGCACTCCGGGCGACGACGAGTGAGAGATCTTGCGTTGCCGCCGGCATCGTGAGCACCGGGCGGGCGAGGATCTCGCGACGCCCGGAGCGGATGAGCACGTCCAGGTCGAGTTCGAATGCGGCGACCCTATGCGGCAGATCGAACTCGAGCGCGAGGGAAGGGAGCAGTTCGCCTGCGAAGCCGACGATCGGCGAGCCATCGGGCGTCACTGCGGTGAGCCGCGCCGTCCTGCCTGGATGGAATGCGGGATGCTCGCCCTGTGACACCTCGATGGTCACGTCGAGGGCATGTGCCACCTGACGGACCGCTGCAAGGGCATCCTGCCAGTCCCAGGCCACGGCCGCCTGCTCCGGCTGACGTGGGATGGCGTTGCCGAGGAGGAGCCCGGAGAGGTAGCGCGGCTGCTCCGGGATGCCCGCGTTGAGCGCTGCGAGCGCCTCGGAGGAGGGGCGCGCGGCTCCGATCGGGAGCTCATCGACGCCGAAACGATCACCCCCCTGCGGGAGGAACACGAGTCCGCTTTCGAAGATCGCCAGGTCGGTGAGTCCCCGGGAGAGGTTGCGGTGCGCGATCTCTGCGAGGCCGGGCAGCAATGAGGTACGGAGCACAGGGCGCTCGCCATCGAGCGGGTTGGCGACCCTGACAGGCGCGCCGACGTCGACTCCGAGTCGGCCGAAGGTCGCGACATCCGTCTCTCGGACGAAGGGGTATGCGAGCACCTCGGTCAGCCCACTCGCGGCGAGGACGTTCGCGGCGATGCGACGCAGTCGCTGCGCACGCGTCAGTCCGCGCCCGGGAGGAGCCACAGGGAGCACAGCCGGGATGCGATCGTAACCGGAGATGCGGGCGACCTCTTCGGCGAGACCCGCCTTGTCGACGAGGTCGGGCCGCCAGCTCGGCGGGGTTACGAGCAGCTCACCTCCACGCGCCTCGAGACGGGCGCCGATCTCCACGAGAGCGTCGCGCACCTCCTCCGGCGTATAGTCGACGCCGATGAGACCCGAGACGAAGCCTGCGGGAAGCACGATGACGGGACGCTCCTGGCTCTGCTGATGCACCGAGCCCAGCGGGTCGTCCGATCCACCGGCGAGCTCGACGAGGAGCTGCACGACGCGCGCCGCGGCGGTCTCGGCGACCTGCGGGTCGACTCCGCGTTCGAAGCGTCTGGACGCCTCGCTCGGGAGCTTGTGCCGACGCGCGGTGCGAGCGATCGACACCGGGTCGAAGTTCGCGGCTTCGACGAGCACGTTGCGAGTCCCGTCGCCGATCTCCGTAGTGGCGCCGCCCATCACCCCGGCGAGACCGATCGCGCCTGACTCGTCGGCGATGACAAGGTCTTCGGGGTGGAGCGAGCGCTCCTTCTCGTCGAGGGTGACCAGCTTCTCTCCTGCGGCGGCACGCCGCACCGTGATGCCCCCGCGGAGCGCGTCGAGGTCGTAGGCGTGGATCGGCTGTCCGAGCTCGAGCATCACGTAGTTGGCGACGTCCACGACGAGCGAGACCGAGCGGATGCCTGCGAGTTTGAGCCTCGCGACGAGCCAGGCCGGTGACGGCCGGCTCGGGTCGATCCCCCGTACGGCACGGGTGATGAACACGGTCGCACCGACGCGGTCGCGGATCGGCGCGTCGTCGGCGACGGTGACGCCGAAGCCTGCACCCGCAGCGAGCACGACACCCGCGGCCGGATCCCGGAACGCCGCCCCCGTGGCGTGCGCGTACTCGCGGGCGACGCCGCGGATCGAGAACGCGTAGCCGCGATCCGGGGTGACGTTGATCTCGACGGCGGCGTCGTCGAGCCCGAGCAGCGAGATCGCGTCTTCACCCACCTCGGGGTCGAGCCCCAGAGTCGACAGGCGCAGGATGCCGTCGTGGTCATCGCCGAGTCCGAGTTCGCGCGCGGAGGCGATCATGCCATCGGAGAGGTGACCGTAGGTCGTGCGCGCAGCAATCGGGAACGGACCGGGCAGCACCGAACCGGGCAGGGTCACCGCGACCTTGTCGCCGACGAAGAAGTTGCGTGCGCCACAGACGATGCCGTGCACGGCGGGCCCACCATCGGCGGCGACCTCGCCGTCCGGGGCGACCCGCACCTGGCACCAGCGGATCGTCTTACCGTTCGCCTGGGATTCCTCGACGAACTCGAGCACCTGGCCGACGACGATCGGTCCGGACAGTTCGAAGGTGTGCACGTCCTCTTCCTCGAGGCCGACGCGCACGAGGGCGGCGTGCACGTCCTCCGGGGTCGCACCGGGCACCAGGTCGACGTATTCGGCGAGCCAGCTCAACGGGATGCGCACGGCTACACCACCATCCCGAACTGCTGGCTGAACCGGATATCGCCTTCGACCATGTCCCGCATGTCCTTCACATCGTTGCGGAACATCACTGTGCGTTCGACGCCCATGCCGAACGCAAAACCCGAGTAGGCCTCTGGGTCGATCCCCGCTGCGCGCAGCACGTTGGGGTTGACCATGCCGCAACCGCCCCACTCCACCCAGCGAGCGCCACCCTTGAAGGTGGGATGCCAGACGTC
This sequence comes from Luethyella okanaganae, assembly GCF_042660285.1. Lineage (NCBI taxonomy): Bacteria > Bacillati > Actinomycetota > Actinomycetes > Micrococcales > Microbacteriaceae > Luethyella > Luethyella okanaganae. Next base: position 14,919 of record NZ_JBHSTP010000004.1, read on the forward strand.
GAGTTCCGCACTCGGCTCGGTGAACGGGAAGTAGCTCGGGCGCAGACGGATCTTCGCGTCATCGCCGAACATGATGCGGGCGAAGTGCTCGAGCGTGCCGCGCAGATGCGCCATGGTGAGTCCTTTGTCCACGGCGAGGCCCTCGAACTGGGTGAACACGGGAGTATGGGTCGCATCGAGCTCATCGGTGCGGAAGACACGTCCTGGGGCGAGCACATAGACCGGGAGCTCGCGGTCGAGCAGGGCACGCACCTGCACGGGCGAAGTGTGCGTGCGCAGCACGAGGTGAGCTTCAGGCGGGTCGACGAAGAAGGTGTCCTGCATCGCGCGAGCGGGATGGTCGGCGTCGAAGTTGAGGGCGTCGAAGTTGAACCATTCGCTCTCGAGTTCCGGCCCCTCGGCGATCTCCCATCCCATTCCGACGAAGACATCGGAGACCTGCTCCTGCAGCAGGGCGAGCGGATGACGAGCGCCCTGCTGACGACGCACGGCAGCGGCGGTCACATCCACCGTCTCCGCCACGAGCCGGGCGGCGGCCTCCGCCGCGACGATCTGCTGCTCGCGTGCCAGGAACGCCTGGTTGACGCGCGAGCGCGCCTGCCCGACGAGCTTGCCAAAGCCGGCCTTCTGATCGGACGGCACGTTGCGGAGCTCTGCGTTCAGGCGGGCGAGCGGAGACGCCTCTCCGAGATGTTCGGTACGCACGAGCAGGAGCATCGAGGAGTCGTCGGCTGCGCCGATCGCGGTGAGTGCCGCGTCGACGGCCGCGGTGACCGCTGGTTCGGAGATGAGGGTGGGCTCTGACACAAGGCTCAAGTTTAGTCAGCGCACCGGGCGACACCGCACCGGCCGGAGAATCTAACGCGAGGCCCCCTGGGTCGTCTCCGAGGTGCGTGCTTGTGCGGATGCGAGCGCCACGAGCGTGGCCTGGTCGGGGTCGACGGGCAGGCCTGACTTGCCTTGCCTGCCTGCACGGCCTCCTCCGCTCGCCGTGCGGCGCGAGAGCCAGCGGGCGAACCAGGACAGCGAGAGGTTCATGATCAGGTAGATCACGAGTGTCACTGCGAACAATGAGAACAGATAGCGGTTGCCGTAGAAGCTCGCGAGGTTGTTCATGGTCGTGCGGATGAGCTCGTTGTAGCCGACGATGTAGCCGAGCGAGGTGTCCTTGAGCAGCACGACGAGTTGAGCGAGGATGACCGGGAGCATCTGCCGGAAGGCCTGAGGGAACTCGATGAACATCTTGGACTGCATGGGCCGCATGCCCAGGCTGAGACCGGCCTCGCGCTGACCACGTGGCAGAGCTACGAGACCGGCGCGCAACGCCTCACCGATAAGCGCTCCGTTGTAGACGCCGAGGGCGAGGACGACAGCCCAGAAGGTTCCGGTCGACGCGACGAGCAGGATGAACAACATCATGAGCAGCACGGGCATGCCGCGGAAGAACTCGAGCACGACCGCGGTCGGAACACGGACCCAGGCGATCTGCGAGCTGCGCAGCAGCGAGAACAACACTCCCAGTGCCAGGGCGATGGCCGCCGCCGCCGCCGCCGCACTCAGAGTACCGACGATGCCCCGCGACCAGATCAGATTCCACACCCGCGGATCAGCGAAGATGTCCCACCGGCTGGGGTTGAACATCCCGGGGAGGACGAGTCCGCCGGAGACAGGACGTGGAGCGGCGAGCACGAACGCCATCCAGCCGAGACCGGCGAGGATCAGGATTCCGGCGACGATCGAGAGCAGCATCGAGAGACGGCGGGCTTTCGGACCCGGCGCGTCGAACAACACGGACGACGAGCTCATCGCTGCACCATCACTCTCTTCTCGACCTGGACCGCTATCAACCCGAGCGGGATGGTGATGACGAGGTAGAAAGTGGCGACACCGAGCAGCACGGCGATGACGGCATTGCCGTTCGCGTTGGCGAGCTCCTTGCCGATGGTGAACAGCTCGGCAACGAAGAAACCGCCGGCGACCGAGGTGTTCTTGGTCAGCGCGATGAAGACGTTGATGAGGGGCGGCACGACCATGCGAAACGCCTGCGGGAAGACGACGAAGCTCACGGTCTGGCTGAAGCCGAAGCCGAGGCTCCTGGCGGCCTCCGCCTGCCCGATCGGCACCCCGTTGACGCCCGACCGCAGAGCCTCGGCGATGAACGGCGAGGTGTAGACGCTCAGGCCGATCATCGCGGAGACCAGATAGGGCAGTTCACTGCCGAGGTAGGGAAGGATGATCGCGCAGAAGAACAGCACGAGCGTCAACGGGGTGTTGCGCACCAACTCGGTGTAGACGGTGGCGAAACCTCGCAGCGACGCGATCGGAGAAATCCGCATGGCGGCGATGAACGTGCCGATCACGAGAGCGGCGACACCCGAGACCACGAGCAACAGCAGCGTCAGGCGGAACCCGTCGAGATAGCGCGGGAGGTTGTCTACGATGACGTCCACTCGGCGGATCCTTTCTCTGCGATGCGGCGACTCTGGGATGCGGCGAATTTCCGGGGGTGGGTCGGGTGCCGGCGGCATCCGACCCACCCCCCGGCGTGCCTAATAGCGGTCGACGGCCGGCGGCTCGGCGAAGGGCAGCACAGTGCCTGCGGTGGACTCCCACGCCTTCTTGTAGGAGCCGTCGGCGTATGACTCCTCGAGCACGTCGTCGATGAAGCTGCGGAATTCGGTGTCGTCCTTCTTGAGGCCGATGCCATAGGGCTCCCGCGTGAACGGCTTGCCAACGACCTTGAACTCGCCCTCGTTCTGCGCCGCAAGCCCGGCGAGGATCACGTTGTCGGTGCTGACCGCGACCACCTGGCCCGTGCGCAGCGGCTCGAGACAGTTCGTGTAGGTATCGGTCAGCACAGGCTGTGCGCCGATTTCGGCGAGTTTGGCCGCGGGCGTGGAGCCCGTCACCGAGCAGACCGGCTTCCCGACGAGGTCGCTCTCACTCGTGATGTCGTTGTTGTCGGCGAGAACGAGGATCGACTGACCCGCCATGTAGTAGGGACCGGCGAAGGAGATGACCGCCTTGCGCTTGTCGTTGATCGTGTACGTCGCGACGACGATGTCGACCTCGCCGTTCTCGATGAAGGGCTCCCTGTTGGCCGAAACCGATTCCTTCCACTCGATCTTGTCGGCGGCGATGCCGAGCTTTGCCGCTATGATCTTGCCGATCTCGACATCGAAGCCCTCCGGCACGCCGTCGGGACCGAGGAGGCCGAACAGGGGTTGGTCGAACTTGGTTCCAATCGTGATGGTGCCGGCCGCGGCGAGCTTCGCCATCGTGGTGCCGGTCGCGAAGCTGGGGGCGGGTTCCGGTTCGGTGCCACCACCGGCACTCCCGGTGCCGCCGCTGCTACAGGCCGCGAGGGCCAGGACTCCTGCCGCGGCGATCGCGGCGATGGAGAGCTTTCTGCGCTTCATGGTCTTCTCCTCCGTTGTGTGCTGGTCCGTTGTGTGCTGTGCCTCGACCGCGACCGGTCGTGCCGATCAGTGGTCAAGTATCTTCGACAAGAAGTCACGGGCCCGCTCGGAGCGAGCATCCGTGAAGAACTGCTCGGGGGTGGCCTCCTCGACGATCTCGCCGTCGGCCATGAACAGCACCCGGTTCGCCGCTTTGCGCGCGAACCCCATCTCGTGGGTGACGACGATCATGGTCATGCCCTCACGTGCGAGACCGACCATGACGTCGAGCACCTCGTTGATCATCTCGGGGTCGAGCGCGCTCGTCGGCTCGTCCATGAGGATCAGTTTGGGGTTCATGGCAAGCGATCGCGCGATGGCGACGCGTTGCTGCTGGCCTCCGGAGAGCTGCGCGGGCATCTTCTTCGCCTGATTCGCAACGCCGACGCGGTCCAGCAGTTCCATCGCGGTCTTCTCGGCATCCTTGCGCGAGGTCTTCTTGACCTTGATCGGGGCGATCGTCACGTTCTGGAGGACCGTCTTGTGCGCGAAGAGGTTGAACGACTGGAACACCATGCCGACGTCGGCACGCAGTTTCGCAAGCCCAGCACCCTCCTCTGGGAGCACCTTCCCGTCGATCGTGATGCTGCCGGAGTCGATCGTCTCCAGGCGGTTGATGGCACGGCATAGCGTCGATTTGCCCGAACCGCTCGGGCCGATGACCACGACGACCTCGCCTCGGGCGACGGTGGTGTTGATGTCCTTCAGCACGTGCAACTCGCCGAAGTGCTTGTTCACACGGTCGACGATCACCAGGGGCTCTCCGCGTCTGACCGAGATGTTCGAGGTCGGGGGTACTCCGTCGCCGGGTCGCATGTGCCTACATTAGCGCACACATCAGGCGCACCGTCTCCATCACCACGACGGTTATCGATCCGTGACCCTCAGGAGCGTTGTGCGAAGGCGCTTTCGTATAGGCAGACGGACGCAGCCGTCGCCAGGTTCATCGACTCGGCATGACCGTAGATCGGCACCGCGATGGCACGGTCCGCCAACGCGAGTTTCTCGTCGGGGAGGCCGCGTGCCTCGTTGCCGAAGAGCCAGGCGGTCGGCTCCACGAGCATCCCCTCCGCCCGTACGGTCAAGAGATCGTCGCCCTTGATGTCGGCGGCGAGGAGTTGCATCCCCGCCTCACGCACACGCACTCGCACGTCATCGAGTTCGACGCCCACCGCGATCGGCAGGTGGAAGATCGAACCGGTCGAGGAACGAACGACCTTGGGGTTGTAGAGATCGACGGTGCGTCCCGTGAGCACGACCGCGTCGGCACCGGCTGCATCTGCGGCTCGGATGATCGTCCCCACATTGCCGGGATCACGCACCTCCTCGAGAATTGCGACGAGTCTCGGCTTCGCGAAGAAGATGTCCTTGACGGAGGTGGGGAACTGGTGACAGACAGCGACGAAGCCCTGCGGTGTCACCGTGTCGGCCATGGTCTCGAGCACGTGCTCCGTGACGAACTCGACGTCGACTCCGGCATCGACCGCGGTCTGCGCGATATCGGTATAGCGCTCGAGCGCCGTCGGAGTGGCGTAGAGTTCGACGACGAGCTGGGGGCGGAACGTCAGCGCCTCGGCTACGGATTGCGGACCTTCCAGCAGGAACAGACCGCTACCGGCCCTGGCGGCCTTCTTGGCGAGCTTCGCAACGGCTCGCACACGGGGGGAGCGCGGATTCTCCAGCATGCTCTCATTCTAGTAAGGGCTGGAAAGCGAAAAGGCCCGGTCATCGGGGTGACCGGGCCTCTCGAACGCGCTGCTTACGCGGCCTCGACCTTGGGAGCCGAGGTATCGGCAGGAAGAGCCTTCTTGGCCGTCTCGACAAGAGCGGCGAAGGTGGCTGGCTCGTTCACGGCGAGCTCGGCAAGGATGCGACGGTCGACCTCGACCCCGGCAAGGCCGAGGCCCTGGATGAGACGGTTGTAGGTGAGGCCGTTCGCGCGCGAGGCGGCGTTGATGCGCTGGATCCACAGACGACGGAAGTCGCCCTTGCGGGCGCGGCGGTCGCGGTAGCTGTAGACGAGCGAGTGGGTGACCTGCTCCTTGGCCTTGCGGTAGAGGCGCGAACGCTGGCCGCGGTAGCCCTCGGCACGCTCAAGGATGACCCGGCGCTTCTTGTGGGCGTTGACCGCCCGCTTTACTCTTGCCATTTCTCTATTCCTTACGTTGTAACGGCGCTGCGCTGATCAGATCAGCGGCCGAGAAGCTTCTTGATCACCTTGGCGTCGGCCGGAGCCAGCACCTGATCCTGGTTCAGGCGAGCCTTGCGCTTCGAGGCCTTGACCTCGAGATTGTGACGCATTCCGGCCTGCTGCTTCATGATCTTGCCGCTGCCGGTGATCTTGAAACGCTTCTTGGACCCGGAGTGGGTCTTCTGCTTAGGCATTGTTTTCCTCCTGCTTAGCCGCTTTGCTGGCGGCGCGTTGTGCGTTGGCCTCGGCTTTGGCCTCCGATTTGTTCTTCAGAGGACCGATCACCATGACCATGTTTCGACCGTCGATGGTCGGATTCGATTCGACAGAACCGAACTCGGCGACATCCTCGGCAAATCTCTGGAGCAAACGCACGCCCTGGTCGGGACGGGACTGCTCACGCCCGCGGAACAAGATCATCGCTTTGACCTTGTCACCGGACTTGAGGAAGCCCTCGGCGCGCTTGCGTTTGGTTTCGTAATCGTGCTTGTCGATCTTGAGACGGAAACGAACCTCTTTGAGGATCGTGTTCGCCTGGTTGCGCCTGGCCTCTTTGGCCTTCTGCGCAGCCTCGTACTTGAACTTGCCGTAATCCATGATCTTGGCGACAGGCGGCTTGGAGTTGGGCGCGACCTCAACGAGATCAAGGTCGGCTTCCTGCGCCAGACGCAGGGCAACCTCGATTTTGACGACGCCGACCTGCTCACCACCGGGGCCAACGAGGCGGACCTCTGGCACTCGGATGCGGTCGTTTGTACGGGGATCGGTGATGCGAGTCTCCTCTACTCAAGCTTTCGGCCACGACCGGGAGACGGATGCCGCCCGGCGACGAAAGAGGAATTCACGCAGTTCGCGTGCACGGATACCGTGCACGGCTTCTGCGACACCCTGTCTACCCTCGCGGCCGGCGGTTCGCACGACCGGCGCGAGAGCGGAGTGCGATCTACCCGGTAACCTAATGAAGCGGTCAAACGCGGGTGGGAGAATCTCCACTTTCGTACCGGGGCAAATTGCCCCGGAGCCCGCACAAGTCTAGCAGAGGATCGCATTTGAGCAACACATTCGACGAGGGTGCAGCCGCAGAGGCCACTCGTGACATCGCCGACGTGCCCGCCGTCGAGGTCATCACGACGACAGCAGTCCACCTCATGAGCGCTGCCGCGGTCAAGTGCGGTCTCGCCGAGAATCCGGAGGGCCAGCAGGACCTCGACGAGGCCCGCAAGCTCATCACCGCGTTGGCCGGCCTCATCACCGCAGCGGCCCCGGAGATCAGCGACATGCACGCCCGGAGCCTGCGTGACGGACTGCGGTCGCTGCAGTTGGCCTTCCGCGAGGCGTCTGTCATCCCCGACCCGATCGGTCAGGGTCCTGGCGAGAAGTACACCGGCCCTGTCAGCTAGAGGCGAGGACTCCGGCGATCGCTGTGACGGTCCTCTGCGTCTCGGCGGCATCCCTCGCATGCAACGCCCCAGGATTTGCCACAGTCGCCACCCCGCGGTCACACGGCACAGTGAGCCGGGTGCCGGCGTCGTGCGCCACAGCGATGGCGGCGTCGAAGAGTCGCCCCATCCGGGAACGGCTCCGGCGCGGCTTCATCTCACGCCGACGCAGTCAGACGAACGGTGAGCGAGTCGACACGGGTCGCGATGATCTCGTTCGCCGCCCAGCGTTGTGCGAGCCGGGCGAGGACGGTGTCGAGTTCCGTGCGAGTGAGCCCGTCGACGAGTTCGATGTGCACGATGAGCTCGGGGCCGATGAGCCGAGCGCCCGGGTCTCCCGCCGTCACCTCGACGGACAAGACAGACAGTTCCGAACGGATGGAGACCTCGAACGCCTCACCGACCTCTGGATCCTCGAAGCTCGGTCGCCACGATCGCTCTTGGGCGATCGCCCAGAGCGCCGGTCGGCGCACGGAGAACTCGGTCGGCGACGTCGGATCGAGCACGACGAGATCGGTCTGCTCGCTCGCCGCGGCGAGCGCGACGCGCACGCCGTCCGCCGGAACCGGCCGCGCCGTCTCATTCCACGCCGTCATCGCGGCGACCGAGCTGAAGACCGGCAGGACGTTGCGGCCGTCGGGTCCTGCGACGGTCACGATGGATAGTTCCTGGCTCTTGTCGATCGTGTGGCCGTGCTCGTTCTGCCCCGCCTCGCCGAGGTGCGCCACGAGTGGAATGAGCAAGCGAGAGACCCGCAGAGCATCGACGACGTCCGCCTGGCCGAGCTCATGCACACGGAATCGCCGGAGAGCCTCGACCAGACGCTCAGGCGCCGCGCCGTCGTCGCTCACATGAGCGTTCGAGTCGAAGGACCGCCCTGCCCACGGCTGCCCCGCGGAATCAGCCGGCGAAGGTGTGGAGGCGTTGCCCGGATCAGTCGGATGCGACATCCAGCGCCTCGGCAAGCGTGAAGGCACCCGCGTAGAGCGCCTTGCCTACGATCGCGCCCTCGAGTCCCTGCGGCACGAGTTCGCGGAGCGCTGCGATGTCGTCGAGGCTCGAGACACCACCCGAAGCGATGACCGGCCGACGGGTGCGCGCCATGACCTGCTTGAGCAGTTCGATGTTCGGTCCCTGCAGAGTGCCGTCCTTCGTGACGTCGGTGACGACGTACCGGGCGCATCCAGCCTCCTCGAGGCGGTCCATGACGCGCCACAGGTCCCCGCCGTCCTTCGTCCACCCGCGCGCCGCGAGTGTCGTGCCCCGCACGTCCAGTCCGACGGCGATCGCCTCGCCGTACCGCGCGATGACGCTCGCCGCCCACTCGGGGTTCTCGAGCGCTGCCGTGCCGAGGTTGATGCGCTTCGCACCGATTCCGAGCGCGTTCTCGAGGGACTCGTCGTCGCGGATGCCGCCGGAGAGCTCGACGTTCACACCGCGCACCTGTCGCAGCACTCTCTTGAGGATGCCCGAGTTGTTGCCACGGCCGAACGCCGCATCAAGGTCGACGAGGTGGATCCACTCGGCGCCCTGAGCTGCCCAGTCGGCGGCGGCGTCGACCGGATCGCCGTAGTTGGTCTCGGTGCCGGCCTCGCCCTGGGTCAGGCGCACAGCTTTGCCCCCCGCGATGTCGACGGCCGGCAGAAGCACGAGACCGGGGGCCTTGTTGAACTCACTCATTGCTGTCCTCGGGTCGAGGCCGCCATCCGTGGGCGACCGGAATGAACACTACTAGGTCAAGGATTCTCGAGGCCATTGCAGCGAACGAATGCTCCGTACGCCCACGACGGCTCAGCCGAGGCTGTCGAGCCAATTGTGCAGCAGCCGGATGCCGGCGTCGCCTGATTTCTCGGGGTGGAACTGCGTCGCGCTGAGCGGCCCGTTCTCGACCGCTGCGAGAAAGGGTCCGCCGTGCTCGGCCCAGGTCAATCGCGGCTGCGGGAAGGGCGGCATCACGTCGAGCGTCCACTTCTGGGCACCGTAGGAGTGAACGAAATAGAATCGCTCGCCGCGGATGCCGTCGAAGAGAACGGAGTCCGCCGGCGCGTCGACCGTGTTCCACCCCATGTGCGGGAGGACGGGCGCTGGCAGCTCTGTGACCACGCCGGGCCACTCGCCGAGTCCCTCGGTGTCGACGCCGCGTTCGACACCGCGCTCAAAGAGCACCTGCATGCCGACGCAGATCCCCAGCACGGGGCGGCCACCCGCGAGTCTCCGGTCGATGACGTCGTCGCCGCGCACGGCCTTGAGCCCGCTCATGACGGCGCTGAACGCCCCGACGCCGGGAACGAGCAGCCCGTCCGCTTCGAGCGCCTGCGTCCGGTCGGCGGTCAACGAGACCTCCGCACCGGCCTGTTCGAGAGCTTTGACGGCCGAGTGCACATTGCCGGTGCCGTAGTCGAGCACGACGACGCGTCGGGTGTTCACAACGCGCCCTTGGTCGAGGGGATGCCGCTCACGCGTGCGTCGTGGTCCTTGGCCTGCCGGAACGCACGCGCGAAAGCCTTGAACTCCGCCTCGGCGATGTGGTGCGGGTCACGGCCGCCGAGAACGTTGACATGCACGGTGAGCGCCGCATTGAACGTGACCGCCTCGAAGACGTGACGCACCATGGAACCCGTGAAGTGACCGCCGATGAGGTGATATTCGAAACCGATCGGCTCGCCCCGGTGCACGAGGTAAGGCCGACCCGAGATGTCGACGACGGCCTGGACGAGCGCCTCATCGAGCGGAACGACCGCGTCGCCGTAGCGTGAGATGCCACGCTTGTCGCCGAGCGCCTGCTTGATGGCCTGCCCCAGCGCGATGCCGGTGTCCTCGACCGTGTGGTGCACGTCGATCTCGACATCGCCGCTCGCGCGGATCGTCAGGTCGGTGAGCGAGTGCTTGGCGAAGGCGGTGAGCAGGTGATCGTAGAACGGCACCGACGTCTGGATGTCGGACACGCCCGTTCCGTCGAGGTCGAGCGACAGATCGATGCTCGACTCACTCGTCTCGCGCTGCACGCGCGCCGTACGGGTCGAGGACGCGGAGGGGTTGCTCATAGTCGAAGTCTATTCGGCGGCGGCTGAGCCGGAGGCACGCAGCGACGCCACAGCTTCGAGGAACGCAGTAGTCTCCGCCTCGGTTCCCGCTGTGACGCGCAGGTGGCCGGGGATGCCGATGTCGCGGATGAGGATGCCCCGTTCGAGCAGCGCTTCGAACATCGCGTGCGGATCATCGACGCCGCCGAACAGCACGAAGTTGCTCCAACTGCGGTGTGCGGTGTAGCCCAGCGTCGTCAGCTCGCGCACGATCCGGTCGCGTTGACCGCGGATGTCATCCACCATGGCGAGCATCTCGTCCGAGTGCGCGAGCGCGGCGACGGCAGCGGCCTGTGTGAGCGCCGACAGGTGATAGGGCAGACGGACGAGCCGGAGAGCGTCTGTCACCGCGGGGTCCGCGGCGAGGTAGCCGACGCGAGCGCCGGCGAAGGCGAAGGCCTTGCTCATGGTGCGCGACACGATCAGCCGAGGACGGCCGTCGAGCAGGCTCAGCGCACTCGGCGTGCCGATGGGCGCGAACTCGGCATAGGCCTCGTCGACGACGACGATGCCGGCGGACCCCTCGTACCGGGTCGCGTCGTAGACGGCTTCGATCGTCTCGAGCGACAGCGGGGTGCCGGTGGGATTGTTCGGCGAGCAGAGGATGACGATGTTCGGCCGGGCGCGGCGCACGGCCGCGACGGCCGTCTCGGGAGAGAGAACGTAGTCGGCATCGCGTTCCCCGGCGATCCAGTCCGTTCCCGTGCCGTCGGCGAGCAGAGAGTACATAGAATAGGTCGGTGCGAAACCGAGAACGGATCGTCCCGGCCCACCGAACGCCTGCAGCACCTGCTGTAAGACCTCGTTGGACCCGTTCGCCGCCCAGAGGTTGTCTCTCGTCAGACCGTGGCCGAGATAGTCTGCGAGGCTCTCCCGCAATCCTGTGAACTCGCGGTCCGGATAGCGGTTCACCGTCAAGATGGCGGCGGCGACCCTGGCGACGATGTCGTGGGCGACGGCCTCGGGGACGGGGTGAGTGTTCTCGTTGACGTTGAGCGCGACGGGAACGTGCTTTTGCGGAGCTCCATAGGGGGTCTTGCCCACCAGATCGTCACGGAGTGGCAGGTCGTCGAGAGTGGTCACCCCTCCGATGCTAGCTGTACTCGTGCTAGCTGTACTCGGTCATGACGTTGATGTCAGTCGGGCAGCGCGAGGATAGGCGCTCTCCACAGCGAATCAGTACTTCTCGGGGATGGCCAGGCGCTGGCCCGGCTCGATCTCGGAGGTCTGCAACTGATTGAGGCTGACGAGTTCGGCGATGACATCGCGCGGATCCGCAGCCGGGGCGATCGACTCGGCGAGGCTCCAGAGGGACTCTCCCGACTGAACGGTGACGTACTCGAAAGAGGAGGCACCCTGACCATCCGCTCCGGCGATCGCGATGCCTCCGTTGAGAGCGAAGACGAAGGCGCCGAAGACGAGCGGCAACGCCGCAAGCGTCGTCAACACGACGCGTCCACGACGGGTGAGGTGCAGGTGCACACGTGCGACCGGAGCCGTGGACGAAAGCCCGACGGATGCCTGGGCGAGTACTGCGCTCATATCAACCTCCTGAAGGATCTCGCATCCGGCTCTCGGCCGGGAGAGCCGGATGCGAAGCTTTGTTCCGAATATATCTTCGATTATTCGAAGAATCAAGCACTTCTTCGCATGTCTCACGCCGGAGAGGCGCAACACACTCGAACAAATGTTTGTCTCCACCCCCATAGGCGGATACAGTTTCGATTGTCTGGAAGAAACACAACCAGCAACCACCGACATTCGCGGTGGCAGGCGTGAAGACGGGCAGAACGAGGGGCGAACGTGACGAACGTGACGAACGACAACGGCGGTTTCCGCGAGAAGGGCGGAACACGGCGACGCAAGAACCTGAGCGCCAAACAGCTCTCCATCCTCGACGTGATCCAGCGCTCCGTCAGCCAGCGCGGTTACCCGCCGAGCATGCGCGAGATCGGTGATGCGGTCGGACTTTCCTCGCTGTCGAGCGTCACGCACCAGCTCAACCAGCTCGAGCTGAGCGGATACCTGCGCCGCGACCCGAATCGCCCGCGCGCGCTCGAAGTGCTCATCGAGCTTCCCCCGTCGACGGATACGACCCCTGCTCCAGACAACGACAGCTTCTCAACGGGCCCGTCCGTCGGCGACGCCGCCATGGTTCCACTCGTCGGCCGGATCGCGGCAGGCATCCCGATCACGGCCGAGCAGCAGATCGAGGAAGTCTTCCCCCTTCCCCGGCAGCTCGTCGGCAAGGGCGATCTCTTCATTCTCAAGGTCGTCGGAGAGTCGATGATCGATGCCGCGATCTGCGACGGCGACTGGGTCGTCGTGCGCCAACAGAAGACAGCCGAGAACGGCGAGATCGTCGCCGCCATGCTCGACAACGAGGCGACGGTCAAAGTCTTCCGGCAGCGGGATGGCCACACCTGGTTGCTTCCGCGCAACAGCAACTTCGAGCCGATCCTCGGCGACTACGCCGAGGTCCTCGGCAAGGTGGTCGCGGTGCTGCGCGCCGTCTGACCCTTCCGTTCACGACGCCGAAGAGCGGCAGCCCAGTGGACTTGTGAATCAGGGCTGCCGCTTTTCACGCTGTCTCGTAGCGCTCCGCAGTTGCACGCAACGGGGCTTCCCGCTTTTCCGCTATGCGGAGACTCCCGCCTTCTCGCGAACAGCCCGGGTCGCGGTCAGCACGTTCCGCAACGATTCGACCGTCTCGGCGTAGCCACGGGTCTTGAGCCCGCAGTCCGGGTTGACCCAGAGCTGACGCCCGGGAATCGAGGCGAGCGCGCGTTCGATGAGCTCGGTCACCTCGTCGACACTCGGAATGCGCGGTGAGTGGATGTCGTAGACGCCCGGACCGAAGCCATGACCGAAGCCGCTCTCCTCGACGTCGGCGACGATCTCCATACGACTGCGGGCAGCCTCGATGCTCGTCACATCCGCGTCCAGCTCGCGGATCGCATCGATGACGACTCCGAACTCCGAGTAGCAGAGATGCGTGTGGATCTGCGTCTCGTCGCGCACCCCGGCCGTCGCGAGACGGAAGGAGCCCACCGACCAGTCGAGGTAGTTCGCGTGATCCTTCCGTTTGAGCGGCAGCAGTTCTCGCAGCGCCGGCTCATCCACCTGGACGATGGCAATGCCTGCAGCCTCGAGGTCGGCGATCTCGTCGCGCAGCGCGAGCGCGACCTGCCGTGCGGTCTCGCCGAGGGGCTGATCATCGCGCACGAACGACCAGGCCAGAATGGTGACTGGCCCCGTCAGCATGCCCTTGACCGGCTTCGAGGTAAGGCTCTGCGTATAACTCGACCATTCCACCGTGATCGGCGCGGGCCGGGAGACGTCACCCCACAGAATGGACGGGCGCGTGCACCGGGTGCCGTAGGACTGAACCCAACCGTTCTGGGTGACCGCGAAGCCGTCCAGGTTCTCGGCGAAGTACTGCACCATGTCGTTGCGCTCCGGCTCGCCGTGCACGATGACGTCGAGGCCGATCTCCTCCTGCAATTCGACCACTCGGCGGATTTCGGCACGCATGAGCTCGAGGTAGTCCTGTTCGCTCAGCGAGCCTCGGAGCAGCTGTGCACGCGCCCGGCGGATATCGCTCGTCTGTGGGAACGAGCCGATCGTCGTCGTCGGCAGGAACGGCAGTCCGAGTACGGCCTCCTGAGCCGAGTGCCGAGCGGCGTAGTCGCCGCGGTTGAAGTCCGCGTCGCCCAGCCCGGCCGTCCGCGCACGCACAGCGCCAACACGCACACCAGGCGCCGAACGGCGGTTCACCAGCGCAGCGGACGCGGCATCCAGCTCGGCTCGGACCGCCGCCTTGCCATTGACGAGGCCGCGCGCCAGCGTCACCACTTGCGCGACCTTCTGATCCGCGAAAGCGAGCCAGTCCGCAAGCTCGCCCAGTCCGGTCTCTTCGTCGACATCGTGCGGAACATGCAGCAACGAGGTCGAGGTGGAGACCGCGACGCTCGAGCTGAGTTCGCGCACGGAGGCAGCCAGGTCGAAAGCCTGCTCGAGGTCGCCCCTCCAGATGTTGTGGCCGTCGATCACCCCGGCGACGAGAGTCTTCCTGGCGAGATTCACGGCGGTCGTCCCATCGAGCCCCTGCGGCAGCTCTCCACGCACGAGGTCGAGGCCGATCGCCTCGACGGGGGAAGCAGCGAGAATCGGGAGCGCGTCGTCGAGGCCGCCGTATGGCGCGGCGACGAAGAGCGCCGGTCGCCCAGCGACCGCGCCGAGCACGTCATAGGCGTGGGCGAGACCGTTGAGTTGGGCGTCGCGGGCGACCACGATGCTCTCGTTGACCAGGGCGGGCTCGTCGAGCTGCACCCACTCGGCTCCCGCTTCGGCAAGACGTCCCAGCAGTTCGGCATAGACCGGGAGCAGTTCGCCCAGACGGCTCAGCGGATCGAATCCGGCGGGAGCGTCATCGCTCGGCTTGCTCAACAGCAGGAACGTGACAGGCCCGACGACGACAGGACGCGTGACGAGACCGGCCGACTTCGCCTCAGCGAACTCGCGCACGATACGGTCGCTCGAGAGCGAGAAGACGGTCTCAGGGCCGATCTCCGGTACGAGGTAGTGGTAGTTGGAGTCGAACCATTTCGTCATCTCGAGCGGGGCCTTGTCGCCCTCGCCGCGAGCGATGGTGAAGTAGCCGACGAGGTCGACGGCACCGTCTTCGCCCACCAGGGAGGCGAAGCGGGCGGGGATGGCGCCGACCGTGACCGCGACGTCCAATACCTGGTCGTAGTACGAGAAGCTCTCTGGAATGGCCGAGTCGGTGCGGCCGAGGCCGAGAGCGGCAAGGCGATCGCGCGTGGCCGCACGCAGCCCGACCGTGGTCAGCTCGAGCTCCTCGGCGGTGATGTCGCCTGCCCAGAAGGCCTCCACGGCCTTCTTGAGCTCACGGTGCCGACCGATGCGCGGATAGCCGAGGATCGTTCCGATGGGGAATGGCGTGGGAATGGTCATGCGGTTTCCTTGATTCTCGCGATGGATGGGCGGGTGGAGGGGGAACCGAGTCCAGGTGCTCGAGAACTCCGAGCACGGCCTGGTGCCGGTTGAAGGTGTAGAGATGGAGACCGGAGGCGCCGCCGTCGAGCACCTGACGCGCGAGCTCCGCCGCGAAGGCGACGCCGATCTCGTACTGTGCGTCTTCACTCGGCTCGATCTCGAGTCGGATGGCGAGCTCCGCTGCGATCTCCTCCCCCGTGAGCTCCGCAATGCGGGCGAGCTGTTTCGGGGAGGTGACGGGCATGATGCCGGGCAGGATGTCCATGGTCACACCGGCCGCGCGTGCGCGATCGACGAAATTCAGATAGTCGTCCGCATGAAAGAAGAGTTGCGTGATCGCGAGGTTCGCTCCGGCGACCTGCTTTGCGAGAAGGCTGTCGATATCCTGACTGCCACCGCGGGAGCGGGGATGCCCGGTGGGGAAGGCTGCGACCGCGACACGCACGGGGCGTTCGCGCTCGGCGATCCTGGTCGCCTGGGGCAGCCCCGGAATGCGTTGCTGGGCGAATGGCTCACGTTCCTCCTGCACCCGGTGGATGAGCTGCACAAGCTCTGCCGCGCTCCCGAGATCACCGAGGGCCATCGCCCCGTCACCGCCGGCCGGTGGATCGCCGCGGAGGGCGAGGAAGCTCGTGATCCCCGCATCGAGGAATTGCCGGACGAGAAGGTTCGCCTCGGTGTGCGAGGAGCCGACGCACGTGAGGTGCGCCATGGGCTCGATCGTGGTGTGTTCGAGGATGTGGCTGAGCACAGTAAGCGAGCGTTCGCGCGAAGAGCCTCCCGCACCGAACGTCACTGAGATGAACACGGGGTCGGCTTCGGCCAACCGGTCGATCGTCCGGCCGAGGCCGAGAGCCGCGGCATCCGTGCGCGGTGGGAAGAGCTCGAACGAGACGGGCGGTCGAGGCGAACAGTCGGGATCGCCGGTTACGGGCGATGCACCGCGTGATGCCGTGGCCATGGATGCGATCCTCTGCGTATGACGGATGCCGCTCCGGCAGGGTCACGCGCCAGCAGGCCGCGCACCCCACCGAACGGTGGTGTGTGTCGCGGGCGGGTGCCGGGCTCGGCTGTCGCTCCAGTCGCCGGGAAACCCGTCGACAACGATTTCTCCGAGAGTACAGCGTGGCATCCGTGCGCGGCCAATGTGACCGAATGTGACGGCCGTCCAGCACCCTCTTCCGTCCATGAGCGGCTCATGCCGACGACCGCTGCTGGCACGCCGGCAGCGGTCGTCCGATCAGTAGAGAATGCCACGACGACGGAACGCGCCGCGCCGGCAGCACGCACGAGGCGCAGTCGTGATCGACGTACCCTAGCCCGACAGCGAGGAGGCGACGGCTGCGCTCGTCTTCTCGACCACGGACGATGCGAGGAACGGCCGGAACTGAGCCTCCAGCTCCGGCGAGATGAGCGCCGTCACTCGCGTACCGGTCTCCGCGTAGTCGGTCGAGATGACCCGGCCCTTCTCGTGCAGGACCGAGACGAGGTCGCCTCGGTCGTAGGGCACGATGAGTTCGACCTCGACGCTCGGATCGGGCAGCATCTCGCCGATGGCTGCGAGCACCCGGCCGATGCCCTCGCCGGTGCGTGCCGAGGCGAAGATCGCGCGGGGTTCGAGACCGCGCAGCACGAGCCGCTCGTCCTCGCCGATGAGGTCGGACTTGTTGAAGACGACGAGCTCGGGTATCGCACGCGCCCCCACCTCGCCGATCACATCGCGCACGGCGGTGAGCTGTCCGGCTGGATCCGGATGCGACCCGTCGACGACGTGCACGATGAGGTCCGAGTCCGCGACCTCTTCGAGCGTCGATCTGAAGGCCTCGACGAGCTGGTGCGGCAGATTCCGCACGAAGCCGACCGTGTCGGCGAGCGTATAGATCCGGCCGTCCGCGGTCGTGTTCTTGCGCACGGTCGCGTCGAGCGTCGCGAACAGCGCGTTCTCCACGAGCACACCGGCATGCGTGATCCGGTTGAGCATGCTGGACTTGCCTGCGTTCGTATAGCCGGCGATCGCGACCGATGGCACTGCGTTCCGGCGGCGATTGGCACGCTTGGCCTCGCGGGCGGGCTTCATCCCCGCGATCTGTTTGCGCAGCTTCGCCATGCGAGTGCGGATGCGACGCCGATCGAGTTCGATCTTGGTCTCACCGGGACCACGGCTTCCCATACCGGCGCCAGCGCCGCCGACCTGACCGCCGGCCTGACGCGACATCGACTCACCCCAACCGCGCAACCGCGGCAACAGGTACTCGAGCTGGGCGAGCTCGACCTGGGCTTTGCCCTCACGGCTCTTCGCATGCTGGCTGAAGATGTCGAGGATGACGGCTGTGCGGTCGATGACCTTGACCTTGACGACGTCCTCGAGCGCACGACGCTGGCTCGGAGCAAGCTCGGTGTCCGCTATGACAGTGTCCGCGCCGAGCGAGGCGACGACGTCTCGGAGCTCCTGAGCCTTGCCGCGACCAAGGTAGGTGCTCGGGTCCGGATGCGGGCGACGCTGCAGAAGACCGTCGAGCACGGTGGCTCCGGCCGTCTCGGCGAGGGCGGCGAGTTCGCGCATCGAGTTCTCGGCATCGTCGAGGGAGCCCTGCGAATAGACGCCGATGAGCACGACGTTCTCGATGCGCAGCTGTCGGTACTCGACCTCGGTGACGTCCTCGAGTTCGGTGGAGAGGCCGGAGACACGGCGGAGCGCCTGACGGTCGTCTCGGTCGAATTGCTCGCCATCGCTGGCGTCGCCGGTCACGGCGCCCGTCTGGACCGCCTGCGCGCCGGCGGTGAACAGGGAGTAGCCTGATGCGCGCGACTCGGCGCTGGCCAGTACGCGCGCGACCACATCGTCGTTCTGCGGGTTCGGCTCAGCTTCACTCATTGCGTTAACCCTAGTTCCTCCAACTCCGGTAGGTTCCATTCATGGCTTCTGAGCATTACTTCACGCCGACGCCTGCGAGTGAGCTCAAGCTGCGCCGTATCACCGTGCGTCTGGTCGGCCAAGACCGCCAGGTGACGACTGCGAACGGCATCTTCAGCCCCGATCACATCGACGCCGGAACCCAGGTGCTTCTCACGAACACCCCGGTGCCCCCTCCGAGCGGCAATTTCCTCGATCTCGGGTGCGGGTGGGGTCCGATCGGTTTCGCGCTCGCGTTGGAATCGCCACTCGCCACGGTCTGGGCGGTGGACATCAACGATCGCGCCCTCGAACTGGTCCGACGGAACGCTGCAGAACTCGGCATCGCCAACATCAACGCGGTTCGCCCCGAGGATGTTCCCGACGGTCTCCGGTTCCGCACGATCTGGTCGAACCCGCCGATCAGGGTGGGCAAGAACGAGTTGCACAATCTCCTGCAGAATTGGTTGCCCCGTCTCGACGACGAGTCGGATGCGTGGCTCGTGGTGCAGCGGAACCTCGGCTCAGACTCACTGCATCGCTGGCTGCAGGCCGAGTTGCCGGAGAGCTTCGCCGTGACACGCGCGGCGACCGCCAAAGGCTATCGCGTCCTGCGGGTGAGACGACACGGACCACGGTAGGCCGTCTGCGGAGCCCGCGATCCGGTCGGCGCCTAGTCGAGTCCGAGCACCCCGTCGAATACCAGTTCAGCCGGTCCAGAGAGGGAGACGTGCTCGCCGTCCTCTGTGGGGAACATCCGCACGCCGAGCACACCGCCGGGAACCTCTACGCGCCACTGCTCCGGCGCTCCGGCGCCAGCCCAGTGCCGCACCGCGAGTGCCGCCGCCGCCGCTCCCGTTCCACAGGAGAGCGTCTCCCCCGAACCGCGCTCGTGCACACGCATCCGGATCCGGCCGATCCCGTCGTGTGTGAGAGGATCGGCCGGCACGACGAACTCGACGTTCGCGCCGTCTGCCGGAACCGGGTCGAGCAGGGGGATGAAGCTCAGATCAGCCGCGTCGAGCTCGTTATCGTCGGCCAGGGCGACGACGACGTGCGGGTTGCCGACGTTGACGCCGAGTCCCGGTCTCGCGACGGGCAGATTCTTCGCCCGGACGAGCGGCTCGCCGCCGTCGAGCCGCCAGCGGCCGAGATCCACCTGGAAACCGCTGAGATTACGCTGCAGGTCGCGGACTCCTCCACGTGTTCCGATCGTCATCGTGTCGCCGTCGGCGAGTTCGGCCAGGCCCTGGTCGATGAGGAATCGTGCGTACACCCTGATGCCGTTCCCGCACATCTCTGACGGCGTGCCGTCGGCGTTCCAGTAGTCCATGAACCACTCCGCCGCCTCGTCCTCGGCCAACGCGGTGGCGCCCTCGGGCAGGTGGCGGGATCTCACCGCACGGATGACGCCGTCGCCGCCGACGCCGAAACGGCGATCGCAGACCGCGGCGATCTGCTCGGGGGTCAGCGTGATCCGACCGTCGGGGTCCGTAAACAGCACGAAGTCGTTTCCCGTGCCATGGCCCTTGGTGAAGCGGAGATCGAACGCCATGGATCAAGTCTAGGGTTCGTCGACTCCGGGAGGGCGGTCCGGCCACGAGCCGCCTTCTGCGGCGATGATCAATCGGTGACGAGCACATCGACGGCTCTCTCGATCCGGTCGGGAGCATCCGCGTCGATCCAGGTCACGTCCTCGTAGCGTGCAAACCAGCTCACCTGGCGGCGGGCGTAGCGCCGGGTGAGCTGCCGAGTGTGTTCGATCGCCTCACGCTCGGTGAGTTCGCCGTGCAACTGGCCGAGCGCCTGCGCGTAGCCGATAGCACGGCTCGCAGTGACGCCACGCTCGATCCCGGCCGGGAGAAGACGCTCGACCTCGTCGACAAGCCCGTCGCACCACATCCGGTCGACACGGGCGTCGAGTCGTGGAACGAGCGTCTCCCGGGGACTGCTGAGCCCGATCATGGTGGACGGTCGCCAGGACACGGGACGGTCGGGAAGCGATGCAGCGTGGGGCTCCCCCGTGATCGCGACCACTTCGAGCGCACGCACGAGCCGTCGTCCGTTGCTTGCCCCGATGCGACCGGCGGCGACCGGATCGATCTCGGCAAGGCGCCGGTGCAGTTCGCCCGGTCCCTTTCGTTCGAGCTCGGCCTCCAATTCGGCACGTAGACGCGCATCGGTTCCAGGAAACCGGAAGTCGTAGATGACGGACGAGACATAGAGTCCGGATCCGCCGACGAGGATCGGCAGGACTCCTCGCTCGTTGAGGTCGTCGATGACGGCACGCGCCTCACGCTGATAGCGGGCGACGGTGGCCTCATCGATGACGTCGAGCACGTCGAGCATATGGTGAGGGACGCCGCGTCGCTCGCTCACATCGAGTTTCGCCGTTCCGATGTCCATGCCGCGATAGAGCTGCATCGCGTCTGCGTTGACGATCTCGGCGGGTCGCCCCGCGGCCACGAGCCGCTCCGCGAGGTCGAGCGAGAGAGCCGACTTTCCCGTTCCCGTCGCGCCGACGATACCGATCAGTTGGTGCTTCACCGACGGAACGCGCGCTCGTCGTCACTCGGGTCGTAGATCGGCATCGTGCTCACGCCCGGAGCCGTCAGCGGGAGCTCGCTTCGCGGTGACAGCCGAAGCGAGGGGAATCCGAGCGAGACCGGGCCCCCGGGTACCGCGCCGGTCGAACCGGGTTGCGCAGGAACTCCGCAGGACTCCGCCTCGCCTCGATCCCACGCGTCACCGGCTCTGGTGCGACGGATGCGGAGCGGCTCGTCGTCGATGGAGTCCGCGAGCAGGTGGAACGGCGCGGCCTGGGTCACGGTGACGGTGACCATGTCGCCCGGGCGGGGGATCTCCGAACCGTCTGGGACCTCGAAATGCACGAGACGGCTGTCCCGCGCTCGACCGCTCATCCGGTGGGTCGCGGCATCCTTCTTGCCCTCGCCGTTGGCGACGAGAAGCTCGACCTGGCGACCGACAACCTTCTTGTTCTCCTCCCAGGAGATGCGATCCTGCAGTGCGAGAAGCCGCTCGTAACGTTGCTGCACCACGTGCTTGGGCACCTGGTCGGGCATGGTCGCGGCCGGGGTACCCGGCCGGATGGAGTACTGGAAGGTGAAGGCGGAGGCGAACCGCGCAGCCTCGACGACCCGCAAGGTCTGCTCGAAGTCCTCCTCGGTCTCTCCGGGGAATCCGACGATCACGTCGGTACTGATCGCCGCGTGCGGGATCTTCGCGCGCACACGGTCCAGTATGCCGAGGAACTTCTCCGAGCGATAAGAACGACGCATCATCTTGAGCACCCGATCCGAGCCCGACTGCAACGGCATGTGCAGCTGGGGCATGACGGCGGATGTCTCGGCCATCGCGTCGATGACGTCGTCGGTGAAGGCCGCGGGATGGGGGCTCGTGAAGCGGATACGCTCGAGACCGTCGATCTTGCCGGCCGCTCGCAGCAGCTTTCCGAACGCGAGCCGGTCACCGAACTCGACGCCGTAGGAATTGACATTCTGTCCGAGCAGGGTCACCTCGACGGCTCCGTCGTCGACGAGAGCCTGGATCTCGGCCAACACCTCGCCGGGACGTCGATCCCTCTCTTTGCCTCGCAACGACGGCACGATGCAGAAGGTGCACGTGTTGTTGCAGCCGACGGAGACCGACACCCAACCGCTGTAGCTGGAGTCGCGTTTGGTCGGGAGGGTCGACGGGAAGGTCTCGAGGGCGTCGAGGATCTCGATCTGCGCCTCGTCGTTATGACGGGCTCGTTCGAGCAGGCTCGGCAGGGAGCCCATGTTGTGGGTGCCGAAAACGACGTCGACCCACGGCGCTTTCTCGAGGATCACATTCTTGTCTTTTTGGGCGAGACAGCCCCCGACGGCGATCTGCATGCCGTCGTGGCGTTTCTTGACGGACGCCAAGTGTCCGAGATTTCCGTAGAGCTTGTTGTCGGCGTTCTCGCGGACCGCACAGGTGTTGATGACGACGACATCCGGATCGACGCCTTCTGCACGCACATAGCCGGCCGCCTCGAGTGATCCGCTGAGTCGCTCCGAGTCGTGGACATTCATCTGGCAGCCGTAGGTGCGCACCTCGTAGGTTCGTGCCCGTCCCTCGGCATCGTGCGATGCCGAGGAGGGCGCGACGATGGTGGCTGCTTCGCTGACCGTGCTCATAGTCCGTCTAGTTTACGATCAGCGGAAGCGAACGCTCGCACCACGTTGTCGCCTGCTCATGAACGCCGAGGCCACCGCCCGCCTGGTGACGCCCGAGGAATAGCCCTTGCGCATCAAGAAACCGGTGAGACGACGGCTCGCCGTCTCATCA
Source organism: Luethyella okanaganae (assembly GCF_042660285.1). Taxonomy (NCBI): domain Bacteria; kingdom Bacillati; phylum Actinomycetota; class Actinomycetes; order Micrococcales; family Microbacteriaceae; genus Luethyella; species Luethyella okanaganae. The sequence goes on from NZ_JBHSTP010000004.1 coordinate 37,334, forward strand.
TCGACGCTGCTCAGTTGCCCGATCCGCTTGACGGCGATGGCGGTCGCCCGGTCGAGCTCGCCCCGGTCGTCGATGCCGGCGATCACGCAATCGATCGTCGCCGGGTCGATACATCGACGTTTGAGCTCCTGCGTCACCGCCGAGATTCCGAGCCCTTTGCGACCGTGCAGCGAGTCGACGAGATGCTCGGCGAGTCGTTCGTCGTCGAGGTGGCCGAAGCTCTGCAGTCGCGCAATGCAGCCGTCGACGGCTTCTGCGGGCACACCGTTCTCGTCGAGAAACCGTTGCACCTCCCCGACCGACAATCCCTTGCGGGCGAGCCGCCTGACCACGAGGCGATCGATACTGTCGACGTCGAGGGATTCTTGAGCCTCGACGTCCTCCGAAACCGCGGAGGGCTCGCTCTCTGGGAGCCCCTCCCTGGGCTCTGCAGCGAGATGTCTTCTGCCTGCGGGCCTCGCCGGCTCGAGGCCAGGCGTGGCCCAGGGCAGATACAAGACTGAGGCGAGACGGTCCTCGTTCTGTGAGTCGGACTCTGTCACGTCGTCTCCCCTCCCCACTGTCTGTGTTCGAGCGATCTATGTTCGAGCAATCTGTGTTCGAGCAATCTGTGTTCGAGCAATCTGTGTTCGAGCACAGACCGCTAGGCGCCCTTGCGGGCGTTGAGCTTGGCTGCAAGTGGTTCGATATTGCTCGGAGCCTCCAACGCGGCAAGAGCCGCGGCCGCTCCGGCCGCGCCGACGCCGAGCTTGCCAAGGATCTTGGTCTCGATCTCCTCGGCGATGTCGGGGTTCTTGAGCAGGAAGCTGCGCGAGTTCTCCTTGCCCTGACCGAGCTGGTCGCCGTCGTAGGTGTACCAGGCACCGGACTTCTTGACGATGCCGTGATCGACGCCGAAGTCGATCAGGCTGCCCTCCCGCGAGATTCCGACGCCGTAGAGGATGTCGAACTCCGCCTGTTTGAACGGCGGCGCCATCTTGTTCTTGACGACCTTGACACGCGTACGGTTTCCCACAGCTTCGGTGCCGTCCTTGAGCGTTTCGATGCGACGGATGTCGAGACGCACGGAGGCGTAGAATTTGAGCGCTTTTCCACCGGCGGTCGTCTCGGGGCTTCCGAAGAACACGCCGATCTTCTCTCGCAACTGGTTGATGAAGATCATGGTGGTGTTGGTCTGATTGAGCCCACCGGTGAGCTTGCGAAGCGCCTGGGACATGAGCCGCGCCTGGAGACCGACATGGGAGTCGCCCATCTCGCCCTCGATCTCAGCGCGGGGAACGAGCGCGGCGACAGAGTCGATCACGATGAGGTCGATCGATCCGGAGCGCACGAGCATGTCTGCGATCTCGAGCGCCTGCTCGCCAGTGTCCGGCTGCGAGACGAGAAGCGAGTCGATGTCGACGCCGAGCTTCTTGGCATACTCGGGATCGAGCGCGTGCTCCGCGTCGATGAACGCGGCGATCCCGCCGGCGCGTTGCGCGTTGGCGATCGCATGGAGTGTGAGTGTCGTCTTACCCGACGACTCCGGACCGTAGATCTCGACGATGCGGCCGCGGGGCAGACCGCCGATGCCCAGGGCGACGTCGAGGGCGATCGAACCGGTCGGGATCACCTCGACGGGGGCACGTTCGTCGCTGCCCAGGCGCATGACCGAGCCTTTGCCGAACTGGCGGTCGATCTGAGCGAGTGCGGTCTCGAGTGCTTTTTCACGGTCGGCTGCTGATGGCATTGCGGTCTCCTTCGGTCTGCTGCGGTGCGCCTATAGGCTGTCGTGTCTCGCGGTGGGTCGAATCGAACCTTCGCGGCCCGATCCGGATGAACCTGGCACGAGACTGACAAGGCAGTCAGCTGTTCATCGCCGACGAATCCGACTGTACGCTCGCCCTCCGACATACGGGAGGAGTGACGATCGGACAGTGCACAACCCGTCTTCGATTCCTGCTGTGCAGGAGCCTAGCAACATCCGAATGTTTCTTCGATAGACGTGCGGCGTGTCGTCACTTCACAGGAGCGGGCAGACCGACGCCATACCAACGCTCCCGGGGCACATCCGTCTCGGCACACAGCGCCAGCCAGACCTCGCGCGGCGACGTTCCGGCCGCGAGCGCTTCCTCGGCAGTGCGTCCCCCGACGGCGGGCAGAACCAGATCACGCAGGAGCACGGCGCCGTAGCCGGAACCGAACTCTTCGGCGACGGCCCGGTTGAACTCACTACGACGCATGAGACAACGCTAGCCGGTCACATGGACCGGCTAGCGCACCTCGGCGACGGGCGGAGGATCAGCGGACCATCATGTCCGCGTCGAAGTCCACCACGAAGTCGTCGGGGACGGTGTCTGGGATGGGATCGATTCCCTCGAGCACGGCAAGACGGTCACCCACCTCGCGCATGATCACGGAAATAGGAGTTTCCAACGCATCCGCAACGGAGGCGAGTATCTCGGACGACGCTTCCTTCTGGCCGCGCTCAACCTCGCTCAAGTAGCCCAAGGCCACGCTGGCCTTGCTCGCAACCTGTCGAAGAGTGCGCCCCTTCTGAAGACGGAAGTCCCTGAGCACATCGCCGATTTCCTGACGAACCAGAATCATCGGAACCTCCTTCTCTCTGTGTCTATCGACGGGTCATATAAGCGGGTGGACCACATTACTACTATCCACCCGCTGCCTTGACTTTATCGCCGTCGACTGGACTTTTCTTGTGAATCTGAGCTATGTAACCGCACGTTAACACGGACTATTCCATGCCAAGGCCGTGACGCAGTCCTCGAACAGCCGCGCGCACGACCGCGGAGCGGATCGCGCCACGATCGCCGCTCAGGGCGAGTGCGACGACGGTGACCTCGTCTCCGATCGCGATGGCGACGAACGCGGTTCCAGGCGGATGCCCATCCTGTCCATCCGGCCCGGCGACGCCCGTGGTCGACACCCCGATGTCGGCCTGTCGACCACCGACGGCGAGGACCTCGCGCACTCCCACGGCCATCTGCGCCGCAACATCCGGATCGATGGCGCCCCTCTCGGCGAGCAGCGTCGCGTCGACCCCGAGTAGGGTGTGCTTGAGCTCGGTGTTGTACGCCACCAGACCGCCGTTCACGACAGCGGACGCCCCGGGAATCCTGATCAGCTCGGCCACGAGCAATCCGCCCGTGAGCGACTCGGCGACGGCGATCGTGAGGCCGCGTCCGACGAGCGCAGCAACGATCTCGGCCGTCGGATCGGTCGGCTCAGTCGACACCGGCATCCGCCGCCGCCCGCCTCAGTCTCCACGCCTGCCAGAGATACTCGACGCCCGAGTAGACGGTGAGCACGAGGGCGAGCGCCATGACGAACCCATTGACCCAGTGCATCCACTCGCCGAGGATCGTCCACAGCGGAACGAGCGCGAGTGAGATCGCCACAGCCTGGACGATGGTCTTGAGCTTGCCGCCGCGAGAAGCCGGCACGACGGTGCCGCGACCGAGTTCGACCATGCGCCACACAGTGATCCCGACCTCGCGCAGGAGGATGACGATCGTCACCCACCACCACAGCTCGCCCAGGATCGACAGACCGACGAGGGCGCCACCGGTGAGCACCTTGTCGGCGATCGGATCGAGGAGCTTGCCCAGGTCGGTGACGAGGCCGCGTCTGCGCGCTATCGCGCCGTCGACGCCATCGGTCGCGATCGCGACGATGAAGAGCATCGCCGCCCACCAGCGCAAGGGCCCGTCGGCACCGGCATCGGCTATGAGCATCCAGATGAACAGCGGGGCGAGCAGGATGCGCAGCACCGTGATGAGGTTCGGGAGGTTCCAGTTGGACGAGCGGGTCGTCTGGGCGTCTGCTGGCGCCATCGTGCTACTCTCTGCTCGGTGCGAATCGGAGCTCGATCCAAGCCAGAACCGGGCGTGAATCGGATGACAACCCACGGAGCATCGGGAGCTCAGTCATCGCGACCGGTGAGCTGCCACGCATCCTCGGAGGGGCCGTCCTCCTCAGGATAGCCCTCCGTCATCCTCGCGACCGGGTCGCCCCCGTAGGGATCGCGCTGCGACGAGGGCTGCGGCGGTGAGACGGTTGCCGCTGCAGGCGCCGCCCCATCCGGATCCTCGCCGCGCAATCGGGCCAACACGCCAGAGAGCTGCTCGGCCGTGACGAGCACATCACGGGCCTTCGAGCCCTCCGACGGTCCGACGATCTCACGCGACTCGAGGAGGTCCATGAGGCGGCCCGCCTTGGCGAAGCCGACCCGGAGCTTGCGTTGGAGCATCGAGGTCGAACCGAACTGAGTGGATACGACGAGTTCGGCGGCGGCGAGCAACAACTCGAGGTCGTCACCGATGTCCGAGTCGATCTCTTTGCGCCGGGCGGCTGCGGCGACATCCTGACGGTACTCGGGACGAGCCTGCTGGGTGACATGCTTGACGACACGTTCGATCTCACTCTCGCTCACCCAGGCGCCCTGCACGCGTAGCGCCTTCGACGCCCCCATCGGCAGGAAGAGTGCGTCGCCCTGCCCGATGAGCTTGTCGGCGCCGGGCTGGTCGAGGATGACACGGGAGTCGGTGACGCTCGTGACGGCGAAGGCGAGCCGCGATGGCACGTTCGCCTTGATGAGACCGGTCACGACATCGACCGACGGGCGCTGGGTCGCGAGCACGAGATGGATGCCGGAAGCCCGGGCGAGCTGGGTGATGCGCACGATCGAGTCTTCGACATCGCGTGGGGCGACCATCATGAGGTCGGCCAGCTCGTCGACGACGACCAGGAGGTACGGATAGGGCTTGAGCTGGCGCTCACTGCCCACCGGGAGCACGATCTCGTCGTTGACGACGGCCTTGTTGAAATCATCGATGTGACGGAACCCGAAGCTCGCCAGGTCGTCATAGCGCATGTCCATCTCTTTGACGACCCACTGCAGAGCCTCCGCGGCCTTCTTGGGATTCGTGATGATGGGAGTGATGAGGTGCGGCACACCCGCATACGGTGCCAGCTCGACACGCTTCGGATCGATGAGCACCATGCGGACGTCGGCTGGTTTGGCCCGCATGAGCAGGCTCGTGATCATCGAGTTGACGAAGCTCGACTTGCCGGAGCCGGTCGAACCGGCGACGAGCAGGTGGGGCATCTTGGCGAGGTTCGCGACGACGTAGCCACCACCGACGTCCTTGCCGACGCCGATCGTCATGGGATGGTGGCTGCTGCTCGCAGCCGTCGAGCGCAGCACGTCTCCGAGAGTGACGATCTCGCGGTCGGTGTTGGGTATCTCGATCCCGATCGCGCTCTTGCCGGGGATCGGAGAGAGGATGCGGACCTCGTTGGACGCGACGGCGTAGGACAGGTTCTTGCTGAGGGCCGTGACCCGTTCCACTTTCACACTGGGACCGAGCTCGATCTCGTACTGTGTGACCGTCGGGCCGCGCGAGAAGCCGGTGACCCGCGCATCCACCTGGAACTGCTTGAGCACTTCGGTGATCGCGCGCACGACCTCGTCGTTCGCCGCCGAACGCGACTTGGGCGGTGCGCCCGCCGCGAGGGTGGATGCCGCGGGCAGATGGTAGGGCGCGGTCGGCTGCACCGGCGCGGCGGGGGTGAGCGCCGAGGCGTCGAAGTCTCCCCCGGCGACCGCGAATCCGGGCAGCACTCCCGTTGCACCGGGGGCGTCGTCTGAGCGCAAGCCGGTCGCCGACATCCCGTTCGCGTCGACCTCGCCCGTGAATCGCTTGAGCGCGGCCTCAGCCTGCTCGAGGTCGCCGAGCACCTCGGCGCGGTAGTGGTCTTGGCCGGGAGCACCGTCTCCGGCCAGGGCGGCCGGCCGAACCCCCTCGAGCGCGCTGTCGAAGCCGCCCTCGTGCGATCCGGCGCCGAAGACCTCGGCCAGCCCGTCGGCGAGCACGGGGCTGTCGAAGGCGGGGTCCTCCTCGCGTTGCGAGTTGTTGCGCCGCCACCACGGAAGCACACCGTCCGTCTCGCCCGGTTCGCCGTCGACCCCGTCGAGCTCTACCTGCTTGGCCGCGAGCTTCGCCTCCTTGGCCGCCGCGCGCTCTTCCGCATCGGGGAGCTGTGCCCCGAAGAGCCAGGCGTAGAGCTCGCGCGAACGCTCACCGATCTTGTTCGGCGGAGTCTTGGTGATGATGAAGATCGAGAGCAGAAGCAGGAAGACCATGAAGGCCGTCGCGCCTGCCGCTGTGATGAGGGCGATCAGCGGCGCTGCGATCATCCAGCCGATGACCCCACCCGCGCGTGCGAGCACCTCCATGCCGAGGCTCGGTGACGGTTGGCCGCTGAAGATGTGGCACAGTCCCGAGACGGTGACGAGCAGGATGCCGAGACCGATGCCGATGCGCGTGTTGTCGTGCACGGAACTGGGGTGACGGAACAACCAGATCGCGAAGATCAGCATGATGACGGGCAGGGCAAAGGCGACCCGTCCGAAGAGTCCGCCGAAGGTCCATGCGTCGAGGGTCTGCGCGACGTTGTCGTTGATGAGGAACCACTCGACGACGGCGCCGGCGATGGCGAGCAGCACGATGAAGAACGGCAGGCCGTCGCGACGCTCCTCCTTCTCGAGTTGCTCGGGGCCGAGTGCTCGCGCCGCGCCGCCAACGAGGTGGGCGAGGCCCATCCACATGCGCACGATCACGTTGGGCTTGTCGCCCTGCACCGGATACTTCACGGTCTTCTGCGCGGCGGTCTTGCTCGCGGGCTTGCGCCCTGCGCCGTTCGATGAGGACGAGCCGCCGCGCGCGGGTGCGCTGCGGGCACGACCGGTCGCCTTGGTACTCGTAGCCATGGAATCCACGGTACTTCCGGGGCACGACAATCCCCCGCAAGCGGGGGCGAGTGTTGTAGAGATCTATACAATTCTCGCGAGATAAGGACAACCCGCGGGCAGGCGGGGCAAGTGTGTTCTGCATGCCTGCGCGCCGCCATGCCGTTCCGCCGCGCCTCTCACAGTTCTCCTCTCGCACCTCGCGTTCTGCGCCATCTCCTGCATTCCCCGCCGTCACAACTGGCGCGGAACACAGAAGGTGGCGCGAACATCCGTCTCACGAAGCGGAACAGGCAGGGCAGGCGGGACCGGCAGGCAGGCAGGCAGGACCGGCAGGCAGGCAGGACCGGCAGGCAAACAGGCAGGGCAGGCAGGACGGACAGAACCGGTTCAGTGCAATGCGATGAAACGTTTCCTTCGCCGACCCACGCGCTAACGGAGCGTGCGCACCATCGTGTGCCTGGTCCCCACGTCGCCGACGACGACGAAACCCTCACTGCGATAGAGCGCGACGGCGTGGTTGGCCCGCGCGACGCTGAGCGAGAGCCGCGCATAGCCGCCGTCGCGAGCGCACGCGACCGCGGCGCGCAACAATGCACGACCGACGCCCTGAGCCCGCCATACCGGCTTCACGCCCAGGATGAGCTCGGGAACGCCGCCGGCCACGTAGCCGTAACCGGGTGCATCCGCGGAGAACAACCGGAACCAGCATGCGCCGATGGCGGAGCCGAGATCGTCGACCGCGATCGTGCCGGCGTCGCCCGGTCTGCGCCAGCCGTCGATATAGCGGGAATGTGCCGGGTCCTCGAGGATCGCGATGCGCTGACGTCGTCGCGCGACGTCCCAATTGGCAGCCTCGACGACCATGTCGCCGAGCAAGCGGGAGTCGCTGCGCGACGCCGGTCTCAACTGGAATCCCGTCATGGGCGGATGTTACGTGCGCCGTGTTTCGGCCAGGTTTCGCGCCACAACCGAAGCGTGACGTTCATAGCTCAGGCAATCTCGCCCCCCTTGCGCTCGCAGGGTCGCGAGCAGCTCGTCCACCCAGCACAACCGGTGCCGAGCTGGGAAACACACCCTAGTAGCGGATGGGCTCAGTAGCGGATGGCGTCGATGACCTTGACCCGCACGGCGACGAGCGCCGGCAGCAGCCCTGCGACGGTGCCGACCAGGGTCGCCGCCAGAAGGCCGATGACCGCCGCCTCGACCGGGAACGGGGGAAAGTCGGTGACCATGCCCTGACCGATGAAGCCCTCCACGAGCTTCGACTTCACGATGAGGATCGCAGCCATCACGCCGACCGCACCGGCCGCGACGGTTCCGACGACGCTCTCCATCATGACGGCGAAGAAGACCCGGCCGGCCGTAGCGCCGAAGCTCCTCCTGATGCCGATCTCGCGGATGCGCTGTTTGACAGTGACGAGCGCGATGTTGACGAGCCCCAGGGCGCCGAGCAGGAGCACGAGGATGGCGACTCCGCCGACCATGAGCTTGAGCGGCAAGAATGGGTCGTCGCCGAAAGCGCCGACATCCTGCCGATTGACGGTCACCGACGCCCCCTCGCCCAGAGTGGCCGCGATGTCGCTCCGCATACCGGCGCCGATCGCGTCGGAGAGTTGCGGCGGCACCCAGAGCTCATACTGCGGCGGCGGCCGCATGTTCGGGGCAAGGGGAGCGGCGAGCCGCTCATACACGTCGAACAGCATGTACATCGCCGGTCCGGTCTCCCACGACGCCGCCGGGTAGACCCCCGTCACGACCGCCGAGACATCTTGTTCCCCGAGAAGGCTCACCACGGGATGCGTCGCGAGATCCGGCGATCCGATCCGCCGCCAGAATACCTCGTTGACGATGAGAGCCGGCGCGAGGCGCTCCCCGTCGGCCGCGTCGAACCATGCCCCGCGATCCAGCTCGACACGATGCATCGTGCCGTACGGCTGATCGACCGCTCGTGTCTGCACCGGAACCGCCCCGTCGACGAACTGCACCGTCTGCTGGCCCCAGACGACGCGGCTCGCGTACGTCACGCCGTAGCGCTCGAGGCTGTCGTTCCACGCGCGCTGCACCAGCACGGGGTTCACCGTCGACCCGTCCGTCATGCCTGCCTGCACGTAAAGCGTCGCCGGGCGCCCGCTCATCCGCTCGCCGACCTCGAGGTTCGCCTGCTGGGCGAGGCCGCCGAGGCCGACGACCGTGGTGAGTGCGCACACGGCGACCGCGACTCCGATGAGCGAGAGCAGCACCCGCGTCCTATGGATGCGCAATTCCTGCCATGCCTCGCTGACGGCGCCGACGATGCCCGTGAAGGCCCGGTTCATGCGCGAAGCCCCACTCCGGACACCTCGAACGGACCGGATTCACCGGGCGCGGAAACCGCCACGAGGTCCGCCGCGACACCGTCGTCGCTCACCGGCGTGAGCACGCCGTGGTCGAGGCGAAAGTGCATGCTGGCGAGCTCGGCGATCGCAGGATCGTGGGTGATCGTCACGAGTGCCGCACCGGTGTTCTGAGCGACCTCGTCGAGCAGCCGCATGACCGTCCCACCCGTTTCGACGTCGAGCGCACCTGTCGGCTCGTCCGCGAGGATGATGCGCGGACCGCGCACAAGGGAGCGGGCTATCGCGACGCGCTGCTGTTCACCGCCGGACAGCTTCTCCGGCATCGTGTCGACTCTGTGACCGAGGCCCACCCGTTCGAGCATCTCGGCGGCGAGCGAGGAGCGGTTCCAGAACTGGCGTCCTGTCGCGTAGAGGAGCGGTGTCATGACGTTCTCGCGGGCCGTCCGTCCTTGAAGCAGGTTGAACTGCTGGAAGATGAAACCGATGTCGCGGCCTCGCACGCGATCCCTCTCCCCCGATGACAGCTTCTCGACCGGACGCTCATCGAACAGCATGCTCCCGGTCGTCGCCGTGTCGAGCAGGCCCAGCAGATTGAGCAATGTCGACTTGCCCGATCCTGAGCGACCGACGATCGAGACGCGGTCGCCGACCTCGACGACGAGATCGACGCCAGCGAGGATCGTCAACGGAGCCTCATCAGGGAGCTGGACCGTTTTCGTGACGCCTTCGAGATGGAGCAGGGCCACTAGAAGCCGACCCCACAGACCATCGACCCATCGGGCATCGGCTTGCAATCGCCCTCGCCGCCGGCTGGAGGCGCTCCGGGCACGAACTGCAGCACCAATTCACCCTCGGCGAGGCCGGAGGCGATCTCGACGTTCCTGCCGTCGTTGAGGCCGAGCGTCACCTGGCGCTCCTCGGTTCCACCCTCGGGGAGCACGAACCATACCGTCCCGGTCTGGGCGGAACCCTTCACGGCCGTCGTCGGAACCGTGAGCACGTTCTCCGCCTTGCCTGCAGCGATCGTGATGTCGGCTGAGAGACCCGAGAAGACGGTGACCCCTGCCGGGACGGCGCACCGCACCGTCGTCCCGGACCCGGCAGTGCCGCCACCGCCCGCACCGCCCGCGCCGCCTGCGGCGCCCGCACCGCCCGCGGCGCCGGAGCCCGTCTCGGCACCGGGCAGCGGAGTCGTGATCGTCAGCCCCGTACACACGAACGGCGCGGGACCGCCCGAGATCGAGATGGTCGCCTCGGTTGGCCGGTCGACCAAGCGATACTGCTGTTCAGGGCTGAGCGAGCCGCTCACCGAGAAGCTCGGAGGCGCGATCTGCCCCGTGGCGTCGCCGACGGCGACCATCTGACCGTGGATGACGCCGAGCGCGCTCAGCACGCCTGAGATCGGTGCGGTCACCTTCGTGAAGCTCACCGCGGGCTTGGGCTGGCTGACCTGAACGCTGCCGTCGGGGCCGACGATCTCCTCCGGCTCGCGCGGCGTCTCGACCTTGATGTCGTAGAGCACATCGCCCACGTTCACCTGAGCGCCCTGCGAGACGAAGACCTCGTCGACGGTTCCCGCCGCCACGGCCTTCACCGGCGTGGCGGAATCGGCGCCGACGGTCCCCTTGAGGGTGACGTCGTTCGTGACGGTGCCGAGCATCACGGGCACCTGCGGCTCCGATATCTGTCCGGTCGGTCTCGTGGGGTCGACAGCTCCGGCGCTGTCGGGGAAGAACGCCAGTTTCACCAGCGCGCCGGCGACGACCGCGACGAGGATGACTCGGATGATGGGGAAAACCCATTTACGTGCGACGCCCACCTGGCTCCTCGGTTCGATCGGCAGGGTTTTCCTCACACTAGCGTAGAGAGCGCCTGAGGACATATCAAGCCTCACATGTGATCCTCCGACCCGGCATTCGCCGGCTCGTCCCTATCGGGAACGCCTGCAGCCTTTCACAGGTTCAACCCGTGAGGGACCCGGCAAATCCCCCGGGTCTCGTCCCCCGGGTCTCGACGGCGTGAACCAGCCGAGACCGGCGGATCCGGCAGGTGTCTGGGCCGACCGACGAAGACCAGCTCGTAGCGCTCCCCCTACGCCTCGACGACTCCTACGCCTCGATGACTCCTACGCCTCGATGATGAGGGGCACGATCATCGGCCGACGCCGGTAGGAGACGTTGACCCAGCGGCCGACCGTGCGGCGCACGACCTGTGACAGCGCGTGCGTGTCGCGCACGCCGCTGTGGGCGGCATCCGCGAGCGCGGCGACGATCTTGGGCTTGACGCTGTCGAAGATCGCGTCGTCTTCAGCGAATCCCTTGGCGTGGATCTCGGGGCCGACGATGACCGTGCCGGTCGATGCCTCGACCACGACGATGATCGAGATGAAGCCCTCTTCTCCGAGGATGCGGCGATCCTTGAGGTCGGCGTCGGTGATCTCGCCGACGGTCGAACCGTCGACGTAGACATAGCCGAGGTCGAGCTGGCCTGCGACCGTGACCGTACCGTCGCGCAGGTCGAAGACCGTGCCGTCCTCCCCGAGGAAGGTGTTCTCCTCGGGAATGCCCGTGTCGATGGCGAGGTTCGCGTTCGCGACGAGATGGCGGTACTCGCCGTGCACCGGGATCACGTTCCTCGGCTTGAGGATGTTGTAGCAGTAGAGCAGCTCCCCCGCAGCCGCGTGGCCGGAGACGTGCACCTTGGCGTTGCCCTTGTGCACGACGTGGGCACCCAGCTTGGTGAGGCCGTCGATCACGCGGTAGACGGCGTTCTCGTTGCCCGGGATGAGGCTCGAGGCGAGGATGACGGTGTCGCCGTGGCCGATCTCGATCTGATGGTCCAGATTCGCCATACGGCTGAGCACGGCCATCGGCTCGCCCTGCGAACCCGTTGACATGTAGACGATCTCGTCGTCGGGGACGTCACCGGCTTTCTTGTAGTCGATGAGCACGCCCTCCGGCACCTTGAGATAGCCCAGCTCGGCGGCGATGGTCATGTTGCGCACCATCGAGCGGCCGAGCAGGGCGACGCGACGGCCATTGGCGTTGGCGGCGTCGAGCACCTGCTGCACCCGGTGGACATGACTGGAGAAGCTCGCGACGATCACTCGGCGCGGCGCCTTCGAGATGACCTGGTCGAGCACGGGACCGATCGAGCGTTCGAGAGGGGTGAAGCCCGGGACATCCGCATTCGTCGAGTCGACGAGGAAGAGATCGACGCCCGACCTGCCCAGACGCGCGAACTCGCGCAGATCGGTGAGGCGGCCGTCGAGCGGAAGCTGATCCATCTTGAAGTCGCCCGTCGCCAACACGGTGCCTGCCGCCGAATGGATGACGACGGCGAGAGCATCCGGGATCGAATGGTTGACCGCGACGAACTCGAGGTCGAACGGCCCGAGCGCCTCCATCTGCCCTTCCTTGACGGTGAGGCTGTATGGCTGGATGCGGTGCTCCTTGAGCTTCGCCTCGACGAGCGCCAGCGTCAGGCCGGAGCCGATGAGCGGGATGTCCGCCCGGAGCTTGAGCAGGTAGGGCACCGCACCGATGTGGTCCTCGTGGCCGTGCGTGAGCACGACGCCGACGATGTCGTCCAGCCGGTCCCGGATCGGGCTGAAGTCGGGCAGGATCAGGTCGACGCCCGGCTGGTGCTCCTCGGGGAAGAGTACCCCGCAGTCGACGATGAGGATCTTGCCGTCGATCTCGAAAGAGGTCATGTTTCGGCCGATCTCGCCGAGACCGCCGATCGGGATGACGCGGAGTGTGCCGGGCGCGAGGGGCGCCGGCTCGTGGATGTCGTTGGGCATATGCCCTCCTTGTGCTTCTGGGGGATACCGCCCGCCGGTTCTAGCGTGTGGTTCCCGCGACCTTCGGCAATGCGCCGCCTGCGGCGGCGTTCCGATCGGGGCGGAAATTGCTGAAGTCGAGGCCGGGGATGTCGCGGACGAGGTCGATCTCGTCCTCGATCTGGGCGGCCTCCCACTCTTCGGGGCCGACGAGCGGCAATCGCACGCGGGGGCTGCCGATCCGGCCGAGACCGTGCAGGATGTACTTGGCCGCGACGGTGCCCGGCACGTGCGTCATGATCGCGCGCACGAGCGGCTCGAGCTTCTTGTGCGCCGCGGTCGCCGTGGCGAGGTCGCCGGCATTGACCGCGTCGATCATCTGACGGTACGGCGTCGGGGCGATGTTCGCCGTCACGCCGATGAGGCCAGTGGCCCCGATCGCGAGGTGAGGCAGCACATTGGAGTCGTCGCCGGAGAAGTAGAGGAGATCGGTCTGGTTGAGCACTCGGCTCACCTCGCTGAAGTCGCCCTTGGCGTCCTTCACCGCGAGGACGTTGGGGTGCTTCGCGGCACGCAGGATCGTCTCGTAGGTGATCGGAATGCCCGTACGGCCGGGGATGTCGTAGAGGATGACAGGAAGATCTGTCGCGTCGGCGATCATACGGAAGTGCGTGAGCACCCCCGCCTGGGTCGGCTTGTTGTAGTACGGGGTGACGATCATGTTGCCGTCGGCGCCCGCCTTCTCGCTCTGCTTGGCGAGCTGCATGGCGTGAGCCGTCTCGTTGGAGCCGCCGCCCGTGATGATCTTCGCCCGGCCGGCCGCGACGTCCTTGCCGACCTCGACGAGACGGATCTTCTCCGGGTCGGTGAGCGTGCTGGTCTCGCCCGTCGTGCCGGTGACGACGATACCGTCCGCGCCCGCCGTGATGACATCGTCGATGTGCTTCTCCACCGCCGACCAATCGACCTCGCCGTCGGCGGTGAATGGGGTCACCAGCGCTACCAGGACCTGGCCAAAGGGATTCGAGGATGCAGTCACGCCTTTAGGCTACCGGTTCGGCGGCGCTTCGACGGGCTCAGGCTGCGCCTAGGGTGCGACCCGGCCGTTCGCGTCGAAGGCGCCGTAAGTAAGAGGCATGAGCTCAGCCCAGAGCGACTCCATCTTCTCGGCGCACATCTCGATCTCGCGCTGCGGAAACGACGGGAAGTGCGTGCCGTCGCGGTTGGTGCGCAAAGACAGGAAGTTCATGAGTGAACGCGCGTTCATCGTCACGTACATCGACGAGTAGATGTTGAGCGGCAGCACGATGCGGGCGACCTCACGGGCGACGCCGGCCTCGAGCATCCGCTGATAGGCCTCGTAGGCGTGACGCGCGACATCTCGTGCCTGTTGCTCAACGAGGGCCGTCTGCTCGGCCGTTCCCGGCAGGAATTCATAGGCACCGGGCCTGCCCACCTGGACGAGGTTGCGCTCGGATGCCGGCACATAGAACACCGGGCGCAGTTCGCGATACCGCCCGGATTCCTCGTTGTATGAGGCGATGCGGTGCCGCATGAACTCGCGGAACACGAAGATCGGCGCCTGCACATAGAACGTCATCGAGTTGTGCTCGAACGGCGACCCGTGGCGATCGCGCATGAGGTAGTTGATGAGTCCTCGGTCACGCCTCGCATCGACTTCGGTCTCGGTTCCATCGAGCCGGCTCGTCTCGAGCGTCTGCTCTCCCTGGGTGGAGACACGGGCGGCGAACAGCACGTCGGCGTCGTGCGCACTGGCACGCATGAGTTCGACGGTCACGTCGGAGCGGAATTCGATCTCAGGCACGACCTTCACGATAGTCCCGATGCCTGTCCCGCGCGACGTCACACTGCGCGGTGCGGGTGCCGGCGAGCGCCTCTCCCCCTCCGCACGGCACTACTCCGCGGAACCACGCCGCTCGTAGCGCAGAAAACGGAAGGCGACCCCCGTGCGCGAGAGATGCCAGCCCTGGACAGGGTCCACGTCGGCGGCGCCCCAGCGCGCGTCGATCTCCGGGGCGACGGTGTCGCCCTCGAAGCGCGCGTCGATCTCGGTCACCTCGAGCCGGTCCGCCCGGTCGATCACGGAATGGAAGATCTCCGCGCCGCCGATCACCCAGACGAAGCCATCGCCCGCCGATGCCGCCTCGTCCTCTGCGATGGCGAGCGCCTCATCCACCGAGTGGGCGACGTCTGCACCCTCGGCCTGCCAATCCTCCCGGCGGGTGACCACGATGTTGCGCCGTCCAGGAAGCGGCCGGAACCGCGCAGGCAGCGAATCC
Organism: Luethyella okanaganae; assembly: GCF_042660285.1. Lineage (NCBI taxonomy): Bacteria > Bacillati > Actinomycetota > Actinomycetes > Micrococcales > Microbacteriaceae > Luethyella > Luethyella okanaganae. The sequence goes on from NZ_JBHSTP010000004.1 coordinate 52,505, forward strand.
CACGTCTTGCGGCCCATCACGACCGGCCCACCCAGGGTGACCGTCTTGAAATGGGCGAGATCCTCGGGAACCTGCCACGGCATGACACCGTCATTGCCGATGACGCCGTCCCGCGCCTCGGCCCAGATCAGTCCCAGCCCGGGGGGGCTCATACCGCGACGGCCCCTCGGATGGCCGGATGGTGCTGGTACCCCTCGATGACGAGATCGTCGAACTCGTAGTCGAAGACGCTGGCGCGCTCCCTCGCGATGCGCAGCGTCGGGAATGGATAGGGCTGCCGTGTGAGCTGTTCCGCGACCTGTTCGACGTGGTTGTCGTAGATGTGACAGTCGCCTCCCGTCCACACGAACTCGCCCGGCTCGAGTCCCGTCTGGGCGGCGATGAGATGAGTGAGGAGCGCGTAGCTCGCGATGTTGAACGGAACGCCCAGGAACAGGTCGGCGCTGCGCTGGTAGAGCTGGCACGACAGGGCGCCGTCCGCGACGTAGAACTGGAAGAGCGCGTGGCAGGGCGCGAGCGCCATGTTCGGGATGTCGGCAGGGTTCCAGGCCGAGACCACCAGACGTCGCGAATCGGGAGTCGTGCGGATCGCCTCGACGACCTCGGCGATCTGGTCGATCTGCTCGCCGCTCGGCGTCGGCCAGGAGCGCCACTGCACACCGTAGACGGGGCCGAGCTCGCCAGCGGCATCCGCCCACTCGTCCCAGATCGTCACGCCGTTCTCTTGCAGCCACGCGACATTGCTCTCGCCGCGCAGGAACCAGAGCAGCTCGTAGGCCATCGAGCGGAAATGCACACGTTTGGTGGTGACGAGCGGGAAGCCCTCGGCCAAGTCGAAGCGCAGCTGCCGCCCGAAGACGCTTCGGGTGCCTGTGCCGGTGCGGTCGGTCTTGCGCGCGCCGTTCGACAGGACGTCGCGCAGCAGGTCTTCGTATGGCGTGGGAATCGTCGGCATCATCGGGTCGATGCTACCCTCGCTTGCGCCGCGCACGCGGCGACAGACACGACGTTCCCCGGTAATCTCCTGTCACACTGCACCGTTCGCCTGCGACCGCGCGTAAAATTCGTCGGATGGACTGGCAATCGGCGACGCTCGGAGCGCTCGGCCTCGTCGCCGTGGCCACGGCGCTCGGCCTGTTCTGGCGTTCGCGCGACGGCCGGGCACGAACCGTCGCCGACGCCCTCGCCGTCGTGCGACCGGCAGACGTCGCGAGCGTGGTCTCGTTCGGCGAGTTCGCGACCCTGCTACAGTTCTCGACCGAGCTGTGCGCCCGCTGCCCGCAGACCCACACGCTGCTCTCCTCCCTGGCTCGGCACAATCCCGGTGTCGTCCATGTCGACGTCGACCTCACACACCGGGCGGACATCGCAAAGCGTTTCAACGTGCTGCAGACCCCGACGATCCTCGTGCTCGACGACGCGGGGGTCGTGCGAACACGCATCGGCGGCGCACCCCATCGTCACACCGTCCAACACCACCTCGACCTCATCGCCAGGAGCGACCACCGTGCCAACGCCTGATGCGCTTCCCACAACGCCCGCCGACACGACCCGCGGCGGGATCGACCCCCGCGGACCGCGTTTCGGAGCCGCGATCACCGCGGTGCTGCTGCTCGTGGCCGTCGTCCTCGGACTCGGCGGTCTGAGCACAGGGGCGCTCGTCCTCCTCACCGCGATCGCCGCGCTCTTCGCGTTGGGTGCATTCGCGGGCATCCGCCGGCATCCATACGGCGCACTCTTCCAGAGGCTCGTGCGTCCGAGGCTCGACCCGCCGCGTGAACTCGAGGATGCAGCGCCCCCGACTTTCGCACAGGGCGTTGGTCTCATCGTGACCGGGACCGGCGTGGTGCTCGGGTTTCTGGGAGTGCCGCTCGCCGTCGTCGTCGCAGCAGCAGCCGCTTTCGTCGCCGCATTCCTGAATGCCGTCTTCGGATATTGCCTCGGCTGCCAGATCTATCTGCTACTCGCGCGATTGCGCGGATAGGCTGGAGACTCAGGAGGTCACATCATGGCTGTCACCAGCGAAGCAACAACCGTATGGACCGGCGATCTGGGCACAGGCGCTGGAACGGTCACACTCGACTCATCTCAGACCGCGGAGTTCGCGGTCAACTGGAAGGCGCGTTCCGAGGGCGCTCCGCACACGACCAATCCCGAGGAGTTGCTCGCGGCTGCACACGCCTCCTGCTTCTCGATGGCTTTCGCTCACGAGCTCAGCCAGGCCGGGCATACGCCGCAGAGCATCCAGACCACTGCGGCCGTGACGTTCCAGGCCGGCGAGGGAGTGCTGGGCAGCCACCTGCTCGTGAGCGCGAACATTCCGGGCATCGGCGAAGAGGAGTTCCACCGCATCGCCGAGGAGGCCAAGACGAACTGTCCGATCTCTCAGGCCCTCGCTGGCGTTCCCATCACGCTCGAAGCCGACCTCGCCTAGGTGAGCGGCGCTCGAGCGGCGCGCGTCCCCGTTCCCCGCGTCCCTGTTTCCCACGTCTCGGTTCCGTCTGCGGCCCCCTCCTCGGTGGCGGGTCGGCGGCGACCCGCCACGACCCCGCGTCCGCGCACCCGCAGGCAGAAAGACTCCGAGTTGCGGGTACTCGTCTCCGGGGCCTCTGGACTGATCGGCACAGAACTCGTGCGCCAGCTCGAGGCCGACGGCCATACCGTGCTCCGGCTCGTCCGACGGCAGCCGGAGACGCGGAACGAGGTGAACTGGGCTCCGACCGCCCGTATCCTCGATTTCACTCTCTTGGACAGCGTCGACGCAGTGGTCAATCTCTCAGGCACGTCGTTGGCGCACCTTCCGTGGACGGCTCGGTACAAGAAGGAGATCCTCTCCTCCCGTATCGAGTCGACGCACGCTCTGACCGATGCGATGCGGATGGCATCCTCACCGCCCCCCGTCTTCCTCAGCGCGTCTGCCGTCGGGGTCTACGGCGACCGTCCCGGGGAGAGGCTCACGGAATCCTCGGCCAGGGGTGACGGCTTTCTCGCCGAGGTGGTCGAGGCCTGGGAGGCCGCCGCGCATCTCGCACCCGAGAAGACCCGTGTCGTCACCTTCCGTTCAGGAGTCGTCCTCGGCGACGGCGGTGCGCTCGGACGTCTCGAGCTTCTGACGAAGCTCGGACTCGCCGGTCCGCTCGGAACCGGCGGCCAGCACTGGCCGTGGGTGAGCCTCCACGACGAGGCCGCAGCGATCAGACATCTGCTCACCTCGCAGCTCTCCGGCCCCGTGAACGTCGTCGGCCCGACCCCGGCGACAGCGGACCGCATCATGAAACGGCTCGCAAAGGATCTGCGCCGGCCCTACGGGCTTGCCGTTCCCGAGCGGCTCATCACGCTCGCATTGAGAGAGGCGGGCCATGAACTCCTGCTCGCGAGCCAGAAGGTGTCTCCGGTCCGACTGCTTTCCGACGGCTTCGTCTTCCGGCACGAGAAGGCTGAGCAGGCGGTGGACTGGATGGTCAGCGGCCAGCCCGCTCCAGAGCGATAGCACGACGGATCGCCTGCCGGGCTCGACGTCGATCCCCCGATGCGTCATAGGCGAGGCCCAGCCGGAACCATGAATGCCAGTCGCCTGGCGAAGCCTCGGCCTCGGCCCGATAACGGGGGAACTCTGCGTCCGCAGCGTCCCTGACCGGTCGCCCGCTCGCCCGACGCGGCAGCTCGTCGACAGGCAGCGCGTCTTCCTCGTCGAGGACGCCGACGAGACGTTCGGTACGCACTCCGAAGAGCAGTTCACGGGCGAGGGCCCACGCACCGACGACCGGCAAGGCGAGGAGGGCGATGCCGATCGCAACCGCTATCGGTTCTCCCGTCAGCACGAACTGCACGGCACGCCAACCGACAAGGACGAGGTAGATCGCGAGCAGCATCGCCATGAAGACGGCCGCGGTACGACCCTTCATCGTGCCGCCGCCGGGTGACCGCCGAGGCCGAGGTCGAGCAGCGCGTCGAGACCGACGACGACCCCGCTCGCACCTGGAAGAGCACGCAGGGCAAGCATGATCCCATGTTCGTAGGAGCTCGCCGAGACTGTGTCGTGCCGGATCGTGAGGGTCTCGCCACGTCCCCCGAAGATCACCTCTTGTCGTGCGAGCACCCCTTCGAGACGCAGGCTGTGGATCGGCACGCTCGACACCTGCTGGCCCCGCGCGCGTTGGTCGGTGTGCGGAGCGGCGACCGGACCGATCCCGCCACGCGCCATGCCGATGAGCTCAGCGGTGCGCACGGAGGTTCCCGACGGCGAGTCGATCTTCCCCGCGTGGTGCGCCTCGACGATCTCGATCGAGTCGAAGAAACGCGCGACGAGCGCACTGACAGCCGTTCCGAGCACCGAGCCGATCGAGAAGTTGGGCACGATGACGACGGCGGTCTCCGGCAGCGCCTCGACACGGCGTTCGAGCGCGGCGATACGATCCCGCGACCACCCCGACGTTCCGACGAGCACACGCAGGCCGTTGTCGACGGCGAAGTCGACGAGGCGCTGGCTCACCGCTGGGCTCGTGAGGTCGATCGCCACATCCGCCCCCAGCATTGCGCCCGGGTCACTGCGGGAGTCGAGCTCGGCGACGAGTTCGAAGTCGGGGGCATCCCGCACGAGTCGCGAAGCAAGCTGACCCATGGTGCCCGTGGCGCCGATGACGGCAACGCGTGTTGTCACGCGTCCACACTAGCAATGGACCGGGCCAGGCAGGCAGGCCAGGCAGGCCAGGCAGGCCAGGGCCGTGATGCTCCCTCCGTCTAGCTAGGCTGGCCTCATGGTGTGGTTTCACGAGGCGACGGTCACGGATGCCACGGCGCAGACGCTGCTCGGAGAGTACTTCGCCGAGCGGGCCGCCGGTTTTCCGAGTGCCCAGGGCTGTTACCGCACGACCCAGCCGGTCCCCGAGCAGTTCACACGGCCGGCCGGCGCGTTCCTGCTGGTCACGGACGACACCGGTGAGGCGATCGGATGCGGCGGCGTCCGCCGCATTCAGCGCTCGCCGAGCGACGTCATCCGCCTCGAAGTGAAGCACCTCTATCTGCGGCCGACAGCGCGGGGCAGCGGAAGCGGTCGGCTCATGCTCGCAGAGCTCGAGCGCGTTGCCGCGGAGTTGGGCGCGGGCGAGCTCGTGCTCGACACGAACGAGAGCCTCGAGGCGGCGGGCTCGCTGTACCGCTCCAGCGGCTACCGCGAGATCGAGCCGTATAACGCGAACCCGAACGCGACGCACTGGTTCGGCAAACCGGTCACGTCGTGAGCGCCGCCATGGCGCGGGCGTGGTCACGTCGCAGCCGAGGCCGTCGGCGCCGCACCGCGGGATGACTCAGATCGAGAGCTGTTCCGGCAGACCCGTGCGCAGTTCGATCGGAAGATGGCCGAGGTCGTTGTGGGTCACGAGAGTCCACGGCCTGCCCGGCTTCTGTTGCAACACCGTGAGTCCGCAGTTCGCCTGGTTGATGCTGATCCAGCGCCAGTCCGGAGCACCCAGCACTTCACGCACGAACCAACCGATGACGAAATTGTGTGTGATGAGCAGATCGTGGCGTTCACCGCGCCGCGACTGCAGGAACTCGGCCGTCGCATCGCCCATCTGGGCGCGACCCGCCTCGATCTCCGCATCGGTCACCGAACCGAAGAAGGGGTCGTATGCGGTCGGCGTCTCGGGCGCGGGACCTGACGGGATGCAGTCGAAGAGCAGCGGCGAGGGTTCAGGGGTGACGGCGGGCAGCCGCTCGGCGATGATCGCCGCGGTCTCCGCCGCGCGCTGCAGGGGCGAATGCCATGCCGCGGTGAACGGCACTCCCCCGAGTCGCTCGGCGACGAGCTGGGCCTGACGTTTCCCGCGAGCCGACAGCGGACCATCCGGTAGCCCGTGCTCGGCGTCCTGCTGCTCGCCGTGACGGACGAGGTAGATGTAGTGGGGCACCAATGACCCTTCCTGTGTTACGTGGTGCGCGAGTGTTACGTGGTGCGCGAGCGGACGTCGGAACGCTTAGCCTTGTGCGCGAGATGGCGGAAGAACCGCCTCGAAGGTCTCCGGGGTGATCGCACCGACGGCCGAAAGCGAGAGGGGTCGGCTTGCGAGCTCGGCGGCGAGTCGTTGCACGTCGTCGGCGGTGACGAGTGCGAGGCGGCGCAGGCCCTCGTCGAGGTCGACGAACTCGCCGAGGGTTATCTCCGAGCGCCCGAGCCGCGACATCCGGGTATCGGAGTCCTCCAGGGCGAGAGCGGACGCCCCGGACAGCTGTCCAGCGGCGCGCTGCATCTCGGCGGGAGTCACACCATGCTCGGCGAGACGGTTCAGCTCGCTCAGCATGAGCTCCGCGACCGCGCCAGCCTTAGCGGGGGTGCAGCCCGCATACATGCCGAACAGCCCCGCGTCCGAGTAGCTCGGCGCGTAGGAGTAGACCGAGTAGGCGAGGCCGCGCTTCTCACGGACCTCCTGGAACAGCCTCGACGACATTCCACCGCCGAAGATCGCGTTGAGCACGCTCATCGTCACCCGGCGATCGTCTCCCGCGATGAGACCCGGCATGCCGAGGAACATGGCGACCTGCTCGAGTGGTCGCTCGACGATGCTGAGGGCACGTCCACGCGTGATCTCGACGGCACTCGTCGAGCGACGGGCGACGGGCGACGCTTCGGCGGAGAGATCCCAGCCAGCCGCCTCGAGCGACCGTGTCACGTCTGCGACGAGCACATCGTGGTCGACCGCACCGGCGACGGAGACGACGAGGTCCTGCGGACGGTAGTTCGCACGGTAGTGCTCCCAGACCGCCGAGCGCGTGGCCGCCTCGATGTTCTCCGGCCGCCCACCGATCGGACGACCGAGCTCGTGCTCTCCGAGCACGGCCTCGAAGAGCCGTTCGTTCGCCACCTCCGCCGGGTCGTCCTCGGCCATCGAGAGCTCCTCGAGGATGACGCCGCGCTCGTTCTCGAACTCGGCCGGGTCGAGCAGCGACGAGGTGAGCATGTCGGTGAGCACTTCGATGGCCATCCGCAGATCGCGGTCCTGAACCTTGGCGTAGTAGCAGGTGTACTCCTTCGCCGTCATGGCATTGTTCTCTCCACCGACCGAGTCGAACGAGATGGCGATGTCAAGAGCGCTGCGGCTCATCGTGCCCTTGAACAGCAGATGTTCGAGGAAGTGCGTGGACCCGAACGTCGCCGGATGCGCCATGGCCCCGTCGCGCACAGCCCTGGCCGGGAGCTCGTCCCTGGATCCGACCGCGACCCAGTAGCCGATGGTCACACTGCGCGCACCGGGGACCTGCTCGCTGAGGATGCGCACACCGCTCGGAAGGACACTGCGCCGCACGCGCGAATCGCCCGATGCGAGAACTGACAGTTCGGCCAAGCCGAGTGGGAGTTCAACTGCACCGTTCATCACCAACCACCATACGCCAGACCCATGCTCTCACCGCATGCCGGTCAAACCACCGACAAACAGACGGTTCTGTCTACGTGTGCTAGATTGATCCGTGTTACACCGCGGTGACCACCCCAAAACACCGCGGCGAGACATGAGCTTTGAATCGCTTTCGGGCGTTACGGAGCTTTTTCCCGCCGACCCGAACGCCGGAGGAAGTTCACACTTCCGAGAGCCCTCACTCTCCGGGACGAAACACAGTGCGCGTGTCCCTAGCACTCGCACAGCACCACCGGGGTTCTACCCCGTGAACAAGGAGTTGGCTGGATGGTCGAGAAGAAGGATTCGACCATCCAGCCAACGACTCACGCGAAAGTGCGCATTCTCGCGACAGCCGACGCGCTGTTCTACCACGAGGGTGTCCATACCGTCGGGGTGGATCGGATCATCTCCGAGGCCAGCGTCACGAAGGCGACGTTCTACAAGTACTTCCGCTCCAAGGACACACTCATCGTGGCTTACCTACGGGGGCGCGACAAGCGCATCCGCCTGGTGTTGCACGACATCGAGACACGCTTCGACACGCCGGAACGGAGGCTCAAGGAACTCGCGCGCGAGATCGCCGAAGAGGTGATCCGCCCTGATTTCCGCGGATGCCCGTTCATCAACGCGACCGCCCAATTCGGTGATCCGACACACCCTGTCCGCGAGGCTATCACGGTGCATCGCGAGTGGTACATCGAGCAAGTAGAGAACCTCTTCCGCGGCGCGGGCCACCCGCATCCCGGCGATGCGGTCGACGAGTTCTTCCTCGCTCGAGACGGAGCGTTCGCAAGCGCGAACCTGGGCGATCCGGTCGCCGCCCACGCGGCACTGCTTCGTGCGATGAACCGGATCTTCGCGGACCTCGACTGAGTGTTCCGGCGAGTCCAGCGGACTGGCCGTTCGTCGCGGCTACGCCGTCGCCCGATCGAGGTCGAGCATGTCCGCCCGGCTGAGCCGAACGCGTGCGGCGTCCATGATCGCGTCGAGCTGCGTGGCAACGCTCACCCCGGTCACCGGCGCGGTCACCCCGTGCTTCGCCTGCAACCAGGCCACGGCGATCGTCGCGATCGGCACATCATGCTCGCCTGCGACGCGATCGAGCAGGGTGAGCACCTTGTTGCCCCGCCGGTTGAGGTAGGCAGTCGCGCGCGCGCCGCCCGTCGTGTTCTTGAGCGCACTCCTGGATCGGTAACCGCCCGCGAGGAATCCGTTCGCCAGCGCGAAGTACGGCATGACCGCAAGCGCCTGCGCACGCGCGACGAGTGCGAGCGAAGCCTCGAATGCGACTCTGTGCATCAGGTTGTAGTGCGTTTGCAGCGCACGGAAACGGGGAAGCCCGTTGGCCGCGAGCACACGCGCCTCGATGAGACGCTCCGCCGTGAAGTCTGATGCAGCGAGGTAGCGCACCTTGCCCGCCCGAATGAGCGCGTCGACAGCGCCGAGGCTCTCCTCGAGCGGGACGCTCGGGTCGTCCTCGTGGAAGTAGAGCAGATCGATGCGATCGGTCTGCAGACGCCCAAGCGAGGCGTCGACCGCGCCGACGATGCTCTCCGGGCTCAGCCCGGGGTTGTCCGGGTGACGACCGATCTTGGTCGCGAGCACGATCTCGTCGCGGCAGCGGCGCTCGCGCATCCAATCGCCGATGAAGAGCTCACTGCGACCGGCTGCGTAGCTGTCGGCGGTGTCGACGAAGTTGCCGCCGAGCTCGCGATGCCGATCGAGGATCGAGGTGGTCCGTTCGGCATCGAGAGTCCAGCCGAAGACGCTTCCGCCCAGAGCGAGCGGAAACACCCAGAGCGCGGTGTCCGCGAGATGCCTGCGGGCCGGCGAGAGGTCATGGTCGCTCGCAGCCTCCGGGATCGTCACTGCAGTGACGGGAGCGGAGATCAGTGAGGACTCACTCAGTGAGGGCTCACCCGAGGAGGCTTTCGCCCCCCGCCTCCGATGTTCCCGGGGATGAGCCGATAGCTGAGTCACGCCCCCTCCCTCCCCTATTGCAATGAGAATAGGCCCGAGCACTGGCACTTTCCGGGTGAGACGCGTGAACTGTTACCAAACTGTTCGTCGGGGTTCGGCAAAAAGTGGTGAGGATCCTTCGGTCTTCGGGGACGGTCGTCCCGTCGTGTCCGGCTGGGCGGCGATCACGCCCCTCATGACGAGCGCGAGGATCCGCCATCAGCCCGCAGCATCGATGAGGGTCCTGGCGTGCGTGATCGCCTCAGGCGTCTGCGAGAAGACACGCCCCTGTTCCCTCAGCTTCGCTGCGGCCCCGACCCGATCGAGCAATCTCTCATGGCCGGTGGCGATTCCCGAGATCAGCACGGCGATCCCCTTGTGCTCCAGTCGCGTGATGGCGTCGTCGAGCATCAGTGCGCCCGTCACGTCCAAGGTGCTCACCCGGCTCATCCGCAGAATCACGACGGAGACCTCGCTGACCTCGGTGAGCTCGATCAGGAATCGATGCGCGGCTCCGAAGAAAAGCGGGCCGTCGAATCGGTAGGCGACGATGTGCTCCGCCATGAGCTCTTGCTCCTCGGCATTGTGGTCGTTCGTGTCGAGGGGCACACGTTCGAGGTGCGCGGAGCGGGCCACGGCGCGCAGAGCGAGCAGTCCCGCCGCGACGAGTCCCACGACGACCGCCGTGATGAGGTCGATCGCGACCGTGACGGTGAAGGTCGTGAGCAGCACGATCGCATCCTGCCGCGTACCGCGGAGCATCGCCGAGATCGCGCCGAGCTGGATCATCTGCACCGTCGTCGCAAGCAGCACCCCCGCGAGCGCGGCGAGCGGAATGAAGCCGACGAGTGGGGCGGCCACCAGAACGACAGCGAGAAGAACAAGGGAGTGGACGACCGCCGCGAGTCGCGAGCGTGCGCCGCTCCGCACGTTGACGGCTGTCCTGGCGATCGCGGCGGTCGCCGGAACCCCGCCGAAGAAGGGCACGACGACGTTGGCGATGCCCTGGCCGAACAGCTCGCGATCGGGATTGTGCCGGTCGCCGACGCTCATGCTGTCCGCGACGGTGGCGCAGAGCAGGCTCTCGAGCGCGGCGAGGGCGGCGATGGCGAGCGCGGACGGCAACAGCGCGCCGACATTCCCGAGATCGAGGAATGCGGCGTCCGGAGCGGGAAGCCCGCGGGGCAGTTCGCCAATGCTCGGCAACCCGATCCCCAGAGCGGCTGTCGCGACGGACACGGTGACGACGGCGACGAGGGAGCGCGGCAACGACGGCCTCCACCGTGCGCCGATCAGGATCGTGCCGGCCACGCCGAGCGCTATCGCCGGGGCTGCGACGTCCGGGTGCTGCAGATATCGCATCAGCGCGTCGACGGCGACCGCCCAGAGCTGACCCTGCTCCCCCGGGGTGACACCGAGGACGTTCGGCACCTGCTGAACGGCGATCACGACGGCGATGCCCGCTGTGAACCCTTCGATGAGCGAGACCGGCAGATATCGCACGTAGCGCCCGATGCCGCTCAACGACAGCAGAAGCAGAAAGACACCGGCGACGAGTCCTACCTGGAGCACGCCGGGACCACCGAACTGGTGCACGATGGGCACCAGGACTACGGTCATCGCGCCCGTCGGTCCGGATACCTGCAGCTTGGAACCCCCGAAGACGGCCGCGAGGATTCCCGCGAGGATCGCCGTCGTCAGGCCCGCCTGCGCGCCCATACCCGACGCGATCCCGAACGCGAGAGCGAGTGGCAGCGCCACGACGGCGACGGTCAGTCCGGCGAGGAGATCGCGCCCCGGCGAGCGGCGGGCCGCGGCGAGATCCGCACTCTGCGGCAGCAATGTCCGCAAGAATCGCACCGTGCGCCGCTTTCGCGACGTCATCGCGTGCGATCAGAGATCAGGTCACCGGGTCGTTCACCACCGACGGCCTCGACGTCCTCGGCTTCCAGACTGTGCAGAAGCGCGCGGGAGTCTTGGAGGTTCGAGACGAGCATGCGCCGCGCGACGGCAAGCAGCTCGACCAGCTCGGGGTCACGAAGCGCATACAGGATCGTGTTTCCGTCTCGGCGGGTGACGACGACGCCGGCGCGCCGGAGCACGCCGAGCTGTTGTGACAGGTTCGAGATCTCACTGCCGATGCTGTCGGCGAGGCTCCCGACCGAAGCCTCCCCGCCGACGAGCAACTCGAGCACTCGTACCCGAATGGGGTGCCCGATGGCCTTGAAGAACTCTGCCTTGAGTTGGGCGACGGGTAGCTCGGAGGACAGCATGATTCTTTTATATCTCTATATAGCAATTCCTTCAAGTAGATCGATGTCCATCTCGGCGATACAGCCTTCCGCCTCGATGAGCTCCGCTCTCACCGAGCCGGCTGTCGACCGCCCGACAGTCCTGCCCATCTGAGAACCGACTCCGCGTGCCGCAGGACCGGCCCATCGACCATCCGGCCTCGAAACCGGAATGCACCGCGCTCCGAGGCCGCGGCGACCGGGGACAGACAGCCGTCTCGTAGACCAATGCTCAAACTGAGGGGTTGGATGGTTCCTGCTCGGTTGCGAACTCGTCGATCAGGGGATCCAACAGGCTAAGGCCTAGCTCCTGGGCGACGACCTCATGCCGAGCCTCACCGTCCATCGTGATTGTCACGTCGTACTGCCCAGCGAAGACGATGTGAACACGAGATCGCCGCCGAACGAGACCACTCAGACGTCGCGCCATGACGTCTGTGGCCAACACCTGGTAGTGAACAGCCGTGCGCTCCTGGTCGGCGCCAGGCGCTTGCCAAGTGTCGCATTCGACCTGGAACCACGCCGTCGGACCGGTTCCTCGACCCGCGCTCATACCAGTGACCCAACCCGATTGGATAATGAAGGGCACGACTCGTTTCCTCTTCAGCGTTGGTACTTAACTTTAACCGCAGGCGACAGCCAATGGCTCGGGAGACTCTGCTTTGGTCTGGACAGCCAACGCCGATTGAGCGTCGACCACGACCATCCAGTACCGAGTCGAAGGGCAGGTCGTCGTCCAGTATGACCAGCAGTCAGAATTGGAGTGAGTAATCCAAGCAACGTTGTCTACAAGCCAGACGCGTCGACGTTCACAGCCATCAGCCGTCGTGATCCTGGCATGGTCATGCGGAACCCAATTGGCGAGAATGACCGCGTCGCCCATCCGAGAAACGGAAGGGGTCTCCACGGTCTCTGCGCTCGCGGCCGTTGCCGCGCCGAGAGAGCTGAACGCCAGGAGTCCTGCGCCGAGCAGAAGCGTAAGACGCTGAAGCCCCCTCGCCGTCGGGCCCTTTCGTTTGATCGGTACCCCATCGCGTTCATCCACGACCACAGCGTCGGGGTCGTCTTCCATCGCCTGCATCCTCACTCGTACCCGCCATACTCGCCCATAGGGCAGTCGGAGCCTATCCACGACAGCCTTGCCCGGAACAGTCGGCATTAATACCCACTAGCGTCCGAACAGGGGACGTGATAGGAATCCTCGAACAGACTCGACGTCGGCAGCCTGCAGGAAGTGCAGTGAGCGCGTGAGTATCTCACCGAGCGTGTAGCTGGCGAGAGTGATGTGGTCGTGCCCGTCGGGTGCGGAGACTGGGTCGGAGGAATGAGGAGCCGCCCGCGCACCTCCCCGATGCACCCACACAGCGAGAACAGGTCCCAGTCCTCGCGCATCATCTCCAAGAAAATGACGACACCACGCTGAAGTTCCCGCTCTCACCGAGCCGGCTGTCGACCGCCCGACAGTCCTGCCCGTCTGAGAACCGACTCCGCGTGCCGCAGGACCGGCCCATCGACCATCCGGCCTCGAAACCGGAATGCACCGCGCTCCGAGGCCGCGGCGTCCAGCACAGCCTGCGCATCCGCGACCTCGTCGTCGCCCGGCCGATAGGCCGCCCGGATGACAGCCACCTGACTCGGATGGATGCACGCAGTCGCCGCGAAACCGCTGGCCACCGCGTCCTCTGCCTCGGCGGCGAGCCCATCGAGATCACCGAGGTCGAGGAAGACGGTGTCGATCGCGGCCTTGCCTGCGCCGCCGGCCGCGAGCAGCACCGTCGACCGGGCTTGGCGCGCCACGTCGCGATAGCGCCCGCCCGCGACGCGGCTCGATGAACCGCCGAGCGAAGCGACAAGGTCCTCAGCCCCCCACATGAGCGCTACGACATTAGCCGTCTCGGCGATCCGCGACGCCGCGACGACCCCTGCGGCGGTCTCGCAGAGCGCTACGACGTCGAAGCCACCGAGCGAAGCCGCCTCGTCTGCGCTTTCCACCTTCGGCAGCATCACCGTGCGGTATGCGGTGGCGCGAAGCGCGTCCAGGTCGGCGGCGAGATCGGCGGTGCCGGCCGGGTTCACCCGCACGATGGTGCGCTCGGGATCGAGAGGGTTCCTCACGAGTGCCGCGCGCGCGACGGCGCGCTCCGATGGGGCGACCGCGTCTTCGAGATCGATGATCACCGCATCGGCCCGCTCCGCCGCTTTGAGGTAGCGTTCCGGACGGTCTGCCGGGCAGAACAGCAGGGCCGGCCCGAGTTGAAAACTCATGGCGCGGCCCGTTCCCCGTGCGCGTCGCGACACCAGACGAGTGCGATACGCGATGCGGTCGCGACGACGACGCCGTCCTGGTTGCGTGCCGTGTGCGCGAGGGTGACGATGCCCTGCCCTGGGCGGGAGGATGAGAGGCGCTTCTCGGTGACGACGGTCTCGGAGTACAGCGTGTCACCGTGGAACAAGGGGTTCGGGAAGGCCACCTCGCCGAACCCGAGGTTGGCGACGAGCGTGCCCTGGGTGAGTTGTGCCACGGAGCTGCCGACGAGCGTCGCGAGGGTGAGCATCGAGTTGACGATGCGCTGCCCGAATGGCTGCGTCGCCGACCACGCCGCATCCAGGTGCAGACCCTGCATGTTCATGGTGAGGGTCGTGAAGAGAACGTTGTCCGCCTCGGTGATGGTGCGCCCGGGACGATGCAGGTAGCGCGTTTCGACCTCGAACTCCTCGAAGTAGAGTCCGCGCTGTTCGATGTCCTTCATGTCGGACTCCTCGCGATCATGCTGCTCCTCTCACGTGTCTTCCCGCGTCCAACAAGCTCGTCGACCGCGAGATCCGCGCCGGTTGCCGCAACCACCTGCTCGACGGAGACCCCCGGTGCGAGCTCCCTCAGCACGAGCCCACCCGGCGTCACGTCGATGACCGCAAGGTCGGTGATGATGCGATCGACGCACCCTCTCCCCGTGAGCGGCAGGGTGCACCGCCTCAAGATCTTGGGATTGCCGTTCCTGTCGACGTGCTCCATCATCACGATGAGTCGTTTGGCTCCGAACACGAGGTCCATCGCGCCACCCATGCCCTTGACCATCTTGCCGGGGATCATCCAGTTGGCGAGGTCTCCATTGGCGGCGACCTCCATCGCGCCGAGGACGGCGAGGTCGACGTGGCCGCCACGCACCATGCCGAACGAGATCGCCGAGTCAAAGAACGCGGCCCCCTGGTTGACGGTGACGGTCTCCTTGCCCGCGTTGATGAGATCCGGGTCGAGCTCGGCTTCGCTCGGGTACGGACCGACGCCGAGAATGCCGTTCTCGGAATGCAGCACGACCTCGATTCCGTCGGGAATGTAGTTGGGAATGAGTGTCGGCATGCCGATGCCGAGATTGACATACTGCCCGTTCTCGAGCTCCTGCGCCACCCGTGCCGCGAGCTCGTTGCGTGTCAGCGTCATGCTGCCGCCTTATCGGTCGCCACTGCGAACGAGACGGTGCGGCGCTCGATACGTTTCTCGACGGCTCCCGCGACGACCACCCGCTGCACGAAGATGCCCGGGGTGTGGACCCGCTCAGGATCGAGCTCGCCAGGCTCCACGAGCTCTTCGACCTCGGCGATGGTGATACGGCCACACGCAGCGGCGAGCGGGTTGAAGTTCATCGCCGCGGCGTGATAGACGAGATTGCCGTACCGGTCGCCTTTCGCAGCGTGGACGAGAGCGAAGTCCGGCCGAACGGAGCGTTCGAGCACATAGTCGACACCGTCGAAACTCCGCACCTCCCGGGGTTCGGAGCCCTTCACGATCGCGCCGTCCGCGCCGTAGAGCTGCGGCAGACCGCCCTCGGCGATCTGGGTGCCGACACCCGCCGGGGTGTAGAAGGCCGGGATGCCCGCTCCCCCCGCACGCATCCGCTCGGCCAGGGTTCCCTGGGGGGTGAGCTCGACCTCGAGCTCACCCGAGAGGAACTGTCGTGCGAACTCGGCGTTCTCCCCTACATAGGAGCTCACGGTGCGGCGGATGCGATGGTCGGCGAGCAGGATGCCCAGCCCCCAGTCGTCGACTCCGCAGTTGTTGCTGATGGTCTCGAGCTCCCGCGTTCCTTTGTCGTGCAGGGCCGCGATGAGGGCAATGGGGATACCGCACAGGCCGAACCCGCCGACGGCGAGACTCGCTCCGTCAGAGACGTCGCAGACGGCCTGCTCGGCGCTCGCGACGACTTTGTCGATCATGGCTGACCTCCTTGGTGTTCCGGGTTCTGGTTGGCGATGGTAGCGACGATCTGATCGAGCTTGACCAGCTCGCCCGGCCTGAGATGGATGCTCACCACCCCGGATACGGAGGCTGTGAGCCTATGCTCCATCTTCATCGCCTCGACGGTGAGCAGGGTCTGTCCCGCTTCGACGACATCCCCGTCCGCGACCTGCACGGCGACGACCGTCCCCGGCATCGGCGAGCGCACCTCCGGGCTGCCCGGTCGGTCTGCACGCGCGTTCGCGGCGAGATGCTCCGCGAGCCGCTCGGACCGGGTGCGCACCGTCAGCAGCGCGACGAAGCCGTCGGCGCCGAGCCAGAGCTCGCGACCGTTCCCGACGATGCTCCATACCGTGGCGACCCCGTCGACGGCGATGCTGAAGCGGGATTCCGCCCCGGCGACGGGGACGAGACTCACCGCGTGCGTCGTCGCGGATTCGCTTGCCGATCCGGGGCGTGCGGCGCCGACGGAGACGAACGCCGCATCCGCCGTCCCCTGCACGAGCACGTCGACCGTCTCCGTCGCGCTCACAGCGAGGCTGTAGCGGCTCGGCCGCGGCTCGGCCATGCGCCACCCGCTCGGTGCCGTCCACACCCGGCCAGGCCAGGTGACACCTCGCCCAGCTGCCTCGTCCGGTGCCGCCCAACGCTCGGAATGCAGATACACCGCGGCACTCGCGAGGAGGCCGTGGTCGATGGCGCGGAAGCGGATGGTGGGTAGACGTCGGTCGATGAGACCCGTATCGAGTCGGCCGGCCGCCACCTCGGGATCGGCGACGAGACCGCGCAGGTATTCGAGGTTGGTGTGCAGGCCGAGCACGACCGTGTCGGCGAGCGCGCCGTCGAGGCGGGCAAGCGCCTGCGCGCGGCTCTCGCCCCAGGCGACGATCTTCGACAGCATCGGGTCGTAGTGAGAGCCGATCTCGAGCCCCTGCACGAGCGAGCTGTCGATCCGCACCCCCTCGCCGGCCGGCTCATCGAGCAGCAGGACCGTTCCAGCCGTCGGCAGGAAGCCGCGCTCAGGGTTCTCGGCGTAGACACGTGCCTCGACCGCGTGGCCGTCGAGGCGCACGTCCTCCTGTCGCAGCACGAGCGGCTGACCCGCTGCAACGCGCAACTGCCACTCCACGAGGTCGATGCCCGTGACGAGCTCGGTCACAGGGTGCTCGACCTGCAGCCGCGTGTTCATCTCCATGAAGAAGAACTCGCTCGGCGCAGCATCCGACACCAGGAACTCGACCGTTCCGGCCCCCGTGTAGTCGACGCTCCTCGCGACCCGGCAGGCCGCGTCGCCGATCCGGGCGCGAGTCTCTGCGTCGAGCAGCGGCGACGGCGCCTCCTCGATGACCTTCTGATGTCTACGCTGCAGAGAGCACTCACGTTCACCAAGGTGGATGATGGCGCCGTACCGGTCGGCGAGCACCTGGACCTCGATGTGACGCGGTGCGGTGACGAACCGTTCCAGGAGGAGTGTGTCGTCTGCGAACGCGGATGCCGCGACCCGGCGGGCGGCCACGAGTCCGCTCGCGAGCTCGCCCGGCGCGTTCACGAGCTGCATGCCCTTGCCGCCGCCGCCCGCTGACGGCTTGATCAGCAGCGGATAGCCGACGCCGGCCGCCGCCGCGACGAGTTCCTCGTCGCTCAGTCCCGGCTCCGAGATCCCCGGGATGACGGGGACGCCGTAGCCCGCGACGTGGTTCTTGGAACGAATCTTGTCGCCCATCACTCCGAGGGCGCTCACGCTCGGCCCGACGAAGACGATGCCGGCGGTTTCGCACGCACGGGCGAGAGCGGCGTTCTCGGACAGGAATCCGTACCCGGGATGGATGGCCTCGGCGCCCGTCTGCTTCGCCGCGGCGATGATCGCGTCGATGTCGAGGTAGCTGGCCTGGGGCGCGGCCGGACCGATGCGCACGGCCGTGTCGGCGAGCGCGACATGCCTGGCACCGCGATCCGCGTCGCTGAAGACGGCGACCGAGCGGATGTCGAGCCGGGCGAGCGTGGTCAGAATGCGGCAGGCGATCTCGCCGCGGTTGGCGACGAGCACGGTGCCGAACATTGCCCGCCGCTCCGCCGGCGGTGTCCCGGCTGGGGGAACGGTGTCGTTCATGAGGATCATCCGTTCACATCCGGAAGAGGCCGAAGGAGGTTTCGCCCAACGGCGCGTTGGCGCACACGTCGAGGGCCAGTCCGAGTATCGTGCGCGTCTCGGCAGGGTCGATGACCCCGTCGTCCCAGAGCCGCGCGGTGGAGTAGTAGGGGCTGCCCTGAGTCTCATACTGTTCCCGGATGGGAGCTTTGAAGTCCTCCTCGGATTCCGGCGACCACTTCTCGCCACGCGCGTCGAACTGGTCGCGTTTGACGGTGGCGAGAACCGAGGATGCCTGAGCCCCGCCCATCACCGAGATACGGCTCGCCGGCCACATCCACAGAAAGCGCGGCGAATAGGCGCGGCCGCACATCGAGTAGTTGCCAGCGCCGAACGAGCCGCCGATCACGACAGTGAGCTTCGGCACACGCGTCGTCGCAACGGCGGTGACCATCTTGGCGCCGTGCTTGGCGATCCCCCCGGCCTCGTAATCCTTGCCGACCATGAAGCCGGAGATGTTCTGCAGAAACACGAGCGGGATTCCGCGCTGATCGCACAGCTCGACGAAGTGCGCCCCCTTCATCGCCGACTCCGAGAAGAGCACGCCGTTGTTGGCGACGATGCCGATCGGATGACCGTGCAGCCGGGCGAATCCAGTCACGAGAGTCGTGCCGTACTCCTTCTTGAACTCGTGGAACTCGCTGCCGTCGACGAGGCGCGCGATGACCTCGCGCACGTCGTAGGGGGCCTGCACGTCGACGGGCACGGCACCGTAGAGTTCGGCCGGATCGACGATGGGCTCCCGGCTCGGCGCCACCTCCCAGGCGGGGGCGGACGTCCTGGGCAGTGTTGCGACGATGTCGCGCACGATCTGCAGGGCGTGCTCGTCGTTCTCGGCCAGATGGTCGGTGACCCCGGAGATGCGGGAGTGCACCTCGCCCCCACCGAGTTCTTCGGCCGTGACGATCTCGCCGATCGCCGCTTTCACGAGCGGCGGGCCGCCGAGGAAGATCGTTCCCTGCCCGCGTACGATGACGGTCTCGTCGCTCATCGCGGGCACGTATGCGCCGCCCGCCGTGCAGGATCCCATGACCGAGGCGATCTGTGGGATCGCGGCGGCCGACATCCTGGCCTGGTTGTAGAAGATCCTGCCGAAGTGTTCCCGGTCGGGAAAGACCTCGTCCTGCATCGGCAGGAACGCGCCGCCGGAGTCGACGAGGTAGATGCACGGCAGCCTGTTCTCGAGCGCGACCTCTTGCGCCCGCAGATGTTTCTTGACCGTCATCGGGTAGTAGGTTCCACCCTTGACGGTGGCGTCGTTCGAGATCACGAGCACGTGCCTGCCGTGGATGAGCCCGACACCGGCGATGACACCCGCCCCGGGGGACTCGTCGTCGTAGAGGCCGTTCGCGGCGAGCGGAGCGAGTTCGAGGAACGGGCTGCCCTCGTCGAGGAGATGGTCGATGCGTTCGCGCGGCAGCAGCTTGCCGCGCGCGATGTGACGTTCGCGAGAGGCTGGCAGTCCACCGGCGGCGGCGGCAGCGAGTTTGTCGTGCAGTTCTGTCACAAGAGAGCGCTGAGAGGCCTCGTTGTCAGCGAAGCCCGAGCTTGCCGCATCCACCCTGCTGGTCAACGTCGTCATCGAGCCTGTGTCCCCATCGACCTCGTCCTGTCTGTCAAACCATCATGTCGGCTCGGCATGCTGCCGCGCCAGGTTCTCTCGCCGAGCCGCGCATCACACCATGGTCAGCACCCTGCCGGGTTCGGCGAGGATCGAACCGACGTCGGCGAGGAATCGTGAGCCCTGTTCGCCGTCTACGAGCCGGTGGTCGAACGACAGGCTGAGGGTCACGATGTCGCGCAATGCGATACCGCCTCGAAACTCACGGGGCTCCCGGCGCACCGCGCCCATGGCGAGGATGCCGGCCTCACCAGGATTGAGGATAGGGGTGCCAGCGTCGATACCGAAGACTCCGATGTTCGTGATCGAGATCGTGCCGCCTTCAAGATCTGCCGGTGGCGTCTTGCCGGCCCGCGCGGTCTGGGTGAGCTTGGCGAGCGCCGAGACGAGTCCGGCGAGGTCGAGCGCATCGGCGTCCTTGATGTTGGGCACGAGAAGACCACGCGGCGTCGCGGCCGCGATGCCGAGGTTGACGTAGTGGTACTGCACGATCTCCTGGGCCGCATCGTCCCAGTGCGCATTGAGAGAGGGGGTGCGCGTCACCGCGACGCAGACCGCCTTCGCGACGACGGTGAGGATGTTGACGTGGATGTCCGAGAACGCGCGGTCCTCCTTGAGCGCGGCGAGCAGTTCCATCGTCCTGGTCACGTCGACGGTCAAGAATTCCGTGACATGCGGTGCCGTGAACGCGCTCTGCACCATCGCCGCAGCGGTGAGCTTGCGCACGCTCCTGATCGGGGTGCGCGTCTCACGTTCCGCGCTCCCAGATCTTGCGACGCCGGCCGAACCGTCACCGCCGGTCGAACCGTCCCCACCGGCCGAACCGTCCCCGCCGGTCGAGCCGGTCGAAACCAAGGCTCCCGCCCCCGCCGTCCCGGTTGCCACCGCGAGCACGTCGTCGCGCGTGATGAGCCCGTCTGCCCCGGTTCCCGTGACCGTTCCGAGGTCGACTCCCAGGCCGCGGGCAAGCTTGCGCACGGGCGGGGTGGAGCGAAGGCGCTCGCCGATCGCACCGGTTTCGACGACCTCAACCGGGGACGGTGGGCGCGGCTCGACCGGCGTAGACGCGGCATGTGCATGGGCACGGCGCACCGGGCGCCCCGTCCCCTCGTCTTTCGCTCCGTAGCCGACGAGGTTCGGCTCGGGAGCGTCCGGTGCCGGCGCGGCTCGCATCGTGTCGCCCTCGCCTCCCGCGAGGCCGGAGGGGCCGGAGACGCCCGAGTCCGACGAAGCCCCTGGGTCGGCTGAGCCCTCACCGGGTGCCGGAACATCCATGCCGGCCTCGCCCACGGCTCCGTCGTCCACCTCGAACGCGACGATCCGCTCTCCGACGTTCACGGTGACGCCGGGTTCTGCATATAACTTGGCGACCGTGCCGGCGAAGGGCGACGGCAACTCGACGATGGCCTTGGCCGTCTCGACATCGGCGATGATCTGGTTGAGCGCGACAGCGTCGCCGACGGCGACGCGCCAGGTCACGATCTCGGACTCGGTGAGTCCCTCGCCGAGATCCGGCAGCACGAAATCGCGTATGACGCTCACAGGAGGCTCCCCCCGGATTCGCTCGCGAGCGCACTGAGCGAGTTCGGGCGGTCGAGCGCACGGTCGACACCATCGAGGATGCGGTCGAGGTCCGGCAGATGGTATGACTCCAGCTTCGACGCCGGGTAGGGGATGTCGAAGCCAGTCACCCGCACCGGGGCGTGCTCGAGATAGTCGAAGCACCGTTCGGTGAGGCTCGCGGCAATCTCGGCGCCGAGCCCGCCCGACTGCGCAGCCTCATGTGTGACGACGAGCCGACCGGTCTTGCGCACGGAAGCCTCGACGGTGGCGAAGTCGATGGGCGCGAGCGAGCGCAGATCGATGACCTCGATCGAGATGCCATCGTCGGTGGCGGCGACCGCCGCATCACGCGCGGTCGGCACGAGTGGTCCGTAGGCGACGAGGGTGACATCCGTTCCCCTCGTCACGATGTGCGCCCCGCCCATGGGAGGGGCGTCGTCGAGCGGCCGCTCCAGTTCGACCTCGCCCTTCATGTGGTAGCGACGCTTCGGCTCGAAATAGAGTACGGGATCGTCGGATGCGATCGCCTGCTGGATCATCGTGTACGCGTCCTGCGGGTTCGATACGCTCACGACCCGCAGTCCGGAGGTGTGCGCGAAGTAGGCCTCGGGAGACTCTGAGTGGTGCTCGGCCGCGCCGATGCCGCCGCCGAACGGGATGCGGACGGTGATGGGCATCTTCACCGCGCCGCGCGTGCGGTAATGCAACTTGGCGACCTGGCAGACGATCTGGTCGAACGCCGGGTAGACGAAACCGTCGAACTGGATCTCGACGACCGGGCGATAGCCGCGGAACGCGAGGCCTACGGCGGTGCCGAGGATGCCGGCTTCGGCGAGCGGGGTGTCCACGACCCGCCGCGGTCCGAACTCCCTCTGCAGGCCGTCGGTAATGCGGTAGACCCCGCCGAGGGCACCGATGTCCTCGCCCATGACCACGACCTTGGGGTCGGTGCCGAGGGCATTGCGCAAGCCTGCATTGATGGCACTGGCCATGGTCATGATCGTCATCGGTGATCTCCTTGCGTCGCGGCATCCGTTTCGCCTAAAGACTGCAAATACCGGGTGTATTGCTCGCGCTCACGCTCGATCGTGGTGTTCGGCTCGGCATAGACGTTGTCGAAGACGGAGAGCGGCTCGGGATCGGGCATCGAGATCGTCGCGGCACGCAACTCGACGGCGACGGCATCGGCCTTCGCCGAGACGCGCTGTTCGAGCTCGGGTGTGAAGCCGCCGAGACCGCGCAGGTAAGCGGCGAGACGGGCGATCGGATCGCGAGCTCCCCACTCCTCGAGCTCGACCGGGTCGCGGTAGCGCGTGGGGTCGTCGGCGGTGGTGTGCGGCCCCATGCGATAGGTGACCGCTTCGATGAAGGTGGGACCGCCGCCGGTGCGAGCTCGGTCGAGCGCGATGCGGGTGGCCGCCATCACGGCGAGGACGTCGTTGCCGTCGACACGCAGGCTCGGGATGCCGAACCCGGGCGCTCTATCGGCGATGGGCCGGTGCGCCTGCAATCCGACGGGTTCGGAGATGGCCCAGTGGTTGTTCTGGCAGAAGAAGATCACGGGAGCCTGGAACGTCGCGGCGAAGACGAGAGCCTCATTCACGTCGCCCTCGCTCGTCGCTCCGTCACCGAAATAGGCGATGGCCACCGAGTCGTCGCCATCGGCCTGGATGCCCAGTGCGTAGCCGGTTGCATGCAGCGTCTGTGCTCCGATGATCACCTGCGGTGTGGCCATGTTGATGTCGTAGGGGTTCCATCCCGACGATGCCACGCCCCGCCAGACCCGGGTGAGGTCGGCGAGCCGGACGCCTCGACAATAGGCTACGGCGTTCTCACGGTAGCTCGAGAAGACGAAGTCGTCGGGCCGGAGCGCCCTACCGGAGCCGATCTGCGCGGCCTCCTGTCCGAGCAGAGGCGGCCAGAGGCCGAGCTGGCCCTGGCGCTGCAGCGCCGTCGCCTCGGCGTCGATGCGCCGGACCACGACCATGTCCTCGTAGAGATCGGCAAGAGCCGCGGCGTCGAGGTCGGCGATCCACGGGTCGATGGCCGGATTGCCGATGCGTTCGCCGGTGGGGGTGAGAAGCTGAATCGCGTCCTCGAACGGTACGAGGAGCATCGCCTCCTGAGTCTGATTGGACACTGCGCGCAACCTTTTCTGTCACGTCCGGAACCGGGACCGCTTGTGGCTTCGCCGATCCGCCCGCGGCGTCGCTGCCGAAGGTACTGCGACCCTACGCGCGGTGCTCATCAAGCACAAGTACCCGAAGAATTATTGATCACTGTGCTCTATTGATGGGAAACAAGCCCCGCTATAGTTTGGCAGTATGCACAATCTCGATGCGACGGATATTCAGCTTCTCCTCGCCCTCTCCGAGGACCCGAGGTCCACCTTCGTCGCACTCGCCGAGAGACTCGGCCTCTCACGCAACACCGTTCAGGCGCATATGGCCAAACTGGAGCGCACGAACGTGTTCCAATCGTTCGACCGACGGCTCAATCCGGTGCCTCTCGGCTATCCGCTGACAGCCTTCGTCTCGGTGCATGTGCAGCAGAAGAAGCTCGGCGCGATCGTGGAGGAATTGGTCGCAATACCCGAGATCATCCAGGCGCACGGCCTCAGCGGGCAGAGCGACCTGCTCGTGCGGGTGGTCTGCACCGATGCCGAGGATCTCTTCCGCATCGACGCCCTCATCCTCGCCTGCGACGGGGTGGAGCGCACCGAGACGTCGCTGGCGATGGGCGAGCTCATTCCGTTCCGGATGCGCCCGCTTCTCAAACGCAGCGTCCGTTAGTCGGGCCGGGGCCGATGGCGCTTCTCGGCTGCCGCCCCGACGGGTTGGCGACCAGGACCGCTCCAGCAGTCTGTCCGGCCCCGCCAGAACGCGACACCGTCAGGCACGCTCACCACCTCTTGGAGGAGACACCTTGCCATCGCCTTGCCACCGTTGGACCGCTCCCTGAGACGACGGATGCCCGCCCAGCACGAGAGCGGGACGGGCATCCGGTGCGAGTGGAACTACTCTGCCTCGGCGCCTTCCGCAGGCCCGACGGGGCCTTCGCTGGCGGCGTCACGGCCGTGGGTCTCCGCCTCGTCGGCGACGACCGGGGCGAGCGAGAGCTTGCCTCGATCGTCGATCTTGGTGATCTCGACGAGGATCTTCTGGCCGACGCCGAGCACGTCTTCGACGTTCTCGACACGCTTGCCACCGGCGAGCTTACGCACCTCGGAGATGTGCAGCAGGCCGTCCTTGCCGGGAAGCAGCGAGACGAAGGCGCCGAAAGTGGCGATCTTCACGACGGTCCCAAGGAACTGCTCGCCGACCTCGGGGTTGGTCGGGTTGGCGATGGCGTTGACCTGAGCGCGAGCGGCCTCGGCCGAAGGACCGTTGACGGCGCCAATGTACACGGTGCCGTCCTCCTCGATCGAGATGTCGGCTCCGGTCTCGTCCTGGATCGCGTTGATCGTCTTGCCCTTCGGGCCGATCAGCTCGCCGATCTTGTCGACCGGGATCTGCACGGAGATCACGCGAGGCGCGGTCGGGGCCATCTCGTCGGGGGTATCGATCGCGGCGTTGAGCACCTGGAGGATCGTCGAGCGGGCGTCCTTCGCCTGCTTGAGCGCGGCGGCGAGCACCGAGGCAGGGATGCCGTCGAGCTTCGTGTCGAGCTGGATCGCGGTGACGAACTCCGAGGTGCCGGCGACCTTGAAGTCCATGTCGCCGAGCGCGTCTTCGGCACCGAGGATGTCGGTGAGCGCCGCATAGCGGGTCTGACCGTCAACGGTGTCGGAGATGAGGCCCATGGCGATGCCCGCGACCGGTGCGCGCAGTGGCACACCGGCGTTCAGCAGCGACAGTGTCGAGGCGCATACGGAGCCCATCGACGTCGAACCGTTGGAGCCGAGAGCCTCCGACACCTGACGGATCGCGTAGGGGAACTCCTCGCGGTTCGGCAGCACCGGCACGAGAGCGCGCTCGGCGAGCGCGCCGTGGCCGATCTCACGACGCTTCGGTGAACCAACACGACCTGTCTCACCCGTCGAATACGGCGGGAAGTTGTAGTTGTGCATATAGCGCTTCTTGGTGACAGGGCTCAGTGAGTCGATCTGCTGCTCGAGCTTGAGCATGTTCAGCGTGGTGACGCCCAGGATCTGGGTCTCGCCGCGCTGGAAGATCGCCGAACCGTGCACGCGCGGGATCACAGCGACCTCCGCGTCGAGCGGACGGATGTCGGCCAGCCCGCGGCCGTCGATGCGAACACCCTCGTTGAGCACGCGCGAGCGCACGACGAGCTTGGTGACCGACTTGTAGGCGGCGCTCACCTGGCTGTTGGCGGAGGCGTCGAGCTCTCCGGCCTCGACCTTGGCGACGATGGCTTTCTTGACGCGGCCCTTGAGCTCGTCGTCGGCGTTCTGACGCTCGATCTTGTCGGCGATCTGGTAGACGCCTTTGAGCTCGTCATAGGCGAGTCCCGCGACGACGTCGTAGAGATTCTGCGCATAGGGCGGGAACAGCTGAAACTCGGCGGTCGGCTTGGACGCCTGTGCCGCGACCGAGGCCTGGGCCTCGACGAGCTGCTTGATGAACGGCTTCGACGCCTCGATCCCCTCGGCGATGACCTCTTCGTTCGGCTTGATGGCGCCGCCCTTGATGAGCTCCCAGGCGTTGTCGGTCGCCTCGGCCTCGATCATCATGATCGCGACGTCCTGGCTGCCATCGGCATCGGTCACGACGCGGCCAGCGACGACCATGCTGAACACGGCTTCGGCGAGCTGGGTGTGCTTCGGGAAGGCGACCCACTGGCCGGTGCCAGGGCCGTCGGGGATGAGCGCGACACGCACACCGCCGATCGGTCCCGAGAACGGCAGGCCCGCGATCTGGGTCGACATGGATGCCGCGTTGATCGCGAGCACGTCGTAGAGCTCGTCGGGCTCGATGGCGAGCACGGTGACGACGACCTGGATCTCGTTGCGGAGACCGTCGACGAACGACGGGCGCAGAGGACGGTCGATAAGGCGACAGGTGAGGATCGCCTCGGTCGATGGACGGCCCTCACGACGGAAGAACGAGCCGGGGATGCGCCCAGCTGCATACATGCGCTCTTCGACGTCGATGGTCAGCGGGAAGAAGTCGAAGTTGTCCTTCGGCTGCTTGCTGACCGAGGTCGCCGAGAGAAGCATCGTCTCGTCGTCGATGTAGGCGGCTGCAGAGCCCTGGGCCTGCTGAGCGAGACGACCGGTCTCGAAACGGATGGTGCGGGTGCCGAACTTGCCGTTGTCGATAACGGTCTCGGCGAACGTGATTTCTGGACCTTCCAAGAGGTCTTTCTCCTTTGTTTTACGTCGTCACCCCGTGTGGGTACGACTCGTACGCAGGAGCAGGGAACAGGCAGAACTAAGCGTCTCAGGATGAGTCGCTCACGCTGGCCACCAGTAGAAGTCCGCCAACCGTTGACGGTTGGAGATCCACCACAGGGGACCAGCTTCCTGCCAGCCTGCTCCGTTGGTGCTCGATATTGAGTTGTAGGGTAGAGCCTGCCGCACCCTCGAGACGAGGGATTTCGACGTAAGCACGACCGTGGGCGGCCCTACGGGCAACCGAGTCAACTGTAGCAGGACGATCCGTTCTCGGCCGCTTCGTGGAGTGCCGAACGTGTCGCGTCATGAACCGGCGATTGCGCTGTCCCTCTTTTCTTGAGGATCCTAGAGAACCTTGAGGATCCTGGAGAACCCTTCCCGTCGAAGACCGCGCGACGCCCCCCGGGGCTCCGCTTCCCGTGCATCCGACCACCTCGTGGCCGCCGAAACCCGATGCAAGAGGAGAAATTCTCATGCGTCTCACCTCGCCGTGCACGGGTTCGAGCAGGGAACGCACCCATGGTACGACCTGTTCTCAGGCACTGTCCCAGCCTCCGGACCCGGAACGGATAGTTCAGGGTGGGTCCGTTGTGTGGAGAGATTCCAG
This sequence comes from Luethyella okanaganae, assembly GCF_042660285.1. Lineage (NCBI taxonomy): Bacteria > Bacillati > Actinomycetota > Actinomycetes > Micrococcales > Microbacteriaceae > Luethyella > Luethyella okanaganae. The sequence goes on from NZ_JBHSTP010000004.1 coordinate 79,679, forward strand.
AGCGTATCTTGAGCACTAACGGAGCGATAGTCGCGCCGAACCCTCACCTACCACATCCCAACAGGTGAAAGGAACGATCATGAGCAGATTCGTCATGCTATACAACTCTCCCATCGGTGCGGAAGAGCAGGTGCGGCAGTCTCTCGAGCAGGGCGAAGCCGATATGCAGGAATGGACGGCATGGGCCGATAGGGCTGGCAACGCACTTGTGGACTTCGGCCTACCGCTCGGCAACGGACGCATCGTCACCTCCCGCGGCTCGGGCCCTGCCGAGAGCAGTATCGCCGGCTACTCGATCGTCGAGGCCAAGGATGCCGATGCCGCGGTCGCGGTCGTGAACGGGCATCCGCACCTCAAGAACGGCAGCATCGAGGTGCACGAGGCGCTCGAGATCCCCGGTATGTAGCGCCACCCTGATAACGCGCGCAACAACACGACGAATGCCGCCTCAATCGGGACGAGTCCCGGAAAGGCGGCATTCGTGCGTGTGACGACAGGGGTCTCGATGCGTCATCGGTAGCTCGTGGTGAAGATCGGCGTGACGGCGATGAGCCCGTCTGCACCCGTCACCTTCTCGGCGGCGGCGCCGAGTGCGGGACTCGGAAGGCCGGTGAGAAGGTTACGCGCGACCGCCGCATCCGCGAGCCTGTCGGCGAGCAGACGCGTCGACGATGGCTGGCTGAGCCCCGGCCGAGACGGCGGCGAACCTTCTCGAGGTCATGGCTAGGCCCCTTTCACGACATCGGGATCGAAGGCTGCGCCAGGTGCCGCGACGGACGCCATCGGACCGACCCCCTCGTCCGCGGTTCTCGCAACCGCACTCGTGCCACTATGGGCACTGTCGCCGGCAGCAGCCTGCCGCGCCGCCCGGAGCGAAGCATGGGTCGGGGCATCGGGGACATGGGCCGGGCGCCGGGCGTCGAGCTCGCGACGGAGCACCGGTACGACCTCCGCACCCAGGATGTCGAGCTGCTCGAGCACGGTCGCGAGCGGAAGCCCGGCGTGATCCATGAGGAAGAGCTGACGCTGGTAGTCGCCATAGTATTCCCGCATCGACATGTAACGGTCGATGACCTGCTGGGGGCTTCCGACGGTCAGCGGGGTCTGTTCGCTGAACTCCTCGAGACTCGGCCCGTGTCCATACACGGGCGCATTGTCGAAGTACGGGCGGAACTCGCTCACGGCGTCCTGCGACCTGGGCCGCATGAAGACCTGACCGCCGAGACCGACGATCGCCTGGTCTGCGCCGCCGTGACCGTAGTGTTCGAAACGCTGACGGTAGAGACCGATCAGGCGCATGTAGTGCTCCTTCGGCCAGAAGATGTTGTTCGCGAAGAAGCCGTCGCCATAGTACGCGGCTTGTTCGGCGATCTCAGGACTGCGGATCGAACCGTGCCATACGAACGGAGGCACACCTTCCAACGGGCGAGGCATCGACTGGAAGCCTTGCAGCGGAGTCCGGAACTGGCCCTGCCAGTCCACGTAGTCCTCACGCCACAGACGGTGCAGCAGGTTGTAGTTCTCGATGGCGAGCTCGATGCCATCGCGGATGTCCTTTCCGAACCACGGGTACACCGGTCCGGTGTTACCACGCCCCATCATGAGGTCGACGCGGCCGTCGGCAAGGTGCTGGAGCATCGCAAAATCCTCGGCGATCTTCACCGGGTCGTTCGTCGTGATGAGCGTCGTGCTCGTCGACAGGATGAGCTTCTCGGTCTTGGCGGCGACATAGCCGAGCATCGTCGTCGGGCTCGACGGAACGAAAGGCGGGTTGTGGTGCTCTCCGGTCGCGAAGACATCGAGGCCGACCTCCTCGGCTTTGAAGGCGATCGCGAGCATGGCCTTGATGCGCTCGTTCTCGGTCGGTGCACGACCTGTCGTCGGATCGATCGTGACGTCGCCGACGGTGAAGACTCCGAACTGCATGACGGAAGACCGCCCCTCTCTGTTCTGTCTGCGCCGCATCCTCCTGCGCATTTTCTATGCGTTTGCATACACATAGGAGAACGGATGCCCCCACAAGGGTATTCCCGAACCCTTCGGCGCGCCGCCGCGAGAGCCCGCCGGGATCCCCGGTTTCGAGGCCGACTTGGGCTACTCGGTGACCAGCACGATCTTGCCGCGCGCATGGCCCTCTTGCAGCTTGGCGTAGGCCTCTCGCACCCGCTCGAGCGGGAAGCTCGAGTCGATCGGGAACTCGATCTCGCCGTCGGCGATGAGCTGCGCGAGCACCGCAAGGTCGGCAATACTCGCCTCGGCCCCACCGATTCCCGTCCCGCCGACCTCTTGGACCGCCGCACGGTCGGCGATCGAGTTGATACGACTCGGGTCGACGCCGAGCGCGATCCCGGCCTCGATCGTCGCACGACCGTGATTGTCGAGCACGGCGGTCACACCGTCGGGTGCGAGGCCGCGAATGCGCTCCACGAGTCCGTCGCCGTATTCAACGGGGACGATACCGAGCGAACGCAGGAACTCGTGGTTGTCGGTGCCTGCCGAGCCGATCACGGTCGCACCAGCGCGCTTGGCGAGTTGCGCCGCCAAAACCCCGACTCCTCCGGCGGCGGCGCTGACGAGCACCGTGTCGCCCTTGCCGTGATGCTGAGCCGCGACACTCGCCCAGGCGGTGCGGCCTGCGATGTCGAGTCCGCCCGCCTGCTCCCAGCTGAGACCGGCGGGCTTCGCGACGAGCTTGGCGGGGTCGGCGACGAGGTAGTCTGCTTGAGCGAAAAATCGACTCCCTCCGAGTACCTCGTCCCCGATGCGCCATCCCTCGACGCCTTCGCCGATTTGGTCGACGACCCCGGCGAAGTCGTTGCCGTTCCCCGAGGGGAAGGCGCCGAGACCATAGGCAGCGCCGAGTTGCGGATAGACGAGGATCTTCCAGTCGACCGGATTGAGGCCGGCGACCTTGACCCGCACCCGCACCTCGCCAGGACCCGCCTGAGGCTCGGGCACATCGCTGACGGTGAGTGCGTCGGTGCTTCCGAGGTGATCGAATGTGATGGCTCTCGACATGATGCTCCTTGCTCGATGATGATCGCGGTCATGTACCCGGTCGGGCCGCTAGCGAACTCGACCGTCATGAGATGTGACGCCGGAGCGTCCTCGGGCATTCCCGATGACGACGAGTGCGGGACCGGGCACAAGTTCGCGGTGCCGGCGGGTCGAGCCAGGTCACTCCGCGTCGACGAGGAGTCCGCGTGCCCTGCGGCCGACGATCGAATGACTGCGGCTGTAGCCGAAGTAGATGATGAAACCGAGCAGGAGCCACCCGAGGAACCGCACCCAGGTGAGGGTCGTGAGGTTGAGCATGAGCCACACGCAGAGGGCAGCAGAGAGGAACGGCAGGAACGGCGACCACGGCACCCGGAAGGCGCGTTTGAGGTCTGGGCGCTTGCGCCGAAGCACGACGACCGCGATGCTCACCAGCACGAACGCAGAGAGGGTGCCGATGTTGATCATCTCCTCGAGGATGCCCACATCGGTCAGACCCGCGATGAGGGCGACGAGGGCACCCACCGCGATCTGCACACGCACCGGGGTGTGCCGGGTATCGGATGTGCGGCTGAACCAGTGTGGCAGCAGTCCGTCGCGACTCATCGCGAAGATCACACGAGCCAGACCGAGCAATAGCACCATGATCACCGTGGTGAGTCCGGCGAGGATCCCGACGGAGATGATCTGAGCGGCCCATCCGGCGCCGACCTCGATGAAGGCCGTGGCAAGACTCGGCTCCTTCGCTGCCGCGAGAGTCGTATACGGCACCATGCCGGTGAGCACGAGGGTCACACCGATGTAGAGCAGGGCCACGATCGCGAGGCCGCCGAAGATGCCACGTGGCAGAGTGCGTTGGGGGTTCTTCACCTCCTCGGCCGAGGTCGCTATGACGTCGAAGCCGACAAAGGCGAAGAAGACCAGCGACGCCCCAGCGAGCAGGCCGCACACGCCGTAGTGAGCGGGCACGGCTCCCGTGATGAACGAGAAGAGCGGCTGGGCCCAGACGCCACCACCACCGGCCGCCGGAACGGACTCGGGAATGAACGGCGTGTAGTTGACCGGGTTGATGAAGAAGGCGCCGACGACGATCACGAACAGCACGATCGCGACCTTGATGACGGTGAACACGCTGCTGACCCTCGATGAGAGCTTGGTGCCGAGCACGAGCAGGATGGTGAAGATCGCGACGATCAGGAATGCTCCCCAGCTGATATCGAGACCGAGCACGGTGATGGTCGCCGGGACATCCCAGTCCCACAGCGTGAACACGTTGCTCAGGTAGATGCCCCAGTACTTGGCGATCACCGCCGCTGACGTGAGTATCTCAAGGATGAGATCCCAGCCGATGACCCAGGCGAGCAGTTCACCGAGCGTCGCGTAGGTGTAGGTGTAGGCGGAACCCGCGACGGGGATCGTGGACGCGAACTCGGCGTAGCACATGATCGAGAGGGCACAGGTGATCGCCGCGAGCACGAAGGCGACGGTGACGGACGGACCGGCATAACTGCCCGCAGCCTTCGCGCCGACCGAGAAGATCCCGGCGCCGACCGCGACGGCGACCCCCATGACCATGAGATCCCAGGAGCTGAGGCTTCTGGTGAGGCTCCGGTGCTCCAGATGCGAGTCGGCCAAGGAATCTTCGACGGTCTTCGTGCGCCAGAGTGACATGAAGCCGAGACTACCTCGGACGAGGGTCGACGGCGAAGGTGCTGGTCCGGGTTCCGTGGTCCGCCCCGCGCTGCCTGTCGTCCCTCGTCGCGGACGGATGAGGCCCTCTGACTCTGACCGCGAGACTGCGTGAATCGTCGGATAGAGGGCACTTTTCAACGATTCACGCAGTCTCGCGGCCAGAGTCAGAGGGGCGTGGAGGGGCTGAGTGGCGGAGTGCGGACAGGCGAGAGGATGCTTCGGCAAGCACGTCCTCCGAGCCGGCGTAGATTCCCTCGGGACGGGGCCAGTGCGTCATGACGTCGGTGAAGCCGAGCTCCGCAGCACGTCCGACGGCGTCCTCGAACGCCCCAACGCTCTCCAGCGCGTAGCGTCCTCCCGAATCGATCGAGAGCGAACGGTCCAGCGTGGCGGGATCACGCCCGGCATTCGAACAGCTCTCGTCCATGCGTGCGGCGAGATCGGCGACGGTCGCCCACCAGTCGTCACCGGTCACGCCGTCGGGTCCTGTCGTCACCCACCCCTGGCCGTACGCGGCGGCGAGCCGCATGCTGCGTGGACCGTTGGCCGCCATGAGGAACGGCAGGCGCGGCCTCTGCTCGGGACGGCCGACCATCCGGGCGCCCCGAGCCGTATACCACTCCCCCGCGAACGAGAGCCCCGCCGGCCCGCCCTCCGCGTCCGGCCCCGCCTGCGGAGGCTCGAAACGCAGCAGGATGTCGAGCGCTTCGGTGAACGCGGCGAAGCGCTCGAAGCGCTCCCGCGGAGCGAGCGGTTCCTGACCGAGCACGAACGCGTCGAAGCCGGTTCCGCCGGCCCCGAGACCGAGCGTGAACCGGCCGGCCGAGATCTGGTCGACGGTGGCGACATCCTTCGCGAAGGGGACGGGATGGCGGAAGTTCGGCGACGCCACGAAGCTTCCGAGACGGATGCGCTCGGTCACCATAGCCGCGGCGGTCAGCGTCGGCACCGTTGCCTGCCACGGCTCGCTCGCGAGGCTGCGCCATGACAGGTGGTCGTAGGTCCAGGCGTGGTCGAAACCCAGCTCTTCGGCGCCGCGCCAGAGCCTGGCCGCGTCCGGCCAGGCGTATTGCGGGAGGATCACGATTCCACAGCGCATGGGCCGAGTCTACGGATGCCGGACGACACGACCAACGTCGTACGAAGAACGGGACGCCACCCGAAGGCGACGACCCGTTCTCAAGAAGTTCGCGTTGTCAGCGAATCGCGCCGCACGAGAGCGGCGATGTGAATACTAGCGACGCAGACCGAGACGCTCGATGAGCGAGCGGTAGCGGTTGATGTCCACATCGGAGAGGTATCCGAGCAGACGGCGACGCTGACCCACGAGGATCAGCAAGCCACGACGCGAGTGGTGGTCGTGCTTGTGCTCCTTGAGGTGCTCGGTGAGGTCCTTGATCCGCTTGGTCAGAATCGCAATCTGAACCTCGGGGGATCCGGTGTCACCGGGGTGGGTCGCGTACTCTTCGATGATCGCCTTCTTAGCATCGGATTCGAGTGCCATAGATGGGATCCCCTTTCTCTCGTTGCGCGGTGCCCGGGGCCGAATGCCTGGGCTCTCTTTCTCCGCGGCCGTTAGACGGCAACCGCACTATCCTAGCAGAATCATCGCACTCCCTGCCTCGGCCGCCTCACCCACTCACCGCACCCGCATGGGCAGACTGCTGCACGGGCTCATGCCGAGAGCTACGCGTGCCGGAGCCAGGGCCGAGTGCGTTTCCACCTCGAACCTCAGAGCAGGCGAACACGGTCCGGTTCAGTAGAGGAACAGCGACGGCCACCCCGGATTGTGCGCGTGCACGAGCACGAGGAACACCACGAGGTCGAACAGCAGGTGCACCGTGATCACGAAGCCGAGCGAACGCGTGAGGGTGAAGGTGAAACCCTGCAGCAGTGCGAAGGGAATCGTGAGCAGTGGCCCCCAGCTCTGATAGCCCAGCTCCCAGAGGAACGATACGAAGACGACCGATTGCAGGGTGTTCGCGAGCCAGTCGGGAAAATGCCGGCGCAGCAAGGTGAAGACGACGCAGATGAAGAACAGCTCATCCCAGATGCCGACGGCGTTGACGCCGATGAAGAGCCGCACCAGCTCGTCGGGCGCACCGATCGCCGGCCAGTTCGCGTACACGCCGGAGGTGATGAAATAGAACGGCAGGATCGCCCAGGCCGCGACGAGGATGAACACGAGATAGAGCCATTGCGCATTCGTCCATCGCCCGCCGCCGCGCCAGGGAAAGGCGATGGCTCGATCCCGATAGGCGAAGCGGGAGATCAGGTAAGGGACCGCAACGGCGAGCGAGAGCACGATGGTGAAGCGCATCATCGCCGGATAGCCGATGTCGGCGACGAGCGAGATCGTGCTGATGATCGCCTGACCGAAGGCGATGAGCAGCAGGTCGCGGAAGAGAGCGCGATCGAGGAACGCTGCGATCGCCAGCCCGCAAGCGAGAACGAGGTAGCCGAGCGGCGGGACCTGGACGCCGAAGAGGAGCACGGCCGCTCCGCAGACGAGGAGCGCGGGGATCAGCCGCGACACCGACACCGCACGAGGCCGCCCTCCCGGTCGGGAGACAGACGCAGCGGCGGGACTCACGCGAACAGCTTCGCACACCGGCACGACGCGCGCCCCTCGGCCCCACGTAGCATGGGAGACATGCAGCTCGTGACGGTCCGGGTGAAACCGGGCAGCAGCAAAGGACCTCTCGTCGAGACGGATACCGTGACAGACGCCTCCGGCGGTGCGTTGCCCGCCCCGCCCGCCCTCGTCGTCTACCTGAGCGAACGCGCCGTCGACGGCCAGGCCAACAGCGCCCTCGTCGCGGTGCTCGCCAAGCACTTCCACGTCGCCAGACGACAGGTCGAGATCGTGCGGGGCCACACTGCCCGGGTGAAGCACGTGCGCATCGACGACTGATCCCCGTCGTCACCGATCGCCGCGGCGGGGCCCTGAGTCCGAGCGGCGAACTCGCGGGTTTCGCTGCGACAACCGCGTCGGCGCGCCGGCCCTGGAGCAGGATGGCCGAGGAGCAGGATGGAGGGAACAAGCGGAGGCGGCCCGTGTGAGAGTGGTCGTTTCATGCAGGGGCGGTATCGCAAGCATCCGTGTCACCTGAGCGATCCGGGTCGACGATCACCGCATGCCGAATGGACCGAGCTCGTCGACAAGTCGCAGTGGGAGGAGGTCTAGCCGGTCCCGGCAACGCCGAGTACACCGATCGACTCGCTCGACATCTCGACCTGGCGACGCTTGCTCCGCATCCGTAACCGGTCGGGGCCAAGGCACTCGACCAGACCAGGCGGCACCGCAACGACCGTGTCCGGGAAGCGAGACCGGCGGCCGCGGGGATCTGCGCTGCGTCCAGCCCGAACACGATCGCCCCCACGGGAGCCGCCTCCGAAAAGGCGCTCCATGGGGGCACGATCGTCGCCTTCGCGGTCTTCGCAGCCGCGTGGGCGTGGTTCTTCTAGGGTCGACCGCTCGACCGCTCGACCGCTCGACCGCTCGACCGCTCGGCCGCTGAGCCGTCGGCTCGCGTGATCGCCCCGTCTATTCGACGCCGAGCAGGTCGATCACGAAGATCAAGGACTTGCCTGAGAGCCGGTGGCCTCCGCCTGCGGGGCCGTAGGCCTGGTGCGGAGGAACGATGAGCTTGCGGCGTCCGCCGACCTTCATGCCGGGGATGCCCTCCTGCCAGCCGACGATGAGCGCGCCCAGAGGAAAGTTGATGGACTGACCGCGGTTCCAGGACGAGTCGAACTCGTCACCGGTCTCGTACTCGACGCCGAGATAGTGCACGTCGACGGTCGATCCGGTCGTCGCCTCGGTGCCTTCACCGACGACGATGTCCTCGATGACGAGGCCCTCGGGGGCCGGGCCCTCGGGAAAGTCGATCTCCGGCTTGTTGTTGGTGGAATCAGTCATACACCCATCCAAGCCGATCACGCCGACGAATGCACGCTCGAACTGCCTGCCGCTTCCTGCAGCTTTGTCGAAGCGATTGACAGCGTCCATGAGAGCGGGGATCACAGCTACGAACGAGATCGTAAGCCCGAGAACCAGCCCGAGAACCAGCGGCTACGCGGAGGCTCCCTGACGAGTCAACTCAAACCCTTGCGCGATTCGACGGATCGGGGCATCATGTTGGCAAGCCAACTCGTCGTCCGGGAGAGTCGCAGGCAGTGCCGCACCACCGGACGGCGAGTTTTTTGCCGCCGTCGCAAAACGACGGTGAGCGGAATAAGACGGTGAGCGGAATAAGGGCGAGAAGGCCGCAGACGAGCAGCGCGCTCGGCCCTATGGCTGCGGCAATGCCGTTGCTCGCTTCTGCAGATCAGTCGAACATCTTGCCCGGGTTGAGGATGCCGAGCGGATCGAAGACCTCCTTGAGCCGCCGCTGAAGTTCGTAACCGTCGTCGCCCAGCTCCTCGGCGAGCCATCGACGTTTGAGCACGCCGACGCCATGCTCGCCGGTGAGGGTTCCGCCGAGGGTCAGCGCCGCACGGAACAACTCGTCAGCGGCCGCCCACACATGCTCAGGCACCTCACCTCCGCCGAACACGAAATTGGGATGCAGGTTGCCGTCGCCGGCGTGCGCCACCGTCGGGATGGCGACGCCGAAGCGCTCGCCGATGGCGGCGATCTGTCGGAACATCTCGGCCATCCGGGATCGTGGCACGGAGACGTCTTCGATGAGCACCTCACCCTCGGCGGCGAGCGCAGGGTGGAAGGAGCGACGGATCCGGAGTAGGCGTTCGCCCTCCTCCCGGCTCGCCGAGAGCCGGGCCTCCGCCCCGAGGGAACCGAGGATGACGAGCACTTCCGCGGCCTCGTCGCCCGCCGACGCGCCGTCGCATTGCACGAGCAGGTACGACGCCTCGGTCGTGGACCCGCTTGAGAGCCGCGCAAGCGGTGTTCCGGCGAGTCCGGCTTGGCCGAGGTACCGCGTGATCGCCGAGAGCGCCGCGCCGTCGAGGATCTCCATGACGGCTGGACGCAGACGGGCGGCGGTGATGGCCGCGGCAGCCGCGGCCGCGGCCGCGACGTCCGCGAAGAACGCGCCGATAGTCGCCACCTCTCCCACGGGCAGCGGCCGAACGCGCACCGTCGCCTCGACGATGACGCCGAGGGTTCCCTCAGAGCCAGTGAGCAGCCCCGTGAGGTCGTAGCCGGTGACCCCCTTGACGGTGCGATGCCCGGTGCGAATGAGCCGTCCGTCGGCGAGTACGACAGCCAGCCCGAGCACGGCTTCTCTCGTGACGCCGTACTTGGCGCACAGCAGTCCGCCGGCGTTCGTCGCGATGTTGCCGCCGATGGAGCTGATCGCCTTGCTCGCCGGGTCGGGAGCGAACCAGAGGCCGAGCGGCGCAAGAGCGTCGTCGAGCGCCTGATTGATCACACCGGCCTGCACGACGGCGAGTTCATCGTCCGCGCGGATCTCGAGGATCCTGTCCATGCGGGAGAGGTCGAGCACGATCGAGTCGACGGTGCCGGCTGCTCCCCCGGCGAGACCTGTCCCTGTTCCGCGCGGAACGACGGGAGTGCGCGTCGCAGACGCCAGTCGCATGACCGCCTGCACCTCGGCGACCTCGGTCGGCCGGACGACGGCGAGCGGAACGCCGTCGCTCGTCCAGCCGGAACGATCTCGGCGGCTCGCCGTGAGCGCGGCGACATCCGTGCTCACCGCCTCACCGAGCTCGCCGCGCAGGCGCTGCACCACGTCCATTCGTCCAGCCTACGGCGAGGTGCCTTGCGAGCCGCTCAGATCACGCCGAGGGCGAGCATGGCGTCGGCTACTCGGCTGAACCCTGCGATGTTGGCTCCGAGCACATAGTTCCCCGGTTCTCCGTACTCGTCGGCCGTCTCCGCACACCGCTCGTGGATGCCGCGCATGATGTCCGAGAGACGGTCCTCCGTGTGTTCGAAGCTCCACGAGTCACGGCTCGCGTTCTGCTGCATCTCGAGCGCCGAGGTCGCCACCCCGCCCGCATTGGCTGCCTTGCCCGGGGCGAACAGCACAGTCGTCTCGGCGAAGGCGCGCACCGCATCCGGTGTCGACGGCATATTGGCGCCCTCCGCGACCGCGCTCACACCGTTCTCGATGAGCAGGGCCGCATCGTCGCCGTCGAGCTCGTTCTGCGTCGCGCACGGAAGCGCGACGTCGATGCGCGTCTCCGCTGCGATCGACCAGATGTTGCCGCCGGCCCGATACTCGGATGCCGCACCGCGCAGCATCGCATAGTCGGCGAGGCGTCCGCGACGCGTCTCCTTCACCTCTCGCAGCACGTCGAGGTCGAGTCCGTTCCGGTCGTAGACGACGCCGGAGGAGTCCGAGCATGCGAACACTACGCCGCCGAGCTGCCGCGCCTTCTCGATCGCGTTGAGGGCGACGTTGCCCGAACCGGACACGAGCACGCGGGCTCCGTCGAAGCCACTGCCTCGGGTGGCGAGCATCTGCTCGGCGAAGAAGACCGTGCCGTAGCCGGCGGCCTCGGTGCGCACGAGGGATCCTCCCCAGCCGATCCCCTTGCCGGTGAGCACCCCGGATTCGTAGCGGTTGGTGATGCGCTTGTACTGACCGAAGAGATAGCCGATCTCACGCCCGCCGACACCGATGTCCCCGGCCGGCACGTCCGTGTGCTCACCGATGTGCCGGTACAGCTCGGTCATGAACGACTGGCAGAACCGCATGATCTCTGCGTCAGAGCGCCCCTTGGGGTCGAAGTCGCTCCCGCCCTTGCCTCCGCCGATCGGCATGCCCGTGAGCGCGTTCTTGAAGATCTGTTCGAAGCCCAGAAACTTCACCGTGCCGAGCGTCACCGTCGGATGGAATCGGAGCCCGCCCTTGTACGGGCCGAGGGCCGAGTTGAACTCCACCCGGAAGCCGCGGTTGATCTGCACGCGGCCAGCATCGTCCGTCCACGGCACACGGAAGATGATCTGCCGCTCCGGCTCGCAGATGCGCTCGAGCACCGAGCCCTGGGTGTACTGCGGATGCCGGGCGATGACCCGCCCGAGGGACTCGAAGACCTCGCGAGCGGCCTGGTGAAACTCGGGCTCTCCGGCATTGCGACGAAGAACCTCATCGAAGATCGGCTGAACTCTCGGGGCAAGTGTGGTCATCGACGCTCCCTCTCGCTCTGCGCACGAACTCTCAGAGTATCGTCTCGCTTTCCGGTGTCGCGTCTCCATGACACGGCCTGAAGGCGCGGTCTCGCCCCGGATCTCGAGTCGTTCCCGCACTGCGTGGCAATGTCTTTTTTTCGCTATCGCTCGGGTCGCCGACGTGTGAGGCTTGAGTCGTGACCATCGCACCAGTCCTCTCCCCGGCGAGATCCCGCCCGGCCGCGCCTCGCAACCCACTCGCCGACCCGGTCTTCGCCGAGCGCTACCGCGCGATGTCGTCACGGGATGTGCGCTTCGACGGCCAGTTCATCACGGGTGTGCATTCCACCGGCATCTACTGCCGGCCGAGCTGCCCGGCCACCACCCCGAAACCGTCGAACGTCTCGTTCTATCTCACGGCGGCAGCAGCTCACGAGGCAGGATTGCGCGCGTGCAAGCGATGCCTGCCGGATGCCGTGCCAGGCTCACCCGAATGGAACGTTCGAGACGACCTCGCCGCTCGCGCGATGCGGCTCATCGCCGACGGCACGGTCGAACGCGATGGCGTTCCCGGGCTCGCCGCCCGCCTCGGCTACACACCGCGTCATCTGACCCGTGTGCTCCAGTCCGAGCTCGGAGCCGGCCCGCTCGCCCTCGCCCGCGCCCACCGCGCTCAGACCGCGCGGGTACTGCTCACGAGCACGGAGCTGCCGATCACCGACATCGCCTTCGCGGCGGGCTTCGGCAGCGTGCGCCAGTTCAACGAGACCATCGTGACGGTGTACGAGCAGACACCGACCGCGCTTCGCGCTCGTGGAACGACGGGCGGAACCACGTTCGCGGCCACGGTCGAGTCCCACGGCGCGACGACGGTGAGGCTCCGCCTCCCTGCCCGCGCCCCGTTCGACGGGGCAGGCGTCCTGGGCTTCCTCGCCGCGCGCGCCGTCGACGGCGTCGAGACTTTCCACGACGGCACCTACCGACGAGCGCTACGGCTTCCGCACGGTGCCGCGATCGTCGCCCTGCGAGCGGCAGGCAGCGCCGAGACGCCGATCGTCGAGTGCGAGGCGAGTCTCGCCGACCTCTCCGACCTGGCCCCGCTCGTCACACGCGTGCGACGGCTGCTCGACCTCGACGCCGACGCCGCAGCGATCGACGCGGTGCTCGGCCGGGACCCCACCCTCGCGCGATCCGTCGCCGAGACTCCGGGCATCAGGGTTCCCGGGAGCGTGGATCCGCAGGAGACGCTGTTCAGAGCCCTCGTCGGGCAGCAGGTCTCAGTGGCCGGCGCACGTACCGTGCTCGGCAGGCTCGCCGACGCGCTCGGCGACCGGATGCCTCGCGAACGGGGCGGGTGGACTCTGTTCCCGACGCCGGAGCAGATCGCCGCCGGCGGACGTGAAGTGCTCCGCGGCCCGGCCGCCAGGATCGAGACGATCGTTGCGGTCGCCGAGGCTCTCAGCACTGGGGCGCTACGACTCACCGTCGGCGAGACCCGGGAGGAGCTCACGGACTCTCTTACAGCGCTCTCGGGAATCGGCCCGTGGACCGCCGGCTATGTCTCGATGCGGGTGCTCGGCAGTCCCGACATCCTGCTGACGAGCGACCTCGCGCTGCGCCAGGGAGCCGCCAAGCTCGGGTTTCCCGGCGAGGCAAAGGCCCTCGAGAAGCTCGGCTCGGTCTGGGCGCCGTGGCGCAGCTACGCCGGAATGCATCTCTGGCGGGCTGCCGGGGCATAGGATCACCGCTGGAGGGAACTCTGCGATGACCGCGTGGTTCCCTCCTACAACGATGCAGACATGCTCGCCCACTGCCTGGCCGTGTTGGCCGCCCAGATCAGGCCGGCCGACGAGATCATCGTCGTCGACAACGCGATCACAGACGACACACCCGCTGTCGCAGAGGCGGTCGACGCCCACCCGCTCATCGAAACCGTGCACGGTATCTGGTGCCGGGCGGCAGCCGCGTCAATCGATGTCGACCAGCTCACCGTCGAGACGGGCGGACTCGCCCTCGTCCCGCTCGTGCGCGCGTTTGAGACACGCTTCAGGGTATCCGGGGAATAGCCGATGACCGGCTATTCGCGCCGGTAGGATGACGGAATGGCGGTCACCGACGAGGCTATTCTCAAGATCAAGGACATGATCCTGTCCGGAGAGCTCAGTCCCGGCGGCCGTCTTCCTCCCGAGAAGGAGCTGAGCGAGTACCTCGGGCTCTCGCGAAGCTCTCTGCGCGAGGCCGTCAAAGCGCTCGAGGTCATCCGCGTTCTCGATGTGCGTCGCGGCGACGGCACCTACGTGACGAGTCTGGAGCCGCAGTTGCTGCTCGAGGCGATGTCGTTCGTCGTCGACCTGCACGACGACGCGTCGATCCTCGAGATCTTCGCGGTCAGACGCATTCTGGAGCCCGCCGCGACGGCGATGGCCGCGAAGAACCTCACGGAGTCGGATGTGGCCGAGCTCACCGCCCTCATCGACGAGGTCGACGGGTCCAGTTCCGTCGAAGGCCTCGTCGAGCACGACCTCGAGTTTCATCACCGGATCGTTACCGCTGCGGGCAACGCCTATCTGTCGAGCCTGATCGACTCGTTGTCGAGCCACACGGTTCGAGCCAGGATCTGGCGAGGCGTCACGCAAGAGAACGCGGTCGATCGCACACTGCAGGAGCATCGCGCGATCGTGAACGCCCTCTCGCGGCGCGACTCCGAACTCGCCCAGGCCCTCACCATCGTGCACGTGAGCGGTGTCGAGCAATGGCTGCGCGAGGCTCTGTAGCCTCTCTCCGCGATGACGCATTCGCCTCCGGCTCGGAACGCGGCGACGCACTGCAGGAACTCCTCACCAAGGGCGCCCTGCCGATCATCGTGTTCAGCTCCGACGACGTCGACGCGACCTTCGAGACCGTGCGCGAATCCGGAGCCGAAGTCCTCCAGGAGCCTATCGACCAGCCCTGGGGCCCACGCGACCGCGCATTCCGCGCCCCATCCGGCAACGCCGTCCGAATCTCGCAAGCACCCGCTACCTGACCGCGCAGCCGAGCCGGCTGTTCTCAACCACGCTCCGCCCCCGGCCCCCGATAGGCGCCGACAACGCCTTTGCGAAGAATGGCATTGCCGTAGGCGCGAGATTCGCCCGTGCGCACGATGAGCACTGCGGATGCCGCGGCCTCATAGAAAGCGAACCGCTCGATGGCCTCAGTTCGGTCGTCCGGAGCGTCCGCGAACGCCAAGAGCTCCTGTTGAACGGGCAGCAGCACGCCCGCCGGGACACCTGCGACGTCGTCGCCAGCCGACGACATGAGGCCGAATGCCGGACCTCCATATTCGTCGAGCGGCAACACGGTGCGAATCGCCTCCAGCACAGCCGGCGCCGTCATGCCCGAAACCTCGACGACGATCCGGCCGAGGCGGTATGCCGGAAAGTTGGCGTCCGCGATGACGAGGGAGTCGCCATGACCCATACGATCCAGATGGGCCAGCAACTCACCGGTTAAGATCGGATGTATTCCGCTCAACACTTCAGTCCTCCTCCTTGAGCATCTTGTTCGATGGTATGAGTTGCCTTATTGCAACTGTCGATCTGAGGCAGTCTCAGCGAGAAGTGGCCCTACGATACACATTCGACATCGTAACCCTTGTATAGATTGATCTGATCTTCTACCGGAGGCTCGTCATCGCCGGTACACTCTCGCGGCGGTTCCGCCGAGAACCAGCGCCCGCTCGGCCGGCGAGAGCTCGGCGACGAGATCGCGCACGACCCGCCAGGTGGGTTGGTATCCGCCGTCCGGCACGGTGATCGGCCAGTCGCCACCGTAC
Source organism: Luethyella okanaganae (assembly GCF_042660285.1). Lineage (NCBI taxonomy): Bacteria > Bacillati > Actinomycetota > Actinomycetes > Micrococcales > Microbacteriaceae > Luethyella > Luethyella okanaganae. The sequence continues at coordinate 95,284 of NZ_JBHSTP010000004.1, forward strand.
ATGATGCGGCTCGGCCCGAACAGCTCCAGCGCGAACTCCCACAGCGGCCGGATCGTCTGGACGTCGAAGCTCACACCCGGCAGTCGCAGTCCCGAGAACTTGACGACAGTGTTGCCGAATGCCGCCACACGACGCATCGTCGTGAGCCATGCCTCGAAGTCCGGCTGCCCGAGTGGCGGCTTTGCGAGGTGGTCGACGACGACCGCGAGCTCAGGCAGAGCCTCGGCGAGTGCGACCGCAGGCGCGAGATGGCGCGGCCAAGCGTTTGGAACGTCGAAGGCCACTCCACGACGCGAGAGCAGAGCGAGCGAGCGACGCACCGCCGGAAGCTCGAGGAAGCCGTCGCGAGGGTCCTCGTGCACAAGGTGCCGCACGCCGCAGAACGCCGGGTGCCCCTGCCAACGGTCGAGCGTCTCCTCGGCGGCGGCAGGGGCGTCCAACGGGATCCAACCCACGACACCGGTCACCCAGGGGTTCGCATCCGCGACGGCGAGCATGAACTCCGTGTCCGCGACGGTGTCGTCCGCCTGCACGAGGATCGCATCGTCGATGCCGGCCGCGTCCAGTTCGACCCGAGCCTGCTCGGCGGTGAAGTCCGCGTAGAGTCCTCCGAGCGCCGGTGTCAGCCACGAGTATGTTCCCGGTCGGAGTCGCCAGAGATGCAAGTGCGCGTCGATCGTGCGCGAACCCGGGGGAACATCTGCGGTCATGGGATGAGTCCCCGTTCGCGCAGCGTCTGCCAGAGTTCGTCGGGAATCGCTGTGGCCATTCGCTCCGCGTTCTGACGGATGTACTGCGCTCGGCCTCCGCCGACGACGACGGTGCGGACCGCCGGATGCCGCAGGGTGTACCGCAGGGCGGCGGCCGGCAACTCGACACCGAACTCGGCGCACGTCGCGGCGAGCATCCGTGCGCGTTCCAGTAGCGCCGGTGGCACGGGACCGTACTCGTACCGCGCATCCTCGGCGACGACGCTCGCGGCGAGAAGGCCGGTGTTGAACACGGCGGCGTTGACGACGCCGACGCCGCGCTCCAGACAAGCCGGGAGCAGCTCCGGCAACGCCGGCTGTTCGAGAAGCGTGTAACGGCCGGCGACCATGATGAGATCGAGATCCCCCTCGGTCACTCCTCGAAGCAAAGCCTCGACCGACATCGAGCCGATGCCGACGGCGGAGACCAATCCTTCCTCGCGAAGCGCGACAACCGCGGGAAGACCGGTCGCCAGCGACTCCTCGAGGCCGTAGCGCTCGGGATCGTGCAGATAGAGCACATCGACGAAGTCGAGGCCGAGCCGCCCGAGCGACTCCTCGAGACTGCGCCTGATGCCGGACTCCGTGAAGTCGGGAGATCGCACGACGGCGGCCGGCACGTCGAAATCATGAGCGAGATCCGTCGCACCCGCGGCGACGGCGTCGGCATCCGGGTTGGGCACGAGCAGGCGTCCGGCCTTGGTCGAGATGGTGAACTCGTCACGCGGCTTGCCTGCGAGAAAGGCGCCGAGGCGCCGCTCCGACAGCCCGAGACCATAGTGCGGCGCCGTGTCGAAATGACGCACGCCGCAGTCCCACGCCGCGGAGAGCGTCTCCTCGGCCTCCTCGTCGGAGAGCGCCCGATAGAGGTTCCCGAGCGAGGCCGCACCATAGGAGAGCGGGCCAAAGGTGAGGTTCGTCATCGTGCGTCCCTTATTGATAAGCAGTCTCGATCAGACGGCCGCTACGGTCCTACCCGGTGAGAAGGTGTACTCGGCGATCGACGCAGCCAGCATCTCGGTGCCGGCTCCGGGAGCGAGCGGTGCCTGGTAGTTTCCATCATTCAGCACCACCGGAGTGACGAAATGCTCGTGCAGGTGGTCGACGAACTCGATCACACGGCCGTCCTGACTGCCGGAGACCGCGACGTAGTCGAACATCGAGAGGTGCTGCACGGCCTCGCAGAGCCCGACACCGCCTGCGTGGGGGCAGACCGGGACGCCGAACTTCGCGGCGAGCAACAGATTGGCGATGTTCTCGTTGACCCCGCCGACGCGGGCCGCGTCGATCTGCATGAAACCGATCGCGTTCACCTGCAGGAGTTGCTTGAAGACGATACGGTTCTGGACGTGCTCGCCAGTGGCGACCGGGATAGGCGCGATTCCCCGCGCGATCGCCGCATGCCCGAGAATGTCATCCGGGCTCGTGGGCTCCTCGACCCAGTGGATGTCGAAACGCGCGAGCGCTCCGACCCATTCGACGGCCTCAGCGACGTCCCACCGCTGATTCGCGTCGATGGCGATCGGAAAGCCCTCTCCGCACGCCTCCCGCGCGATGCCCAGTCGGCGGATGTCGTCGTCGAGGTTCCCGCCGACCTTGAGCTTGATCTGGCCGAAACCGTCCGCGATGGCTTCCCGGCACAGGCGGGCGAGCTTCTCGTCCGAATAGCCGAGCCAGCCGGGGCTCGTCGTATAACCCGGATACCCGTTTGCCACGAGCTGCGCCTCGCGCTCGGCCCGGCCAGGTCTCGCGGCATGCAGGATCTCGAGGGCTTCATCCCGAGTGAGCGCGTCGCTCAGGTAGCGGAAGTCGACGAGCGCGACGATCTCCTCAGGAGGCAGGTGCGCGAGCAGTTGCCAGAGCGGTTTTCCCTCGCGCTTGGCACGCAGATCCCAGAGCGCATTGATCACGGCGCCGATGGCCATGTGCATGACACCCTTCTCCGGGCCGAGCCAACGCAGCTGGGAGTCGTGTGCGAACATCTTCCATGTCGCCCCCATGTCGGCGAGCAGTTCCTCGGTGTCGCGGCCGACGAGATACCCCGAGAGTGCACGGATCGCCGCGACCTGGACGTCGTTGCCGCGGCCGATCGTGAACACGAAACCGTGGCCCTCGATTCCGTCGTTCGCGTCTGTGCGAATCACGAGGTAAGCGGCCGAATAGTCAGGGTCGGGATTCATCGCATCGGAACCGTCGAGTTGCCGCGACGTCGGGAACCGGATGTCGGTGGTGTCAACGCTGACGATCGTGCTCATGCAATTTCCTTCGTTCGAACTGGTCCGACTATAGACATCTGATGTTTATCTTGTCAATCGACGGGGAACATGAGATTCTCAGCAGAAGGACGACTAGTATTGCGCCCATAGTTCCGATGTTAACAAGAAAGAGTGTCCATGAAGTTCGCCCGCCTAGGACCAGTAGGCCAGGAGTCGCCCGTACTCGTCGACAACGGCACGAATTACGACCTTCGCGGCATCACCCCCGACATCGACGGCCGGTTCCTGGAGTCTGGCGGACCGGACGCGGTGAGAGCAGCCCTCGCGGCCGGCACGCTTCCCGTGCTCGACGGTGCGGATACGCTGCGGGTCGGACCGGCGATCGCCCGTCCGAGCGCAGTGATCTGCGTCGGCATGAACTACGCAGCGCACGCCGCCGAGTCCGGTTCTGCACCGCCAGAGAACCTCGTCATGTTCCTCAAGACGCCGAACACGGTCTCCGGACCGTTCGACACGGTCTTGATACCCCGTGGAAGCTCCAAAACCGATTGGGAGGTCGAGTTGGGGGTCGTGATCGGCACGCGCGCGAGCTATCTCGATTCGCCGGCCGACAGCATCCGGCACATCGCGGGATTCGTCGTCGCGAACGACATCTCCGAGCGCGACTTCCAGCTGGCGGTCTCGGGGGGCCAGTGGAGCAAGGGCAAGTGCTCTCCGGGGTTCAATCCCACCGGTCCCTGGCTGGTGACCCCGGACGAAGTCGACTACGGCAACCTCCGGCTGCGCAGCTGGGTGAACAGTGAACCCCGCCAGGACTCCACGACCGCCGATCTCATCTTCGACGTCGACTACGTGCTCTGGCACCTGAGCCAGTTCCTCACCCTCGAACCCGGCGACCTCGTGCTGACGGGGACGCCGGAAGGCGTCGCCCTGTCCGGACGCTTCCCCTATCTCTCCGCGGGGGACGTCGTCGAGGTCGAGATCGACGGTCTCGGCCGTCAACGCCAAGAGTTCGCCCAAGCCTAGAAAGGAACCTACCCATGTCGAACGACTTCGACGGCCTCGTCGCCGTCGTCACCGGAGGGGCATCCGGCATCGGAGCCGCGATCGCGCACCGTCTCATCGCCCAGGGCGCCGACGTGGCGGTGTTCGACCTGAACCCAGACGCGACAGATGCCGGCGTCTTCACGGTGCGCGTCGACATCGCCGACGATACGAGCGTGCGCGCGGGCATCGAGGCCGTAGTGGAACGGTTCGGCCGTATCGACATCGTCGTGAACAACGCCGGCATCGGAGCGCAGGGCACGATCGAGGACAATGGCGACGAGGAGTGGCATCGCGTCTTCGACGTCAACGTGCTCGGCATCGTGCGCGTCTCGCGGGCCGCCCTCCCGTATTTGCGGAAGTCCTCGTCGGCCGCGATCGTCAACACCTGCTCGATCGCAGCCACAGCCGGCCTGCCGCACCGCGCGCTCTACAGTGCGAGCAAGGGCGCCGTGCTCTCGCTCACCCTCTCGATGGCCGCCGACCATCTGCGAGAGGGCATTCGCGTGAACACGGTCAACCCGGGCACGGCCGATACCCCGTGGGTGCAGCGCCTGCTCCAGAGTGCCGCCGACCCCGCCGCCGAGCGCGCGGCCCTCGAAGCGCGACAGCCTCACGGACGCCTGGTCTCGGCTGAGGAGGTGGCCGCTGCGGTCGTCTATCTGGCGAGCCCTCTCGCCGGTTCGACCACGGGGACCTCGCTCGCCGTCGACGGCGGCATGCAGGGTCTCCGACTGCGGCCGACACAATAAGGCCGACAATAACGGAACCCTCGGTGCCGATCGTCGACGCCGAACCGACTGTTTTGGTGGACTCTCGCCAACGTTTGAGACGGTGCACTATGCGCTTCCCACAGCCGGAGAACAGGTTCCGGCCGATAGCCTACAAAGGTGAAATTTGCGCATCTCCGAGTCGAAGGCCAATCGACCCCGCGGCTCGCGACCACATTCGGAGAGATGGCGCTCTTCCTCGACGAGGTGATGGACGAGGCTCCGTGCGATCTGCAGGAGCTCGTCGAACGCGGTGACGCCGGCTTGGCTCACGTGCGCGCCGTCATCGACCGGGCCGTCGCTCAGCGGGTGTCGCTCACGCCACTCGCCGAGCTACGGCATGCGTCCGCCGTGCTCAGGCCGCCGCACATACTCGCCGTCGGTGCGAACTACGCGGCCCACGCCTCCGAGCTCAAGCTCCGCTCCGAGACGGCGATGACCGTGTTCTCGCTGTGGCCGAATTCGCTGGCCGCCCACGGGACCACGACGACATGGCCGGAGGATCTGACCGCACAGGTCGACTATGAAGCGGAGCTCGGGGTCATCATCGGACGGGCGGCTCGCAACATCTCCGTACGGGACGCCCTCGACTATGTGTGGGGCTACACGGTCGTCAATGACATCACGGCTCGCGATCTGCAGTTCAGCGAAGCGCAGTGGTCGCGTTGCAAGTCTTTCGACGGGTTCACGCCGACAGGCCCCGTCGTCGTCACAGCAGACGAGATCCCCGATCCGCAGGACCTCTGGCTCACGACCAACGTCGACGGTCGCGTCCTGCAGGATGCGTCGAGCGGTGAGATGGTGCGCACGGTCGCTGAGATCGTCTCGTACCTGTCGCACTCATCCACGATTCCGGCCGGAACTCTCATCTCGACAGGCAGTCCCGGCGGTGCCGGCTACTCGCGTAATCCCCCGGTGTTCCTGCGCGACGGCTCGACCGTGACCGTGTCAATCGAGGGGATCGGCTCCCTCACGACATACTGCCGAGTTCTCTGACCCCGGCTACTCCGAGGGTTCCGCCTGCATCTCCGCGACCGGAACGCTCGTCGTGATCGTCTCCATGCCCGAGAGGCGGCTCGGAGACAGTTGTGCCGTGACCTCATCCCGGGTCATGAGCCCGGCATCGACGACGAGGTCGGCGACGGGGTTGCCGGTCGCGAGGGCGATCTTCGCGATCTTCGCCGCTTCGGCGTAGCCGATGAACGGGATGAGGGCCGTGATCACGCCGACGCTCGACGCCACCATCGCTTTGAGGCGATCCTCGTTGGCCGTGATCCCATCGATGCAGTTGACACGCAGCGTCCAGCATGCCTGGGTCATCCATGCGAGACTCTGCAGCAACGAGTGGGCGATCACCGGCTCGAAGGCGTTGAGCTGGAGCTGCCCCGCCTCAGCGGCCATCGTGACCGTGACATCCGTGCCGGCGATCGCGTAGGCGACCTGGCTGACTGCCTCGGGGATGACGGGATTGACCTTGCCAGGCATGATGCTCGACCCGGCCTGCTTGGCCGGGAGGTTGATCTCGCCGAGACCCGCCTGCGGGCCGGAGGAGAGCAGACGTAGGTCGTTGCAGATCTTGGAGAGCTTGATGGCGCTGCGCTTGAGCGAGCCGCTGAACGACATGAAGACACCGGCGTCGCTCGTCGACTCGATGAGGTCGGGCGCGGTCTCGAGAGAGAGGCCCGTGAGCTCGTTGAGATGCCGGATGGCGGCCGAAGCGTAACGCGGATCGGCCGTGATCCCCGTTCCGATCGCCGTAGCGCCGAGGTTCACCTCGGCGAGCAGCCAGAGCGTCTCGCTCAGCCGGTCGTGGTCCTCACCGAGGGTCGTCGCGAAGCCGCGGAACTCCTGGCCGAGCGTCATCGGCACGGCATCCTGCAACTGAGTACGCCCCACCTTCAGGATGTGGCGGAACTCCTCGCCCTTGTGCGAGAACGACTCCCGCAGCAGCTTGAGCTCGACGAGGAGGTGCTTGAGCGAGAAGGCGAGCGCGATCTTGAGCGCCGTCGGGTAGGTGTCGTTCGTCGACTGGCTGCGATTGACGTCGTCGATGGGGTGCAGGATGTCATAGCGCCCCTTCTCGTACCCGGCGAGTTCGAGCGCGACGTTCGTGATCACCTCATTGGCGTTCATGTTCGTCGAGGTGCCGGCTCCGCCCTGGATGACCCCGACGACGAACTCCTCGTGCCGCGCCCCCTGGACGATCCTGGTGCATGCCGCATCGATCCAGCGCGCCTTCTCAGGTGAGAGCGCACCGACCTCCAGGTTGGCGCGGGCACAGGCCTGCTTGACGTAGGCGAGGGCACGGATCAGATCGGGATAGACCGAGATGGGGCGCTTCGCGATGGGGAAGTTGTCGAGAGCGCGCTTGGTATGCACACCCCAGTAGGCGTCCTCCGGCACCTCGACGGGGCCGAGCGAGTCGCTCTCGAGTCGGAATCCGGGCGAAGGGGTCACCATAGGCCCGCCGCCGACCGACTGAGCGGGCGAAGCGGCGGGAGTAGGGGTGGACGCGCTGCGAGGAGTGCTTGTGGACACTGACGGCTCCATTGCCTGCTGAGGGATGAGTTCGTGGCTCGTACTCCACTCACTCTAGCGCGACGACCACGCAGCTTTCCGGCTCTGGAACCACCGGGGAGGCCGCAAACGCCGTGCGGCGCAACACATCGCGCTTTGCGCCGCACAGCGTGGTTGTGGCTCAGAGGAACGCGAACGGAAGGAGAGCGAGTCCGAAGGCGAAGGCGGCGATCCCGACGAGGAGCGACCCCCCGAGCATGACGCTGTTGAGCACGATGCCCCAGATCGCAATGGTACGGCTGGATGGTTCGCGGCTCAGCGCCATGATGCCGGCGACGAGGCCGACGATCGGTGCGAGGAAGGTCCAGCCGGCGACGATCGAGACGAGGCCGAGCACGAGGCTCGAGATGCTGAACCCCTTGGTCTCCTCCTGCACCGACGCTACGGGCCCAGCGAAGTCCGGTTGCCCGCTCGTCTGGAGGCCGGACTGCGCGGTGGCGAACGCCGGATCGGCGGGTGCCGGAGGGATGGCGGGGATGGTGGCCGACATGGTGTTCTCTCCTGTGAGCTATGGTGCGGCCACGGTCGTGGACACATCGACAACGTTACGGACCATCGGATAGGCGACCAATGGGGTTATCCCCCGAAAACGCCGGTGGGAGCCCCGCTGCAGCGCAGCACGAAGAAGGACATGGCCATTCTGTGTGGAAAGAGCAGGACCCGGCGGTCAGGGGCGGCATCACATTCGCAACGGGCACATGGACGAATGGAAGGAATCGCTCATACCGGCGCCGCCATCCGGCCGGTGACGCGCCTCCGTATCAGACGTGCGGCACGAACTCCTGCCAGGCGAGCCGTTTCTCGCGGCGTGGGTCCGATTCGACCCGGTCGACCCGGTCGAATACGAGGGTGCTCCGCTCGCGCTCGTCGTAGCACGGCCATCCCGGCTCCGGCACTCCGGAGGTCGCGAAAGCGAGCCAGTGTCGCTGCATCCGTCGCCCGACGGCACGGAACATGCGCCGACCTCCGAACACGGTCATGCTCAGACCGAGCGGCGTGTTGAGGCGATCGAACAGCGGGAACAGCTCGAGGCCATGCGTCGCATCGAGCCCGAGCCTGCGCACGATGTAGGGCGCGGCGTCGAAACGGTAGAAGTACACGAGCTCGTAGCGGGAGTGACGTTCTGCGACCTTGATGCTCGGATACCAGAACGTGAAATCGCCGCCGAAGTCGGCGGCAGGGCGACGAGCGGGCAAGCCGGGATACTGCGCCTTGATCTCCTTGCGCGCCTTCTTCCTCGTGTTCGCGAAGATCGCCCTGATCCGTGGCTTCGTCGTAGGCAGGATGCCGATGCGGCCCTCGAAGAGGGAACCCTCCCGGTCGTTGGTGCCGATGATGAGGGGAACCCGATGGGCCAGGCCGTCTCGGAAGGCATCGAGCGGCCGGTGCGGCAAGAACTCCCCGTCGATGACGGGGGCCAGGCTGATGGTGCCGGGATCCTCGTCGGGGGTGCGGATCGTGAGCATCGTCGTGGCCTCGGCAAGGGTCATGGGAGCGGCCGCGCACAGCATCGCCGCGGCGTCCTCGGGAGACTCGCTCTCGATGTCGTCGTCGTCGACGAGCCGGCTGAGTATCTCGACGTACTCGTGCGCCCAGCGAGAGGTGACCTCGGGCAGATAGACGGCGTTGGGAGGCGCGCTCTGCACGATCGCGCGGTGGAACAGCCCCTCAGCAGTAGGCACGGTCAGAAGGGTTGTGACGGCGTTGCCGCCGGCCGACTCGCCGAAGACCGTGACGTTCCCCGGGTCGCCGCCGAAGGCCCGGATGTTGCGCCTGACCCACTCGAGAGCCGCGAACTGGTCGCGCAGCCCGAGATTGCACTCGATCGGCCGCTCCGGCGTCGAATAGGCTCGGAAGTCGAGCCAGCCGAGCGCGCCGAGACGGTAATTGATGCTCACATAGACGACTCCGCCCCGGCGCACGAGTCCCTCGCCCTGGCGCGGGAACTCCCGGGAGGAACCGACACTGTAGCCGCCACCGTGGATGAAGACCATGACCGGGCGGTTCCCGGCGGGCTCGTCCGGCGCGGTCACGTTGAGGGTCAAGCAGTCCTCCGAGCGGGGCACACTGGCCGCCGCGCCCAAAAACTGACCGTTGCGTTTCTGAGGAGCGACCGGTCCGAACTCCTTCGCATCGAGAACGCCGTCCCAGGGCTCGGCGGTCACCGGAGCGCGAAACCGCCGTGAGCCGACAGGCGCTGCAGCGTAGGGTATGCCGCGCCACATCCGGAGCCCCCGCCGACGCTCCCCTCTCACGGCGCCGCCACCGAGGTGCACCTCGAGACCGGCGGATGCCGTAGGAGCGGCAAGTCGACTCACGGATCGATCCTATGTCTTCTGTCCTCCCTGCGACGACCTCGGACCCCTGTTGCGGGCGATGGACCCGTGGTCTCAGTTGTGCAGAGCCGGCACGATGAGATAGATGCCGTACAACACGGCGCCAACGCAGAGGATGAAACAGGCGCATGCCGCGATGAAGGCCAGCCGTTTCTGTCCGAGGGTCAACGGGCTCTTCTTGGCCGCCTTGCGGGCACGCGTGGCTGCGGCCTTCGCTTGCGCCGGTGAGACGACCGTGATCGCATCTGTGAACGCGGCAGGCTCTACGACGGGCACCCGGCCCGAAACGGTGAGCAGCCGGAGCCCGAGCGAATAGGTGCTCACGACGGTTGCGGCGGCAGTGAGCGCCGCGATCGCCACGACGGCGAACGCACCCCAGTCGATCATCGCGAGACCTTCCTCTTCGGTTTCGGATTCCTCTTGATCTTGACGGCCCTACCCGAGTCGGCGACCTCGCTCACGACATTGTGATGCGAGACCTCGTCGCGTCGCGACCACCAGAAGATCCCGGCGATGACGCCGATACCCGCGAGAGCGTCGATCGCGATGCCCCAAGCACCTGCATGAGCGAGCAGCGCGGCGAGTCCGCCGACGAGGGCGGCTGAGGGCAATGTCAGCAACCAGCCGATGCCGATCCGGCCGGCCGTTCCCCAGCGCACGGTCGATCCGCGACGACCGAGGCCTGAGCCGATGACGGAACCGGATGCCACCTGCGTCGTCGAAAGGGCGAAGCCGAGGTGGCTCGACGCGAGGATCGTCGCGGCGGTGCTCGTCTCGGCTGCGAAGCCCTGCGCAGGCTTGACGTCGGTGAGTCCCGTCCCGAGTGTGCGGATGATGCGCCAGCCCCCCATATAGGTGCCGAGCGCGATCGCGAGCGCGCAGGCGGTGACGACCCACAGCGCGGGGCTGGTGCCGACAGGCTGAGCGCCGACGGAGATGAGGGTGAGCGTGATGACGCCCATCGTCTTCTGCGCGTCGTTCGTGCCGTGTGCGAGCGCGACGAGCGAGCTCGAGAAGATCTGCGCGTAACGGAAGCCGTCGCGGCCATCGGGGCGACCGTCATGGCGCCGGGTGATCGCGTAGGCCAGCTTGGTGGAGACAAAGGCGACGAGTCCCGCCGTGAGCGGCGCGATGAGCGCAGGAAGGATGACTTTCGACATCACGACCGTGAAGTCGACCGTGTTGATGCCCGCACCGACGATGGCCGCGCCGATCAGCCCGCCGAAGAGGGCGTGGCTCGAGCTCGATGGCAGACCGAGAAGCCACGTCACCATGTTCCAGACGATCCCACCGATGAGCCCCGCGAAGATGAGCTCCGGAGTGATGAGCACCCCGCCATCGCCCTCCCTAATGATGCCGCCCGAGACCGTCTTCGCCACTTCGGTCGACAGGAAGGCCCCGACGAGGTTGAGGACGGCGGCGAGCGCGACGGCGACCTTCGGCTTCATGGCGCCGGTCGCGATCGGTGTCGCCATCGCATTCGCGGTGTCGTGGAATCCGTTGGTGAAATCGAAGAAGAGGGCCAACGCGATGACCAGCACGACGATCAGGGTGAGATCCACCGGCGTCTTTCTCTGGAGCCCGGCATCGAGTACACCGGATGTTCACAATTGATGACTTGCCCCGTTAAGAAACCGTTGGCGAGCCACGTCGATGATTACACCCGAGAGCCCGCAGGTCAACCTGAGACGGACGGCCGCGATCCGGCCGCGAACGGGTCGACGACACGCGCGAGATCCGCACCGAAAGTGAAGGTGCGACGGATGCTTCCGCCGGCGAGCACCTCCGGCAGCCAAAACCGGGCGTCATCCCACATTTCCGAAAGCGGGAGCGCGTCGAGGTCGAACCATTCCGGGTCGAGTTCGTCGGACTCGACAGGTTCTCCTCTCCACGTCTCACCGACGAACACGCTCGACTCCTGGCTCCAGGACTCCCGGTGCGGGAAAAGATAGGTGAGCAAGCCTCGCGGTTCGAGATCCTCGGCCATGACGACGACTCCGGATTCCTCCTCGACCTCGCGCACAGCCGCCTCGATCGCGGTCTCCCCCGGTTCGAGTTTGCCACCGAGACCGACGTAGTAGCCCGCTCCGAAACCGACCTTCTTCCGTCCGAGCAGCACCTGATGCGTTCCTGCCGAAAACTCGCGCAGGAGGTAGCACACGCACACCTGAGGCAACATGCTTCGAGACTACCCCGTGCCGGGTTTTGTTCGTGTCTGACGCGGTGGTTGCCGCCCCAACATAGACGGCGTCCATTCCAGCTAGACACTGATCGAGATCGGGTAAAATCGCCACGACCATTGACGCGATACCCGCAAGAAGAAGCGCGCCCGTGACATCTTCACGCAGACAACGCATCGTTTGTTCTGGCCTGCACCGAACCGGGTCTCGCCATGAGCACCGAGGTTCGCAGCATGCTCGAGACTAGCCCTCGGCCAGCAAGGCGGCGATCGCGGCGCGCGCCCGATCGAGAGCCGCCTCGCCGAGAGTTCTTTCCACTCGAAGGAGGTCGTTCTGAGCGCCGCGGCCATCACCGGCCGCCTCGCCCGACCGCTCGCCCGACCCTGCGGAGCTCGCGACGACGAGCTCCTGCACGAGCGCGCTATCACGGAAGGCGCCCAGTTCGTGCTGCACCCGTTCCGCGGCGGCGGCGAGCGACGCCGCCCACACGCCGATTCCAGGGGCGTCGACCGCGGCGGCCTCTGCGTCGTAGCGCAGCCTGCGCGCCGCCTTGCGCACCGAGTGCAGCTTTCTCTCCGCGAGCAGCGGGTCTGTGTTCCCGGCCTCGCGACGCGCGCGCCTGCGCACTCGTTCGAGGTCGGAACGGAGCCGCTCCGCAGCGGCGTATTCGCGAGCGTCCGCGGTTCCTACCGGGGATTCGGCCGCCCCGACGGCGTCGAGAGCCGCCATCGTCCGCCGGTATCTTTTCGATCCGAGCGCCTTGACGACGGCGGCATGGGTCACGCCTCGATTCCGGCGCTCGACGGCGATCAAACGCCGGGCGACTCGGCGTGCGGCCGGATCGTCCGCGCCGTCGGCGTGATCCTGCAACCGCAGCTGAATCACCTCGCTGTCCCGGTTGTAGCCGAGCGTCGCCCCAAGCCATCGCAAGCCCTTCGCCGCAACATGGACCGGGGTCTCGGGCCCAGCGTCCAGGGCCGCCAGCGCACTGCGCAGCCGCCGCGAAACGGAGCGCATGCGGTGCACGGCATCCGCACGGTCTTTGCGCGCGGCGCCTTCGAGTCCCCTCAGCTCCTTCGCCAGATCGCTGATGAGTTCGCGCGCAGGCCATTCGACATCAGGCGCAGGCGTTCCAGGCGTCTGGGATCCTGCCGCGACGACCATATGCTCAGCCGAAGAGTATCCGCGCCTCGTCGTAGCGGGCCTGCGGCACACGGTTCAGACCGCCCGTCGCCTCTGCGATGCTCACGACCTCGATCTCGGTACCGCGCAGCGACACCATCGAGCCCCACTCCTCGGCATAGACGGCGTCGACGGCCGCCATGCCCAGACGGGTGGCTAGCACCCGGTCGTAGGCCGATGGCGCTCCGCCCCGCTGGATGTGACCGAGCACGGTGTCGCGGGATTCGATGCCGGTGCGGGCTTCGATCATCGGGGTGAGGCGCTCCGCGATGCCGCCGAGGCGAGGCCTGTTGAAGGCGTCGAGGCCCTTGTGGGAGTAGGCCCCTTCCATGTCGTCGAGGTGAAAGCCCTCGGCGACGACGATCACCGGGGCTCGGCCTCGATCCCGGACGCTCTCGACCCATTCGCAGATCTGCTCGATCGACTGCGGCTGCTCGGGGATGAGGATGGCGTGCGCGCCGCCCGCCATGCCCGAGTGCAGGGCGATCCATCCGACGTGCCGCCCCATGACCTCGACCACGATGCACCGACCGTGCGACTCGGCGGTGGTGCGCAGCCGGTCGATCGCCTCAGTGGCGATCTCGACGGCCGTGTCGAACCCGAAGGAGTAGTCGGTCGCGGTGAGGTCGTTGTCGATCGTCTTCGGCACGCCGACGATCTTGAGTCCGGCATCCGTGAGTCGTCTCGCAGCGGTGAGGGTTCCCTCTCCGCCGATCGCGATGATGGCGTCGATGCCGTTCGCGTCGAGCATGCGCTGGATGTTCTCCGGGCCGCCGTTCTCACCCTCGAAGGGGTTCGTCCGGCTAGAGCCGAGGATGGTTCCGCCCTGGCGGGAGAGCCCCCGCACGTCGTGACGCGTGATCGGCATGAAGTCGCCTTCGACGACCCCGCGCCACCCCCAGCGAAAGCCGACGAACTCGGCGTCGTGGGCGATGACGCCCTTCAGCACGGCCCCTCGGATGACGGCGTTGAGTCCAGGACAGTCCCCTCCGCTCGTCAGGATTCCGATCTTCATGCGCGCGACAGCTCCTCAATCTCTCAACTGCGACCGGCGCGCGGCGAAGCCTCTCATCGCAACACGCCTGATGGCCGCGTCCTCGGGGCGTTTCGGTCGGTGCGGGAAGTCTACAGCGAACCGTCCAGTGCCTGGCGCAGCAGATGCTGGAGGGCATCGAGCTGCACGGAGTCGGCCGTCGTGATCTCATCGTCGGAGCCGTCGAGCGCGCGGGCCGCCAAGCCCTGCTTGCTGTCGATGAGCTCGGCGATCTTAGCGTCGATGGTGTGGGCCGCGATGATGCGCCACGCCGTGACGGGCTCGTCCTGCCCGATGCGGTGCACCCTGTCAATGGCCTGCGTCTGCTCGGCTGCGGTCCAGCTGAGCTCGGCGAGAACCACGTTCGACGACGCCTGCAGATTGACGCCGACGCCGGCCGCGGTGAGAGAGCAGACCGCGATGGCGACATCCGGATCGTTGTTGAAGGCATCGATCGCCGCCTGCCGGGTGAGCGCCGTCTGGTCGCCGCGCAATGAGACCGTTCGGAGCTCGCGCTTGGCGAATGTGTCCTCTGCGGCGTCCATGACGTCGATGTGCTTGGCGAAGAACACGACCTTGCCGACGGAACGGGCGAGCTGGGCGGCGTAGTCCGCGGCGAGCGCCGCCTTGGCCTGGCCGATCTTGCGAACCATCGTGAAGACGTTCTCGCCGGACTTCGATGCCTTCGACTCCTCGAGTTCGGCATGGGCGACGGCACGGATGAATGCGTCGCGCTGGTCGTCGTCGAGCGTTGCGGGGGTGAGATTGCGCGCGCCGACGAAGGCGGTGAAACGGTCGCGCAGCCGATAGCCGAGCTCGCGTTCCGCCTGTCGGATCGATCGGCCGAGGTCGTCGTCGAGTTCGACCGGGAGGTCGGCGATGCGCTTGGCCGGCAGATCGGTCGCGACGTCCACCTTGCGGCGGCGGACGATGCCCATGTCGATCACGGATGCGCGCGCCTCGGCGTAGAAACCGAAGTCGGCCGGGGTCAGCCCGGTGTCCTCGAGCTTCTGCATGAGCGCGGGAGCGGGCTTGTCGCCGCTGATCCAGCCGAGGAACTGCCAGATCGCCCGAAAGTCGTCGACGTCGTTGATGAGCGGCGTTCCGGTGAGCGCCATGAGCAGCGGGTTGCCGCCTGGAGTCCTCTGGCGGATGCGTTCGGCGAGGGCGAGCACATGCTTCGACCGCTGAGATTGCAGGTTCTTGATGAAGTGCGCCTCATCGACGACCATGCCGCCGAAGCCGAGGGTGCCAAGCCAGGCGAGGTGCCTGTCCAGCACGTCGTAGTTGACGACGACGACGTCGGCGAAGGCGTCGAGCGTGTCGCCGTCTCCGTGGATGACGGTCGCCCGTCGATGCGGCGTCCACCGCTCGACCTCACGCGCCCAGTTCATCTTGACGACGTTGGGAACGACGGCCAGGAGCGGGTAGGCGTCGGCGACAGACGCCGCGAGCACGCTCTGCGCCGTCTTGCCGAGTCCGGGCTCATCTGCGAGCAGGAAGGTGCGGTGTCCCTGTCGCACGCTCTCGACGAAACGCGCCTGGTGCTTCATCAGCTCCAGGCCATTCGGCGAAAGCCGGTCGATCTTGGGAGCCTCGGGCAGGTCCATCGTGGCGGCCTGCCCCCCCGAGCCGTACTCGAACGACTTGAAGAGGGGGCTGAGCAGTTCCCAGTTGGCGAGGCGTCGTACCGGTACGACGGCGGGAGCCGGGCGACTGAGATCGGGGGCGAGGAAGGGGTTGGCGAGCTGCCTGGCCTTGACCGACTGCGGAATCACCTGATTCTCGGGCAACTCGGGCTTGGTCTCCGCCTCGCGCGTGATGACGAGTTCGTCGGGGCTGAGTTCCGCTCCTGATTCGAGGAGCCAGTCCCGTCTGAACCGTTGTGCGACCGTCGACACCGAGGCGTCTGGTTCGAGCAGGGTGATGAGGCTCGTGTCGCGAGCAGCCGTCTTGGCGAGGATCTGGGCGATGCCGTCGAGGCGTTTGAGCAGCTCGACCCGACTCGCGTCGGCGATCTCTGGATCGGTCTTGACTCGCGCCCTTTCCTCGCGCATAAGCAGCGCGATCACCTGGAACTTCGTGCGGTTGGTCGGGCCGACCTTGCCGCCCTGGGCTTTCGCCTCGACCTCGCGAACCTTGCGCGCGAGGATCGGGATGATCGGAGCCTCGTCGTCGCGCGAACGGGTGCGTTGCCGTGACTGTCGCTGCTGAGGCATTGTCCTCCAAGTCTCGGATGCCTGCTGCTTCCGCATCCGCGTTGCACGGTGGCCGCGGCGGATGCGAACGGTACGCCGAACCCGGACTCAAGCAACGTGCACAGGCACGGTCGAGACATGACGGGGTTCCCCCGGCGTGCTACCAGTGTACGCCTAAGCGGCGCATGATGTCAGCCGAGCTGATGAACGGCGAAGCTCACCAGGAATCCGAGCGTCGCGAGCAACCCGGTGAAGGCATGTGCTCTGCGGAACGCGTCGGGGATCATCGTGTCGCAGATCATGGCGAGAATGGCACCGGCCGCAATGGCCGTGATGAACGCCGTCGTGCCGGTGGAGACATCCTGAAGGATGACGAATCCGAGCAACGCGGAGATCGCACAGGCGACCGCGATGCCGCTCCAGAGCAGGAAGACATAACGCGCGGGTCGATCGGATCGTTTGAGTTCCGCCGTGCTCGCGAGACCTTCCGGCAGGTTGGAGATCATGATGGCCGCGAGGATCGGCACGCTCACACTCTGCCCGCCGACCATGCTGAGGCCGAGCACGGCAGATTCGGGAACGCCGTCGAGCAGGGCACCGGCGGCGATGCCGGTACCCGTTCCCGGGTCGTCGTTGCCCCGCCGCTTGCGGGCGTCGACCGTGTCGAGCCCGATGTTGGCCGCTACGTAGGCGATCGCTCCGAACGCGAAACCGCCGACCGTCGGCCAGAAGCCACCGGCCTGTTCCGCCTCGAGCACGAGATCGAAGGCGAGCGCCGAGATGAGCACCCCAGCCCCGAAGGCCATGATGGATGCGACGACCCTCTCGGGCACGGCGATCCGCCAAGCGATGACAGCACCGATCAACAGCGCGGAGCCTGCGAGAAGGCCGGCCAGTCCCGCCGCCATCCAATCGCTCATGCCGCCAGCCTAGGCCGTGCCCACATGAACACGCGGGAATGGAGACCGGCTCTAGTCACGGGCACGCGAGAGGCATACGCTGGCGGCATGAACCATCACATTCCGGACGATGGGGATCCGGTCGAGGAATCCGACGACTTCACGGTCTCGCAGGAGACCGGGTTCGATGAACCCCGGCACCCCGTCGATGACGACGACCGCGATCTGGACGACATGCTCGACGACGAGGTCGCGGGCATCGACGAGGAACGCCACGTCGACCTCGACGCGGATGCCGGGAACGACGAGTAGCGCCCTCCCTCTACCTCTCGGGTGACCGTCACCCCACGACAGGCGATCGCAGCACGGCCCGGCTCCCGCGCGACCCCGCTGCTCGTCCGCACCCACCCCACGGCCTACAAGCCAGCCCACGGCCCGCGGCGCACGGCGCACGGCGCACGGCGCACGGCCAAGGACTCGTCCTGCACAAGAAATAAACATTGTAGTTCTCCACAAAACAATCCCTCACCGGGGGAAACACCTCGCTGAATGTCGGCGGTCGGGTGTTGGCTAGAGCTATGAAACCCGCTGGCTCCATTCTCGACGACGCGCTCATAGACGCGCATCCGGTGGTGTCTGCATCGTCCGCCGACAGGCTCTCGCAGTTGCTGGAACGAGTCGCAGAAGACGACCGGGCGTTGGCGATGCACGCGGCGAGTCGGTCACGATCGATCGAGCAGGCCCGAGTATGGGCATCCGGCTCCGACGACATCGTCCCACCGGGTGCTCGATTGTCGGACAGAGACCGGCAGGAGTGGGTGCGGCGATCGTTCGTGGCCGAGATCGCGTGTCTGCTGCGGATGCCAGAGCGGTCCGCGGAGCGATTGATCGACGAGTCCGAGATGCTCGTCAACGAGCTGCCTGCCACGCTGAACGCGCTGGCGCTGGCGCAGATCAGCTATCGACATGCACAGATCGTCCTCGATCAAGCCCGTACCCTCCCCGATACGATACGAGCCGCGTTCGAAGTGGCGGTGCTCGGCGCTGCCCCGAACCTCACCGTTTCGGCGTTTCGAAAGAAGACGATCCGGATGCGGGAGCGAATGCATCCAGACTCGATCGCCGAGCGATGCCGGCGAGCGGTCACCGAACGCCGGTTCGCGATCGAACCCGACTGTGATGGCATGGCATGGTTGCACCACTACCTCCCCGTCACTCAGGCGACCGGGATCTTCGAGAGGGTCACCGGCCTGGCTCGCAGCTTGCAGGGCCCGGGAGAGACCCGCACGCTCGAACATCTGCGGGCCGACGTCGCCGGGGAGCTCCTTCTCGACGGATGCCAGAACCCCCATGCTTCGCGAGGTGGCGATGACGGCAACGGTAACAGTGCGAGAAAGCACGGCATCCGGCCGACCGTCATCGTCACGGTCCCGGTCATGACCCTGTTAGGCCGCTCGGAGGAACTGGGCGAACTCGCCGGATACGGTCCCATCGACCCCGACACCGCCCGGGAGCTCGCGGCGCACGCACCGAGCTTCATCCGACTCCTCACCCACCCGGAGACCGGTGTCGTGCTCTCTGTCGGCCGCGACAGGTACACGGTTCCCCCAGACCTGAGAACGTGGTTGCAGATCCGCGATGAGACCTGCCGCTTTCCCGGCTGCCAGCGAGCCGTCCGTCACTGCGACATCGATCACACCTCCGCTTGGAGGCACGAGGGGCCGACCGCCGCCGACAACCTCGCCCATCTCTGCCGCGCGCACCACCGGCTGAAGCACCAGACGACCTGGCGGCTCAGCCAGGACCGACACGGGACCCTCGAATGGACGACACCCAGCGGCCGCAGCTACAAGACGAGACCGGCGGTAGAGCTGCACGGTTCGGCTCCCCCGCCGTTCTGAACACGGCGGCGCGCGATCCGATGCGCCACGTCCTGGCTCAGTCCTTCGCGGGAACCTTCGTGAGCACTCCCACGATCACGAAGACGAGCGCGGCGACGAACTGGAACGACACCCAGCCCTGTCCGTGCCAGGGGATGACGACGATCGGGTTCCAGAGAACGGCGATCGGAACGAGCCCGGCGAGCCACCACCACGCCCTGGCCTGCACGACGAAGACGCACATGATGAGCGCGAGAATACTGATCGCGAAGCGGATGGCGACGAACCACTCGGAGTCGAGCAAGGCGAGTCCGACCAGCAGGGCGATGGCACCGAGGAGTCCTGGAGCCAGTGCCGGCCGGGTGAAGATCGGAGGGGATGGCCGCCGGCCGGACCGGTCGCGGTTCTGCGGCACGCGCGCGGCCATCAGACGCCACCTCCCCCGCCGCCGCCACCACCGCCGGAGGAGCCGCCTCCCGACGAGCCTCCGCTCGACGAACTGGACGAGCTCGACGACCAGGACGAACTTGAACTCGACGAGAACGACCCGATCCCCGATGAGAAGACAGCGGCATTGAACGGCCCGGATCCCGCGTACCAATCCGGTGCCGTGCCCTCACGCTCGTAGTAGTCGCTGAGCACGGCCGCCCAGTCCTTCTCCTGACCGAACAACACGGCGAACGGCAGCATGCGCTCGTACAGCTTGAGCACCTGTGGTCCGGGCGATCCTCCCGCCGCCGCATCAGCCGGAACGACCTCGTCGGGATCCGGTCGCAGCGAAGAGCGGAGCGCGCCCTCCGGACTCTGCAGCACCCGAAGGCGTTCCTGCTCGGCGAGTCCGATATAGAGCTTCATTCCCGCGAGATAGTCGCGCAACTCCGCACCCTTCTCGGTGAGCGGGCGGATGCGCGAGGCCAGACCGAACGTCAGCACGGCGAACAGGACGGCGGCGATGAATGCGAGCACCGGCCACCCGCTGCCAACCTCGTTGTCGAGCGCGATGATCCCGAAGAGAAGGCTGGCGCCGGCCGCGATCGCTCCGACGACGACCAGGAGCCCCCGCAACCCGCCACCGCGCTTGACCCGGTAGCCGTTGCCGAGCATTCCCTCGCTCGCAGCCGAGCCGACGGAACGCAGTCTGCCCGAGAGGATCGTGTCCGGCTTACTGAGATCACGAGTGCCACTCAGCGAGAAGAGCGCACCGAAGATCTCGCTTTCGGTAGGATCGAGCCCTTCAGAGGTCACGGCCTCAAGCGCGTAGGCATGCTTCTTCCGCTCGACGACCCGCACCTTGTGCCGAACGGCGAAGCTGAGAAACTGCGCGGGCATCGCCTTCGCCTTGCGGCCGCAGGCGTCAGCGGCCTCGAGCAGGTTCACGCCCTTCGGCGGAAGGTACTCGGGGATGACCATGCCGCGTCCCGGATGGTCACGCCACACGGTCATTCGAGCAATCCAGGCACCGATGGCGGTGAGGAAAGCCGCGATGGCCGCGCCGAGACCAGCGATCGACCATCCGGATGAGAAGAACGAGTCGTCACGCGGCACGAAGGTACCGGGGCGGAACCCGATCGCGACAGTGAGGTTCTCGAACGGCGCGAGATCGGTCGCCCTAGCGGTGACGAGCCAGGCGTCGCCATCTGCGGCGGAGGCCATGGCTGTGCAGGAAGTCGTGTTGCCGAGAACACCCTCATAGCAGGCCGTATCCCCGTTGAGCTTCGGTACGAGCGCGGGATCGATCCGGAGCGACGCGGTCACCTCGCCGAACGGCTGTGCCCAACCGGTGCCGTTGACATCCCAGTAGAACTCCTCGTTCTCCGAGTCGTTGGCGAAGAGGATGACGTCCCGTTGCGTGTAGGTGATGACATAGCTCTGCACACCGTGCACGTAGTCGGCGTCGGCGATGGTGACAAGCAAGAAATCGCCGTCTTCGCTCGTCTCGGTCTCGAAGCCGCGTGGCGAGCCGTTCTCATCGGTCACGCCCATGACCTCGACATCGGTCAGATGACCCCGGTAGTGGCGCGGGATGGCGCGGCGGATGCCGTGATTCTGGTCGACATCAGGAAACCGCGCGACCAGTGCCTCGGTGGTGCGCAGCGTTGAGCGTCCATCGCCGTCGATGCCGAGCTCGAAGTCGGCATGCATCGAGTCGAAGCTGAAGTCGTCGGTGCTGCTCCGGACCGCGACGACCGCGGAGCCGTTGGCGGCGCGATCGGCTGCATCCGCGGGAGCCGCCGCAGCCGCAGCGGCAGGAACGGTTATCACGAAAGCAGCGGCGAGCAGCAGGCTGATGGCGAATCGTCGCATGTACTCCAGGCTACGTGGTGCGCGAACCGCGTCCTAAACGAAGCGGCGCAGCCGCAGGCTGTTCAGTACGACGAGAACGCTCGAGAACGTCATGGCGGCCCCCGCGATCATCGGATTGCGCAGACCGAACGCCGCCAGCGGTAGCACGAGATTGTTCGGCGAACGCCTAGAACAGCTTGCCCTCGGTCGTTCCGAGAGTGCGACGCAGCTGGCAAAGGTCATGCCCTCGATCGAGAGATCGACGATCTGCGCGTCATGGTCTGCTCCTGTCATGGCCGTCGCCGATGAAGTGTCGTCGCCGACCTCCACGACCGAATACCCTCTTGGGGTATTACAACCAGACGGTAGTCTAGAAAAGTGATTGACGATATCAAGAAGCGCGCTCTCCACCGCACCCGCATCATCGAAGGTCAGCTACGCGGACTCGAGAAGATGATCGACAACGAGGACTACTGCGTCGACACGCTGACTCTCTCGCTCGCCATTCAGAAGTCGCTCGGATCGCTCAACAAGCTACTGGTCGAGAACCACCTGCGAACGCACGTGACGGCCATGTTCGAGGCCGGGGGCGAGGAGCGCGAGACCGCGATCGGGGAACTCCTGCGTTTGTTCGAACTCAGCAACAACCGCAGCTGAGGAGGGTCGTCGTGCGCGATTCACGACTGGGAAGCGAAAGGCAGCTCAATCGGACGACTGGACGGTGGAGTGCTGCAGAGCACTTCGAGCGCGGGACGCAATTCAGCGAGCCAGGCCTCATAGCCCGATTCGACAAGGTGGAGTCCATCGTCTGTCAGTTCAGGACGGAGCCGTCCGTCCTCGTGCGCGAGGGCAGGCCACAGATCGAGGAATTGTGCGTGAATCGTCGGGGCGAACTGCCGCAGGTGACGGTTGATGTCGCGAATCGCAGGGGCGAACTCGGCTTCACGCGGCAACACGGAGTGGACGAGGATCCGCGCGTTGGGCAACGCTTTACGCAGCAGGACCAGGATCGTCTCGATGTTGCGCACGACGTGTTCGACCGATTTGTGCCAGGCCAGGTCGTTCGTGCCGACGAGCAGAGCGATGACATCCGGCTGAACCTCGACGACACGGTCGAGACGGTCGATCACATCGGCCGTGGTATCGCCTCCGACACCGTGATTGTGCGCTTCAAACTCGGGGAACCAGTCCTGCCAACGACCGGATGCGGTGAGGCTGTCCCCGACGAACGCAATCGAAATGGACATCTAAGACCTCCTCCCCTCCATCATCTCCTTCCCCACCCGCATTAGCTAGTGGAGTTGCCTGAGGATTCCGTGTGGAGCGCTCAGTCCGGGACCGGGTCACGGATGGGCCGTCGCGGACGCTGCGGACAAGTGACAATCGGCCCAAGGCTGACGATGTACGCAATGTCGAGGAGGCGCTCCATCACATCGCCGAGCCGTGGGAGCCGCACCGGTTCACGACGGGAGCCCTAGATCAGGCCTTTGGTGTGCCAGACGGTCTTCGTCTCGGTGAACGCCGTGATGCGTCCGAGCGCGGGCGCTGCGGCATCCCCGCCATTCTCCGGGGTGAGCACGCGCTTGAGGGTCTCGGCGGCATCGATCTGCAGTGAGACCCAGTCGAGATCGCCGGCACCCACGAGATCGAGCGCGTTGACGTCGGCGTGGGTCGCGAGCCACGGCGCGATCTCCGCAGGCGATCCGGTGAGGATGTTGACGACGCCCCCGGGAACGTCGCTCGTCGCGAGCACCTCACTCAGGCTGACCGCGGAGAGCGGCAGTTTCTCGCTCGCTACGACGACGACCGTGTTGCCGGTGACGAGCGCTGGAGCGACGGCCGAGACGAGGCCGAGAAGCGATGTGTCCTGGGGGGCGATGATCGCGACGACGCCGGTCGGCTCCGGCACCGAGAGATTGAAGTAGGGCCCGGCGACGGGATTGCCGTTGCCTGCGAGCTGCACGTATTTGTCCGCCCACCCGGCATACCAGACCCAACGGTCGATCGCCTCGTCGACCTGGGCGGAAGCCGTGGTGGCACCAACGCCTTCAGCGTCGACGATCTCGGCCACGAACTGCTCCCTGCGGCCCTCGAGCAACTCGGCGATCCGATAGAGCACCTGTCCGCGGTTGTAGGCGGTGGCGCCCGCCCAGCCGCTGAGGGCCGAACGTGCTGCCACGACGGCGTCACGGGCATCCTTGCGGCTCGCCTTCGCGGCATTTGCGAGGAAGTCGCCCTTCGCCGAGCGCACCTCGTAGCTTCGTCCGGACTCGCTGCGCGGGAACTTCCCGCCGATGTAGAGCTTGTACGTCTTGGGTATGGCGAGACGGGTCACTGTGCGGCCTTCTTTCCAGCTGCGAGCTTCTTGGGGGCGGTGGACTTCTTCGAGGCCGCCTTCGGAGCGGCTGCAATGGCGCTGCGACCGGCCGACTGGGCAGGTTTGAGATAGGCGACCAGACCGTGACGGCCGCCCTCACGACCGTAACCGGACTCCTTGTAGCCGCCGAAAGGGCTCGACGGGTCGAAGCGGTTGAAGGTGTTCGCCCAGATGACGCCCGCCCTCAGCTTGTCGGCGACGGCGAGGATACGGCTGCCTTTATCGGTCCAGATGCCCGCCGAGAGACCGTAGGGAGTGTTGTTCGCCTTCGCGATCGCCTCGGCCGGAGTGCGGAAGGTGAGGACCGAGAGCACAGGTCCGAAGACCTCCTCCCTGGCGATGCGGTGGCTCGTCGACACGTTCGTGAAGATCGTCGGCGCGAACCAGAATCCGTTCTCGGGGATCGCGCAGTCTGCGGTCCAGCGCTCCGCCCCTTCTTGCTCACCGACATCGCTCAGTTCGCGGATACGCTCGAGCTGTTCGCGGCTGTTGATGGCCCCGATGTCGGTGTTCTTGTCGAGTGGATCGCCGAGGCGCAGCGTCGAAAGACGCTGCTTCAGACGTTCTACGACGTCATCGTGGATGTTCTCCTGCACAAGCAGGCGGCTGCCCGCGCAGCAGACGTGGCCCTGGTTGAAGAAGATCCCGTTGACGATGCCTTCGATGGCCTGGTCGATCGGCGCGTCGTCGAAGACGATGTTCGCCGCCTTGCCGCCGAGCTCGAGGGTGAGCCTCTTGCCGGTCCCCGCGGTCGACACGGCGATGGCGCGGCCGACAGCGGTCGAACCGGTGAACGCCACTTTGTCGACATCGCCATGATTGACGAGGGCCGCGCCCGTGTCTCCTGCACCGGTGACGATGTTCACGACCCCGGGCGGCAGCTCGGCCTGTTGCAGGATCTCGGCGAAGATGAGCGCGCTCAGCGGCGTCGTCTCGGCCGGTTTGATCACGACGGTGTTGCCTGCGGCGAGCGCCGGCGCGATCTTCCATGCGAGCATGAGAAGCGGGAAGTTCCATGGGATCACCTGGGCGGCGACGCCCAGCGACCCCGGGTTGGCGCCGAGGCCCGCGTAGTCGAGCTTGTCGGCCCATCCGGCGTAGTAGAAGAACCACGCAGCCACGAGAGGTACGTCGACATCGCGGCTCTCTTTGATGGGCTTGCCGTTGTCGAGGCTCTCTGCGACGGCGAGCTCGCGAGCTCGCTCCTGCACGAGGCGCGCGATACGAAAGAGGTATTTGCCGCGTTCGGCGCCTGACATCCGCGACCAGCTACGGTCGTAGGCGCGACGCGCGGCGGCGACGGCGGTATCGACATCGGCCGCGTTCGCGTTCGCGATGGTGGCGATGTGCTTCTCGGTTGCGGGAGAGATGGTCTGGAACGGCGTTCCATGTCCGGCGACGAACTCGCCGTCGATGAAGAGTCCGTAGTCGCTGCGCAGGTTCAGGATGGCCTGTGACTCCGGTGCCGGGGCGTATTCGAGGAAACTCATGTGTCGTCCTTAGTCGATCGTGACGTAGTCGGGACCGGAGTAGTGTCCGGTGGTCAGCTTCTGGCGCTGCAGGAGCACGTCGTTGAGCAGGCTCGACGCGCCGAAACGGAACAGATGCGGCTGCAGCCACCCCTCGCCGACGGTCTCCGCGACCGTCACGAGGTACTTGATCGCGTCCTTCGAGGAGCGGATGCCCCCGGCCGGCTTGACGCCGACCTTCTCGCCCGTGAGACGATGCCAGTCGCGCACGACCTCGAGCATGAGCAGGGTGACGGGCAGGGTCGCCGCCGGGGCGACCTTGCCGGTCGAGGTCTTGATGAAGTCACCGCCGGCGAGGATCGCCAGCCAGGATGCTCTGCGCACGTTGTCGTAGGTGTTGAGCTCACCGGTCTCGAGGATCACCTTGAGGTGGGTGTAGCTGCCATCGGAACGCCGGCACGCCTCCTTGACGGCGACGATCTCGTCGTAGACCTGACCGTAGCGGCCGGCGAGGAACGCGCCTCGGTCGATGACCATGTCGATCTCGTCTGCGCCGGCGCGCACTGCATCCGCCGTGTCCTCCAGCTTGATTGCGAGCGACGCGCGCCCGCTCGGGAAGGCGGTGGCGACGGCCGCGACGGCGATGCCGCCCTGGTCGGGGTCGCCGTGGGCAGAGCCGAGCGCCTGAATGGCGTACGGCACCATGTCGCCGTAGACGCAGACCGCGGCGACGCGCGGGCAACTGGAGTCAGCAGGGTCCGGGTTCATCGCCTTGGCAACGAGCGAGCGCACTTTGCCAGGGGTGTCAGCGCCCTCGAGGGTCGTCAGGTCGATGAGCTTGATGACGGTGTCGAGGGCGAGCGCCTTCGAGGTGGTCTTGATCGAGCGGGTGCCGAGGCTTGCGGCACGCTGCTCGAGACCGACGGCGTCGACCCCGGGGATACCGTGGAGATAGCGGCGCAGATTCGCATCGGTGGCCTCACCTCCGATGAGCGCGAGCGCGCGTTCCGCCGGGACGATCTGAGTGCCTGTCACGAGTTGTCCTCACAGTTCTGGGCATGGTGTCGAATGGGAATCATGGGATCGCGGTCATGCCTTCTCGTCGAGGAGGGCGGTCGCCGTCTCCTCGTCGGTGACGAGCACGGTGCAAAGGCCACTGCCGACCACCGCGTTCGCGACCGCGTGTTTGCTCGTGCCTGAGATGACGGCGATGGTGAGCTTCGCGGCCCTGAGATCATCGAGTCGCAGCCCGACGGTGCGTTCATCGAGCGACGGATCGACGATGTTCCCGTTGCTGTCGATGTAGCGGCCGATGACGTCACCGACGGCCCCCTTTCGGACGAGTTCGTTCACATTCTCCGCCGTGATGTAGCCGCTGTCGACGTGCACCGAGTTCTGGTCGGCGGCACCAGCGCTGAAAAGGTAGGCGTTCGCACCGGCGGCCATCTCGAGCACCGTCGCAACGGCACGGTCGGATTCGATGGCCCGCTTGGTCTCGAGTCGTTCCAGGATCGCGGGGCTCGGCAGCAGCGTCGCCTGGCCCGAGGCCTTCTGCGCAATCGTGACAGCGGTCGTCGCTGCCGTGCCCGCCCGCTTACTGAGGCTCACGCCTCCGTTGATCTGCACAACGTTCACTCCGGGCGCCCAGCCCTGCTTGAGGTGGGTCGAGACGTCGTGAAGCGTGCGTCCCCAGCTGATGCCGAGAATACGGGGGATGGGGCGCAGGGAGGTAAGGTAGTCGGCAGCCGCCTGGGCTGTACGCGATTGCAACTCCTCATCGTTCTGCACACCGGCAGACGACACGACGATCGCGTCCGTGAGACCACGGGCTTCGCGAAGGCGTCGCTCGATCGGCAGCCGCCTGGCGCGGGGGTGCACGATCTCGATGCGGATGAAGCCGCTGGCCTTCGCCTGAGCGAGCAGCCTGCCCACTTTCCAGCGGGTCAGTCGCAGGATGGAACCGATCTCATCCTGGGTCTTGTTCTCTTCGTAATAGAGTTCGGCTGCGCGAATGGAGAGCAGTTCGTCTGACTCGATCATCTGGCTCCTCTCGTGTTCGTCCAGAGTAGGCGCGAACAGCGCATCCGATCAACACTCGTGGCCCTACTTGCTCATATGAGCAAGAACGCTGTCGCTCCGGCGCACTCTATGCTCGGATCATGCAGAGTTCCCTCGCCGTCGCCGTCGACCTCGGCGGCACCAAGGTCGACGCAGCGCTCGTCGACGACACCGGGCGTGTACTCCCGGGCTCACGCCATCGGGCGCCCACCGGGAACGGGGCGACGAGCGAGCAGCTGGCGACGAGCGTCCGTGATGCGATCACGCGAACTCTCACATCCTCGGCGCGGACGGACATCGCGCGCGTGACCGGCGTCGGCATCGGCGCCGCCGGCCCCATGGACATCGCGGGCGGGCTCGTCTCACCGCTCAACCTGCCGGTCTGGCGAGGCTTCCCCTTGCAGGCCTTGGTGGCCGACACCGTGCATGTCACGGTGCCCGACGTCCCTGTCACGATGCGGATGGACGGACTGTGCATCACGCTCGCCGAGCACTGGGTTGGCGCCGCACGCGGCTACGACAACGTGATGGGGATGATCGTCTCGACCGGGGTCGGAGGCGGACTCATCCTCGCCGGCCGCACGGTTCCCGGACCGACTGGCAACGCCGGACACATCGGACACATCGAGGCAGGCGGCTTCGACGATCCGTGCGCATGCGGCGGCATCGGCTGCGTCGAGGCCGTCGCCTCAGGACCGCGCACGGTGGCGTGGGCCAATGCGCAGGGCTGGCAGGGCTCAACGGGAGAGGAACTCGCCGCAGCGTTCGCGGTCGGTGAGGAGATCGCCGTCCGCGCCGTCCGCCGCAGCGGACGCGCCCTCGGCCAGGCGATCGCCTCGGCCGCGAGTCTCGTCGACCTCGACGTCGTAGCGATCGGCGGGGGCTTCTCGCATGTGAGCCAGACACTCTTCGACGAGGCACGCGCAGCCGTCGCAGAGCGTCACCAATTCGACTATGTCACCCGGCTGAAGATCGTGCCGTCGGCGCTCTCGGGTGACGGGCCGCTCGTCGGAGCGGCGGCGCTCGTCCACCGCTCCGAGATGGTGCGTTGACCGAGCGATCGCCTACGACGGCGGACGATGTCACCCTTTGCGTGCGGGCGAGACCGCTCTCGAGCGTGGCCCGGTCGAGGCGTGGCACGTGTCACCCCTTCGCGCTCGAGGCGTCCTCGAGCATCCGCGGCCGAGCAACGATGGCACCGGCCAGCGCGGCCGTGAGAGCCGTCGCGACGAGGAATCCGAGTGGAACACCCCATCCGCCGGTCGCATCGTGCAGCAGTCCGAACACGAGCGGACCGAGCGCGCCGAGCGTGTAGCCCACGCCCTGCACGAAACCGCTGAGTGCGACCGCCCCGGCGTGCGTGCGCGTGCGCAGGTTGATGAGCACGAGGCTGAGCGGAAACACGAGCGGGCCGCAGCCGGCCAGCACGACCCACAACCAGGGAAGTGCAGCCGGCGCGATGAGCAGGCCGAGGTATCCTGCGACGAAGCAGGCGACCCCGAGATACACAAGGATTCCGACGTGCTTCATGCGCACGGCGAGCACCGGGACGAGCAGCCCGGCCGGGAAACCCATCGCCGCGTACAGCGCAAGCAGCGCCCCGGCCTGCGCCGGGGTCTGTTCGGCGGAGTCCGTCAGAAGCATAGGAAGCCATGCGAACATCGCATAGGCATTGATCGATGACACCGCGAAGACGATCGCGAGCGACCAGCCGATCGAGGAGTGCCACACCTTTCCGATGAGCGCGGGCTCTGCCTCCTCGGGCAGTTCGGACTTCTCCCCCGTGCGGTGGCAGATGGCGAGCGCCACCCACGGGGCGAGTGCGACCAAGCCGACGATCGCCCACATCGCGAGGGAGACGCGCCAGCCTGCTGCCTCGGCGACAGGGACGGCGACGAGAGGCGGCACGAAGGCGCTGATCGAGAGCATGGTCGCATAGAGGGTTGTCATGAGCCCGACACGATCCGGGAAGTACTTCTTGACGAGGGGTGGCAGCAGCACGTTGACGACTCCGAGGCCCGCGAAGGTCACGGCGCTGCCGATGAGCAGCCACGGGAGCCCGCCGGCCGCACCCCGCAGCACGTGCCCGACGAGGATAGCACCGAGCGCCACGATGAGCACGGCCTCGAGGCCGAACCGCCGGGTGAAGACGGGCGAGAAGATGCCGAAGACGGCGAAGCACACCGGAGGAAGCATGCCGAGCACGCCGAGTGCCGCCGCCGACAGCGGGATGTCCGCCCCGATCTCGGGAACGATGGGCGAGAGTGCCGCAACCGCCGTTCGCAGGTTGGCGGCGACGAACAGGATGCCGAGGAGGGCGAGCGTCCGCCCCGCCCAGAGTGGTCGAGCGGAAGGGACGGTCACCGCACAAGTCTATTCGCCGGCCTCAGGCCCAAAGCGACACGATCGAGACCGCCGGACGTCACGCCTCGGCGAGGATGCCACGCACGCGCTCGACGTCGTCCCGGATCTGCTCGACGAGCGGCTCGATGCCTGAGAAGGCGGCCATCCCGCGGATCCGCTCGGCGAACTCCACCGCGACGAGGTGATCGTAGAGATCCAGATCTTCGTCGAGCACATAGGCCTCGACCTGCTTCTGCGGCACGTCTTCGAACGTGGGGTTGTTGCCGACGGAGACCGCGGCCGGGTAGCGTACCCCCCCGTCGACGAGCCAGCCCGCATAGACGCCGTCGGCCGGAATAAGCCCCTCGGACTGCGGTGAGAGGTTCGCGGTCGGATAGCCGAGCTGGCGCCCGCGTGCCGCTCCGTGCACGACGACTCCTCGCACTGCCGGGACATGGCCGAGCAGGTTCGCGGCCGCTACGACATCGCCCGCATCCAGCAGCTCGCGGATCCAGGTCGACGAAACGCGCCGAGCGTCGTCCGGGCGCACGTCGTCGATCACGTGCACGACGAAACCATGTCGTTCGCCGAGCGTGCGCAACGTCTCGACGGTACCTGCACCACGAGCGCCGAACCGGAAATCGGCGCCGACGAGAACGTGGCGTGCATGCAGGGACCTGACGAGGATGCCCTCGACGAAGTCGACGGGAGGTAGCGACGAGAGCGCCTCGTCGAAGGCCAGCACAAGGGTCGCGTCGACGCCGGTCTCCGCCAGCAGATCGAGTTTCTGCTGCGTGCTCACGAGCGCGGTCGGGCAGTCTTCGGGCGAGAGCAGTGCGAGCGGATGCCGGTCGAAAGTGACGATGACGGATGTCAGCCCGTCACGTCCGGCGATCCCGATCAGCTCGCGGATGACCGCGCGGTGACCGGCGTGGACGCCGTCGAACTTTCCGATGCTGACGGCGGACTCCCCCCAACCGTCGGGGACCTCCCCGACACCGTAGAACGCCCTCACGCGCGCACCGCACCCGGTCCGGCCGCGGTGTTCGCCGTCGCCGGAACATTCGGCCGGTGCTTCGCCAGCCACCACATGCCGAGCGCCGGCAGCAGCAGAGGCACGAACAGGTATCCGCGCCCGAACACCGACCAGACGGTGTCATGCGGGAAGAGCTCTGGGTTGACCAGGCTGAGCGTTCCGACGACGAGCACGCCGACCGCCTCGAAGCCGATCGTCAGCCAGGCGACGCGGTACCACACCCTCGCACGCGCGACGAGGGCGACGGTCGCCACGATGTAGACGACAGCAGCGAGTGCGGAGAGCGAGTATGCGAGGGGCGCTTCGTCGAACCTCGTCGCGGTCTGCACGAAGGAGCGGCCGGTGGCCGCGAGGGCGAGGATGCCGTAGACGACGATGAGGACGCGGCCTACCCCGCTCACGCGGGGTCGCGCATCCGTGTCGGTTCGCGTGTTCTCGAGCTCAGTCATCAAGGGTCAATTATCGCAGCAGACGCTAGACCGTCTGCACCGTCCAGATCTGCAGCATGCGATAGAGCATGACGGCGACGGCGAGCGCCGCGACACCGAGGATGACCGTGCTCCAACGGCTGCGTTCGAGCAGCGCCCAGAAGCCCGCCGCGACAGGCAGCAGGATCGCAGAGACGAGGTAGGTGTAGAACTCGAGCACGCTGCCGGTCGCCGTGTTGCCGACAGCCGGGGCGACGACCGCGACGAGCAGCTGCGCGACGAGCAGGATCTCGACCAGGGCGACGGCACCCATGCTGAGATCGTTGGGGGCCCGCCCGGCAAGCCCGAGGGTCATGCAGAGAAGGCCAGCCGAGAGGGCCACCCCGATCTGGACATAGGCGAACCAGTCGATCACAGGGTGCCATCCTCCTCGGGCGTCCGCCCAGATGCCGGTCGGACGGGACGCGCGTTCGCAGGTTCGGCAGCCGCCGCGTCCGACGGAAAGTTGACGACGGACTTTCCGCTGCCACCGCGGAGCTCGATCAGACCGATCAGTCGGCCGTCGAGCGCGATCGCGGCGCGCAAGCCGACGTCCGGAGTCTCGGCGACCTCGATCCTCTTGCCGTGCCCGAGGTCGACCGCCTGTTGCGCATCGAGGTCGTAACGGCCGAAGAGCCTCTCCCCGACCCCGGCGGGGGCCAGAAGAGCCGCCTCGATGTCGAGGCCGTCGAGCGAGTGGGTCTCCGAGATCGAGAACGGTCCGATACGCGTGCGGCACAGGCTCGTGAGGTGGCCGCCGACGCCGAGCGTCGCGCCGAGGTCCCGGGCGAGCGCCCGGATGTACGTGCCGGATGAGCATTCGACGCGCACCTCGAGGTCGAGGTAGCCGTCCACAGCCGTCGACGAGAGGAGCTCGAAAGCCGAGACCGTCACCGGGCGGGCGGCGAGCCGCACCTGCTCGCCGGCCCGAACGCGCGCATAGGCGCGCCTGCCGTCGACCTTGATCGCGCTCACCGTGCTCGGGACCTGTTCGATGTCTCCGGTTAACCTGGCGATCCCATTCAGGATGGCTGCTTCGGCAACGGCGCCGACGGCCACGGCAGGGGCCGGTTCGAGCAGTTCGCCTTCTGCATCGTCCGTCGTCGATGCGACCCCGAGCCGGATGGTCGCTCGGTATTCCTTGTCGAGTCCGACGATGTAGGTGAGCAAGCGCGTCGAGCTGTCGACGCCCAGGACGAGCAGCCCGGTCGCCATCGGATCAAGCGTGCCGGCGTGACCGACCTTGCGGGTCCCCGCGAGACGGCGGGTGCGCGCGACGACATCGTGACTGGTCCAGCCCTGCGGCTTGTCGAGAAGCAGAATGCCGCTGGTCACGGGTTCAGGCTATCACCGGCCGAGAGGACGACCATCGCGCCGACGCGGGATGGACCGCCTTGCGATCACGGTGAACCCGACACTCCGAGAACGAGATCGAGCTTGGTGCTGAAGGTGCACTCCATGAGTTCTCTGGCCGCCTCGTCATCGTCGAAGACGTCGGGCAGGCGGAGCGCGAGCAGCGTGTTGAACAGCATTCCCGCGGCGAGAAACTCTCGCACCTCGTCCGGGGAGAATCCGGCCTCGTCGCGCAGGATGTGATACGTCGCGAGGAAGCCGGCGCGTGCGCGGGGTCCAATGGCCGGGTCGTGTCCCGTGATGAAGGCCTGCATGAGCGCGAGTAGTATCCCACGGTCCTCGATGAGGTCGACATAGGCGAACCCCAGGCGCCGGGCGAGACCCGCCTGCCCGTCATCCGCCGACGTCTCTGCGATCACGCCCCGGAAGCGCGCGGCGAGCTTGTTCTGTGCCCGCTCGATCACCTCGAGGAAGAGCTTCTCCTTGGTGCCGAAGAGGCGCACGACGTAGGGCTGGCTGATTCCGGCCGCCTGCGCGACCTGGTCCGTCGTCGCTCCGGCATAGCCGCGCTCTCCGAACACCTTGCTCGCCTCTGCGAGAATCTGCTCCCGGCGCTGGGCGGCGGGGATCCGCTCACCGGCGCCAGGCTTCTCGTCAGGCTTCTCGTCAGGCTTCTCGTCAGGCTTCTCGTCAGGCTTCTCGTCAGGCTTCTCGTCAGGCTTCTCGTCAGGCTTCTCGTCAG
>NZ_JBHSTP010000004.1:128571-287016 GCF_042660285.1 Luethyella okanaganae
CGTCAGGCTTCTCGTCAGGCTTCTCGTCAGGCTTCTCGTCAGGCTTCTCGTCAGGCTTCTCGTCAGGCTTCTCGTCAGGCTTCTCGTCAGGCTTCTCGTACACGCTTGACATGTTATCAGTCGATAACTAATCTGCATCATGTAATCATTCAATTACAACAGTCAGGAATACCGTGAAACCCCTTCACCCGACGCGACGCGTGCCCATCTGGCTCGCGATCCTCGCAGCCTCCCTGCCGATGTTCATGGCGACGCTCGACAACCTCGTCGTGACCGGTGCCCTCCCGGTGATCAGCCACGATCTCTCGGCCTCGATCGAAGAGCTGCAGTGGGTGATGAACGCCTACGCCCTGAGCTTCGCCACCTTCATGCTCCTCGCCGTCGCGCTCGGCGACCGCTTCGGCCGCCGAACCGTCTTCCTCGTCGGAATCGGCGTCTTCACCATCGCATCGGCGCTCTGCGCGCTCAGCCTCGAACCGTGGATGCTCATCGGCGCCCGCGCATTGCAAGGTGTCGGAGCCGCCGCCCTCATGCCCCTCTCGCTCACTCTGCTCGTCGGCTCCGTCAGTGACAGACTCCGACCCGCCGCGATCGGCATCTGGGGCGGAATCTCAGGCCTCGGGGTTGCTCTCGGCCCCCTCATCGGCGGCGCCGTCGTCGAGGGCTGGAACTGGCAAGCGATCTTCTGGCTCAACGTTCCTCTCGGCATCCTCTCGGTGCCGCTCGCACTGCTCTCCCTGCCGCAGAGCTTCGGAGCGCGCGTGCGGGCCGACATCGTCGGAACCCTCTTCGCCGGGCTCGGCGTGCTAGGCCTCGTCTACGGAATCGTGCGCGGCAACGACGCAGGCTGGACGAGCGCCGAAGTGCTCGGCGCGCTCATCGGCGGCGGAGTCCTGCTCGGCGCCTTCCTCGTCTGGGAGACGCGCACGGATGCGCCGCTGCTCCCACTCCGTCTGTTCCGGGACCGGAGTTTCACTGTGGCGAATCTCGTCGGCGTGACCTTCAGCTTCGGCATCTTCGGCTCGATCTTCATCCTCATCCAGTTTCTCCAGATCGTGCAAGGACACACTCCGCTCGAGGCAGGCGTGATGACGATGCCGTGGACCCTCGCACCAATGATCGTCGCGCCTCTCACCGGAGTGTTTAGCCCCCGCACGGGAACCCGACTGCCGATCGTCATCGGGCTCGCCCTCCTCTGCGTCGCCATGTTCTGGCTCGCTGCGACGATGTCGGCGACCGTCGAGTACGGTGAGATGGTTCCCGCCTTCCTGCTCGCCGGTATCGGCATGGGCTTCGTGTTCGCACCGAGTTCGACCGCCGTGCTCGCGAATATGGTTCCGGCCGACCATGCGAAGGCGTCCGGCACCAACTCGACGCTCCGCGAGATCGGCGTCGCCCTCGGTGTCGCAGTCCTTACCGCCGTCTTCACCGGAGCCGGCGGCGAACTCACCCCGACGGGCTACGTAGATGCCGCCATCCCCGCGATCATGGTCGGCGCCGCCGTCCTCGGCGCGGCCGCCGTCGCCGCGATCGCCCTGCCGTCGCGGCGCAGCGCTGCGCTTCGGACCGAGGCCTCCCGTGCTCGAACGATCGCGCATCCACCGGCATCCGTGGACGGCGAGCGCTCGGCCGTGGATCTCGATGCGGAGCTGACGACCGTCGAGATCTAGGCTGGAACGATGAGGATCGCGGTCATCGGAGCAGGTGCGCTCGGCGGGACCTTCGCGGTGCTCCTTGCCCGTGCAGGGCACGAGGTGACCGTGACGGCGCGCGGTGCCGGTCTCGCGGCGATCCGCTCCGGCGGCATCCGCCTCGACGGCGGCTTCGGCGAGGCGCACGAATGGGTGCATGCCCTCGAACGACTCGACGAGACCCCAGAACTCGTGCTCGTGTGCACGAAGGCTCAGGATGCGGCTGCGGCGATCGACGACAACGCGGCGGTCATCGACGGAGCATCCGTCATCGTCCTTCAGAACGGACTCGACGGCGTCGCGACCGCCGAACGCCTCCTGCCTCGATCGTCGTGCTTCGGGGCTCTCTCGATCATCGCCGCGAACTACACGGAACCTGGCCACGTCACGATCACGACGCCGGCATCCACCTACATCGGCCGCGGATCCGGACCCGTCGACGATGAGACCCGACGATGGCAGACACTGCTCTCGGCTGCCGCACCCGTCGTAGCGATCGACGACTTCGTCGGAGCGCAGTGGACGAAACTCGTCGTCAACATGCTCAACGGCCTCCCCGCCGCCACCGGTCTGAGCGTTCAGACGGTCGTCGCCCATCGCGGCCTCCGTCGTATCATGACGGCGAGCATGCGCGAGGCGGTGCGGGTCGGAACAGCGCGTGGCATCCGCTTCGGAACACTGCAGGGTCTCGGGGATCGACGGCTCAGGCTCTTCGCCCGGCTGCCGATCTGGATCGGTCAACTGCTGCCGTTGCTCATGAAGGCGCGCATGGGCACTGTGCCCAACCTCGGTTCGACTCTGCAGAGCCTGCGACGCGGCCAACGCAGCGAAATCGACCACCTCAACGGCGTCGTGGTGCGGGAAGGCTCGACTGTCGGCATCCCCACACCGGTCAATGCGGCGATCACCGCCATGGTGCACGAGGTCGAGGCGAGTGGGGTGCATCCGACACCGGACGCGGTCTCCGCTCGGATCCGGCTCTAGCGATGAGACGTCAGCAGATCCGGCTCTAGCTAAGAGGCGTCGGCGAGGAGACGTCGCGGCGCGGACGGCTCGTGGTTGTCGACGATGGCCGATGCCGCGGAACGCGGATTCGCGATCGAGAGGTACCGGCGGTCCGGAGCGCCTGCCACACCCTCAGCAGGCTCCGCGTCGAGCAGGATGCTGTAGTCCCAGAGATCCCGCAGCTCGGGCCGGTTGGCGAAGCGCCCGTCGACGATGAGCACCGCATCGGCCGGACCCGTCTCCCACTTCGGAACCATGCGGGCGTCACGTGCGGGGTCGAAGGCTCTGGTAACGAATCCGGTGCTTCCCGAAAGCCGGAACGGGCCGATGAGGACTCGGCGCAGCAACGAGTAGTCGAACCCGTAGCCGTAGTAGCGCTCGGGAGTGTCGGGCCCGAAGGCGTCCTGCTCGGCGCGGGATCGGTGGAAGAACTCCAGGCTCGCCCGGAACACCGCATGGCCGCGCTCGGCGAACACCGCCCCCAGGTCGTCCGCGAAGGCGGTCTTGCCCGAGCGCTCGACGCCGTCGACCGCCACGATCACGCGCCCGCGACCGTGATCGTGGGCGATCTCGGTCGCAAGGTCCCGCAGGAGCCGCACGCGTGGGGTCGAGACGAGTTCCATGGTGCGAGCCTACGCTGGAGGTGATGGACACGACAGCGGGCACCCACATCACGAGACGCACGACAGACGACTCCCACGACCGGCGCACGTTCGAGACCGAGGTCATTGCCGCCGCGATCATCGTCTGGTTCCGTGAGAACGGGCGGGATCTGCCCTGGCGCCGCCCGGGCTTCACCGCCTGGGGCACCCTCGTGAGCGAGTTCATGCTGCAGCAGACACCGGTCAACCGAGTCATCCCGCATCTCGAAGCCTGGCTGGACCGCTGGCCGTCACCGGTCGAACTCGCCGCCGAACCGCCCGCATCGGCGGTGCGCGCTTGGGCGAGCCTCGGCTATCCGCGTCGCGCCCTATGGTTGCATGCGGCGGCCGTGGAGATCACCGAACGGCACGGGGGCACGGTACCCGAGGACGTCGGTGCCCTGCTGGCGCTCAGCGGGGTCGGCGACTACACGGCGCGAGCCGTCGCCGCCTTCGCGTACGGCCATCGGCATCCGGTGGTGGACACGAACACCCGCCGGGTCATCGCGCGAGCCGTCGACGGGCAGGGCGAGCCCGGACCGCCGAGCCGCCGCGACCTGACGGCGATGGAGGCCATCCTGCCCCGTGGCGTCGTGGAAGCGCGCACCTTCAACGCCGGCATCATGGAACTCGGTGCGATCGTCTGCACAGCTCGCGCACCCCGCTGCCAGGAATGTCCCATCCGCGAGGCGTGCGCTTGGCGCGCCCAGGGCTATCCACCGTACCTCGGGGCACGCAAGCCCACGCAGAAGAAGTATGAGGGCTCCGACCGCCAGGTGCGCGGCCTCATCATGCGCGAGCTGCGCTCGACCCACCGACCGGTGACCGACACCGAGATCGAGCAGCTCTGGCCGGACGCCGTGCAACGCGACCGCGCGCTCACGGGTCTGCTCGGCGACGGCCTCGCGATCGCGACGGTCGACGGCTACACTCTCCCGTCGTGAGGCTCAGGACGGGAGGATCGGCGGCACCCGAACAGGCGATAGCGTATGCTCATGATCCGGATCCTCGTCTCCGCCCTCATCGGTGCCGCCGTCGCCGGAGCCGTCGCGTGGATCCTCTCGGCCGACGAGGCTTGGACCGGCCTGGTGGTCACGACCGCGATCGCGGCTGGCGTCTTGACCCCCCTAGTGCTCGTGGCCCGCAGTGCGAGCGGGGTCTTCGGAGCCGAGAGCAAGCCCGAGGACATCCAGCTCGCCCGGAGCGAAGGCCGGCTCGCTTTGGCGCGTGTGCTCGCCATTGCTAGGACCGGAACCTCGATCAACGACCAGCCACTGTGCGACATCGATCTGCTCGTGATGCCGCGCTTCGGCTCTCCCTATCAGGTGCGTACCCGGCGCCTCGTCGACATCGTCGAGATCCCGCGCCTGCAACCGGAGTGCGTCGTAGTGGTTGCGCTCGCGCAGAAGGCTCCCTCTGCGGTCGCTATCGTCATGAACCCGCCCGATGATTGGGCTGTGCAGGCGCTCTCGGACCAGGCCGTGCGTACAACGCGGAGTGCGCCTGTCTGGGTGCCTCAAGCGAGCGCGGCGAATACCTCCAGACTACGGCGCATTCCCGTATGGGCATACGGCTTCGGTCTCCTCGCCGGAGCCGCGCTCGCGCTCATTCCGGCGTATCCGATCATGGCACAGCTCGTGAACGGTGAGACGACGCTCGACGAGGTGCGCTCGGCATCCGGGTGGGAGGGGCGGCAAGCCGCCGAGGAGGCCGGACAGGCCGAAGCGGCGGCCGAGGCCGACATCTTCGTAGGAGACAATGCGCGGCGGCAGGTCGACGCCCTCGTCGAGAAGGTCGGACCGTTCGTCACGAGCCTGAGCTTCTGGCGTGCCGACGTCGCCGCGAGCGCGCCGACGACTCCGGGAGCGCAGACGGTGGACCGCTTCAGCGTGTCCGCGCAGACCGTCACCCGCGACGGGGCAGACAGCACGCAGCCCGAGCCAGGAGAGCTCGTCGAAGAGCTCTTCGACGCGACCGCGGTCGACTACGGGATCATGGGCGAGCTCATCACCGTCGCCCACGGATTGAGCGGTATCGATCCATCCGAGTCCTCCGACGGAGGACAGTGGGTCTATCTCGACAAGCGTCCGATCTTCGTGAACGGCGAGACGCAGACGATGCTCACCTTCGACGTTCCCGTCGACGGCGAGTACTACAATGCGTGGATCACCTTCGACACGGGTGGGAATGTACTCTCCATGCGCGGCGGCGCCCCCGGCTCGGCGAGCTATCTCGCCGAGCACCCGGCGGGCTAGGCACCCACCCGGTGAGGGGAATGAGAAGATCCATCCTCTTTCTTTTCGAAGGATCTACTACTGCTGCTACCAGGCTGCACCCAGGTCTGTCCTGAACGCGGACAGCGACGCCGTCATGACGACGAATGACCACGAAAGCAATGGGTACACTCATTCCCACCATCGACTTCCCACCATCGACGACTACGAATACGAATACGGAAACGCCCGACTCCTTCGAGCCGGGGACCTTTCATCAACGGCGGGACCAGGCTAAGCCTTGCCTGCCTCGTCTTCGGCCTCGGCCTCGGCCTCAGCCTCAGCCTTGTCTTCGGCTTCGGCTTCGGCGAGATCTTCGTCGAAGTCCTCGCCCTCGGCTTCTTCCCGCGGCTTGACGTAGGGGTCCGCGTCTCCCGCGTACTCCGCTGTCGCGGCCAAGCCGGCGACGGCGGTGTCGCGCTCGCGCGCCTCACGCAACAGACCTTCGATGTGCGCGGCGTTCTCGGGGATCGCATCGAGGATGAACTCGAGGGACGGAGTGAGCCGGGCCGTGATGTTCTTGCCGACCTCGCTGCGCAGCATCCCGGTCGCCGCTTTGAGAGCCGCAGCGGTGTCGGCACGTTCCTCCTCGGTTCCATACACCGTGTAAAACACCGAGGCATGCTGCAGGTCGCCGGTCATCTGAACGTCCGTGATGGTCACGAAACCGAGTCTCGGATCGCGGATGCCCCGCTCGAGGCGCTTCGCGACGATCACTTTGATGCGATCGGCCATCTTTCTGGCACGTGCCGGATCTGCCATGGTCTTCTCTCCTGCGTGGGGTCGTGCATAGACGCTACCGCGTCGGAATCAGATATGAGAACGGCCGGAAGCCGAGAGCACGTCTCGTGTCTCGGCTACCGGTGCTCGGTCGGAGCGCCCAACGGCGCGTCAGCCGCGCAGCTTCTCCTTGAGCTCGATCGTCTCGATCTCGTCGCCGATCTGGATGTCGTTGAACTTGCCGAGACCGATACCGGCCTCGAAATCCGTACGCACCTCGGTGACGTCGTCCTTGAAACGGCGCAGCGACTCGATCGCGAGATTGTCCCCCACGACGACCCCGTCGCGGATGACCCGCGCCTTGGCGTTGCGAGTGATCGTTCCGGAGCGCACGATGACACCGGCGATGTTGCCGAACTTCGAGGAGCGGAAGATCTCGCGGATCTCGGCGACACCGGACTGGACTTCTTCGTACTCAGGCTTGAGCATGCCCTTGAGCGAGCTCTCGATCTCGTCGATCGCGTTGTAGATGACCGAGTAGAAGCGGATGTCGACACCCTCGCGCGCGGCGCGCTCGCGCGCCTTCGTGTCCGGACGCACGTTGAAGCCCACGATGATCGCATTGTCGATCGTCGCGAGGTTGACATCCGACTCGGTGATCGCACCCACACCGCGGTGGATGATGCGGAGCTGGACGCTGTCGTCGACCTCGATCTTGAGCAACGACTCCTCGAGCGCCTCGACGGCGCCGGAGACGTCGCCCTTGAGGATGAGGTTGAGCGACTCGACCTTGCCCTCTTCGAGCGCGCGGGTGAAGTCTTCGAGGCTGATGCGCTTGCGGGCGCGTGCGAGCTGCGCGTTGCGCTCGGCCGCCTCGCGCTTCTCGGCGATCTGACGAGCCGTGCGGTCCTCGTCGGTGACGAGGAAGGTGTCGCCTGCACGCGGGACGCTCGAGAGACCCTGCACCTGAACGGGACGCGACGGGTAGGCGGCCTCGACCGAATCGCCGTTCTCGTCGGCCATGGCACGAACACGTCCGTAGGCAGTTCCGGCGACGATCGAGTCGCCGACACGCAGCGTTCCCGACTGGATGAGCACGGTTGCAACCGCACCACGGCCTTTGTCGAGCTTGGCCTCGATGGCCACGCCGCGAGCGTCCTTGTGCGGGTTCGCCCGCAGATCGAGACCGGCGTCAGCCGTCAGCAGCACAGCGTCGAGGAGGTCTTGGATGCCGATGTTGTTGCGAGCGGACACGTCGACGAACATGACGTCGCCGCCGTATTCCTCGGCGACCAGTCCGAACTCGGTGAGCTGCTGGCGCACCTTCTGCGGATTGGCGTCTTCCTTATCGATCTTGTTGACGGCGACCACGACCGGCACATTCGCCGCCTGAGCGTGGTTGAGCGCTTCGATCGTCTGTGGCATGATGCCGTCGTCGGCCGCGACAACGAGGATCGCGATGTCGGTGACCTGTGCGCCACGAGCACGCATGGCGGTGAACGCCTCGTGACCGGGGGTGTCGATGAAGGTGATGGCACGCTCGAGGCCTTCGTGCTCGGTCCACACCTGATAGGCACCGATATGCTGCGTGATGCCTCCCGCCTCGCCGGCGACGACGTTCGCATTGCGGATGGCGTCGAGCAGTCGGGTCTTACCGTGGTCGACGTGGCCCATGACGGTCACGACCGGTGGACGAATCTCGAGGTCTTCGTCGGTCTCGTCCTCGAGTTCCTGATCGAGATCGATGTCGAAGCCCTCGAGCAGTTCACGATCCTCTTCTTCAGGAGAGACGACGAGGATCTTGTAACCGAGTTCCTCGCCGAGAATGGCGAAAGTGGCCTCGTCGAGCGACTCCGTCGCCGTCGCCATCTCTCCGAGATGGAACAGCACGGTCACGAGGTTGCCGGGGCTGGCATCGATCTTGTCGGCGAAGTCCGTGATCGAGGCACCACGGCGCAGTCGGACGACGGTGTCGCCGTCGCCACGGGGAACGCTGACGCCACCGAGCGATGGGGCCTCCCGCAGCTCGAACTCTTGCCGCTTCGTCCGCTTCGACTTGCGAGCCTTGCTCTTGCCGCCACCGCGACCGAACGCTCCAGCCGTTCCACCGCCGGGGCCACGACCACGACCGCCGCCGCCGGCCGGGCGTGGAGCGAAACCGCCACCGGCACCCGGGGCGCCACCAGCGCCACCAGGACGTTGGAAACCTCCTCCGGCCGGGCGGGCTCCGCCCGCACCACCGGGGCGCTGGAAGCCACCGGCGCCCGGACGCTGGCCGAAGCCGACCGGGCGCTGGCCCATGCCGGGACCACCCGGACGCGGCGAACCGGGGCGCTGAGCCGCCGGACGCGGGATGTTGCTCGGAGTCGGACGCTGACCCATGCCTTGTGCGCTCGCGAACGGGTTGTTGCCCGGCCGTGGGTTCGCGGGACGCTGACCCATGCCCTGATTGGAGGCGAAGGGGTTGTTGCCGGGGCGGGGAGCGCCAGGACGGGGCGCGCCGGGGCGAGGGATCGACGAGTTCGTGGTTGTGGAAGCCGGAGCACTCGCAGACGAAGCGGCCGGGGCATCCGTCGACGTCGCGGCCTCGGCGGCGGCGGCGCGCTCCTCAGCCTGGGCCTGACGCTCGGCAACAGTGAGCGGGGCGACCGGAACTGGAACGGCCTCGGCCACAGGGGCCTCCTGAGCCTCCTTGACGACCGGAGCGGCAGGGGCTTGGGGGGTGGGCTTCGCCGCCGCAGGCTTCGCCGCAGCGGGCTTGGTCGGTGCCTCGGCGGCCTGGACGGAGACACCGTCCGCCTCGAGAGCAGCCTTCAGCCGCCGGGCGACCGGCGGAGCGATACTGGAAGACGGGCCCTTGACGAACTCGCCCATCTCCTTGAGTTTCGCAAGAGCGATCTTGCTGTCTACACCGATCTCGCTTGCGATCTCGTGCACGCGTGGATTTGCAGCCACAATTCTCCTGTTCCGGGTCTGCACCCGGACAGGGGCAGACCATTAAAAAAGACGGACGGGTCTCATTTCGAGCCGCTCATTAGTTGTCACTCATTGGTGATCACTGTGCCGTTCAGCCTGTTCTCTAAAGTTTCCGTGTCGAGCGCCTCGTTCGCCTTGAGCGCCCGCCCGAAGGCCCGGCGCTGCACGGCTGAGCGAAAACACTCAAGAGTCGGATGCAGCCACGCGCCACGCCCGGGAAGTGTGGCGGTGTCATCCACCACAAGTTCTGATCCCCGGGCCACGACCCTCAGAAGAGAGGATCTCGGATCACGCGAACGGCACCCAACGCACGTTCTAACGGGTTCCATGTTAGCACTCCTCCTCGAGGCGAGAGGCCGGGGACAAGGTCTGCGCGAGCACAGCCTCGTGCGTTCTCGTCACGATCGAGGCTACGTCACGTGCGCGTGCAGCTCGCGCTTTCGCGAAAGCCGGCTGGCTCCCAAGGCGCCTTAGTCCTCTTCGAGGATCGAGTCGGGCTGGATGTCGATCTTCGCGCCCGTCAGCTTGGCGGCGAGGCGGGCGTTCTGCCCCTCCTTGCCGATCGCGAGCGAAAGCTGGTAGTCCGGCACGAGCGCCCGAACGGCCTTGAGCGACTCGTCGATGACGAAGGCACTCGTGACCTTCGCGGGCGAGAGCGCACTCGAGACGAAGGTGGCGAGATCCTCCGAGTAGTCGACGATGTCGATCTTCTCGTTGTTGAGCTCTGCCGTCACCGCACGCACACGCTGGCCGAGCTCGCCGATGCACGCGCCCTTGGCGTTCACACCCGGCTCGGTCGCACGCACAGCGATCTTGGTGCGATGGCCGGCCTCGCGAGCCAGGGACACGATCTCGACGACCCCGCTCGCGATCTCGGGAACCTCGAGCGCGAACAGCTTGCGCACGAGCGCGGGATGCGTGCGGGAGACCGTGATCTGCGGCCCCCTGAGCCCCTTGCTGACGCTCGTCACGTACACGCGGATACGCGACCCGTGGTTGTACTCCTCACCGGGAACCTGCTCCTCGGGCGGTAGGATCGCCTCGACGCTGCCGAGATCGACGTGGATCATGCGCGGGTTCGGCCCCTGCTGGATCACACCGGCGACGATATCGCCCTCGCGTCCGCGGAACTCACCGAGCACCGCGTCGTCTGCGATGTCGCGCAGCCGCTGGTTGATGATCTGCTTGGCCGCGAAGGCGGCGATCCGGCCGAAGTCGCTCGGGCTGTCCTCGGCCTCGCCGACGACGTTGCCCTCCTCGTCGAGCTCCGGTACGAAGACCGAGACGTGGCCGCTTTTGCGGTCGAGATGCACACGCGCGCCATCCGGGTTCAGATGCCCGTGTGCGGCCGGATTGACGTGCTTGAGGTACGCGGTCAAGATGGCCTGTTCGATGATCTCCACGAGTTCCTCGAAGGGGATGTCTTTCTCGCGTTCCATCAGACGCAGGACGCTGAGGTCGATGTCCATTGCCGGCCTCCTCTATTCATCTATTCAAGTCTCACCGCCGCACCACCGCACAGCGGGCTAGAGGTCTAAGTTACCCGACTCCCACGACTCCCGTCACCACTGGCAGCATTCGCTTCGCGCATCCCAACGCACCGAACCGGCAGTCGCCGCCGCTATGGCGCTCCCATAGGGGCGACGACTGCCGGTTCGAGGAACAACTACGAGGGACGACTCAGAGTGCGCTCGATCTCCAGGACTGCACCACCGCCGGGCGAGGTGCACGGAACTTGCCGCCGCCGTCCGCATCGACATAGTCGGGGAACAGCGAGTGCGGCGCCTCCCATGCACCCTCCTCGCCCGGGTGCTGCACGGCGA
Source organism: Luethyella okanaganae (assembly GCF_042660285.1). Taxonomy (NCBI): domain Bacteria; kingdom Bacillati; phylum Actinomycetota; class Actinomycetes; order Micrococcales; family Microbacteriaceae; genus Luethyella; species Luethyella okanaganae. Next base: position 139,701 of record NZ_JBHSTP010000004.1, read on the forward strand.
CGAAGACGAGACCGTCCTGGTCGTGGATGACGGGACCACAGGTCTCGGCGTCGCGCGGCACCGAGAGAAACTGCTGCACGCGACCGCGCTCCGGTCCTTCGAGCGGAACCTTGAACAGACCGTCGTTCGTGCCGATCTTGCTCGGCGCACCGTCGGTCGATATCCACAGGTTGCCCTCGGAGTCGAAGGCGACGTTGTCGGGGCAGGAGATCGGCGACACCTGCTCCTTCGGATAGCCGGCGAAGTACGTGGTCGAGTCGGTCGCCGGGTTGCCGCAGAGCAGCAGGATGTTCCACGCGAAGCGAGTGCCACCCTGACCGGACACCTCAGTGAGCTCGATCACGTGGCCGTCACGGTTTCCGTTGCGCGGGTTCGCCTCATCGGCCGGCGCGTTCTTGCCCGCCTTGCCGCGATCGGAATTGTTCGTGCAGGCGATGTAGACCTTGCCAGTAGCCAGGCTGGGCTCGACATCCTCGCAGCGGTCCATCTTCGTGGCTCCCGCGAGATCCGCGGCGAGCCGTGTGTACACGAGCACCTGTTCGGTGGTCATACCAGGAACGGCGCTCTCACCCTTGTGCGTGAGCGCAACCCACTCCCCCGTTCCATCGAAGAGCCCGTCGCTCGGAAGCCGCCCGGAGCCGTCGATCTCGGCGGCGGAGTTGCCCGTGAACTTCGCGACGTAGAGGTCGCCATCGCTCAGCAGACGGCGGTTCTGCTTGCGCGCGCCCGGGTTGTTCTTCGGGTTGTACTTGTGCTTGGAGACGAACTTGTAGAGGTAGTCGTTGCGCTCGTCGTCGCCCATGTACGCCACAACCTTGCCGTCGTCGCCAACGATGACGTTCGCGCCCTCGTGCTTGAACCGGCCCATCGCCGTGTGCTTGAGCGGCATGGCGGTCGGGTTCTGCGGGTCGATCTCGACGATGTATCCGAAGCGGTTCGGCTCGTTCTCGTAACCGGGATTGTCGGCGTTGAAGCGCGGGTCGTAGCGCTCCCACGTCGTCGAAGTCGTGAGCGCAGCCAGCCCATAGCGCTTGCGCTCCGCGCTGACCGTTGGAGCCGTGAAGTAGCCGTTGAAGTTCTCCTCACCCGAGAGGATCGTGCCCCATGGGGTGAGCCCGCCAGCGCAGTTGCCGAGCGTGCCGCGCACGATCCGTCCGCTCGGGTCGTCGATCGTCTTCAGCAGCGTCGAGCCGGCGGCCCGACCGGTCAGTTCGAACTCGGTCTCGACCGTGAGACGGCGGTTGCGTGCGCCACCCTGAACATAGCTCCACGGCTGGCCGACGGCCGGACGGGTGAGCTCGACGACGGTCATGCCCTGCGCGGCCTTGTAGAGATTGGCACGGTCTTCGAGCACTGCCGGGTCACTCGAAGCGGGGAACATGATGTTCGGGTTCACGTACTCGTGGTTGCAGACGAGCACACCGCTTGTGCCGCTCGCGTCGGGGACGATGGCGAGGTAGTCGTTGTTGTAGCCGAACTGGCGCTCCTGCGCGGCGGCCGTCTGGCTGTGGATGTCGAAGGCCGGCGAGTCGGCGAAGAGCGGGTCGCCCCAGCGGATGATCGGGCTCCACGAGAAGCCTTCCGGCACGACAAAGGCGTCGACGGCCTTGTCGACGGGGGCGATCGGTCCGAAGGAGAGACCTGCGCCGGCCGGCACAGCGGGTGCGGCTCCGGCCGCCTGCGCGGCGGGCGCATCCGTCGCCGCATCGCCGACGATGAGGGCGAGCGCGCCGGCCGTGCCGAGTCCTAGCAGCGCGCGCCGCGACAGCGCGACGGAGGCGATGTCTCGGAACGACGGGTTGGAGGAGGTGTTGCACTCGTCGCCGAGGCACGCATTGGCGCACTTGAGCTGACAGGTCACGGCCGAGCGCTTGCCACGCACATGGTCGGCCATCGGCAGGAGACGCGGGTGTTCGAGAGTCATCGGTGTCCCAATCGCTGGTGAGGTCGGTCATACCAGGATGGACTGTGAACGCCGTCCGCATCCGCCCCCGCTCGGTGAACGTCCCGTGACGATCCCGTGAAACTCCGTCGTCGCTCTCCGCGGGGTCGCTCACCGAACTGGCAGTCGTCGCCCTTATCGCGCTCCCAGAACGGCGACGACTGCCGGTTCGCGGGTAGAGACGAGGCCGGGAGGCAGTCGCGAGGACACGGCACGAAACCAGGAGAACGCGGCAAGAAACCAGGAGAACGCGGCAAGGAACCAGGAGAACACGGCACGAAGCCTAGAAGCTAAAACTAGAGAACGCGGCAAGAAGCTAGGAGAACGCTGCGGCGATCTCCGTGATCGCGACGGGGGTGCGCTCTCCGGTCGCACGATCCCAGAGCTCCACGAGTCCCTCGGAGACCCCGCGGCCCGCGATCACGATCTTCGGAACGCCGATGAGCTCGGCATCGCCGAACTTCACCCCGGGAGAGACCTTCGGACGGTCGTCGTAGAGCACGCTCTTGCCCACGGCCTCGAGCGAGGCGACGACGATCTCCGCGGCCTCGAACGCCGCGTCATCCCGGCCCGTCGCGATGACGTGGACGTCGAAGGGAGAGACGGATGCCGGCCAGACGAGCCCCTTGTCGTCGTTGTTCAGTTCGGCGATGATCGCGAGGATGCGGGTGACGCCGATGCCATAGGAGCCCATCGTCACGGTGACGAGCTTGCCGTTCTCGTCAAGCACCTTGAGCCCGAAGGCCTCCGCGTATTTACGACCGAGCTGGAAGACATGGCCGATCTCCATGCCGCGGGCGAGCTCGACCGGCCCGGAGCCATCAGGAGCGGGGTCGCCGGGCAGCACCCCAGCCACTTCGACGGTGCCGTCGTGGCCGAAATCGCGGCCGGCCACGAGTCCGAAGACATGCTTGCCGTGCTCGTTCGCCCCGGTGATCCACCCGGAACCGTCGACTATGCGGGGATCGACGACGTAGCGGATGCCCGTGCTCGACTCCTCGCCGAGGACGGGCCCGGTGGCGGACCACGGTCCGATATAGCCCTTGACCAACCTGGGGTGCTTCGCGAAGTCCTCCTCGGTCGCCGCCTCGACAGCGGCCGGCTGGAACGCGACCTCGGCGCGCTTGGTGTCGACCTCACGGTCTCCGGGGAGCCCGATGATCACGAGCTCGCGCGTGCCGTCGAGCTGCGTGAGCGCGAGCACGACGTTCTTGAGGGTGTCTGCCGCCGTCCAGGCGCGGCCGTCCGGCCGCGGGTGGGCCGTGTTCGCGCGGTCGACGAGTGTCTGGATCGTGGGCGTGTCCGGGGTGTCGAGCACCTCGGCCGGGGTCAACGCGTCATAGCTTCGAACTGGAGGAGGCGTCGTCGTGAACGCCTCGACGTTCGCCGCGTAGCCGCCCGCCGAGCGCACGAAGGTGTCCTCGCCGATGGGGGTCGGATGCAAGAACTCCTCGCTCTTGGAGCCGCCCATCGCTCCGGCATCCGCCTGAACGATCACGTATTCGAGGCCGAGACGCGTGAAGATGCGCTCGTACGCGTCGCGTTGCGCCTGGTAGCTGGCATCGAGGCCCGCGTCGGTGTAGTCGAAGGAGTAGGCATCCTTCATCGTGAACTCGCGGCCGCGCAGCAGTCCAGCGCGGGGGCGCGCCTCGTCACGGTACTTGTCCTGGATCTGGTAGATCGACAGCGGCAGATCCTTATAGGAGTTGTACAGGTCTTTCACGAGCAGCGTGAAGACCTCCTCGTGCGTCGGGGCGAGCAACAGGTCGCTCCCCTTGCGGTCCTGCAGCCGGAACAACCCGTCACCGTACTCCTCCCACCTGCCGGTCAGCTCGTAGGGCTCCTTGGGAAGCAGCGCCGGAAAATGCACCTCGTGCGCTCCCGCCGCAGTCATCTCCTCGCGGATGATGCGCTCGATCTTCTCCTTGACACGCAAGCCGAGCGGCAGCCAGGCGAAGATGCCGGGAGCTTGACGCCGAATGTAACCGGCCCGCACGAGCAGACGATGACTCGCGACCTCGGCATCCGAGGGATCGTCGCGGAGGGTGCGCAGAAAGTAGTTCGAGAGGCGTGTAGGCACGAGCGTTAGTTTATCGAGCGCCGCATAGGCTGGGCGCATGCCCTCACGCCGGCCACATGTCGCAGCATCCGCCGCGCAGAGCGAACTCGCCCGAGCACTCGCCTCATTGCGCACCGCCTTCGAGTTGCCGACCGGTTTCCCGCCGTCGGTGCTCGCCGAAGCGGAGGATGCAGCGGCATCCGTCGTGCTGCCCGATCTGGATCGCACCGACATCGACTTCGTCACGATAGACCCGATGGGAGCGACCGACCTCGACCAGGCGCTGCACCTGGAGGCGACCGGCTCCGGGTACCTCGTGCACTACGCGATCGCCGATGTTCCCGCCTTCGTCGTGCCCGGCGGAGCCGTCGACGGCGAGGCCAGGCAGCGCGGGCAGACGATCTACGCCGCAGACGGGCGCATCCCCCTGCATCCCCCCTCGATCAGTGACGGTGCAGGATCCCTTCTTCCCGGCGTCGAACGCGGGGCATTCGTCTGGGAGTTCCACCTCGACCCCGAAGCAGCCGTGCGATCGGTGAGGGTACGTCGGGCACGTGTCAGATCGAGGCGGCAGTACGACTACGACGAAGTGCAGGCCGCCATCGACGACGGAACCGCCGATGCCTCCCTCGCCCTGCTCAAGGTCGTCGGTCTCGCACGCATCGAGCTCGAACGCCGTCGCGGCGGCGCGAGTCTCAACACCCCCGACGAGGAGATCGTGCGCAACGACGGCGGCTACTCGATCGAGCGGCGTCTGCCACTGCCCGTCGAGGATTGGAATGCCCAGCTCTCGCTCATGACGGGGATGGCCGCGGCCGAGATGATGCTGAACGGGCGGGTGGGCATCTTGCGCACGATGCCCCCGCCGGGCGAGGACGCGGTCTCGACCTTCCGTCGGCAGACGGAGGCGCTCGGGCAACCGTGGCCGGAAGACCAGGAGTACGGGGAATACCTGCGCGGTCTCGACCGCAGCGATCCCGCCGCACTCGCGATCATGCAGGCCGCAACCGGCCTGTTCCGCGGTGCAGGCTACGTTGCGATGAACGGCTTCACCCCGGCCGATCCGGTGCAGTCGGCTGTCGGCGCCCCCTACGCGCATACGACGGCCCCCCTGCGCCGGCTCGTCGACCGCTGGTCCCTCGTCATCTGCGAGGCCCTGAGCAACGGCACCGACGTTCCCAGGTGGGCTCGCGAATCACTCGGCGAGCTGCCCACGATCATGGGCGCATCGTCGCGTATTGCGGCGCAGCTCGACTCGGCCTCCGTCGACCGAGTCGAGGCGGCGCTGCTGAGCGACAAGATCGGTCGGCGCTTCGCCGCGACGGTTCTGGCTCAGCGCGGCGACACTGCCGTCATCCAGCTCGTCCAGCCGGCCGTCACCGCGGAATGCGCCGCCCCGGAGCGCCCGAAACCCGGTTCGCACGTGACGGTGACGCTCGACTCCGTTGACATCGCGACGGGCGCGGCACGCTTCGTGCTCGCGGAGGAGGGTCTCGTCGCGCGAACGGCCTGAACTCAGCCGGCGGTGACGACCGGCGCCCCGATCGAGGTGTCGTTCGCCGGCATCTCGGCCGCGATCCGATTGGCCTCTTCGATGAGGGTCGCGACGATCTCGGACTCCGGCACGGTCTTGATGACCTCGCCCTTGACGAAGATCTGCCCCTTGCCGTTGCCGGAGGCAACGCCGAGGTCCGCTTCGCGCGCCTCGCCGGGCCCGTTCACGACGCATCCCATCACCGCGACGCGCAGCGGCACCGTCATACCCTCGAGACCGTCGGTCACATCGTTGGCGAGCTTGTAGACGTCGACCTGCGCGCGTCCACAGCTCGGGCAGGAGACGATCTCGAGCTTGCGCTCACGCAGATTGAGCGATTGCAGGATCTGCAGCCCGACCTTGACCTCTTCGGACGGAGGCGCGCTGAGAGAGACCCTTATCGTGTCGCCGATGCCCTCAGAGAGCAGGATGCCGAACGCGGTGGCGCTCTTGATGGTGCCCTGGAAGCTTGGACCGGCTTCAGTCACGCCGAGGTGCAACGGCCAGTCCCCGCGCTCTGCGAGCAGACGGTAGGCCTTGACCATGACGATCGGGTCGTTGTGCTTGACCGAGATCTTGAAGTCGTGGAAGTCGTGCTCTTCGAACAGGCTCGCCTCCCACACGGCGCTCTCCACGAGCGCCTCCGGCGTCGCCTTGCCGTACTTCTGCAGCAGCCGAGGATCCAGCGAACCGGCATTGACACCGATGCGGATGCTGACACCCGCCTCCTTGGCGCGACGGGCGATCTCGCCCACCTGATCGTCGAACTTGCGGATATTGCCCGGGTTGACGCGCACGGCGGCACATCCGGCGTCGATCGCGGCATAGACGTAGTTGGGCTGGAAGTGGATGTCTGCGATGACCGGGATCTGGCTCTTCTTGGCGATGATCGGCAGCGCCTCTGCATCGTCGCGGCTCGGCACGGCAACGCGCACGATGTCGCATCCCGACGCGGTGAGTTCGGCGATCTGCTGCAACGTCGCGTTGATGTTCGGCGTCGGTGTCGTGGTCATCGACTGCACGCTGATCTGCGCGTCGCCGCCTACGAGCACCTTGCCGACCTTGATCTGACGAGAGGTGCGGCGCGGAGCGAGGACCTCCGGCACTTTCGGCATTCCGAGATTCACTGCTGGCACCCTGCTAGCTTACGCGCCGTCTCTCACACGCGGCTGGGCCCGGTATGTCGCGCCCACACTTCGGCGTTAAAGTCGAAGAGCCCCTGCAGACACAAGCTCGCAGACAAGGAGTCAGCGTCATGAGCGCTATCGAGGTCGTCATCCTGTCCGGTTCGCGAACACCTCAGGGCCGCATCAACGGCCAGTTCGCCGCCCTCACGGCCGTGCAGCTCGGCACGATCGCCATCGCCGACGCGATCGCCACGTCGGGGGTGAGCGCAGATGAGGTCGCCGCCGTGCTCATGGGTCAGGTGTTGCAAGCCGGCGCCGGTCAGAATCCGGCCAAGCAGAGCGCCATCGCGGCAGGCATCCCGTGGAACGTCCCGGCTATGACGCTCAACAAGGTGTGCCTTTCGGGTCTCGCCGCGGTGGTCGACGCCGCCAGGCTCATCCGCCTCGGCGAGGCCGATGTCGTCGTCGCGGGAGGGCAGGAGTCCATGACCAACGCGCCGCACCTGCTGGCCGGCTCCCGAAAGGGCTGGGCCTACGGCACGATCGGCGCTCTCGACCACGCGGCGTACGACGGTTTGACGGACGCCTTCGACGGTCTCTCGATGGGCGAGTCGACCGAACACGTCAACGGCAGGCTCGGCATCGGACGACGGGAGCAGGATGAGATCGCCGCGGCATCGCACCAGCGGGCGGCGGCGGCGCAGGCTGCGGGCATCTTCGACTCCGAGATCGCCTCCGTGCCCGTGCCGCAGCGCAAGGGGGACCCCATCGTGATCGCAGGCGATGAGGGTGTGCGAGGCGAGAGCACGACCGATACCCTGGGCGGCCTACGTCCGGCCTTCACCCCGGACGGGACGATCACGGCGGGCAACTCGTCGCCGTTGAGCGACGGGGCGAGCGCGCTCGTGCTTTCGAGCCGCCGGTTCGCCGAGGAACGCGGACTGCCATGGCTGGCCACAGTCGAGGCGTCCGGTCATGTGGCCGGACCCGACAACTCGCTGCACTCGCAGCCGTCCAACGCGATCAGGGCTGCGCTCTCCCGCCAGGGCTGGGCCGCGAGCGATCTGGACCTCGTCGAGATCAACGAGGCCTTCGCCGCCGTGACCCTGCAGTCGACCCGCGACCTCGGTCTCTCGCCTGAGGTCGTCAACATCCATGGCGGAGCGATTGCGATCGGCCACCCGATCGGCGCCTCCGGCGCACGGCTGGCGCTGCACGCAGCCCACGAGCTCGCACGACGCGGCTCAGGCAAGGCCGTCGTCGCGCTGTGCGGGGGCGGCGGACAGGGCGACGCACTGCTGCTCTCACGCTGACCGTCGCCCGCCGACCGGCACCCGCTGACCGTCGCCCGCCGACCGGCACCCGCAGTGACACAGGCGTTAGCCGCACCGGAGCAGGCGGTAGGCGCGCCCGCCCCGCAAGCCTCAGCCGAAGAGGTTGACAGGCTTGACGATGTCGGCGTAGATGAGCAGCGCGCTCATGCCGCCGAGCACGATCACGACAGCGAAGGTGAGCGGCATGAGCTTGGCCGTGTCGACCGGTCCGGGATCCGGCTTGCGGAAGAGCGAAGCGAAGCCGCGACGGACGGCCTCCCACAGCGCACCCGCGATGTGCCCGCCATCCAGCGGCATGAGCGGGATCAGGTTGAAGACGAAGAGGGCGATGTTGAGCGAGGCGAGCAGTTCGATGAGGCCCGCCGCCTTGCTTTGCAGCGGGATCGTGTCGATACTCGCGATCTCACCGGCGACCCGGCCGACGCCGACGACGCTGATGGGCCCGTTGGGGTCGCGTTCTCCCGGCCCGAAGGCGGCATTGGCCACGTCGACGAGACGCTGCGGCAGGTTGACGACGATGTGCACGACACCACCGATGTTCTGGCCGACAGCGGGAAGCACCGCCGTCACGGGCTGTTGTACGAGCTCGCTCGCGGGACCTATGCCGACGAACCCGACCTGACGGGTCACGGCCTTGCCGTCGGCATCCGTCACGACGGCACCAGCTTCATCCGTCACATTCCGCTCGGTGAGCAGAGGGGTCACGGTCAGGTTCTTCGTGGCGCCGTCGCGTTCGACGACGACAGTGAGCGGCACGCCGGCAGACTCGCGAATGAGCTGAGTGGATCGATCCCAGCTCGTCACTGCCGCACCGTCGATGCTGACGAGCCGGTCGCCGGGCAGGATGCCGGCCGCCGCCCCAGGCGCGACCGGGTCGGACGCCGTGCACTTTTGGCTCGTGTCGCTCACGTTGTGCACGCAGGCGGACACGCTGCCGACCGTCGTGCTGACCTGCGCCGCGCCGAACCCCATGAGCAGCACCCCGAAGAGCACGACCGCGATGAGAAGGTTCATGAAGGGGCCGCCGAACATGATGACGACGCGCTTCCACACCGGCAGCCGGTAGAAGGCCCGGTGCTCGTCGCCGTCGGTGATCGTGCTCGCGCTGGCCGTGCGGGCATCCTGAACCAGGGTGTTGAAGAAACCCGTGCTCGCGTTGCGCATCACGCCGCCCTGTCTGGCGGGCGGGAACATTCCGATCATGGAGATGTAGCCGCCGAAGGGGATCGCCTTGACGCCATACTCGGTCTCGCCCTTGCGCTTCGACCAGATCGTCGGGCCGAAGCCGATCATGTACTGCGTCACCTTGACGCCGAAGAGCTTCGCCGGCACGAGGTGGCCGATCTCGTGGAGCCCGATCGAGACGGCGAGGCCGACCGCCAGGATGGCGACGCCGAGAATGAAGAGCAGCACGGATTCCACTGCATCACGATACCGCCATCCGCTGACGGCTGACTGCGCGAACGCTGAACGTCGGGCGACGTCGACTGAGAGGCCGCCATAACCGCCACCCCCTATGATGAGCGCGTCGGAGCGGTGAAATCAGAGCACGAAGCCGGATCGCGAAACCGGAGCGAGGAATGGGAGCGGACGATGGCACGTCACCTGGTGGTCGGAACGGGGCTCATCGGACGGGAGCTCGCGGAGCAGCTCGTCGCGCGCGGCGACACGGTGATCGCGGCGAGCCGCTCGGGAACCGTCGTGGCCGGGGCGGATGCCATGCGCCTCGACGCTGCGGACGCCGACGCCTTCGGAGCCGCCGCTGTCGGGGCGGACACGATCTTCCTCTGCACCAACCCGCCCTATCCGGCATGGGCGACCGACTGGCCACCGGTCTTCGTCGCCGCGATCGAGGCCGCCAGGCGCTCCGGCGCCGGCCTCGTGCTCATGGGAAACCTCTACGCCTACGGAGTCCCTGACGGCCCGATGACGGAGCGCACGCCGTTGCATCCGGCCGAGACGAAGGGTGAGGTGCGCCGCGACGGCTGGTTTGTGGCACGTGCAGCGCACGAACGTGGAGAGCTCAGGGCCGTCGAGGTGCGTGCGAGCGACTACTTCGGGCCGAACGCGAAGGGAACCGCGCATCTCGGCGAATCGTTCTTTCGTGCAGTGCTGAACTCGAAGAAGGCCATGGTGGTCGGCGATCCGATCGCCCCGCACAGCTGGAGCTACCTGCCAGACATCGCCACGACCCTCGTCGCCGCGGCAGACTTCTCTAGCGAGTGGGGTCGCGTCTGGCACGTGCCGAGCAACGAGCCGCTTTCCCGCACCGAGATCGCCGCTCAGGTGAACGCCCGCTACGGCACGAGCGGACGGGTAGCGGGCTACCCGCCATGGATGCTCAGGACACTCGGCCGCTTCAACCCCACGATGCGCGAGGTGGAGGCGTCGAGCTATCAGTTCCGCATGCCGTTCGTGATCGACTCCGCCGAGACGGAGCGGTTGCTCGGCGTGAGCGCGACACCGTGGCCCGAGGCCCTGTTCAGGACCGCGGACTCGTACCGCTGAGGTAGCCGTCCGCCGCAGCACGCGCCCAGTCTTCGGCCGCGACGAGCGACTCCCGTGTGAGCGGCCCCGACCATGCCTCATGCCCGTCGACCACCCTGCGGACCGTGTCGACGATGCCAGAAAAGCCGATGCGCCCCGCGTGGAAGGCGTGCACGGCCTGTTCGTTGGCCGCGTTGAAGACTGCCGGATAGCTTGAACCTGCCCGGCCGACCTGCTTGGCGAGCGTCACCGCGGGGAACGCTGCCTCGTCGAGGGGCTCGAAGCTCCACGTCTGCGCAGAGGCCCAGTCGAGTGGCCTCCCGACCGAGGCGACCCGGTTCGGCCAGTCGAGCCCGAGCGAGATGGGCAACCGCATATCGGGCGGAGAGGCCTGCGCGATGGTCGAGCCGTCGACGAACTCGACCATCGAGTGCACGATCGATTGCGGATGCACGACCACATCGATGCGGTCGTAGGGAACGTCGAAGAGCAGGTGCGCCTCGATCACCTCGAGGCCCTTGTTGACGAGGGTGGCCGAGTTGGTCGTGACGACGAGCCCCATGTCCCAGGTGGGATGCGCGAGCGCCTGCGCCGGTGTGACTCCGTTCAGCGAGTCTCGGGAGCGCCCGCGGAACGGCCCGCCCGACGCTGTGAGCACGAGCCGGCGCACCTCGCTCGGTGTGCCAGAGCGCAACGCCTGGGCGATGGCCGAATGCTCAGAGTCCACCGGGACGATCTGACCGGGTCTCGCAACAGACGTGACGAGTTCGCCTCCGACGATGAGAGACTCCTTGTTGGCGAGCGCCAAGGTGCGGCCGGTCTCGAGAGCGGCGAGCGTCGGCCCGAGTCCGACGGAGCCGGTGATGCCATTGAGCACGACATCGGCGTCGACCGAGCGCACGAGGCGTTCGGCATCTGCGGCGCCAAGCGCGGTCTCGTCGACATGGAAGTCCGCAGCCTGCTGCGCGAGCTGCTCAGCGTCGCTGCCGGCCGCAAGCCCCACGACCTCGAAACGTTCCGGGTTGGCCCGGATCACGTCGAGGGCCTGTGTACCGATCGAACCAGTCGAACCGAGGATGATGACTTTACGCACGTGCCCAGCCTAGAACCCGCTCGACGCTGTTCACCGCGCGTACACTCGTGATCAATATCCTCGCTCTTCGCCGCATCGGGTCCAGCCGGGGCGGCGCCGAGAGGACAGAAATGACCGAGGTTCCCGATATCGGCCTGATGCTCGCGAGTGACCGCGCGGCGGCGGAACGCACGCTCATCGACATTCTCCGCACGACGGCGCATGCGCATCCGCAGGCCTCCGCTCTCGCCGACAGCGCAGGTGCCCTCAGCTATCGCGAACTGCTACGCCTGGTCAACGACTCGGCGGCACGCCTCAGCATCGCCGGAATCCGCCGCGGCGACAGGGTCGGCATCCGCATCCCATCCGGCACACGAACCCTCTATATCTCGATCCTCGCAGTGCTGGCCGTCGGTGCCGCCTACGTTCCCGTCGACGCCGACGACCCGGAGGAGCGCGCGGAGCTCGTCTTCGGAGAAGCAGACGTCGCCGGCGTGATCGGCGCGGACGGCCTGCTCGTCCCACGTGACCAGCGCGGGAAGGAGACGCTCGTCGATCGTGAGCCCCCGACCTCCGGGATCCCGACCATCGGCTCGCCGACCGGCAGCGTACCCCTGGTCGGCGCGCCTGAGCCCGACGACGACGCCTGGGTGATCTTCACGAGCGGATCGACCGGGGTACCGAAGGGGGTCGCCGTCACCCACCGCTCCGCAGCGGCCTTCGTCGACGCAGAGGCCCGCCTCTTCTTGCAGGAGGAGCCCATCGCCCCGGGCGACCGCGTGCTCGCCGGCCTCTCGGTCGCCTTCGACGCGTCATGCGAGGAGATGTGGCTCGCCTGGCGCAACGGAGCGTGCCTTGTCCCGGCACCGCGCTCGCTCGTACGCTCGGGAGTCGATCTCGGCCCGTGGCTCATCGCCCACGGCATCACGATCGTGTCGACGGTCCCGACGCTCGCCGCGTTGTGGCCGGCCGAGTCGCTCGAACTCGTGCGGCTGCTCATCTTCGGCGGCGAGGCGTGCCCGCCGGACCTCGCCGAGCGTCTCGTGTTGGACGGCCGGGAGGTGTGGAACACCTATGGTCCGACCGAGGCAACGGTCGTCGCATGCGCGACCCGCCTGACCGGTGCACCGCCGATCCGCATCGGGCTGCCGCTCGATGGCTGGGACCTCGCTGTCGTCGATGCCGGGGGACGACCCGTCGCCGAAGGCGAGCTCGGCGAGCTCGTCATCGGCGGCGTCGGGCTGGCACGCTATCTCGACCCGGCCAAGGATGCCGAGAAGTACGCGCCGATGCCGACGCTCGGCTGGGAGCGGGCATACCGATCCGGCGATCTCGTGCGTTTCGAGACAGAGGGACTCGTCTTCCAGGGGCGCGCCGACGATCAGATCAAACTCGGCGGACGGCGCATCGAGCTCGGCGAGATCGATGCTGCGCTCCAGGCTCTGCCGGATGTCGCCGGCGGTGCGGCTGTCGTGCAGAGGACTCCGGCCGGCAATCAGATCCTCGTCGGCTACGTCGCGCTCGCCGATCCGATCCACCGCTTCGACACGGACGCTGCGACGCGACGTCTGCGGGAGGAGCTGCCAGCTGCGCTCGTCCCGGTCCTCGCCGTCGTGGACACCCTGCCGACGAGAACGTCGGGGAAAGTGGACCGTGCCGCACTGCCGTGGCCGCTTTCTGTGACCGACACTGCAGACGCCGCCGGCCTCTCCCCGACCGCCGCCTGGATCGCGGAGCGTTGGACGGCCATCCTCGGCTCCCCCGTCACTGGCCCCGACGACGACTTTTTCGCCCACGGCGGCGGCTCGCTCACCGCGGCGCAGCTCGTCTCGGCGATCCGCGCCCGCTTTCCGGAGGCACGCGTCTCCGACATCTACGATCAGCCGCGCATCGGCGCGCTCGCGACCGAGCTCGACTCCCGCACGCCGGAACCGGAGCGCGAACGCCGGCACGTCGTTCCGACGCCGTTCCGCACCCAGCTCGCGCAGACCATCCTGGGCATCCCCCTGCACGTCATCGTAGGATTGCGCTGGCTCGTCTACCTGCTGACCGCGAACAACCTGCTGGCCCTGTTCGGAGACTTCGCCTGGGCGCCGACGGTGTCTTGGTGGTGGATCCTCGCGGGATTCGTCGTGCTCATCACGCCGGTCGGGCGCATGGGCCTCTCGGTGCTCTCCTCGCGTCTGCTGCTCGCGGGCGTGACGCCCGGTGACTATCCACGCGGCGGGAGCGTGCACGTGCGACTCTGGCTCGCCGAGCAAGTGGCGCATCTCGTCGGCGCGGCAAATCTGGCCGGTGCCCCGTGGATCAGCTACTACGCTCGCGCACTCGGGGCCACGATCGCCCCAGGAGTCGATCTGCACTCGTTGCCACCGATCACTGGCATGCTCAGGATCGGCGCGGGTGCCTCGATCGAACCCGAGGTCGACCTCAGCGGGTACTGGATCGACGGAGACATCCTGCGTCTCGGCACGATCCAGATCGGAGCCGATGCCACGGTCGGCTCACGCAGCACCCTGCTTCCAGGCACCCGCCTCGGCAAGGGCGCCGAGGTCGCCGCAGGCTCGGCCGTTCACGGCCAGGTTCCCGCCGGCCAGCTCTGGGCGGGATCGCCGGCCGCGCGGGTCGGCAAGGCGAAGCATGACTGGCCCGAACGACGCCCGCCGCGCGCCACCGGATGGCTCGTCGCCTATGGCATCGGCTCAGCCGTGCTCTCCGCGCTGCCTGCGGTCGCGGTAGCAGTCGGCGCGCTCATCACCGGCTGGACGATCGCGGAGGCCGGAACGCTCGGCGAGGCCGCGCTGCGGGCGCTCGCCGTGCAGCCGATCGTCGTTCTCGCAGCAGGAGTCGTGTTCGCCGGGCTCATCGTCCTCGCTGTCCGACTGCTGAGCATCGGCATCCGACCGGGAACCTACGCCGTGCGCAGCCGGATCGGCTGGCAGGTGTGGGCGACCGAGCGTCTACTCGACACGGCGCGCACGGTGCTCTTTCCGTTCTACGCGAGCCTGTTCACGCCGGTCTGGCTCCGGATGCTTGGAGCGAAGGTCGGCCGGAATGTCGAGGCCTCGACCGTGCTCTTGCTGCCGAAGCTCACGACGATCGCGGACCACGCTTTCCTCGCCGACGACACAATGGTCGCGTCCTATGAGCTCGGCGGTGGATGGATGCACGTCGACGAGGCCAAAGTCGGCCGCCGCGCGTTCCTCGGAAACTCAGGCATGACCGGGCCAGGCCGGACCGTGCCGAAGAACGGTCTCGTCGCCGTCCTCTCCGCCACGCCTCGCAAGGCCAAGTCGGGATCGTCGTGGCTCGGCAACCCCCCGGTGCGCCTGCGCCGCGCCGTCGCGGAGTTCGACGAGACGCGCACATTCCAGCCACCGCTCCGGCTCAAGGCCGCCCGCCTGCTCTGGGAGCTCTGTCGTTTCGTTCCCGTCGTCGTCACAGCCTGGATCGCCATCGGCGTGCTCGCCGCGCTCGAATGGATGGTCGCCGATTGGGGGGTCGTCTGGGCGATCGCCCTCTCGGGGATCGTCCTGCTCGCAGCCGGCGCGATCGCCGCGGGGGTCACCACGGTGTCGAAGTGGGTGCTCGTCGGCCGGATCGGCGTCGAAGAGCATCCGCTCTGGTCCTCGTTCGTATGGCGCAATGAGGTGTCGGACACCTTCGTCGAGATGGTGGCTGCGCCCTGGTTCGCGGTCACGGCGACCGGCACCCCCGCCCTCGCCTGGTGGCTGCGCTCGCTCGGCGCCCGACTCGGCCGCGGCGTCTGGTGCGAGTCCTACTGGTTGCCGGAGGCAGACCTCATCGCCCTCGGTGACGGCGCGACGGTGAACCGCGGATGCGTTGTGCAAACACACCTCTTCCACGATCGGGTCATGGCCCTCGACACCGTCGAGATCGGTGTGGGCGGAACCCTCGGTCCGCATAGCGTCATCCTTCCCGCGGCCGCCATCGGAGCCCACGCGACGGTCGGGCCCGCCTCCCTCGTCATGCGCGGAGAATCCGTGCCTGAATCGAGTCAATGGGCGGGCAACCCGATCGCCCCATGGATTTCGGCGCCATGGAATACTGGAGCGCAGTGAAAAGCAATGCTCCCCTCCTGAAAGCCATCGGTGTGGCGAGCGCCGGCGACCCCTATCTGCCGGAGAGCGGCAACAGCGGCTACCACGTGACCCACTACGACCTCGACGTCGACTACCGGGTGTCGAGCAACCGGCTGAGCGGTGCGGTCAGGATCGCCGCGATCGCAGACGAACGCCTGGAACGCTTCACCCTCGATCTCTGCGGATTGACCGCCTCGAAGGTCTCGGTGAACGGCGAGCGCGCCGCCAAGGTGACGCAGAGCCCGACCAAGCTCACGATCAGGACGGCCGCTCCGGTCGAGGCCGGAGCCGGTTTCACGATCGCGATCCGCTACGCCGGTTCCCCGTCACCACGGAACACGGCGTGGGGTGATGTCGGCTGGGAGGAGCTCAGCGAGGGGGTTCTCGTCGCCGGGCAGCCCTCCGGTGCTCCGAGCTGGTTCCCGTGCAACGACCACCCGAGCGACAAGGCCACCTTTCGCACGGCTGTCACCGCCGACTCGTCGTATCGCGTGATCGCGAACGGGCGGCTGGTCTCGCGCACCGTCAAGTCGAGTCGCACCCGCTGGGTGTTCGAGACCGCAGAGCCGCTCGCGAGCTACCTCGCGACGGTGCAGATCGGCCACTACGAGGCCGCGGAGCTGCCCCCGGCGTCGATTCCGCAGCACGCCTTCATCCCCAGGGATCTCCGAGCCGACTTCGCGGCGGACTTCGCCGAACAGCCGGCGATGATCGCGCTCTTCGAGCAGGCCTTCGGACCGTATCCGTTCTCCGACTACACGGTCGTGGTGACCGACGACGACCTCGAGATCCCTCTCGAAGCCCACGGGATCTCGGTGTTCGGCCGCAACCATGTCGATGGACATCGCGGATCGAACCGGCTCGTGGCGCACGAGCTCGCCCACTCCTGGTTCGGCAACAGCCTCACCGTCAGCGCGTGGCAGCACATCTGGCTGCACGAGGGCTTCGCGTGCTATGCGGAGTGGCTGTGGTCGGAGGCATCCGGAGGCCCGAGCGCCCATCGATTCGCGGAACAGCAATGGGGCAAACTCAAAACGCTCCCCCAGGATCTCGTCATCGGCGATCCCGGACCGGAATTGATGTTCGACGACCGCCTCTACAAGCGAGGCGCGCTCGCTCTGCACGCGCTGCGTCTCTCAATTGGCGACCGGGCGTTCTTCGAGACGCTACGAGCATGGACGACCGCGAAACGACACGGTTCGGTGAGCACGGAGGAGTTCCTCGATCATGTCGCCACGCGAAACGGCGATCCGACCCGCGTGCTGCTCTCGGCCTGGCTCTTCGAGACTGCGCTGCCACCGCTGCCGAAGCCGCGTCGCTAACCGCCGGGCAGACGGTCGAGTTCGATCCGGAACGGTTCGGTCGTGCACACGGCGATCGCGCCGATGAGGCCGTCCGCGAGTTCTACGATCGCGATCCGCGGTGCCTCGGCGAATCCGAGGTCTACGGGCCAGCCGACGATCTCGACGATGCCATCAGTCGCCACCCGCAGTTCGAGCGAGGATGGGTCGACGGCGAGGCCCCAGCCGCTCGCTTTGAGAACGGCTTCCTTCGCGGTCCAGAGAATCGCACGCCGTTCGAGGCGGGCGTCCTCGGCGAGCGAGTCGAGAGCGGCGAGCTCCGCCGGATGAAGCGCGGCGTCGTCGATCCCGGCGGCGGCGATGCGGCGGGGATCCTCGACGTCGATGCCGAGAGGGGCGATATCCGTCACCGCGACCACGACGATGCCGGTGGTGCGGCTGAGGCTGAGCTGCAGCTCAGGGGCCGACGCATCCCGGGCCGGAAGCAGGACAGGCCTCCCGTGCCCTGTGCCGCCGCAGCGACGACAGAACGCGCCGACACGCACATCGCCGCGGTGGATCCCCGTGTGCCGCACGACCCCATCGGCGAGAAGTTCCCGGTCGTGCGCCCGGTCCCCCGTGGAACGGCGCAGCAAGACCCGCACCTGCCGCGGCGCATGATCCCCGGCCCGCGAGGGAACGGACGCTCGATCCTCGTTCATGCGATCCTCCTCGTGCCCGACTGCCGACTCTACATTTCCACGTCCGCATTCGGATATCGCTAAGGTCGAAGACATGTCCGAGACAGAATCCTCCGGCTCCATCGATGTTGCCGGCCCCCGTCGCCCTGGATTCGTCTACCTCCTCGGACGTTCCGTGATCGCCCCGATAGCAAAACTCATATTCCGGCCCAGGATCACGGGGCGGGAGAACGTTCCGAAGCACGGTCCTGTCATCCTGGCAAGCAATCACCTGTCATTTATCGACAGTATCGTCATCCCGATCGCCGCCCCGCGACGGGTGCAGTTCCTGGCGAAGTCCCATTACTTCACCGGAACGGGCTTCACGGGATGGGTGTCGCGAAACTTCTTCACGGCCATCGGTGCTGTCAGCGTCGAGCGGGGCGCGGGGCAAGCCGCCCAGGCGGCCCTCGATCAGGGCAGGCGCATCCTCGACGGCGGCGACGCCTTCGCGCTCTACCCCGAAGGCACTCGGTCGCTCGATGGCCGTCTCTACCGTGGCCGCACCGGCATTGCCTGGCTCGCACTCACGACGGGGGCGATAGTCGTTCCCGTCGGACTCATCGGTACGCAGGAGATCCAGCCGGTCGGCGCGAAACTGCCCCGGGTGCGCAAAGTCACCGTGAGGTTCGGCGAGCCGCTCGACCTGCGCGTATACGGCTCCGCCGAGTCCGGAAAGGCTCGTCGTCTCGCGACCGACGAGATCATGACGGCGATCCAGAGACTCACCGGGCAGGAACTCGCCAACCAGTACAACGAGGCTCCACCATCCGGCACCCTGCAGAAGCTGGCTGACAGGGTGTTTCCCAAAGAACGTCTCTGATGACCGGGTAGGGTCGACGGGATGGACGCACGACCCCCGACCCGGCCACGCACCGGTCGCTCCGCTCGAATGAGACAGCGACTCGGCCTGCTGACCGCCGTGGTGCTGTCTCTCGGTCTCGCCCCGTTCGCGACGCAGGCCGCATACGCCGAGACCGACCCTGGATGGGCAGCTTTCGACGGAGAGGACTTCGACGCCGGACTCATCATCAGCGACGACAGCTTCTACAACGACACCGCGATGAGCGAGCGGGAGATCCAGGACTTCCTCAGATCCCAGCCGTGCACGCCCGAGGATCTTTCACCCTGCCTGAGCGTCTACCGGCAGAACACGACGACGCAGCCGGACCAGGGCACCCGACACTGCGCAGTGTACCGCGGGGCACGCGGCGAGCGGGCGAGCCGCATCGTCGCAAAGGTCGCCGAGGCCTGCGGCATCAGTCCCCGCGTGCTGCTCGTGCTGCTGCAGAAGGAGCAGTCGCTGCTGACCAGGCCGAGCGCCTACGGCTATCAGCGTGCGACCGGCTACGGCTGCCCGGACACCGCGGACTGCGATGCGAAGTACTTCGGCTTCTTCAACCAGGTGTACAACGCGGCGTGGCAGTTCCGGCAATACACGGAGCAGCCGGAGCGCGACTATCGCATCGGCACCGTCGACGTGCAGTACAACCCGGATCCGTCGTGCGGAGCCTCGACCGTGAGGATTCGCAACCAGGCGACGGCCAACCTCTACAACTACACGCCGTACCAGCCCAACGAGGCGGCGCTCTCCGATCTGACGGGCGATGGCGACGCGTGTTCGACGCACGGCAACCTCAACTTCTGGCTGCTGTACTCGAAATGGTTCGGCGACCCGCTCGCGGTGCGCTTCCCCGCCGTGTTCGGTCCCTGTGCCAATCTCGTCGGAGGTCACGGCTGCGAGCCGGATCTCTGGCCGCTTGCCTGATGACCCCTCGGTCTGGCGAGCTCTAGGAGTTCGCGACGCCCGCATCGGCATGCTTCGAGCGGAAGCTTCGGGCCTTCTGCCGGTTGCCGCAGATCTCCATGCTGCACCAGGTGCGCGACCCGTTGCGGGACAGGTCGTAGAAAGCCTCCCGGCAGTCGTCGGCCGGGCAGAGCTTGACGCGAGCGAGGCGGCCCTGGACACCGAGGATCACGGCGGCGGCAAGAGCGGCTTCGGCGACCGTCGCCGCCTTAAGGCGTATCGTGCCGCCTGCGTACGACGGTTCGAGCATCACGGCAGGCAGTTTCGGATGCTCGCCCACGGCGAGTTCCCTGAGGGCATCGCGTGTCCGCTGAGCCTCGGAGAGGTCGCCGGGTTCCAGCCCGTGTTCTCCCGCCCAGGCGGCAAGGCCGGTCTTGTCGGCGATCGCATCCGTTCCGTCCTCGACATCGAGGGTGTTGAGAAAAGCGACAAGGAAGGTCTCGTCTGGTTCCGAGGCGACGGCACCGCCCTTTCTCGATTGATTTCCACCATCCTTCATCTAACCAGTGTAACCGAAATAAAGGTTATGCTAATCTATAACCTGTGAAGTAGTTATATCGGTTACTGTCGAGTCGAAAGCAGGACGGGACATGCACCCTCTCGCCATCTGGGCCCTACACGCCGCGAGCCCGCTGGGACGCGAGCGCGAGGACACTGTCAACAGGAGGCGGCCCGAACGACTCGACGACGACCTCACTCCGCTCGAGCGCGACGGACGCTGGGCCGCAGCGATCAGACGCTGGGCTGAGGCGGAGACGCTGGAGGCGGAAGCTCGCGCGGCCACAGAAGCGAGACAATCCGGGGAGCACGAGCCTTCGAACGCTACGAAGCCGTCGCCATCGTGGTGACGGCTTCGTGCTCGACCGGGAAGTTGACGGATGCTGCGATGAAGCACTTGCGCGCAGCCTCGGCGTGCAGACTCCCCGCGAGCTCGACCATCGACTCCGCAGCGACCACGACCAGTGGCCGCAGCGTCGCCGTCGTGAAACGACCTCCGCCGTCGAGTCCCGTCTCCATCGTGCCGACGGCGTCGTCGCTGTAGCCGACCACGACGACCCTATTGCTCGCGGCGACATGCAGATACGAGAGCATGTGGCACTGGCTGAGCGCGGCGAGCAGGAGCTCCTCGGGATTCCAGCGGTCGCGATCTCCGTGGAACGTCGGATCGGACGAACCCTCGATCGCGTGCTTGCCCACGGCGGTCACGAGATGCTGCCGCCCGTAGTCACGATAGCCACTCGTTCCTGTTCCGCGATTCCCCGACCATTCGGTGCGCAGTGCGTAGTGATGGGGGTGGTTCATGGGACCTCCTGGTTTTCGGCGCGGCGGGCGACGGACTCGACACTGTAGGAATCTCGACACTGTAGGAATTCTGCGCTCAACGATAGGCTGGAAGCATCATGACTGACACCTTGAACTCGCCTGCGCCCTCGATCGCTTCCGCTCCGGTGTACACCATCGCGCAGCAGCGCAAGATCGTGACCAGCATCCCCGGTCCGAGATCTGTCGAGCTGCAGCAGCGTCGCAATGCCGTCGTCTCCGGCGGGGTCTCCTCGGTCCTCCCCGTCTACATCGAGAAGGCCAACGGAGCCGTGCTCGTCGACGTCGACGGCAACCAGTTCATCGACTTCGGCGCCGGCATCGGCGTCACGACGATTGGCCACACCGAGGCCAGTGTCGTCGCAGCCGCCACCGGACAGCTCCAGGACGTCATCCACACGCTCTTCACCATCACTCCGTACGAGGCGTACGTGCGCGTCGCCGAGTTGCTCGCCGAACACACACCCGGCGACTTCGCCAAGAAGACCGTGCTCGTAAACTCGGGCGCAGAGGCCGTCGAGAACGGCGTGAAGATCGCCCGCAAGTACACGGGGCGCCGGGCCGTAGCCGTGCTCGACCACGCTTACCATGGCCGCACCAACCTCACGATGGCCATGAACTACAAGGCCATGCCCTACGCGGCCGGATTCGGCCCGCTCGCCGGCGACGTCTACCACGCTCCCAGCAGCTATCCATACCACGACGGTCTGAACGGTGCGGATGCCGCCACCCGCACGATCGCCTACCTCGAGAAGGTCATCGGGGCGAGCGATCTCGCCTGTCTGGTCGTGGAGCCTATTCAGGGCGAGGGCGGCTTCATGGTGCCGGCCGACGGCTACCTTACGGCTCTTCAGGAGTGGTGCACCGCCAACGGCGTGGTCATGATCGCCGACGAGATCCAGAGCGGCATGGCCCGCACCGGCCACTACTACGCCTCGGAGATCTTCGGGTGGGTTCCGGATCTCGTGCTCACGGCCAAGGGCATCGCGGGCGGCCTGCCGCTCGCGGCCGTCACCGGCCGCGCCGAGATCATGGACTCGTCCCAGCCCGGTGGCCTCGGCGGAACCTTCGGCGGCAACCCTGTCGCTTGCGCCGCCGCGGTCGCCGTCTTCGAGTCGATCGAACGGAACGGGCTGCTCACCGAGGGGCGCCGCATCGGCCGCACCCTGACAGCCGGCCTCGAGGCGCTCAAAGCCACGTACGACGTGATCGGCGAGGTCCGTGGCCACGGTGCCATGATCGCCATCGAACTCGTGCAGCCGGGCACCCGCGGAACGACGAAGGTGCCGAATGCCGCCGCCGTGACGCACATCGCGAACTTCGCCGCAGAGCGCGGCGTGCTCCTGCTCACCGCAGGAACCTACGGCAACGTGCTCCGCTTCCTGCCGAGCCTCGCCGTCACCGACGAACTCATCGCCGACGGCCTCTCCGTTATCGACGAGGCATTCGCCGCGCTGTAGACGCGCTGTAGACACGCCACAAGGAACTGCCGAGGAGCGCGCGCTCCTCGGCAGCCGTTGCCTGGCCAGAACCGGCACCGACTCGAATCGGCGACGGTTGAGGCAGCGGCATCCGGGCTCGATAGGGGCCAAGCCCAGTTGCGCCTAGATCGACCAGTTGCCCGTGCCGCCCCCGACGCCCACTACCGTCGACACCGAGCCCGCGTGCAGGCTCCCCAGCAGATTCGCATCCGAATCGAAGAAATTGATGTTGGTGTAGACAGGAGTCGCGTTGACCTGGAAGTTCGTCGTATCGCTGTACAGACGAGCAAGGTCGTTCGTGTAGAGATCGCCGAGGAACGCACCGGCTCCCGGGGTGAAGACCCCGCCGCCGTTACCGACGAATTTCTCGCCGCTACCGTCCTTGCTGTCGATCTGGACGCGTGTGTAAAGCAGTCCGCCTATGACAGCCCCGGATACCGGATACGACTCGCCGGCCGGATCCTGGCCCGCCGGATCCTGAGCGGCCGAATCCTGAGCGGCCGCGCTCTTAACGGATGACGCCTGCGCGGTCGCGACCTCCGGCGGGACTCCCGTCGAGGTAGCCGCCTGCGCTGGCGCAGCAGCGGCGATTGCGCCGACGAGCGCGAGCCCGACGCCGAGAGAGAGTGCACTGCGAATTGACTTGTTCATTTCTTTACTCCTTTTCCGATAGCTGTCCGCGGAAGCGGCCGAGCAGTTCTCGACCAGCGGGACGCTTGTGGCGCCCCTCCTCGACCACCGCATGTGCGCGGCCTGGCGAGCTTCAGAACCGTCGATCGACGGTCGAAGACCGGGTCGTCGTTCGCGCGAACACGATCGATGGTAGGCAGCGCCGAAGAAGGGCCGCAGCAAGTCTGAACGGTGCCGGATCGAGCTCCGAGGCGGCGTCCAGGCTGGGGGCTGCGGCGAGAACGCGAACGGTTCGGTAGCGTTGCATGGTGCGGTCGCGATGACCGCCGCGATGAAGGGAAAGCACGTGCCCGAGACGTTCACAATTGCGGATGCCGTCGAGCTGGCCGTCGTGGAACGGAGCGGCTTCGTCGAGTCCCGTCATGCAGGCTCCGCCATCGTCATCTCCGCGGACGGTGCGGTGCTACGCTCGCTCGGCGATGTGACGACCCCGATCTTCCCACGCTCATGCCTTAAGCCGTTCCAGGCCGTTGCCATCATGTCGAGCGGTGTGACGCTGCGCGGCGAAGACGCTGCGATCGCTACCGCCAGCCACACGGGAACGACACGGCACGTCGAACTCGCACGTGGCCTGCTCGCCCGCGCGGGAATCCCCGAGGCCGCCCTCGCCTGCCCTCCTGCCATGCCGCAGGACTCCGAATCCCGCGACGTCGTCGTCCGGACCGGCGGAGGCAAGCAGCGGGTCTACATGAATTGCTCGGGCAAGCATGCGGCGATGCTGCTCGCCTGCGCCCAGAACGGCTGGCCGCTCGATGGCTACCTCGAGCCGGAGCATCCGCTGCAGAAACGCATCCTCGACGTCATCGAACGCTTCACGGGCGAACGCCCCTCGGCAAGCGGAGTCGACGGCTGCGGCGCCCCCGTGCACGCGATCTCGCTCACAGCACTAGCCCGAGGCATCCAGCGCGTCGCGACCTCGACGCCATCCTCGCCATTCGCGATCTTCCGCGAGGCCGGCGTGCTCGCAGAGGCCGTTCGCGAGAGCGGCTGGGTCATCGCGGGACCCGGAGAGCCCGACACCCTCGTGATCGAACGGCTCGGTGTCTTCGCCAAGACCGGCGCGGAAGGCGTCATGGTCATGACAGCGCAGAACGGCACGACGGTCGCGCTGAAGATCCTCGACGGCTCCCTGCGCGCCGCGACCATCGTTGGGCTGACTCTGCTCGCGGACGCCGGCTCGATCGAACGTTCGGCCGTTGGCGCGCTCGCACCCGACCTCGGCCTCGGCATCCACGGCGGCGACGCCGTCATCGGGCGCATCCGCGCCACGGTCTGAATCGCCCCGCGCATCGGCGCACGTCACCGCCTCGCACGGCTTCCCCAGCTACAGCCTCCGCGCAGTTTCCCCGCGCAGTCTCCCCCGCGCAGTCTCCCCCGCGCAGTCTCCCCCGCGCAGTCTCCCCCGCGCAGTCTCCCCTGCGCAGTCTCCCCCGCGCACCCCCGTCCTGTGCGCTCACGCTCGCATCGTCTCATTCGCCAGAGCCAGCGCTTCCCGTTGTGCGCTAGCCGAGCAGCCGCCGCCTCCGCGCCGCCCGCGATACCTGCGTCGAGATCACGATCACGAGCGCGAGGACGAACACCGCGGAGGCGATGACGTTCGCCTCCGCGGGGATCCCGCGCGACGCCGAGATGTAGATGTACTTCGGGAACGTCATGACCGAGCCGGAGTTGAAGTTGGTGATGATGAAGTCGTCGAAGCTCAGCGAGAACGACAGCAGCGCGGCGGCCAGAATCCCCGGCAGCAGGAGCGGGAACGTGATGCGCCAGAACACCTGCCGTGGCGATCCGTAGAGATCGCGCCCAGCCTCCTCGAGGGCCGGGTCGAGACTCGCCACGCGCGCTTTGACCGTCACGACGACGAAGCTGATGCAGAACATCGTGTGCGCCAGGATGATCGTGAGCATGGCCTTCGGCACGCCTGCGGCGAGGAACTGGGCGGCGAGTCCTGCACCGAGCACCACCTCGGGCGTCGCCATCGGCAGGAACAGCAGCAGGCTGATCGCGGAGCGCGCCCGGAAGCGGTACCGCACGAGCGCGAGCGCGATCATCGTGCCGAGCGTCGTGGCGACGACGGTGGCGACGACGCCGATCACGATGCTGTTGCCGAAGGCCTCGCATACCGCGCCGCCCTGCACATTGCAGACGTTGAGCCACTTGTCGAGGGTGAAGCCGCGCCAGGAGATGTTCGACTTGATCGAGTCGTTGAACGAGAACACGAAGGTGTACACGATCGGCACGAGCAGGAAGACGAACGCCAGGACTGTGTAGAGCGGCAGCAACCACCTCCCCAGGGAGAAGCCTGTGCGAGACTCGCGCTGACGCGGTCCCGGCCGCAAGGTCTCCTCCGTCGCTATGAGCCCGCCGACGACCGCACCAGCCTGTCCTTCGCCACTCACAGCAGGTCCTCCGTTCCGGCACGTTTCACATAGACGCCCACGATCACAAGGATGACCGCCATCAGGATGATCGATAGGGCTGCGGCGGCCGGGTAGTTCAGCAGCACGAGGAAGTTCGCCTCGATCACGTTTCCCATCATCTGCGTGTCCGGTCCGCCGAGGAAGTCACGACTCGCGTTCACGTAGTCGCCGGCCGCCGGGATGAAGGTGAGCAGGGTCCCCGCCACGATGCCTGGCATCGAAAGCGGGATCGTGACCTTGCGGAACACTTGGAACGGACTCGCGTAGAGGTCGCTCCCGGCCTCGAGATACCGGGTGTCCAGGCGTTCGAGCATGGTGTAGAGGGGCAGGGTCATGAAGGGGATGAAGTTGTAGGTGAGGCCGAAGATCACCGCGATCGGGGTACCCGTGAAGTGCGCGTCCGGTGCCATGAGCGAGAGCGCCTTGAGCGAGGTGATGATGAAGGACTCGTCGCTCAGGATCTGCTTCCAGGCGAGGGTGCGCAACAGGAAGCTGATGAAGAACGGGGCGATCACGAGCACGAGCATGAGGCTCTGAAGAAGCGGCCAGCGCCTGGCCCTCACGCCGATGAAGTAAGCGAGCGGATAGCTGAACAGCAACGCGAAGACCGTGGCTGCGAGCGCGTAGCCGAAAGAGCGCAGGATATGCGGCAGATACTGCTCGACGACGGTGACGTAGTTCTGCCAGTCGAACGCGTAGTCGAACTGGCCGATGTCGCCGAACTCCCTTGGCGCCTGCAACGAGGTAAGCAGCAGCGACACGAGCGGTGTCAGGAAGAACAGCACCAGATACAGGATGCCCGGCAGAAGCAGGAACAACGCGACCTTGCTCCTCTTCCTGGGCGCCTGTTCCGCTGCGGTCGTCGTGGTGGAAAAGGCTGCGAAGGCCATTCCTAGGCTCCCTCGAGCTCCGTGAGAATGGCATCGCGCCTCTGTGCGGCGATGCTCAGGGTGTCGGTGTCCTGCACGAACCGCGGCGCTTCGACCGGATCGTCGGCGAGACCGAACCCATGCTCGACGTTCCAGCTGACCCACACCTCGCCTCCGACGTGGGCGACGGGGCCGAACTCCATGTTCTGGGCGAACACGACGATGGTTCCGGCGCCGGGGACGGCGACCAGGTACTGGGTGCTCACACCCGAGAACGAGACGTCGATGACCCGTCCGGGGCCGACGGTGTTCCTCGCCGAGTCGACGAGCGGAACCTCGTGATGCAGCGTGAGCTTCTCGGGGCGGACACCGATCGTGACGTTGCCGCTGTGACGTCGCGCACGGCTCATGGGCACGACGATGCGATGCCCAGCGACGTCCACCGAGATGGCATCGCCGGAGGTCGCCACAACCGACCCAGTGAACAGGTTCGACTGACCGAGGAAGTTGGCCACGAAGGCCGTCTCCGGCAGTTCGTAGAGCTGTTCTGGGGCACCCATCTGCTCGATCTGCCCCTTGTTCATGACCGCGACGGTGTCGGCCATGGTCATGGCCTCGTCCTGGTCGTGGGTCACGTGCAGGAAGGTCAGGCCGACCTCCTCCTGGATCGTCTTCAACTCGAGTTGCATCTGGCGGCGCAACTTGAGGTCGAGCGCGCCCAGGGGCTCGTCGAGCAGGAGGAGGGCCGGCCGGTTCACAATGGCGCGTGCGAGGGCGACGCGTTGCTGCTGGCCGCCCGAGAGCTGCTGCGGCTTGCGCGCCGCGAGGTGGTCGAGCTCGACGAGACATAGGGCCTCGTGAGCCCTGCCGACGGCGTCGCCGATCTTGCGTCGCCGCAGTCCGAAGGCGACGTTCTCGAGGATCGTCATGTGAGGGAAGAGCGCATAGCTCTGGAACACCGTGTTGACGGGGCGCTGGAACGACTTCGTGTCGGTGACGTCCTGACCGCCGATGAGGATCCTGCCTTTGCTGGGCTCCTCCAGTCCGGCCACGAGCCGCAGGGTGGTCGTCTTTCCGCAGCCGGACGGGCCGAGCAATGCGAAGAACGACCCGGCGGGAATCGCCAGATCAAGGTTTTCGATGGCGGTGAAACCGGGAAACCTTTTCTGGATGCCGACCAGTTCGAGATCGGCTCCGCGTTCCGCGAACGCTCCCGACGGCATTCTCACGCTCCCAACAGAACGCTCTGGAACTCGGCCTGGTACTTCTGCTCCTCAGCGCCGGTCAGCGTGCGGAAGACGTGCGCCTGTGAGAGGGTCGACTCGTCAGGGAAGATGAGCTGGTTGTCGGCGAGCTCGGGATCGATCGCGATCGCCGCTTCCTTGGCGCCGACGACCGGCGTGATGTAGTTGACCCAGGCTGCGACCTCGGCTGCGACCTCCGGCTCGTAGTAGTAGTTGATGAGCGTCTCGGCGTTGGTCTTGCGCGGCGAGCCGATCGGCACGAGGAAGTTGTCGTTCCACAGAGTGCCGCCGGTCGATGGGATCGCGAACTCCCATTTGTCTCCGGCCTCCGCGTTGATCACCGTGATGTCGCCGGACCAGCAGATCGCCGCGAGGGTGTCTTCGTTCTTGAGATCCTCGAGGTAGGAGTTGCCTTTGATGTTGCGCACCTGGCCGTCTTCGACCTGCTTTCTGAGCACGTCGTTGGCGACTGAGAAGTCGTCGTCGCTCCAGTCACCCGAGATGTCGACGCCCTGTTGCAGCATGATGAGCCCGATCGTGTCGCGCATCTCGGAGAGCACTCCGACTCGGCCCTTGAGCCCGCCGTCCCAGAGCTCGTCGACGGAGGCGAGGCCGTTCGGGAGCTTCTCTTTGTTCCAGCAGATGCCGGCGAACCCGCCCTGCCACGGGATCGAGTACTCGCGCCCCTTGTCGAAGTCGACCTGGACCAGGCTCGGATTGAGGTTCTTGACGTTCGGTATGTTGTCGTGGTCGAGCTTCTGCGCATAGCCGAAACGGATCCACCGTGCGACCATCCAGTCCGTGAGACACACGGTGTCGGCTCCGATGTCCTGGCCGAGCGCGAGCTGATCCTTGACCTTGCCGTAGTAGGTGTTGTTGTCGTCGACGGCGACGTCGTAGTTGACCCCGATGCCGGTCTGCTTGGTGAACGCCTCAAGCGTCGGGTAGTTGCCCGCATCGTCCTCGTCGATGTATGCGGCCCAGTTGGCCCAGCTGAGGGTCTTGTCGGTGGCCGACTTGTCGGTGGCCGCCACAGGCTTCTCGGACCCGCCCGTCGAGCACGCCGCGAGGGCGAGGGCCGTTGCCCCGGCGCCTGCTCCTGCCAACATCGTGCGACGGTTCACGCGCGTCTGCCGCGCCCGGTGAATGAGCTGCTGGATCATCGGGTCTGCTGGCAGCTGTCTTGGCTTCACGGGCTGGTCTCCTTCGGGTTTCGTACGCGCTCGCGCCATTCGCATCGTTGCAAGTGGGTCGATACTTACACAATCGAAGCTCTAATGCATCACCGAGTGTCCAAATCGTTAATTTTTTCGCTGATCTTCACGAAATCAGCATCGCAAGGGGAGAATGGCCTTCGAAAACGACAGTTCGCAGCAAGTAGGCTGACTTTGCGGGACACCGTCGTCCCCCGAGTGTAAGGAGCGAGATGAAGATCGCAGTCCCCAAGGAGATCAAGAACAACGAGTTCCGCGTCGCTATCACGCCGTCAGGGGCCCACGACCTCGTCTCCCACGGCCACCAGGTCTTCGTCGAGACAGGCGCCGGTCTCGGATCCTCCATCACGGACGACGCCTATCGTGCGGCGGGCGCCGCGATCCTGCCGGATGCCGCCACCACCTGGGCGTCCGCCGAGGTACTTCTCAAGGTCAAAGAGCCGATCGAGAGCGAGTATCGCCATTTCCGCGACGATCTCGTGCTGTTCACCTACCTGCATCTCGCGGCCGAGTCCGGGCTCACCCGGGCGCTCCTCGATTCCGGTGTCACCGGCATCGCCTACGAGACCGTTCAGCTGCCGAACCGCACGCTGCCGTTGCTCGCACCCATGAGCGAGGTCGCCGGGCGGCTCGCGCCGATCGTCGGCGCGAACGTCATGCTCAAGCCGAACGGTGGACCCGGCCTGCTGATTCCCGGCGTCCCTGGCACACACCCAGCCAAGGTCACCGTGCTCGGCGGCGGCGTGGCCGGAACGAATGCCATGCAGATCGCCATCGGCATGGGGGCCGACGTCACCGTGCTCGACACCAAGCTGTTCCGGCTGCGCGAACTCGACGCACTCTACACGGGCAGGATCACGACGGTCGCCTCCAACAGTTTCGAGATCGACCGTGCGGTCGTCGAGAGCGATCTCGTGATCGGCTCCGTCCTGGTTCCCGGTGCCAAGGCCCCGAAGCTCGTGAGCAACGAACTGGTTTCGCGGATGAGGCCGGGAAGCGTGCTCGTCGACATCGCCGTCGACCAGGGCGGCTGTTTCGAAGACTCGCGTCCGACGACCCACGCAGACCCGACGTTCACGGTTCACGGGTCGCTGTTCTACTGCGTTGCGAACATGCCGGGTGCCGTTCCGAACACCTCGACCTATGCGCTGACGAATGCGACCCTGCCGTACGTTCGAGCGGTCGCAAACCACGGATGGCGCGACGCGCTTCGAGCCGACCCGTCGCTCGCGCTCGGTCTCAACACCCACGCCGGCGAACTCGTCAACGCCCCGGTCGCCGCCGCACACGGGCTCACCGCTCACGACCTCGCCTCGGTTCTCGCCTGATAGGTTTTCTCGCCTGATAGGTTTCGCTCGACGACCCGGCGACAGCGATCAGCGATCAGCGATCAGAGACAGCGATCAGCGACGGATGCGTCGCCTGTGCGTCACCCCATCAGGCGTGACGAGCCACCCGTGATCCGTCTCCGCGGCGAGCACGGGCGGCAGCTCTCGACGGCGGGTGAGTAGGCGATAGTCCGCGAGGCTGCCGCCGTCGAACACCAGGCCGCAATCGCCGCGCAACGAGGAGAACAAGCTCCAGTTCGCCTGCCAGGCGTCGAGGTCGCCGACGAGAGCCGTCTTCCGCGCGGAGTCGGCGACGGTTATTCCCCGGAACCCGGTTGTGTTCGCGGTTGCCCTGGAGAGTGGAGATAGCTCCGAGACCTCGAATCCATCGCGGCGCAGCCCCTCCGCGGTGCGCGTCGGACTGGACGATACGACGAGCAGCGGACCGTCTGAGGGCTCGAGGTCCGGCGCATTCTGGACCCGCGCAACGGCGGCCGGAGGAGGCTGTGTGGGGAGTACGCATTGCATCCGGAGCCCCCGCCACTCACCGGACCCGGGCGGGTCTGAGGTATCCCAGTACTCCGGTCGACCGCCGGCGAGCAGATGATCCGAGCGGTCGGCGAGGCGGAGGATCACGGCGGACCCGAACGACGGTCGTGCCGACTGAAGCTGACCGGTGAGCCGCTGACTCGCGAGTACCACATGACGTCGGGCGGCCGGCCCGTCGCGCAGGACGCGGAGAAGGAGCTCGATCCCCGCCTGCCGGTGGTCGGAAGGCCACCGAGCCGAGACCGAGTCCCAGTCGTCGAGGAGAAGAACTCTTCCCTTCCTGGGCACGGAATCGGGGCCGTCTTGGCGTGCCGCGTCGACGAGTGCGTCCCACAGCGACTCCGGGTCGGGCGCGATCGCATCGACGGAATAGCCCCCGCCGTGTTCGTGGATCGCGGCGAGGAGGGATGTCTTTCCGGTTCCGGGCCCGCCGAGCAGGAGCAGGTGACCGTGCCTCTCGGGGATCCAGACCGCCGCGTTCTGACGTTGCCGCTCCGGATCGTCGAGGAGTCCGAGAAGTATCCCCGGCTGTTCGCCATCGAACATCGCGGCCCGCAGACGCGCGTCGTTCCGCGGCAATCGACGGGGCAAGGGGTCGAGCCACGGGCGTCGCAGCTCGGGGGAAGCGACCTCGGAAGATCTCGTCGTCTCGACGATGTGCCGGATGTCCGCCGACACGGTGACCGCAGCCTGGAACTCGATCGTGCGACCGCTCCCGGTGTCGAGGAAGCAACGCCCGGGGTTGTCCGGCGCGATCCGTGCGGCCTCCTCGGTGCCGATCACCGCGAGACTGTCCGAGCGATTGTTGACCCTTAGCGAGAGGCGAAGATTGCAGTTCGCGAGCAGTGCGTCGCGCACGATCCCGGCCGGCCGCTGCGTGCACAACACGAGATGGACGCCGAGGGAACGCCCCCTGGCCGCGAGATCGACGAAGAGGGCGTGGAGCTCGGGGAACAGCCCGAGCATCGCGGCGAACTCGTCGACGACGATGACGAGGCGCGGCAACCGGCCGCCGAGCTCCGCGTCGGCGATGTCCCGTGCGCCATACTGCCGAAGCTGTTCCTCGCGGAACCGCAGTTCGGCTCGCAGACTCGCGAGCGCACGACTCGCTTCGCGCTCGTCGAGATCCGTGATCACGCCGACGCAATGCGGAAGTTCCGCGAGCTGTGCGAAGGAGGATCCCCCCTTGAAATCGACGAGAAGAACCGTGAGCTCGCGAGTGCTGTGGCGGCTCGCCATCGATGCGATCCAGGTGACGAGGAGTTCGCTCTTGCCGCTTCCCGTCGTGCCGCCGATCAAAGCATGGGGGCCTTGCCCGACGAGATCGACGACGATGTGACCCCGGCGGGTCCTGCCGAGCGGACAGGACAGGTCCCGGCCGACGGTTTCGCCCGAGCCGGCGGACGAGACCTCGACCAGTTCCTCGAACACAACCCGGTCGGGAAGGGCCTCCCGTCTCAGGCCGAGTCCTGCCGCTGCGGCCATCTCGCGAAGATCTCGCGCAAACCCGGCCGCCTGCTCCCGGCCGATGAACTCGGGGACGACGATCGTTCCCGCGAACCCGTCGCGTGAGCGCACCACCCGCCCCCGCCGCACACCGTCGACGCGCAACACCGTGCCGCACCCGGGCGGGAGTTGCTCGCCGGTCGTCGCGGCGACAAGGAGCGTCACCCGGCCGACGTCCGCCTCGAACGGCTCCGATGGGCCCGACCCTCCGTCGGTGAGGTCCCGTACGACGATCCACCGCTCGGGCTCCTGTATCGTGGCTGAACCTGGCCTCGCCGCTCCGATGTTCTCCTGCGCATGTTCCCCCGTCCGTCGTGCCCCGCCGTCGGCCACCATCGGGCCGGTCGCATGGGGCAGGCCCGCGGCCCACTCCCACTCCTTCGTGGACGGCACCTCGATGCGGACGACGCTCGGATCGGAGGACCGGCACAACTGCAGAAGAAGGCCCCGCAGTGCAGCGCGGGCAAGCGGCGAGGGTCCGACCACGCCGATGCCTTCGCCCGCCTCGCAACTGAGCGGTGCGTCCTCGAGAAACGCGACGACGTCGCGCAGCTCTCGCTCGAGGTCGGAGACCACACTGCCGTCGAGCCGGAGCATGCTCGCGATCGTGCCACGCCCGAGCACCGCCCGGCCGGGAGAACGTGCGTGCCATCGTTCGGGGTCGTCACGCGCGCATGCGATGAGCATTGTGGCGGAGGGAGTCCGCCGCCACGCCTCACATCGCTCGCGTTCGTGGGCCTCCGCCATCTCGACCCTCAGCGCCGTGATCGACGAGACATAGCGTGCTGCCTCACGCCTGCGTCGACGCACAGCATGACGACGCGAGTCCAGGAGGCTCGCGATCGCAACGATCGGGCCGAGCGCCGCGAACACGAGGGCGAACGGCGACCGGGTGACCGCCCAGATCGCGGCGGCGGCCACGACGGGCGCGATGCTCGCGACGAGAGGGAACGGCGCCTTCTCGGGCTCGTGGGGTCGCGACGGCAACACGAGAGGGGCGACCCACCTGTCCGGGAGAACCTGTCCGTGATCCATCCGGCCAGTCCAGCACGCTCAGGCGACCTCGCCCGAACGTTCGCGGACGCCGGTGGGAACAGGTCTTTCCAGAGGAACCGTGCAGGACTAGTTCACGACGAAGAACTGGTCGGCGAGTTCGACCCTGGACCCACGCGGCACGAGATAGCGCCGACCTGGTTCGCACCGCACGGCAACATCGTCCGGGCGGCGGATGACGGTGCCGTTTCCCGAGAACCGGTCGCTGACCCAGAGCTCGCCGTCGTGCTGGCCGAACTCGAGATGACTCTTCGACACCGACATGCCGATGTCGTTGATCTGGATGAGATGGTCGAAATGCTCGCCCGGCTGCGGCAGCGGACGGCGCCCCACCAGCCCGGTGCCGAGAACGATCACGGACTCGCCCGTGCTGAACTGCAGCGCGAACGGCACCGCTTCGCGCGGGGAGACGGCTGGCGGGACACCCGTGGCGTCGACCGGCGCAACCGGCCCGGCGTGGTCATCCGTCGAGGCGAATCCGGCCGGTCCGATGGGACCAGAGGCGATCACGGGTTCCGAGGCGACAGCGGCGGGTGTGACAGGCTCCGGCACGTTCGAGACAGGTCCTGCGTGGTCCGAGCCGACAGGACCCGAGCCGACAGGACCCGAGCCGACAGGACCTGAGCCGACACTGCCCGAGCCGACACTGCCCGATCCGACACTGCCCGAACCCACCGGGTGCGATCCGGACGCGCCGACACGCGACGGCTCCGGCGACTCGGATGCGACGGCCGCGCCCCGTTCCGGCGGATCCGCTGGCGGGAACGCGCTCTGTGCGGCGGTCGCTCGCTGCGGGGCGAGGGGCTCGACCCCGGGAAGAACTCGGTCGGTCCCGACCTCCGCCTCCCGGCCTCCGACCGACGATCCGATCGCGGACCCGACCGTCGGCCCGGGTCTCTCGGCG
Organism: Luethyella okanaganae; assembly: GCF_042660285.1. Classification (NCBI taxonomy): domain Bacteria; kingdom Bacillati; phylum Actinomycetota; class Actinomycetes; order Micrococcales; family Microbacteriaceae; genus Luethyella; species Luethyella okanaganae. Next base: position 173,761 of record NZ_JBHSTP010000004.1, read on the forward strand.
AGCACGGCATCGCCGTCGAGCTCGGGCGCCACCCCGGATTCGACCTCGGGCTCGGTCGGTCTGTCGGCATCCGGGAGCGCCCCGGGATGCAAACTGGTGACGATCGACACGCTGACGACGGAGGGCGGGATGCGCGGGGTGAGCGGCTGGATGATGGTCGTGTCCGACGGCCGCGGATCCGGCCGCTTGCGAGAGAGCGGGGTCGCCGTCGTCGAACTGCCGCACTCGCCGCAGAACATCGCGCCGTCGGGCAGTTCCGCTGCGCAGATCTGGCAGTTCACGACCGGTCTCCCCTCTTCTTCACAGCGTAGCGGCCGAAGGAACGCAACGAGACGAGCGCCAGGATGCGTTGCCGTCTCGAACGGTTCGCGCCGAGGAGCCCGCGCAGCTCGTCGACGGCCTCCCACACCTGTTCGGCATCCTCGGCGGATGGCTCTCCTGGCGCGAAGACCGCCCGATCGACAGCGGACGCCAGCACGAGCGGAGGCATGCCGCCCATGGCGACAGCGGTCTCACTGCGCGTCGCCGACGGCGGTAGCCTCACGCCGTGGTCCGTCGCAGAGTCTGCGAACTCACGCCATCCGCCCGCTATCCGCTGCACGGGCGACCCGGCGGTGCGACGCAATCGTCGCCTGCGCATCTTGGCAGCGATGATCCCGAGGAACGGGCTCACAAGGATCGCCATGCCGAGGACGGTCCAGCCAGCGAGCCTCGCGATGGCCAGAAGCAAGAGCAGGAGCGGGTCCACCGTCTCGAGCGGATCCTCCGGGGTGCTCTCAGGCGGCATGAGATTCGGGTCCCGCGGGGTGTCCTCCGCGGGCGGCGGCAGAACCGTCTGCGGGCGTGAGACGACGGTCGGCTCGTTCGGCTGCTTCTCGGGGATCGCCCGCGGCTCGGGATTCGGATCGATGGTGATCCAGCGTCCGCGGGAGTCCTGTACCTCGATCCAGGCGGACACGTCCGAGCCGAGAACTGCGACGACGCCCCTCGAGGACGATGCCGGTGGCACGTATCCGACGACCACGCGAGCGGGGAATCCGAGCTCCCGCGCCATGAGGGCCGTGACCACCGCATACTGCTCGGCGTCGCCGAGCATCGGCTTGTCGGTGAGCAACTGGGTGATGCGATCTGCGGCGTGTCCCGAGCGGCTGAACGGCTCGTGCTCGACGATGCCGTGGCTCACATACCCCTCCGTCGCGAGGCCATCGAGCATCTCGGCGAGCCGGCGGCCCTCCGGCGCGTCGGCCTCCGTCCAGCGATCGAGGGTCTGCCTGAGCCCATCGGGCAGCACGCCGATGGGCGGCAGCACCGCGGTCCCCGGTCGGAGCGCCGAGAGGTCGTCGACCGCTGCCGGCACGACGGACTCCGCCCGATAGCGATCCCCCTGTCGCAAGCCTCCGAGCACCGCTGCCGTGCCGCTGTTGTCGTTGTAGAAGAAGACGTCGCTGAGACGCGACGCATCGTCCGAGGTGAACTCGATGCGCTCGAGCTGCCCCGTTCCCGGAACCCAGACGCCGCGGTATCCCTCGATCGTCACCTCGATCGTCGTCTCGGTGCCGTCGACTCCGCTCTGATCGAGCCTGTACGGCAACCGGGTGAACGATCCGGATGCGCTCGACACCCGATCGCTGCCGACCGAGTAGACGACGCCGTCATAGCTGTCGAGGGTCGCGACACGGATACGTCCACCCTCGGGCAGTCCCGAGACCGTGAGCATCCTGGCGTCAGCGCTCCCCGGCCGCAGGTTGCCGCGGAAGCCGGCGAGCGGGCTCGGATAATCGCGCGGATCGAAGGGTTGCTGCACGTGGCTTCTCGCGACATTGCGCGGTGCGGAGGCAGGCAGCGCGAGTGTCGCGGCCGTGCCAGCCGCCGCCGCGACCGCGACGACCACTGTGGCACCCACGAGGGTGCGTGCTGTGGCGATGCGGCGATCGGCGGCGGATTCGATGACACGCGTCGACCGCTGTGAGACGAGACGTACAGCGGCCCGACGGCGCTGCCAGCGGAACCACAGCAGCCAGAACAGCACCACGACGAGCAGGCCGAGGCCGATCTCGAACGGCGCGGACACCGCGGCGGGGCCGAGGAGGATACCGGCGACGAACAGCACGATCGGCGCGAGCACGGCGAGCTCGCCGAAACGCGCGCGAAGCGCGATCGACATGCCGATCGTCACCGTGCCGAGCACGAGCACGAGCGGTGGGACGAGCAGGGTCTGGTATGAGCCGACCGGGAGCACGATCGTGAGCAACTGCTTCCAGCTCAAGGCGGTGCCACGCACCAGTTCGACGAATCCGTCGGCGGACGGGAGGATTCCCGCCGCCATCGATGGGACCGCGAGCGGCACTCCTGCGACGAGGTAGGAGCCGACGGTCGCCAGCAGCACGACGTAGGACGGCCAGCGGAAGACCGCGCCGAGTGTCGCGATCACGATGCCGAGCGCAGTGGCAGAGCCCACGAGCACGAGGAACGCCGCACTCTCGTAGACGGGCCAGAGGGGCGACACGGCGATGAGACTCGCCAGGGCCAGAGCTGCCGCGTTCACGAGGACGAATCCGACGCCCGGCCTGCGCCGCTTCGGCTGCGTCTGGCTCATGACCATCCCGTCATGCGGCGGCCGACCGCGCGAGCGACTTTTGCAGATCGTCGAGGAAGCCGATCGTCAGCACGCTGAGCCCGGCGACTCGGCGCAGGCTGGGAACCATGCCGGGGTCGCACACGATCGCGACGACCTCGACTCCGAGGGGGAAGCTCGTCGACGCCATGCGCAATTGACCCACCGTGGTTGTGGAGCCGCAGACGAGGAAGGCGACCGAGATGCCTGCGACGCTCTCGGCGGCGACCCGAGCGAGTGCGACGAGAGAGGCGGCCGCTGGATCCGTGTCGACGGCGCTCAATGAGTCGAGGAGTCTGATGCGGCTCACGGTGTCAAGGGTCCTCATGGCCGGATCGCGCCGCCGGATGAACTCCGTGACGGCCCCGCTGGCCACGACCGACACGGTCCTCGCGTCGCGGATGGCGCGGACACCGAGGGATCCCGCCGCACTCACGGCGAGTTCGAACTCCTCCTCGTTCGCGTAGTCGGCCTCGGCGAGGGTGATGGCCACCATGAGATGGCTGCGGCGGCTCTCCTCGAACTGGCGCACCATGAAGGTTCCGGTCTTGGCAGTGCTCTTCCAATGGATGAACCGGCGTTCGTCGCCCGGCGCGTACTCGCGTAGGGCATGGAACGACACGTCGCTCGGCGTGAGGTCGCGGGTGGGGTGGCCTTCGAGGTCCCGGATGAACCCCGTGCTGGTGCTGGGGATCGGGATCGTGCGCGGGTGCACGTAGAGTTCGACGACCTCTGACCAGACGAGCTCACGACGCAGCAGGCCGACCGGATCGGCGCGTACGGTACGAACGGGTCCGATCGGCACGATGCCGCGGCGTACGGCGGGCACGACGAAGACGTCGTCGAAGGCCGCCCCCTTCGCAAGGCCCGGCATCGCGAATTCGGCGAGCCCCGCGCCGACCGGGATCTCCACATTCACTCCGGGAAGGCGGCGACGTGATGGATTCCGCACGACGATCTGGGCGGGGGCCTTATCACCGACGACGACGCGGTTGACGGGCATCGAGAGACTGATGCTATACGCGTTCCGGCCGATCAGGTGGAGCAGGGCGACGAGGACCAGCACCAGGCAAGTCCAGGCGATGACGACGAACTCCGCCCAGCCGAGGCCGTAGCCGACGACGAAGCAGAGCACCGTGGCCCCGGCGACGCACAAGCCGAGCGGAGTGACGACGGAGCCGACGAGACGTCCCCAGCGCACGAACGCCGAGCGCGCCGAGCGGGCGAAGCGCACGATGGCGACGATCGCATCGGTCAGCTTTCCGTCGTGCGGATCGTCCCCACGCGAGCGGGGAGCGATCGTCGACTCGGAGGGAGCGGCTTGACTCACACCGCCTGCCTGTCGCTCGGCGGCGGAGTCTCGATCAGTAGCTGGGAGATCACCCTCGAGGTGGTCACGCCGTCGAACTCCGCCTCCGGGTCCAACACGAGACGATGCGCGAGCACGGGCTCCGCGAGCGACTTGACGTCGTCGGGGAGCACGTAATGGCGTCCGTTTGCCGCCGCGAGGGTCTTCGCGGTGCGGATGAGAGCGAGCGCGCCGCGCACGCTCGCGCCGAGACGGACCTCCTGTGCCCCGCGTGTGGCGTCGACGAGGCGCGATACGTAGTCGTTGACGGTCGGGTCCACGTGCACCCTTCGGGCCAACGCCGCCATCTCGACGACGGTCTCGGCGGAAATCACCGACGGCACACTCGTGTCGTGCGCCCGGTGATCCGCCCCTTCGAGGATGCGGATGGTCGCCGCGTGATCCGGATACCCGATCGACGTCTTCATGATGAAGCGGTCGAGCTGAGCCTCCGGAAGCCGGTAGGTGCCTGCCTGCTCGATCGGGTTCTGCGTCGCGATCACCATGAACGGCACCGCGACGCGGTGCGTCACACCGTCGACGGTGATCTGCTCCTCCTCCATCACCTCGAGCAGTGCGGACTGCGTCTTCGGGCTCGCACGGTTGATCTCGTCGGCCAGCACGATGTTCGCGAAGACGGGACCACGGTGGAACTCGAACGCAGCACTGCGCTGGTCGTAGACGCTCACCCCGGTGATGTCACCCGGGAGCAGGTCGGGAGTGAACTGGACCCGGTTGCTGGTTCCCGCAACACTCTGAGCCATCGCCCGTGCGAGAGAGGTCTTGCCCGTTCCCGGAACGTCCTCCAGCAGCAGGTGACCCTCGCTGAGCAGCGCGGCGAACGACAGCCGGATGACGTGGGTCTTGCCGAGGAGGACCTTCTCGACGCCACCGACCAGGCGATCGAACACCTCGGCGAACCAGGATGCCTGCTCCGGGGTCATCGTCACTGCCACTCCTCTTCTCGCGTCACTGTTTCTCTCGTCGTTGTCGTCGTCACCGCGTCTGCACGTAACGACGCGATTGGCCGGCGACCTCGACTTCCAACCATACGGATTGCCCAGCGCCGGGCGCCGTCGGCAGAGTACAGCTGTTCGGCGTGTCGGCGGCCGCTCCGGCAGTGTTCTGCCCGGTCCCGCAACGGAATGTCGCGGGATACGCCGCGGTGTTGTCAGGGGCGTTCGTCCACGTCCACTGGTGCGCCGCCTCGCCCCATTGCCTGCTTGGAAGCTCGAAAGTGAGCGACGGCTGCGGCGACGCCGGGTACACCCCCGACCATGCTCCACAGGTGTTCCACGGGCTGCATGCCTGCAGCTTGAATCGGACCGCTTCGCCCCAGGGGCGGCCGAGGAGGTCGTGCGCCCACCCCGTTCCGCCGAACTCGACGACGGGCCCGATCGCCGTCCCTGAGCCGTCGACAGCCTGAATCTTGTAGTGGCCACGGTAGCGCGAGTTCACGTCGTTGATCCGGAGGTCCCAGAGATAGTCGCTGTAGGCGGCCATGAACGTGCTCACACCCGTGATTCCACCGGGGCCTGGACGCAGCTCGTCGCCCGCGACAACCGTATGCGCGCATCCGGCGGCATTGTAGCCCCACACGACGAAGTTATAGCGGGTATTCTCGGCGATGAGGCCGGTGAACGTCATGCTCGTGGTGCCGGCCCCCACAGAATGGGTCTCCTTGACATTGCCGCCGTTGACCGGCGCCGTCACCGTGCCGGGTGCAGGCTGGCTCACGGTGCACGCCTGTGCACCGGTGGGGACTTCGTCGTTGTTGTCCACGAGTTGCTGAACGAAATAACCGCCGATGCCGTTCGGGTCGCCGTTCGCGTCGAAAGGCCCCCAACTCACCGTCATCGTGCCGCTGTCGCGATCGCTCGCGACCGTGATGCCGCGCTCCACCGCTGCGCCGAAGGGAATCCCAGAGCCCTGCGTCTGCTGCCAGGAGGAGAGCGCCGGATACGCCTGGTTACGAGCACTCACAGAGAACTGCATCGTGCTGCCGTTCGCGAGACCCATCCGGTCGACACTGCAACGCGACGCCGTGCAGATCGAAGACGCCGAGAGCTCGCCAAGAGGCTCCCCGCCGACGGTCACGACGTAGTGGGACACGGGGGTTCCACCGCCAGGGGTCACGACCGGGTTCCACGACATCCGGAGTCCGCCATCGAGCGGGGCCGACGAGACGCCTGTCGGCGCGGGCGGGACCACATCGGACCAGGCGACCTCCGAGGTCGTCGCGGGATCGGACGCCCCGATCGCGTTGCGGGCCGTCACCTGAACGCGCACCCGGTTCGCCTCGCCGTTGCCGGGCGTCGCCACCTCGCATGTCGTCGCCCGGCACGCTGTCGAGCCGACGACGGCGCCTGATGCCGGATCGAGGAGAGCGACGTCGTAGCCCGAGATCGCGGAATTGTTGAAGGCAGCAGCGTCGAAGGCGATCGTGAGGGCCCGATCCCCGTAGCCGGTCACCCTCAGATTCGTCACCGGGTCCGGGCGGTCCTGCACGGAGATGCGCACGGTCCCCCAGGCGAAACGGTCGGGATCGTTCGTCGCATCCGCCACCTGGTACTGCAGGTTCGTATCGACGGGCGCGGCCGTCGGTGCGACCGTCACGGTGAGCCTGCTGCGATCCTCGCTCGGAACGATGGACACTCCGGCAGGAATTCCCCCGTCGATACCACGCACCCCGACGACCCGCAGCGGCACCTTCGGGAACGGGTTCGTCGCGGTGTCGTTGTCGAGAACGTCGATCACCGTGGTCCGCCCTCGTGGCACGATCTGGCTGTCGGACGCCGGAACCGCGAGCGGCCGGGTCGAGGGCACCACGCGCAGCTCGATGCGACCCGCTTGACCTTGGTTGACCGCGTCGCCCACTCCCAGGATGATCGAGCTCTGGCTCCCCTTGCTCGCCCTCTCGGTCGCGTGCAGGGTGAGCTGCTGCCCATCGAGCCGGTAGTCGAAGGCATCCGGCTTGGGTTCGAGCACCGAGAAGACGAGTTCGCGCTGGTCGTCGGGGTACGGATAGTTCGTGAGCTTCAGCAGCTCGATCGTCTTGGACTGGTCCGGCTCGAAGTCGATGACTCCCCCGACGAACACGGGCGGCTGGTTCTCGCGCGGCGTCACCGTGATCGGCAGCACGATCGTCGCTGTTCGGCCGTTCGGGTCGTCGGCCGACGACCCGTCGGTGACCTCGAACGAGATGGATGCCGGACCGTAGTACTTGTCAGCGCTCGTGAAGCGCACGGTTTTGTCGTCGACGACGAGGTCGGAGCCGTCGGAATGGGTCGAGCGCACGGTTCCGGCATCCGTCAGCCGCACGTCCTTGCCGCCGACCGCGACAACGTAGTCGTTGATGTGGATCGTGAGGGTGTCCTCGCTCGCGACGGTGAGCTTCGGCATGTTCCTGCGCAGTTGCGGCAGTGCGTCGTCGAAGCCTGGGACCCAGATGAAGGCGTATGAGACGATCGTCGGATCCTCGGGGTGGGAGACGGCGAATGGGATGATCTGACTCGCGTCGCCGACCGTGACCCGGATGCGCTTGTTGCCGGTGACCGTGGCGTTTCGTTCGTAGTCGGGAAGCAGGGACAACCCGAGCTGCTTGGGTGATCCGTCGGCGAAGAACACCTTGGCGAGCACATCGACGTCGACGGTCTCGCGTCCGAGCACCTCGGAGAGGGCCAGCACAGTGTCCCGCGCATCGGGTCGGGAGAGCGGGGCGTCCTTCCTGACGATGACGGTGAGGAAGTTGGAGCTCGTGCCGCCGCGTTCGTTCTGGATCTCGTAGATGAAGCCGTACCGTCCTTCGGCGGCCGGCGCGGTGACCCGCACCGTGTCGTCGACGACCTTCGCGCTCGCGCCCTCTGTCGTCGCCTCGACGCCCGTGATGCTCAACGACCCGCCGTCGGGATCCGAGTCGTTGCCCAGCACGCGCACGGAGACGGTGCTTCCCGGACGCATCGCGATCTCGTCCTCCACCGCGACCGGGTTGTGGGCGCCATCGAGGCGTGAGCTGATGCCGACACGGACCGTGCCGGTGGCTCGCGCGCCGAGCGCATCGATCACCGAGTAGCCGAAGGAGTCGGTGCCGGCCGAGTACTCGCCCGCCTCGTACTCGATCCAGTCGGGTCCGACACCGACGACCGCGCCTTTCTCGGGGTTCGTCTCCTGCCCGAGCAGTTGCACGGAATCGCCGTCAGGGTCGATCCCGGTCAGCGGGACACGGATGCGGACGGTGTCGCCGGAGAGCACGCGGGCCGTCACCGTCTTCGGCACTGGCGGCGTGTTCGACGCGGCATCCGCCTCGCGCACGGAGATGCGCACCTCGGCGCTCGCGTACTGTCCGTCTGGCGCGTCCACCTGGTAGACGGCCGTGTAGTTTCCCGGCTCCTTCGGCGCGAGGTAGCGCAGCACGGAACCAGAGGAGAACAACAGGCCGGCGTCAGCGGGAAGCGCCGTGGGAAGCGTCGGATTGAGCGTGAGCGGGTCGCCGTCGGGATGCTCGTCGTTGTCGAGCACGGGGATGTCGATGACGTCGCCGACCCGCACCGAGACGGAGTCGGCGGTGGCGACCGGCGCCTGCTTGCGCGCGGGGGCCGGCACCTCGATGACGGTCACCGATCCGTCCGCCTCCGCGAGTCCGTTGCTCACGCGGTAGCCGAACGTCGACGAGCCGTTCTCGAGTGGTCTGGTCAGGGTGATGCGCAGCAGACGCTGCTCGAGGATCTCGACCCGCATCCCGCTCGCGGGCGGCACGTCGCGCACACCGGTGACGAGCAGCACGCCGCCCGTCGGGTCGATGTCCGTCGCGAGCACGTCGACGGCCGCCGAGCCCTGGGCACGCACGAACGCAGTATGCGGCACCGTGATGGGGCGGGTAGGGCCGTTCGGGATGGGGTCGACGTCGATGCGGACGAGTCCCGTCGCGGTCTGCTGTCCGTCCGTGACCGCATACTCGATGTAATGGGTGCGCACGGCGTCGCTGACGAACCGGAAGGTCCCGCCGTCGAAGTCGGGGGTGATGGTCACGTCGGGCTTGGCCGGCACGCTGCTCAAGCGGATGTCGCCGCTGCCGCCGCGCACGTGACCCAACGGCGACACCGTGATCTCCTGACCCGCGTAGGTGCGCTGGGCGAAGGACTCTGCCACGATCGGGACGGCACCACTCGGTTTGACCGTGACAAGCAGGCTGCCGGTCGCCTCATCACGCCCGTCTGAGACGACGAGGCCGAGTTGCCTCGACTCGCCGTCGCCACCGGCATCGGTGAAGATCACCGTCCCGTCCGGTTTGAACCCGATGCCGTCTGGTGCCGGCGCCGTCGCGGAGACCAAGAAGAAAGGATCTCCGTCGGGATCAATCCAGTCCCCGAGCACCTGGGTCGTGACCCGGCCTCCTGACTGCACGGTCGCCTTCGTCGTCCGCAGCTGCTGCGGAGGTGAGTTCTCCTCGTCGGAGCGCACCGTCACCGTCACCACGGCCGACGCCACTCCGCCACGACCGTCACTGATCGTATAGCCGAAGCTCAGGGTTCCAGACGCCTCTGGCGGCAGCGTCAGCTGAAGCTGCTGCCGGTTGCTGACGAGATCGATGCGGCCGAGCTCGACCGCGGGCGGGCTGATCTCGCTGATCACGAGCACGTCGCCGTTCGGGTCGAAGTCGTTGAAAAGAACAGGCAGGGTGGTGGTCTTCCCCGGCCTGGCACCGAAACTGTCGTCGACGGCCACCGGTGGCACCTGGGTCTTCTCGAACTCCGGCGGGGTCTCCTGGTCGTTCTCCTCGACGCGCTGCTCGTCGTGGTCTCGCACGATGAGGTCGTCCCAGTTGTCGATCAGTTGGTTGTCGCGCTGAACCGCCCAGCTCGCCCCACCGCGCGCGTCGTTGAGCACGACCGTGCGCCCGTTCGTGCGAAAGACGAGGCGGGCGCTCGGCCCGATGCCGTCGATCGTCGAGATCGTGCCATCACGGTCGTCACCGCAGCGCTGCCAGACGGTGGAATCGGCCCACGCCGCATGCACACATCCCTCTGCGACCACGGGCGCCGCCGGGTCGCCGCTGCGGCCGGTCACGAGTTCGAGCGGCTCGCCCCCGTCCGGCACGAACAGCAGACCGCCGTGGTGGGCGAGGTAGACGCCACCGGCTGAGACCGATGCCTGTTGCAGTTGCGGCGTGTCCGTCACGCCGAGGAACGGGGCAAGGTCGACGACCCTGTCCTCGAAGATCACAGTGCGTGTCGTCACGTCGAGCAGAGCCCACCGTCCAGCGGTGCTCGTCAGCTGCACGACGTCGTCTTGCTCAACCCCCTCGACGAGCCGGGTCGTGACGACCTCTCCGCTCGCGCCATCCGCCTGCACGAGGTCGCCGGTCGACGGCGTGAAGGAGAAGATCACACCGCTCGCATCGACACTCATGATCGAGCCGGAGCCGAGTGCGAGCTGCGGCGTCGACTCGCTGTCGAAGTCGGGGAGCTCGTCGACGGGAACGCTCCACACGTTCCCGTCTGACTGTACGATCACGTTCGAGCCGGCGAGCGCCACCCCAGGGTCGACGGGCGGCAATGGGACGCTCTCCGTGAGCTCTGACGTCGCCGGGTCGACGATATCGACCGAGTTGTTACCCCGATCGAGCACGAGCACGGTCCCGCCCTGCTGCACGACCTCGAGGTTCGAGCCGGAGGAGTCCACGACCGTGTTCAACTCGAGCACTTCCGTGTTCGCGCGCCCGACGACCTGCCTTTGCCCATTGGTCACCCAGATGCCCGCATCGCCGAGGTCCATGCGCTGCGCGGTATAGCCGCCAGAAGCGACGGCGACCCCTGCGACGAGGGCGAGCACGGCCATGCTGCTTACCGCCGTGGTGACGAGCGAGCGATGCTGGGACAGCCACGCCATGATCACGGCGCGGCCCCGTCCCGGATGTCGACGCACTTCTCGGCGCTCGGTGCGCCGCTCCGGCCCTCCCGGCTCACCGCCACCGTCAGACATACGCGGTTCAGATCGCCCGCGTCGACCTGGAACCGGGTGCTGCGTTGCACGCTCGACTGTCCGCCTCCGAGCCGCACGACATAGCTGTCTCCCGAACGCAGGCCGGGATCGTTCCATGAGAAGACGACCCGTCCGCCGTCCTGCTGACCGGCGACATCGCTGACCGTCGGAATGCCGTTCGAGGTGGAGCGGATGAGGGCTACCGCTGCGGTGGCGGCGAGGCCGAGTACCAGCACGACGACCGCAACCATCGCCCAGACGAGACGACGGCCCCCGCGAGCGTTCCCAGCCGGCATCGGACCACTGCCGCTCTGCCTGCCACCCGTTCCGGTCGTGCCGACGCTCGGACGCTGCTTTTGGACGCGTCGCTCTCGCCGTACGGCGACCGGATCGATGGAGTTCACACCGCTGATGCGGGTGCGGTCGTCGAGATCGATCGCCGTCGCGACGGCCCAGTCGTCCATGGCGACCTCGATGGACGTCTGGGGGAGGCCGAGCTCCGTTTCGACGGATTGCAGCTCACGGATGAGTTCCAGCACGCCGCGCTGTCGCGCATCGGGCTTGCGCGACATGGACCGCGTCAGGAGCTGTTCAAGCCGCGGCGGAACATCCGCCCGTTCGATGGACGGAGGACGAGCCTTCGCGATCCGCGCCATGACATCCGCCGAACCGTTCTCCTGGCCGGGCAACTCGAACGGCGACCGCCCGGCGAGCAGGGAGTAGAGGGTCGCACCGATCGACCACACCTCGGAGGCGACGGAGCCGGACACCTCGTCGTTCAGCACCTCGGGGGCAGACCACGGAATCGAGAGCCCGACGGCCTCGGTATGCTCTATCCCGCCGAGGGTCGCCGCGATGCCGAAGTCCGAGAGCACCGGGTGCCCATAGGCCGAGATGAGGATGTTCGACGGCTTGATGTCACGATGCAGCACCCCGGTCCGGTGTGCGGTCTCGACGGCGCTCGCGATCTTGACACCGATGCGCAGCACCTCGGGGACGGGGAGAGGCGCGGCGCGGTAGCGCTGGCTGAGCGTCGACGAGCAGTACTCCATCACGATATAGGGTCGCCCGTCTGAGGAGACGCTCGCCTGGTAGACGGTGAGGATCGACGGATGCGAGCTGAGTTGGGCCATGAGGTTCGCCTCAGCCTGGAACATCTGGCGTAGCTGATCGTTGACGACCTCGGCGAGCAGCACCTTGATGGCGACCTGCCTGCGCGGCATGTTCTGCTCGTAGAGGAACACATCGGCGAAACCACCAGAACCGAGCACCCGAACGTAGGAGAAACCCGGAAGGTTCGGCGGCATCGACGGGAGACGTCGTGCCATCAGTGCCTCCCCCAGTGATCTGTCATAGCCGTTCGCGAATCGTCTCGTCGTACCGTCACCGGAAACCTCGGCAAACGTCCCACAAGTTTAGGCATGTGTCATCCGCCACTGCGCATCGCGCCCGATGTTCGAAGACGGGTCACACCCCCAACCCGGGGGGCGTCCGGCGGACGGCGAGCACATCGACGACGAGCACCGTCACATTGTCGCGACCGCCGTTGCCGAGCGCGGCGTCGACGAGTTGCTGAGCGGCGGTCTCGGCCTTGGGGTTCGAGAGCAGAAAGTGCCGGATGCCGTAGGGCGTGAGCTCCTTGGTCAGTCCATCGGAGCAGACGAGGAGCCGCATCCCGACCTCGACGGGGAGCACCCGGTAGTCGGGAACCGGCGCCTCGTGAAAGCCGACCGCGCGGGTGATGACGTTGCTGTGCGGGTGCGTGTCCGCTTCCTCGCGGGTGATGTGACCGGCGTCGACGAGCTCCTGCACGACCGAATGGTCGATGGTGAGCTGCTCGAGCACTCCGTGCGTGAGCAGATAGACCCGCGAGTCCCCGATGTTGAAGACGAGCCAGGACGGCTCGCCGCCGACGAGCGCGAGCGCCGCGCCCGTCACGGTCGTTCCCGTCCCCTGATCGGTGACCCCCGCGCCTCTGCCCATGTCGGCGACGGCGAGCGCCAGGGAATGATCGATGGCCGCGGCGTCGACGACCCCACGCCCACCGTGTTCGGCGAGCCTCGTGACGACGGCTGCGCTCGCGAAGTCGCCGGCCGAATGCCCGCCCATCCCGTCGGCGACCGCGAAGATCGGCGCCTGTGCCAGGTAGCTGTCCTCGTTCGCCTCACGACGCAGGCCGGTATCGGTGCGGGCAGCCCAAGCGAGCGTGACCGTCTCGCCGTCTGGGCCGGGTAGCACGACCGTGTGCCCGGAGATGCCTTGACCGATCTGGGTCACTGCGTGAACCTTCTTCTGTGGGATGAGCGGGACCGTGCCATTATCGCCTATCGACTGCCCTCATGATCTCGACGACATTATCGTCTCCAATGTGCACCCGGGTGCCGGTCGATACGACGAACGACTCGCCGGGTCGCAGCCGCAGGGAGGCCCCGGTTGGCAACGTGACGATGCTCCCGTTCGTGGAGCGCAGGTCGGTGACGACAACCGAGTCCCCCTCCTGCCGAATCTCGAGGTGGGTGCTCGACACCTCCGATGTCGGCGACGGCACTGAGATCAGCCGCGGGATCCTGCCGTCGCCGATCCGCGGCGTGCGGGGTCTGCGCCCGATGTAGAAGATCGCGTCGAGTTCGTACTGCTTCGAGGAGCCGGCCTCTGAGGAGCCGACGCTGAAGCGATAGCGGGTCGGCGGCACGGTCATCTCGGGGGCTTCCTCGGCGGCGATGCCATCCTGCGACGCTGCGGCGGCATCGGTGTCGAACGGGCGGCCCCTACGCAGGATGACCGTGTCGTCGTCGCGACGGGGTCGCGGCCGGGCGATGATCGTCTCCTCGGCGGGGCGCGGGGCGCGGATGACGGTGTCGTCGCGAAGCCGGTCGTCTGCCGTCGGTTCGGCGGCTGGTCTCACGCGGACGACCGTGTCCTCCGACGACCGCGGAGGCCGGATGATGGTGTCATGGGGTTCACCGGGTCGCCGGGTGTCATGGGGTTCACCGGGTCGCCGGGTGTCGCTGTCGGGCGGCATCACGGCGTCCGGACGGTTCCCCGCGCCACCCGCGCCACCCGCGGCCATCAGTCTCCAATTCAGTCGGGCTCCCGTGATGATGCCATGACCGACCCAGCCCGTGGCCTGAACCTGCTTGCCAGGATCAGCCGGAGCGGGCGCGTTCTGGCCGCCGATCGAGATCCCGGTCACGTCGCGGAACTCGGCGAGCAGCCACGGCCGGATGCTGCGATCGGTGAAGCGACGGGAGCCGCCGATCGAGTACAGCTCCACCGCTGCATCCCCGCGCACGACGACGCCGAAGGACAGACCGGCATCGCTATCGTCTCTATCGTCCGCTCCGTCTCTATCGTCCGCTCCGTCTCTATCGTCCGCTCCGCCTCTATCGTCCGCTCCGCCTCTATCGTCCGCTCCGCCGTCGGTCACCGCCACGGCGAAGCTCCGCACCGCGTGCTGGCCGCCGATGGGCAGAAGCGCGACAAGATCCTCGATGGCGACATCCGCGCGGTCGAACTGCCGGATCAGCGATGCAGTGACGTGCGTGTCGACGGTCGCAGGCAGGGCGACGAGGAACCTCCGGCCGACGACGAACACCCAGTCGGCCGGATACCCCGGCTCGACCGTGCAGCGCAGCAGCCCGTATGTCACCCCTGGCTCCTCTGCTCGCGTCAGGCTCCGATGTAGGACATCACGTGCTTGACGCGCGTGTAGTCCTCGAAACCATACATCGACAGGTCCTTGCCGTAACCGGAATGCTTGAAGCCGCCGTGCGGCATCTCCGCCACGATCGGGATATGGGTGTTGATCCACACGCAACCGAAGTCGAGGCGCTTGGCGAAGCGCATCGCCCTGCCGTGATCCTTCGTCCAGACCGAGGAGGCGAGCGCGTACTGCACGTCGTTCGCCCACTCCAGGGCCTCCGACTCGTCACGGAACTTCTGGACGGTGATGACCGGCCCGAAGATCTCCCGTTGTACGACCTCGTCGGTCTGCCGTAGGCCTGAGACGATCGTCGCCTCATAGAAGTAGCCGCGGTCGCCCTGGCGGCGGCCTCCGAGTTCGACGGTGGCGTTGTCGGGCAGCCGCTCAACGAATCCACTGACCTGCTCGAGCTGGCTGGCATTGTTGACAGGGCCAAACAGGATGCCGTCCTCGTTCGGCGCTCCCGTCTTCGCGTTCTCGCGCGCAGAGGCGGCGAGCGCCGCGACGAATTCATCGTGGATGGCGTCCTGCACGAGAACACGGGTGGCGGCCGTGCAGTCCTGCCCAGCGTTGAAGTAGCCGGCCGCGATGATGCCCGCGACGGCCGCCTCGAGGTCGGCATCCGCGAAGACGATGACGGGAGCCTTGCCGCCGAGTTCGAGGTGCACCCGCTTGAGATCGCTCGCCGCGGCCTTGGCGACCTCCATCCCGGCACGCACGGATCCCGTGATCGAGACCAGCTGCGGTGTCGGGTGCTCGATCATCGCCACGCCGGTGCCACGGTCACCGATGACCACGTTGAGCACTCCTTTCGGCAGAAACTCCGCAGCCACCTCGGCGAGCAGGAGCGTAGCGAGCGGGGTCGTCTCGGAGGGCTTGAGCACGGTCGTGTTGCCGGCGGCGATGGCCGGCGCGAACTTCCATACGGCCATGTTGAGCGGATAGTTCCACGGCGTCACCTGCCCGACGACGCCGATCGGCTCGCGACGGATGAAGGAGGTATGGTCCTTCATGTACTCGCCTGCCGACCGCCCATCCAGGCTCCTGGCAGCGCCGGCGAAGAAGCGGATCTGGTCGACGGAGAGCAGGATCTCATCCTGCACGAGGGTCGCGCGCGGCTTGCCCGTGTCCAACGATTCCGCGTCGGCGAACTCCTCCGCACGGACCTCCATGGCGTCGGCGATGCGGAACAGGGCGAGTTGGCGCTCCCCCGGGGTCGTCTCCCTCCAACTCTCGAAGGCCCTCGCGGCGGCCTTGTAGGCGCCAGCGACATCCTCTGCGGTCGAAACGGGACTCGTAGCGTAGACATCTTCCGTCGCGGGATCGATCAGCTCAAGTCGTCCTGACGACCACGATTCGACGTATTCGCCGTCGACGAAGTTGCGAAGTTCTCGGGGACTCATGGCTATCGGGGCTCTCTTATGTCGAGACGGTTGGTCGGAGGCACGGTTCGACCTCGCTGTCGCTCTCATCCTAGTCAGCACCCGCGTCAAGCGATCCGTTGATTTCTTTGGATTCCGTAGTTTTCGACGCACTCTGCCACTGATTCACTTGCCGAGGGTGCGTCTCGCTGACAGAATCGAGCTATGAGCACACAAAGCCGTCAGGCTCTGACGAAACCGATTCAGCTCGACGACGTCTCCAAGGCGATCATCGAGCAGCTTCAAGCCGACGGCCGGCGCTCCTACGCCGAGATCGGCAAAGCCGTCGGTCTCAGCGAGGCGGCCGTGCGCCAGCGCGTCCAGAAGCTGACGGATGCCGGTGTCATGCAGGTCGTCGCCGTCACAGATCCCATGCAGCTGGGTTTCTACCGTCAGGCCATGATCGGCATCCGTGCCAGCGGCGATACCCGCGAGCTGGCCGACCGACTCGCCGCCATCCCTTCCGTCGACTATGTCGTTCTCACGGCCGGGACCTTCGACATCCTCGTCGAGGTCGTCTGCGAGAACGACGAGGAGCTGATAACCCTACTCAATTCGCAGATTCGCAATCTCGACGGTGTCATCACCACCGAGACATTCGTCTATCTCAAACTTCACAAGCAGTTCTACAACTGGGGAACACGGTAAGAAATGAATACAGTGACAGCGGCCGAGGTCGACTACGCGGCCTTGCAGCAGAAGGCGAAGGACCATCTCTGGATGCACTTCACACGTCAGTCGACGATGGAGTCGAGCGGCGTGCCGATCATCACCAAGGGTGAGGGCCACCACATCTGGGACTCCAACGGCAAGAAGTACCTCGACGGGCTGAGCGGTCTCTTCGTGGTCAACGCCGGTCACGGCCGTCGGCGCCTCGCCGAGGTCGCAGCCAAACAGGCCGAGGAACTCGCCTTCTTCCCGATCTGGTCGTACGCACATCCGTCGGCGATCGAACTCGCCGACCGGCTCGCGGACTACGCGCCGGCCGACCTCAACCGGGTGTTCTTCTCGACCGGAGGCGGCGAGGCGGTCGAGACCGCGTTCAAGCTCGCCAAGTACTACTGGAAGCTCCAGGGCCGGCCGACCAAGCACAAGGTCATCTCCCGCGCCGTCGCCTATCACGGCACACCGCAAGGCGCGCTCGCGATCACCGGCATCCCCGCGATGAAGGAGATGTTCGAGCCCGTCACCCCCGGCGGATTCCGAGTTCCGAACACGAACTTCTACCGGGCGGCCGAGGCGGGCGCTCCCGCCGCAGACCTGGAGTCTTTCGGGGCGTGGGCGGCGAACCGTATCGAGGAGATGATCCTCTTCGAAGGTCCCGAGACAGTCGCCGCTGTCTTCCTCGAACCGGTTCAGAACTCCGGCGGGTGCTTCCCGCCTCCTCCCGGGTACTTCCAGCGCGTGCGAGAGATCTGTGATCGATACGACGTCCTGCTCGTGAGCGACGAGGTCATCTGCGCCTTCGGTCGTATCGGCCACATGTTCGCATGCGATCGGTACGGCTATGTGCCCGACATGATCACCTGCGCGAAGGGCATGACGAGCGGATACTCCCCCATCGGCGCGACGATCGTGAATGAGCGGGTGTACGAGCCGTTCAAGAACGGCGACACCTCCTTCTACCATGGCTACACCTTCGGCGGCCATCCCGTCTCGGCCGCTGTGGCACTGGCCAATCTCGACATCTTCGAGGAGGAACGTCTCAACGAACGGGTGCGCGAGAATTCGCCGCTGTTCCGCGCGGAACTCGAGACTCTGCTCGATCTGCCGATCGTTGGCGACGTGCGCGGCGACGGCTACTTCTTCGGTATCGAACTCGTCAAGGACAAGGCTACGAAGGAGACCTTCGACGATGTCGAATCCGAGCGCCTGTTGCGCGGCTTCCTCTCCAAAGCACTGTTCGACGCAGGCCTCTACTGTCGAGCCGACGATCGTGGCGACCCCGTCGTGCAGCTCGCCCCTCCCCTGACCACCGGCCCGGCCGAGTTCGCCGAGATCACCGGAATTCTGCGGGGAGTGCTCGGCGAAGCTTGGACACGTCTCTAGGCGGGGCGCGACATCGGTGCCAAACGACTACCGCGGACTGAGCTTCTGGCTCGACTCGCTCGTCGAGTCCGGGGCGGACGAGCTGGCGCCCCGCCCCGAGCTCACGACGAATCACGACGTCGACGTGTGCATCGTCGGCGGCGGCTTGACAGGGCTCTGGACCGCCTACTATCTGGCGAAATCCGATCCGGCACTGAGGATCGCCGTGCTCGAGAAGCACATCGTCGGATTCGGCGCCTCGGGACGCAATGGCGGCTGGTGCTCGGCACTGTTCCCCCGTTCTGCGACCTCGCTGGAGCGGGAGCACGGTCGTGAGGCCGCCGTCGCGATGCGCAGGGCGATGGTCGACACCGTCGACGAGGTCGGCCGCATCAGCGCGGCGGAGGGCATCGACTGCGACTTCGTCAAGGGCGGCACCGTCGCCTTTGCCCGCAGTTCGACGCAGTTGAGTGCGGCCCGCTCGGAGGTCGAGCAGGCGGCAGACTTCGGCGTCGACAAGCTCGAGCTGTGGGATGCGGCCGAGGTCAAGTCCCGGTTCGGCGCGAGCGGGCTCGGAGACGAACCCACGGCGGTCGGTGCGAGTTTCGATCCTGCCTGTGCACGCGTCCAACCCGCCAAGCTGGTGCGTGGGCTCGCCCGCGTCGTCGAAGGGCTCGGGGTGTGCGTCTACGAGCGCACCGAAGTCACCAACTGGTTCGCTCGTCGGGTGCGCTTCCGGTCGACAGACGCCGGCGGTTCGACGTTCGACGGGATTGTCACGACCGAGACGATCGTGATCGCGGTCGAAGGCTACGGCGCCAGACTTCCGCGTGTCGGCCGACATATCCTGCCGATCTACTCGCTCATGATCGCGACCGAGCCGTTGAGCGACGATGCCTGGCGCGAGATCGGCATCGAACACGGACAGACGTTCGCGGACTACCGACATCTGCTCGTCTACGGCCAGCGCACCGCCGACAACCGGTTCGCTTTCGGGGGCCGTGGCGCCCGCTACCACTGGGGAAGCGAGATCCGTCCTGAGTACGATCACGACGGACGCGTCTTCGAGCATCTTCGCAGGACGCTCGCCGACCTCTTCCCTGCAGCCGGAATGGCTGCGGTCACGCACCACTGGGGAGGGCCACTCGGGGTGCCGCGCGATTGGCATGCGACGGCGAGCTACAACCCGAAGACAGGTGTCGCCCTCGCCGGTGGCTACGTCGGAGACGGACTCAGCACGACGAATCTCGCCGGGCGCACATTGAGCGATCTGATCCGTGAGGAGCAGACCGAACTCACCGCATTGCCCTGGGTGAACCATCGCTCGCCTCAGTGGGAACCGGAGCCGCTGCGTTTCCTCGGTGCGAATCTGGGCCTGCTGGGCACGGGGCTCGCCGATGTCGAGGAACGCGTGACCAGGCGACCGTCTCTCGCGGCCAAGCTCATGGGTCCGCTGACCGGCCACTGAAACCTCAGCTCGTGCTGACCGCCGCATCATCCTATGGGCCTTGCCGCTCGGTGTCGTGAGACCTCGGCTCGCACGCGGACCGCCGTACCAGGCGCTCTCGCCTACCCTGATCATCGCGGAGACCTCGACGCGCGCGACCGCCGGTCTCGCCCTCATCCGTGACCTCCTCGGCTCCCGAGATTTCGCCTCGCGCGAGGATCGTAGGGGCGTGCATGACCTCAGGGCTCACGATCCCGCCTTCTCGTCGAAGAACGGCACATCGAACGCCCACTCGGGCAGACGCCCGCCGTGCACCATTGCGTGGAGTACTCCTGCGAGACCGTACCCGGGCTCGATCGCGAATGCCTGGTCGATGAAGACCCCGGCACGGGAACTGCGGCCGAGAGCCCAATTCAGCCAGGCGAGCATGCACAGCGGAGCGAGCCTCGCCGATTTCGGGGCCCGCACGACGAGTTCGAGCAGCAGGACGTGGGCGTCCTCGATACGACCGGGGTCTGGCCGAGGACCTTCGCCCCACAGCAACGACCCGGCCTCCGCTGCCGCACTCTCGTCTCCTCCGATAAACCGGATGTTGTCGGCGAGCGCACGCTCGCCCACGGCGAGGCCGAAGGCCCACTGCAGTAGAACGGCGTCACGCAAGGGAGGCCTCTGCAGGCAGAACAACAGGCGAGCCGCGTCGTCAGCGGTGATCGACGGGGGATCCCAGGCGAGTGCCGCCTCGGCGAGTGCGGGGATACCGATGACTTCAGGTAGTTCGTCGCTGAGCATCGCGAGCGCATCCGGGTCGTCAACGATCTGCTGGTAGCGCTTGAGCGCACGCCCGACTCGCTGCCTCATCGCCGAATCGGCGATGGGCCATGCTATCGTTCCCGTTTGATCCTCCGCTCCGCGCCGCCGACCGCTCGGGATCGCGTCGTTCACCGGGGAGGCGGCGATATCATCGAGCGGGTGCCCTCCGCGTGGGCAGACGGGGTCCAGATACGACCCCCAGCCATCCGCGGCGACGCACAGTGCGTCGCGGACCAGGAATCCTGACTGCTCGGCTCGCCAGATGAGCAGGTCGACGAAGTCGGCATAGGGAATCACGTCGCTGCCGAAACGCTCATCGGTGTACGCGACCGGGACGACCGCATCGACACCGGGGATCTTGCAGAGCATACCGATGAGCGTGGTGGCGATGCGCTTGAGCACCTTCGTCGAGTTCGGCTCCGGCAGGTCGAACCGCATCGCCCCGCAGGTTCGCTTGCCCCGGAAAGCGACGAGAACGATGCTGTTGCGCGGCCGGAATCCGGCCAGGTGGGGTACGAGCGCGAGGAAGTCGCTGGCTTGTTCCGCCTTGATGATCGTCTGCATGCTACGAGTCTGCCGAGCCAGACGACGACGGCTACCGGCATCCGCAAATCTGTGGAGAACCGCCGACCGCGACCGCCTGTGTGGAACACACGACCGAGCTATGCAGACCCGACCAAACTATGCAGACCCGACCAAGCTATGCAGAACGGTTCCGCCGCGACGCCACGTTACCGCGACGCCGCAGCAATACCGGCTGGACCCACCTGGCTTACCGGAGAGGAGGCCTTCGCGCGAAACGGAGGTCGATTCTTAAGGGATGGGCCTCCCTTCCGCGCGAAGTCCTCCCTTCCGGTGAGGACGGCAAGAACGGCACGGGTTGGGCGGCAACAACACCCGGGCCTCGGACGGTCCGAGACCCGGGTGTCACGGCGTGAAGACCTCCGAGATCTCGGCGAGGTCGACCACGCTCGCCCGCCAGTTCGTTGCGGCGTCCGCGTTCTGCAGGATCTGCTCCGGCTTGGTCGCGCCGGCGATGACGCTCGTGAGCCCCGGCTGCGCCAGCAGCCACGCGAACGTCGCCGCGAGCATCGTCACCCCGCGTTCGTCGCAGAATGCCTGGTAGCGCTCGATCACGTCCCACGGGGCGTCGTCGACGAGGTGGCGGCGGATCCTCATGATCCGGCTGTCGGCCGGCCCGCCGGCACGGCTGAACTTGCCCGTGAGGAGCCCGTTGTAGAGCGGGAAGAACGGCAGAAAGCCGAGACCGTACCGGTTGACGGCCGGGAGCACCTCCCGTTCGGCCTCGCGCACGAGCAGGCTGTACTCGTTCTGCGCGGAGACGAACGCAGGATGGCCGCCTAAGCGGGCCGTGAACTCCGCTTCCGCGATCTGCCACCCCCTCAGATTCGAATGGCCGATGTAACGGATCTTGCCCTCGGAGATGAGATCGTCGAGCGTTGCAAGCGTCTCCTCGATCGGGGTGTAGTGGTCGGGGTGATGCAGCTGATACAGGTCGATCCAGTCGGTCTGCAGGCGACGCAGGCTGGCTTCGACGGCAAGACGGATGTAACGGCGCGAACCACGGGCACCCCAGTCGGGCCCGTTCGCCCCACCCATGTCCATGCCGAATTTGCTCGCGAGAACGATCCTGTCGCGTTTGCCCACGAGAGCGTTCCCCATGAGCGTCTCGCTCAGACCTCGTTCCGCGCCGTAGATGTCTGCGGTGTCGAAGAACGTCACGCCTGCGTCGATCGCGGCGTCGATGACGGCCGATGTCCCGTCCTGCCCCTGCGTCGCAGTTCCTTCGCGACCGAAGTTGTTGCAACCGAGCCCAATGGTGGAGACGACGAGTCCAGAGTTGCCGAGAGTGCGGTATTCGATCTGGGCCATGGCACCCAGCTTATGGCGAGCCTCCGCGACGAAGCATCCAGAGCGACTATCGACCGCAGGGTTCCGCCCGCGCCAGAAGGACATAGCCCCGGATGACCGTGGATTCGAGGATCTGGAGCTACAGGCCCGTCGTCGAACCGCGCACCAAGACGATCGAGACGTCGAGCGGCTCGTAGCGCGCGGAAGACGCGCGCGGAAGACTCGACAGCACCGGGTCACACCGTCGAGGCCGCTCCAACGGCTCCTAGCGCGCGTGGAAGACTCCAGAAGCTGCAGGCGATCGAGAAGTCGACCTCCAGCGGCTCGTAGCGCGCGTGGAAGACTCCGTCCGCGATCTCGTTCCAGTCCGCCATGCTCCGAGTCTACGGATCTCCACCGGAGACGCTCCTCCCCCACAGGACGCCTCGTGCTCGCCCGATGCACCAATGTCCGATTTCCGCGAGTACGTGTCGGTGACTCGGGCTACAGTCAAGTCATGACCAGCAACGCAGCTTACCTGATCCGCACCGAGAGCCCGATCGGGCCACTCGAACTCACGAGCGACGGCGAGCACATCACGTCGCTGTCCATCGCCCGCGAGGGCCGTCTCCCGCTCGAGGAACAGCCTCAGCATCCCGTCCCCGTGCTCGAGGAGGCGGTCCGCCAGCTCTCAGAGTACTTCGCGGGAACGCGGCGCGACTTCGATCTGCCACTGAAACCAGAGGGAACGGCCTTCCAACGCGATGTCTGGGCGCGCCTCGGCGAACTCGGCTGGGGCGAGTACATCTCCTACGGCGAACTCGGCCTCGGGATAGGCAAGCCCGGATCCGCGCGCGCGATCGGCGGCGCCGTCGGCGCCAATCCGCTCCCCATCATCATCGGCTGCCATCGGGTGCTCGCCGGCGACAAACGTCTTACCGGCTACAGCGGCGGGAACGGCATCCCCACCAAAGTGTGGCTGCTCGATCACGAGGGCATCCAGCATCGGGGCGCTCGTGAGTCAGCACGGCTCACGAGCGCTTCGGGAAGCACTCCGCTCCTCGAGTTCCCACAGTGACCGCTCTCATCGTCGGCGACGACGGACTCGCCCGTTGCGCCTGGGTCGGCGACGATGCCGAATACCGGCGTTACCACGATGAGGAGTGGGGGCACCCGCTGCGCGACGACCAACGACTGTTCGAGAAGCTCTGTCTCGAAGGCTTCCAGGCCGGACTCTCCTGGATCACGATCTTGCGCAAGAGGCCCGCATTCCGCGAGGCATTCCGCGGGTTCGATGTCGACGCAGTCGCTGCGATGTCCGAGGCGGACGTCGAGACACTGCTCGGAAACCCCCGCATCGTCCGTCATCGGGGCAAGATCCAGGCCACCATCTCGAACGCCCGCGTAACCCGTGAACTCGGCGAGAGCCTGACCGAACTCATGTGGGGCTTCGCACCGAACGACCCGGCACGGCCACAGCCACGCGAGTTCAGCGAGATCCCCGCTGTGACGTCGGAGTCGACAGCGTTGAGCACGGCGCTCCGTGCCCGAGGATACAGATTCGTCGGTCCGACCACGATGTACGCCCTCATGCAGTCGGCAGGCATGGTGGACGACCATCTCGCGGGGTGCCATCGAGCCGGGCGACCAGACGGGGAACGGTGAACGACCGGCTCGGAGCGATCCGTCTGATCACACGATGAGGGCGATCTCCGCCGCGCCTTCCGCCCCCTTGCGGTGAGGCTGGACCCGGAACCCCGCGGCCGACGCCCAGGCAACGAGGTCGTCGACCGAGGCGAGGTCGCGCCCGTGCAGCAACAGTGCCCGGACGAGCTCCCCCTTCGCCTTCTTGTTGAAGTGGTTGAGCGCGCGCTGCCGCCCATCCAGGCCCTCTGTCAGTACCCGCAGATACACTGAGCCAGGACGCACTGGTGCGGGGCCGAGCGCCGCATAGCCCTCTGACCTCATGTCGACGATGAGCCCGGGAACACGGGCGAGCTGCCGGCTGATCGTGTCGCCCCAGTGCCGTTTGAGCGACAACTCAGGCAATCGTGAGTCGTGCGACATCCGATAGGCGGGAACGTCGTCGAGAGCCGCGACCGGACCGAGCAGCGCCGAGTGCACCACGAGGTGCTCGTGGGCGAAGGAGCGGGCTTCCTCTGGAAGCGACGCGGCGTCCAGCGCATCGAAGATGACGCCCGCGTAGCGGTCGAGGGCTGGCATCGTCGGGGACGTCGTGAGCGCGCGATTACGGGCCACCTCACCGTGTTGCTTCGGTCCAAGCCTGAGCGCGGCCATCGCGGCCTCCGTGTCCCGGGCGAGCGCTCGCACCGCGCGGACGAGCGTACGACGACGTGGCGACAACGCGGGAAAGGCGAGGCCGGACACGTCGAGCGGTGCGCCATCGCCGCCGTCCCGTTTCGCCTCGGATGGCGGGAGGATGACGAGCATCTAGCCTCCGATGAAGGAGAGCACGGAATCGACGTTGGAGCCGAGCGACTCGACGCTGTCGATCGTCACGCGCGGCATCGAGGAACTCGGCCCCGTCCATGGCTCGTATCCGTCGAGGCTCTGCTCGACCGCGCGCCAGGTGAGCTCTTCGAAGTGCGGCAGGTTGCGAACACGCCTCTCGAGCCGGGCCTTGTGCACCTCCTCGTCGGAGCACACGACCTCCACGACACGCAACATCACGCCGGCGCGCACGGCGAGCTCGCGCCATTGCATCCTGGCGGGTTCGACGGCGTTGACGGCGTCGACGATCACGGAGCGACCGGAGACCAGCTCGCGTTCCGCGATATTCTCGGCCACGAGATAGGCTGCGAGGCCGGTGGGCTGGTCGGAGTCGATCCCGGCGCTGAGAATGGCCGACTCGATCGGGTCGACCGAGACGACGGTCGCACCGAGACGGGCGCCGATGATCTCGCCGATCGTGCTCTTGCCCGATCCGGGCAGACCAGCGAAGACGATGAGCTTGGGCACACTGAGATCGCCGAACTGTCGTTCGACGACCTGCACCCCCGGGCCAGCCACAAGCGCTAGACCAATCCGGCCCTGCGAGCGACCACTTGGACGATATTGTTCTCGACGGACAGGAAGCCGTCATCGGCGTTCGCGGTGATCTTCTCGCCGCCGGGAAGGGTTACGCGCACCTCGCCCCTGGCGAGAATCGCCAGGAGCGGTTCGTGACCTGGCAGAATGCCGATCTCGCCTTCGACGGTGCGAGCGACGAGCATCGTCGCCTCACCCGACCAGACCTCCTGATCGGCCGAGACGACGCTGACCAACAGCTGCGTCATGGCTAGCCGTTCTCCTTCTGGATCTGAGCCCACTTCTCTTCGACATCGGAGATCGATCCGACGTTGAAGAAGGCCTGCTCTGCCACGTGGTCGAACTCGCCCTTGGCGATCGCGTCGAACGACTCGATGGTGTCCTTGAGCGGAACTGTCGAGCCTTCGACACCGGTGAACTTCTTGGCCATGTAGGTGTTCTGTGAGAGGAACTGCTGGATGCGGCGGGCGCGCGACACCGTGATCTTGTCTTCCTCAGAGAGCTCGTCGACACCGAGGATGGCGATGATCTCCTGGAGTTCCTTGTTCTTCTGCAGGATCTGCTTGACCGTTGTGGCCACACGGTAGTGGTCCTCACCCAGGTAACGAGGGTCGAGGATACGCGAGGTCGAGGTCAGCGGGTCGACGGCCGGGTACAGGCCCTTCGACGCGATCTCGCGGGACAACTCGGTCGTGGCGTCCAGGTGGGCGAACGTCGTTGCCGGGGCCGGGTCGGTGTAGTCGTCGGCCGGCACGTAGATCGCCTGCAGCGAGGTGATGGAGTGACCGCGCGTCGAGGTGATGCGTTCCTGCAGGATCCCCATCTCGTCGGCGAGGTTCGGCTGATAGCCCACAGCGGAGGGCATGCGGCCGAGTAGAGTCGAGACCTCGGAACCGGCCTGTGTGAAGCGGAAGATGTTGTCGATGAAGAGCAGCACGTCCTGCTTCTGCACGTCGCGGAAGTACTCAGCCATCGTGAGCGCGGAGAGGGCGACGCGCAGACGCGTTCCCGGCGGCTCGTCCATCTGGCCGAACACGAGCGCGGTCTTGTCGAAGACGCCCGCCTCCTCCATCTCGTGGATGAGGTCGTTGCCCTCACGGGTGCGCTCGCCGACACCGGCGAACACCGAGACACCACCGTGATCCTGCGCGACACGCTGGATCATCTCCTGGATCAGAACGGTCTTGCCGACACCGGCACCGCCGAAGAGCCCGATCTTTCCACCCTGCACGTACGGGGTCAGGAGGTCGATGACCTTGATGCCGGTCTCGAACAGCTGCGTCTTCGACTCGAGCTGATCGAACGCCGGAGGCTTGCGGTGGATCGGCCAGCGCTCGGTGATCTCGAGCGTCTCGCCCGGCTCGCCGTTGAGCACCTCGCCGATGACGTTGAAGACCTTGCCCTTGGTGACGTCTCCGACAGGCACCGAGATCGGCGCGCCGGTGTCGGTCACCCCCTGGCCGCGAACCAGGCCGTCGGTTGGCTTGAGAGCGATCGCACGCACGACGTCGTCGCCGAGATGCTGGGCGACCTCGAGCGTCAGCACGGTCGACGAACCGCCGAGGGTGATCGTGGTCTGCAGCGCGTTGTAGATCGGGGGGATCGAGTCGTGGGGAAACTCGATGTCGACGACGGGGCCGGTCACGCGGGCGATCCGGCCGACAGCGCCCGCAGCGCTCTCAGCCTGGACTGGCGCGGTTGCAGTGTCAGTCATTGTTCTCTCTCTTCTGGGCTTGCTTCGTGAAGTTGGGGATCACTTGGCAGACGCCAAGGCGTCGGCGCCGCCGACGATCTCGGAAATCTGTTGGGTGATCTCGGACTGGCGCGCGTTGTTTGCGAGGCGCGTGTAGTCAGTGATGAGCTTGTCGGCGTTGTCGCTCGCCGACTTCATCGCCTTCTGAGTCGCCGCGTGCTTGGACGCCGCGGACTGCAGCATGGCGTTGAAGATCCGGCTCTCGATGTAGACGGGCAGAAGTGCGTCGAGCACCGTCTCGACATCCGGCTCGAACTCGTAGAGCGGCAGGATCGTCTTGTCGCCAAGCTCCTCGACGCCATCGACGACCTCGAGGGGAAGCAGCCGGACCACTTCGGGAACCTGGCTGATCATGCTGACGAAACGGTTGTAGACGATATGGATCTCGTCGACCCCGCCGTCCTCCGCGTTACGGAGGAAGGCCTCGAGCAGCGCGTCCCCGATCTCCTTCGCAGTCTCGAACTCCGGGGCATCCGTTCCTCCCGTCCATACCCGC
This sequence comes from Luethyella okanaganae, assembly GCF_042660285.1. Lineage (NCBI taxonomy): Bacteria > Bacillati > Actinomycetota > Actinomycetes > Micrococcales > Microbacteriaceae > Luethyella > Luethyella okanaganae. Next base: position 201,261 of record NZ_JBHSTP010000004.1, read on the forward strand.
TCCGAGGCACGGCGACGGAACGAGAAGTAGGCTGCGGCCTTGCGCCCGACCAGGAAGTAGACGACGTCCTTGCCCTGGCTGCGCAGCAGCTCGGCGAGCTGCTCGGCCTCACGCAGGACCTGAGAGTTGAATGCGCCGGCAAGTCCACGGTCCGAGGAGAAGATCAGGATCGCGGCCCGCTCGATCTTCTCAGGCTCGGTCGTGAGCACGTGGTCCACGTTCGAATAGGTGGCGACGGCCGAGACGGCGCGCGTGATGGCACGCGAGTACGGCGTGGATGCTGCGACCCGCGCCTGCGCCTTCTGGATGCGCGACGCGGAGATCAGCTCCATGGCACGAGTGATCTTCTTGGTCGTCTGGGCAGACTTGATCTTCTGCCGGTAGACCCGAAGTTGCGCTCCCATGTCTCTCCTGTGGTTCTTGTTCGGTCAGCGGATGGTCGAGGCGCCTCAGCGGCGGGCCTTGACGATCTTCTCCTGGTTGACGTCTTCCTCGGCGATGGCCTCGAACTGCTCCTTGCCCACCGACGCGAGCGGCTTGCCCTCGCCCGTCTGGAACTCGAGCTTGAACTTGTCCACCTCGGCCTCGAGGCTCGCAACCGTCTCATCCGAGAGCACATTGGTGTCGCGTAGCGTCGAGAGCACCTCGGTGTTGCGGCCCAGGTAGTCGAGAAGTTCGCGCTCGAAACGCAGGATGTCCTCGACAGGCACCTCATCGAGCTTGCCGTTCGTTCCCGCCCAGATCGAGACGACCTGGTCCTCGACCGGATACGGCGAGTACTGCGGCTGCTTGAGCAGCTCGGTGAGGCGGGCGCCACGGGCAAGCTGGCGACGGCTGGCCGCGTCGAGGTCGGAGGCGAACATGGCGAACGCCTCGAGCGAGCGGTACTGGGCGAGCTCGAGCTTGAGCGTTCCCGAGACCTTCTTGATGGATTTGACTTGGGCGTCGCCACCGACTCGCGAGACAGAGATGCCCACGTCGACCGCCGGACGCTGGTTGGCGTTGAAGAGGTCGGACTGGAGGAAGATCTGGCCGTCAGTGATCGAGATCACGTTGGTGGGAATATACGCTGAGACGTCGTTGGCCTTGGTCTCGATGATCGGCAGTCCCGTCATGGATCCGGCGCCGAGCTCGTCGGAGAGCTTCGCGCAACGCTCGAGCAGACGCGAGTGCAGGTAGAAGACGTCACCGGGATACGCCTCTCGTCCCGGCGGACGACGCAGCAGCAGCGAGACCGCACGGTAGGCCTCGGCCTGCTTCGACAGATCGTCGAAGATGATGAGCACGTGCTTGCCGCCATACATCCAGTGCTGTCCGATGGCCGATCCGGTGTAGGGGGCAAGGTATTTGAAGCCGGCGGGGTCAGAAGCGGGAGCGGCCACGATCGTGGTGTACTCCATGGCTCCGGCGTCTTCGAGCGCACCCTTGACCGAGGCGATGGTCGAGCCCTTCTGGCCGATGGCGACATAGATGCAGCGAACCTGCTTGTTGACGTCACCCGACTCCCAGTTGGCCTTCTGGTTGATGATGGTGTCGATCGCGATAGCGGTCTTGCCGGTCTGGCGGTCGCCGATGATGAGCTGGCGCTGGCCGCGGCCGATGGGGATCATCGCGTCGATGGCCTTGATGCCGGTCTGCAGCGGCTCGTGCACCGACTTGCGCTGCATGACGCCGGGCGCCTGGAGCTCGAGGGCGCGGCGGCCCTCCGAAGCGATCTCGCCGAGGCCGTCGATGGGGTTGCCGAGGGGGTCGACGACGCGGCCGAGGTAGCCGTCGCCGACGGGGACGGAGAGCACCTCACCCGTGCGGGTGACCTCCATGCCCTCTTCGACACCGGCGAACTCACCGAGCACGACGACACCGATCTGATCCTCGTCGAGGTTCTGGGCGAGGCCCAGGGTGCCATCGGCGAACCGAATGAGCTCGTTGGCCATGACGCCCGGGAGTCCCTCGACGTGAGCGATGCCGTCACCGGCGTCCGTCACCCGACCAACCTCGGTCGCGCCAGCCGCGCCGGGCTCGTAGGCCTTGACGAAGTCCTTGAGAGCGTCGCGGATCTCATCGGGACTGATTGTGAGTTCTGCCATCATCTTCCCTTTTCTGCACGGGGTGTACAGGTTCTGTCTTTTCGAGGCCTTACGGCGCCGAGGTTGTTACGATCCGGCCGACACGAGGTCAGCCGGCAAGCTGAAGTCTCAAATCGTTGATTCGAGTTGCAATGCTGCCGTCGATCACATCGTCTCCGATCTGAACACGGAGCCCGCCGATCACGGCGGGGTCGACGACCTGGTTGACGCGGAGCTCGCGGCCGTAGCTGGCGGCAAGTCCGCTGGCGAGACGCTCGAGCTGCTCCGGAGCGATCGGCGCGGCCGAGGTGACCGTAGCGATCGCGAAACCGGCCTGGTCGGCGACGACGTCGGCAGCGTGACGCAGGAGCTCTCCGATGCGACGGCCGCGTGGCTGCTGAACGAGGTGGCCGACGATCGAGACCGTCTGCGCGGAGGCTTTGCCACCGAGCAGGGAGTCGACGAGGGCGAGTTTGGCCGCGTTGCTGCCGAGCTTGCTGCCGATCGCGAGTTCGAGCTCGGCGTTCGACGACACGATGCCACCGAAGGAGAAGAGCTCGGATTCGATCGACACCCCGGCTGGCGCAGAGGCGGCGACGGTGCGAAGGCCGAGGTCCTCGATGCCGGCGAGCACATCGTCGTGGCTCGACCAGCGGGTCGATGCGACATCCTTGAGCAGCCCGAGCGCGACGGGGGTCACCGATCGGGCGAACACGGCGTCGACGAGAGCAGTCTTGGCAACCGCGTCCGCCCCGGGATCCGCGAGGGCGGCGAGAAGCTGCGACGACGATCCGATGGTTCGTCCGGCGGCGAAGAGCGCCTCACCGGTCGCCAGATCGACAGCCCCTCCGAGGGCGGTCAATGCTTTCCTCGCGGAGGCGAGCGCTTCTCTGGTCGCTGATCCCATGCGACTACTTCTTCCCTGCCGAAGGCTGCGCCTTCTCGGAGGCCTCGAGGTCTGCGAGGAAGCGGTCGACGATCGCGCTCGCCTTGGCATCGTCGGACAGGCTCTCACCGATCACACCGGAGGCGAGGTCGATCGCGAGCGTGCCGACCTCCGAGCGCAGCGACACGACTGCCGCTTGGCGTTCGGCCTCGATCTGCGTCTGCGCGTTGGCGGAGACCCGGGCAGCTTCGACGACCGCGGCCTCTTTCGCCTCGGCGACGATCTTCTTGCCGTCCTCGCGAGCCGCCTCGCGGATGCCGCCGGCTTCGGCGCGGGCGTCCGCGAGCTGGGCGGTGTACTGCTCGAGAGCGGCTTCGGCCTTGCGCTGAGCCTCGTCGGCCTTGGCGATGTTCCCCTCGATGGCCTCGGCACGCTCGTCGAGCAGCTTCTTGACCCTCGGCAGGACCTTCAGCCAGAAGAACACCAAGATGATGGCGAAGCATACAGCCGACCAGACGATGTCGTAGGGCTGGGGCAGGAACGGGTTGACCGTCTCAGCTGCGCGCAGGAGCATCGAGTGCATCCCTGCCTCCGTTTCGGTTGGAAAGTCTTACGGGAACGGGATGAAGGCGACGGCGATCGCGATGAACGCCAGCGCCTCGGTGAAGGCGATGCCGAGGAACATGAGACCGCTCAGGCGACCCTGCAGCTCGGGCTGACGCGCGACCGACTCGATGGTCTTGCCGACGACGAGGCCCACACCGATGGCGGAACCGATGGTTGCGAGACCGAAGGCGATCGGGGCGATGCTGCCGTTGACCTCGGCGAGGACTGATACTGGATCCATTGTTGGTTGATTCCTTTCGTGTTGATGAACTTGGCTGATGCCGCGTTCGTATTAGTGCTCGTCGACCAGCGCGAGCTGGATGTAGACGGCAGTGAGCAGGGTGAAGACATAGGCCTGGAGTACGGCGACCAGGAGCTCGAAGAGCGTGAAGGCGAAGCCGAAGGCGAATGTCCCGACGCTGAACAGACCCCACAGGCCGCCCATCGAGAACAGGAAGAACTGCGTCGCCGAGAAACAGAGCACGAGGAGCATGTGCCCGGCGATCATGTTCATGAGAAGTCGGAGCGCGAGCGTGATCGGCCGGAGGATGAAGGTCGAGATCAACTCGATCGGCGTGACCACGAGGTAGAGCGGCCACGGAACGCCGGACGGGAAGAGCGAGTTCTTGAAGAAGGCTCCGGGGTGCTTCTTGATGCCCGCATAGATGAACGCGACATACGAGATGAGCGCGAGCACGAGCGGCAGGCCGATGACCGCCGACCCGGCGATGTTGACGCCGGGGATGACGCCGGTGAGGTTCATCGTGACGATCGTGATGAACATCGCCGTCAGGATCGGCAGGAATCGGGTGCCGTCCTTCTTGCCGAGCGTGTCTTCCGCGATGTTCTTGCGAATGAACTCGAGCAGCATCTCGACGATGCTCTGCCCACGACCGGGGATGATCGACATCTTGCGGGTTCCGAGCCAGAACAGCAGGAGGATGAGGGCGAGGACCGCGATGCGGATGAGCATGATGCGGTTGATCTCGAACGGGGTCCCGGCGAACAGGATCGCCGGAGGGAAGAACTCGTCGAGTGAGGGCCCGTGGAAGCCACCATCATCGGTTGCGGACGGGACCAGCAGGTTCACAGCGGTAGCTAGCAGCGCTATCTCCTGTTTCGGGGCGTGGAGCTCGGCTCTCGCGACGACGAACGATGGAAGTGATGCCAGACGAAACCCGCGCCAAGCACAGGGGAAGTTGTGGAATCGCTGCTTACTCTAGCAAGACTTGCGGTCGCGACTCGAATCGAGGGGTGCATTGACCGATCTTCGATGCTATTTGCGTAACTCGGCCTCGCCGACATAGGGCACGCGGCCCTTGATGAACACGATCACATCGACCACGAGCGACCCGATAACGCCCGCGATGAGGCATACCGCGAGGATCGTCGGCTGCAGCCACGGCTGGTTACGCAGGGCCAGGACGAGCACGATGAACAGCACGAACTTCAGCAGCCAGGCACCCATGACGATTCCGAAATAGACGCCGACGAGATCCGGCGTGCTGGCATAGCGGTTGGCCGCGATGATCGTCACAGCGGTGACGCCCATGAGCAGGAGCGCGAGCCCCGCTCCGAGCAGAGCGCTCCAGACCCCGTTCGAGCCGGCGAGAAGACCTCCGACGACGGCGCCGAGCACCGCGATCACAGCGGCGACGATCCCGCCCCAGCCCAGGGTGGTGCGCAGCACACGGCTCGTGCTCGGGGTCTTGCTGCTCTGGCGGCCGGTCATGGGATCTCCTCGGCGATTTCCGACGCCTCGTCGAGAGGGTCGAATAGTGCGGACTCCGCGGCCTCGGGGGTATCGGCCTCGGTGGACTGGCTGGCCGCCTCCATCGCCTTGCGACGACCCAGCGGAGCGAGCGTGACCAGGGTGCAGACGAGCAGGCCGAAGACCAGGAAGATCGTCGCATACCACGCCGGAACGCTGAAGTAGGCGGGCAATACGAAATAGAGCAGACATCCGAAGGAGGCGACCGCCGTCCATCCGTAGAAGATGAGCACGGCGTGCAGGTGCGAATGTCCCATGTCGAGCAGACGGTGATGCAGATGCTTGCGATCGGCGCTGAACGGCGACTTGCCGGCGCGCAGACGGCGAACGACCGCGAGCCCGAAGTCGAGCAGAGGAATGAGCAGCACGGCGAACGGGAGGATGATCGGGATGAACGCCGGCAGCAGCTGCGAACGGCTGAGCGACGCAGGATCGATCTGCCCCGTCACGGCGATCGCGGCCGTCGCCATGAGCAGCCCGACGAGCAGGGCGCCTGCGTCGCCCATGAAGAGCTTCGCCGGATGCCAATTGAGCGGCAGGAAACCGAGGCAGGCTCCCACGATGAGCGCCGCGATGAGGGAGGCCAGGTTGAAATAGTTGCTCGGCGACGTCTGCTGCACGAGCAAGTAGGTGTAGAGGAAGAAGACCCCGTTCGCGATCAGCGCCACCCCGGCGACGAGCCCGTCGAGGCCGTCGATGAAGTTGATCGCGTTCATCACGAGCACGATCGCGAAGACGGTGATGAGAACCGACATCCAGGACGATCCCACGGTGATGCCGCCGATCGGAAGCGAGTAGATCTGCACGCCCTTCCAGGCGACGAGGCCGGCCGCGATGAACTGGCCGGCGAGCTTGGTCATCCAGTCGAGGTCCCAGATGTCGTCTGCGACGCCGATGAGCACGATGAGGAGGGCGGCGCCGAGGATCGCGAGAATCCGTTCCGGATCGTAGAACACGATGCGCAGCAGCGGGAACTGCGACGCCACGACGTAGGCGACCCCGAATGCGGCCAGGATGCCGATGAACATCGCGACGCCGCCGAGTCGTGGCGTCGGCCGAGTGTGCACGTCGCGCTCGCGGATCTTGGGGTAGAGCCTGTACCTATGGCTCAAGGCGTAGACGACGATCGAGAGACCGAAGGTGACGATGGCGGCGACGAGGGCGAGAACGACGAAGAGGGTCATTGCCTACTCGGCTTCGTCGGCGAGCAGTTCGCCCACGATGGAGCGGATGGCTTCTCGCGAGACGACGCCGGAACGCACGATGCGGAGTCTGCCTCCTGGCTCGCCGAGATCGGTGGCGTCGACGATGGTCGACGAGGAGTCGCCTGGACGCTCGCCGACGTCGTCGTAGTCAGCACCCGCCTTCCCGCCGTCGAGATACACGTCGGCACTATCACCGAGCATGTCTTCGGCCCCCCGCGCATCGAGAGCTGCGGGCTCCCCGGTGCGGTTCGCGGATGACACCGCGAGCGGACCGGTCTCGCTCAACAGTTCGAGGGCCACCGGGTTGCGCGGCATCCGCAGGGCGACCGTGCCCCTGGTCTCGCCGAGATCCCAGCTCAGAGAGGCCTGCGCATGCAGGATGACGGTGAGGCCGCCCGGCCAGAACGCCGCGACGAGGTCGCGCACCGCCTGCGGCACCTCGGCTGCGAGGGCGTCGAGGGTCGGAATCCCCGGAATGAGGACCGGAGGCGGAGACGTGCGCTCGCGTCCCTTCGCATCGAGCAGGCGCTGCACGGCTTCGGCGTTGAAGGCGTCGGCCGCGATGCCATAGACGGTGTCGGTGGGGATGACGACGAGCGCGCCCCGACCGATCGCCGCGCGCGCCAGCCTCATCCCGGCCATGAGTTCGGTGTCGACCGAGCAGTCGTAGATGCGTGGAGCCATTGGGCTCGATTCTAATGCAGCCGCCTTGACATACTGAGGCGGTGAGCTCCGACGTGTACTTCTTCGATTGCGACAAGACGCTCTACGCCTATGACTTCCGCAAACGGCTGCCTCGCCTGGCGGAGTTGACGGGTTCGAGCCAGTACCACCTTGCCAAGACCTGGTGGGAGGGTGGGCACGAGACGGCGGCCGAGGCCGGCGAGTACACCACGAGCGACGAATATCTCGCCGCGTTCGAGATCGTCACCGGCGTCGCACTGACGCTCGAGCAGTGGCAGCAGGCGCGCGCTACCGCAATGAGTCCCATCGAGGGCGCCATCGCCGTGCTTCGCCGGGCGGCGGAGCACGCGACGGTGTCACTGCTGTCGAACAATCCGATCATCTTCAGGGACTCACTGGCCGTGCTCGCCCCCGACATCTTCGAGGTCCTCGACGGCAACGACCTGGTCTCCGCCGTGCTGGGCGCACGTAAGCCGGAACTCCGGATCTACACCCGCGCGATGAGCAAGTTCGGGGTCGCGCCCGAGAACGCGATCCTCATCGACGACTCGGCGGCCAATGTGCGCGGCGCGCGGGAAGCGGGGATGCACGCCTTCCAGCTGGTGCGCACATCCGACGGGCACAACACGGGTGAGCTCGCCGACGCCGTCGAGGCGTTCGCGGCGCGATCCCGCTAGCGGCGGCCCGACTTCCTCCGGAACAGCCGTGCCGGGTCGGCAGGGCCGGGTCAGCGCAGGGCCGAGGTCGCGCGGTCACGCGAGGTGAGGTCCCGGTGGCCTGAGAGAGCACGCCAGCCGTCGGCCGTGAGCAGAGCAGCGATCTTCGCGGCCTGCAGCTCTCCATGCTCGATCACGAGCGTGCCGCCCGCACGAAGCAAGCGCAGTGCGGTGCGGGAGACGAGACGAACGACGTCGAGACCGTCCTCCCCGCCGTAGAGGGCGTGTTCCGGATCGAAGAGACGCACCTCTGGATCGCGCGGGGTCGCGCCGAGCGGAATGTAAGGAGGGTTCGAGATGACGACGCTCACACTGCCGTCGAGTTCGTGAAGGGCGTCGGCGAGGTCGGCGAAGACGAGAGTGGCGTTGCCGGTCCCGACCTTCCGAAAGTTGCGGGTCGTCCAAACGAAGGCCTCTGGCGAGTTCTCGACCGCGAAGACCCGGGCATGCGGCACCTCGCTCGCCAATGCGAGGGCGATGGCGCCGCTGCCCGTGCCGAGATCGACGCCGATCGGGGCCGGATCGGCCATGGCACGCAACGCATCGATCGCGATTTGCGCCACCTGCTCCGTCTCCGGCCGTGGCACGAAGACGCCCGGCCCGACAGCGAGTTCGAGAGAGCGGAACGGCGCACGCCCCGTGATGTGCTGCAGCGGTTCACGGGACGCACGACGTCGCACGAGCGCGTCGACGGCCGCCGCGTCCGCCGAGGGGATCGTCGCCTCCATGACGATCCGAGCCTGGAGCTCGCCACGACGCAATCCCGCGACGTGCCCGATCAGAAGCTCGGCGTCGACCTCGGGGTCGACGACCCCGGCCCGCGTCAGCGCATCGACAGCACGCTGACGCAGGACGCGCATCGGAACGACTTCGACATTCTGCGTCATATCCACATAGGGGAATGTAACGTATGCAGCTGTGCTGAGTAGGCTGGGTGGGTCTCCGTCTCCATTCCAGCTCCGTCTCAGCATGAAAGGCGCAAGCCATGGCAGCCCGAATATTCTCCACCATCGCAGACACCGTCGGCAACACTCCGCTCGTCCGTTTGAACCGTGTGACGAATGACGCTCCGGCGACCGTGCTCGCAAAGCTCGAGTTCTACAATCCGGCCGCCAGCGTCAAGGACCGCATCGGCGTCGCGATCATCGAGGCGGCCGAGGCGTCGGGGGCCCTTCAGCCCGGCGGCACCATCGTCGAGGGCACGAGCGGCAATACCGGCATAGCACTCGCCGTCGTCGGCGCGGCTCGTGGCTATTCGGTGATCCTCACCATGCCGGAGACCATGAGCAAGGAGCGTCGCGTGCTGCTGCGCGCCTACGGCGCCCAGATCGTGCTCACCCCGGGAAGCGAGGGCATGCGCGGCGCTGTCGCCAAAGCCGAGGAGATCGCGGCGGCGACACCGGGCGCGATCCTCGCCAGCCAGTTCTCCAACCAGGCCAACCCGGCCATCCATCGCAAGACGACCGCCGAGGAGATCTGGGCCGACACCGACGGGGCCGTCGACATCTTCGTCGCGGGGATCGGCACGGGCGGCACCATCACAGGCGTCGGCCAGGTGCTCAAGGAACGCAAACCGGGCGTGCAGGTCGTGGCCGTCGAGCCGCTCGACTCCCCTATCCTCACTGGAGGGCAGCCAGCCGGACACAAGATCCAGGGCATCGGTGCGAACTTCGTGCCCGAGGTGCTCGACACGAGCATCTATGACGAGGTGATCGATGTGGCGACACCGGACGCGATCGCGACAGCCCGCCGGCTCGCGTCCGACGAGGGCATCCTCGGCGGGATCTCATCCGGCGCGGCCGTCTGGGCAGCCGTCGAGGTCGCCAAGCGTCCCGAGAACGCAGGCAAGACGATCGTGGTGATCGTTCCGGACTTCGGCGAGCGGTACGTGAGCACGGTGCTCTACGAAGATCTACTCGACTAGCCCATGGGATTCTTCTCGGCGCTCCGGGAGGATGTCGCGACCGCGCGCGCACACGACCCGGCCGCGCGTGGGAACACCGAGGTCTTCCTCGCCTATTCCGGGCTGCACGCCGTCTGGGGACACCGGCTGGCACACGCGCTGTGGCGCCGAGGCATCCGCCTGCCCGCGCGTCTGCTCTCTCAGTTCACCCGTTTCCTGACCGGAATCGATATCCACCCTGGCGCGACGATCGGGCGCCGGCTGTTCATCGACCACGGGATGGGCGTCGTCATCGGCGAGACCGCGGTGCTCGGCGACGACGTCATGCTGTACCACGGCGTCACGCTCGGCGGAAAGAGCCGCCACGGATTCCACCGGGGCCAGAAGCGGCATCCGACCCTCGGGGACGGCGTCACCGTCGGAGCGGGGGCGAAAGTGCTCGGAGACGTGACGATCGGGGCGTGGAGCACGATCGGGGCGAACGCCGTCGTCACGAAGGACGCCCCACCGCGCTCTCTTCTGCTGGGGATTCCGGCGACCGTACGACCCATCGACGCCGGGACCACAGATGCCGCGCGCGGGGTGCACGACTGACGCACGACGCCGATGCGAGAACCACCCAGCTCCGAGGGTCGTCAACGATCGATGGCAGACTCGTCGGCGGAAGACTGTCCGACTCCGGGCGGACCGGCGCGACCAGCTCTGCGCAACTAGCTGCGCAACCAGCTCTGCATCACTAGCCCTGCACGACCAGCTCTGCGTAACTAGCCCTGCGCGACCAGCTCTGCGTAACTAGCCCTGCACGACCAGCTCTGTCGACTAGCTCTGATCGCCGAGGTCCGCGAGCCGTGCCTCCTCGTCAGCCTGGATGGCCGAGTCGATGATCGGGTCGAGTGCGCCGTTCATGACGGCGTCGAGGTTGTACGCCTTGTAACCCGTGCGGTGGTCGGCGATCCGATTCTCGGGGAAGTTGTAGGTGCGGATACGCTCAGAGCGGTCCATCGTGCGAATCTGGCTCTTGCGCGCGACGCTGTCGAGAGCGGCCTGCTCCTCTTGCTGGCGGGCGAGGATGCGAGCACGCAGCACGCGCATCGCCGCCTCGCGATTCTGTAGCTGGCTCTTCTCGTTCTGCATGGACACGACGATGCCCGTCGGCAGATGGGTGATGCGCACAGCGGAGTCCGTCGTGTTGACGGACTGACCGCCGGGGCCACTCGAACGGTAGACGTCGATCTTGAGGTCGTTCTGGTTGATCTCGACCTCCTCGGGCTCATCCACCTCGGGAAAGACGAGCACACCGGTCGTCGAGGTGTGGATACGGCCCTGTGACTCTGTCGCCGGAACGCGCTGCACGCGGTGCACGCCGCCCTCGTACTTGAGGTGCGCCCAAACGCCCTGTGAAGGGTCTGCCGCGTTCGACTTGATGGCGAGTTGCACATCCTTGTAGCCGCCGAGATCGCTCTCGGTGCGCTCAAGGAGCTCGGTCTTCCAGCCCTTCGACTCGGCGTAGTGGATGTACATGCGCAGCAGATCCGCCGCGAAGAGCGCGCTCTCGGCACCACCCTCGCCCCCCTTGATCTCCATGATCACGTCACGGCCGTCGTCGGGGTCGCGTGGGATGAGCAGACGGCGTAGCTTCTCCTGCGCGGTCGCCAACTGCTCCTCAATCAGCGGAATCTCCTCCGCGAAGGCGTCGTCCTCCCTGGCCAGCTCACGGGCCGCGACGAGATCGTCGCCGAGCTGCAACCAGGCTGAGTGCGCGGCCGCGATCTTGCTCAGCTCCGCGTACCGTCGGTTGATCTTCTTGGCTCGCGCGGCATCCGCGTGCACGGCCGGGTCGGCGAGTTGCTCCTGCAGATCGGCGTGCTCGGCGAGCAGCACCCGGACTGAGTCGAACATGGTTGCCTCCGTAGTTCCTTGTTCTCCTGCAACGCACGAACCCGTCTGGCTCCCGTCCAAAGCGCGAGGCGCGGGACAGGAGCCAAACGGGTTCGGTGACGGAGCTAGCGGTGATCGTTCTCGTGGCCGTGCGTGTGAGCAGTGCCGTGACCGTTGGTTCCGGCGACGGGCATCGTCTTCTGCACCTGCATGAGGAACTCGACGTTCGACTGGGTCTCTTTGAGGCGGCCCAGCACGGCCTCGAGCGCCTGCTGCTGCTCGAGTCCTGCGAGTGCACGGCGCAGCTTCCAAGTGATCTTGACCTCGTCGGCCGACATGAGCATCTCCTCACGACGGGTTCCGGAGGCGTTCACGTCGACGGCCGGGAAGATGCGCTTGTCGGCGAGTTGACGACTGAGGCGCAGTTCCATGTTGCCGGTGCCCTTGAACTCCTCGAAGATCACCTCATCCATCTTGGACCCTGTCTCGACCAGCGCTGAGGCGAGGATGGTGAGCGATCCACCGTTCTCAATGTTGCGGGCGGCGCCGAAGAAACGCTTCGGCGGGTAGAGCGCCGAAGCGTCGACACCGCCGGAGAGGATGCGGCCGGACGCCGGAGCGGCCAGATTGTACGCGCGTCCCAGGCGGGTGATCGAGTCCAGCAGCACGACGACGTCGTGACCGAGCTCGACGAGGCGCTTGGCACGCTCGATGGCGAGCTCGGCAACCGTCGTGTGATCCTCGGCGGGGCGGTCGAAGGTCGAGGCGATGACCTCGCCCTTCACCGTGCGCTGCATGTCAGTGACCTCTTCCGGGCGCTCGTCGACGAGCACGACCATGAGGTGGACCTCGGGATTGTTGACCGCGATGGCGTTGGCGATCTGCTGCATCACGATCGTCTTGCCCGCCTTGGGCGGTGCGACGATGAGGCCGCGCTGACCCTTGCCGATCGGGGCGACGAGATCGATGATGCGCTGCGTGAGCTTGGTCGACTCGGTCTCGAGACGCAGACGTTCCTGCGGGTAGAGTGGGGTGAGTTTCTGGAAGTCGACGCGAGTCGCGGCCTCGTCGACGGTCTGGCCGTTGATCGAGTCGACCTTGACGATTGCGTTGTATTTCTGCCGGCCGTTGCCGTCGCCCTCGCGCGGCTGACGGATAGAGCCGACGACAGCGTCGCCCTTGCGCAGGTTGTACTTCTTCACCTGACCGAGCGAGACGTAGACATCGCTCGGACCAGGGAGATAGCCGCTCGTACGCACGAAGGCGTAGTTGTCGAGCACGTCGAGGATGCCCGCGACGGGGATCAGCACGTCGTCGTCGGTGAGTTCCGGCTCGAACTCCTCGCCGGTCGCGCCGCGGCGCTTGCGGTCGCGGTAGCGGTTGCGACCGCCGCGTCCCTCGGCGTCGAGACGGTCTGCGTCGCGGCTGCTGTCACGAGGCCCGTCGCCGCGGTTCTCGGCCCGGTTGCCCTGATTGCCACCCTGGTTCTGGTTGCCACGCTGATTGCTCTGGCGGTTGTCGTCGTTCTGGCGCGCACCGTCGTTCTGGCGCGCACCGTCGTTCTGGCGCGCACCGTCGTTCTGGCGGTTGCCGTCGCCGGACTGCTCGGCATTCTGCCTGCCACCGCGATTGCGGTTGCGGTTGCGGCCCTGACGCGGCTCATCCGTCTGCCCGGCATTGTCGCCCTCTGAGGTTGCGACCTCCACCGCGGCTTCGGCGGCCGTCTCGGAGGGAGCGGCCTCCGCAGAGCCGAGCTTCACGTTCTTGCGACGGCTGTTGCGGCCGTTGCCGCGCTCGTGCTGCTCTCCGTGACGCACCGCAGCGTCGGTCTGCGCGTCGGCCTTGCTCGCCGCGACGGCGTCGAGCGCAGGGACAAGGCTGTCCAGCCCGGTTCCGCCGTCGACGTTGATATGCGCGGCGGCCGCGGTGCTCTCGGTGGTCGCGCGACGCGGGGCACGCTTGCGGATGGTCGGCACCGCGTTGGTCGGCACCGCGTTGGTCGGCACCGCGGTGGTCGGCACCGCGGTGGTCGGCACTGCGTTCGTCAGCGCCTCGGTCTCAACGACAGCAGTGGGAGTCTCGACCACGACAGCCTCCCGGGCGCTGCCGCGCTCGGTCGTCGTGTCGGGCTCGGTCGTGGCGTTCGACGAGAGCCCGGCGGGCTCCTCGATAGTTCCCGTTACGGCGGCTGCGCCGCCCCGGGTCTCGGAGATCGCCTCGACGAGTTCGCCTTTTCGGAGTTTTGCCGCACCGGGGATGCCGAGCTCGGCGGCAAGAGCTTGTAGCTCGGCGACGCGAAGGGCGTTGAGATCGGTGCGGGATGTCGCGCTGGAAGCGCGGACGTTGACATCAGTCACTGGGTAAGGGTCCTTCCCCCTGGTCATTCTTTGCTGTGCCAGGAGAGCTGATCGCTACGGCTTGTGCGCTGCGGGTATCAAAGGAGAGACGCGCAGATAACAGGTGGCGCGAGCGAAAGCAGTAGATTGCTGGAATGCACCGGGTTCGGATTCGCCTGTGGGCATCGTCTTCCGGGTGCGTTGAAAGCCTATCATCCTTCGCCGGGTGCTTCGAACACCGGCGGCTCGAGCGAGATACCGACGGCCCGACAGCCCGCTCGGTGCGTCTCTCACTCCCGCCCCGCCCCGTCTCTCACTCCCACCCCGCCCCGTCACCATAGTCCCCACCACCATAAAAGGGAGGCATTCAGCCGGAGCAGAGGCCTCAATGACGAAAAAGGTCCTCCCGCGCGTGCGAAGGCCTCCGCTCCGTGGACCGAGAATCCGTGAACCAAGAATCCGTGGACCGAGAATCCGTGGACCGAAAGAACGCCAGCGCGGGTGCGGTGGGCGTTCCCAGGCGTGCCGACGAGTGGGTGTCGACTCGCACACGAGCTGCAGTCGCGGCCAGACCTCGTCGAGACGACCGAGTACAGCCCGGGTGTGTCTCCCGACTCGATGCCGAAAGCGAGGCGTCGCGGACTCCAGCGGGATCACCCGCAGGATCGCGAGCAGCTCGGCGTGTCTCCCGACTCGGTGCCGAAGGCAAGCGGAACGGACTCCGGTGGGATGCAAGGCGGAAAAGCGACCCATAGCGAAGCTATCGACCCCGATGAACGCCGCAGACCACCGGAGTCCGCCCAGCACAGCCTGTGCCGAGTCGGGAGACACACCTAGTGGCTGCCGCCACGCGTGGTGCTCTCCACAGCTCCTTTGAAGTCGACGGCGAGCATAAGCGTCTGCCAGGGCGTCGTCGCGTTCTCCGCCACGAGTTTCGCCGCCGTGATGCGCTGACTGGGGTCGCTGGCCAGCACGAGCACAGAAGGACCGGCTCCTGACACCACCGCAGGGAGGCCATTCTCCCGCAGGAGGCGGATCAGACGGTCGGTCTCGGGCATAGCGGCGGCGCGGTAGCTCTGGTGGAGCTTATCCTCGGTCGCGGCGAGCAGGAGCTCGGGGCTTTGGATGAGGGCGGCGATGAGCAGCGCCGAGCGGGACACGTTGAATACGGCGTCCTCGTGCGGAACCGACTCCGGCTGCAGACTGCGTGCCAGCGCCGTCGACATCACATGCTCGGGCACGAAGACGACGGGTGATACACCGCGGTGCACCATGAGCTTCTTGTGCTGAGGGCCTTCCGGCGTCATCCAGGCGATGGTGAGACCGCCGAAGAGCGCCGGTGCCACGTTGTCGGGGTGCCCCTCCATGTCGGTCGCCAAGGCGAGCGCCTCGCCCTCGCTCATCTCAACGATGCCATCGAGCAAGCCACGAGCCGCCATGATGCCGGCCACGATAGCGGCGCCGGAGGAGCCCATGCCGCGTCCGTGCGGGATCGTGTTGTGCGCTTCGAGATGCAGGCCAGGAAGAGCATAGCCGTAGTGCTCGAAGGTGTGCGCGATCGCGCGAACGACGAGGTGCGACTCATCCGTCGGAACCTCACCTGCTCCGACACCGTACACCTCGACCGAGACGCCCGGGGCCGCGGATGCGGTGACGACGAGCTCGTCGTACTGCGCGAGCGCGAGACCGAGGGTGTCGAAGCCCGGTCCGAGGTTGGCCGTCGTCGCCGGCACTTTCACGGTCGCTCGGCGGCCATCGAGCTGCGCGCCGATGTCAGAGAACGTCGTCACGGCCTCGGTCATGCCCGTGCCAGTCCGAGCACGTCGGCGATGGCGGTGGTGTCTACCGGGACGACGATCGGCTGAACCTCGGAGCCGTCGGCGGTTCGGAGTGCCCACTGCGGGTCCTTGAGGCCATGGCCCGTGACCGTCAGGACGACCGTCGCGCCCGCCGGGATGGCGCCGGCGTCCGCTTGCTCGAGCAGTCCGGCGACGCTGATCGCCGACGCCGGCTCGACGAAGATGCCGACCTCGGCCGAGAGGATGCGGTGCGCCTCGAGGATGCGGGTGTCGTCGATCGCACCGAAGAAGCCGTCGCTCACCTCTCGCGCGTCGAGCGCGAACTCCCACGATGCCGGCTTGCCGATGCGGATGGCGCTCGCGATGGTGTCGGGGTTCTTCACGGGGTGGCCGAGCACGATCGGGGCAGATCCGGCGGCCTGGAAGCCGAACATGCGCGGCAGCTTCGTCGTCGCGCCGCGCTCGAGCTCCTCACTGTAGCCGCGGAAGTAGGCGGTGTAGTTGCCGGCATTGCCGACGGGAACGATATGGAAATCCGGCGCGTCCTCGAGCACCTCGACGATCTCGAACGCCGCCGTCTTCTGACCCTCGATGCGGTCGGGGTTGACCGAGTTGACGAGGTGTACCGGGTAGTTCGCGGCCAGGTCGCGTGCGATATCGAGGCAATCGTCGAAGTTGCCCTGCACCTGGAGCAGCTGCGCATTGTGCGCGACAGCCTGACTGAGCTTGCCCATGGCGATCTTGCCCTCGGGCACGAGCACGGCGGCGGTAATGCCGGCGTGGGTCGCATACGCGGCGGCGGACGCGGAGGTGTTGCCTGTCGAGGCGCAGATGACGGCCTTCGCGCCGTGCTCGACAGCCTTCGAGATCGCCATCGTCATGCCGCGGTCCTTGAAGGATCCCGTCGGGTTCATGCCCTCGAACTTGACCCATACCCGCGCGCCCGTGCGCGCGGAGAGCGCTGCGGCCGGGATGAGCGGGGTGCCCCCTTCGCCGAGGGTGATGACCGGGGTCGCATCAGAGACATTCAGACGGTCCGCGTATTCGCGCAGCACGCCGCGCCATTGCCGTGACTGCTTGGTGGGCTGGGCGTTCATTGGCGCTGTGCTCCTTCGACTCTCAAGACGGATGCGACCTTCGTCACAACTCGGTTCGACGCGAGCGCGTCGACGGTGGCCGCGAGCGCGGCCTCAGGGGCTTCATGGGTGCCGATTACCAGGGTAGCCGTGGCGGCGTCGCCACGAACGGACTGCTCGACCAGTTCGACCGAAACGCCATGCTCGGCGAAGACGCCGGCGATGGCGGCGAGCACACCCGGCTCGTCGGCGACCTCGAGGCTCACGGCATAGCGCGTGGTGATCGCACCGATCTCGAGCACGGGCAGCTCGGCATGGGTCGACTCGGCGAGGCCGGGACCGCCGACGACATGGCGCCGGCCGAGCGAGACGAGGTCTCCGAGCACAGCGGACGCCGTCTCGACCCCGCCGGCGCCGGCGCCGTAGAACATGAGGCTTCCGGCCGCTTCCGCCTCGACGAAGACGGCGTTGTTCGCCCCGTGCACGGCGGCGAGCGGGTGCGTGCGGCTGACCATAGCCGGATACACGCGAGCAGAGACGCCCTCCTCGCCCGTCTCGGGATCGGTGAGCCGTTCGCAGATAGCGAGCAGTTTGACGACGTAGCCGGCCTTGCGCGCCGACTCGATCTGCTCCTTCGTGACCGTCGTGATCCCCTCGCGGTACACGGCTTCGACCGGAACGCTCGTATGGAAGGCGAGGCTCGCGAGGATCGCGGCCTTCTGGGCGGCATCGTAGCCGCCGATATCGGCCGTCGGATCGGCTTCCGCATAGCCGAGGTCGGTCGCCGTCGCGAGCGCGTCCTCGAGACTCGTGCGCTCGGTGTCCATCCGGTCGAGGATGAAGTTGGTCGTGCCGTTCACGATGCCGAGGATGCGTCGCACCGTATCGCCCGCGAGGCTCTCGCGTAGCGGACGGATGATCGGGATCGCTCCGCCGACGGCGGCCTCGTAGTAGAGCTGAGCGCCGACCTGTTCCGCCGCGGCGAAGAGCTCGGGACCGTGGGTGGCGAGAAGCGCTTTGTTGGCGGTGACCACGTCCGCGCCGGAATTGATCGCCTGCAGGATGTAGCTGCGCGCGGGCTCGATGCCGCCCATGAGCTCGATGACGACATCGGCACCGAGGATGAGCTGCTCGGCGTCCGTCGTGAACAGTTCCCTGGGCAGGTCGACGCTACGCCGGGCGTCGACATCGCGCACGGCGATGCCAACGAGTTCGAGGGTCGCGCCGACACGGCGGGCGAGCTCCTCCTTCTCCTCGAGCAGCAGCCGCGCGACCTGGGCTCCGACGGAGCCACCACCCAGCAGTGCGACGCGCAGAGAACGGTAGGCGATCATCGGATGGTCTCCTGATTCGAAGGGATGTCGCGGTTCTGAGAGACGGAGGACTGAACGCCGATGTCGCGGGCGAGCAGATCCGCCTCGGTCTCGCCTCGCACGATGATACGGGCGTCGCCGTCGCGCACTGCGACGACGGGCGGCCGACAGAGATAGTTGTAATTGCTCGCGAGAGACCAGCAATACGCCCCCGTCGCTGCAAGCGCGAGCAGATCGCCGGGGGCGACGTCGGCCGGCAGGTAGTCGGCATCGACGACGATGTCTCCACTCTCGCAATGCTTGCCTGCGACCCGCACGAGACGGGGGGGCCGCGTGGAGCGACGGTTGGCGATGCGCGCCGTGTAATCGGCGCCGTAGAGCGCCGGGCGGGCGTTGTCGCTCATGCCGCCGTCTACGCTCACGTAGAGACGGGTGGTGTCGACGTCCTCGCCTGCCGCCGATTCGGGAGCGACGGCTGCCTCGGGAACCGACACCTCTTTCGTCGTGCCAACCTCGTAGAGCGTGATACCGCCCGGCCCGATGATCGACCGGCCGGGCTCGATGGCGATATGCGGCAATGGAATGCCGAGGCGCGCGCACTCCGCCGCGACGGCGGCGGCCATCTCTGCCGCGAGCACGGCGATCGGAGTCGGCCGGTCGTCCGAGGTATAGGCGATGCCGAAGCCACCGCCGAGGTTGAGCTCGGGAACGAGACCGCCCTCGAGCAGCAACGCGTGGACGGCGAGCACTCGGGCCGCGGACTCGGCGAAGCCGGCGGCATCGAAGATCTGTGAGCCGATATGGCAGTGCAGTCCGAGGAACCGCAGGCCGGTGCGCGAGCGGATGTCGGCGACGAGATCGGGAGTCTGCTCGAGCGCAACCCCGAACTTCTGGTCCTCGTGCGCCGTCGCGAGGAACTCGTGCGTGTGGGCATGCACCCCGCTGTTGACGCGCAGGCGGACATCCTGCACCCGTCCGGCCCGCGCGGCGGCACTCGCTACCCGCTCGATCTCGATCGCGCTGTCGAGAACGATCGTTCCGATGCCGAGCGTCACGGCCCGTTCGATCTCGGCCACCGACTTGTTGTTGCCGTGGAAGCCGAGCAGCGCAGGATCGGCCCCGGCGGCGACCACGACCGCGAGCTCACCGCCGCTGCAGACATCGATGCGCAGGCCAGCGTCGAGCATCCAGCGGACGACCTCGGTGGAGAGGAAGGCCTTTCCGGCGTAGTACACGGTCACGCCGGCGCCGACGGCACCGAACGCGGTCTCGAACGCCTCACGCACGGAACGGGCCCGGCAACGGGCATCCGCCTCGTCGTAGACATAGAGGGGGGTTCCGAACCGTGCGGCCAGGGCTGAGGCGGCGACCCCGGCGACGATGACCTCTCCGGCGTCGTCACGGGCGGCGTTCATCGGCCACACGGCTGGATCGAGGGCGTTCGGGTCGGCGGGCACGCTCAACCACTCGGGGGCGAGTGCGTAGATAGCCACGGGTGAGAACCTCACGAGAAGAAGCGAGTGGGAGTCACACTGAGTGGCGAGCGAACCCGGATTGGTCCCTGAAGCCAGCAAACAGAGGTCGCCGCAGACGGCGGGGCGAAGTACCGAAATTCTAGCGAGAACTCCGATGCGACCACGAATCGGTTACGGAGCACACGACCCCATGGTGCGCAATGCCTGCTCGGACAGGACGAGCGAATCGGAGCGAAGGGTGATCGTCGCCGTGCCCGGCGCGATGTCGACGCCGGTCACGTCGACGCCCTGCGGCAGGTATCGCGCCGTGCACACCGAGATCGGCCGGGAACCGATGATACCGGACAGCAGGCCGCCGACGTCGATGGCGCCACCCCCGGCGGAGAGCTGCGCGCTCGTCGGCGTGACGAGCACCCGGTCGCCGGCCGCTTCTGCGACGGCGGTCACGGTGTAGCCGACCTCGACGCCGAGAAAGCCGAGCATCCTGTCGTAGCGGAGTTCTCCATCTCCGAGCACGATGGCCGAGGCCGCGTCCGGCAGCGCGACGAGTCGATTGACCGCGTCCTGGCCGACGGTGATCGTTCCGGTCGCCAGGCCGACGGCCGCACCCGTGTCGGTCGGCACACCCTCCGCCACGAGGTGCGCCGCCAGCGGCACACCGTCGACGGACACGTTCGGGGCATCGAGTTCGATGCGTTCGAAGACACCGGAGAGATACTGCGCGATGACGGATGCCCCGCCGATAGTGACCCCAACGTTGGCCTCGACGTTCGCGGGCAGACGGTCGTCGATCTCTTGCGCGATGCGGTCCTGCGCCACATTACGCAGAACGGCGTCGGCGATGAAGAGCCCCGCCAGCAGCACGACGACCACGACCACGAGAACCGAGACGACGCGGATCCATCGGCGTCCCGCACGGGGCGCTGGAACGATCGCGCGGTCTCGGGCCGAGACCGCGCCGAGCTCGGCGTCACCCGACGCATCGTGACCCGTCGCATCGTGACCCGATGCATCGTGACCCGATGCCGGAACGAGCACCTCCGTCTCCCCGTTCCGCAGCGCATCGTCGGCAGCTTCTGCACCCAGGGCGCCCCGTCCGAGCTCCTCTCCGTCGTAGGGTCTGGTCGGCTGCTCATCGGACATGCGCTACATCCGCTCCGGCGCCGAAACGCCCAGGAGGCCGAGCCCGTTGCGGATCACCTGACCCGTCGCGTCGTTGAGCCAGAGCCGACTGCGATGCAGATCGGTGACGGGCTCCTCGCCGAGCGGGATGACCCGGCAGTTGTCGTACCAACGGTGATAGAGTCCGGCGAGCTCCTCGATGTAGCGGGCGACGCGATGCGGCTCACGGAGTTCAGCCGCCTGCAGCACGACCCGCGGGAACTCCTGCAATCCGCCGAGAAGTGCCGACTCCGTCTCGTGGTCGAGCAGCTCGGGCGCGAAGCCGCTGTGGTCGACGCCTGCTGCGGAGGCGTTGCGCCCGACCGACGCCGTGCGAGCGTGGGCGTATTGCACGTAGAAGACCGGGTTGTCGTTGGTGCGGCGTGTGAGCAGGTCCAGGTCGATGTCGAGCTGGGAGTCAGCCGAGCTTCGCGAGAGCGCGTAGCGCGCCGCGTCAGCGCCGACGGCCCCGACGAGATCCTCCATCGTGACGACGGTTCCGGCCCGCTTGCTCATTCGCTGCGGCTTGCCGTCGCGAACGAGGTTGACCATCTGCCCGACGAGGATCTCGAGGTTGACACCAGGCTCGTCGCCAAACGCCGCGCACATCGCCATCATGCGTCCGATGTAGCCATGGTGATCCGCGCCGAGCATGATGAGATTGCGCTCGAATCCGCGTTCTCGCTTGTCGAGGTAATAGGCGAGGTCGCCGGCGATGTAGGCGGCGTCTCCGTCGCTCTTGATCACGACCCGGTCGCGGTCGTCGCCGAACTCGGTCGTGCGCAACCAGATCGCGCCGTCCGCCTCGAAGATGTGGTCCAGCTCGCGCAGTCGTGCGATCGCCCGTTCGACAGCTCGGGACTCGTGCAGCGAGTTCTCGTGAAAGTACACGTCGAAATCGACGCCGAAGTCGTGCAAACTCTGCTTGATCTCACCGAACATGAGCTCGACGCCGCGGGAGCGGAACACCTCCTGGAGCTCCTCCCGCGACAGGCTTGCCAGCTCACCCCGGTCCCCCTCGACCACCTTCGTCGCGATATCGGTGATGTAGGCGCCGCCGTAGCCGTCTTCCGGCGCGGGTTCACCGAGGTGCGCGGCGACGAGACTCCTGGCGAAGCGATCGATCTGCGCGCCGTGGTCGTTGAAGTAGTACTCGCGCGAGACGAGCCCGCCCTGCGCGGCGAAGATCCGGGCGAGGCTATCGCCGACCGCCGCCCAGCGCGTGCCGCCGATGTGGATGGGGCCGGTCGGATTCGCCGACACGAATTCGAGGTTCATGCGCACACCGGCATATAGGATGCCGTGGCCGTAGCTCGCGCCGGACTCGACGATCTTCTTGGCGAGTGCGCCGGCCGCGGCGGCATCCAACCGGAGATTGATGAAGCCGGGACCAGCGACCTCGACGCTCGCCACTCCATTGATCGAGGCCGCTCCGACGGCGATCTCGCCCGCGAGGTCGCGGGGGTTCAGGCCGAGCGGTTTCGCGAGCTTCATGGCGACGCTGGACGCCCAGTCACCGTGATCGCGGTTCTTCGGACGTTCCAACACGACGTCGGCGGGGGTGAGCGATACCTCGGGTGCCTCCGGAAAACCCGCGCGTCGGCCGTCGACGATCGTGCGCACGATGTCGAACAGGGACTGGGAGAGTTCTGCTGGAGTCACGAGGGTAGATCCTACCGTTCACCCATCTTGATAGGGTCTCAGCATGGTCACCCTCACTCCCGGTACCGCCGCCCGTCGCGCCCGTATCGGTCTCGCGCTTGTGCCCGCCATCGTCGCTATCGGTCTCCTCGCCGCCTGCACGCCGGGGACGACGCCGACCGCGTCGCCCACGGCCGCTCCGAGCGACGGTCCGAGCGACCGTCCGAGTGCAGACCCGGAGCCGACACCCGTCCCTGCGGGAACCCCGATCCCGCTCAGCTGCGAGCAGCTGCTGACGGCAGACGATGTCTACGCCTTCAATCCGAACTTCGGAACCGCGCCGGACTACTCGCCGACGAGCGGCAGCGGGGCAGCAGCGGCTGTCGACGACAAGGGGCTGGCGTGCGGATGGCTCAACCAGACGAGCGGCGAGCTCATCGAGATCGCGGTCGCCAAGCCGAGCGAGCAGCAGCTCAGCACGCGCAAGAACGATGCGGCCGTCGAGAGCAGCGCCGTGCCCACCTATGGGACGCCGCCAGAGGTCGACGGCTTCTTCACCAAGCGCGCGGGATCAGGCGAGGCCCAGGTATTCAGGGGAAAGTACTGGGTCGTGGCGAGCTCGCCTGCCTTCTTCGAGCCGGGTGACGTTCAGCCGCTCATCGCCGCCGTGCTGTCCCACCTGCCGTGATCCGCTTCGTTCGCCGAGCCTGGCAGACCCGCGGTCTGGACGAGCGCGTGTCCTGCGCTCCCTGCCCGATGCGGTAATGTCGTCTGAGCGCCTCCGTAGCTCAGGGGATAGAGCGCCGGTTTCCGGTACCGAAGGTCGGGGGTTCGAATCCCTCCGGGGGCACTGTGTGATGAGTCGGGTCATCGGTCTCATCTGAGTCGTGGCGTGTGTCTCTTTGAGGAAGCCCCCTGGCCATCGGCCGGGGGTTTTCTGGGTGTTGCGCCTGTGGGTGCGAGCGGGGTTGATCTCGTTGCTTGCGATGGCTTCAGCGCTGTCGAGGCGGATGACGGTGATGGTGTGTTCGTCGGCGATGGCGAGGATGCGGGCGCCGCGGTGTTCGATTCCGAGGCCGAGGTGGTGCATTCGTCCGGCGCGGCGGAAGCTGATCTTGCCGTTGGTGCCGACGTGATCCGTAGCGGAGTCGGTGGCGACCGCGCTACGAGTGTGCCTGTTTCCGACGAGGCGTACCGCAATAACGGGAATACTCGTCGGAAACGGACACACTCGGCACAGCATGATCGGGTTCGAGAGTCGTTGCCGCGATGGCAGCGCAAGTATTTGCAGTACTGCGATCGCCTCGTCGTTCTGAGGGCGGTCGTAAGCCGGGCGACGAAACCTCATCCTAGGCGAGCAATAGTGGAAGGAGCACCGACTCGAGTTAGCCCAATTCCATGTGTGACAACCGGTTCGTACGAATGAGTAGATCGATAGAAATCCTGTTTCCTCGAACGCTGATGCTTGAGAACGTGGTCAGCACGCCGATAGAAACTAGCAGACCGAGTAGCCTTCAAAAGGCAGCTATTGGCATCAACCAGTTCATTCGCAGTCGAGGGGCGAAGCCACAGGGTCCGCTTGTTCAGATCACGCAGGTAGCCAACAGGTCCGGGTCGGTTCACCAAACTAGTACGCGGTTCCTCAGACAGGCAAGCGCACTGCTTAGCGGGGGCGGGGCTGGTTACAGCGCACGCGCACGACCGCCAGACACAACACCCGGGTCATCGGCGGCGGCGACGCGATCGAGCAGCTCACGACCCTGCGAGCACGGGCCGACGGCGACATCGGTTTCGGTGGCGCGACTCTCGCCACTCAGTTGCTGCGAGCGCGGCTTCTCGATGAGCTGCTGCTCTTCACACACCCCGTGATCCTGGGCGAAGGCCGGCCGTTGCTCGATGAACACGACGAACCGGTCGAGCTCGATCTGATCGAGCACCGATCGTTCGACGAACTGGGTATCTGCTTGGGTCAAGTAGCATGTGCGGATGACGGAATTGGGGCCGTCCCCGCCTATGATCCGCGGCCGACGCTCATGAGGGCGAGCCGATCGGCTCGCCCTCATGAGTAATTGAGTGTCCGCTCATCTACTTATCCGCGTGGAACTCCCGCAAAAAACGCGTGGCCTTAACCTGATTGTCCTGTGCCGGCCGTGCGCGGATGTTGCGCGGACAGCGCGGGGGATCTATTGGCTCGTGAAGAGGATGATTGTGATCAGCACGGCTGCGAAGGCAATGATGGTCGCCACTGGCTCCCACCAGCGGATACGTCGCGGCTTTTTGGCTGGGCCATCACTGAACGACTGGCCGAGCGGGGATCCGTTCATTCCTGGCATCTGGCCGAACTCTTGTTGATGTCTGTCGTTCGTCATCGCTACCCCCGGCTAACACTGGTTGTGAATACCTACTGCTCCGCTGGAACGAGAACGATACCTGCGGCGCCGATGCTCCGGCTCTGCGTGTTGTCGAGCACGAGCGTGCCCTTCACTGGCTCTCCAGTGTTGACCGCAAGCGAGTCAGTGATTCTTTCGAGGCCCACAACCTGTGCTGCCTCTTCCGTGATCCCCCCGTGCGGCGCTAGTGCCACCTGAATGGAGTGGCTTGGCCCCTGGGAGAGAAAGCTGAGCCCGTAGTTCTCGAACTGGGTTGCGTCGGCGCAGGTAGAACCAACGTACTCTCCCTGCGCGACGAACAAGCACGTCTCACCGTCAGCGGTACTGCCCGACCAGATGTCGCTCGTATCCGCCACGCCGTAGTACGCAAGGTCGAAGCCAGGTGCCTCGCCGGCCCGAAGCTGCTCGGCTGTAATTTCGGCGCTGGCCGGCGGGGCAAGTTCGCTACCGCCCTCGACCGCATCAAGAAGTCCCGGTGCTGCCACGCGGCCGAGCTGAGCATCAAGCAGCCATGCTGACACATCGACGTTGCCGGGATCGCTCGGATCAGGCAGGAACGTAAACTTCGCGTACGTCGTGCCCCAGCCCCGAGGTCCGTTCTGTGTTGCGCTGGCCTGGCCGCCGCTCCAGTACCCGTTGTAGGAAACTCTCGTTTCCCAGGTGTACCCGTCCGCACCGTCAATCTTGGCGGAGACCCCCGTACGAGAGAAGCTGGCCGCACCTGTGCCCGAATCGGAATACGTCGTTCCGTTCGGGGATACCGATTTGTCCAGCCATGTATAGGTGGCGGACGAGGCTGGCGCGGCAGCGCCAAATACGAGCCCCGCGGCCAGAGCCGCGGATACGAGGAGTCCTTTGGTCCTACGTTGCATGCTTATCTCCGATCGTTCGGCCATGTGCCTCTCCCTTCGGAACGTACCCCATGTTTGGGGGTCGGAGCCAGCAATATTCGCAAGGTGCTGCAATCTCCCGTCATAGGGGCTGGTCTCCGTCTGACCGTACCGGCGTACTTCACGACATCCTCAGGATCCTTCAACCGGCCGAAGAACAGGCCACGTAGCGGCTCATCGTGCCGGCGGCTGCCGGCCTCCGAGCCGGTCGACGGCTGACGCCCAGACCCAGTGCCGCCGCGTAGCTCGAACTCGATCTGCACGGCACGATCCGTCCATGCGATCGCGCGGCCCTGCACGCGCACGCTCGCCTCGGGGAACCGCACCCAGGCGGCAACGTCGACCGGCTCGTGTGCTTCACGCACGTTCTCGGTGCCGACTTCCTCAGGCGTGAGCGAGATCGGCCGCGGCCGTATCGGCGTCTCGTGAATCGAGGCGTCGGAGAACGACGGGATGGGACCCCACGTGGCAGTCTGTCCCGCTGCGGCAGGATCATCGTGCCCGGAGTTCACGGGCTCCGCGCCGACGCGACCCACTGCTCGTGGCGCTGAAGGCAACGCAACTGGCGCCAGCGACACCGCCAATTCGTCGATGATGCGTAGCCGTCACCGTGTCACGGCTACGCATCATCACCAGCCCGTCGGCCGCTATCCCGGCTCGGACCTGCCGTTGGCCGTGAGCTCGTGCAACGGGTGCGGCTCCGTATGCACGGCCTGCTCGAGGAGCCGGTAGAAGAGCAGGCCCCGGCTACGTGCGCCGCGCCGGTTGAAGCGGAACGTGAACTCGTCGAGGTAGTAGGCGAGGTGATCGGCAGACGTAGCGTAATGCAGGGTCCCCTGGAGCCAACGCTTCAGGAGCGACGCGACGATATGCACGCCGGGCAGGTCGACGTGGGCAGGTATCGTGCTGCCGAGCTGGGTGTAGTAGTCGTGCTGAAAGCCGAGCCCGGACAGCCGGCGGAGTTCCCGGGCGCCGTCGGTCTTGATGTGCGAACCCGGCTCGATCGTGCGTTCAGCGAAGCGGACCAACGCCAGCGACTCGACCGGGGTGGGTTCCAATCGGATGCGGCCGAGCTTTCGTGAGGTGACCATCTCGGCCGCGACCATCACTCCGACCTTGTCGCTAGATCGGCCGTTCTTCCCGCGGCTGACTCCGCCGATGAATGTCTCGTCGACCTCGACGCTCCCACGGAGCAGTTCCCGACCCGGGGTGACCATCGCCCGTCGGAACTTGTGCATCCAGGTCCACGCCGTCTCGTACGACGCCAACCCGAGCACGCGCTGCAGACCCAACGCGGAGACACCGTTCTTCTGCGCCGTGATGAACCACGCCGCCGCGAACCAAGTCGAGAGCGGGGTGCGCGTCCGATCAAAGAGTGTGCCCGACGTCACCGACGTCTGACGCCCACACGCTCGGCACATCCACAACGTCGCGCTCGTCCACCAAGCACCCCGATCCCCGCAGCGCGGACACACGAACCCATCCGGCCAACGCAACCGCGAAAGGTACTCACGACAGGACTCCTCAGTCGCGAACCACTCCTGGAACGACCGGAACGTCGACGGATAATCAACATCCGCCCACGGCCGAACTGGCTCCAAATCCGTCACCCGCACATGCTACTTGACCCAAGCAGATACCCAGTTTCGACGATGGTGTCACAATGCACCGATACGCCGTCCGCGGCGCACGAACACCGAACTAGCCCGCTGTCTCCCGGCTCGCGCAGGCAAGAAGTCGCCCGCCCACAAGGCCCGGACACATTCGGTCGCCGAAACCATGAGCAACTCGATCCTCACCTGTCGGTGGGGTCGTCGAGGATCGCGCACTCTGAGTAGGACGCCTATCCCTGTCAGGACGACAGCGGCGGCGAGAGCTCGAACACTCTGCACCGATTAGCTCGTGCTGGGCACGGCAGCATCGTCTGAGGCGGCATGTGCCGGCACGGTCGCCACGAGCGGCGCGCCCAGCACCGTTGGTCGAGGTCCACGGGTACCCCAGATTGCGAACGTGCAGGCAAGCACGGGGAGGGCGAAGGCCAGCATCGGTGCGACGAGCATCCCGAGGAATACCGCGTACCCGAAGCCGATGAGCACGCTGACGGCGATGCGGGTGCGGCGCGGCCCGCGAAGTCGCGGGGTCATCCACCATGCGATCGCCGTTCCGGCGAGAACGGATGCGACGGCGAAGCCAGGCGCCATGCCATCCCAGGCCGGCGCGTTCAGGTAGGCGACTGCGACGGCCATGAACGACAAAGCGACAAGGGTCGACGGCCACCAGATATGGGCGGGGCTCCTCCGCGTCCGCGCCAACGTCCGCGTCGCAGCGATGAGACCGATCGCTGCCAGAAGGGGCATCGCCGAGACGAGTGCGATCGTGATGCCTCGTCCCATGGCGACGGTTCCATCGACGGCTCCCGGCGACCAGCGTGAGCCCGTCAACGCGTACGCGATTCCGACAGCGCTGGTGATGGCAGCGATCCAGGACAGGGTCCGTGCAAGCGTCCTCGTTCGCAGCGGGAAATCGCCGGGAGCGGCGGTGGGTGCCACGGCGTGTTCCGTGGAGCGCGACTTTCTGACGGGAATGATTGTGCTGACGGGAACGATTGCGAGCAACGCGAGCCCTGCTGCGGCGATCGCCGATGCGTATGGCGTGATGAGGGCAAGTCCGATGACGGGTACGACGATGGCACCCGAGAGGAGGGCACACCCGGCGCGGACGACACTGCGCAGCCGAGTCCCCTCCAGGAGCGCGTCGACGAGCAGCCCGGTAGCCGCGGCACCCAGCATCCAGGCGACGACGAAAAGCGGCGCCCACAGGGCAGCGAGCCCGGTCGACGGTGCCCCTCGATCCGCGGCGTCGAAGCCCATGCCCCAGCCGATCTGAGTCAGCGCGGCAAGAGGAAGGGCCATCGCCAGCAGCCCGAGGACCGCGAGAACGCGGGGCTCGGAGACGAGCCCGCGGTGCCGAGCCAATGAGAGCGCACCGACGGCGACGAGTCCAGGACACACTGCGACCGACAGCAGCGGGAGCATCCATCCCACGCCGACAGTAGCAAGGGGATAGGGCGCCCAGACCATGAGCGCGCCCGCCACCGCCGAGATCGCCAGCGCGGCGAGGGCGGTCCAGAGAGCGAGCCGTGCATCCAGCCGTGCCCCAAGACCGTAGACGACCGCCGAGTACCGCTCACCGACGGACGGGGCCGTTCGGCCCTGGCGCTCCGCATTATCAAGCATGATTCCCAGCAGCACGGCCTCGTTGTCGTCTCGCCACGACTTCGGATACCACCGCAGCAGTCGATGGAACCGCTCTTCCGCTGACTTGCCCATCTCTCCGGGCGTGTTCACGTCGGCACGACCTTCTGGGCGATGAAAGCGAAGCGATGCGTTGCCAGACGCGCTCGCGCGACCTGGATCAGCTGTTCGAGGGCCACGACCTCATCCGCCAGCCGTACAGATCCCTCTTCGGTGATCCTGTAGTAGCGACGTGCACGGCCGCTGACGATCTCTTCGCCGTCGGCGGTGACGAGTCCTTCGCGTTCGAGGCGCTCCAGTACCGCATACAACGTCGTGACCTTCAGAGAGACCCGACCGCCCGACGCAACCGTCGCATCTCGCATGATCTCGTACCCATGGCGACGCTGATTCGCCAGGGCTGTCAGTACCCAGAACGCGGGTTGTGTGAGAGAGGACGCCATATCCTCATATATATACCCATTTATGGAGTATGACAATATCGGTTGTCATGAGGAGATCGAATCGATGGCAGATCGTTGAAATGAGGAGACCGACTTCACCCGCCGATGGACAACTGCAACCACCGACGACGACAGTCGACTCCACGGCGGCGGGCGCGTGATGAAAGCTCCGTGCGGCGGCCGGGTGAGATCACGGCAGCAGCCAACGGCCCAGCCAGCGCTCCGCGTCGTCCAGGCCCACCCCTCCGCCCCGCCAGGCGAGATGACCATCTGGTCTCACGAGGAACTGGGCGCACTCCCCCGGCCGTACGCCGAGCCGCCGATGCACGATCCCACCCGGGTCGGAGAGCGGCTCGCCCATGCCGGGAGCGCGACGATCCGTGCCGTTAGGGGGCACGGGGGCGACGGAGGCACTCGAGGTGAGGCGATGCACGGTGACCCATCCGGGTCGGCGTGCGATGACCCCCGCGGCATCCGCCGCGCGCCAGCGACGTTCCGGTCCAACGAGCAGCAGATGAAAGCCGGGCATGCCCAACACCTCGTGCAGACTCGCCGGCATCCCGTCGCGCATCAGCGGAGCATCGGGCATGCGGTCGCCCGCGACGGGGCCACGCCATGGCGGGCGCCTCCAGGGAGCGACGGCCGGACTCCCTCGATACGAGATGCCGAGCTCCGAGATCGTGCGGAAGGCCAACGCGCGAACCGCGGGAAACGCCCTCGCCAGCGGCAGCGCGAGTCGTGGCACGATATCCCTCATCACGCTCACCACGGTGGCGTCGGAGGTCGCGACCCGGTAGGCACGGTCAGTGAAGGAGCGCACCAGCTCGCCGACCGGCTCGCGCTCCGCGGCGTAGCTGTCGAGCAACGACTCCGGTGACGCGCCGGAGCAGACCCCGGCCAGTTTCCAGGCGAGGTTGACAGCGTCCTGGATGCCCGTGTTCATGCCCTGTGCGCCGGCAGGACTGTGCACATGGGCGGCGTCGCCCGCCAGGAACACCCGTCCGTCGCGGTAGTGCTCGGCCCCGCGATTGGCGAGATGGAAGACGGTCATCCACACCGGGTCGCGCAGGCGCAGCGGCTCGGAGGTCGCCGAGGCGACGATTTGCCGCAACTCGCCGAGCGTCGCCTCGTCGGTGCCGCCGTTCGCATCGCCTTTCCGCCGCATCGCGATGAGACGCCACGTCGCCTCGCCCTCGAGGGGGAAGAAGAGCAGCGGCCCGGCGCGGGTGAGAAACGCATGTGCGACGCCGGGCTCGAGCCCGTCGACCTCGAGATCAGCGAGTAGGAACGTCTGTGGGTATCGTGCCCCAGAGAACGGGATTCCAGCGAGTTCGCGCACCGCGCTGTGCGCGCCGTCGCAGCCGACGAGATACCGTGCCCGTACCCGGAGCGACGCTCCGTCCACCTCGAGCGTGCACTCGACGAGGTCCTCCTCACGCGAGAGCGCGGTCAGCGCGGCACCACGCTCCACCAGGACGCCATCGGCCGCGAGATGCTCGATGAGCACCCGTTCGGTCTCGGCCTGCGACAAGAAGAGGAGGTAGGGGTAAGCCGTGTCGGCGATCCCGATGTCGAAGAGCCCGAAGGCGAGGATGTCGCCACGCATATGCAATCGCAGCTGCGTCGCCGGATTGCCCGCCGCGACCAGCGCGGGGGTGACACCGAACGGGGCGAGCACCTCGAGCGTGCGCGGCTGCACTCCCAGGGCTCGCGACTCGCGCACGGGACCGGACTGCCGATCCACGATCCGGAAGGACGCCCCGGCTGCGTTCAGTCCCGCGGCGAGCGCAAGCCCCGTCGGTCCTGCGCCGACGATGAACACGTCGACATCGGCCGTTGTCATGTCCTCTAACCTACGCCGTCCTACTCCGGTCGCCCATCAGTGTCGATCCTCGCTTTCCCCGCCAGGGGGTGCTGTAATTCAAAGGTGGAGAAGGCATGTCCCGACGGCAGCTGACACGCGAACGCATGGTCGCTTGGCAGATCGAGCGCCGGGGAATCCGCACGCCCTCCCTGCTGGCCGCGATGGCCACGGTGCCGCGAGAGGAGTTCGTGCCCGCCGATCTCAGGCCGTTCGCCTACGACGATCGCCCTCTGCCGATCGGCGAGCGGCAGACCATCTCGCAGCCGTACATCGTCGCCCTCATGATCGAGGCTGCACATGTCGCGCCGGACTCCCGTGTGCTCGAGATCGGAACGGGAAGCGGGTACGCGGCTGCCGTGCTCGGCACACTGTGCGAAGACGTCGTCACGATCGAACGGATCCCGGAGCTCGCCGATCAGGCCCGGAGCAGGCTCGTCCGTCTGGGCTACGGACACGTCAGCGTCGTCGTCGGCGACGGCACACTCGGCCTGCCGGACGACGCGCCGTTCGACGCCATCATCTGCGCGGCCGCTGGCCCCGAGATCCCCACGCCCTGGAAGACGCAACTGGCGCCAGGCGGACGGATCGTCATGCCGCTCACCGGCAGCACCGGGGGGCAGGAGCTCGTGGTCGCGACGAAATCCTCTGACGGCGAATTCTCGCAGCACGGACTCGGCGGCGTCACCTTCGTTCCGCTCATCGGAGAGCACGGCTGGAGCTGAGCGGTCGGAGGGGACCCCGATTCAGTGCCGAACTTGTGACTCGTCGATCGGGACCAGGAGCGGAGGCCTTCGGCAGCGGCGAAAGCCGTAATGGCGAAAAGACCTTCCCAAGAGCGCGAAGGCCTCCGCTCCCGCGATCCGGAACTCCTCGTCACCGAGGCGCGCGCCGAACAGGGCGACACTTCCCAGCAGACTCATAGGCGGGAAAGTCGAGGAAACCATAGGATCGGAACGGACAGCTACAGATCGAGAAGGTGAACCGATGCGGGCACGGTGGGCTTTGGGGGCGGCGATCGCTGTCGTCCTGATCGTGGCGGAACCCGTTGTCGCCTGGGCAGAGGATCCCGTCCAGTTCGGATCGAGTCCCATCGTCGACTCGGTCGGCGCGCTCGACGGCAAGACGGGAGACGTCGAGCAGGCGATCTCCAAGCTCTATGCCGACGACCGCATGCAACTCTTCGTCGTCTATGTCGACACGTTCAGCAACCCAGCGGACGCCGGGGACTGGGCGAACACCACCGCGGAGCAGAACGGACTCGGCGACAACGACTATCTCCTCGTCGTGGCCCTGGAGGGGCGCAACTACCAGTTCTCGGTCGCGGCGGGCTCGCCGCTCACCGACGAGCAGATCACCGACATCACGGTCAACAGGATCGAGCCGAGACTCGTCGACGGCGATTGGGCCGGAGCGACGATCGCGGCAGCCGAGGGGCTCCACGCCAGCCGGAGCGGAACTGGTGGAGGCGGGACGGGGTTCTTCTGGTTCATACTCATCGCGGCCGTCGCGATCGGACTCGTCGTCTTCTTCGTCGTGCGCGGTCGCAGGAGGAAGCCGGCTGTGCCCGGTGGAACGGCCCCGGTTCCCGGCGGAATCGGCTCCCTCAGCACGAAGGAACTGAAGCAGCGAGCAGGCAGCGCCCTCGTGCGAACGGACGATGCCGTCAAGACGAGCGAGGAGGAGCTCGGCTTCGCCGTCGCCTCCTACGGCGTGGAGTCGACGACCGCATTCCAGAGTGCGCTCGACAACGCGAAGGCTCTGCTCTCGCAGGGATTCACACTGCAGCAGAAACTCGACGACTCTGAGCCGGACTCCGAGGAGCAGCGGCGCGCGTGGTACGCCCAGATCGTCGAGTTCTGCGAGCGGGCCAACGCGGGTCTCGACGAACAGGCGGTCGCTTTCGACGAGTTGCGCGCACTCGAGAAGGACATTCCCGGAGCGGTCACCCGCGTTCGCCACGCCGTGTCGACCCAGCAGGCCCGCCTCGACGCCAGCTCGAGTGCTCTGACGGGGTTCGTCGCGCAGTACACCGACGAGTCGATCGCGACCATCGCGGACAATCCGGGCCAGGCGCGGGATCGCCTCGGCTTCGCGGCCACCGCCCTGCAATCGGCCGAGGAGGCGAGCACGACCGGCCATGCGAACCAGGCTGCCGTCGCGGTACGCGCCGCCGAGGAATCCGTCGACCAGGCGAAGCTCCTCGTCGACGCGATCGACCGGCTCGGTTCCGATCTCACGACCGCGCGTCGGTCACTCGATACCGCGATCGCCGATCTTCGGAACGATGTAGCCACGGCACGGGCGCTTCCACCTGGAAGCGACGCCTCCGGCGCGGTCGCCGGCATCGTCGCGAGCACCGAACAGACTCTCAGCGAGGTGGGCAGTCGGCTCTCCGGAGACCGCGTCAACCCGCTCGAACTGATGCAACGCCTCGAACAGGCGAACAGCCAGATCGACGGAGTACTCACGGGCGTGCGGAACGCCCAGGCCGAGGTTCAGCGCGTTGCGGCCTCTCTCCAGCAGACCATGCTCTCCGCGCGCAGCCGAGCGTCGGCCGCAGAAGATTTCATCACGGCCAGGCGCGGCGCGGTCGGCGCGGAAGCGCGCACCCGGCTTGCCGAAGCCGGGCGACTCCTCATCCAGGCGGAATCGGCCGCCGCGGCCGACCCTGCTCAGGCGCTCGTTCTTGCGCAGCGCGCCGACTCTCTTGCCAGCCAATCGATCGAACTCGCGCGTCAGGATGTCGGCGGATTCGCCGAGCAGCTCGGCGGACCCGAGCTGCTCGGCGGCATGTTCGGCGGCGGTTCGGGGAGCAGTGGCGGTGGCAATGTCATGGGTGCCATCCTCGGCGGCATCCTCATTAATTCGGTCTTCGGCGACGGCGGCGGACGCTCCCGTTCCGGCGGCATGTCCGGCGGCGGCTTCAGCGGCCCTGGCAGCTTCGGCGGCAGCGGGACACGTTCGCGCCGTGGCGGTGGCGGCCGCTTCTAGCCGACACCGCGGCTGACAATCACAAAGGTACACACTGGGAAAGGAACAGAACATGGCCAAGCAGTCCATCTTCGGGCGGATCGCCCAGTTAGCGAAGGCAAACATCAATGCCCTCATCGACTCGGCGGAAGACCCGAAACTGATGCTCGATCAGATGGTGCGCGACTACACCAACAGCATTGCGGATGCAGAGAGCGCGATCGCCGAGACGATCGGCAACCTCCGTCTTCTCGAGGACGACCACAAGGAGGACGTCGACGCGGCGGCGGAGTGGGGCAACAAGGCCGCCGCCGCGAGCCGCAAGGCGGATGAACTGCGCGCCGCGGGTGACTCCGCCGGCGCCGACAAGTTCGACGGCCTCGCCAAAGTCGCCCTGGGGCGGCAGATTCAATCGGAGAACGAGGCGAAGGCGGCCGAACCGCAGATCGCGTCGCAGACCGACGTCGTCGACAAGCTTAAGAGCGGTCTCAATGCGATGAAGAACAAATTGAACGAGCTGTCGAGTAAGCGCGACGAGCTCATCGCCCGCGCCAAGACCGCGCAAGCGCAAGCGCAAGTCATGGATGCCGTCAAGAGCATCGACATCCTGGATCCGACAAGCGAGGTGTCGCGCTTCGAGGACAAGATCCGCCGCGAGGAGGCGAAAGTGCGGGGCGCAAGCGAGCTCGCCGCATCGAGCCTCGACGCGCAGTTCGAGAGTCTGGAAGACATCGGCGAACTCGCCGAAGTCGACGCGCGACTTGCCGCCCTCAAGGTGGGCGGTTCGAGCGGCGCAATCGGCCAGTAGCCGGCTCGCGCCGGAGTACGGCGGTTGGACGGCGACAGGTGAGGTCGCCATCCAGCCGCCGTCCTCGTCTGCGCAGACCTTCGGCACCCGTGGCAGACGAGACGGTCGGCTCAGACGGACTGCGCGCCGCCAGGACCGCTGGTCGTGCGTCGCACTCTGGAGGATACTGGAGGGGTGCCGGCAACGTTCGTGGTGGTCCCTCAGTGGCAAGGTTCGGTTTCTCCGCGCGCAATGCGCCTTATCGACGGTGCCGAGGCGATCCGGGGCGACCTCCCCGCCTCTGCGACCCGTGTCGTCGAGGTGCCGGTCGAGGCGGGGGAATCCCTCGACACCGGCGTCATGCGCTTCTCCTCGCTCGTGCGAGTGCGCGAACGAATGCGAGAGGCGCTCCAGGCCGTTCCGGACTGGGCTCTGACCGTTGGCGGTGACTGCGCCGTTTCGCTCACCGCGGTCGAGCACGCGATGGTGCGCACCGGTGGCGATCTGGCGGTCGTATGGTTCGACGCGCATCCCGATCTCAACACCCCAGAGAGCTCCCCCTCCGGCGCCTTCAACGGAATGGTCCTGCGTGCGCTCATCGGAGAGGGGGTACGCGGGCTGATCCCGGATGCCGGAGCCCGGGTTCTTCCTGAGCGGATCGTGCTGGGGGGTTTGCGTGACGTCGACCCGGGAGAGACCCGTTTCCTCGCGGAACACGGCCTCATGGCGATCGACACCGACGACCTGCAGTCTCCCGAGTTGCTCGTCGAGGCCGTGCGCGAGACCGGCGCCTCCCGCGTCTTCGTGCACATCGACCTCGACGTGCTCGATCCGTCGACGATCGCCGGGCTCGCCAGCCCGCTGCCTTTCGGGCTCAGCATTGAGACGCTCACCGAACTCGTCACCGCCCTGCGCGCGGAGTTCCCGCTGGCCGGCGCCTCGATCGTAGGCTTCTCACCGGTGTCGCCGCTCGCGGCGGAGGACGACCTGCCGAGCATCCTGCGCATCATCGGGGCTCTGACACGCTGACAGGAGAACCGGGACGCGTCCTAGGCTGAAGCCATGAGTGACGAGCCCCGCATCCTGACCGAGCGTCGCGACCACGTGCTGCTGATCGGCCTCAATCGCCCGGACAAGCGCAACGCCGCTGATCTCGCGCTGCTGCAGGAGCTGGCCGTCGCATACGGTGAGCTGGAACGCGACCCCGAGCTGCGCGTCGGGCTGGTCCACGCGATCGGCGAGCACTTCACAGCCGGACTCGACCTGGTCGACATCGGGCCACGTCTCGGCCCGGACGGGATCGATATCGTGCCAGAGGGCGGCATGCACCCGTGGCAGGTGAACGGGCAGCAGCTCAGCAAACCCGTCGTGATCGCCGTGCAAGGCACGTGCCTCACCCTCGGTATCGAACTCATTCTGGCGAGCGATGTCGCCGTGGCCGCCGAATCGACACGATTCGGGCAGATCGAGGTGAGTCGCGGCATCCTTCCCTTCGGCGGCGCGACTCTGCGCTTTCCACGCGCCGTCGGCTGGGGGAACGCCATGCGCTGGATCCTCACTAGCGAGCTCTTCGGCGCCGCTGAGGCGCACCGGATCGGACTCGTCCAGGAAGTCGTCGCCGATGGCGAGCAGTTCGATCATGCCGTTCGGATCGCCGAGCGCATCGCTGCGCAGGCGCCCCTCGCGGTTCAGGCCACGCTCGCCAATGCCCGCCGTGCCGTGCGCGACGGGGATGCTTCTGCCGAAGCGGAACTGCAACCTGCCCTCGCCCGACTCGCAGCCAGCGAAGACGCCGCAATCGGCATGCGTGCCTTCCTGACTCGCACAGAGGCCGAATTCGTCGGCCGCTGACCCCGGTTGGTTCGTCGCCCCTGCCTCGGTGGGCATCCGGTGCCCCACGCCTCGCACCTACCCGGCATCTGGCCGTCATGACACCATGGCAGCCGCGATGAGCCGAATCTCGGAGGCTGGATCAGGAGTGAAGAACGGGTGGAATCGCCCAAGTCCCACGTGCACGATCCTGCGATGAAGCACCGAACGCATGCGGGAGCCACGACGTACGATGGGGAGGTGACAGCGTACGTCTCGGCCCTCGATCTGTTCTCCATCGGGATCGGCCCATCCAGCTCCCACACCGTCGGACCGATGCGAGCGGCGCTCGTGTTCTCTGCTCGGCTCGCGGAGAGCGGAATGCTGCGGAACGTGCATCGTGTCACATGCTCCCTCTACGGCTCGCTCGGCGCGACCGGGATCGGGCACGGCACGCCGGATGCCGTCGTCGCCGGGCTCTCCGGGCTGCGACCTGAGGACTGCGACCCCGATGCCGTGCGGGGTGTCTGGAGCACACTGCCCACAAGCGTCGACGCCAAGAGTGCCGAGATCCTGCTGAACGGCACCCACACGATCGCGATCGCCCGCGACGACGTGAGCTTCGAGCCGCGCACTCGGCTGCCCGGCCATCCGAATGCCATGACGCTGCAGGCCTGGGGGGCGGATGCCGCGCTGCCCATCATCGAGGAGACCTATTACTCGATCGGGGGCGGTTTCATCCGCCGCGACGGCGAGGAGGAGGCCCCGACGGTTGGGATCCGGCACCCTCTGCCGTATTCGACCTCCGCCGAACTGCTCACGATCTGCACGGAACGCGGCCTCGACTTCTGCGATGTCGCACGCGCCAACGAGGAGTCGATCCACGGTGCGGAGGGCCTGAACGCCGGACTGGACGCGATCTGGGACGCCATGCGCGTCTGTGTGGATCACGGACTCGCGACCGATGGGACGCTGCCGGGAGGCCTCGGCGTCAAACGCCGAGCTCCTGCCGTGCGCACCCAACTCGAGGAGCACGAACGCCAGCCGCGACGAGAGCGCGACACCTCGACCGAGTGGCTGCACGCCTTCGCCCTCGCCGTCAACGAGGAGAATGCCTCAGGTGGGCGAGTCGTCACGGCGCCGACCAATGGCGCGGCCGGAATCATCCCGGCTGTCGCGCACTACTATCTGCGTTTCGTCCCGGGAGCATCGCAGGACGGCATCCGGAAGTATCTGTTGACCGCCGCCGCGATCGGCTCGCTCGTCAAGGCGAACGCCTCGATCTCCGGTGCGGAGGGTGGCTGCCAGGCCGAGATCGGCTCGGCGTGCGCGATGGCCTCCGGGGCCCTGTGCGCTGTGCTCGGCGGCACGCCGCAGCAGGTGGAGAACGCTGCCGAGATCGCGATGGAGCACCATCTCGGTCTCACCTGCGACCCCGTCGGCGGACTCGTGCAGGTGCCGTGCATCGAGCGCAACGCGATCGCCGCCTCAACCGCCGTCTCGGCGGCTCGCCTCGCCCTGCACGGTGACGGCACGCACCTGGTGTCGCTCGACACCGTGATCGAGACGATGCGCCAGACCGGCCTGGACATGATGACGAAGTATAAGGAGACGAGCGAGGGCGGACTCGCAGTCAACGTCATCGAGTGCTGATCTTTCCCCCGCCCATTGCCCGCCTCCTCCTCCCTCTCTCCTCCCTCTGCCTCCTCCTCCTTCTCCTTCTCCTTCTCCTTCTTCGAGACTGCGTGAATCGTCGGATAGAGGGCTCTTTTCGACGATTCACGCAGTCTCGAGGGGACACGAAGGCATGATTCGGGGAGGTGCGTTACGCCCTGTTGCACCTCCTCTCGTGTGCCGGCGTGCACGCGAGCTAACGTGTCCGCATGTCGTCACTCGCCCTTCCATCCCCGCTCATCTCGACCCAGTGGCTCGCCGATCACCTCGGTAGCGACGGCCTCGTCGTCCTCGACGCGACCGTGCTGAGCGTTCAGGCACCCGGCGGCGGACATCGCTGGCTGAGCGGGTACAACCAGTACCTCATCACGGGACACATTCCCGGATCGGTCTTCGCCGACGTGCTCGAGGTGTTCTCCGACCCGAACGGGAGTTTCGATTTCGCACGCCCCGACGCGCAGCAGATCGCGGCCGCTGCGGCCTCGATCGGGATAGGTGACGACTCGACCGTCGTCGTCTACGACGCCTCCGTCGGCCAGTGGGCGTCCCGCATCTGGTGGCTGCTGAGATCCTTCGGTTTCGAGCGGGTTGCCGTGCTCGACGGCGGCCTCGCCAAGTGGAACTCCGAGGGGCGCACACTCGACACCGGGCACGTCGAACCGCGACCGACCGGGCCTTTCACCGCCGTCGAGCAGCCGGGATTCTGGGTGGATAAGGCGTTCGTCGCCTCGGTCGTCACCGGCGAGACGGATGCCGTGCTCGTGTGCGCGCTGCCGCCGAGCGACTTCAGCGGCGAAACGGGCTCCCGCCCCCGCCGCGGGCACATTCCGGGTAGCGTGAACGTGCCCGCCGGGCGCCTCGTCGACCGCGGTTCCAATGCCTATCTCCGCGGCGAGGCTCTCTCCGAGCGCCTCGCGCCGGCTTTCGAGGCCGCGGGCACGGCTGACGGCGATGGCGCGGAAATCCTGATCGTGGTCTATTGCGGCGGCGGCATCGCCGCAGCATCCGGCGCCCTCGCGCTCACGATCGCCGGGCACCGGAATGTCGCAGTCTATGACGGATCGCTCAACGAGTGGTCTGCGGACGAAGCGGCACCCCTTGCATCGACGGCGGCCTGAACGATAGCCCACGTTCTCGGGGATTCACTGGCATCCGACCTCGGATGCGCGTAGCGTCGATCCATGAGGAACTTCCGCGAGCGCCGCGCTGCGCAGCCGAGCGAGCGTCGTGGACGTTCACACGATGGGCCTGGATTCACCGGTCTCGAGGGCGACTTCGAGGAGGAGCGTCGACGGGCAGCCGCAACGGAGCATGAGAACACCGCCTCGTATGAGCACGACCCTCACAATGCCGACGTCGTCCTGGGTCCGATCGAGGGCTTGACGCACCCATAGCCGCCAATCCACCCGAAACGGGCTGACCCGTGGCACGATAAGACATGCCTTCAGCCGGACTGTCTGCTGCCACCCTGGAGCACTTCGACGGGGTGCTGCACACGCAGCGAGATGAGCTTCTCGCCGAACTCCAGCAGCTCGATGCGTCGCTCGACGATGTGCGCACCGCCCGCAGCGGCGGCTCGTCTGACGACGAGAACGATCCCGAGGGGCCTACGCTGTCGTCGGAGTGGTCGCAGATGTCGGGTGTGCATGAGGACTTCGCCGGCAAGCTCGCCGAGATCGATAGCGCCCTCAGCCGTATCGCTGAAGGAAACTTCGGCATCTGCGCACGCTGCGGCGAGCGCATCGGCCGTGCCCGCCTCGACGCGCGTCCCTCCGCGGAGTTCTGCATCGATTGCGCACGCGCGCTGGAACCGCGGCACACCTAGCACTCGCGCACCCACGCACCTCGCGCCCCTCGCGCACCCGCGCACCTCTCGCGCACCCACGCACCTCGCGCCCCTCGCACACCCCTCGCGCACCCGCGCACCTCTCGCGCCCCCCGCGCACCCGCGCACCTCTCGCGCACCCGCGCACCCACGCACCTCCTCACTTCCTCACATCCTCGTCCTTCCTACACCCCGCGTCCGCCCTCTCGCCCGCCCCGCTCCTCTCTTCCGTCTTCCCCGCGTGATCCATACTCGCCACTCCGTCCGCGCCATTCCTGCGCTCCGTGGCACCCGTGACGGCGCGAAACGCAGGAATGGCGCACTACCTGAGCCGAAGCACACGGCGGGACCTGAGCCGACGCGATATGGCGCGGGAACAGGAGCGGCGTGAGGTAGCGCGAGAAAAGGAGCGGGCGGGGGCAGGTGCCGAAGACTAGAGCCAGCGCATCGTGAACGCCCGCGCGAGCAGCCCGCGCAGGGGCGGAACCGCGAGCGAGCGCACGAGCCCGTTGCGGGCGCGAAGACGCATTCCCGTCACGGGTCGCCCCATCGTCATATTGAACGCCGCCTGTCGCGCCGCCGTGCGCGCCGCCCTGCGACGACGCTCGTCGTAGTCGTGCAACGCCACCGTCCTCACGTCCGCGCCATCGCGCAGCGCGAGCTCGAGCGCCGGCGCGAGCGACATGGCATCGAGCCAGCCGAGGTTCATACCCTGTCCGCCGATGGGACTGATCTCGTGCGCGGCGTCGCCGGCCAGCATCACCCGGTTGGCCGCCATCCGCGCGGCGAGGTGCTGGCGCACCGAGAACGCGCTGAGCGAGGCGTCCGCCCGATCACGAGCGGCAACGGTGTCAAGACCATCGAGCACGTCGATGCCGGTGCGATCATGGATGATCCCGGCGAGATCGCCGGCCGAGGCGGACGGCCAGGCACGGTCAGTGAGGGCGACCCAGCGCCGCCACCCGCCCGGGAGGGGAAAGGACTCCACGACGCCGCCGCGCTCGAAGAACAGCACCGCGGTCGTTGCCCGGCCGCTCACGTCGGGATAGTCGGCCATGAGATAGCTCTGCTCTCGGCGAAGGGGTCGCCAGCGGATGCGAGAGGACTCGCGCACGACGCTACGCGGGCCGTCGGCGCCGACGACGAACCGGGCACGTTCGACGGTGGGCTGGCCGCCCTTTCCCGACAGCACGATCTCGACGTGATCATCCCGATCGCGCACGCCGAGAACCGCGATGCCGCGCCGCACGCCGTCCGCACGCAGTTCGGCGAAGCGCTCGCGCAGCAGTGCCTCTGTCTCGCGCTGCGGCAGCGCGAGCACGAACGGATGCCGCGCTCCGGCCTCGGCGAACGAGAGTCGCCCGAGCATCCGCCCGTCGCAGCGCGCGACCCCATCGCCGATGCGCACTCCGTGCGCGATCGCAGCCGCGCTGACGCCGATCTGCTCGAGCGCCGCGAGCGCTGGTGGGTGGATGCCGATCGCCCGCGAGTGCGCCGAGGCGTCCGTGCGTTTCTCCAGCACCGCGACGTCGAGGCCGCGTTGCGCGAGCAGGCTCGCCAGTAACAGACCGACGGGGCCGGCGCCGACGATCACGACGTCACGCATCGTGCTCGCCCCGCGACCGTGCAGTCGTCGGTCGCGGGCCCGCCGACCCTTGGCTCGCCGACCGTCCGTTCGCCGGCCAGATGAGGAGCTGGCGGAATGGTCCCTGCGGCACCACCCGCCATTTGTCGGGGGCGACGGTCCGTAACTCCTCCGCCGTGTAACTGCGCCGAATCGAGGTGAGACCATCGGCCCTGATGAACGAGCCGTGGAAGAACGGCAGCGTGGCGATCCAGAACCCCAGATAGGCG
The DNA here is from genome assembly GCF_042660285.1 of Luethyella okanaganae. Lineage (NCBI taxonomy): Bacteria > Bacillati > Actinomycetota > Actinomycetes > Micrococcales > Microbacteriaceae > Luethyella > Luethyella okanaganae. The sequence continues at coordinate 243,537 of NZ_JBHSTP010000004.1, forward strand.
ATCGCCCCGCGGGTGATGTCGCCGTGCAGCACCCGCGGCAGATGCGACCGGCGGGCGCCAGTATCCGCGATGAGCTGCTCGCTGTCGCGCAGCAGCGCACCGAACTCGTGAGGCATGAGATGGTGCAGCAGATGGTTCGAGGTCACCAGGTCGAAGCGTTCTCCCGCAGCGACCAGCTCGGCACTGAACGCACGACGGAAATCCACCCGCGGGATGAGCGGCAGGCTCGTGGCATAGCCGTGCGCACGAGCATCGGGGTCGATCGCCGTGATCTCGAGACGCAGTCCGTCGCGCGCCGCCCAGGCGGCCAGCGCACGCGGCAGGTCGCCACCACCCGAACCGATGTCGAGCAGGGTCGTCGGCACGGTGTTGGAGAGCTGAGGGCGGATGAACCTCCGATAGCTGGATCGCCAGCCAGACACGGCCGCATTGACCAACCGGAACTGCGCATAGGTGCGTGCGAGGGTCGCCGGGTCGCAGTCAGGATCGTCCATGAGCTCGGTGGCGTCGGCATCCCGCTCTCGAAGCGAGGCGAGAACCGAGAGAGCATTCACGGGCGATCATCCCTCCAGCACGGTCATGAGACCGGTCTCGACGGTGAGTCCCGGCCCGAACGCCATCGCCACGACACGTTCCCCGTCGGCCGCCGTCGATGCGTCGAGGATGTGCTTGAGCACGAACAGCACGGTCGCACTCGACATATTGCCGAAGTCGCGGAGCGTCTCCCGAGCCGGCACGAGCTGCGCCTCGCTGAGGCCGAGCTTGGATTCGACCTTGTCGAGGATGCTGCGCCCGCCCGGATGGATCGCCCAGTGGCTCACCGCGTCGGCCGGTGCGGCGGCGAGCCGCGGCTCCCGCGCGAGCAACGGCGCGATCGCCGACTCGATGTGCTCGTCGATGATGTGCGGAACGTAGCTCGACAGCACCACCTCGAAGCCCTGATTACCGATCTTCCACGCCATGTCACCCTCGCCCACCGGGGTGATCACCGTCTCGAAGTTGTCGAGAGCGAAAGCCGTCTCGCCCGCTACAGGTGGCCGAGCGCTCACGATGCCGGCGGCCGCGCCATCCGCGAACAGCGACGAAGCCACGATCGTGTCCGGGTCGCTCGACGACCGCAGATGCAGGGTGCACAGCTCGGCACTCACCACGAGGACCACGGCATCCGGATCGGCCTCGACGAATTGCTTCGCGGTGCGCAGTGCCGGCATCGACGCGTAGCAGCCCATGAAACCCAGATGGTAGCGCTGCACGGATGCCTCGAGCCCGAGTTCTCGCACAAGCATGAAGTCCGGCCCCGGTGCGAAGAATCCGGTGCAGCTCACCGTGACGACGTGGGTGATATCGGCGGCCTCCACCCCTTCGCACGCCGCGAGTGCCCGTCGCCCGGCCTCGACGAAGAGCTTCGTGCCCTCGACGATGTAGAGCTCGTTGCGCGTCTTCGTGCTCGGCTGCAGCAGGATTCCCGTCGTCGGGTCGAAGAAGCGCCGGTCCGCGTCGACGGCGTCGAAGGTGAGCTCATCGATCACACTGAAACGAGTGTCGATGCCGGACATGTTGAACGATGTGGACACGATGCGCCGCGCAAGCCTGGTGAGATCCGGCTGCGCCGCGAAGACATCGCGCACGGCCTCTTGCAGGAGGACTGTTGCCGGAACCGCGGTCTGAAGTGCTCTCAGCGTGACACCCATGGTTCAGTCTAGGCATGCGCCACTGTCACCTGGGTACCCCGTTCGGACGACTCCCAGCGACGGCCTCGCCCGCGCCGGAACCGCGCACGCGCTCGGTCGATTCGCCCCTCGACGAGACGCCCAAGGCGAGGATCATGCAGAAACCGGAGTTCGCCTCCGTCACGCGACGCGTGCCCGATGGAACCGAGAAACCGCCGCCGTTCGCTGGATTCACGCCCTCCCGGTCCGCAGCACCGACACCGACACCGACACCGAGTGTGTCCGTTTTCGACGGATGGTGCCGATATACCGGGCACATTCGTCGAAAACGGACGCATTCGCAACAGAGCGCGGGGAGAACAGCCGGGAGCGCTTGACAGGAGACGCCGCATGCGGTAAACATAACCAATTAGTTCTGAAACAGGATGGTTATGCGGACGATTGACGATCAGCTCAGCCGAGTGTTCACCGCCCTCGCCGACCCGACTCGCCGCGCGATCCTCACCCGCCTCACCGAGGGCGACGCAAGCGTAACGACCCTCGCCGAGCCCTTCGACATGAGTCAACCGGCGATCTCGAAGCACCTTAAGGTGCTCGAAAACGCCGGGCTCATCTCGCGAACCCGTGCTGCCACCTCCCGGCTCAGCCATCTTGAGGCAACCCCTCTGAAGGAGGCCGTCGTATGGATGGAGAGCTACCGCCGGTTCTGGGATGAGAGCTTCGACAAGCTCGACGCAGCCCTCGCCGACTATCGGGGCGAGCAGACGACCCGGTGAAGCATCGTCGACACCGACCCTTCCGAGAAAGGCCCAGAACGATGACCGACGGCCGTCCCGCAGATGTCGCCGACACCGACACCTACATCACCCGCGTCTTCGAGGCTCCTCGCGACCTCGTGTTCCGCTTCTGGCTCGAGCCGGAACAACTCTCGAAATGGTGGGGTCCCGCCGGTTTCACGGCGCCCGCCGAGCACATCGTCTTCGAGCGCTTCGTCGGCGGCAGATTCCAGCTCTGCATGATCGAGCCGGAACAGCATACCGAGATCTGGACCCACGGCGAGATTCTCGAGTTCGTCGAGCCCGAGCTTGTCGCGATCCAGATGCGCGCCGATCTGAGCCCTTTCGGGATGCCGCCGATCGATGTCCAACTGCGCGTGCAGTTCCACGATCACGGCGAGCGCACCCGCATCACCCTGCACCAAGGCCCCTTCGCCGCCGACGAGACCCGCCGCGGCAACGACGAGGGTTGGACGACGTCGCTCGACAGGCTCGACACCGCCCTCGCCGCGTACGCCTGAGCCTTGAGCTGTGGACCCCGCGCCCGCACGTGACCTCCGTACTCCTCGAAAGGACGACCATGACCTCCTCGCCCGCACCTTCCTTCGATACCGTGACCTCGGCAGACGGCACGAGGATCGCATACGAGGCGACGGGCACAGGTCCTGCACTCGTGATCGCGGCCGGCGCGTTCAGCTACCGCAGGTTCTCCATGACGCTCGAGCTCGTCGCCCTGCTCGCCACCGACTTCACGGTCTACAACTACGATCGACGGGGTCGTGGGGACAGCGGTGACACACAGCCGTACTCGACGGATCGCGAAATCGACGACCTCGATGCCGTCATCGGGGCGGCCGGAGGGTCCGCATACGTCTGGGGCCTCTCCTCCGGTGCGGCACTCGGACTCGAGGCCGCCGCGCGCGGCTCGAAGATCACGAGACTCGCCCTCTACGAGCCGCCGTACGTCGTCAACACCGATCTCGGCCGCACCCCGGCCGGCCTAGTGAGCTCGATCGAAGCCGCCCTAGCGGCAGGCGACCGCAGCAAGGCCGTCACGCTCTTCATGACGAAGGGCATGGGCATGCCCGGCTTCATCGCCTTCGCCATGCGGATGACGCCGAGCTGGAAACGCCTCACCCGCCTCGCCCACACCATCCCCTACGACCTCGCCCTCGCCGGCAAGCCGATGACCCCGAGCGGCATCGACGGCTCAGGCTGGTTCTCGGTCGCCTGCCCGGTGATGTTCATGGTCGGAACCAAGACCGCGGCTCCCCTCCAGACGGCGAGCAAGGATGCCGCCCCGCTCGTGCCTGGGGCGGAGCTCCGATGGCTGCCGAACCAGAGCCACGTGTTCAAGCCGGCGGTCGTCGCCGAGACCTTGAAGGAGTACTTCCGATGAGACGGGTCGCCCTCGGCATGCAGACCTCTCTCGACGGTTTCGTCGCTGAGGAGACCGAAGGGCTGGATTGGCCGAGGGCCCGCTTCGACACAGAGCTGCTCGACGGGCTGGACCTGCTCCACGACGAGTCCGGTCTCGACGCCTGCGTCTCGGGAGGAGCCCGGTTCGCGCGGTCGCCGCTGCACAACGGCCTTCTCAACAAGGTGCGCCTCATCCTGCATCCCGTCGTGGTCGGCCGCGGCATCCCACTCTTCTCCGACCCCGTCGCGCGAGCGGCACCCTCGTGAACACCCGCCGCCAGCTCTGACCGGGGCGACCGCGACCATCGGCGACGAATCATGAGAAGCCTGGGTCGGTCTCACGGTCGCATGAGACCCCACGGTGGCATGAGAATGGAAGCATGATCCGGCTACTCGTCGAGGTGCGCGGAACCGTGCAGGGCGTCGGTTTTCGTTACGCGACAAAGGCGGAAGCAGAGCGCCTCCGCCTGGTCGGCTCCGTGCGAAATCGGGACGATGGTTCCGTCGAGGTCGTCATGGAAGGGGCAGACGCCGACGTCCGGGCGATGCTCGCCTGGCTGGCACACGGACCACGCGGAGCCATCGTGCGCTCCGTCGATGCGACAGACGACGAGCCGAGGGGCGATCGAGGCTTCCACATCGCCGACTGAGCGTTGGATCACAGTGCGATAGTGGGTGGGCTCACCCCGCTGTCACCCGGCTCTGGCAAGCTGAAGTGATGACCGACATCCGCGCCTCTGCCCTGCTCGCTCTGCGAACGCTCGTCGGCCGCGATGACGCCGAGTTCCACGACGGCCAGTTCGAGGCCATCGAGACCCTCGTCGCCGAGAGGCGACGCGTGCTCGTCGTGCAGCGCACCGGATGGGGCAAGTCGGCCGTCTACTTCGTCGCCACGCTCCTACTCCGGGCGCAGGGCGCCGGTCCGACGATCCTCGTCTCACCGCTGCTCGCCCTCATGCGCGACCAGGTCGCCGCAGCCGCACGCGCGGGGGTGCGTGCCGTCTCGATCAACTCCTCGAACCAGCACGAGTGGGACGAGACGCTGCGCCGGCTCAGCGCAGACGAGGTCGACGTGCTGCTCGTCTCGCCCGAGCGCCTCAACAACCCGCGCTTCCGCGATGAACAGCTGCCTGCCCTGATCGACCGCATCGGGCTGCTCGTCGTCGACGAGGCGCACTGCATCTCGGACTGGGGGCATGACTTCCGCCCCGATTACCGCCGCCTGCGCGAGCTCATCGCCGGAATGCCGACAGGCGTGCCCGTGCTCGCCACAACGGCGACGGCGAACAGCCGGGTGGTGACGGATGTGGCCGAACAGCTCGACGCCGGGCGGCGCGGGTTTCAGCATGCGGTCGTGACCATCCGAGGTCCGCTCGCACGCGCATCGCTGCGCCTCGGCGTGCTGCGCCTGCCAGACAACCGGGCCCGTCTCGCGTGGTTGCTCAGCCACCTCGGTGAGCTGCCCGGCAGCGGCATCGTCTACGCGCTCACAGTGTCGGCAGCGGAGGACACGGCTCGTCTGCTGCGCGAGGCGGGCCACGCCGTCCGGGCGTACACCGGTCGAACCGATACCGAGGAGCGCGAGGAATGCGAGCGACTGCTCATGTCGAACCGGGTCAAGGCGCTCGTAGCGACGAGCGCGCTCGGCATGGGCTTCGACAAGCCCGATCTCGGCTTCGTCCTGCACCTCGGCGCCCCCTCCTCCCCGGTCGCGTACTACCAGCAGGTCGGCCGTGCAGGCCGCGCCACCGCGAACGCAGACGTGCTGCTGCTGCCTGGCACGGAAGACACGGCGATCTGGGAGTACTTCGCCACTTCGTCGATGCCCGACGAAGAGAAGGCCGCAGCAGTGCTCGACGAACTCGACCGCAGCGACTCCCCGCTCTCGACACCGGCACTCGAAGCGCTCGTCGACGTGCGTCGCTCCCGCCTCGAGTTGCTCCTGAAGGTGCTCGACGTCGACGGCGCCGTGCGCCGCGTACAAGGCGGTTGGGTATCGACGGGCGTCCCCTGGGCTTACGACCGGGAACGGTACGAGCGCATCGCGGCAGAGCGCGTCGCCGAGCAGCAGTCGATGATCGACTACGAGCGGACGAGTGGATGCCGCATGGAATACCTGCAACGCGCGCTCGACGACGAGACCGCAGTGGCCTGCGGCCGGTGCGACGGCTGCGCGGGAGTCTGGTACCCGGCAGGTGTCGCCGCTGAGGCGGTTTCCGCTGCAGGCGCCTCGCTCGACCGCGTCGGCGTGGCGATCGAACCGCGCGCGCAGTGGCCAACCGGTGCCGCGAGCCTCGGTGTCGACGCACGGGGCAACATTCCCCACGGAGAACGGATCGCCGCAGGGCGAGCACTCGCCCGGTTGACGGATCTCGGCTGGGGCGGCCCCCTGCGCGAACTATTCGCCCCCGCAACCGGCGGAGCGCCCGCACCGGACACGGTGGCGAACGCAGCCATGCTCGCGGCGTGCGTGCGCGTGCTTGCCGAGTGGGACTGGGAGGAACGGCCGGCCGCAGTCGTCAGCGTGCCGTCGAGGCGGCATCCGGAGCTCATCGACTCGGTCGCCCGTTCGATCGCAGAGGCGGGCCGGCTGCCTCTGCTCGGCCCGCTCGATTGGCGCAACGGCGGCCCGAGCGGAGCGTCAGGAGGCAACAGCGCCTACCGACTGTCGAACGTCTGGCAGAGCTTCGCCGTCGGCGCCGAGCTCGGGAGAGCACTGGAACCTCTCACAGGTCGTCCCGTGCTGCTCGTCGACGATATCGCCGACAGCCGCTGGACGCTCACGGTCGCCGGTCGTGAGCTACGTCGGCACGGTGTCTCTGTGGTGCTGCCCTTCGCTCTCGCACTGAAGTCCTGAAGTCCTGAAGTCCTGAGACTCTGGACCGACTCCCGTCGGCCCGCGTAGTATCCGGAGTGTTGGGTTGCCGTTTGGAAGCGCCCGTACCGTCTCGCGCTCGGCAGCCCAGGGTGGGATCACCGTGATGATGAACATGACGATGCAGATGATGGAAATGCACGCGGCCGAAATGCCCATGCGGAACATGGATCTGGCGATGATGCAGGAATGCATCGAAGCCTGCTCGGCCTGTGAACAGGCCTGCACCGTGTGTGCGAGCTGCGTGACAGGCGAAGACTCAGCCATACACATGGAGACGTGCATGAACACGGCCGACATGTGCAACACCATGATGCGCATGATGTTGCGGTCGGCCGGAATGCACATGGAGAGCATGACAGCGATGCTGCAGGCCACGATGACACAGTGCAATGCCTGTGCCGAGGAGTGCATGAAGCACGCCGATATGCACGAGGACTGCAGGATGTGCGCCGAGGCGTGTCGTCAGTGCGCGATGGCCTGCCAGAAGATGATGGACGCCATGACGACGAGCATGCCGATGGGCTGAGCCCGGCCCCCCACCACATCCGGGTTGCTCGCCGCATTGCGAGCGCTCTTCGCAGTGCACCGTGAGCCGCTGGTACCGGCTTCTTGCGTGCACCGGGAACCGCGTCCACCGCAGCGTGGATGCCGATACGACCTCAGGGAGTCGTAGCGACGACGACGCTGATACGCTCGGCGCCAAGTGCCAGCGTGCTGTAAACGGCATGAAGGGCGACCGGTTCGCCGAACACGAGCGCCTCGCCGAGATCTTCGTGGTTCCAGACCCACACCCGCTCGTCCGAATCGACGAGGTCGAGGGCAATCCAGCCGTCGGATGCCGCAGAGGCGACGATCGCGTCGCGCCACTTGCTCGGCGTCGCGCCGCTCGCGAGCAGCTGTACAGGTGACATCGCGTGACCGGGACCGTGCTTGACGCAGACCTCACTCGCTGCACTGCACTGCATGCTGTGCTGCACCCATGGCTTGAGACTCGACATCCTGACCTCCCTCGCGACTCTGGCCGGCTCGTGCGGCACTCGTATTTCGAAGAAGTCTAGGTTCGCGGGCGGAACGCGTCACCCCCGCCTGTCACAAGCCGTAACGGTCGGCGGCGATCACGCGCCGCGGAGGAAGGACCCGGCGGCAGCGGCGAGCGCGAACGCGTCGTCGACGTGCACGAGCTCACGCGCCGAGTGCATCGACAGCAGAGGCACCCCGACGTCGACGGTCCGGATTCCGAGCCGGGTCGCGGTGAGCGGTCCGATCGTCGACCCGCACGGCATCGTGTTGTTCGAGACGAACTCCTGGTAAGGCGTCTCGGCCGCCGCACAAGCGCGGGCCCAGAGCGCAGCACCGACGGCGTCTGTCGCGTAACGCTGGTTGGCGTTGATCTTGAGCAGGGGACCGCCGCCGGCGACCGGCTGGTTCGCGGGGTCGTGACGCTCGGAGTAGTTCGGGTGCACGGCGTGGCCGGCATCGGCCGACACGCACCATGAGGCCGCGTACGCCTGCAGCCGCTGCGAGACGGACGCCCCGAGGGCGGTCCCGATCCTGGTGAGCACATCGCTCAGGAGCGGACCGCTCGCGCCGGAGCGCGACTCGGAGCCGAGCTCCTCGTGGTCGAACGCTGCGAGCACGCTGATGTGATCGACACCTCGATGATCGGCTGTCGGATCCGCGACGATCTCAAGCAGAGCGACGAGACCCGCATAGACCGACGACAGATTGTCCATGCGTCCGGCGGCGAAGAGCTTGCCATCGAGCCCGAACCGTGCTGGAGCGGCCGTATCCGCGGTCAGCATGTCGTAGCCGGCGACCTCGGCGGCGTCGACGTCCGCGATCGCGGCGAGGTGGGCGACGAGGTCGGCGTCGGTGACCTCGCCGACACCCCAGACGGGTTGCATGTGCTTCTGCCTGTCGAGAACCAGTCCGTCGTCGACCTGCCGGTCGAGGTGGATCGCAAGTTGCGGGATTCGCAGGAACGGCCCGGTGCGCACGAGGTGGGTCGTTCCATCGCGCGTCACGATCCGGCCGGCCAGTTCCAGCTCGCGATCGAGCCAGGCGTTGAGCAGGGGTCCGCCGTAGACCTCGACACCGGCTTGCAGCCACCCGTGCGAGCCGGTGGTGGGCCTGGGCTTGAGCTTGAAGCCCGGAGAATCGGTGTGGGCGCCGAGGACGCGGAACGGGGTGGTAGGCCCCGCCGTCTCGGGCTGCACCCAGGCGATGATCGCGCCGTCGCGCACCACGTAGCGGCCGCCGCAGCCACCGCCCCACTCCGCGGTCTCATCGAGCGCGACGAAACCGGCATCGGTGAGCCGCCGTGCCACCTCGTCCGCGGCGTGATACGAAGACGGCGAGGCCTGGATGAAGCGTGCGAAGTCGGCGATATAGTCGCCGGGCGCGGAGGAGGTGCTCATGGCCCTATCCAATCACCGCTTCGGGTACGCATGTGCGACATCCGAACTACTCTGAAGACATGCTCACGCCTCCTGTCGCGGCCAAGAAGCCGACGCAACGCATCCACCACGGCGACGTCTACCTCGACGACTACGAGTGGATGCGCGAGAAGGAGAGCGGGGAACTGACCGCCCATCTGCACCTCGAGAACGCCTACACGAAGGCCCGCACCGCCCATTTGGAGCTGCTGCGCGAGCAGATCTTCGAGGAGATCAAGGGTCGCACGAAAGAGACGGATCTGACGGTCCCGGTACGGCAGGGCGACTGGTGGTACTACACGCGAACGATCGAGGGACAGCAGTACGCGGTGCACTGCCGTGCCCCGATCGCCGGGCCGGACGACTGGCGGCCCCCCATCCTGCCCGAGGCGAGGAATGAAGAGGCCGACGCCGATCCGGCCGGGCTCCCCGGAGAGCAGATCCTGCTCGACGACAACGCAGAGGCCGACGGGCACGACTTCTATGCCCTCGGCAGCTTCGACGTGAGCGAGGACGGCCGTCTGCTGCTCTACGGCATCGACACCGAGGGTGACGAGCGCTACACACTCCGGATCCGCCCGCTCGACGGGACCGGAGCCGACGCCTTTCCCGACGAGATCCCCGGCACCGGCACCGGCGCGATCTTCGATCCGAGCGGGCGGCACGTTTTCTACACGACCGTCGATGAGGCGTGGCGACCGGATTCGGTATGGCGTCACGCCGTCGGCACCACGCCGGACGACGCCACGCCTGACACACTCGTCTTCCACGAACCCGATGAACGCTACTGGGTCGGCGTCGGCAGCACCCGCAGCCGTCGCTACCTGATGATCGAACTCGGTTCGAACATCACCTCGGAGACCCGTCTGCTCGACGCCGCAGAGCCGGAGGGCGAGTTCGAGATCGTGTGGCCGCGCCGCGACGGCGTCGAGTACGACGTCGAGCACGCGGTGGTCGACGGGGAGGACCACCTGCTCATCGTCCACAATGCCGACGCTGTCAATTTCGAGCTCGTGAGCGTCGCGGCATCCGACCCGCAGGGCGAACGGCGGACACTGCTTCCTCACCGTTCGGACATTCGGCTGGAGGGCGTCGACGCATTCCGCGACTTCGTGGCCATCGAGTATCGCCGGGACGGACTCTCCCGGGTGGCCGTCGCCCGGCCGGACTCCCTGGGCGACCCGATGGAGCTGCGTTTCCCCGAAGAGCTTTTCTCGGTGGGCACGGCGGGTAATCCCGCCTGGGAGCAGCCGACGATCCGACTCGGCTACGCCAGTTTCGTGACGCCGTCGACGGTCTATGACTATGTCGTCGACACGGCCGAGCTGCGGCTGCTCAAGCAGCAGCCCGTGCTCGGCGACTATCACCCCGCGCTGCTTGTGCAGCGACGCGAGTGGGCACAAGCCGGAGACGGCACCCGCATCCCGGTGTCGCTCGTCTATCGTGGCGATCTGGTGACGCCCGGCGAGCCGGCTCCGACAGTGCTCTACGGCTATGGATCCTATGAGGCGAGCATGGATCCGAACTTCAGCATCGCCCGGCTCAGCCTGCTGGAGCGCGGCATCGTGTTCGCGATCGCTCACGTGCGCGGCGGCGGCGAGCTCGGCCGGCTCTGGTACGAAAATGGCAAGAAACTGCACAAGCGCAATACCTTCACGGATTTCATCGACTGCGCGACGCACCTCATCGACAACGGTTTCACCGCGTGCGATCGGCTGGTCGCCGAGGGCGGCAGTGCAGGTGGCCTGCTCGTCGGCGCCGTGGCGAACATGGCACCACGCCATTTCTCGGGCATCCTGGCCAGTGTCCCATTCGTCGACCCGCTCACCTCGATGCTCGATCCGTCCCTCCCCCTCACCGTGATCGAGTGGGACGAGTGGGGCAACCCGCTGCATGACCCTGAGGTGTACGCCTACATGAAGTCGTACTCGCCGCTCGAGAACGTGCACGAGACCAGCTACCCACGCATCCTGGCGGTCACGAGCCTCAACGACACACGGGTGCTCTACGTCGAGCCGGCGAAGTGGGTGGCGAAACTGCGCGAGGCGGGGGCGGATGCCCTGCTCAAGACCGAGATGGCCGCTGGCCATGGTGGCGTCTCGGGCCGCTACAGCGCCTGGCGGGAGCGAGCCTTCGAACTCGCCTGGATCATCGACACAGCCGGCGCCCATCCGAGCGGCGAATAGGCTCGCCCGCTCAGGCGGCAGACCGACCTGCCGCATGATCTGGCTGGTCCGGCTGCTGCTGGCCCATCCGTTCTGGGTGCGCGGCAAGCGGATGCCGAAAAGGTGGGTTCTTCAGGGGGAATATGGACTACTCAACCCGCCGTGAAAGACCTTTCACCCCGAAGTAGATCAGCAGCACTGCACCCACGAGCGTGATCGCACCAGTGACGTAAGACCACCAGCCGGCCACATTAACAATGAATGTCACGCCAATGACAGCAACAGGAAGGCTGGCGAGTAGCATGGCCCAGCCGTAGGCGCGGGGCGTCGTTGTTCCTTCGGCGTCTAAGTCGCTACTCGCGGTCAAGAGTCTAACCATGTGTAGACGACCGGTTTGGATGACCACTTCGCCTCGGGGTCGAAGCTCACCGACCCCAAACTCTGGTCAGTGCTCGACAAGGCGATGACCATGTATGACCTCGCCGAGCACGTCGAGGAGAAGGCGATGGCACATCCGCGGCCTGCTCGAGTCGTAGGCAGACGATGGAAGCGACGCCAGGAAGGCGGCGGAGCCTGAGAGCGGACTCGAGGTCCGTCCGCCTGCATGGCCACGGTGGTTCGCCGTATTCATCCGCGCGCCCCGCCAGACTGTCTGGTGCAGAGCGCTAAACTCGGCGAACGCACAGCTTCTCGCTGAAAGGACGATCATGGTTCCTGAAATCAACTATTGGGCGGTTCTCCTCGCAACGCTCTCGAGCATGGTCGTCGGATCGATCTGGTACACGCCGAAGGTCTTCGGCAACTACTGGATGAAGGCGACGAACGTCACCATGTCCGGCAACACGAGAGACGCCGTCTGGCCGATGGTGATCACGGTGCTCGTGAGCTTCATCACAGCGTGGGTGCTCGCCGGTGCGGCGTTCATCGCCTGGGACTTCTACGGCGGCGGCTTCCTCGTGAACGCCCTGCTCACCGGCCTCATCCTCTGGGCCGGATTCACCGCAGCACGCTTCGTCACCCACGACGCCTTCGACAAACGCCCGAGCGGACTGACGATCCTCAACATCTCGCACGAACTCGTGACGATCGTCGTCATGGCGCTCATCATCGGCGTCTGGCCGCCCGCGGGATCGGTCTAGAAGACTCAGCCGCTGAGCCCGATCCGGGATCGGAAGGGCTTGTCGCCCTGCCATGCCCTTGCCCCGAGCTTCGCACGCTCTCGGCTTTACACGCGCTCGCTAGAGCGGCGAGGAGGTCTCCTCGGCACTCTGGAACCAGGGCGGGTAGACGGCGACCTTCTGCTTGTACCCGGCAGTCTGCAACACTCGTTTGACCGCCTCACGCACTTTGTCGTTCGCCACGCCGATCAGGCCCACCCGATCGAACGGGAACGACTCGCAGATGAGCACCTCGGCGCCCAGGATCGCGTCGGCCTCCTCGTCGACGCGGAGCCGTCGCAACATGCGCTCGGATTCGAGCCGAGTGGCAGCGAAGCGCGTGAGCGATCCTGTCGCATCGCCGTCGGTGACAGCGAACGTGGCCGATGCGGTTCCCTCGCCTGGGCGGGCCTCGATCGCCTGCCGAACAGTGCTCACCAGGATCACGAACTCGGATGCCGCATACCCGAGCGCCTCAGCCGTCAGCCGGGGGTCCTCGTGCCCTCCGCGGATGCTGTCCCAGACGCTCGCATTCGGCGAGAGAAAGAAGGGTACGAAGCCGGCGACACTCAGATCGTGCGCTGCGATCCGGGCCGCGCGGCGGGTTTCACGGCTGTCCTGTGACGAGATGTCGACCGCCGGGTTCGCCCCGGCCGGCTCGTCGGCGTTCGCCAATAGGCCGCCGACCCTCAAGATCCCCGGCAGGTTGTCGATATGGGTGATGTGGTAGATCCGCAGTTCCGCGACATCCAGCTGCGCCTGTGCCGCGGACCTGACCGAACCGGATCCGGACGCCGGCCTGGCCTCGCGCAGGGAGACAGGACGAGCTCGGACCGTTCGTCTCGCCGGGGTCGAACCCACGAGAACCTGAGGCTCAGACGGTGGAAAGCACTGCGCGCAGAGTCCTCCGTCGAAACCATGGATGCATTCGGTGCTCAAGAAGGCCTTTCGTCAGCATGGCACTCGCCGACTCCAAGCGCCAGGCTCGAACACCACTTTCCTACGTTACGGCGCTTTCGGCGTCTCGCGCACCAAATCGGTCACATGACCGCCGCCCGGTGCCCGGATCGTTACCGGCATGCCATCCGCCGCCCACCGATGGTTACGCTTGATCCATGCCCGATCACGACTTCGCGCACGAACCGGATGCCCGCCGCTACGTCATGAGAGAGGGCGATCGGCTCGTGGGGGTGCTCGACTATTCGATCCTCGGGAACACGATCGCTCTGACCCGAGCGTTCACCCAGCCGCCGTTCCGCGGCCACGGGTACGCCGCCGAGCTCGTGGAGTTCGCCGTCGACGACCTCGAGACGAGCACCGCCTACCGCATCGTTCCGAATTGCTGGTATGTCGCCGCCTGGTTCGAGCGGCATCCCGAGCACGCCGCTCTGCTCAGCCGCTGATCGCCGCCAGCGGTTCCGCTCGCCTTCGAAGCACTGTCGAATCGCGTAGGCGACCCACGAAATCTCATGCCAGCCGATGCAGGGCGGTTCGGTCATCCGATGCGGTCGCTGGCAGCCTGAGAACCTCACCGGCTCGGCGGCGCCCACGTTGAACGCGACGACCTGGTTACCCCTGGATCGCGACGTCGTCGAACATGCCCTACAGGTAGTCATCGGGAGGAAACCATCGTACGCCGGAACGGTGGCTGATCAGCTGGGCTCGCACCGACACGCCTTCCGCTCTGCAGGCGTCGCCGAGCGCGCTTGCCCAAGCACGGTCCGCCTGCGTTGACGCCTCGGCCAGTCGGCGCTCCCAGACGAAGATCACCTGAGCCGCGTCAGCCAGGTCGACGATCTCCTTGATCCGGGAGGCCAGGAGTTCAGCACGCCCACCGGCCGGGCTCGTCGGATAGTCGGCTACCGGCATGATGAGCGGCAGCTGTCTGTCGTCGCCGTCGATGAAGAGCATCCAGAACTGACGGCGGCACGCGCTCCCGATGAGGGCGGCGACTCGCGCCTCGACTTCGTCGTCGGTGACGATCGGCATGGACCTGGCTTCTTCTGCGCTGGGAAGGCTCATGCCCACGATGGTCCTGGGTGCCACCGCGCCTCCGGGCGGGCGAACCTCGATCTGTGCAGAACCCGCGGCGATCCCCGCCCTGTGGAGAACACCACCCTGCGCAGCGCCCGCCCGTATAGTGAACTCGGTAGACGCCGAGGTGCGAGCGGATGCCCTCATTGCCAGACCTTCTGGGGAGATTCATGACCGAGCCGACCACATGGCCACGCGTGCCCCTGGTGTCGCCCCGAGCCCGAGCGATCCTGGCCATCGGCGTCGCAGCGCTCACTGCGACGACGCTGAGCGGATGCGTCGCCCCGCCTCCGCCGCCCGTCACCATCGTCGTGACCCAGACACCGACCCCGAAGCCCACGCCTGTACCCGTGCCGACCGCGACATCGCTCGACCCACCGACGCCCGTCGAGATCGTCCCGAACGATCCGGCGCCGCCCGTCGTGGAGGGCCCGGCATCCGATCACGGACCGGCGGAAGGCGCAATGGGACCCACGACGAGTGACGCGAACGGCTCCCTGCTCAGCTATACGGTGGTGCAGGGCGACGTGTTCTTCAACATCGCGCAGCGTTTCGATCTGCCGCAGCAGCAATTGCTGCGCATGAACCCGTCGATCCACGGCCTCGGACTCGACATCTACATCGGAGACGTCGTCAACCTGGACTGGACCACGACCCGGTGAGCCGCGTCGGTGTTCAGACGAATGTGACGGCCGCCTGCAACCGCGTTCGCACCTCGAACAACTCGGTCCCGCCGATGCGAGCCGCCCCGGGGAGCCCGTCGCGCATGACGCCGGGAAGCCGCGACTGCTGGACGAGGGCGGTCACCGCGCCACGGGATCTGCCCAACACCTCCGGCGAGTCGAGCGCCGCGTCATCCGGAACCACCAGGAGCAGCCCCGTGAACTTCACCCTGGCCGCCCGGGAGATGGCGCGCGCCCGCATGGACAGCTCGTGCACCGGCTTCTCACCAGCGAGCACCTCGCCGACGAGCTCACCGCGCCGGGTGCGCACGACGCCACCCCAGTCCTCGCTCTGCACCGCGAAGAGGCCGGTGGGGCCGAGCACGATGTGGTCGAGCTTGGGTGGTGCACCGTGGCCTGCCGCCTCGGTGGCAACGTCGTGCCAGACGGTGAAGCCGATGCCGAGCGAGGCGAGCGAGCGAGCGGTCGCCTCCTCGCTCAACGCGTTGGCGAGCAGACGGCGGAGGTCGCGGGGCGCCGAGCGCACGAGCGACGCGTCGTAGGGATCGCCGATGGAGACACCGCGACCGGCCCACTCGCGCATGAGCACGAGGTAGCGCTCCCGGCTCCACCCGCCGGGATGCCCGTAGGAGCGGGCGGTGGGCCGGGAGTCCTGACGCGGCGGCCTGGCCGGCGGGGCAGCCCACGGCTGGGCGCCGGGACCGCCGCCGGACGATGCCGTCCCGCCGCGATCGTAGGCTGCTCGTGCCGACGGGGTGCCGATGCGCTCCCAGGCCACCTGCACGGCATGGAACCTGGCCGGATCGCCCCCTGTGTCGGGGTGGGTCTCGCGCAGCATCCGGCGATAGGCGCGTCGCAATTCGTCCTCGCCGGCGGTCGCGCCGACGCCGAGCACCTCGTAGGGCGTCGCCGAGATCGGGCTATCGTGCATGAGACTCTCTCGAAGCGGGTAAGTGGAAGCGGGCGGTCCTGCCGGATCGGCTCTCACCGCGGGTGAAGGCCGATCGTCAGGATCGAGGATAGAGAATACCGGCCGTGCGCGCGAAGCGGCTGAGAACCGTCGGCGTTCGCGGACGGCGGACGGCCGATCCGACTCGTCGGACCAGCGCTCAACGGTCGTCGGCGACCGCCCGAATCAGCATTGCGTCGTCGATGAAGGCCCCGAACGCCGCCGAGCAGCTCTTCCGTCAGCGCCGCTTCGTCGACCGCGAGCAGCCGGGCCAGCGCACCGTACCGGCATGGCTCGCGGGCGCTGCCCGTGCGGACGACCGCTGTTCGCGCGAGGTCGTCCGCACGGGCGGCGTTCGGCGCAGGCCTCTACGACGCTACGAGGTAGTCGCGCAGCACGGCAGCGTGGTTGACGACCGGATCACGCGCACCGTAAACGAGCGTCACCATCGGATGACGCTCCAGCACCTCGCGCAAGGTGTCGACGGCTCCGATGGTCGCGGCATCCGACTCGAGCTCGGCGCGGTATCTTCGCGCGAACTCCGCGAGGCGTTGCGGATCGTGGTTCCACCAGGAGCGAAGCCCGGGGCTGGGAGCGACATCCTTGAGCCATAGGTCGAGACGGGCCCTCTCTCGACTGATACCGCGTGGCCAGAGCCGATCGACGAGCACACGGAAACCTCCGTCCGGCGCAGGACCGTCGTATGCGCGTTCGAGATTGATGACCATACGACATCCTCACACCTCGGCCGTCGTCACGCCATCGCCGAAGCGTCGGCCGCCGACACCGCGCGTCGTTCACCTCCTGTCAAGGATCATCTGGTGCAATATGCATATACCGTGAGTGCGCGCAACGAAGAAGCACGCACTTCCGAGCGAACGGATGTTGTGTGAGAACACACACGGCCGAGTACCCGAGGCCTGAGCACTTCCTACTCCATGTGAGCGACACCCACCTGCTCGCAGGCGACGCGAGGCTCTACGGTCGTGTCGACAGCACCCGCTATCTGCGACTCCTCTTCGATGAGTTCGAGGCTTCTGGCGGTCGGCCCGAAGCGATCGTCTTCACAGGCGATCTCACCGATCGTGGCGAACCGGACGCCTACGAGCGGCTCCGGGGAATCGTCGAGCCTGCGGCGGCGCGCCTCGGTGCCCAGGTCATCTGGGTCATGGGCAACCACGACGACAGAGCCGCCTTCTACACCGGGCTCCTGCGCGAGAAACCGTCGACGATGCCCGTCGATCGGCTCTACGACCTGAATGGTTTGCGCGTCATCACCCTCGACTCGACGGTGCCTGGCAGGCATCACGGCGAGATCACGACCGCTCAGCTCGACTGGCTCACCGAGGAGTTGTCACGACCGGCCCCGCACGGCACGATCCTGGCCATGCACCATCCGCCCATTCCGAGTGTTCTGGACCTGGCCGCCTCGGTCGAGCTTCGCGAGCAGAGCAAGCTCGCCGCGGTGCTGCGCGGAACGGATGTGCGCAGTATTCTCGCCGGGCACCTGCACTACTCCTCGACGGCGACCTTCGCAGGCATCCCGGTGTCCGTCGCCTCGGCGACGTGCTACACCCAGGACCTCAACGTGCCGGTGGGCGGAACCCGCGGACACGACGGAGCTCAGGGCTTCAACCTCGTGCACGTGTACCCCGAGACGATCCTGCATTCGGTCGCGCCACTCGGCGACTTTCCGACGCTCGATCACATCGACGCCGCCGAGAGCGCCCGGCGGCTGTCCGAGGCCGGCATCCGGTTCCCCGCCCCGAACGTAAGCGCGCTCTCGGAACACGATCCGCCTACGACGCCGATTCCCGTTCCGGCATAGCCTCGAGCCCCGAGGATGCCGCGGCCTCGACTGCCGCGCCGGTGACGCCCTGCAGAGCCTTCCTCGCAGAGAGAACCTCGTTTCCGGCGTCCTTCTCCCACGGCGCCGGAAACGGAAAGTACTTCTCGAGGAAGTCGGTCACAGCCGCCGTGCGCTCCTCGATCGAGATCTCTGGCCTGCTGCCATCGTTCAGGCAGAACATGTCCTGGTCACGGCGCTCGAGAAGTCGTCGCATCGACGGCAGGGCCGAGCGCAACGTCGTCTCGATGTACTTGACCCTGGCCTGCGTCTGCACGACGGCGTGCCCGGTCATGAGGGCGTAGTAATGGTAGAAGGAGTTCGTCACCGAGATGTCTGTGGCCGAACGGAACCGGCTCATCGCCGTTCGCTCGAAGTCCTCCGTGAACTCACGTTCCATCGCGTCAAGCACATCGGTGCGCAGCGGTGCCGCACAGTGCTCGAGATGACGCGTCGTCACCTTGCCGAACCGTTCGCGCAGCAGACGCCGGTTCACGCGCGCAGCGTTCTCGAAGCCGCTACGGCTCGGATCGCTGTCGCCGAGGCCGATGCGCGTCGCCGCCTCGACGAACCTGGTCACGCCGCCCGGCGAGAAGAAGAGCTCCGGCCGCACAGGACGTCCGAAAAACATGTCGTCGTTGGAATACAAGAAGTGTTTGGCGATTCCCGGAATGTGATGCAGCTGGCTCTCGACAGCGTGCGAGTTGTGCGTCGGCAACGCATCCGGTTTCTGGAAGAAGTCCTCGCTGCGCATGATCGTGACCCGCGGATGCTGGGCGAGCCAGTCCGGTGCAGGTGAGTCGGTCGCGATGAAGATCCGTCGCACCCATGGGGCGAACATATGCACACTGCGCAATGCGTACTTGAGCTCGTTGATCTGACGGAAACGCGCCTCGGAGTCGTCGCCGTCGCCAACGACGTAGGCCCGCATGCGTTTCGCCCGCTCTCGCTGGAATTCCGCCGAAGAGCCATCGACCCAGGAGAAGACCATGTCGATCTCGAAGCTCACATCGCTCACGAGGTCGGCGAACATGTTCTCGAGGGTGTGCCAGCGCCGTCCGTAGAGTTCGACGGTGTCGTCGACTGCCTCTGAACGCGGCAATCGGGTGCGCATGAGCGCGTTCTCGACCGGTGCCACGATCTCGTCGTCGCCAAAGCGCCACAGCTCGAGCTGAAAGGCCGTCTCGGGCCCGTACCGCAGCCGACCGATCGGCTCGAGGCGCAGCCGGTAGACCCGGAAGACGGACGCCTTGCGCCGCGTCGACAGCACGCCGTCGGCGATCAACACGGCCGGTGCGCCGCCGTGGTCGAGCGTCTTGGCGTAGAACGGCTCGTTCGCGAAAGCGGTAGCGAGCGCAGCGTTCAGTTCCTTGCGCCGCCGTCGATCGACCGCGATCACGGGACGATCGTTGTCGCCGCGCACGAGCAGAAAGTCGATGCCTGCGGCGATCAGGGCCTTGCGCACGGCCAACAGGTCTTTGACCATCGACTCTTGCGGAGTGAAGTGCCCGGCGACGAGCGCGTATTCTCCGTTGCGCAGAACGATATCGTCGCGGACGAAACGTTGAGGGAGCACCTCGGAACCCGGAGCACGAATGACCGCCTCCGGCTCGCCACTCAAGGAACCGTGCTTCTCGCCCGGTTTGCCGCTCCGCCCGAAGCTGATCGGCACGGGCACCTCAACCTCATGTATCGCGTTCTGGCTGCCCGTCATACCGATCCCGCCCTTCTTCTGCCGCTTCTGAGAGTCCGCCGTCTGGTTTCGCCATCCCGCAGCTCGCTGGAACGACGGGCGTGTTCCACGATGCGACCACCGACGATCGGCCCCGCCAATATCCAGACCCGGGCGCGAAGCGGCCGGTGGATCACGGTGGCTCTGCCGGCTATTCTACGCGACGTGCACCGACGCCGATCGCGGAGGTCATGCGTCGAGCGCATTGGCACGGAAGACGGCTTCGGTACGACTCGAAGCGCCGAGCTTGCGCAGAATGGCCGAGACGTGAACACTCACCGTCTTGCCGCTGATGAACAGGCGTTCGCCGATCTGCCGGTTGCTGAGGCCTTGCGCGACGAGGTCGAGCACCTGACGTTCTCGAGCGGTGAGTTCACCGTGTGCGGGGTCCGTCCGCAGGCGTGCGACGGAAGCGGCACCGTCCAGCGCGAGCCCTGCCTGCGCCGCGACCCGCGCCGCCGCGTCGCTCACGAGTCCGATCCCGATCGCATCGGCGCTCTCGATTGCCAGCCAGAAGGTTCTCTGAGCAGCCGCGCGTTCGCCGCTCTCGAGTTGTGCCTGCCCCAGACGCAGCCGCGTGTACGGCAGCAGATAGGCGGGAGCCACGCTGGAAGCCGCGAGATCGACAGCGTTCTGCCACAGTGCGGTGTCCGTGCCGGTGCCAGCCTCGCCGCCCAGCTCCGCATCGAAGAGCGCGCTCCAGAGATCGAACGACGGCCAGAATCGCTCTCGTTCCAAGAGAGCTCGCAATCGAGGCTCCGCCTCTGAGGGGCTCACCGGCGCCGGTCCGCTCCCGAGAGCCGCCGGAACCCGGGAGACAAGCGGAGCGGCACGCATCGCCGGGAGGCGACGTGATGCGAATGCCGGCGGCGCAACCTGGCTGGCGAGTTGCTGCGCGCGCAGGGCGGCGAGCACGCGTGCCGCGAGCGCGAGCAGCGGCATGTCGTAGCCGGGAAGGGAACGATGCACCTCGGAGAGCAGAACGCTCGCCTCCGTCCACGCCTAGTCGAGATCACCCTGAGCGAGCGCGATCTCTCCCGCGACCCTGGCCACGCCGAGGCGTGTCTGCATCTCGACCTCGATGATGCCAGCCATCGAGCCGCGCAAGGAGCGAAACTGCTGCGCGGCCTCATCCGGATCGCCACGCCACAGCATCGCCCAGAGACGGTCCCGCTGCAAGTAGACCTTGAAGGCGAGTGGCGGGTCGAGGGCGAGTCCGCGGTCGATGAGGGTTTCGGCACGCTCCCACTGACCGAGGGCGAAGAGCGGGTCGACCGCGTTCGATGCGAGGATCACGCCGGAGCTGCGTTCGACACCGAGCTCCCGCGCTTTCGCGAGCCCGTCTTCTGCGAGTTCGACCGCCTCCTCGTATCGCCCGAGGAGATACATGACGTCGGAAGCGTTGACCCGGTGGCGCAGCGTCGCGCTACTGTCACCATCGGCGAGCACACGGGCGCGTTCGAGTTCGGCCAAGCCGTCCTCGATCTGACCGTTGCTCACACGCGAGACCCCGGCGATATTGGCCGAAATCGACGAGTAGCGCGCAGATCCGACCGCGACCGCCTCGATCAAGGCCGCCTCGGCCATCTCGATCGCCTCCCCGAGCCGGGCCTCGATCATGAACCGCCCGGCGAGCGAGGCGAGCAAGGTCGCGCGCATCTCGCCCGGGGTGCCGGGCGGCACGAGATCGAGCGCTTGCTCGAGCATCGGTATCGAGCCCGGCTTGCCCGCATTCGCGAGGTAGAACGCCTTGTCACGCAACAGCCGCGCATAGCGGAGGCCGTCTTCACGAGGGCACTCCTCGAGTGCGAGATTCACCATCGCGAGGGAGCGCTCCCCCTCACCCGCATTGCGTAGGTGCGACGCCGTGCGCCCGATGAGGTCGATCTTGTCCATGCCGGCGATCCTCTCAGCCTCCGGCACCTGCTCCCAGAGTTCGAGGGCACGCTCACCCATCTGGGCTGCGGTGCTGTAGGCGTAGGCGGCTCTGGCCTCCGACATGGCGAGAAGCGAGGCAGGGAAGGCCTTCGCGACGTGATGCGCCGCGATCCAGTGGTGGGAGACCTCGGCGGCTACCCGGCGTGTGCCGGAGTCGGCCTCGAGCGCTTCGGCGTAACGGGCGTGGAAACGCGCTCGCTCGCCGGGCACGAGGTCGGCGTGGATGGCCTCGCGCACCAGGGCATGCCTGAAGGAGTAGCTGTCGTCGTCTGCGAGGAGCACATTGGCGAGCACTGCCTCACGCGCGGCGGTGTCGAGTTCGTCGGACGTTCCGGCGTACACCCCGGCCAGCAGCTCGTGAGCGACGCTCACGCCGCCGGCCGAGACGAGACGCAGGAGGTGTTGTGTCGGTTCGCTCAGCCGCTCATACCGGGCGAGCAGCAGTTCGCGCAAAGTGTCCGGAAGCTCTTCGCGCGTGCTGCAGCCCTCGAGCCCGAGCAGCTCCTCCACGAAGAACGGAACGCCCTCGCTGCGCAGGAAGACGCTCTCGATCACCTCAGCGGGCGGGATCGCTCCGAGGATCGCCTTCGCCTGTTTGCGCACCTGGGCGCGATTGAGGCGTTTCAGCTCCCGACGTTCGATGCTGCGGCTGCGCTCGAGCTCTGAGAGGAAACCGCGAAGCGGGTGCCCACGCGACACGTCGTCGCTGCGGTAGCTGAGCACCAGGAGGATGCGTCCGCTGGAGAGCGCCCTGAAGAGGAATCGCAGCATGTTGAGGCTCGCACCGTCGACCCACTGCAGGTCTTCGATGACGACGAGCACGGGAGTATCACGCGAGAAGTTCTCCAACAGCACCGCGACGGCCTCGTGCAGCTGATCGCTGCTGGCGGCGATCGGATCACCACCTCCCGGGATCGAGCCCTGCCCAGCCGGGGCCGATGCACTGCCTTCAACAGCGGCGAGTTCCGGAAGGAGTGCGATGAGTGCGCCCTTGCCCGGTCCGGCGGCCGCGACCATCGTCTCGCCACCCACGGCCTCGACGAGAGCACGCAGAACGCTCTTGATCGGCGCATAAGGCGCTGCGACGGCGCCGAGATCGACGCACTGGCCTCTCAGCAGCAGCACGGATCCCGCGACATCCGCCTCGAACTCGCGAAGCAGCCGTGTCTTGCCGATGCCCGCCTCGCCGCCGATCACGACGGCGCGCGTCGCCCCCCGTGCGGCCTCGGCGAGCACCTCACGCAGCCGGGCGAGTTCGGAGTCTCGCCCGATCATGGTGGGGCTCGACGCAGATGTTGTCATTCGCCCATCGTGCCATGCGCAGCCGACGCTCACGACGGCGTGCGCCCGAGGGCTCCGGATGCCCCAGACGCATCCCGGGAGGACGACCCAACAAGCTCGGGTGGGCGCCCATGTCCCCCTAATGGCCGACAGATGAAATCGAAGTCCATAACTAGAATTTTGGGGCGCGCGGAAGGTGTCAGTCTTCGGCGGAGCACTGCATCCCAGCAAGGGAGTTCGGATGAATTTGCGCCAGAGCAAGTCAGTTTTCGCCCTGGGATGTGCATTTGTGACCACCACGCTGCTCGTCTTTGTGGGAGGCGCAGCCAACGCCGACGAACCGTCTGTGGGGGCTCAGGCCATATCGGCGATTGCTGCTGTTGCCCCGCACGTCCTTTCGAGCACCCAAGCAGTCCCGCCGACGTCTAGCAAGGACACCACGCTGAGCTTGGGAGGAAGTGACGAACCCGTAACGGTCCCTGCCGACGCTCAGGACGGCGTCACGCTGGGTGGCGTCGCTCAAACGAAGCTCATCGTCGGCTTGCCGAATGCCTCTCAGGCGTCGACAGCGGACACCGCACAGGGAGTGGCGACCTACGACAACAACAATGGCTCGTCGACGACCCTCGTGGTGAAGACCGACGGCTCCGTCCAGATCGCGACTGTCATCCAGGATCGCAACGCCCCGACACTCTACGAGTACTCGCTCGGCACCCCAGAAGGGATCGAGCTCAAACCGGGCCCCGATGGTGGAGTTGTCGTGTCAGACCCGACCGGACAGCCCATTGCAGCGATCTCCGCCCCGTGGGCGAAAGACGCGACGGGCGCAAACGTACCGACCCGATTCCGTATCCAGGGAACGTCTCTCGTTCAGGAGGTCGATCACATTGGATATGCCTACCCGATCATAGCCGACCCGCAGATCCTGTATTTCTGGTGGGGTCAAGCGGTCAAGTTCACCAAGGCAGAGACCAAATCAATCGGGAACGCGACCTCGGATGCCGGTGCGGTGGCGATTGTCTGCGGGTTGCTCCCCGCGGCGCTGGCGGTCGCGTGCGGAGCCGCAAGCTGGCTCGCGGTTGCCTACTGGATCGGACCTTTCCGAAGGGCCGCCGCACACGGAAACTGCGGACAGCTCAACCAGCCATATGTGGGAGTAATCATCGGAGGCCCCCTGACATGGCAGTCCTATGAGGTGAGTTGCTGAGATGGCTATAAAAGAGCTCTTGATCGACCTCGCGGTCACAGTCATCGTAGGCGGAGCGCTTGCGCTAATTCTCTTGGTCCTTGGAGCGCAACCGCCCGAGCTTGTCTACATCCCTATCGGGACTGCGCTCGTGTACTTCGCTGCCCAAACGTGGCGACGCAGGAAGAAAACAGACTAGTTCAGCCGCTGTCGACGATACTGACGGTCATCGCTGGCACGTAGAGCACCGGCGTTCTCGGCTGCCACCGCCCACAGCTTTGTCGAGGGGAGGACGACCGTGCGACCGCCCTCCCGCCGCGGCACGACCTTCAGCCCCGGCCGTCATCGATGCGCGACTCGACGCGACGGACGCCGGCTCAGAGCCCGCAGGATCCGGCAGACGCCACGAGCCGGCGCCACGGGCTCCTCGCCGTCCTCGGCGATGCGCTCGGCGACGACCCTGCGTCGTTCGAGGTCGCGCATCGCTTGCTCCGACTCATGTCTGTGAATGGTGAACGCTGTCAGATCCGCTGAGAACTGCACGGCATGCCTCCTGGACTCTCGTTTCGACGTGTCCAGACTCCTCGCTAAGGCATCTTCTGCGAATCGGGCGAATGCCCTATCTCGGTGGGGTGGCGCGACCGGCACCGTCTGAGGTGCGTCTTCGGCGGCTTCTTCGATCAGACGGCGAGCGCGAGGGCGAAGAAGACCGTCGCGAGGCATGCGGCAGCGGTGCGCACGTGATTCCAAGCCACCCAGCCCTGCAGGTAGTCGGCCCACAGACGCTGGCCATCCGGGGTGCGGGCGCTCGCCGCGTCGAGGGCGTTGTTACGCGGAACGTTGAAGACGATCGTAACGACGAAGACACCGACGAGGTAGACGAGCGCCCCGGCGAGCAGCCACGGCGAACCCGCCCGCCACTCGAGCACGGCAACGATTCCCAAGACGAGCGCGACGAGCGTCGTGACCAGGAACACGAGCAGGAACGACGAACGCAGGATCGTACGGTTGATCGACTGCATCGTGCGCATCCCCTCGTCGGGCGACAGCTCGCGGAGGGTGCGGACGACGAAGCTCGAGAACGGCATGAAGGCACCTGCGACGAGTCCGCAGCCGAGCACGGCCACGGTCGTGAGGATGTCGACCCAGGTCATGAGCTGGCGCCTTCGCCGATCGCCCACTCCAGGACGCGCGGAAACGGTCCGAATCCGTCGTCCATCGCGAGGTGTCCGCCACCGGGAACGATCTCGAAGGTGAGCGCGAGCGGGCGGGCGAACGCCACCTCGACTCCATCCGGGCAGTACGGGTCCTCATCGCCCGCGATGACGTGCGGTCTTCGCCGACTCACCGCGGCGAGCTGCGACGGCGACACCCGCGGCCAGGCGAACTCGGCGATCGCAGCGTGCGATTCGACGACGGAGCCGGCGGGCGGCGCCGCGAGCAGGACGCGCTCGACGGACGGCAGCCCCCCACGGGTCACGGCGTGCATCCAGAGCAGGCAGGCGAGGCTGTGACAGACGACGGTCGTCGACTGGGGTGATCGCTGCAGTTCGGCACGCAGCCGGTCGAGCCAGGCGTCGAGCGACGGCTCGTCCGGGTCCGGTAGCTGGGGATAGGCGACCTCATATCCCCGCCCGGCGAGCTCCCTCGCGAGCCAGTGCTGCCAGTGCCCATCCGGACGGCGGTTCTCCCAGCCATGCAGGATCAGGAATCGCGGGGTCACCATCGTGAGGCTAGCCCCTCGCTCGGCGCTTCGCGCGGCGTCCGGAGACGAGCCAGCCCGCCGCGAAACCCACCAGCCCGACCACGGCGAGTGCGAGCCAGAGCGGGGTACGCACGTCGATCCAAGCCAGGTCGATCGATGCCTGGTCACGGTTCTGCGCGATGAAGAGCACTGAAAGCAACACGAGTCCGATCCCGATCCACTGCTTCGGCCCTCGTCCGTACCACGGGCGCGCCGTGTCCTCGTGTCCGTCCTCTGACATCCGCTTCCCCTTCATGGCGTACATTGACCCGAGACTAGCGCCAGACCCGCGTGCTCGTCTCGAAGATCTCCCTCTGTGACTGGCGCGACCGACTGATGGCCTTTCAGCGAAGCCATCTCGCGTCGCGCCGGCAGCAAGCCGGCTTCGGCCGACTACAGCTCGGCTGCGATGAGAGCTCCGAGTCTCGCGATGGCGTCTTCGTTCCGGGAGTAATGCGACCACTGCCCGATGCGGGTGCAGTGGACCAGGCCGGCACGGTGCAAGGTCGCCATGAACTGCGATGCGGTGGATTGCGACACGTTCGCACGAGCCTGGATGTGCTTCAAACAGACACCGACCTCCTCAGCCGGCCTGTCCTGAGGCGGGAACGAAGCCGGGTCTTTCAGCCAAGCGAGGATCGCGGGCTCGATATTCGTGGGCTCGCAAGATACTCCGGCACATACTTGCCTGAGTCCGCCGAAGTGGATTTGCCCGGCGCCGACCCCCTTGGACAACCGTGAAGACAAAATCGCTCGATTGCGGATAAGCAGAGAAATGAATGAAACGTTGGTGGGGTAGAAGGCCTCGGGAGGAGTCCCTCGAACGCGTCGGCTCGACGCCGGGCGCGCTTCTGCCGGGGCAGAGTCGCTCAAGCATCCTTTGACAGCAGCTCCCGAGTTGATACTGATGTGGCAGGCTGCGCTGAGGTTTGCAGAGCGAGCCAGGAGACGATCAGCGCCGCCGCTGCGAATGCAGCTTGTGGCATCCAGGCAATCGTTGGATTCCATCGCGCGCCATGTGTGGCCAAAGCGATGCTGTAGATGAACGTAGCCAGAGTCGAGACGAGCAAGCCGATCAACAGGGAAGTGAGTGCGAAAATCAACCCTTCAAGTAGGGGCTGAATGCCGAGTGCTCCGCCTGGCGCGCCTAGGGATACCAGCAAAGCTGTCTCCCTGGATCTGCGCCGAGCGGCCGTGAAAATAGATGCTATCGATCCGGCAAGAGCGATCACGAGCGCTGGGAGGAACAGAACAAGTCCTTGCTGCTCCAACCGATCTAGAGTACCCGCCACCTGTCCTGTCGAACTGGACCAGGTCGCTGCAGCCCCAAAGTACGTACCAAGTAGCCCGCCAGCGACCGCAAAAGGCATTACTGTGGCGACAGCGATGTCTGAGTATGCGATGGCTGCGTGTCGGGCCAAAAACCATGAGCTCCCTCGTGGGCGCACGAGAGAAGTCCAACGAGCGATCGCCCACGGTATGAATCTGGGGGCAACCCAGGCGGCATCGATTAGGAGTAGCACGCCTAGAAGTATGGTCTCGGTTGATGCCGTACCATTCCCGGACGCGGTCGCAACGGAATATGCCAGACCGATGCTGGCCATGATGGTCACGCCAAACGCGACCCATCTGAATGGGCTGATTCGAGGCTGTTGTTGTGTCGCCTCCCTCAGCGCCTCAGCTGGTGGAATCCGGGAGGCGCGTATTGCGGGCTGAAGTGCGCCGAGCGCTGATGCACCGAGCGAGATGGCAACGGTGAGAACAAGAGACGGAAGCCCGAAAGCGGGGTCAAGATCGACTCTAATGTCAGTAGCCAAGAAGATGGCGCGAGTAGACCATCCCGAAAGCGGTACAGCTATTGACCAACCAACCAGGCTCGCGAGAAAGGCCATCGCGACAGACTGAAGCAAAATCGCCGACCCCACCTGCCAAGGCGATGCACCGGCCAACCTCCATTGCGCCAATCGAGGGCGCGATTCTTGGACCCTTGCCCTACCGACGGAGGAGAACACTATCCACGCTGGAATGAGAATCCCGGCGATGATCGTGAAAAGAACAATCTGCTGAAGTACTCCTTTTGCACCGGTTTGGCTAGAGAGCTGCGCCGCGTTGCGCGGGGTTCCGATCGTTGTCCAGAAGTCGAGGGCAAGTCCGAGGAAGACCGAGACCACGATCATAGAGACGACAGAGGTTATCGCCCCGCGTCGGTCTTGGCGCAGTTCCGCAAATGCGAGTCGGATCAACGAGAAACCTCGCCGGCAGCAAAAATGGCGGTGATTTCCGTGGCTGGGATAGGGAGACCGGTGTAGAGGATGTGTCCTGACCGCATCACAATTACCCGGTCAGCGCGCTCGGCTGCGACGAGATCGTGTGTCACAGTCACAACGGCCGCGCCGTTCGCGGCAATCCGCTTCAATTGATCGAACACAAACTGAGCGGTGACATCGTCAAGAGCCCCCGTGGGCTCGTCCGTCAGCAGTACGGCAGGCTCTGAGCAGATTGCTCGGGCGATTGCTACCCGCTGCTGCTCGCCGCCCGAGAGTTGCGAGGGGAGGCGCTTTCGCTTACTCGCAAGCCCAACAACCGTCAGCGCGGCGTCGACTCGGCTCACTTCAGGTCGTCGACCGTCGAGCCGGAACGGCAGCGCCACGTTCTCCCACGCCGAAAGTGAGTCAATGAGGTTGTAGTTCTGAAATACGAAACCCACGATCTTTCGATAAGCGCGTGCACGCGCCCGCGGGGTCAACTCGTTCAGGTTGACACCGTCTAGAAATGCCTCCCCAGATGTCGGCCGTTCCAGCCCAGCCAGGCAGTGGAGGAGGGTTGATTTTCCGCTACCAGAGGGGCCGACTATGACTGTGAAGTCTCCAGCGGCGGCCTCGAACGAGACACCGTTGAGCACCTGTGTGTGCGATCCGTCCGGGGCTGCGAATTCCTTGCTGACCGTGGAGGCCCGCACAGCTACGCCTTGGTTCGACGTCATCGAACTGCCGCCGCAATTTCCTCGGCATCTCGAAGCGCCTCCCTCACGCCGATAGCTTCTGCTACACCGGCGGTTGAGATTACGACCTCGTCGACTCCATCAGAGAGCATCATTTGAACACGTT
Source organism: Luethyella okanaganae (assembly GCF_042660285.1). NCBI lineage: Bacteria > Bacillati > Actinomycetota > Actinomycetes > Micrococcales > Microbacteriaceae > Luethyella > Luethyella okanaganae. Next base: position 272,537 of record NZ_JBHSTP010000004.1, read on the forward strand.
CGGCAATGCCTGCGGGGTCCGCGAAAACAAACACTCCAGCTCCAATCAGAGAGTCCGCGTCATCGAACGGGGTGCCAACGCCCAGTTGGACGCCGGCCAGACTTAGTGCGTTCCGGTAGTGAGGTGCCCTTACATGCCGCTCAGTGGCGGCACGAGCCAAGAGACGCGCATTTCGACCCACTCTCGCCACCGCGACCGGCACAATCGCGACTTGACGACGGCTTCCGAGAGCTGGTTTCAGGGAACCGCGCAAGTACGCAGGCGGTATCAACCAAGAGATGCCAAAATCGCCGCTCCGCGAGACGGCTCGCGCCATCGCTAGACGAAGGACGCCTCCCCCGATCTCAATGTCCATATCATCTGGTTGCATAATGGCTTCCATGCCTACATATTGACCAGACGTAGAAACTTGACCAGACGTAGAAACGCGCCCGTGTCGAAGCAACTCGCGTGCTGCGGCCATCTGCTCCTCCACGACCTTTACCGGATGCTCCCATTCACGCCCCAAGAGGCTGCGTACAAGCTCAGGGTCTCCTGATCCGATTGCAATTTGCAACCGCTTAGGTGCCATTGCGGCGAGCGAACGGGCCAGAAGCGCCGTTTCGTACGCCGATCGAATCGGAGCGAGGGACACACCGATTCCAACCCCTATCGACAATCCCCTTGCCAAGATCCCTGCGAACATGATGTGCGTTTCGAGAAGGAACGACTCTCCTGCCCACAATGACTCGAAGTCGCTGTCCGCGACCAACGACGCCCATGGGACTGCCTCAACTTCACGCGCCGAGGCTTGGTCGTATCTGCTGGACCGTCTTGCCTGGACTCCGTCACGTGGTCTGCCTTGCGGTCGAGATGCCCTCGACATCGATGTTGGATAAGTCGTACCACTCTAGGGTAACTTCCGAAGACGCGTTTTCGATTTTTGAGGAATCCTCTCCATGGACGAGCCTGCATTTAAGCTCTACGCCGTGGAGAGTCCGTGCTTTTTCACCCTCCCGCCGAACGCCGACGAGCAGGTTAACCTCTATTCGGTCGAACTGCCCCCGACCTGGCGATTGATTCGAGAGTCGGAATGGACTCATACTCTGCCTCCAGGCGTTGAAATGCCTCGGCAGGGTTGGAAGGTGCACCTGAGCACGGTCCCGGACGAAGATCGGCTGCTGCTCGCTCGGGCATCTGCACTGCTTTTCGCCGCCGAGATACCCTTCAAGTTTCTGACTTATCCAGCGCGACTCCGCGCACGGCTCAACATCTGGCCAAGCTCTCCGACACGGAGCTGAGTGCGCGGATCAATACACACCTGACGCGGAGCTTTTTTCGGATATCACGGCTGTCGTCTGTGTCGGAGATCAACCGTCTTTGAATCCATCTCGCGCGTATCACCAACGGGTCTGCGGCGCGACTCGACTACAGCTCGGCTGCGATGAGAGCTCCGAGTCTCGCGATGGCGTCTTCGTTCCGGGAGTAATGCGACCACTGCCCGATGCGGGTGCAGTGGACCAGGCCGGCACGGTGCAAGGTCGCCATGAACTGCGATGCGGTGGATTGCGACACGTTCGCACGAGCCTGGATGTGCTTCAAACAGACACCGACCTCCTCAGCCGGCCTGTCCTGAGGCGGGAACGAAGCCGGGTCTTTCAGCCAAGCGAGGATCGCGAGACGGGTCGGATGCCCGAGCGCCTTGAAGACGGAAATCAACTCGTCGGGCTCGATCTCGCTCATGCCTCCATGATATCGGAATATCTTGATATTACGATAGTGTGCTATATGTTAGATCGTAAAAACACGATTTTACGATGAAAGGTGCATGATGGTCAGAACAGCAATGGTCGTAGGGGCTCGCGGAGTGATCGGCGGCAACCTCATCAGTCATCTCGAGCGCATCGGGGGATGGAACGTCATCGGTCTGTCACGGCGCGGCGGCCCGACCGCCGGCAGAGTCCGTCACATCGCCGTCGATCTACTCGATCGAGATGAGACGACCGAGAAGCTGCAGCACCTTTCGGAGGTCACGCACCTCTTCTACGCCGCATATCAGGACCGGCCGAACTGGGCCGAACTCGTCGCGCCGAATCTTGCGATGCTCACCAATGTGGTCGACGCGATCGAGCCGGTCGCCTCGGGTCTCGAGCACATCAGCCTGATGCAGGGCTACAAGGTCTATGGCGCTCATCTCGGACCCTTCGCGTCGCCCGCTCGCGAGAACGACCCGCCGCACATGCCGCCTGAGTTCAATGTCGCCCAGCAGCAGTTCCTCGAGCGGCGCCAGCCCGGCTCGACCTGGAACTGGTCGGCCATCCGCCCGTCTGTGGTGGCCGGCATCGCGTTGGGCAACCCGATGAATCTCGCGATGGTCATTGCCGTCTACGCGTCGATGAGTAAAGAGCTCGGCGTCCCCTTCCGCTTCCCGGGCAAGCCGGGCGCCTACTCGAGCCTGATCGAGATGACAGATGCAGACCTCCTCGCCAAGGCGACGGTATGGGCCGCGACGGATACCGCCGGCGCGAACCAGGCCTACAACATCACGAACGGCGATATCTTCCGCTGGAGCTCGATGTGGCCGAAGCTCGCGGCCTTCTTCGACCTGGAGGTCGCACCGCCGCTCCCGATGACGCTCGCCGACGTGATGGCCGACAAGGCCGAGCTGTGGGACCGGATGGTGCGCGAACACGACCTCGAACCGACTCCATACGCCGATGTGTCGTCCTGGCCGTTCGGAGACGCGGTGTTCGGATGGGACTACGACATGATCGCGGACGGCTCGAAGGCTCGCCGGGCCGGCTTCCACGAATACGTCGAGACGGAAGGGATGTTCCTGCGGATCTTCAACGAACTCCGCGACCGGAGGATCATCCCTTAGCCCTCACACCGCACGAGGCCGGCGGCGGCGAGGCTCTGCGGCAGAGAGGGAAGTATCCAGGCCGGGGCGGGCTCGAGAGTCGGGCGCGGCGCGCGCACGGGCTCCTGGTCCACGCCGAGCAGCGGACGTCACAGCGACGTGCCGCTGCTACGGCGCGACCGTCGGCTCACCGCATCGAACGGGGCCGGAAACCTCGCGTGCGTTACAGTGGACCCGACCCCCGGATCACGATTTGACCCGGCGAGCGCACCCCGGTCGTGGGGCGGCAGGTCGATCGTGAACAGCTCTATCGCGACTCCTGATCCAGCACCCACCGGAGGTCTCCGTGATCCGTCCCTCTCGTCCACTCCTCGCCCTCCCCGTCGTCGTCGCGCTCGGCCTCGCCGGCTGCGCGAGCCCGAGTGCGACGGTCGAGACGCCCGCGGCAGCCGCGCCGGACGCCGTCGTGAGCGTCGATAATTGCGGCACCGTCGTGGACTTCGACGCCGCGCCGGAACGAGTGCTCACGATCAAGTCGACGTCGACCGAGATGCTGCTCGCACTCGGACTCGGCGACCGGATCGTCGGAACGGCTTTCCAGGACGGACCCGTGCCCGAGGAGTGGAGCGCCGCAGCGTCCGGATTGGTCTCCGTCTCCGACAAGGTGCCGTCGCAGGAGGCCGTGCTCGAACTCGAACCCGATCTCGTCTACGCAGGCTGGGAGTCGAATTTCGCTGCGGACGGCGCGGGTGAACGCGCCTCCCTCGAGGCGCTCGGCGTGCACAGCTACGTGTCGCCCGCCGCCTGCAAGGAGCCCGGTTACAAGCCGGCGAAGCTCGATTTCGCGCAGATCTTCGGCGAGATCGATGAGGTCGCCACGATCTTCCGCACGGATGCCTCCCCCGTCGTCGATGCCCAGCAGAAAGTGCTCGCCGGCATCGAGCCGCTCACCGGCGACGTGACGGCGCTGTGGTACTCCTCCGGCACCGACACTCCCTACGTCGGGGGTGGAACCGGCGCGCCGCAGCTTCTCATGGAGACGGTCGGCCTGCGCAACATCGCCGCCGAGGTGCAGGACACCTGGACGTCGTACAGCTGGGAGGCCATCGTCGACGCGAACCCCGACGTGATCGTGCTCGTCGACGCCACCTGGAACACGGCCGCGAAGAAGATCGAGCTGCTCACCTCGAACCCGGCAACCGCCGGCCTCGACGCCGTCGTCAACAAGCGCTACCTCGTCCTGCCCTTCCCCGCGAGCGAGGCCGGGGTCAGGAGCGTCCCAGCGGCCGCCGACCTCGCCGCCCAGCTCGAGAAGCTCGACCTGCACACGTGATGCGGGCGGCACCGAACCCGATGACGCAGGCCCCGGACGACCGTCGGCCGGTGCCCGGGCCGGTCGTGCGCACGTCCCGCTCCCGCTCCCGCCTCACGGTCAGCGCCTGGAGCGTCGTCGCGATCGTCGCACTCGTTCTGTCGATCACGACGGCCGTCACGATCGGGCCCGCCGAGATCGGCGTCCTCGATGTCTGGCGGGCGGTCGCCCATCACCTCGGCTTCGGCGACGGCACGCTCGCCCCGCTGCAGGACGGCATCGTATGGCAATTGCGGATGCCACGTGTGCTCACCGCCGCCCTCGTCGGGGCCGGCCTGGCCCTCAGCGGCGCCGTCATGCAGGCGATCACCCGCAACCCGCTCGCCGATCCCTACCTGCTCGGCCTCTCGTCGGGCGCATCGATGGGTGCCGTCGCCGTGCTCCTGCTCGGTGTCGGCCTGCTCCTCCCCGTCGCCGCGTTCCTGGGCGCCCTCCTCGCGCTCGCAGGCACCCTGCTCTTGGCGGGGCGCGGCGGGCGCATCACTCCGACGAGGACCGTGCTGGCCGGCCTCGCCGTGTCGTCGCTGGCCGGCGCCGTCACGAGCCTCGTCATCTTCTGGACGGCCACCGGCGACTCCTACCGTGAGATCCTCAGCTGGCTTCTCGGTTCGCTGTCGGGCTCGAGCTGGCTCACGGTCGGGATAGCAGCCGCCGGATTCGCCGTCGCCGGGCTGCCATTGCTCCTCTCCGGCCGCATGCTCGACGCCTTCGCCTTCGGCGATACCGCTGCGACGTCACTCGGCGTCAACGTGCAGGCCGCACGCCTGTGGATGCTCGGCGGCGTCGCGCTGCTGACGGGAGCCATGGTGTCCGTCAGCGGCTCGATCGGCTTCGTCGGGCTCGTCCTTCCGCACACGGTGCGCTTGCTCGTCGGCCCCGGCCATCGGGCTCTGCTACCGTTGTCAGCCCTCGTCGGAGGGATCTTCCTCATCGGGGCCGACACCATCGCCAGGACCGCCTTCGACCCGCGCGAGCTCCCCGTCGGGATCGTCACCGCCCTCGTGGGCGCGCCGGTCTTCGCCATACTCCTCGATCGCAAACGGAGGATGACATGAACGCGCCGGCACTCGACGCGCGGCGCATCGCCCGGAGCGTCGACGGCCATCTGCTCATCGACGGCATCGATTGCACGGCTCCTGCCGGAACAGTCACCGCTCTCATCGGACCGAACGGCGCTGGAAAGTCCACGCTGCTGCACACGCTCGCGGGAATCGACCGTCCGAGCACGGGAACCGTCGGCGTGGGCGAAGACGACATCTTCCGGATGCCACGCCGCACGCGCGCCCGATTGCTCACGCTCGTGGAGCAGGACGCCGGAACGGATCTCGAACTGACCGTCGATGCGGTCGTCTCCCTCGGCCGCATTCCCCATCACGGGCTGTGGACGGCGGAAACGGCGCGCGACCGCGAAGCGGTCTGTTCGGCGCTGGAGCGCGTCGGCATGATGGAGTTCGCCGATCGCCTCTTCTCGAGCCTGTCCGGCGGAGAGCGCCAGCGCGTGCAGCTCGCGCGGGCGCTGGCGCAGGAGCCGGCGGTGCTCCTGCTCGACGAGCCCACCAACCACCTCGACATCCGGGCCCAGCTGGCGGCCCTCGAGCTGCTCGAGACCCTCGCCAACGACGGCATGACCGTGCTGGCCGCCCTGCACGACCTCGGACTCGCCGCAAGCTACAGCGAACGGGTGATCGTCTTGAGACAGGGGCGCGTCGTCGCAGCCGGGCCGACGCACACGGTACTCACGGCAGAGCTCATCCGAACGGTCTACGAGGTCGAGGCCGTCGTGCTGGAGCATCCGCTGACCGGCCGGCCGCTCGTCGCCGTCGACAGTGTTCGGAAGCGGAGTGGGGAGTTCGCCCGATGAGGATCGTGCTCCTGGCTGGCGGAGTCGGCGGAGCTCGTTTCACACGTGGCCTGCTCGATCATCTCGTCGCATCCGGCACCGCTGCCGACGTCACGGTCGTGGCCAACACCGGCGACGACATCTGGATGAACGGCCTGAGGCTCTGTCCCGACCTCGACACCATGATGTACACGCTCGGCGGCGGCATCCACGAGGAGCAGGGGTGGGGGCGCGCCGACGAGAGCCGCCGCGTCGCCGACGAACTCGACGCCTACGGCGTCGGAGTGGCCTGGTTCACCCTCGGCGACCTCGACCTCGCCACCCATATCGCGCGCACCCAGCTCCTGCGCGAAGGGAACAGCCTGAGCGCGGCGACGGCGAGGCTCTGCGCACGCTGGAAGCCCGGGGTCAGGCTGCTGCCGATGAGCGACGAACCGGTCGAGACCCATGTGCGCCTCGCCGGCTCCGACCAACTCATGCACTTCGAGGAATGGTGGGTGCGGTTGCGGGCAACAGTACCTGCCCAGGAGTTCGTGCAGTCGGGTGTCGAGGACGCCTCACCCGCTCCCGGCGTGCTCGATGCGATCCGCGACGCCGACGTGGTGGTCCTACCGCCGTCGAACCCGGTCGTGTCGATCGGCACGATCCTCGGGGTTCCCGGCATCCGCGACGCCGTGCGAGAAACCAGCGGCCGTGTCGTCGGTGTCTCACCGATCATCGGCGGCGCAGCCGTGCGCGGCATGGCGGCAGCGTGCCTCACGACGATCGGAGTCGCCACCAGCGCAGATGCCGTCGCCGTTCACTACGGCCCACGTTCCAGAGGCGGGCTCCTCGACGCCTGGCTCGTCGACGAGACTGACGCCGTGCTCGTGCCCGGGCTCGCCGCAGACGGCATCCCCTGCCGTGCCGTGCCGCTCTGGCTCCGCGACACGGCGAGCAGCGCCCGACTCGCCGCTGACGCCCTCGCCATGGCCGAGCGTGACTAGACGATGAGCGAAGAAAAACCACCCGAGACGAGCGCCGACAGGCGAAAGACCCCGAGTCTCGTATGGTCATCGGGGTCTTTCTGCATCTGACTTTCACATCAGGTGGTTCACTACACGATACGCCGATGCCCTGACGTGTCAAGACTCGGGAAGAACCTCACCTCGATGAGAGGTTGAGACTCACACGGCTCTGTATCGACGCCCAGCCCGAGACCCATCACGATCGGACGCATCACGTGCTCGGCGCGGCTACAGTCGGTCGACCGCGAGCACGCGCACGACCGCGAATCCTGCTTCGTCAGAGGCCGCGAGGTCGATCTCAGCGCTGATGCCCCAATCGTGGTCGCCGACAGGGTCGTCGAGGATCTGCCGTGCGCGCCAGACGGGTTCGCTCTCGTCGAGCAGCACGAGCGCCGAGCTGCGGGCATCGGCTCCGGTAAGGATCTCGTCGTGCTCGCCGAAATACCGGTCGAGGGCGTTCCCCCACTCCTCGGAGCCGAAACCGTGCTCCGCGTCGAGTTCGCCGAGCGCCTCGACGTCGTCGCGGGCGGCGAGCTGAACCCGGCGGAAGAGCTCGTTGCGCACGAGAACCCGGAACGCCCGCACATTGGAGCTGAGTCGCTTGGGAGCGGGTGGAACGACGTCACCGGCGTGCGCGGAGTGCGCCTCAGCATCCGGATGCGCCAATTCGGCCCACTCGTCGAGCAGGCTGGAGTCCACCTGACGCACGAGCTCGCCGAGCCATTCGATGAGGTCGTGCAGTTCCTCGGTCTTCGCCTCGTCCGGGATCGTCTGCCGCGACGCGCGGTAGGCGTCGGAAAGATAGCGCAGCACGACGCCCTCCGAACGGGCGAGCTTGTAGAAGCTCGTGAACTCACCGAACGACATCGCGCGCTCGTACATGTCGCGCACGACCGACTTGGGACGCAGTTCGAAGTCTGCCACCCAGGGCTGAGCCGCTCTGTAGCTTTCGAAGGCGGCTTCGAGCAGTTCGGTGAGCGGCTTCGGATACGTGACGTCCTCCAGCAGCGCCATCCGCTCGTCGTACTCGATGCCGTCGGCCTTCATCGCAGCGACGGCCGCGCCGCGGGCCATGAACTGCTGCTGGCTGAGCACGGCGCGGGGATCGTCGAGGGTCGCCTCGACGATCGAGATCATGTCGAGGGCGTAGTGTCCGGTTCCCGTCCCCGCCGTCCCGCCCCCGGATCCTGCCCCACCACTCCCCGAGCCTGCCCCGCCGTCTCCCGAGCCTGCCTCTCCGCTCCCTGAGCCTGTCGAAGGGCTGGGATCCAGCAGTTCGAAGGCGGCGAGCGCGAACGGCGACAACGGCTGGTTGAGGGCGAAGTTCGGCTGTAGTTCCACGGTCAGGCGGATGTCGTCGCCCCGCTGCTCGACGACACCCGCCTCTCTCAGCGTGCGGTAGATTCCGAGCGCCCGGCGAGCGAGCACAAGCTGTCTGCGCCACGGCTCGTGGTTGTCGAACACGAGATCGCGCATGTGCCGGTAGGCGTCGCCCCCGCGGCCGATCACGTTGATCATCATGGCGCTCGTGATCTGCATGCTCGAGACGAGCGGCTCCGGCACGGCCTCTACAAGACGCAGAAACGACGGCTCACCCCAGGAGACGAATCCATCCGGCGCCTTCTTGCGGACGATCTTGCGTTTCTTCTTCGGGTCGTCGCCCGCCTTCTCGATCGCCTTGAGGTTCTCCGTCTCATGCTCCGGCGCCTGCACGACCACGGTACCGGCCGTGTCGAAGCCCGCCCTGCCAGCACGACCGGCGATCTGATGGAATTCGCGGGCGCCCAGCTGCCGCATCCGCTGCCCGTCGAACTTGGTGAGCGCCGTGAGCAGCACCGTGCGAATGGGGACGTTGATGCCGACGCCGAGTGTGTCGGTGCCGCAGATCACACGAAGCAGGCCCCGCTGGGCAATGGTCTCGACGAGGCGCCGATACTTGGGCAGCATTCCGGCATGGTGCACACCGATGCCTGCGCGGATGAGCCGCGAGAGCGTCTTGCCGAAGCTCGTCGTGAAGCGGAACTCGCCGATGAGTTCGGCGATCTCATCACGCTGCTCGCGACTCGCGATCTTCACGCTGCTCAGCGCCTGCGCTCGTTCCAGCGCCGCCGCCTGGGAGAAGTGCACGATGTAGACCGGTGCCTGTCCCGTGACGAGCAGCTCCTCGACGGTCTCGTGGACGGGCGTCGTCTCGTAGTAGTAGTGCAATGGCACAGGCCGCTCGACGCCCGTGACCTGCGCGGTCTCACGCCCCGTGCGACGGCTGAGATCCGCCGCGATCGCCGTCATGTCTCCGAGCGTCGCGGACATGAGAATGAACTGCACGTGCGGGAGCATGAGCAGTGGAACCTGCCAGGCCCAGCCACGGTCGGGGTCGGCGTAGAAATGGAACTCGTCCATGACGACCTGGTCGACACGAGTGTCCTCGCCGTGTCGAAGCGCCTGGTTGGCGAGGATCTCGGCCGTGCAGCAGACGATCGGGGCATCGGGGTTGACAGCAGAGTCACCCGTCATCATGCCGACGTTCTGGGCTCCGAAGATGCCGACGAGGGCGAAGAACTTCTCGCTCACGAGAGCCTTGATCGGCGCGGTGTAGAAGCTGCGCTTGCCTGCTGCGAGCGCGGCGAAGTGCGCGCCGACCGCGACGAGGGACTTGCCCGTCCCCGTCGGCGTGCTGAGAACGAGGTTGGCTCCCGAGACGATCTCGATGAGCGCCTCCTCCTGCGCCGGGTAGAGACGCAGGCCGCCGTCGCGCACCCACTCCTCGAAGCCGTCGAAGAGCGCGTCCGGATCCCGGGGATCGCCTCCCCCGGGTGCCGGGGGCATGCGGTCGAGCAGGGGGATGGTCTCGACCGTCATACTGACCAATCCTAGGTCGCGGACACGACCATTCCTCAGAGGCGCCCGAGTCCGAGCCCGCCGGCGCCCCGACGCCCCGAACGCGGTGTGCCGGGTCATCGGGCGTATCCGCGTCGACGACCGTTCCACCTCCCGGCCATATCCTGAAACAGAAACGTCACATCGTCGTCGTAGCCTGGAGGGAGCGATTGACGCCGAGGAGGAGCCGGGAACACTATGAGCGAGACGCCGCCCCACCTCGAAACGCTGCGCGGGGAGGCACGCGACGAGTTGTCGGCGATCATCGAGTTCCGGTGTCGTCTGGGTGAGGATCCGTGGGAGTTCCTGCCCGAGCTGCCATCGGTCGACGAGCAGGTCGTGCTCACGATACGGGCCGACCGCATCGACATCCCATCGATCTCGGAGGCGCGCTCGCGTGCGTATCATCCGACGGCGCGTGACGGCCAGGCCGAGCGGTTCGAGTTCGGGCTGCTGCGCGCGATCGCGCTCGAGCATCCCGAGTTGACTCCGGCGGTCTGGCGGCTGCTCGACAGGTTCCCTCAGCCAGGCTGAACGGGCCGCATGTCGAGCGCGGAAGCCTCGGTGACCGGAAGACGGCAGACGAAGTCGCGGCAGAGGTAAGCGGTCGCGCGTCCTTCCTTGCTCACACGACCGGAGAAGAGTCCGAACCCGGCTGCAGCGAATGCCGCCGCCTGCGAATCGTCGAGGATCACGGTGACGGATGTCGCCGACAGCCGGCTCGCGGCGACGAGTGCTTCGCTGTCCGCCGCCGACCGCACGGCGTAATCCGGCCGGTCGTCGCCCGGAACCGTGTCGGGGACGACGGTGACCAGTTGCACGACGGGGGCGGCGAGGCGGCTCAAGAGCGCGAGGACGCCGCCATGACCGATGGGCCGTTCGATGGCGGCCTCCGCGACGAGCGCCATCGCCGCCTGGGCGGCGTCGAGGTATCGCAATTCGCCCGTCAGAAGATGGAGCCGGAATGCGGCCGAGGCGGCTGCCGTGAGGCCCGACGGGTAGGCACCTTCCGAGGGGTCGAGCGCGAGCGCGAGCCCGTGCGCCCGCAACACCGGGTCCGCCCCGCCGGGCACCGCGAACGGAACCCGCGAGGCCAGGTCACCGGAGCCCCCTGGTCCTTCGGTCTCGGCACCCGCACCCGCACCGGCACCCGCACCCGCACCGAGCGTCGCATCGATGAGCGACCTCGCCGTCACGGCGTAGCGCGCCTCGCCCGTCGCCGCAGCGAGCACGAGCAGCCCTTCGGCGAACATGCCGTAGTCCTCGAGCGTCGCCGGCGCCGGCGAGGCACGCCCGCCGAGGGAGGCACGCAGCAGAAGGGGCCAGCCATCAGCGTTCTCGAAGAGATGTTGGTCGATCACGTAGTCGGCCGTCGACCGTGCAACGCTCAGCATGTCGGCGCGGTCGAAGGCGAGTCCCGCCCCGGCGAGGGCGGCGACGGCCAGCCCGTTCCATCCCGTCAGAACCTTCTCGTCGAGCGCCGGCGCCTGTTCGAGGGCGCGAAGCTCGGCGGCGAGCGCGTAGTAGCAGCCCTCTTTGCGGTGTCCGTCGACCACGCTCTCCGAGTCCTGAGCACTAGCGAATCCTCCTCCGGGCAACCGCAGGACAGTCGTGAGGAACCGTGCAACCCCCTCGGCGACGGTTCCCGCCCAGCTATTCTTCTCGGGGGCCAGCCGCCAGGCGGTCACGTAATCGTCGAGGAGGAGCGCATTGTCGTAGAGCATGCGCTCGTAATGCGGCTCGCTCCAGTCCCGGCGAGTGGCGTAGCGGAAGAATCCGCCGTCGACGGGGTCACGGAGCGGCGAGGCACCCATCCTCTTGAGAGTTCGTGAGGCGAGGACGGCACCCTTCAGCCCGGAATCGAGCAGGAATCCCAACACGGGGGCCACGGGAAACTTTGGGGCGCCGCCGAACCCACCGAACGTCTCGTCCTCGTAGCCGGCGAGCTCGCAGACAGCCGCCTCGAGCGCCGCCGCATCCGGAAGCACCGTGTCGTCGGAGCGCGACATCTCGTGGCGCGCGGATGCCGCGATCACGCCGGCGACGGCCGCCGCATTGCCCAACACCTCGTCGCGACGTGACGTCCATGCTTCGGCGATCGCTCCGAGCACCTGCAGGAACTCGGGAACCCCGTGCGCCGGCCGCGGGGGAAAGTAGGTTCCTGCGAAGAACGGCCCGCCGTCTGGGGTGGTGAAGACGTTGAGCGGCCAGCCGAGGTTGCCGGTGAACGCCCCGGCCGCCGCGATGTAGCTGGCGTCGACATCGGGGTGCTCCTCGCGGTCGACCTTGATCGCCACGAAGTTGTCGTTGAGGTAGGCGGCGACAATCGGATCGCTGAAGCTCTCCCGCGCCATGACGTGGCACCAGTGGCAGGTCGCGTAGCCGATCGAGACGAGCACGGGAACATCACGACGGCGAGCCTCGGCAAAGGCGTCCGCTCCCCACGGCCACCAGTCGACGGGGTTGTCGGCGTGGGATCGGAGATACGGGCTGACCGCATCGGCCAGATGGTTCACCATACTGCCAGCCTAGGCGCAGAAGCTGCGGGCGAGCAGTGTGGTCGTCGAAACCGCCGAACCGCCTATTTCTCCGTCGAACCATCCTCGAGCCGCCGCGTGGCACCGTCGAGATACTCCTCGGCCGCTGCACCGGATCTGGTCACGAGGGCACTCGCAGCCTCCATCGCTTCGGCGGCCTCAGCAGAGGCGGCCTTCGAGAGAGAGTTCAGCTCTTCGTACGGCACGGCGACAGGCTGGACCGGGGCGGACGAAGCGGCGAGAACTGCCCTCCGAAATCCGGTGTCTCGACTCGAGGCTCAGGCGGCACAGCCGAAGGAGGAGGAACCCGGCTCGGGTTCCGGCGCCCACTCCGGCCGTGGACGCGGATCGTCGACGACATTCCACTGTCCGTCGATCTGCTCGTACCGCCACGCGGGGCCTTCGCCCAGAAAGGCGGCGAGCGCAGCGATCAGAGCCTCGACATCGGCGTCCGACGACCCCAACCCGAAGCTCGCGCGCAGTGCCGGTTGCGCGATCCCCAATCGCGACAGCAGAGGATGCGCGCAGAACTTGCCGTCGCGCAGCCCGATCCCCCACTCCGCCGAGAGATAGCTCGCGACGAGACGGGAGTCCGCTCCTTCGACGGTGAACGAGACCACGCCGACCGGGTCGACACTGTCGGAGAACAGTCGATGCACCCGCACACCGGGCAGCTGCTCGAGTCCGGAGACGAGTCGTTCTCGCAGGGCCGACTCGTGATCGTGCCAGGCACCGGGGTCGAGCTCGTCGAGCGCGCGGATGGCACGAGCCAACGCGACGACGCCGAGCACATTGGGCGAGCCCGCCTCGTGACGCGCGGGTCCGGTCCGCCAGTCTGCGCCATCGAGCGTGACGGTCGTCACTGCGCCCCCGCCGCGGAGGTAGGGAGGGGCGACGTCGAGCCAGTCCCGCCGTCCGACCAGGACGCCAGCGCCGAACGGCGCATAGGTCTTGTGCCCCGAGAAGGCCAGATAGTCCACGCCGTCGAACGCGAGGTCGACCCGGCGATGCGGAACGAGCTGCGCACCGTCGACGGCGAGCCGGGCACCGTGCCGATGGGCGATCGTCGCCAGCCTGCGTAATGGGAGGGTCTCCCCCGTCACATTGCTCGCCCCGGTCACCGTGACCAGAGAGGCGGGTCGCGCGGCGAGCTCGCTGTCGACGAGACGCAGGGACTCCTCGAGCGTCCCGGCCGCAGGGACGACACGAGCCGCATGTTCCATCCATGGCAGGAGGTTCGCATGATGCTCGATGTCAAGCAGCACCGTCTCTCCGGGAACGGCCGAGGCGAGGAGTTTGAGCGAGTCCGTGGTGTTGCGAGTGAAGATCACCGCGTCGTCCGTTCGGGCGCCGAGGAAGGCGCCGACGAGCCGGCGGGCGTGCTCGTAAGCGGCGGTCGACACCTGCGAAGCGTATCCGGCACCGCGGTGCACGCTCGCATAGAGCGGAAGCACCTCGTTGAGGTGGGTCGCGACCGATTCAAGCGCCGGGGTGCTCGCGGCGTAGTCGAGGTTCACGTAGCGCGCATCGCCTCCCGTCACGAGAGGCACCCGGAGGTCGCCGCCGATGACGGGAAGCAGAGGACAGTCGGAGGTCATGGCTTCACCGTGCGCCGGACGAGACGCCATCCGCGAGGAGCGAGGTGCCGGACTCGCCAATCCTCGACGCCTCTTCGCGATCGAGCGCAAGAATCCCGCGCACGAACGACACGGTCTTCGACGGCGCGCGCAGGCTCGCCGAGGCTGCGACGACGTGCGACGTTTGTGGCATGAGACGACGTTAGGCGCACCCGACGGATACCGCCACAGCGTCCGACACACGACGTAAGACTCGCAGCACGGTGTATTCCGTCTGCATAGGGGCCCATGCCGGCTGGACGCTAAGAACAACCCGGAGGCCTGGATCGGTACGGGCCGTTTTGTGTTTGGTGGGTTAACGTGGAATGGCCACCCGGGTGGGTGGCCATTTCACTGGTGTTGTCCGGCGGTGTCCTACTCTCCCACAGGGT
>NZ_JBHSTP010000005.1:0-5681 GCF_042660285.1 Luethyella okanaganae
GGCCGTTTTGTGTTTGGTGGGTTAACGTGGAATGGCCACCCGGGTGGGTGGCCATTTCACTGGTGTTGTCCGGCGGTGTCCTACTCTCCCACAGGGTCTCCCCTGCAGTACCATCGGCGCTGGGAGTCTTAGCTTCCGGGTTCGGAATGTGACCGGGCGTTTCCCTCTCGCTATGGCCGCCGAAACATTGTTGATGTGTTGTGGTGAGTCAAACAAGCACGCGCTGTGGGTGAGCACAGTGTCGTTGTTGTTTGGTTCTCGACCGTACATCGAGAACCACAGAGTGGACGCAAGCTTTCATGTTCCCCCCATACCAGCCTTACAACATGTATGGGAGTGGTGATTGTCAAGATATCGGCTTATTAGTACCGGTCAGCTCCACGAGTCTTTCGTCCTCGCTTCCACGTCCGGCCTATCGACCCAGTAGTCTAGCTGGGAGCCTCTCGCCCGAGGGCATGGAAATCTCATCTCGAGGCCGGCTTCCCGCTTAGATGCTTTCAGCGGTTATCCATCCCGAACGTAGCTAATCAGCGGTGCTCCTGGCGGAACAACTGACACACCAGAGGTTCGTCCAACCCGGTCCTCTCGTACTAGGGTCAGATCCTCTCAAATTTCCTACGCGCGCAGCGGATAGGGACCGAACTGTCTCACGACGTTCTAAACCCAGCTCGCGTACCGCTTTAATGGGCGAACAGCCCAACCCTTGGGACCTACTCCAGCCCCAGGATGCGACGAGCCGACATCGAGGTGCCAAACCATGCCGTCGATATGGACTCTTGGGCAAGATCAGCCTGTTATCCCCGAGGTACCTTTTATCCGTTGAGCGACAGCGCTTCCACAAGCCACTGCCGGATCACTAGTCCCGACTTTCGTCCCTGCTCGACGTGTCAGTCTCACAGTCAAGCTCCCTTGTGCACTTACACTCGACACCTGATTGCCAACCAGGTTGAGGGAACCTTTGGGCGCCTCCGTTACTTTTTGGGAGGCAACCGCCCCAGTTAAACTACCCACCAGGCACTGTCCCTGAACCGGATCACGGTTCGAAGTTAGATGTCCAGAGTGACCAGAGTGGTATTTCAACGATGACTCCACCCGAACTAGCGTCCAAGCTTCACAGTCTCCCACCTATCCTACACAAGCCACACCGAACACCAATACCAAGCTGTAGTAAAGGTCACGGGGTCTTTCCGTCCTGCTGCGCGTAACGAGCATCTTTACTCGTAGTGCAATTTCGCCGAGTTCGCGGTTGAGACAGCTGGGAAGTCGTTACGCCATTCGTGCAGGTCGGAACTTACCCGACAAGGAATTTCGCTACCTTAGGATGGTTATAGTTACCACCGCCGTTTACTGGGGCTTAAATTCTCAGCTTCGCCTTGCGGCTGACCGTTCCTCTTAACCTTCCAGCACCGGGCAGGCGTCAGTCCGTATACATCGTCTTGCGACTTGGCACGGACCTGTGTTTTTAGTAAACAGTCGCTTCCCACTGGTCTCTGCGGCCTTCACACGCTCCAGGAGCAAGTCCTTTCACGCTTCAGGCCCCCCTTCTCCCGAAGTTACGGGGGCATTTTGCCGAGTTCCTTAACCACGATTCTCTCGATCTCCTTAGTATTCTCTACCTGACCACCTGAGTCGGTTTGGGGTACGGGCGGCTTGAACCTCGCGTCGATGCTTTTCTTGGCAGCATAGGATCACCGATTTCGACTTGCGTCTACCCATCGGGTCTCAGCCTGTACGAGAGACGGATTTGCCTATCCCTCGGCCTACACCCTTAGACCGGGACAACCATCGCCCGGCTCGGCTACCTTCCTGCGTCACACCTGTTAATACGCTAACCGCACCAGCGTAGGGTCGTGTGCTAGGCCCACTCGTCTCGGCCCGAAGGCTCTGATCAAGGGGATTCAGACACTTAGCATTACTGGATTGGCTTGGGCGGTCCTTCGCCGGTACGGGAATATCAACCCGTTGTCCATCGACTACGCCTGTCGGCCTCGCCTTAGGTCCCGACTTACCCAGGGCGGATTAGCCTGGCCCTGGAACCCTTGGTCTTTCGGAGGACGGGTTTCTCACCCGTCTTTCGCTACTCATGCCTGCATTCTCACTCGTGTGGCCTCCACGGCTGGTTCACACCGCCGCTTCACTGGCCACACGACGCTCTCCTACCCATCAACACGGCTGGACCACGAAGGCCTACCACAAATGTCAATGCCACAACTTCGGTGGCGTGCTTGAGCCCCGTTACATTGTCGGCGCGGAATCACTTGACCAGTGAGCTATTACGCACTCTTTCAAGGGTGGCTGCTTCTAAGCCAACCTCCTGGTTGTCTGTGCAACTCCACATCCTTTCCCACTTAGCACGCGCTTAGGGACCTTAGTCGGTGGTCTGGGTTGTTTCCCTCTCGACGATGAAGCTTATCCCCCACCGTCTCACTGCTGCGCTCTCACTTACCGGCATTCGGAGTTTGGCTGACGTCAGTAACCTTTTAGGGCCCATCGGCCATCCAGTAGCTCTACCTCCGGCAAGAAACACGCAACGCTGCACCTAAATGCATTTCGGAGAGAACCAGCTATCACGAAGTTTGATTGGCCTTTCACCCCTATCCACAGCTCATCCCCTCCATTTTCAACTGAAGTGGGTTCGGTCCTCCACGACGTCTTACCGTCGCTTCAACCTGGCCATGGATAGATCACTTCGCTTCGGGTCTAGGACATGCGACTGAATCGCCCTATTCAGACTCGCTTTCGCTACGGCTACCCCACACGGGTTAACCTCGCCACATATCACTAACTCGCAGGCTCATTCTTCAAAAGGCACGCCGTCACCCCAACACGGAGGCTCCGACGGTTTGTAAGCAAACGGTTTCAGGCACTCTTTCACTCCCCTCCCGGGGTACTTTTCACCTTTCCCTCACGGTACTTGTCCGCTATCGGTCATCTGGGAGTATTTAGGCTTATCAGGTGGTCCTGACAGATTCACACGGGATTTCTCGGGCCCCGTGCTACTTGGGATGCTCCTCACGCCATTACGACATTTCGGCTACGGGGTTCGCACCCTCTCCGACTGGCCTTTCAATACCATTCGCCTATGTCGCGCTGTAACGTTCGCCATTCGGCAGAATCAGCAGAAAAGTCCCACAACCCCGACCATGCAACACCTGCCGGCTCTCACACATAATCGGTTTGGCCTCTTCCGGTTTCGCTCGCCACTACTCACGGAATCACTCTTGTTTTCTCTTCCTGTGGGTACTGAGATGTTTCACTTCCCCACGTTCCCTCTACCCGCCCTATACATTCAGGCGGGAGTCACCAGGTCACCCAAAGGGCCCGGCGGGGTTTCCCCATTCGGAAATCCTCGGATCACAGCTCGTTTATCAGCTCCCCGAGGCTTATCGCAGATTACTACGTCCTTCTTCGGCTCCAGATGCCAAGGCATCCACCGTTTGCTCTTAGAATCTTGAAATCACATGAGTTCGAATCGATTCCTCTAACAGAGAAATAGACCAATGATCAATCGAACACTCCCCCGAAAGGAAACGCCCGAAAAATCTTGTGATCGACCCCAAAGGGTCAATCTAAGATGCTCGCGTCCACTGTGTAGTTCTCAAAGTACGGGCGGCGCCTCCCCCACCCGGCCAGTCATGCCAGAAACAGGAAAGACCCAGAGTACCGTCCACCCGCAAAACGGGGGCCCGATCCCTCAGGACCCAACAGCGTGCAAAAGACCAGACCACTCCCCATCACCCGTTCCAACTCCGAAGAGCGTACTGAGACTCAAGATCGCCACCTGGCCACAATGTCAATGTTCCACCCATGAGCGCCACCGAGAAACATCCGTCCCCGAAATGACTTGGCAGTTTATTCCCCGTGTAAACAGCGAGGACTGCACATGCTCCTTAGAAAGGAGGTGATCCAGCCGCACCTTCCGGTACGGCTACCTTGTTACGACTTAGTCCTAATCACCGATCCCACCTTCGACAGCTCCCCCCAAAAAGGTTGGGCCACTGGCTTCGGGTGTTACCGACTTTCATGACTTGACGGGCGGTGTGTACAAGGCCCGGGAACGTATTCACCGCAGCGTTGCTGATCTGCGATTACTAGCGACTCCGACTTCATGAGGTCGAGTTGCAGACCTCAATCCGAACTGAGACCGGCTTTTTGGGATTCGCTCCACCTTACGGCATCGCAACCCTTTGTACCGGCCATTGTAGCATGCGTGAAGCCCAAGACATAAGGGGCATGATGATTTGACGTCATCCCCACCTTCCTCCGAGTTGACCCCGGCAGTATCCCATGAGTTCCCACCATAACGTGCTGGCAACATAGGACGAGGGTTGCGCTCGTTGCGGGACTTAACCCAACATCTCACGACACGAGCTGACGACAACCATGCACCACCTGTATACCGACCTTGCGGGGCGACCATCTCTGGCCGTTTCCGGCATATGTCAAGCCTTGGTAAGGTTCTTCGCGTTGCATCGAATTAATCCGCATGCTCCGCCGCTTGTGCGGGCCCCCGTCAATTCCTTTGAGTTTTAGCCTTGCGGCCGTACTCCCCAGGCGGGGAACTTAATGCGTTAGCTGCGACACGGAGACCGTGGAATGGCCCCCACATCTAGTTCCCAACGTTTACGGCGTGGACTACCAGGGTATCTAATCCTGTTCGCTCCCCACGCTTTCGCTCCTCAGCGTCAGTTACGGCCCAGAGATCTGCCTTCGCCATCGGTGTTCCTCCTGATATCTGCGCATTCCACCGCTACACCAGGAATTCCAATCTCCCCTACCGCACTCTAGTCTGCCCGTACCCACTGCAGACCCGAGGTTGAGCCTCGGGATTTCACAGCAGACGCGACAAACCGCCTACGAGCTCTTTACGCCCAATAATTCCGGACAACGCTTGCACCCTACGTATTACCGCGGCTGCTGGCACGTAGTTAGCCGGTGCTTTTTCTGCAGGTACCGTCACTTACGCTTCTTCCCTACTAAAAGAGGTTTACAACCCGAAGGCCGTCATCCCCCACGCGGCGTTGCTGCATCAGGCTTGCGCCCATTGTGCAATATTCCCCACTGCTGCCTCCCGTAGGAGTCTGGGCCGTGTCTCAGTCCCAGTGTGGCCGGTCACCCTCTCAGGCCGGCTACCCGTCGTCGCCTTGGTGAGCCATTACCTCACCAACAAGCTGATAGGCCGCGAGCTCATCCCTGACCAAAAAATCTTTCCACCAACACCCGATGCCGAGGAAGGTCATATCCGGTATTAGACACCGTTTCCAGCGCTTATCCCAGAGTCAAGGGCAGATTGCTCACGTGTTACTCACCCGTTCGCCACTAATCCACCCAGCAAGCTAGGCTTCATCGTTCGACTTGCATGTGTTAAGCACGCCGCCAGCGTTCGTCCTGAGCCAGGATCAAACTCTCCATAAATGCATAAACGCACGAAACGCAAAACGCCCCGGCACATCCACTGCACCCAACCACCAAAACAGGCAGAAAGACACAAGTTTGACACTGACAAAAAAACAAACATCATTACTGACATTCACTAATTCATCCAACAACAATCCCAAACAAATCCCCCACACCATCACCAGCAAAAAACCAGATCAAACACAAGAGACCAATTCGGCACATAACAATTGGCATATAACATTGTGCACGCTGTTAAGTTCTCAAAAATCAGACACACCCGG
>NZ_JBHSTP010000006.1:0-3776 GCF_042660285.1 Luethyella okanaganae
GGTGCAGAAGGCCTTCGTGGACGAGATCATCCAGGAGGCGAAAGACTCTGGAGCCGACGTCCGCGAGTTCGGCACCCTCCCCGACGGCGACCTGGCCGGCGGCAACTTCGTCCGCCCCGCGATCGTCGTCGACCCCGAGCCGTCGCTGCGCGTGGTCACTCAGGAGCAATTCGGTCCCGTCATCCCGATCATCCCCTTCGACACCGAAGACGAAGCCGTCGCCCTCGCGAACGACACCTGGGGCGGCCTCTGCGGATCCGTCTGGACAGCGTCGCCCGAGTCGGCGTCGCGGGTCGGATCGCAACTGGTCTGCGGCTACGTCTGGATCAACGACCACGGGGCAACCCGCCTCGACCTCCGGGCCCCGTTCGGCGGCATGAAACAATCCGGCATCGGCCGCGAACAGGGCATCGACGGCATCCGTGCCTTTCAGGACACCCGCTCCATCGCCACCATCGACCCAGAGGCCCTCGCGACAATGGCGCACTGACGGGATGATCTCCGCAGGGCAGGATCCGGAAGCCTCGCGCGTCCGGATCCTGCCACGTCACCCACACGCCCTGCCGCGTTCAACCACGCCGAGCCCTGCCGGTCACACGCCGAGCCACAGGAGGCCGCGTCAGGCGGCCCCCGTATCAGGCTCTACCGCGCCCGGCCAGAGTCAACGCCAAAGCGGCGTCGGTCACGATGCCCGCTGTGGCGATCGTGACGATCCGCGCTCCGGTCGCGTGAGGTTCCAGATGGCTCATGCAACCATGTGACGCTTCCAAGCGTACGACGACGCCGTGCGGCTCGAGGGCCTGGTGGACGGCCAGTGCGACCTGCTGGCCAAGCCGTTCCTGCAACTGCGGCCGGGCGGCGGCAACGTTCACCACACGCGCGATGCGACTGAACCCGGCGAGGCGGGCGCGTGGGAAGTACGAGACATCGGCTTCGCCTTCGAAGGGGACGAGGTGGTGTTCGCAGAGAGTGCGGAAGGGAATCCCCGTCACCGAGACCAGCTCACCTGCCGTCTCGCCGTCTTCCAGCGGGACGGGAGCGCCCATCGCCGAGACGGGGTCGACTCCGACGCATGAGAGCATGTCGATCATCAGATCGGCGAACCTCTCCGGCGTTCTCTGGAGCCCGACGCGATCGGCGTCCTCGCCCACGGCGAGAAGCAGCTCCCTCACCGCGGCGATCGCACGCGTCCTGTCGCGTTGTGCCGTCCGCTGGGCGAGATCCAGCGTGCTCATGTGGCGTCTTTCTGGAGCGCGTCGAGTGCGAAGTTACGCCACACCCGATCGAGGCAGGCGCGATCGACCGGAGTGGAGACGGCGTGCCGAGACAGGAGCATCGGGCTTCGTGCCACTGATCGAGGTCCTCTCCGCTCTCAGCCGCGACGCCTCATCACACCACGGAGTCTCTATTTTACCTATGTAAATAGGTAAAGTCTATAGGTATTGCGTTGGCTCGTCTCACCTTCGCGTAGCTGGATACCTCGCATCGACGGGCACCGACCGTGCGCTACTCACGCGGTCGAAGGCTCCCCGCACACCGATAGCGCATAGCAGTACCGAGAGCGCTCGTAGGCGACCTCGGCGGCCTCGGCCGACACGCCCTCACCGAGTCCCAGATCGGCCTGTACAAGACCGAGCCGATCCGTCCCAGCGGACCCTGCCGGACCATCGACCAAGTCGAAGTCGCAACCCTCGACCGGGTGCACTGGTTCAACACCGAGCGCACCCACGAGTCCATCGACAACCTCACCCCGATCGAACTCGAGCAGACCAGCTACGCTCAACCAGCAAACCTCGAACCGGCCAGCTGAAACCAGAACACCACCCTCCGAACACGCCGAGGCGGTTCAATGACGAAACTCACTCGGCTAAAACTTGGGCACAATGACATCCTTCCAAGCCAACCCTCCCAGGCAAACCAGACCAAACGCCACCCATCCATCCAGCAGACCCGGTACAGTAAGCCGGCATGGCTGACCAGCAGATCACGAGTGAGGCTGGGTTAGATACACGGCGCACGTGGTATCTCGGCGGTGCGTTGCTTCTCGGATCGGTGGTCGTGTCTGCATCCGCTCGGCCTGTCGAGTCGCTTTTGGTGGGGTGGAGCTTTGTCGGTACGGCGATGTACTCCGCTTCCTTGCTCGTCTTTGCCATTGGGCTTCGAGGGGCAGGTAGCGTTACCGCCCGTCGTCCTTTAGGCACCGCGGCTATGACAGCGTTGGCGGTTTGGATCGCGGTGAGCGCTATTATCGGTGTCTTTTTCTCACCTGATCTCACGTTCGGCTATGGGGATGCGCTCGCCCAATTCATCTTTGCTCTTGTTGCGGTTGTCCAGATTGGCCGTGCCGGCGTGGTTCCCGCGCCGTGGGCATGGGCGCCGGCATGGGCTTTGGGGGCGGTATCCCTTCTATGGGTGCTTCAACAGGTAGGTTCGGGCATTGTCTCGCCGGAGACCCTGCCCCCAATCGTCGCGCTTGCAATGTTGGACGGCATTGTGCGAGTCGGCTCTGCGGTAGGGCTCGGTGCGCTCGCGCTCGTCCTCGCGGATCGCGGAAGGCGATGAGCCTGGGCAGTTTTCGCGGTGGGCGTTGACTCCGGGATCCGCGATGCATCTCCTTTTCGGAAGGATGGTGACTCGCCGGTCGGGCAGGCAGCATGCGTCGTCATGGCCGACACGGCATGAGCGGCGACGCCCTGCCACGTTCCGGCGCGGGGATCACCGCGCGCGATCGTTCAGCCGTCGCGCCCGCTCGGTCAGGCGCTGCAGGAGGGCGTTGAGCTCCGAGAGCTCGGCCGGCCCCAGCTCCTCTTCGATGAGTCGCTGTCCCCGCATCGCGATCGGGGCCATCCGATCGTGCATCTCGGCGCCATCGCCCGTGAGGTAGAGGGCGCGTGAACGCCGAGCACCATCGACGAGCACGAGCAGACCGCGGGCGGCCAGCGTGTTGACGCTCGCCGAGATGACGGCCTTGTTCGCGGAGAGCGACTCGGATATCTCGGTCGCCGACTGGCCAGGCCGCGATGCGAGGGCCGAGAGCACACGCCATTCGTTCGTCGCGAGAGCGAACTCCTGCCTGAAGGCCTGCGACTGAGCCCAGACGAGCGCATTGGAGAGCAGCGCGAGGTGACGGGGTGTGAACGCGCCGTCGTCGAGAGCGCCCGGCAGGGCCTCCGTGACGATGTCCGTTCGCGTGAGCGGTTGCTGCAACGTCGTGAACCGCGGCTCGGATGTGCTCATCTCTCCACTCTCCTATGTGCCGACGATAGGTCCAGAGCGTCGGCGGTCAATGCTCGGCAACGGCGAGCGCGACGGGGTCGATCGTGGCGATGGAGCGGGTGTCCTGAAAGGCGCGGACGCCCTCGATGCCCTGTTCGCGGCCGATGCCCGATTGTTTCATGCCGCCGAAGGGCGCGCGCAGGTCGAGGCGCGGGGCGCCGTGATCGTTCACCCAGACGTACCCGCAGACCATCTGCGAGCCGATGCGTCGCGCCGCCTCGGCGTCGGCCGTCCACACCGACGCGCCCAGTCCCGCCCAGTTGCCGTTCGCGAGCCGGATCACCTCCTCCTCGGTGTCGAAGGGGATCACGGGAACGACAGGGCCGAACTGCTCCTCCACGACCACGCCGAGGAGCGGGTCTGGATCGACGACCAGGGCGGGGCGAACGAAGTTGCCGTCCTTCAGCGCGAGATCGGCGGGCAGCTCGCCGAACTCGCGCACCTCGGCTCCCGAATCCCTGGCCTCAGCGATGAGCCGTTCGACGAACGTCTTCTGAGCA
>NZ_JBHSTP010000007.1:0-1205 GCF_042660285.1 Luethyella okanaganae
GTTGCGGAGGGAGCACATTGCCGTCGTTTGATGAGGTTCGTGATGAGACGCATGTGGAGATGCAGAAGATCGTCGATCGTCTCCCGGAGGGGGCGGTTGTGAGGGTTGACGACCCGCGCCCGGCCTCGAGGTTCTGGTGTGACGGCGGGGCAGGGGTGTTCTATACCGGCCAATGGGAGGTGTATGTCGCGGATGGGTTCGGGATTCAGCCGTGGATGGATGAGGTGAAGGCGGACTTGCTCGCGGACGGGTATGTTGAGGAGGATATCGACCCTGCCCTCGTGAAGAGTTTCTCACTTCGAGCGCCTGAATCGGGCTTGCTCATCGGGTTGATCAACGACGCGAAAGCCACCGAGGGCGCTCGTGTTTTGGTGAGCGGGTTCTCGCGGTGCGCACAGGACCCTTACCCGCGGAAGTGAGCCGGCTGGTTGTCGCCCCGCCGGTCGGTATCCCGGTGCAGGTGGCGGGCATGGTCGACAATCACAACCAGGTCGTCGGCACCACCGACAATCACGTCGTATTGGAGCATGTGTTGAAACGGCTCGAAGAAGCGGCTCGATGAAGTACTTCGTTGCCGGTGCGCTGGTTCTGACGGCGGTCCTCGTCCTTGCGGGTTGCGGAGGGAGCACATTGCCGTCGTTTGATGAGGTTCGTGATGAGACGCATGTGGAGATGCAGAAGATCGTCGATCGTCTCCCGGAGGGGGCGGTTGTGAGGATGGATGATCCGATGCCGGACTTCAGCTATCCGTGTGACGGCGGGGTCGGGATCTTCTACACGGGTGAATGGGGGGTGTATGTCGCGGATGGGTTCGGGATTCAGCCGTGGATGGATGAGGTGAAGGTGGACTTGCTCGCGGACGGGTACTTCGAAGTGGCCGCCGACGCATCGATCACGCGGAGCTTCTCCTTACGCGCGCCCAAGACGGACATTCTTCTAGGAGTCAGCAACGATCAAGATGCTGAACAGGGGGCTCGCATTCTTGTCCGCGGGTACTCGCGTTGCGCACAGGACCCGGAGCCGCGGAAGTGAGCCGCCGGGTTCCATTCGCAATACGGCGGCGCCTCGATGGAGCGGCGCAGTGAGGCGGGTTGTTGTAGCGGGCGTTGTGGTCGTGGTGCTCGCTGTGTTGACTCTGTCGGGGTGTGGAGGGGTGTTGTTGCCGTCGTTTGATGAGGTTCGTGATGAGACGCATGTGGAGATGC
>NZ_JBHSTP010000008.1:0-1175 GCF_042660285.1 Luethyella okanaganae
CAATACAACCTGTGGCTCAACATCTTGCGCCGAATTGAGGACCAAAAGGGGCCTGAGTGGCGTCGACTTTCGCGAGGAAGCTCGACCATCACCAACGCAGGGTCATCGATGAAATGAGTGCAGAAGGCCACGGATGCAGAGCCACGCCGCACGACTGCTCGCCAGTCTTGTGCTGCTCGTCAACACCGCTCTCGTCCTCATTGCGCTCGTGCTGGTCATGCATTTCGAAGCGACCCCGTGCGCCATCGTCGATGCGGCGAGGAGGCCAGGCCGTTGGCATCCCAGCCGGCCTCGGTGCCGCGGCAGCCCTGTGTCGCGTCGTGGGCGCTCAAGCCCCAGCCGCATAGTTGGGAGCTGGTCGAGCGAGCACCACCTACCGTCGACGCCGAGCGCCTTCGTCGACACGTGACCGTGGGTGTGCAGGTTCGGGTTGCTGCCGCACACCGTGGACAGGGACGTCTGAGAAATCCGGCCAAGAGACCTCGCCACCAGAGCACGACCTGCTCGCATCGGCTGCGAACGCGACTGACCGGCACCACTGTCGCAGTGCCGGTCAGTCGTCAGCCCTTTATGGGGAGGAGATCACTTGGGCAGAGACCACTTCTGGAGAGGGTCGTTCGCATCGCACGCTCTCACCATCAATGGGGAACCAGCTCCCTGGGACATAAGACACCGGCCGTCGAAGCGAGAGACATATTGCTGAGTGCTCTCGTGATAGTCCCATTCTCGCTGCCGAGTCTTCAAATTCTTCACATTGTAGTCTTGCTCCGCTGCTGGGAGGCAGCCTGTCATGGTAACGGCACCATCGAGAGCAATCAAGCACATGTCGCTCTCGGGCAGGCGAAGCGTGTGGTCCAAGGCGTAGACCCATGCTTGCGACTTGACGTCCTGAGGTCTCTTCAAGAGAACAACCGATCCGAAAGTGTCGCTTCCTTGCATCACGTTTCCACCGGGGCCGAATACCTGCCCCCGCTTAGCGTTTCGCGCTGCGATATCGTGGTGCGAATCCTCGGCATCCACCAGACTGACAGTGGTCGAATCCGGACACCCGGGGGTCACCGTGGCCGAGATCTCGGCTGGTACGGAAGCGCCTCCGTCCGACGAGCCGAGAGGCCGGTTGAACGTCACGCTCGACTGCGGATGACTATCACACGTTCCCTCGAGGTAGGTAGTGA
>NZ_JBHSTP010000009.1:0-648 GCF_042660285.1 Luethyella okanaganae
GGTACGGAAGCGCCTCCGTCCGACGAGCCGAGAGGCCGGTTGAACGTCACGCTCGACTGCGGATGACTATCACACGTTCCCTCGAGGTAGGTAGTGACGTCGCTCATACCGTGAGGCGAAATCGCATCGGCCTTTGTATCCCTTGCTCGGATTCTTCCCAGATCGAAGGATTCGCTGGTGACCTCGTCGGTCACGGTGACACTGAACCAGCGGTCACCCTCATGCTTCACATCGGAACGATAGGTATGACCCGCGACCCAATCAACCGCCATCCGGCAAGTCATCCCCGTCGCCTCTCTGTCGGACGGATCTGGCTCGAGCGGAGCGCAGGAGCTTCCCGGTGCGCCGGCCATGGCCTCGTTCGAATCCCAGGCCGTGAAGAAGAACGAACGCTTGTTGCCGTTGGCCTCCATCCCGGTATGGGCAACGCCCGAAACGTTATAGGTATGGCCCGGACTCCCGATGGGGCCCTTGTCGGCGAAACTAAAGGAATGGGACCAGCGGATCTTCGCTGTCGGCCCAGGGTCGGTGTCGACCTTAGTTGTGAATGACACTGAGCTGAACGGAGTAGTCGATGGCGGGAACGTGTAGGGCGTTAGCAACTCCGGCGTATTGACATGTTCTACTTCTAATGTTGTGTTTTCTATT
>NZ_JBHSTP010000010.1:0-542 GCF_042660285.1 Luethyella okanaganae
GCCTCGGCGGGTGTGCCGCCAGACGTGTTCGTCGACGCCGATCGTGGTGACCCCGTCGAACCGGTTCGGGTTATCGATCAGCCGCCGTTTCCCCTCGTCAAGGATCGCGGTGTTCGCGGTGTGCCAGGACACCCCGAGATTCGCCGCTGCACGCGAGACGGTGAGGTGATCGATGACCAGTGCCTCGAGGGCCCAACGAACCCCGGCGCGCGAGATCTTCGCCCGGGCGGGTGCGGCAGCGGTGGTGTCTTCTCGCCAGACCTTCCGACACCAGGAGCAGCGGAAGCGGCGGATCCGGATCTTCAGGATCGTGGAACGATGCCCGCAGGGCTCATGCGCGAGTGTCCGAACGACGCTGTCACGCGGGATGCCTTCCGCCCCGCACCTGCGGCACCAGGGGTCGGACTGGGCGACTCGGCACTCGATGAGCGCACGGTCTGGTTCGAGACGTTGCCCAATCGCTTCGAGGCCGAGCTCGTCAAGTCGGCAGAACGTGGTCAGGTCAGGGGTCTGGAAGGTAGCGTTAAACACGAAGACCTCGT